>CAZIUG010000008.1:0-660506 GCA_964542645.1 uncultured Opitutales bacterium | reverse complement strand
GAAGCGATCGACAGGTGCGTGAAGTAGAAGGTTGGTTCTGGGAGCGTTTCCTCAAAGGATGTTAATCGAAGGCTCGGTCTGATTGGTCAGGACTATTCGGAAATTCTTATCAGGGTATTCTATGACGAGTCGTTAACCTCGATTTTGGGTTCTGTTTCTATAAATGGTCGGGTCTTTTCTCTTGGTTAGAATTGGACTTCGTTGAATTTTAGGCCATCCTAGATTATCTAAGGTATGCATCGACGGGAAATACCCTATTGGAAAAGGCCTTTGCGTTGGTTGTCTTTTTGCCTGTGTTCCTTCTCGGTTTGTTTGACATTCGCTTTTTTTCCAGAAGGTACAGGTCCCATTCCGGAGGATGTGGAGATTGGACACTGGACCTCCATCCTTCCGCCTTTCCTCGCGATTTTGATTGCAGTTCATTTCCGGTCGTTGGTGGCCGCGTTATTCAGTGCATTTTTGCTGGGGAGTTTCCTCTCCTTTTGGCCTAATTATACGACAGCATTACCTCTTGGGCTAAAAAATTTTATTTGGCCGAACTTCACTGAACAGTTCAGTCTTTATATATTCGCTTTCCTCTTTTCCCTCGTGGGTATGATTCACCTTGTGTACAAGGGGGGAGGAATCCACGGAATGATTCACTTCATCAATCGCGTGGTGAAGGGACCACGGACAGCAAAGGCTGGAATCAGTTTTGCTGGAGTAGCCGTGTTTTTTGACGATTATTCGAATACCATCGTCGTCGGGTCGACTATGAGGGAGCTTTCAGATCAGTGGAAGATCTCCCGCGAAAAGCTAGCCTATTTGATCGATTCCACAACTGCTCCGATTGCAGGGTTAGCACTTCTATCAACCTGGATTGCTTTTGAGGTATTCCTCTTTGATCAAGTTTCCCTCGAACTAGGTCTTGGTTTGAGTGGGTACGGAATGTTTGTGGAGATTCTTCCATCTCGGTTCTATTGCTGGGGGACTTTGGCTTTTGTCTTTCTGACTTCCGTTTTGGATCGCGATTTCGGGTCCATGTACCGGGCTGAGGTTCGCGCGGCCCAAGAGGGAAAAGTAGCTAGCGAAAATGCTGTTTTTCTTGTTAGCGAGGATAGAAAGGACCTTGATCCGAATCCGAACCAACCTCAGCGGTGGTACAATGCGGTTGTACCCCTTGCTTGTGTGATCTTTGGTACGGTTAGCGGGATTCTTGTATTGGGACGCTCGAAAATCGTCGGGGCCGGGGCTTCCTTTTCATTCCTCCAGCCGGAGGACTGGAGGAATGCATTTGCGATGGTGACCAATCCCAGTGTAACCCCCGGTGGTGCCATGATGGTGCTATTTTTTGCGTCTTTAGTTGGTGGTACTGTTGCTGTTTTGATGCTTGTAGCCCAGAGAATCCTCTCTTTTACAGCTGCGATTAAAGCTTATTTTCGAGCACTATCTACCCTATGGATGGCCCTATTCATTTTGGTGATGGCTTGGGGCATGAGCAAAATATGCACCGAGGGTGTCCACACAGATACCTATCTGATATCTTTACTCGGGAATCGGGTGGAACTTGTTTTTCTTCCTCTTATTGTTTTCCTTGCCGCTTCAGGAATGGCTTTTGCTACTGGCACGAGTTTTGGAACAATGGCCATCCTCATTCCCATGATCCTGCCTCTTTCGTTTTCTATGGGTGCATTCGGATCAGAATCTCAGATTATATTTTGGCTTACCGCCGCAGCGATAATGGACGGAGCCATCTTCGGTGATCACTGTAGTCCAATCAGTGATACAACCGTACTTTCCTCGATTTCTGCTGGCTGTGACCATATTGACCATGTTTCCACACAGATCGGCTACGCAGTCACAACGATGATCATTGCTTCCGGGGCAGGGTATCTTGGTGTGGCTTTTGGCATGCCTATATGGTCCTACTTTGTCCTATTTCCTATAATTTCTCTTTTCCTCCTCTTCTCCTTTGGAAAAAAAATTCCCAGGTCTGAGAGGTGAATTATTTGGGAATGGGTTAGAAGTCGGGTGTCCCAACAGAATTCTATCGAGCGGCTCCAGGAACACGGGCACCAATGGGATTGACCTCGATCAGCTCGACTTCGAAAACTAAAAGGGAGTGGGGGGGGATATTCCCCGATCCGGATTCTCCGTAGCCAAGTTCTGGAGGGATAAAAAGAACGGCTTTCCCGGCCTCCCGTAGAAGTCGAATACCCTCCCTAAATCCCGATATCACATTGGCAAGAGGCAAGTCAACTGGCCCTCCTTGTTGAGCGGAGCTGTCAAAGATTTGTCCATTGATGAGGCGGCCTTGATAATTGACACGCACAATATCGTCAGGACCGGGGATCTTGCCAATCCCTGCTTCCATAATTTGGTAAACGAGGCCACTTTCAGTTTTTTCGATACCTTCTGTTTTAGCTGCTTCCTCAAGGTAGGTTTTTGCCAACTCCTTTGCCATCTGTTCTTGGTCTCTTTCGAAATCCTTACCTTTTTCACTAAGGAGTTTGTCCACTCTTGGGGCTAGCGCCTTTTCGTCCCTTGGTGCGGGTTGTCCGTCCGCGGCTCGTTGAATACCAATGATGATCTGTTCTTTCTCCTCCTTGGTGAAATCAAAGACTAGAGGACTTTGGGAATGGATCATCCAGCCGATCGCCTGGAGTGTCTGAATATTGAGTTGATCGCTATCTGTTTCCTCGGTGGCCTCGTCTTGTCCAATTGCGAAGGAACCTAAAAATGTAAGCAATGAAGTTACTACGACAGCGCAGATGTTACCTAAAAAATCTCTATATCTGATCATGGGAGGTTGAATAATCGTAGAATTTTGAACAGGGTCAAACCTTATGTATACCTCTAAAGGGTGTAGGAATTTTATGTTAGAGCTAATAGAGGGCAAATCCTGAAATGATAAAATGTCTTTTCAACTAATGATATCGACATGTTTCGGGTTCTTCGGCAGAGAACAGAATCGTATATAGGATTGGGTCCTTGGTAAGGCGATTAGAACATAGATTAGATTGTTGCCACAAGATGATAATGAAATCCCCTATAAGACAGATTACGGTACTGTGCTGGCTGATATGGTTGATCGTATGGTTGCAGGTGGGCGAAGGTTCATCGATAGAGGGGGCGCTTTCTGAAGTGACAATGCGACTCTTTCAGGCGGACTCCACATCAGATGAGGAATTCAATTCTATTTTAAAGGAAGCCAGGCACCTGGGTTTGAGTAGACAGCTTCTCCTGGAGGCCCAAGTATCCCGATATTGGAAAGCGGATGAATTTGACCGATTGGTCGAACTACTACCGGTATTTGAAGAGTTATTGGATGAGTGGGATCTGCAGAAGGGTAAAATATTCCGCGATCAACACGAGGTGTTAGGATACTACAATTTCTTTCGTGCTGTTGAGGCCCTAAAAGAGGATAATCTGGATAAGCTCGAGTTTCACGCTAAAGAAAGCTACTGGAATAGCCCTGATATGGCCAGCATACTGACCATATTGATCAAGGATCGAAGAGAAGAGGATCGGATGGCCAATCTTGAGTTCCCAATGGGACTAGAACTTGTCACCTCGCAAGGGGAGGAAGTCACCTTGGGCGAGCTGATCAGTAATAAAAAAGGAGCACTTTTGGAGTTTTGGGCCAGCTGGTGTGGACCTTGTATCGCTCTGATGCCGGAGTTGGTAAGAAAGGCGGAAAAGTTCCAACCTCAAGGCTTACTCGTAGTAGGGCTTAATACGGAATCCAAGGCCATTGCGGAAGAGTTTCGGATTCAACAAGAAATTGAATTCCCTTGGCTAGTTGAGCCGCAGGGGAATCCCCTCCAGAGACTGCTTCCAGTCGATTCCCTCCCCCATGCAGTGCTAGTTAATCCGGAGGGTCAGGTTCTCTTTAATGGCCATCCTATGGATCCGACTTTGAAGAAGGTTCTTGTTCAGCTTAATTTGAATCTTTAGGCGCCCATTTCTTAGGAATATTTTCAATCCTGTTGGGGTATTGATCACTGGGTTCTGCCTTCCAGGCCAAATCGGCTCTTGATTTCTTATGCTAATAACCTGTTTACGAATGCGTATCCCTCCGTGTGGCTAATGCAACGTATCGTCCTAGGTATAGGCGGAGATTAGGCTATATTACGTTCTGTTTGCCATACTCTTAATCGTGCCACGGGGTTCTTTTCTTCATGTGATTTCTCTAAAAGCTCTCAATCATTTCCTAGGAATTCTGGAATTAGTAAGGCAGAAAAACGAAAACCGGTGTAGAAGTCGGATCTCAAGGATGCTGTTTCTATTTTTGGCCTAGCAGAAGACGATTGTGAGCAATAAGGGGCGTGAAATGTAAATGGTGGCAGTAAAATGGCATAGAATGGAGAACCGCAGGACGAGAAGGTTGAATAGGATTGTGAATAAGCCAGATTACAACTCGGAATAACTTTGAGTTGCTCCAAGTCTAGATTGCAATGACTCTCTAGGAGGATCGGATAAGTGAACCAACCCTACTTTCTGTGATCTTTCCTCGAGTTAATAGCACAAAACTTGGATAGAATTTGAAAGGAATTCAAAAAAGATAAGAAATCGACTTTGAAATCTATTGACACTATATCTTGTGGTCCGTTTAAGTTCTGACCACAAGATATTGTGGCGGAGTTGAGTCTAGAAAGATGGATTTTATGCCCGCCTGTGAGTAGTTAGGGATTGAAGCTATGTGTGCCTTACGGAGAGTGGATTTTGTCGAGATGTTAGAAGGAGTGGTGAGTGGCTAACTGCGGCTTTTGAAACCAAAATGGAGTCCACTACTATATCAATTGGAGACCGTAAGTTCCTTCTCAACGGCGAGAAGGCGGAGGCTGCTCTTGGCGCCAAAAGAGTGATTAACGGTCGTAAGACGATGTTTTTCAACATCTTGCCGCTCAAGTATAAATGGGCTTACGAACTCTACCGTACTATGAAGGCCAACCATTGGGAGCCTGAGGATATTCCGATGCAACGCGACTGCGAGCAATGGCGGTCGAAGGAGATCTCAGATATCGAGCGGTGGATAATTAAAATGGGGATAGGTTATTTCTCCGGGGCTGAGGGGATAGTAGGTGATAATGTCATTCATGTAATCCGAGAATTGGTTACGGCACCGGAATTGAAGCTGGTCTTGGGGCGACACGCCCACGAAGAAAATATTCACGCCGACAGCCTCGTCTATATGATTAGCTCCCTAGGCGTCAATCCGCATGAGTGTGAAGCTATTCTTGAAGATATTGAAACGGTAAAAAAGAAGACAGAGTTTGTGACTCGCGTCTCGAGTCAGATGCGACGTGAAATTGACCTGACGGATACCAAAAATCAGCAGAAATTGGCAAAAAATGTGTTTGTCTTTGGACAGTGCATGGAAGGCACACAATTTTATGGTCTCTTCGGCATGATTCTTTCTCTCGCACGCCAGAATAAATTTCCCGGTATAGGTCAAATGTTCCGCTACACCCTGAGGGACGAATCGAACCACATAGAGTTGTTGCGCAATTTGCTGATGGATCTCGTGGAGGAGAACCACGGAATCTGGACTCCCGAATTTTGCGAAGAGTTGAGGGAAACGATGGCAGAGGCTGTGAAATTGGAAAAGGAGTTTATTGGTGACTGTCTCCCGATGAACGCGGTTGGTTTAAGTGCGAAGGAGTTCATGTCCTACATAGATTTTATAGCGGACCGACGTCTCGAAGGTGTTGGGTTAAAGCCAATTAATGGCAATACTAAGAATCCCTTCCCTTGGCTTGCTGAGCTAATGGATATTAATAAAGAACAAAATTTTTTCGAAGGCCGGGTAACCGAATATCAGAAGGCATCCGTATTAGATTCGGTTAGCGATGACGAACTTTAGGGCCACAGTTTCACTATTTAACCGAACGAAATCTCTGATGTAGAAGGTAATACGTTCTTGAATTGCTCAATCTCCTAACCCGGCAGTCCTCTGCCCTTGAAATCCATGATCCGCCATCTCTCTCTCAAAGAAGATCTAGAGCTCAAACGATTTGCGAAAGCCCCATCAAAGGAGAAGCCGCAGTTTAATTGGAGGGAAGTCCTCCTTGATGATCGTCTTGTCCAGCCGGATATCAAAGTCGAGGTCAAGGGAGATGAGAAAGAGTTCGATTTGGCAGAAGTCGCGGAAACGATAGGTAACGCGCTTACCGATCTTCTGCTATCGCGCCGAGAAGAAGAAATTTTCACGATCGAGAACCAGGAGTTCGTGGCGGAAATATCGAAAGAGGTGGCCCGTTACTTGCAGTCGGAGCATCTCGAAGGGGTCCCTCTTAAGCTGGGGGAAGAAGAGATCTATCAGTTGATAGAGAAGGCATTGATCCAGCGAAACGCTCACGATGTAGCAAAGAGTGTTGTTTTAAGGCGTTCGAGGGAAGGAAATGGACGTAAGGAAAATAAAGGTATTGATTCGCTCACAGTAAGGTTGATCAGGAGGAATGGGCGAGTCGTCCCGTGGAATGTGGACAAGATTGAAATAGCGGTCCGCAAAGCTTTTTTGTCCAACAACTTCGATTCCAACCCAGCAGTCAAAATTGCCAGTGCTGTAACGGAACGGGTGCGTACTTTGGGGCAATCCTTCTTTCATATCGAGGACCTCCAAGATATTGTGCAAGAAGAGTTGATGCGCCAAGGCCATTATAAGGTTGCTGAGTCCTACATTCTTTACCGGGCTTATAGGGCGCGGCTTCGCGAAGAACAGGCTAAAGCACCCGAAGAGCAAGCCCGTCAGGACTCGATGGTAGTGGTTAGGACTGACGATGGAGATACCTTTTTCTGGGACGGAATCGACCTGAAAAAGAGAATAGAGTATGCGATTATTGGTCTCGATTTGTGCCTGGATAAGGAGGATATTGAGAGTGAGTTACGGCGATCAATCTATTCCGAGGTCAGTCTTGAAGACTTAAAGAAGACGATAATATTGAACGCGAAGTCCTTAATTGAGAAGGACGCTGATTTTGCCAAATTCGCGGGACGTATACTACTTACTTATATATACGAAGAGGTCTTGGGGTGGGATATTGTCCGAGAAGGAATAGAATCACTCAAGGAGTCGCACCGTTTGCGATTCAAAGGCTACCTCGAGCATGCGGTCCGAATTGAACGGTTAGATGAGCGACTTCTCGATCTCGATACGGAGAAATTGGCCAATGCGATCGATCCTTCAGCTGATCTCGACTTTGATTACCTTGGGATTCAAACCCTCTACGATCGTTACCTCATTGTGGACAAGACAGGCGCGAAACCTAGGCGGATCGAGACGCCGCAGATGTTTTGGATGCGGGTTTCGATGGGGCTGATGGTAATGGAGAAAAAGGAGCCTGAGGCCTGGGCTGTTCGACTCTACAATCTGTATAAAAGTCGTCGCTTTTGCTCGTCTACGCCAACTTTATTCAACAGCGGAACGAAGCATTCCCAGCTCTCTTCCTGTTACCTATACAAAGTTGATGATAACATCGAATCAATCATGATTCGTGGAATCGCGGAGAACGCCTTTCTCTCTAAATGGGCCGGCGGATTGGGGGGAAGCTGGACTGCGGTTCGGGGAACGGGAAGTTATATTAAGGGCACAAACGGAGAAAGCCAAGGAGTTATACCCTTTCTTAAGCTCCATAATGATCAATTGGTAGCGGTCAATCAGGGGGGAAAGCGTAGAGGATCAGGGTGTGCCTATCTTGAGTCTTGGCACAATGATATTCTCGATTTTCTCGAGTTGCGGCGTAATACCGGTGATGATCGGCGGCGAGCTCACGACATGAATACCGCGAATTGGATACCAGATCTATTCATGAGGCGTATGGAGAATCGTGAGGATTGGACTTTACTGCATTCTAACGAGGCGCCCGAACTTCATGAACTTTACGGTAAGAAATTTGAGGAGAAATATCTCGAGTATGAGTCTAAGGCGAAACGGGGAGAGATTTCCGGGCAATCAATTCCCGCAATCGACCTTTGGAAGAAGATGCTATCGATGCTTTTTGAAACTGGGCATCCTTGGATTACCTTTAAGGACTCCTGCAATGTAAGAAATATGCAGGACCACGACGGAGTCATTCACAGTTCAAACCTCTGCACCGAGATTACCCTTAATACCAGTGCGGACGAGACTGCAGTTTGCAACCTTGGTTCTATTGTCATTGATACTCATATTAATGAGGAGGGTTTCCTTGACGTGGATGCCCTACGGGAGACCGCCAGAATTGCGGTACGGGTTTTGGATAATGTGATCGATATAAATTTCTATCCTACCGAGGCCGCTCAGAACTCGAATGTTCGCCATCGCCCGATTGGACTCGGAGTAATGGGTCTGCAGAATGCCCTCTACAAAAAGAATCTTTCATTCGCTTCGGAGGAAGCGTTGGAATTCAACGATGAATTAATGGAGGCAGTGGCCTGTTTCGCCTTTGAAGCATCGTCTGATCTGGCCAAGGAAAGAGGTGTCTACAGTAGTTATAAGGGTTCGAAATGGGAACGGGGAATTTTCCCGCAAGACACGCTCGATCTATTGGCAGAGGAACGGGGAATCGAAATAGAAGTGCCGAGGTCCAACCGATTAGACTGGAAACCGCTTCGCGAAAAAGTCCGTCGCCAAGGGATGCGTAATAGTAACGTTCTGGCAATTGCTCCTACTGCTACGATCTCTAATATTATGGGTACTACCCCCTGTATTGAGCCGGCTTACAAGAATATCTATGTAAAGAGTAATCTCTCGGGTGATTTTATAGTTCTAAATCAATTCTTGGTAAAAGATCTAAAGAGTAAGGATCTTTGGAATCAGGATGTTCTCGATCAGCTCAAATATTTTGATGGAGATCTTTCGTCTATTGACTTGATACCGAAGGAGATAAAGGAGAAATATCTAACGGCATTTGATATTGATTACCGCTACTTTATCGACGCTGCTGCTCGCCGACAAAAGTGGATTGACCAATCGCAGTCGGTCAACCTGTTTCTCGGCGAACCGAATCTGAAACTACTTTCGCACATGTATCGTGCGGCTTGGCACAAAGGACTGAAGACAACCTACTATTTACGGACGCTGGGAGCATCCAACATTGAAAAAGCGACTATCAAGGTAAAGAAGGAGACCCGAGGCGTTGTAGCCGAAACAGCCGAAAACGAGTCAGTTGCTGATTCAAAGGAATTGAAGGAGGCAGCTGCCTGTCGAATCGATGCTGCCATGAATGGAGAAGAGTGTGAAGCTTGCCAGTAAAACTTTCCCCCAACGCCCACATAAACGCCCACTGCAAACCGATACGAATCGGGGTAGGTCTGGTTAACCTGCCCCGGTTTTCTTTTTTCTACGGAAGCTTTGACCCAGGTTTTAGGCTAAAGAAATCCAAACTCCTCCATCCATTCGTCTCGGTGGAATTTGCTGAGATATCGGCTCCCCGAATCGGGTAGAACGACAACCACATTGCCGGGTTCAACCTGGGTGTTGACCCAATCGAGGGCTCCAAAGACTGCACTGCCACTAGATCCGCCAGCAAAGAGCCCTTCCTCTTTACAGAGGCGGCGTGCCATTAGGAATGAATCCCGATCGTTCACTTGGATGATTTCGTCGATGATATCGAAGTCTACTGCTTTAACGAGATAGTCCTCCCCGATCCCCTCTACTTTGTAGACATTCGGTTCGGGCAGTTTGCCGGTTTTATAATAATCGTAGAAGACTGATCCAATTGGATCGATAGCGATATTCTGGATCTCGGGCTTCTTCTCTTTCAGAAAGCGGCCGGCTCCGCTTAAGGTTCCACCTGTCCCAATGCCGCAGACAAAAGTGTCTATTTCCCCTTCGGTTTGTTCCCAAATTTCTGGCCCGGTGGTTCGGTAGTGAGCTTCGATATTTTTGGGGTTGTTATATTGATCGGGATAATAGGAATTTGGAGTCTCTCTGGCGATCCGGCGGGCCACGCTATAGTAGCTTTCAGGAGAATCTGCTGCAACTGCAGTCGGAGTTACGACAACTTCAGCGCCAAATGATCGCAGAAGATCGATCTTTTCTTGGCTCATTTTGTCCGGGATTGTTATGATACAGCGATAACCTTTAATTGCGGCAATTGTGGCTAGAGCGGCCCCCGTGTTCCCGGAAGAGTTCTCGACGATCGTGCCGCCCGGTTTGAGGAATCCTTGGCGCTCGGCTTCTTCGATTATAAAAAGAGCCATACGGTCCTTCACGCTTCCACTAGGGTTCATGAATTCCAACTTGGCGAAGAGATTAACGGGGCTTTCCCCGGTAACCTTGTTCAGCTTCACGAGAGGGGTATTACCTATTGCATCAAGTATGGATTGGCAGGAATTCACGATTATTCGGAGATTGCCTTCTAGAAAGCCGAAGCAATTGCAACTGTAAAATTACAAGGAGTTTACAGAACGGAGATTAAAACTTGAGACACCTTTGAAGAAATTTTTCAAATAAATCCTCACGATTTGAGACCAAAATAGGAAAACGCGGAGCAGGTTTAAATCCTAACTTTAGGATCTTCCTTAATTGAAATTCATCATCGATTAGAGAGGAGAATAAGGGGGTCTATTGAGCGAGTCGACTGAATATTAACTTTGATTTTGGGCTAAGCATCGGGGTAGGGACTGATAAGATTTGCAATGAGATATATAAATACCTTGTGGTGTTTTACCATGCTGTAGGGCTTTATGTTGAGATTCGAAAGGTTTCTAGTTTTGCCCAAGAATAATTCGAGCGCCCAGATAGGTGGCCCGATCAAGGGCCTTGAAACCGTCCACTTCGTCATACTGATGGTTAAAGAGATTTTCGATACGGCCAAAAATCTCGATCTTTTCATGGATACGATAGCTCCCATAAAGACGTGCCACGACGTAATCCTGTGCTGCGATACGGGTGAATGTGCCTCCATCTATATCAACGCGGTCGCTATTAAAACGAAGATAGAAACCAGCCGTAACTTTGGAGGAAGGCAGAAGATGGATTCCTAGGGATCCGCTGTGGCGGGGTCGGCGGAGAAGTCGTAGGTTATTGTTTCTATCCTCTGCCTCCAAGAAAGTGTAGTTTGCGTAGACTTGAATTCTATCATCAGGAGCAAGAGTAACTGAGAATTCCAATCCCTTTGTTTGCGCGTTGCCAATGTTCAGGAGGGGAAACCCGGCGATCAAATTTGAGATATTATTCGCAAAGTAGGTGGTTTCAAAGCGAATAAAATTAGACCACAGTTCCTGTCGGAATCCCAATTCCCATGAATCGCTTTCCTCAGCATTGAGACTAGGGTTGCCAAATGGACCATAAAGATCAACAGCCTGGGGTACTGAGTAGGCTGTGGCTAATTTTCCAAATAAACTAAACCCAAGTGAGGAAAATGATTTTCCAAACATAAGGTTCCCTGTCATTGGGCTTCCAAAGTCAGAATAGTCGTCAAAGCGACCTCCTCCACTAACATAAAATCCTTCCGTTGGCTGCCACTGGGTCTGGAAGTAGATACTGAGGCTGTTCCAATTCCTGTCAAATGTAGTGACTTTGGATTCAAGGTCCTTTTGAAGAAAATCTTCGTTCCGATAAACGGCTCCGCCGGTCGTTGAAAAAAGTTTTCCAACCGTCCAGTCTACTTGGAGGTCGACCTCGTTTGTTTTCGTTTCCGAATTCGTATGGAGAAGGAAACTCGATGTCTTCGATTCAAGACTGTCTTCAGATTGGGAATAGAATAGGCGGATGTTAAGCTTCTCATTGAGTTGGTAGTCAATACCAGGAGACAGAAGCCAGGTGCGCGTGGCTTGAAAGTCCTCCATAGCGGGATATGTTGGAGCCTTACGGTTGTCTGGATTTCCAGAGAGGGAATCGAAGAAGATTGATGTAAAGTCAAGATCGAGCGATTTAGAGATTTTGGCGCTACCACGGGTCATCAAGTTTGTGATCTGATAGTGGCAATTTGGTTCTTGATTGTCCGTTTTGAGATGGGAAGCGCCTAACGTCATCTCTGCGCGATCATTTGCAAATCCGGCACTCATTTTTTTTCGAAAGGTTCCGTAAGATCCAACTTCCGCCTCAAGACGTGGCTTTACCTTCTCTATATTCTGTGACCTACTGAATAAGCTAACGACGCCGCCTATACCTTCGGCTCCATAAAGAGTAGAGGAAGCACCTTTCATTACTTCGATTCTTTCAAGATTATCCAAGTTGAGTTGTGCCAAGTTGTAGTTACCCGAAAATCCTCCGTTCAGTTTTCTCCCATCGAGAAGTATGACAGTATGGTCACTATTCGACCCCCGTGTGAAAAGGGAAGTGACTCCGCCAATCTGTCCCGTAGTCGCTAAACTCATTCCTGTTATCTGGTTTAGAATTTCGTCCAGTGTCTGGTATTGCCCTCTTTGGAATTTGTCACTTGTTACAACCGAAATTGAAGGAGATGCTTGATTTAGAGGCTGACGTGTACGGGTCGAGACGACAAAGTAGGGATTCAGCTCCTTCTCTATTTTACCACTATCCTTCTTTTCCTCCTCTCCAAAGCTAGGCGAAAAAAGCAATAGTAGGCCCGCGCTTGCCAAGAGTCGTTTCCTCACTGTTCCCGCGGGATTTGAATATCTCATCTTTCGAAGTGTCTTATCTCTAATGGGAGCGAGCCTCTCTTGGCAAGTTATAATGACAATCCATTGTCAATTAAGTATTTGACAGAGGAGTGATGATCAGAGAGGAAAAAAGGAGAGGTGATGAGAGGGCGGTTGAGATATTACTTGATCGGGTTTGGTTTGGGATGTTTACTGCTAATGGTTCTTCCACGTCCGATTAGACGAAGTGGAATAGAGAAAGACCCAGGTGTTTTTCATGGCCATTATCCTGTAAGAATGGCCGATGGATTTGGCCGGGAAGTGGAGGTGAATTACAGACCAAGGCGTATTATATCGTTGGCGCCGAGTGTAACGGAGATTCTTTTCCGGTTAGGAGGGAAGCAGCAGTTAGTTGGAAATACGAAGTTCTGTTCCTATCCTCCTGGAGCAGAAGCGATTGAAAACGTGGGAGGAATACGACAACCGAGTCTTGAGAAAATTATTCAGCTACAGCCGGACGTAATATTAGGAACGGTATTGAGTCCTGTTTCGCTTTATGAGCGCTTCGAAGCGATGAATATTAAAGCAATTGCATTCCGTCACGGTGATTTTGACGGGGTTTTGGACGATATTCGTTCCATTGGTAGGATAACAGGAAAGATTGGTGAGACGATTCGCTTGATCAGTTCCATAGAGGAAAAGCGGCAGAGAATAGAGGAAAGGCTCCGGAACAAGGCAAACAAACCTCGGCCAAGGGTTGCCCTTCTCTATGGTTTAAGAGGCCTTTATAGTGCAGGAAAAGGATCTTGGGTGGGGGACTTAATCGAGCAATGCTATGCTGACAACATAGCGGCCTCTGCATCGTCAACTTGGCCACAGTTGTCTTTGGAGGGAATATTAGTAGCTGATCCTGAGGTTCTCATCCTTGCGGTGCCAACTAAGGATCAGGGCCTCTGGGAGTCAGGGGATGAGTTATTGTTGCTAAGAAAAGACGAAGTTTGGCGGAATGTATCGGCGGTTCGAAATGGACGGGTGGAAGTTATCGATAGTGAGATATTGGAAATTCCAGGCCCGAGAATGATCGATGCACTCGAAACTCTAGCGAGAGCGATTCATCCTGAACTATTTTGAGCAGTCAGGACATATCCCATAGAAGACGATCTCGGTTCCATCAATAGAAAAGCCCGGAGGTGCCTGATAAGCAGGAGACGAAGCCGCTCTCTCAAAATCGAATACCCGCCGGCATCGATTACATATAAAGTGGGGGTGAGAGCCTCCCCGAACGGTTTCAAAACGGGTTGGTTGCCCGGGGAAGTCGAGACTGACAAGCTTTCCTTCATCTACTAATCGGCCAATCTGTCGGTAGACAGTTCGCAGACCAAGAGTGGGAACATCGAGGCGACCAGCCAAGAAAATCTCCTTTGCGGTGAGGGGTCGCCGAGTCTGCTCGACGATGAGGGATATCACCTCTCGCTGTCGGGTTTTTCGGTTCCTAGACATTTGGCAAGGCTCCTGAGCCGCGCTCGAGTGTTCTTCTTCATGGCCTTGAGATCATCTTTGATTTCTTCTAGAGTATCTATTCCCATCCGATCGATGAACAGAATTCCGTTGAGGTGATCAGTTTCATGCTGAATGACGCGAGCGAGGAGATTATTGCATTCCAGTCGATGGGAGCTACCCTCAAGATCTAAGTAGTCCACTTCGATGGATTCGGAGCGATAGATGAGTCCATGGATTCCCGGGAAGGAGAGGCAACCTTCCTCGTAGGGAGACTTGTTCTCCGACTGAAAAGATATGGTGGGATTAATCATAATCAGAGGCATAATCAGATCTATTGGGAGGAAGCGATTATCCCAACGAAATTCAAGATTGAGTTCTCGCGCGGCTTCCAGAAGATCTACGACGCAGACCATTTGCCTCTGGCCGACTTGTTGAGCGGCCAGACCAATCCCTTTTTTAGCATACATGGTCTCTAACATATCTTGAGTTAGTTGCTTGAGGTTGGCATCAAATCTCTTGACCCTTTCTCCTTTGCAACGAAGGACCGGTTCATCGTACTCTGTGACTCTTAGAATCATCGACTGGAATGCAAATCGAAGTAATCTAAGATTTCCCCTATTTCAGCAACAAAATAGAGCGTGTCGAAATTCTCTATACTTTTAGAAGGTCTTCTCTTTCTAATTCTTTCGTTAGTCCTTCTTTTATTTGGAGCGGGTATACCTGTGCACTTCCGCGCCCTCGCGCCAAGCGTGTTGACGAAAGCAGGAAGTGGAAGTGGTACCATTGTTGATCTTTCGTCTTCCTATCTCGATGCGGGGAAGGTTGGTCCAGTAGACCTTCTGTCGATGGAAGTACTGTCAGGTGTTAATTTGGAACGATTCAGAGATCAGCGAGAGCTTTTAGTTGAGAAACATCCGGTCTATCGAATTTCCGGAGGACCCTCGGCCTATTTCGAGCGATATTTAGATTTCATTGATACGAAGGGCAGCAAGCAAATAGATTCTAGAGTAATACCGTTTCTGCTTGATGCAACCTACCGAAAGCATCTCCTAAGATTCCTCGAGAATTCTAGCAACTCTACCGTCGCAAGACTTCTTATCACCCGTTCATTGACTTCAGTAGTACGTTTCATGCCTGTTTCCACCGCTGCTGGACAACCGCTTGATGCAACTATTCTGATGACTGCACTCTTGATTCAGGGTGATGATTTTTCGTCCGAATTAACAAAGGAAATAAGGAGAGAAGCTGATGGTGCAATACGCGGCGAATTACTGGCGGTGGATAAACTGGAGTCGGCCTATATCTCCCTTCTTGCATTTGGTCGTAGAATGAACTGGGTGCAGCTGACTGAGTGGACTGTTCGATTCCAATCTATTAAAGAGATGGAAGAAGTGGCAGACCTGATACGGAGTAACGAGGAGGAATTCCCTTTGATTTATAGTCTTATTCTCCTCGTCGAAGAACCGAGTGCGATTGTTCGCTATTTTGAGAAATTTGGTCTGCAAGGCTGGAAGGATTTAAGATTTGCTCTTGCTTACGGGGTTGGCGCTGTCCACGAACTGATTAAGCGTGGGAAGTCGATTTATCAGCCACCAGTGATTTTCCAAACTGTGGATCGGTGGACAACATGGGTAAGACAAACTCCCCTGCTTAGTTTTACCCATCGCTACCCCCAAGCAGCAATTAATCTTAAGATTGTCGTCATGTTGGTGGCCGGGTATGCTCTTGCTCTTTTTCTGAGTAATCTATTGGAGTTTTCGACCCGGAGACGGCTTGTGTCTCGAGCGAATCCGCTGTTTGTATTACGCAACAGTATCGTCGCGCTTTTTTTTACGGTCACGTTATGGGGAATGATGGAACCGACTCTTTTCGACCGTGGGCCAGAACCGAAAGCTCAGTTGCGTTTAGTTTTCGATGTTGTTAATAGAATTGAAGCTCTAAAATCACAGAATCTACTCACTCCGATGCTTGATCAAATTACTATTTTGATAATTTTGATTTTCTTCCTACTCCAACTTGTTGTCTACGTATTCTGTCTGATTAGAATTTCGGAAATCAAGCGACGGAAAGCGAATTCCGATCTCAAGATAAAGTTGCTCGAGAACGAGGATAATCTTTTCGACTTGGGCTTGTACATTGGATTGGGGGGCACCGTGGCATCTCTAATCCTCTTGGCTGTTGATGTTGTTCAGGCGAGCTTAATCGCGGCTTACTCCTCGACCCTCTTCGGTATCATTTTCGTAGCCATTCTTAAAGTCTTCCATGTTCGACCTTACCGCCGAACATTGATACTGGGGGTCGAAACTTCGGTAAATGAATAAGACGCTTCTCTTAATTATTTGTGACTTTTTGCTCCTCAGCTTACTGGCTTTGGCGCGATTTGATTTACCAGAGGAGACTCAGAAAGAGGAAGACATGTTGGAGATTAAAAAGGAAGAGTTGGTAGACGAGGACCTCATGGAAGTACTCAAACTCTCTCTTGAGTTGGAAGAGGCAAACAGGGATGGATTAATCAGCCAATTACAATCGACAAAGACCAAATTGGGCGTGGTAGCAGAAAGGCTAAATTCGGTAACGGAAGACCTCGATAAAACGTCAGATCATTTGGTTAAAGCACAGTGGGACGCAAATCGACTAGGTAAAGAGAAAGAAGAATTGAGCGAAGCCAACAGATTGCTGCAGGATGACAAGCTTAAGCTATCAAACCGATTTAACACCATTCAGGAGGAATTAATCTTCGTCGATCGTGAAAGAAGATCCATGGCCGAGACACTTTCCAAGGTTAGAGAAGAGGCTGTAACGGGAAAGGAGAGGCTACGTTTCGTGCAGGAACAGCTGCAAAACAAAGACATGGAAGTTACACAGGCTGGGGAGCGGATTAAGGCTCTAGAAGATGAGAAAAATAGTGCACAAATTCGGAGACAGCGACTGGAAACTGAACTTAAAATTGTGGAAACTGAGAACCGGATGTTGGAACAAAATTTGATAACGGCTAACCTTCAGATTGAAACTGTAAGGGTGGAAAAAGAAGCTATTCAGAAACAAACATCTCAGCTAGTTGAAGGAGTGGCAGTTTTGGCTGAATCCTCCAGTGCAATTCACGAAGAGATTCGGCAGATCCAACCGCTTTCAGCTAACGCTATATTCAGTAAGTTCAGCCAGAGCAGAGGGGAGGTTGTTTTCCAGACTCTAGCTCGTAGCGGAAAGCGAAAGGAAGTATCCGTTCCAAGTGCTTTAGTCTCTTCGAATAAGACGGCAATTGCGGTATTTGACTCTGATGGGACTCCCTTCGGCATGGGGGATTCTCCCTCCAAATATAGTTCGGTTACGGCCTACTTCGTTCTGGGCGGGAGGAAGATGCTTCTTGGTAAAGTTTCCTACTTTTCCATTGATCCAAGAGTGATGGGTGCACGAGTGGCCCCTTCATTTGTGGAAGCTGATGGCTCTAAAACGATTCAGCTTTCCGATGATCCGTATCGATTTTCCGACGCCGTTCTCATTAGCGATACCGCTGATTACTATGGTGAATCCAGTTTCAAAATCGAGACCTCTCGGGGGGATTATCTCAAGATGCAGAGCCGCCTTTTCAATCGTCTCTTCGGCGAATTTTCACCTGAAAAAGGCGATTTCGTCCTCGCTAAATCGGGAGATATTCTAGGGTTAATGATCAACAATCAGTACTGTGTACTGATTGATTCACTTGATTTTTCTTTCGAGATACCGGTCGGTTCTCAGTACTCTCAAGAGGAGGCTGAAACAGTTTCCCGAATCGTCCGATCGATCGTCTCACAGCAGCCGATTGAACTACAGTAAAAAGCTTTCGATTCTTAGGTAATTTCGCTGATCGTAAAGATCCCATCTGTCCTGGCTCGTTCCTTTTCTAGGAAACATCGGATCCCAAGGTTAGGAGTTCTACCTTCCTTTAGTGAAGATGCTGACTCGAGTCCTTTTCCCCCCGACTATTTCCTTGGCTCTTCGGAGAGCTTGGGCGGTTGAGAGGGTCGGATTCTGGGGATCTTCCGGGAAGATGTTCTCACTTCCAATGACTTCAATTAGGCCTGAGTTTCGAAAGACCCGAAAAACTTCTTCGCGAGCCTCACTGACCAACAAGTAACGTCCAATCCTACGCATGTTTCGAACTAGTTCAATGAGCGCGAGGGCACTGGTTGAGTCAAGATGGTGAGCATTTCGCATCTTTAAGATTACCACCTTCAGATTAGAATCCTCTACAAGACGCCGCATCTGATCGCGGAAAAGCTCGGCGGCGCCGAAGAAGAGTTCACCTTCTACATGAACAATTGAAACTTCCGGGTCGTTACGTGATTTCCCTCTTTCCAAAGGAGCAAGGTTCCCATCGTTACTGGCAGTATACTCGATCAATTCGGGAACTGCCGCTTTGCGAACAAAGAGAAAAATTGAAGTTATGGTGCCCAAAAGAATCCCGAACTCGAGTTTCACCAACAAAGCGGAAAGAAAAGTAGTAGTGAATACTATAGCGTCAGATTTGGTTGTTTTCAGAGAAACGTTGATATCGTAACGGTTGATTAGAGATAGACCAATAGAGATTACAACAACTCCCAAGGCAGCTTTGGGAACATAGGCAACTAATCCTCCAAAAAGGGCGGCAACGAAAGTACAAATAAGACCGCTGATGATACTTGAGAAAGGTGATGCGGCATTGCTGGTGTGGTTTAGGCTGGAGCGACTGAGGGACCCGGATGCAGTCATTCCACCGGAAAAAGCACAGGCAATGTTGGCGATTCCCATACCTAGCATCTCTTGATTGGAATTGAATCGTTTCCCTGACCGGGCGGCTAACGACTTTCCAATCGAGGCTCCTTCTAGAATACAGAGAAAGGCAATCACCAGAGCGGAGATAGCCAGGTTACCGACTGCGGCGTTCCCTATCTTAGGGATCTTGAGAGACCATTCAGAGGAATCGATGGCATTAAGCATTTGCAACGAGGAAGAACTAATACCATCCCCGATCGCTTTTGTCGGAAGGATATTAACTATCCCGGCGATGAGGGATGCAATAATTAAGGTGATTGCGATATTGGGCAAGGTAAGGGATTTGCGATTTAGTACGACTAGAATGAGGACAGTGGCTGCGCTCAGAAAAATCGAGGGGATATCAATTTGGTTAAGGTGTTGGACAGTAAGGCGGATGATCCCCACTATGGTTGTGCCGGGTGGAAGTTCAAATGACACTCCGAGGATGCTGCGTGTTTGATTGGCGATGATCAACAGGGCTGCAGCGGTAATGTAACCGGTGATAACCGAGTGCGAAATGTACTGAATGAGGTCAGCGACTCTTAGTAAGGCTCCCAACACAAGGAATAGGCCAACCATCAGAAGGAGGACAGGAACAAGCGCTAATTTCTCCGCTGCCGCAAAATTGAGGCCGAGAAAGGTCGTAAACAGAAGAATCGAGGTCGCATTCGTTGGGCCCAGAATGATGAATCTTGACCCAGAAAAAAGTGGCCCTACCAAAGCGGCGACAGCTGAACCGTAGACCCCGTACTCGATTGGAAGACCGGCAATCAAAGCGTAAGCCATTCCTTGTGGGAAGGCGAGAAGGGCGACGTTTAAACCGCTCCAAAAATCACGCCGAGCATCCGTTGAACGGTAGTTACGGAACGAATGCCGAATTGGGAAAGGATCGAGGTTGGACATCCCACAGTTCTCGCACTAAGAATCTGTCAACCGTTTATCTTGTGACATGATTGGACGGTGATCGTGACTTTCTGGGTGCAGTTAGCAACCCCTTTAATTCCGAAAGATTTCTTTCAAGAAAATAAGTCTAGGTGCCTTTGCCCTACAATACGAGAGAAAGTTCGATAGAATCTTGAGATCATGAAACGTCCCGCACGATTTGAATTACGTCATTTATCCGGATCTTACCTGACTTGAGAATCCGAGCACAGATACCCCCTTTGGTCCCGGTCAGAGCCTTGGTCATACCTACCTGAGTGAGAGATTGAATATAAGAACAAGGTGGTCGGGGACGATCAAATGTGAGAATGGCTTCACCGACTGAAAATTTTTTTCCTCGTAATTCGTAAAGTTGAATACCTCTAGTGATAAGATTGCGGCGGTGTTCCCCGCTATTAATTCGTAGGCCGGTCTGCTGGCTGATTTCGTCGAGAGTTTCGCCTTCAATAAGCGTGAGTTGACACTCATCGATTCCCGACCAGTAACCTGTCTTTTTCAGATAACGATCTCCTTGGAGCCCGCTATTTTCAACCGCATTCACCGTCTCTTTTATTTCCATCAAAGCGCCGGCTTTGGGGGCAACGTAGATAGCCTCAACTCTTCCTTTTATGCTCAGCATTTTCGTTTCGGATTCATATCCATTGTAAAATAAAAAAGTTGCATGCAGAAAAACCAATGGAACAGGAAGAAAATTTTATCGGGGGATGATTCGGTAATTTCAAGTATATTGTCGAATTGGAGACTTTCTTAAATTTTGGATCCAACCTTTGAGTGGCTTCTATGGAGGGCCCGGCAGGATTACCATTTTGGGCTTGTTAGTCTGACGAGTCATCCAGCAATTGATCCTCAGGAAATTGCACTAGAATCTACATAATTTCTTGAAACGATTCCGGATTCGAAATGATCTAAGAGAGGTTTATCTTGGTCGACCCAAAGGGAAGTGTGTTCCGACTAATGTACTTTGAAGCGGGTCTGGCCTGTTACTCTTGTCCAATGGAATTTAGGAATACTGTTGAGGGTGACTACCATCAGAGAATAGTTGGTCCTACTCGAATCTGAATTTTCTTAAGGTTCGTATGATGCGTACTATTCTGATTCATAAAATGGTGATATTTCAGGCTAATTATTTTGGTGGTTGCCCGTACAAGCAGGGGAAAGGATTCTATCCTAAAGAATTATGCGAAATCGGAATAGTTGAAAGGACTTTTAGGATTAGAAGTATGTTTAAGCGGAGTAGGGGATTTTAAGCGAGAAGGGCGGGTGACAATATGGAAAAAGCTCTGAAAACCCGTTTCGGATTTGATAGTTTTCGGCCAGGACAAAAGGCAGTGATTGATGCGATTTTGAAGAAAAGGGATATCATGGTTGTAATGCCGACCGGCGGGGGAAAGTCTCTTTGCTATCAACTCCCGTCGGTTATGATTCGCGGTGTAACAATCGTTGTTTCTCCCCTGATAGCATTGATGAAGGACCAGGTGGACTCTTTAATTACGAGATCGATTCCTGCCACATTTATAAACAGTAGTTTAAGCCGAAGGGAGCAAGATCAGCGGGTTAAGGATATGAAGATGGGTATCTATATGCTTGTATATGTGGCCCCAGAACGATTTAGAAATACGCTATTCCTCAACGCCCTTAAGGGCCTAGAGATCTCCTTTTTCGCCATTGACGAAGCTCATTGTGTGTCGATGTGGGGTCACGATTTTCGTCCCGATTACCTTGGGATCGGTCGTGCTATCGATAAGTTGGGACACCCACCGATTGCTGCATTTACAGCCACAGCTACTCCGGAAGTCAGAGCGGATATTATTAGGCACCTTAATATTCATGAGGGTATCGAGTTCGTCACAGGATTCAGGCGGGCGAACCTTGGATTTCGAGTCGAGCATGTTTCCTCCGAGTCAGATAAGATGGCACGGTTAAGCGAAGTCATAGGGTTGCGTCAGAAGGGGATTGTGTATTGTGCTACGAGAAGACGGGTAGATCTGATCTCGGAGAAGCTTTCTGCTTGGGATATTAGCCATATCTCCTATCACGCGGGAATGGATGATGAGGAAAGAAGAGAGGCTCAGGAGTGTTTCATGACGGGGAAGGCAGATGTGGCAGTGGCCACAAATGCTTTCGGAATGGGAATCGATCGCGCCGACATTCGTTTCGTCGTTCATTTTGAGATGCCGGGAAGCCTTGAAGCTTACTACCAAGAGGCCGGCCGAGCAGGTCGAGATGGAGAGTTTGCACTTTGTCTTCTACTCTTTAACTATGCCGATAAGCGTATTCAAGAGTTCTTCATTGAAGGGGGAAATCCAAGCGATAAGGTCATTCGATCGGTTTATGCTCTTATGAGGAAGGCGGCTGATGGGAATGGAAGGATCCATCTTTCGACGCGGGAACTGACTAAACGAATGGGGGTTCGGACCAACGGCATAGCGGTTTCCACTGCTCTCACTGTATTAAGTCGAATAGGAGCTGTAGAGCGCTTTGATGTGGTTGGCTCACGTACAAAGGGAACTCATCTTACGCGACCAGAACTGATGGCCCGAGATTTGAAAATTAATTTGGAAGTTCTATCCGAGAAAAAAGAACGCGATTGGTCAAAACTGAAAGGGATGATTCAATACGCGTATGCTGAAACCTGTCGGCAGCAATGGATTCTCAATTACTTCGGGGAAAAGGAGAGTTCGCTTTGCGAGGTATGTGACACCTGTTCCCCGGATTCGAATATAGGAGTGCGTGATCCGACAAATGAGGAGCTTATCACGCTACGAAAAGCTCTCAGTGGGGTGGCTCGAACTTCCCATCGAGGAGAAACTGGTGAGGCCCTCCCTCGTTTTGGAGCAAACAGAATTATCTTGATGCTAACGGGAAGCCGCCGTTCTCAGGTTGTCGATGCTGGACTGGATTCACTCTCGACTTTTGGTATACTAAAAAAACAGGGCGTGGCTTTCGTAAAGGCGTTATTCAAAGAGATGGAACGCTCTAGATTAATTCAAGCTACAGCTGATGAGTATCGAATGATCTCTTTGACTCCTCTGGGGGCGGACGTTATGCGGGGGAAGAAAAAGGTGAAGCTAGCATTCCCTGAGAAAGCGCTTCCGGCGTCCCGAAAGCGGACCAAGAATTCGGGTTAAACTGCAATGGGAGTATATCCATAACATGTTTTATATAAGGTACTGAGGTCTAAATTAACTTAGGATTTATGCGGTTGAGGAAATGTAGCTTTTGAAGGTTTTAAATCAGATATTGGACTAGTTGAGTTTTCCTGGGTGGGAAATATTAAAGCGTTGATCGTATTGTCGGGGGGGTCTTAATTAATCAAAGAGTATAAAGGCTATTTTCCTGGAGGATCTTTCGAATTGAAGTAGCTGATGACCCACAGCTGAATAGCCTCTGAAGAGGCATTGGATATAGAGTGAACTGTTAGATTCATAGGGATGGTGGCTTTACAAAGGGCGTACAAGTTTCTATTTACCCTAGATCTATGATACTAGACCCAGCGAAAAGAATCTATCCGGAATTCAGCCTTAACCGTCTCTTAGGTACTGTTTTTGCTCCTGAAGGAGGCGAGAAAGTGGCGATTTTAATCGATCTTGAGGATCCATCAAAGGTGAAGGACTTTGGCTTTCTTGAAAATAAGAATCTATCCATTCAACGCCATGCCTTTGAAACATTCTATCAGGTCTTCGAGAGAGGAGAGTTAGAGGATCTCGGTCTCAAGGCAGGTGATCTTTACGCGTATAAGATTACTGGGGGAAGTAATCTAGATCTTCCCGATGACTTGTATGATACGGGCGGGAGGCATCTAAGATTTGCTTCGGATATCTATCCGAGTTATGATATCATACTTTGTATTTCGACGTATTCTGCGACGGCACCGCTCACCGCGTCAGCTAAGAAATTCGGATTTCGAGGGGCTACTCTTCACGGCTTAAATGATGTGATTCTCTCTTCCGGACTTTGCGTCGACTACAATGAAGTAAGCCGGGACGCGGAAAAATTAAGGTTGGGTATGACGCGAGCAGATCAGTTTGAAATCGATTACGAAATAAATGGAAACTCATGTAGTCTGATTCTGAAATGCAACGGGCAAGAAGCACAAAAGAGCCATGGTCTTTGCCGAGGGAATAGGCCGGATGTGGCGAATTTGCCGGCAGGAGAAGTCTATTTCGTACCAGAAAATGCTGAAGGCGAATTTCCAATGCAATACAGCGATGGAACATTGGGAATCATGCAAGTTGAGGGAGGGAGGATCCGCCGTGCTTCTCTCCTGAGGGGATCAGATGAAACAATTGAAGCTCACAATCGTAAACTTGAGTCCGATCCTGTTGTCGGTGAAATTGGAGAATTAGGTTTCGGAACTCAGGTACTACCGGTGTCTGGTCGCGACATTCAGGACGAAAAGATTCTGGGTACCGTGCATGTAGCCACCGGACGTAGTGACCATCTCGGGGGGCACCTAACTCCGGATCTCTTTTCTGAACATCAGAATGCAACTCACGATGATATTCTTTTTGCGCCCTTTAAAACACCAGATATTAAAATTCCTGAGGTGCGGATGCAACGGGATGGAGTGACAACGATAATCCTGGCAGGGTACCAACCGTCAGAATATCTGATTTCGCTCCTCGATAGCTAATTGAATTATGGGGAGTGATGAGGAACGTCTATAAGACGCAACGTCTACTCGAAGAATATCTGCTCTTTCACTACGGAAATGCTGAGGAAATACTTCCCTATCCGTTTGGGCCCCGGGAAGCCTTAGATTTTGCCACCCGGACGGTATCGGAGTGCCTGATCCGCGACTTCTTACCACCGCGAGCTCGTGCTTTGGATTTGGGGTGCGCCGTGGGACGATCAAGTTTCGAGCTGGCGCGTCATTGCCATGAGGTTGACGCGGTTGACTTTTCTCCCAAATTCATCGAAGCCGCCAGGTTGCTGCAGGCTCGAGGTAGCTTGAAATTCCAATTCAAAATACATGGGCAAGTTTACCGGAGGTCCGAAGCCCGCGTCCCGAAAGGAGTCGAACCGAATCGAGTTAATTTCGAGGTGGGCGATGCCCATAACCTATCTGAGGAAATTGGCGGCTACGATGTTATTCATGCCGCGAATCTACTTTGCCGCATGGAGCGACCCATGGCGCTGTTAAGCCGTCTCCCCTCACTCGTTGTCCCGGGAGGGCAACTGATCATCACCAGTCCTTATACCTGGGATGAGGAGTTTACCCCATCGGGAAACTGGGTTGGAGCAACAGTAAATTCCCCGGATCCTTTCGAAGCTCTTGAAGCGAAGCTCTCAGATGCATTCCGTTTAAAAAGACGTAAGGACCTTCCTTTTCTCATTCGTGAGCACGCTAGAAAATTCCAATGGAGTGTTGCTGAGGCTACCGTTTGGATTCGGCAATAATCTATGGGATTGATTCGCGCTTCATCGAACCCTATCCCGGAACTGAGAAAATAAGTTAGGATTCAGGTCGACGGTACAATTCTCTCTCTGATTTCTGAGTCTATGCTGAGCCGAAGTTTTTTTTGCTGGTTGTCACAATGAGAACCAGAATACTTTGTATAGGATGGTTTTGCCATAGTTCTATGGCCTGCATATCTCGATATGCCAGATAACCTTAAGGCTAAAGATGCCATAGTGCTATACGGAGCAATCTTCAAATAATCTTTGTTAGCAAGAAAGTGGATAGCCCATTCGTTGGAAGATCTTATGAAGGTCTTTCCGGTTGAGGCCGTTTTGCCTGAAATGGCGTAAGCTGAGTGCCTGATCTCTTTTTGCCAAACGTTTACCATAACGGTCTCTTATCAGTTGGCAGTGGTAAAATTGAGGTGGTCGCCATCCCAAGGCTCGATATATAAGAAGTTGACGGGCAGTAGAGAGGAGGAGGTCTTCCCCGCGGACCACTTCGGTTATTTTCATCGCGTGATCATCTGCCACTACTGCTAGCTCATAGGATGGAAATCCGTCCTTTCGCCAGACTACAAAATCGCCAAAGTCTTTCCCTGCGACAAATGCCACTTTGCCATGACGGACATCGAAAAACTCTATTGTTTGACCATCCGGGACGCGGAATCTCCAATTTTGGCTTCCTGGATGTTGAAACTTGAGTCCTATGTTTTCATTGGGCCGGAGAGAGGCTGGAAAGATGTTTTCTCCTGCGGCACTATGGGGTGCTAGGAGGGATCTTGTTATGTCTTTCCGTGATTGTGGCGAAGGATATATTAGTCTGGTGTTTTTAAGTTGCTCCCAGGTGGTGCGATAAAAGGAAAGGCGCCTGCTTTGAGTATAGGGGCCATGGATCCCACCCTTTTTAGGGCCTTCTTGCCAAACGAGACCTACCCAGGTAAGGTCTTCCAGCATGGCATCAGCAAACTGCGGCTTACACCTATCCTGATCCAGATCTTCGTTACGCAGGATAAGAATTCCCTGTTGCTGCTTTGCTCGACTCTGGGCGACAAGGAATGTGCGGGCATGACCGAGATGAAGAAACCCGGTTGGGGTCGGTGCTATTCTACCCCTGTAGGGATCTTTGAGTATCGCTTCTGGTGGTCGCTTAATGTTAGTGCTTGCCAATGTTTATGTAATAGGGACAATTTAGTGTTTAATCCCGGCCGGTCCTCGTCGTTTGTTAGTTGCACGATAGGGGGTACTTCGAGGTAAGGAGGCAAGGATTTTGTTGCGGTTTCGAAGGCTATAGCCTCGTAATACGCAATCGTTTTTCGAACTCGAGTACCATCTTTCATAGACTTGCACTAATGTATCATGGAAAAATAGATGGATTGGGTTAGGAATGGCTTTAAACGCTATGAGCGAGATTTCTGTAGAAGAATTGTCAAATACAAGTGGATTTGGTGAGCTTGGGTTGAGTGATGCCATCGTTAAAGGTGTATCGCAATGCGGGTATAAAGAACCAACGCAGATACAAAAGCAGGCAATTCCAATTATCATGAACGGAAGAGATCTTTTGGGCGCATCCCATACCGGATCTGGAAAGACGGCGGCATTCGCACTTCCAATTCTTAGTTTATTGGATAGGCCGGGTCCCCTACGGTGTTTGGTTCTGGAGCCAACCCGGGAACTGGCCCAGCAAGTAGAGAAGGCATTTCTTAAGTACGGACGTACACTCCGACTCAAAGTCACTCTTTTGCACGGTGGGGTTGGTTATGGTAAACAAACTCAGGACTTGCAAAGGGGAGTAGATATTGTGGTTGCGACTCCTGGACGTCTTCTCGACCATCTTTCGCAAAAAGCGCTCACTCTTCAAGATATTAGATTTCTGGTTCTTGATGAAGGTGACCGGATGTTGGATATGGGGTTTATCCCTGATCTCCGACGGATTATTGGGCACTGCCCACAAAATCGCCAAAGTATGTTGTTTTCGGCAACGCTGGGACCTGAAATGGAAAGGGTTGCAAACTGGGTGGTTAGCGACCCAGTTCGGATCTCGATCGGAGGGGGCAAAGCCCTGGCGCGCTCAGTAAAACACGCCATATATCCAGTTGATGATCGACAGAAATTTGATCTTCTGCTAGCGCTTTTGGAACAGATCGACTACCGTAGTGTAATCATATTTTGCCGCACCAAATTAGGCGCAGATATGATTGCGAGGTGGCTATCCAGCACCAAGTACCGGGCTGTCATCCTTCATTCGGATCGTAGTCAAAAAGAACGTGATCAGGCGCTTGAGGGATTCAAGTCGGGAGCGGTGGAGATTCTGGTTGCTACCGATATTGTAGCGCGAGGTATCGACATTATGGATGTGAGCCACGTTATAAACTATGATATACCACAAAATCCGGAGGATTACGTGCATCGTATTGGTAGGACTGGGCGGATGGACAGAGAAGGTGATGCTTTTTCTCTTTTTACAGCGAGCGACCAGGATTTCCTAAAGAATATTGAACGCTTTATAGGACAAACTATCAAAAGGGAAAAAATCGAAAACTTTCCTTACAACTGGTCTCCCATTCTGGAAGAAAGAACGGCACAACGAAAAAGGCGCAATAGGGGATATGATTCTTCGCCTACTATGAATATTGGCCGCCGTAAGAGAAGATAAGTATAGTTTAAGGTAAACCCGGAATCATAGATTGATGGAGGAGACTCTCCGGTGAATTGATGGGCACCAGGACCCTAAATTTGTGATCCAAAACACTACTGCGTATCGGATAAAGCATCTTTGGTCGGAGGATATGATGGGGTCGACTTCTGATTGGGAAATGACCAGATGTGGATGGTAGAGCTCCGTAGAAGGATGCAGGATTTCTAAGCCTCCTCGAACTGGCGATCAAAGAGCTGGCTCAACTCATCGAGGATAAGGTCAGGATTGGAGCCGATCACCGTGAACTTGAGTTCCGATCCCGGCCCGGCTGCTAACATCATAAGGCCCATGATACTTTTCCCATTAACTTGCTCCTCGTCTTTTTCGACAAAAACTTCACCGGTGTAGCGATTGGTCGTTTTCACAATCATGGCCGCAGGGCGAGCGTGAATGCCCATCTTGTTTTTGACTATAAGAGTCTTTTCAGTTTTCGGCTGATCCGGGGGATTATTGTCCAGCTTCGTCATGGATTTTTGGGATCTTGGAGTAGGCTTTAAATAAAGAGCAATTTATAAAAATATGAAACGGGACTTGGGGATCAATTGAATTTTCTTCAACGGAATCTGTCTTTATATATCGGTGCTAGGTATGCTGGTTTAGACTGTAATTACGGTTTCAGGCCTAGGTCAAAGAATTGGAGATAACATCGTGTTGGGCGTGCCAAAGATGGGCGTAATTGCTGTTATTATCTAAAAGCTCTTCGTGGCGTCCCCGCTCGACAATTCTTCCTGCTTCGAGGACCACAATTTGATCGGCTCGTCGAACGGTAGAAAGACGATGGGCGATAATTAGGACTGTTCGGTCCTGCATGAGATTTTCAAGTGCATTTTGAATGTGACGTTCGGTGACGCTATCAACGCTTGACGTGGCTTCATCCAGGATAACAAAGGGAGGGTTCTTAAGAAGAACACGGGCAATAGTGAGCCGTTGTTTCTCCCCCATGCTCAATCTGATGCCCCGTTCTCCAATGGTGGTTTGGATTCCTTGGGGGAGCTTTAAAACGAAATCCAAAGAATGGGCACCTCTAAGGGCTTCAATCAATTCTTCATCGGTTGCTTCCTTTCGGGCCAGCCGAAGATTTTCCTCAATTGTTCCGTCGAAAAGAAATGGGTCTTGGGCAACAAAACCGATATTTTCCCTGAGTTCGGCGAGTCGAAATTGTCTCACATCAGTTCCATTGACAAGAACCTTACCCTGATCGACATCGTAATAGCGGAGAAGGAGATTCGCTACAGTTGACTTCCCTGCGCCAGTATGTCCGACAAGAGCGGTTACCTGTCCCATTGGGAATTTCAAGTCAAAGTTTTCAATGAGTTGGTTTCTCTGGGGATAGGCAAATCGGACACCGGAGAGTTCCGCTTGTACAGATCCAGTAGGAAATTTAACGGGAATGGTAGGGTCCTTGACTGAGATCGGATGATCAAGAATCTCGAAAACACGTTCCCCTGATGCTTTGGCTGTGCTCAACATGTGAGTGAGGGAATTAAGAGTATTCAGAGGTGCGTAGAGCATCGAGCAGAGGTAGAAGAAGGCGACGAATTTGCCAAATGTAAAGGAAGGATCCATTATCAGAAGGTAGCCGCCCATCCCAATTACAGCGACGGTTCCAAGACTGGCGATAAAGTTAGAGGTCGGGTTGTAAACTGACCAACGAAACGCCGCCGTCAGCGTTCGGGATTTTAGAATCTCTGCTTGCTTCCGGAATCGAGCACGTTCGTTTTCTTTGAGAGCAAAAGAATGGATGAGCCGATTGCCTTGAATATCTTCAACAAGGAGACCGTTCAGAGCGCCGGCTGATTCGCGAACCAGTTTCCAGCTTCTTCGTGTTACAATGGCATGGTTCCAGCCGAGAAAAAAGAGAATTGGGAGGGGAGCAACGACGAACAGAGCGAGGAGCGGTTCCTTCAGAAATAGCATCAATGAAATGCCGAATACGTAGACGAGGGAAACGGAGCCTTGTTCTGTTCCATCAAGCAGGGCCCTCTCTACATCCTGCACATCTTCAATGACACGAGAGGCAACTTCTCCGGTCTTTCGCTGATCGTAAAAGGCAATTGGTAGATCAAGTAACTTGGCATGCAGATCATGGCGCAGATCGATAAGTACTTTCTGCTCTACAATATTATTAAGTCGAATCCGCAGCGAGTTAAGCAACTCGCCGAAGAAGTAGCAGCCTGCGACTAGAAGGACTCCGATCCAAATCAAGTCGATCTTTTTCAGGCGTATGATGTCATCAATTACCCATTGTACCACCTGTGGTGCGCTCAGCGTGAAGAGAGCGCTTCCGATGGCTAATCCGAGTGTTAGGATGAAAAGCGTTCGATAGCGAAAGAGGTAATGGGAGACTCGCCAGATCGTTCTCATAGAGGATCAATAAGGAAAATTTTTGTCTTCTTAATTCCAACGGATCTGTATCGTAACTCGTTATTAGTCCTGGAATCCATAGGATCTGAATTCCAATAGATCTTTATTCTCGAAGAATTCCTAGTAAAATCTGATCGAGGGATCGATTTTATGTGCCCAGGCGTTAATGCCGCCCCCGATATTTGAGGCGAATTTGAATCCTTTGGACCGTAGGAATTGGGTGGCTTTAAAGCTGCGTGATCCATGATGGCAGTGGATAAAAATAGGGTGATTTCTTGGAAGTGATTCATATCTCTCAGGAATTTGGCCCATGGGAATGTTAATACTTCCTTCAATGGAGCAAATCTCTACTTCGTAGGGTTCCCTGACGTCGATGAGGAGACAGTGGACTTCAGAATTGAGAATGGAATGTGCTTCTTCCACAGTGATTTCTAGAGGGTGTGTGGCAACATTGCTTCCAGCAGTGTCCTCGGCGTTTGGGACATCGCATTGGAACTCATAGTTTTGGGCTTTCAAGTTAAGAATTGTTGGATTGTCGCCGCATAGGGGGCAATTCGGGTCTCTTTTAAGATTTAAGGTTCGAAAATTCATGGAAAGGGCTTCGGTTACGAGAAGCCGGCCTTTGATAGCTTCTCCGAGACCCAGTAGGTACTTGATGGCTTCCATGGCCTGAATGCTTCCAACGACACCACAGAGGGCGCCGAATACTCCAGCTTCTTCGCAGTTAGGAACGACTCCTGGGGCCGGCATTTTGGGGAAGAGACACCGGTAACACGGTCCTCCTTCTGAAGTGTCGAAGATTGAAACTTGTCCCTCGAATTGGAAGATACTGCCATAGACCAATGGTTTCTTAGTGAAGAACGCTGCATCATTGACGAGGTATCTTGTAGGGAAATTATCACTCCCATCAACCACGAGGTCGTAGTTTATAAAGAGAGAATGAGCATTTTCAATAGTTACGCCTTCGGAGTGATTTTGAAGCGTGACAGCCGGATTCAGATCTTGGATTTCAGCTATTGCAGATTCGGTTTTTGAGCTTCCAACTCGAGATGTTTTGTGTAGAATTTGTCTCTGGAGGTTGTGTTCTTCGATTCTGTCGAAGTCTGCCAGGCCCAAGGTGCCAATCCCAGCGGCTCCAAGATAGAGGGCAACGGGACTGCCCAGGCCTCCCATTCCAATCACTAAAATCTTAGCGTGGGACAAAATTTCCTGACCTTTAAGACCGACATTAGGAAGAATAATGTGTCTGCTATAACGAGCGATTTCTTCCGGACTGAGTGGTTTTCTTTTTTCTCGATTTTGATTCATTGAGAAATTTCTCTAATCGAATCTAACTCAAAGCAGGAAAGAGAGACTGTCAACTAACCTGGGACATTTAAAATTTTACCAAGAATCACATTTACACGAGGTTCCTAATGGATCAGAAGGTATTAAGTAACTAGCTGGTGCGAAAAGAGGGCATTGTTAGTATGAGAGAGAGATTTGCTGTAATAATGGCTGGGGGGCGGGGAGAAAGATTCTGGCCAGCGAGTAGATTGAAGCAGCCCAAACATCTTCTACCTATTGTTGGGGATGGGCCTATGTTAACTCAGACGGTGGAGAGACTCGATGGGGTTGTTCCTGAAGAAAATCTTTTTGTGATTACAAATCAGGAACAAAGGGATTCGATACTGGAAATTGTCCCAGGCTTGGTACCGGAGCGTGTGATCGCCGAGCCGGTTGGCCGTGATACAGCTCCAGCAGTAGCTCTTGCTACTTTATTGGTAAAGTCTCGGAATCCAGACGCTACCTTTGCCATGCTACCTGCGGATGCAGTTATTCAGCCGAAGGGAGCATTTCAGGCTGACTTGATACATGCTTTCCAGGCGGCGGAAAGAGAAGATGCGATCATAACGATTGGAGTGAAGCCGTCCTATCCAGCGACTGGATACGGATATATACATAGAGGCCCAGCGGTCTTGCATGTTGACGAAGCCCCCGTCTATTCGGTCGAAAAATTTGTTGAAAAGCCCTGTGCGCAGACTGCAGAAGAGTATGTTGCCTCTGGGAATTATTTTTGGAATGCGGGAATCTTTTTGTGGCGGGTTTCGGTCATAGAATCCCAGTTTAAACTTCACGCTGAAGAACTATGGGCAACAGTTGACAAGGTGGAGAAAGGAATAAATAGAGGGACTGAGCTAGACTTCCTCCTCGATACTCACTACCCTCTGATGGAAAAGGTCTCAATCGATTACGCGGTCCTGGAAAAGGCTGATCGGGTACTGACGGTTGAAGCGAGTTTCAATTGGGATGATGTGGGCGAATGGGCCGCGATCGCACGTCACTATCTGGCGGATCAGAACGGAAATGTCTCAAAAGGGGGCGCTTTTTTCCAGGAGAGTTCGGATAATATAGCATTCAGCTCAGAAGACCATTTGATAGCCATGTACGGGGTAGAGGACCTTATTGTTGTAAGAACCCCTAACGCCACCTTAGTCTGTCCAAAAAGCCGTTCGCAGGATATCAAGAATCTTGTTCAAAAGATAGCGAATCATCCGGAATGGAAACATCTCTGTTGATGAATTTTCTTGGAATTGACTATGGGGAAAGGCGGATTGGGCTGAGTATCGGGGATGAGCTTGGAATTGCCGTGCCTCTACCGGCAGCAGTGGAAAAACGCGAAGTGGACAGGCTGGACCATATTTCACATTTGGTCGAGGATCGAGGAATCACAGATATAATTGTCGGGTATCCAATTAACATGGACGAGAGTGCAGGTTATAAAGCTGGGGAAGTTGATCAATTTATCGATAAATTGAGGGAACGCTTTCGTCTCCCAATCCATCGAGTTGATGAACGCCTGACGACCTATCAGGCAGAGAAGGATTTTGCGGCATCGGGGAAGAGGGTATCTCGTCGCAGTGGCAAAGTCGATTCTCGTGCCGCCACAATAATCTTGCAGGATCACTTAGATTCGATTTTCGGCCCAGAATCAGGGGCCGATGATAGCATGATCTCTTGAAAATCAGAACTCGAGAATCAGATAGATGCCCATCCGTTGGAAATCAATCGTAGCATATGACGGTACTGGCTTTAATGGGTGGCAGAGCCAAGTAGGCGGGAATACAATACAGGATATAATCGAGAAAAGATTTGAGGTCATCTTTGGATGTCCAGTGCGTGTGCACGGGAGCGGGCGTACGGACAGTGGAGTTCATGCCAAAGGACAGGTCTTTCACTTCGACGCAGAGTGGAATCACTCGACCGAACACCTTCTTCGTGCTCTACAGAGCGGCATACCATCAAGTATTAGGGTTAAAAGCGTCAGTCAGGCTGTTCGGAATTTTCACGCCCGCTATTCTGCAAGAGGAAAGAGGTACAGCTACCGATTTTTTGAAGGACTAGCTTCCCCGTTTGATACTCGTTATTTCTGGTCTCTTGGGAACATGCGACTTGATGTTGCACTCATGAATGAGGCTGCCTCAACCCTTCTTGGCGAGCATGATTTCTCTTCGTTTACTGCGAATCGAAGTGATGGATCCGAGGAAAATCCAGTGAAGAACCTTAAGCGACTTGAAGTTAAAAGAGAGGGGCGGCGGATGCGAATGACGACTGAGGCGGGTGGCTATCTTTACAAAATGGTCCGGACTCTTGCTGGCGCCTTAGTAGAAGTCGGGATCGGCAAGCTTAAGCCTGATGAACTCAGCGTTGCACTTGAAGGCAGGAAAAGGACAGGTCTCATACCAACTGCACCGGCCCATGGACTTTGTTTGGAAAGAGTTTTTTACTAGTGCGGAGAAAGTAGTCCAATAAGTGTCCAATTATCATGATGTTACGTTATGAAGAGTTCATTCTCTTTGGAACCCGCCCAAATGCTTTCTCTTGGAAAGGCATCTATTTACTTTTGGGTTATTTTCTCGGTGCGCTTCTGGCGGCTGGGATTTTAAGTCCCCTTTGTTACTGGGGAATCATATTTTGGGGAGAGATTTACCCGAATGGGCTGAGCTCCTATCTCGCGGAGAAAGAGTTCGGACGGTACTTTGATCGGGTGCGTTGGTTGGTTGTAATCCTTTTTCTCCCTTGGTTCGTTCGGAAGTCAGGTATCAAATCCTGGTCGCAGCTAGGTCTGAAATTTGAAATTGCATCAGGTAAGGTCGTTTTGGCCTGGTTGTGTCTCGGTGCTGGTTTGTTGACGATGATCGCTTTGGTCCAGACTTTAGTCTACCATACAGAGTATCAATCTTTTGACAACATACTGGGGGTTTTAGGAAAAGGTTTGTGTGCGGGATTTGTTGTTGCTCTGGTTGAAGAAGCGGTGTTTCGCGGAATCGTGTTAAGGATATTCTATACTGCGTTATCTCCTTTTATCGCAGTTTTTTTAAGTTCCTTGTTTTTTGCTTTCGTCCATTTTAAGCAATTGCCCCACGAGATTGCTTCACCGGAAGGCACAGTTACGGTTTTGTCCGGATTCTTAGCAGCCTTCTGGACTGTGTTCAGTATTATTCATACATTTGATGCGATCCCATTTCTGAATCTCACACTGGTTGGTATGGTGCTGGGTCTACTGTTTCTCCGTAGTCGTTCACTTTGGCCATGTGTAGGACTTCATGCGGGGTGGGTAGCTTTTATTGCTGTTTACGATAAACTGGTAATTAGCCAGAGTGGGGCAATCCAATCTTTTTTTGGGAGTTCTCGAATGCTAGACGGGCTTCTTTCTGCCGTTCTCCTGGGCTTTATCTCTTTTCTTTTCTTGCGTCGTCCTCTCAAGGAATTTGATTACTGAATTCCGATATCTCCCAATCGGGCAATTTTCGATAGCGAGTTTCTCTATCCGTTATAATCGCCCGGGTGAAGGCAACAAAGTCTCTTAGCATTTCAGGGAGTTAGAAAAAGTTGTTGCTTGCTAAACTTCTGCCTTAATTAATTTGGAGCAACTTCAGCGTTCCCGGGTAGGCAGGCAAAGGAATACTCGGGTCTTAAAGTGGATTTCTGGCCGATTCTTTTCAGGTGTCCAGACGGTATGAAGATTGCAAAAAATGCCTTTGCAATATTGGAGGATACCTAATTAGATGCGAAATTAGATTTTTGCGTAATAATGTGTTTACGACTGGTACAACTCAAAACGCTCGCTAGACAAAACTGCGAAATGCAAGTAATGAGGGATTGAAGCTTTTTCCCCTCCCCAAAAGGTGAGTTGGTTCTTGGGGCCAGGTATTTTGAAACCACGCAGCCATGGCATTTTTTAAGAAACCTCAGTATTCCACCGTGACTGTACCAGTCCGGACCAAAGATATACCCGAGAATCTTTTCACCAAGTGTCCAGTTTCTGGGGAGATTATCTTTAATCGGGAGTTAGAGAAGAATCTCATGGTGGTACCAGGAAGTGGATACCATTTCCCATTAAATTCGAAAAAGCGCATTGAGTCTCTCCTCGATGAAGGGTCGTTCGATGAACACGATGCTGAGTTGAGGACAATCGACGTCCTTAACTTCAAAGGCCTCTCCAGTTACAAAGAGAAATTAGAGGCGGAGCAAAAGAAAACCGAGATGCCTGATGCGCTTCTTTCAGGAATCGGAGTCATGAGTAAGATTGAGGTCTCAATTGCAGTATCAGATTTTCGATTTATAGCCGGAAGTATGGGGAATGTGGTAGGTGAAAAGATTACCCGTGCGATTGAAAGGGCTGTAAACCGTAAGATTCCCCTTATAATTGTATCTGGTTCTGGTGGAGGCGCCCGGATGCAGGAGGGGGTGTACAGCCTTATGCAAATGGCGAAAACGAGTGCAGCGCTCTCGCGTCTGCACGAGATTGGGATTCCCTATATTTCTATTCTTACTAATCCTACACTGGGTGGAGCTTCAGCCAGTTTCGCAACATTGGGCGACGTGATCTTGGCTGAACCAGGCGCTTTGATTGGGTTTTCCGGCCCACGTGTGATTAAAGAGACTATTCAGGCGGAATTGCCTGAGGGATTTCAGACTTCCGAATTTCTTCTCGAACGAGGGCTGATTGATCAAATTGTTCCTCGCATGGTACTTCGTGAGCGGGTTATCACACTCCTGAATGTACTTTATCGAGGGCGCTGTCCCTCCAGCATCCGAAAAAAACTCTAGGTGTCTGTTTGGCCCTGGCGGCATGTTGGCGAGACCCGTTAAGTTATAGAATCATGGCTCTAAGGACTTACGAGGAAGTAAGAAGCTATCTCTACGGACTTAAGAATAAAGGTTCGAAGTACGGCATCGATAGGATGTTGCTTCTTGCCGAGTTGATCGGACATCCAGAACTAAACTACCCTATAATACATGTGGCTGGAACTAATGGGAAAGGGTCGACCTGTGCGATGCTCGAGAGAATTTACAGACGCAGTGGATACAAAACTGGTCTTTTTACTTCACCACACCTTGTCTACCAAGGAGAAAGGGTTCAGGTAAATCGTCGAATTCTTGATCGGGAATCGATTGTAGAGTATACAAACTGCCTCAAGGTCCATGCCGAGATGTTGGCTGCGAATGACCCGGGCGACCATCCCTCGTTCTTTGAATTGATCACAGCGATAGCTTTCATGTGTTTTGCTGATGAGGAGGTAGATATTGGAATCATTGAAACGGGTTTAGGAGGTCGCTGCGATGCCTCAAATATAGTTGATCCAGAGATCTCCGTGATAACTTCCATCAGTTTGGACCATTGCGATATCCTCGGTCACACATTGGAATTGATTGCAGCTGAGAAAGGGGGAATAATAAAGGAAGGTAAGCCAGTTGTTCTGGGGCACATACCAGATTGTGCGGAAGCAGTTTTGAGGAAGATTGCTCGGGAGCGGAATGCGGAAGTTCGATCGATTCACGAGCGCTTTGGTTCTGAACCGAAGCGCTGCCCATCAACTAACCTGGAAGGAGATTATCAGCGATGGAATGCGGCCACAGCAACTTTGGTTGTTGAGACGCTCAATGAACAAGTCCCGGTTAGAATGGAAGAAGTTGGACCTGCACTAGGGGATGTTTCTTGGCCTGGGCGCTGGGATGCTTATCAAGTTGGTGATCATCTTGTGTATCTCGATACTTCCCATAATCCTGAGGGGGTAGAGGGATTAGCTGATAATCTGCAGCGATTAATCAGGGAACGTAGGCAGAAGCCGGTGATTCTAGCAGGTACTCTTGGAAGCTTTAGGGCTTCGGTGCTCATGCCGGTGGTTGCACAATTCGCTAAAAAGATATTCCTGTTAGAACCAGTTCAGCCTCGTTCCGCGTCTTTTCAAGTGCTGCGCGATTCGATACCGAATAGTTATTGCGGGTCAGTTGTGCAGTCTTCAGTACGCGAAATCTTTCCGACCCCTGGGGTATGTACTTGTGCCGAACCTGATGAGATCATCGTTGCAACAGGCTCAATTTACCTGATTGGCGAGATAATGGAGGCGATCAATAACCGTTTACCAGTAGGTGAACATATTCTCCAGTGATGCGATCTGTTCTTGCGGCAGGAAGTAGTCAGACGAGAGGATGAGTTATTAGGCTCGGATAGTCTCTTGAGGAAAGGTAGAAAAATTAGGAGGGAAGAATCAATTGCAGTTATAGACAAGTGAAATGAAGGCAGAAACGGGAAGTTGTTAACGGGACAATAGAAGTTAAGACATTGTGTATCTATGGCTTGTTAAGTTAGTGACATGAGAGGGATATAAGTTATTATCATTAATTCTATAACATGTTTTATATTAACATATTATAGAATTAAAAGGTTGACTTTTTTAGCCCAAATTTGGCAGCGCTCTCTAAAAGAGCAGGGGAACCTTTACCTGATGCGGCGAATAACTACTGGCCGATAGTGTTGAAGACGCGCTGAGTGGTCCCGCTTTAAAGAGTGTGAAGAGAGATCCGAACACCGGTTCTGCTATGAGACTGCGATCCTGTGGTGTCAGTCTGGTGAGCACTTTCTCAAAATTTCTGAAGGCCTGCTTCTTCAAGGGAGGCGGGTCTTTTGATTAAAATTCGGATATACCTTTAATCAACTAGACTCAGTAGCTCTTCGGTTGAGGGGGCGTCTTTAATTATCTGGTTAGGGTCGGGGCCGATGCCAATATAGCGTAGGTTAGGTAAAACTGGAGGCGCATCGCTGTTGGGATAGGCAATCCTAAATGTCGATTGAACAAGTTTTGCAACGTAACGTTTGGCATTGTGTGGGAGGTCGGCGAAACTCCGAATACCGGTGAGGTCTTCTTTCCAACCCGGCATCTTAATATAAACTGGCTTAAGGGTTCTTTGAAGGGCAGGGTTTCGCGGGACATGGTGAAGCAGTTTCCCAGCTTGATCTCGATAAGCCACACAAATAAGTAGCTCACCCCTGTCCCAGTCTCCCGAATAACTCAGTGCATCTAACTTGTTTATCATGAGGTCATTGAACCCACCGTAGCGAAGCGCATCACCCTTTTCCACAGCATCAAACCAGCCTACCATACGACCTCGACCGGTTGAGGTTCCGAATTCCAGTTGTCTAAGGCGATTGCCGAGAGGATGGTTCTCAGCCATCGAAGTGAGGAAAACGTGGGTCCCTACTTTAGTGTCATAGGCCTTGCATACGCCAAAGGTGTGCACGGGTTGGAGGGGAATGCCAATTGACTGAAAAAATTCTGGGGTGAAGGTGTGAGAGGCGGTGAGATTTGGGGTGAAGCCCAGCCGCTTATCCAGCCAATAGGATTGACCGAACTCTCCAATAATGTATTTCTCCTCTCTTAGGGCTTTAAGGGCGATTTCCCTTACCTCCCCTACATTCTTGACGAGCTGTGTCCCTGATTGCCAATAGGTATCCAGAAGAAGTTCGCGATTAATCTTAAAGGGCTCGGATCCTTTAAAGCGCTGGAAGTCGAATTCCTCTTCTGGAAAGACACTGCCTTTGATCGATTCGGCATTGGCTCGGATCTCGGCTTTCGAGAGGGTATCGAAGAATTCGTCCCAGTGTTCCTCGCTTACTTGGTAGACGAACTTGATAGTTTTTTCGGCACGATCAATTCGTTCGTAGAATTTCTTCGCAAAGGCTTCTTTTGATCCCAAGAAATCGAGATAAAAAATGGGCCATTGCCCGACTTCATCTAAATAGGCTGGAGTGATACCGCGTCCGGTCGTACCTCTTTTTTCTTGCTTGAGCATATGTACCCGGTAATTTTCGCAGGCTAGATCAAGGAGCCGATGTGTGAGATCACTGACTAGGGTGCGTTCATCAATGAGAAGCCTCGAAAGGACGTCGTACCCTTGAATCTCGAGAGGATTGGATTCCCAAAGAAACTTCCTTGGATCAGCCACCACTCCACTTCCTATTCCAAGCTTAGGCACGCTCTCGTCTACAACACCTGCGGGAAGCAGGTTCAGTTTCAGTCCTCCTGCTGTGTGGCCCGAATTAGCACCCCCGTTTACTTTTATAACCATCGAAACCGGAGATGAGCTTCCAGAGAGATTCTTTAACTCCGAGATTAATTCGCAAATGAGACGACCCTTCCCTTCGTCTCCCATACTAATACCCACATCGGCAATTAGCCTATTCGTTATTTTCGTGAGTGCCATAAGTCTCAGATAACTTTTACACGCAGGCGCAGTTAGGCATAAATCCTTGGCAAGAGTCTGGTAGTTTTATTTGTGGGTTGCTTTGATCTCGACGACATCGTGAGGAGCTGATTCAAGTTGACCGGCTGGAGTGACTCGAATGTAGCGAGCGTTCTGCTTCAGTGCAGTGAGATCTTTTGCTCCGAGATATCCGAGGCCCGACTGAACTCCACCGAGTAATCCCGCCAGTACTTCGTCAAGGGTCCCCGTTGTTTCCTTCAAGGCCTCGATGCCTTCTTCAGCGGTTTTGAGGTAACTATCCTTCTTAGAATGGCCATATCTTACCGCCGATCCCTTCTTCATTGCTTCAAAGCTGCCCATGCCTCGGTACTGTTTATACAATTTACCATCGATCTCGACCAACACACCCGGCGCTTCTCTACAGCCTGCGAAAAGGGAACCACAGATGACAGCATCCGCAAGCGTAAGGGATTTGACGATATCACCTCCTTTGGTAATTCCACCGTCTGCTAGAATCCGAACACCGGAAAGCGCAGCCGATTTTGACGCGACGTATAGAGCCGTTAGCTGGGGGATTCCGACCCCAGCGACGAGACGGGTGGTGCAAATAGATCCGGGCCCTTGACCAACTTTTATAGCATCGGCTCCACAGCCTGAAAGGAACTCAACTGCTGCCGCTGTAGTCACGTTACCTGCCATTATTGTTAGGTTGCAAAATTGATCCCGGAGTAGCTTGACTAGTTGGCCGACTCCTTGTGTGTGTCCGTGAGCCGTCGATACGGCCACAGCGTCGATCCCGATATCGACTAAACAACCGATATGGTTGATGATCCGGTCACGCTCCTTGGCGTTTTTAGGGGAACGGGAGGCAGTGACGGCAGCTCCACAAACTAACCGAAACTTCGAGTCTCGAGCAGATTTGAATCGAGCCCGGCTTTCATCTGTGATGCTTTCGATATCTTTCAGCGTAAAAAGTCCTCGAAGGTGGTCTTCCTTATCCACCACTGGGAGTTTGTTTATACCAACATGATTGTTGAAGAATTTGTCGGCTTCCCCAATTGGGTCTTCTCCTATTACTTCTTCCCGGATTGTCACAACTTGATCCCTCGGGGTCATAGTCTCTGCAACAGTTTTATGTCGAAAACGCGTTTTGAGAGTGTTCCCTGCGAGAAGGCCGATGAGCTTCCCTTTAGAATTAACAACGGGGAAAGTGCTGAACTCAAAGCGCGACTTTAGGTTTTGTTCCAAGATGTCGCCAATAAGCTGATTGGCAGTCACCTTAATAGGGTCCTGAATCAGGCCGTGGATATGATGTTTTACCTGAGCAACTTCTTTGGCTTGTTGGGAGTCACTCATATTTTGGTGGATGATTCCCATGCCGCCATTGAGTGCCATTGCTATGGCCATTTTGGACTCCGTTACAGTGTCCATATCAGCTGAGATGATAGGAATGTGAAGAGTAAGGCTGTCAGAGAGTTTAGTTTCGAGTAAGGTCTCCCTTGGAAGAACTTCGGAATAGTGGGAGGCCAAAGAAACATCGTCATATGTTAGCCCTGTGGGTAGGCTCTCCTCGAAGAATGAAGTTGCATCCAAATAGAAACGATCGTCGATCATATTTGACGGATTAGCGATTTCTCCGACTTTTTCGGGCAGGGTCATTTTAGAAGTAATATTATTGTTCTTAAAGAGAAATGGTAATTAGGTCCATTGTGCTGGTTGGGATAGAACTTATGTAGATATGAATTGGGAGGGGACGTTTTTCATACTCTACTCCCGGTGAGGCAAGAATATCCCCGACGGATTTCGAATCAAGGAGAAAAACTGTTAGGAAAAATGGGGCTAAATTGGAAAGAGCTGGAGCCTCGGTTAGCAGAATGGGGGGTGTTTCATGATACATCCGTGGGCTGTGTGGAATTGAAGGAAGCAGAGGCAGGGGAGCGGGTTTTGATTACGGAGCGTGAACCCAAGGCATTTCTTGTTGCCTTTTTTACGGCCCTTAAAAAGGGGTGTGCAATTTTTCTCGCCTCTCCTGATTGGAAGCAGGGACGTTTTGAGTACCTTCTTAGATTGATTCGTCCCCACTATATTCAAGGTCCTCGCCCTTTCCAGGTTTCTCATGAGGTTCGGGAAATGAGTGGGAAAAGATTAGAGCAGCCTGCTGTGATGGTCCCGACGGGGGGGACAACTGGAGAGATTCGCTACACAATTCATAATTGGGAAACGCTTTGCGTGGCAGCAAGGGGTTTTAACAGTTTTCACGGAGGGGAACCAATCAACGCTTGCTGTATGTTGCCGCTCTACCACGTTAGTGGGCTTATGCAGGTAGTGCGTTCTTTGGTAAGCGGTGGAAGGATCCAGTTCCTAGACTACCACTCCATACTGAGGTGCAAATTTCCGGAAATCAGCCCGAAAGGCCAGTTCATTTCACTGGTTCCGACGCAGCTGATTCGCCTAATGCGTGATGAACGCATTCTTGATTGGTTGCGGCAGTTCAGTTGCATATTGCTCGGAGGGAGTCCAGCCAGAGAAAAACTTCTCCAGGCGGCCCGCGATGCGGAACTACCGCTTTCACCGTGTTACGGACTAACAGAGTCTGGGGCGCTAGTAACTATGCTAGAAAGTAAGGATTTCCTAGCGGGTAAAATTGGTGTCGGGCGGTCTCTTCCTCATGCCCAGGTCCTTATCAGAGAGCCAACCGGTTTGCCTGCAAGACCTGGAACGATTGGAAGAATCATCATTAAATCAGATGCTCTTTTCCAAGGCTACTATCCTGAAGTTACTGAGTTCTCCGAAGGTGGTTTTGCTACCGAGGACGAGGGTTTCTTTGACGAAAACGGATTTCTCCATATCGTTCGGAGACTGGACAAGGTGATTAACACGGGGGGTGAAAAGGTCAATCCTGACTATGTGGAAAAGGTCCTGATGGAGACTGGACAGTTTTCGGAAGTGTTGGTCACCGGTGCTCCGGATTCGGAGTGGGGAGAGCAAGTCGTTGCAATATATGTTCCGAGGGTGGGGTTGGAGAAACCAGTACAAAGCGTTGTATGGAATGCAATGGGACTAAATCTCAGTGCTCACGAGATTCCCAAACAGTGGATTAAATTATCGGAGATCCCGGTCAACTCATTGGGAAAACCAGATATTGATGAGATCCTGAAAGATGGTGGGTGTCACGGGTGAAGAATCTGTCTGATCACGGTTCCTGGTTCTTTCGTGTCTTCCTGGATTACTGATCCCCATGGGTGGATCAAAAGGCGAGGCGGTTATAGGCTATTAAGGTTTACTGCTTGCTACTACATCGACAGGAAAAGGATGTGGGATCCATGTGTTCCCCCCCCTTTCGAAAGATTTGACTTGCTTGATTAATATCTCCGAACGATAAGCTGTTGTTTGAAATGAAATTGAAGGGCCTTTCCCTGTTTTTAGTTATAGCAGTGTTCTGTTCAGCGAACGGGCACCTTGTGGTTCTGCAGCTTGTTGCTTGGGGAACTATGACAAATCAGTTTCATTCTGAAACAGAATCAATACCATCTGCTCTTGATAAAACTTTTGGCGGTGATTTCCCGTGCCCAATCTGTCACTCTATTGCGGATTCTATGGATGCGAAAGATTTAGAAAATAAGGGGGATACGACAGCAGGATTTCTTCAAAAGAGTCCAAGTTATTTAATCCCGTTCTTTCCTCCGACCGTCTCGCATTTTCGAGGAAAGGGGAACCTGTTTTCTGCGGAGGTCCTCCTTCTAACTGAACCTATTTCTCTTATCGGCTTTCCGCCTCCTAGGGTTTAGAGTGATCTAGTCCTGAACGGGACGAATCCCCATCCCATCGGAAGGCATTAGGATAGCGAATCTTCGTTTCCTGGATGTGATCTTCACGTCCTAGCAGAATCCCGATTCCAATTTTCGAATATGGGATCCGACGTGAAGGAGCGAAAACCCGTATTTTATGGAATTGGTTGCCGATCTATTGGTTTAGATGAAGCGCCGGATTCCTTTGAGAAAACCGGAATCAACCATGGGTAGAAGTTTTAGTTTTTATAATAAAAATAGAGATGTAGAGAGGCCGAAGGGAATTAAATTTATGTTAGGGTCTCTGGTTATATTTGCCATAGCTTGGCGAACCGAAGTTAAGGGTACTGAAATGCAATTACTTCCTCGAGAATCACAACGGGGGAAGTATTACGGTGTGCTATTACTGATCTATGCCTTTTTGTTCTCTCTGAATCTTTTGAATGCTCAATCGGGATCAGATTTGGGAAAAGAGGTTCCTGAACTAGCCAACTTCTCGGCGTATTACGGATCACAGGAAGCAATCAATCGAATATCTGTTTCACCGCTAGGTGAGTTGGGTACCGCTCCCGACCTGGCTGGAACGGTGAGGTGGATTCCGGGTGCGATGCTGGTCAACAATGGTCCCGTTAGCGGCCAAGTGCAGTACCGTGGTTTGTTTGGTCCGAGGGTGAATATCCTCGTAGAGGGCGTCTTCGTCAATCCGGGAGGACCAAATTGGATGGATCCACCCCTCCACTACATGCCTCGAAATTTGACCGAATCTCTTGAGGTCATACAAGGCGTAGCACCAGTTAGTGCGGGGATGGAGGTGATAGGCGGCAGCATTTCAGGGAGGTACTATTCCATTCCTTATAGTGAGGAGGAGAGGTTTCAGATACATGGGCGCACGGAATTGGTAAGGAGGAGTGTTGATGGAGGAATTGCTGCTGCTCTAAACGCAGGAATAAGCAACAATGTTCACCGAATTCAATTTAGTTCGGGCTACGATGAAGGTGACAACTATAGATTTCCCGGTGGTGTTGTCAGACATTCATCATATAAGCGGGAAACCCATCGAGGATCCTACGGTTGGAAGAAAGGTGACCAACAATTTTCCTTCGCTTTGCACCACACCGCGACCAGTGATTCCGGTAATCCTTCGCTTCCTATGGACATCAAATTTATTAATACCGACATTTATTCTGCTCGTTATGAAGGCCGATGGTCAAATTTTGGGGTTCAGGCAAAGATTCATTACCTCGAAGTGGATCATGGGATGAGCAACTATACGTTGCGACCACCACCGGATTTCAATGTGTTTAATCCACCGCAGATATTAGTTCCCCTTGTCATGGCCTTCGATGGAGTGGATCGTCGGGATGTTTCGGCTCAGAGCAGTGGATTGGGATCCGCGGTTTTAGTTGGGTTTCCCATGTTTGCGGGAACGCTTTCAATCGGAGGGAGTGGTCACCTTTCATCATATGATATGCTGATTAATGACCCTGATTCAGCCTTTTCCGTTCGGAATTTCAATGATGTGATAAGGGACCGTTACGGCTTCACCTTGGAGTGGAAAGGAGCGGTGGGAGAATCAACTCAATTGGATTTTGGAGTTCTATGGGGACAGGTAATAATGGCTGCAGGACCCGTATCCCTTCCTCCCTTACTCAGCACTAGTGCCGCATACTCTATGTCTGCACCTGTGATTTTGCAGAATCGATTTAATGGAGCTGATCGAACACGAAGCGATAATCATTACAATTTCTCCCTGAATCTGAACCACGAGTTGAATCGGAGTATGGCCGTTTCGTTAGGCATCGGTAGAAAATCCCGTTCGCCTTCGCATATTGAACGTTATAGTTGGCTTCCAATCGAAGCGACTGCCGGTCTCTCCGACTTTAACAACTACGTAGGTGACTTTGACCTTAATCCGGAGATTGCTCACGAGGTAGATTTAACTTTTCACTTGGGAATACCTGAGCGAACACAATTTGCAGTCCACTTTTTCTTTAGAGATATCGAAGATTTCATTCAGGGATCCCTTTTTGATCCGATCACTATTGGCCCGCCTTTTGATAAGCCGGAAGAGATGGTGAGTGCGCTCAATGGAGATCCGACTCCGATGAAATTCACTAATATTGATGCAGAAATGTACGGTTTTGATCTTTCCTGGGAGTGGCGCTTAACCTCAGCTTGGAGTGTCTCGTTCCTTACTTCTTGTGTTCGAGGTAAACGAACCGATATCGACGATAATCTCTATCGTATCGCGCCACCAAATGCCTCAATCGCCATGAGATATGGTTCAGAAAAAACTTTCTTGACCATGGAGGGGGTGTTTTTTGGCAAGGGTAGACAGTTATCAAAAGAAATTGTTTTAAATGAGGTACGCTCCAGTAACAGTAATACGTCGGGATATGCGCTTCTGAATCTTATGGGAGTGTGGCACCTAAATGAGCACATTTCTTTCGTGCTGGGAGTCGAGAATGTGTTCAATAGGGATTATACCGAACATCTGAGCGGATTCAATCGTGTCCGAATCAGTGATGTGCCAGTTGGAGCGCGAATTAGCGGACCAGGACGCAACATTTCTGTTCAGGTAGGCTTTGAATGGTGAAAATTCATCGCTCTAATTAATTTAGCTTCCCGAACAGGGATCTACCACCCATATCGCCTTCCACTACTCCTCAACATGATTTCGATCTTATTGGCAGATCTACTGATTTCAGAGATCCATCGCTATCTCGATCTCAGGATCGAGTTGCGGTGGATTCGATAGAAACGAAATTGTAAGAAATAGAATCATGGAAACAAGTAGAGAGATGGCGCCTGGATCGATGCGGTAGGGAATCGTGAAATCTCCCAGAAGGCTGGCAATTCGAATCGTAAAATTAGTAAGGAGACTGGAAATAATGGCGACATTAGCAGCGGTTGCTGTGGCTCTCTTCCAGTTGAATCCGATGGCCACGACTGGAACAAGGGCAGCTGCGAAGATTCCCCATCCAATCAGCCCAAGCAACGCAACAAGGTCCTGACCAGAATAGAGAGCTACAAGAGCTGCGGAAAAGGCGATAAGCACGGTTACGATACGTGCGCCTAGTAGTTCGTTTTCAAAGGATTTATTGAAAAGTGAACGCGGAATATCGTGGATCACGGCAGCAGTCCCGACATTGAGGAATCCATCAGCAGTCGACATGATAGCAGCAAATAATCCAGCGAAGACGATCCCAGCAAGAATAGGATGAGCATAAAATTGGAGAAACTGTGGTGCAGCGTGATCAGCCGACTGGATTTCCGGGTGTGCCCCAGTTAGAACCAGGGCCCGCATCACCAACCCGATACTGATCCAGAGCAGGGCGCAGATTGAGAAGCCGACGAAGGTAACAGTTAGAATATGCTTCATGTCTTGTAATCGTCGGCACATCATGAATTTAGTTACGAGATGAGGCTGTCCAGCGTTTCCTAGGACGAACAGAAAGATCCAGGAAATGCAGGCCATCATTCCGAGCGTACCCCAGGGCCCAATTGCTTCTCGGTCATCCGCCATAATGGTCGTAGCTATTCCCGTCATTCCTCCTTCAAAAGCGGTGATTGCAGAGAAGAAAACGAGTACTGAAGCAACTGCCATTACGGATCCTTGCCAAACATCTGTGTAAACCGAGGCAAGGATTCCTCCTGAAACGCAGTAGAAGACGAGAACGAAACAAGATATGGCGACACACCACTCGATGCTGAGCGGTCCAATAGATTCGGTGTTAGCGAAGAGGTCCCGAAGTACCTCAGCCATTGCCAGGATTTGTGCCGCGAGGTAGCCAACTACTCCAATGAGAATGATAATGGCGGAAAGAAAGCGGGTCGTCTCGCTACTGTATCGAGCAGCAACGAGATCAGGAAGAGAGACAGATTCGAAAAGTTCGGCAAAATAACGCAGTCTTTTACCGACAATATAGAAAGAAAAGCTGTATCCCAAGGCGGAGATGACAATCAGCCAGATGGAACTCATGCCCATCCGATAAACTAGCCCTGGCCCTCCAATAAATCCAAAACCACTCAGACTGCTTGAGAAAACGGCCAACCCAAGGACAAAGACCCCCAAGCTACGTCCAGCCATAAAGAAATCGCGCGTGGAGCGTGTCCTTTTCATGGCCCAGGCTCCAATAGCGATGCAGAAAAGCATGTAAATCCCGATACAGGTAAGGATTATGAGACTGCGATTATCCTCCATATTAGTGCCCTTAATCGCCTTTACGGCGTCGATTGAGGGTTTCTTTAAATCTTTCGAGGTCCTGCGAAGTTACGATGTAACGGTCAAATCCCCAAACATAGAGAACTATGAAGTAGACAGGCATTGGCCAGAGGGCGAAGAGCATAATCGCAGTAGGTAAGGGAAATCCGAAGAGCCGTGGTGTATCATCCCCTTGGATGTATCCAAAGTAGGTTAGAAACAAGATGGAAAAAAGCACTCCATAGATGATCGCTCCTATGGTCAGAGAAGTTCGTAATGGGCCGACTCTCTCGTTGCGTTGGAGTCCAAGGGCAAACCCCGTTACAATGGTACCAACTACAAGAAGCCCAAGGAGCCATCCGAATAGAAGCACGCTTCCGTGTCGTTCCAGTCCTGATCCACCGCTATGTATGGTAGAAAATACTTCGTGAGCTTGTCCGTGAGCATTTGGGGATTCGGGGATAGCGATGATGGCACCGCTCACTAGGGCAATGCTCAGAAGGAGAAGGAGAAGTAGGGAGGTTGTTTTCACGAACTATTGAAAGGGGTACTGTAAATTGCTAGCATCATTTAAATTCAACGTAGGCTTTTGTAGAAGAAGAGGGGAGTAACAATGAGTTTTGACGACGATTTCAAGTCTGTAGGAGGGTGCTTAGTTGGATTTATCGTAATTGGCAGAGATGAGTAGCTTATTGGGAGAAAACGAGAATAAAGTAGTACATCCAATGACTTCATACTTTTTCCCGGAATCTCGGAGGTCACACCCTCCGGTTCGTTTGTCGAGACCTTTGTTCGGCACGAGGACCTTGAGCTTTTTCAAGTCGAAATAGGAAGGCCGAGAATCGATCAAGGCAGGATCGCAGTGACCAATATTGAGTACAGTTCAGCATCAAGGATGAACTCTTTCTAATAAATCTAACCGGATAGCATGTTGTTTTTGAATTTCTCGATTTACTTTAGAGTTTCCCATCCACTCTTCGGCCTTGTCTTCGGTTTCCTCTTGGTCTTGAATCTTTAATTTAACTATCGGATCGGAAGGCATACGGCGAAGGCTATCTGTATTCCCCCTGCATCCAAAGAATATTATGTCCGAAGAAATAACCGAGATTTTGAAGTCTTGGCCTTTTGACGGCCAGAACAACGTGCGCAAGATCGTGGATACGAATGGTGTTGAGAAGATACAGGTACGCATTGAACAGGGTGCTTTTCAAGGCATTCTTCAAATGGATCTTGACGGTCGTCCCGATGGAAGGAGGCCATATGATAAAGAGTTTGTCATGGATCATTTCAAAGAGAAGCTTGCTGGATCCCAGAACAATAAAAGGACGATAGAGAAGTTCCTTCTTAGTCGCGAGGATTGTCGAGAAATATTCGATGAGAGTTTCACGGTCTATGAGAGATACGTCTTCCTTTTGCAGATTAAGGATTACGACAGGGTTGTCCGAGATACCGAACGTAATATGGAGGTGTTTCGTTTCGTAAAAGAGTATGGAGCACACCGGGAGGATCGGCAACACCTCGAAAGGTGGTGGCCCTATATACTTAGAATGCATTATGTGGCCCGGGTAATGCTGGAGGTTCAGGAAAATAGATTTAGTGTAGCTCTCCGTCTAATTCTGGAAGCGGAAGATAAAATTGAGAATCTTGAAGAGGTTGATTCGGAGGAATTCCATAGTGAGAGAGAAAGGTCCCGGCAGGCATTAAAAGACCTGGCTCAGGAAGTTCGGGACAAAATGCCTTTGGATCCCAAAGAGGCTTTACAAAAAGCACTGGACGAGGCGGTAAAACGTGAAGAATACGAAAAAGCTGCGGTTTTACGGGATCAATTAAGGGACCTTAACTAGTCTAGGGGTTGGCCAAATGCGTTACAGACGATTCAAGGGTATTGAAAAGGACTGGAGTGCGATCACTTTTGGTTGTTGGCAGATTGCACCGAGTGAAGGCTGGGGAGCTATTTGTTCTGAGGGAGCAGCCGATGGGGTCGTGAAAGCCGCTCTCGACTCGGGCATTACCGCTTTTGACACGGCGGAGGGCTATGGTGACGGAGAATCAGAAAAACGATTGGGCAAGGCTCTGGGTTCTAATAAGGACGATGTGATTATCATCTCCAAGATTTGGCCCGACGCGAAGTTGGATATGGATGCCTACAGGGAGCGACTTGATGGGACCTTACATGCGCTCCAGAGAGACTATGTAGACGTCTACCTAGTGCATTGGCCGGGAGATAACTTTGATTCGCCTTACAAGAGCACCCAACTGTGTGATCTAATGGTTTCCTTAGTGGAGAGCGGGAAAGCTACGCGAGTCGGCCTTTCAAATTTCCACAAAAACGACTTGTCGCTGCTGGCCGATGGCTTAAGACACTTTTCTTTTAACGAGGTACCTTACAGTTTGTTAGATCGGCGATATGATGGCGAAACTCGTTTGATCTGCGAAGGGCACGGTCTTGCCTATATTGCCTATTCCCCGACTGGCAAAGGATTGTTAGCTGGCCGGGTGGATGCAGAGGCAAGAAGCTATCCTGCTCGATCATTGGATCCTCATTATCTAGAACCGCGCTTTTCTGAGTCTCTAAAGGTCCTAGAGGTTGTACAAGAAATTGCAGTAGAATGTGAGGTGCAGCCAATTGCGGTCGCCCTTTCTTGGGTGCTTACAAGGCCAAATCTTTGGACAGTTATTATTGGTTCTCGCAAGGCAGAGCAGGTTTCCGGTTTTGCTATCGCTGGCGATCTCGAATTAAATGTCGATCAGTTGATGCGACTCGAAGCTGCGAGTGATGCATACTTGGAGAAGTTTCCGCAGAACTGAGGACTAGGGACGAATCTTATTTTCGGTCGGATTCTTGAAGACTATTATAAAATGAGGATTCTCAGCAAGTACTGGCCTCGTTGGATGCTTTGCGAGTAGATGATTGCAGTGATTTCTTATTGAAAGGAAATCATGAAGAAACATTATCTCATGTAGATCCTTGGTTTCAGGGGGATTGATACGTTTTATGAGTAGGCTCTTCATTTTCTGGCACTGCATGTATTTAACAAAGTGTGAAAATTAGGGGTAGTAAGGAAGGGCTTTAATACGGATGAGTAATGAAATTGGGCGGTAGAGTAGCAATCGTGACGGGAGCTAGTTCTGGAATCGGTCGAGGGATCGCTCTCGAGTTTGCCCGAGAAGGGGCCAAGGTCTGTGTGGTAGATATTCGAGAAGAGCCAAAGCGAGGTAAATATCATGAAACCAAAAAACGGAGGTCGACTGCGGATACCATAGCCGATTTAGGGGGTGAGGCGTGTTTTGCTGAGGCTGATATGGGGGATGATTCTGCAATCGAGCAGATGATCCAAAAGACGCTGAATCGTTTTGGCCAGATTGACATTCTCGTAAATAACGCTGGGATTTATAATCCCGGAGGGATTCAGGATGTCTCAAGTGCGGAATGGGATCGCATGACCGGTGTTAATCTGAAGGGGGTTTTCTTGGCGATGAAGTTCGTCATTCCCTTTTTAAGGGCTTCAGCTGCAGGAAGGATCATTAATATTGCCTCGATCCACGCGTTTGCTGGGGGAGCCGGTCCCCCCTATACTTCGGCTAAAGCAGCAGTTGTAAATCTTACAAAAGACATCGCTGTAGAATTGGCTCCCGATAGTGTAACTGTAAACGCAATTTGCCCGGGCTATATAGAGACGCCGATTCAGGATTACTTGTCCGATGAAGATATTGAGAACAGTCGTTTGAGGACGCCCTTGCCACGATTTGGAAATCCGACGGATATTGGGCGTGCGGCCGTCTTTCTCGCCTCTGATGATGCGTCGTGGATCACTGGAGTTGCCCTGCCCGTAGATGGTGGCTGGTTGGCTCAGATCTAAAGTTAAAACCGGAAGGTATTAGAGAGCGAAGGGGAGATTTGGTCGCGGTGATGGAAGGAAAAGAGCTCCGATGGAGCTGGAAGTCTATTCCCTCAGAATAGCAAATGGGAATCATTTGGGAAGAAAATTTCTTGTCTGCCGAGCAAAGCTTGGCGCAGCTCATATCCTATTCTAATATGCTTGAGATCTATCGCTTTTTAGAGGAGCGGGTTAGGGTATCCCGAAACTCGGAGCTTACCAATTTGAGAGGTCTATCAAGCGCTGGAGGTGGTTCCTGTCCTGTTTCGACAAGTAGATTGATGAAAATTGGACCTTCCTGGTCGAGGATTTCAGGTAATGTTTCGTTCATTCCTTTAACCGAATCTATTTGGTAGGCATGGAGGATCCCCGCGCCCTTAGCCAGCGTTGTCATGGATAGGCGATCTCCGCCCGGAATGAGCTGATTCCCAGTCACTTCGTAGGTGTTGTTCTGTATTACGTAAATGACCAGATTAGGGGGGGGGGTTTGTGCAACTGTTACCAGGGTTCCGAGAGACATTAGCATACTTCCGTCTCCGTTTAGCACCCAAATCTTTCGTTCTGGCTGGGCCAAGGCGATTCCCATAGCGAAATCCGCTGCATGCCCCATTGCGCTTCCAACTGAGGGGAAATCCAGGTTCGAGTTCGAGAGATGACTCCATGGAGCCGCACTCCCCATCGTAGTCACGACTACCGTATTGGGGAGGCGCAGTTTCTGTAGCGCGGTGAGACATGAGTAGCGATTCATCATGTCATAAGGACCCCAACTGGCTTTCTCAGCGCCTCTGCTTCTTTCTGGGCTGTGCGGAAAACCTTAGACTCAGTATCTGCAGTGAGTATGTGATAGGGCATTCCCCAGGCCTTGAGCATCGGTTCAAAAAATGATGCTGCAGTATCGACTGATTCGGTTCCGAGTGATCGGTATCCTCGATAGGTCAGCAGGGCAACAAGTGGGACACCCATTTCAATTGCGGTTCCTCTAAGTGCATCCCCTGATTCGAAGAAACCCGTATTCTGGATAATTACGATGGGAATTGCGCCTCCTATCCAGAGACCGCTTGCGATCGACCAGGCTTCTCCTTCACGACAAACTAGAATAGTCTGTACATTCGGATTTTTATCACATAATTCGAAAATCATCCTGGATGAATTATCCGGTACTCCCACGGAATGAGTCATTCCTATGTCGAGAAGAGCTCGGACTATTCTCTCCGACCGTAAACTTAACAGACTCCCGTCATCCGGAGTCTCTCTATTGCAGATTTTGAAGGCCATAAAGTTACCAGATCATCATCAATTAAAAGTAGCGAATACACAACAAATGGCATTTAAATCGATGACTGTTGGCCTAAGAGTCATAGAATAAAAACTTGTCGGCGATAAGGCGCTTTCGTCGATTATCTGAAGTCGGGTGGGGTAAGATTCTATTATCATACGCTTGCAGTGTGCGTCTGTGACTATCTGAGGAGGGGCACTCCTCCGTAGCTTAGGCGAATTGAAGGCAAAACATAAAGACTGACTCGGTTAAAAGGTCGAATCAATTTCTCTGGCTCTGGGTACTGGTTGAGATTTTCTATGCCTTCAGAATCAGATTTGTTCATATCGATATCCCGTATGCGGGTCATGAAAAAGTCAAGATCTTGCTAATTAGTATAGGCTAGGGTACGGCAGTCTTTTATTGTTGGCGAAGCACTCTTTGGTTTCCTTGTCGCAGGGTGATGCCGTCATGGTCTAATTTCTCCAGGATAGGTAAGGCAATTCGCCGACTGGTCCCGAGGGTGAGGCGAATCTCGCTCACAGTCGAGGGACCATTTAAACGAATGAGATTTATGATTTTATCTTTTGCAAGAGTGAAGGAAGACCTCGACATAACTATCTTGTCTGAGACTTCGACAACTTCATTGGATTGAATAAGAAAAGTGAGGGCTTCAAGATAGTGTGAATCAGAGGCCAACTCTTTCCGCGATGGAGGTTCCAGAGGTTTGTTATTGAGGGAGCTGCGTATCTTATCTGCTAGTGGCCTAAGGCGTTCTGGAAGTGCAATTTTGTGATTATCTCTCTTGAGAAATATACCCTGTTTCTGAAATCCCGATCGAAGAAGTCTTTCCACCAATGCTTCGAATATATCTTTATGGAGATTCTCGATACGGATGACTCGTCGGAGCCTACTAAGCGTGAGACCCCCACGTTCCGGATTTGTGTGGTGTTCTTGGTCAATGGCCTTGGAGGCGGTGTGGCACAATTTTTCCCACCATTTTCTTTCAACAAATAGGTGTCCTAGGAGTATGGCGGCTCCGGATTGTACTAGTCCTCGAATTGATTCGGCGATGTCGTCAGCACTGAAGATGGATTGGAGCAAGACTTCGGTGGGCGAGATAGCTAGGTCGCGCAGAAGCTGGGAGTTGATCCAGTGATCTAATGTTCCGAGTGACTTGGCACGTATTTCGAGGAAATTCTTATGAGCGCGATCTTGGAATAGGTAGGGACGGGATTGAGGGTAAAGAACAACTCCTCCTCCAACGGTAGTTTTCCCTGGCCAGTCTCGAATAATAAATCGATCACCTGCAAAAAGAAAAAGCGGGGACTCTAGGCGAAGCTGGGCAAGTGCGGTTTGCCCTGGGGAAAGATCCTGTTTCTCAAAAAATCGGATTCTTGCGGGTACATTTTTGCATCCGTGGTGGATTCGGACGCGGCTTCCATCGGTGAGATGACGGCTTCCCTTTGGTAGCGATCTGGTGAAATCGGGAGATCGCTCAATGAGGGCATCGGCCGCTTGGGAGGGATTCCCTAGTCCTGGTAAGGTTACCACATCACCTCTTTGGATTTTTGTTGGGCCTTGTGAATCAGGCGTAGAGACGTGTGCCAGGCAGGTGGCAGTTCGCATGCCAGGCCGACTCTCTTCGAGATGTTGCTTTACAGATTGTATATTGCGAATTCGGGATTCGATGCCAGAGGGTTGGATGAGAATTTGCTGGCCACGAATCAAAGTTCCACCGGTTAGTGTTCCGGTGGCGACTGTCCCAATTCCCGGGATGGAAAAGACGCGATCGACGGGTAAGCGTGGCTTTCCAATATTTCGTGGTAGAGGGGTGTCTTTAAGGACCCTTCCTAAGGCAACCTTTAGGTCTTCGATCCCCTCTCCGGTTACTGATGATGTTCTTACAATGGGAGCCTTAGCTAAGCGGCTCGTGTTTAGTCTCTTTCTAATCTCATTGATTTTCACAGTGTTAGTTTTATCCACAAGGTCTGACTTGGATAGTGCCACAACGCCACGTGAGATTCCAAGATAGGAAAGGATCTGGAGATGCTCTTCCGTTTGAGTCATCCATCCGTCGTCAGCTGCGATCACGAGAAGACAGAGATCGATCGATCCAACGCCAGCGACCATATTCTTGACGAAATCTTCGTGTCCGGGAACATCGACAATTCCAAGATTAAAGATGACAGAAGGATCTTCAGGAGACGTGATCTCGAGAAAGGCGAAACCGAGATCAATCGTGAGACCTCTTTTTTTTTCTTCAGGAAGGCGATCCGGATCCACGCCCGATAACGCTTTTACCAAGGAGCTTTTTCCGTGGTCAACATGACCGGCGGTTGCAAGGATTAAATTATGTTTAGTCACAGGAATTTGCCGAACTTAACCAGGAGTTTGCTTTGAATTTTCAGTCCAGGTCGGCTTAGATTCTAGTGCTGACCGAATGGCGCAGGAAAGCGATTCGTCTTGAGTTTCAAAGATTGTACGTAAGTCGAGGCGAAGATGCTGGTTCGAGATATATCCTATGACAGGGGGGGTTCCCTGCCGTAGTTCAGAGGTGAGTAGTTCGAGGTTTTTTGATGTCGGCGCTAAATCAATGGTCACCGATGGTATGCTTGACTTCGGTAAGGCGCCTCCTCCGATTTGTGATTCTCCATCGTTAATGTGAATTTTGATCGGCAGGCCTTTTAGGCTTCGAGCGATTTTTTCCCCGCGTTTCCGAAGCTTTGCAACAGAATCATGAAGCATTTGGAAAACCGGTATTTCTTTGTTAGACTTTTGGCGCAGGTAGAGTTCGGCAGTGGACTGCAGGGCTGCGAGAATAAGTTTGTCGGAGCGCAAGGCTCGAAAAAAAGGCTCCTTTTTGAGGGCATCGACAATCACTTCTTTCCCTGCTATTATGCCAGCCTGGGGTCCACCCATCAACTTGTCACCACTGAAGCAGACCAAATCAACACCCTTGCGGAGCACTTCGGCAGGAGTGGGCTCGTGTTCCAGAGATGTGTTCTGAGCGGTATCAACTAGGGCCCCGCTACCAAGGTCTTCGATCAGTGGTAGTCGATAGGTATTGGCCAATAGTTTGATATTCTCCGTTGTCGGAGATTCGACGAAACCCTCCATAGCAAAATTGCTTCGATGCACCTTGAGTATGAGAGCTGTATCCCGGTTGATTGCCCTTTCATAATCTTTTACGGTAGTCCGGTTGGTAGTTCCAACTTCACGGATGTAGGCACCACTTGACTCAAGGATCTCCGGTATTCGGAAGCCGCCTCCAATCTGGATGAGTTCTCCCCTTGAAATGATGACGCTTTTCTGGTCTCCCGATGTGAAATGTCGGATGACTAAAATAAGAGCGGCAGCGCAGTTGTTAACCACGATTGCGCTCTCCGATCGGCACAGAATAGAGAGGCACAGCTCGAGATATTGTCCTCGATTTCCTCGGTTTCCAGTGGGCAGATCCATTTCAAGATTGCTATATGTTTGTCCGATTTCACTCATATACTGAACAACTTGAGGTGCAAGAGGAGCACGTCCAAGATTGGTATGAAGAATGACGCCAGATCCGTTTACAGTAGGCTTTATCCTTCTCAGCTCGATAGCTCTGAGTTCCTTTCTGAGCTGGGTGACGATCAAATCGAAAGCAGGAATCTTTCTCTTTTTTCGGATGATATTCACATACTCCCGAACAACGAAGAGAACGATTTCGTGCGGAAGCTCTCTGAAAGCAAGCGCCTGGATGATTTTATCGACGGAAGGTATGGTGCGTCGGTCGCTATCGGGGTCAGTCATCTTGTCTATCCTCGGTTGGGAGAACGGGCCTTTCTTTTAATGAGAAATGGTATCTGAGCGAATTTGAATTGAAAAAGGGATATCGACAAGCGAACTTTCTAGCAGTGAAGGCGGGAGGTCATCGCATACTGAAGGAACTCGTTCTTATCGGCGGGGGCCATTCTCATGTCGCTATTCTGAAAGAGTTTGGAATGCGGCCGGTTCTTGGTTTGCGAATCACACTTATATCGGAATATGGCGGAACGCCGTATTCAGGAATGCTCCCGGGCCTAATCTCGGGGCACTACAATTACGAAGAAGTGAATATTGACCTAGTCCGGCTCTGTCGGTTTGCCGGAGCTCAGTTTTACCGGACCCGTGTCGAGGGACTGGATTTGGGAGGGAAGCAAGTACTTTGTGAAGGTAGATCTCCGGTTCGATTTGATTTAATTTCAATTAACAGTGGATCGACACCGAGAACTGAAGGAATTGCTGGTGCGGCCAAGTATTCTTTCCCAGTAAAGCCGATTATGCAGTTTCTCCGTGGTTGGGATAGAATCTTAGAAGCGGCGATAAAAAGGGAAAGTGATGCGTATCGGGTTACGGTGATAGGTGGGGGAGCCGGGGGTGTCGAAGTAACGCTTGCCACCCAGTTCTGCCTCTTCAATGAACTGAGAAAACGGAATATCAAGAGGTCTCAAATAGAATTTCATTTGGTTACGGAAAGCGATGTTCTCCTTCCGACTCATAATGCAAGAGTGCAGGAGAAGTACACCCGCATTCTGGATGATCGGAGAGTAGTGGTACACCTTCAACATCGGGTGGTGAAGATTGAAGCCGACGCTTTATTTTGTGAACCAGGTTCAATGATTCCTAGCGACGCAATCATTCTGGCAACGGACGGTGCCCCATCGGAATGGCTGAGAGAATCGGGATTAAAAACAGATGCTCAAGGCTTCATTGTCGTAGATGAATGTTTGCGGTCGCCCTCACATCCCTTTGTCTTTGCTGCAGGAGATGTTGCCTCGGTGAAGGAGCATCCGCGCCCCAAGTCAGGAGTCTTTGCAGTCCGACAAGGTCCTCCCTTAGGCGAAAACATCCGTCTTGCTTTGGCTGATCTGCCTTCTGAACCCTTTGTTCCCCAGAGACAGTTCCTGAGCTTAATCAGTACAGGGGATCAGTACGCGGTTGCTTCACGAGGACGATGGGCATTGGAAGGAAGAATAATCTGGAAGATTAAAGACTGGATTGATCGCCGCTGGATGAAGCAGTATCGGGAGTTGCCTGAAATGTCGGATGATGAGGGGAATTCGCGAATGGCGGAAAGGCTTATCCCCGATTCGGATACCCTTCCGGAAGAGGGAAAGGAAACGATTCGCTGTGGAGGGTGCGGCTCAAAAGTTGGGAGCGTTGTATTGAGAAAAGTTCTTAATCGGTTAGATGTTATTGAGCGAAAGGACATTTTACTGGGCCTCAAGAGTTCCGATGATGCAGCTGCCTTGAAGGTTCCGGAAGGAATGATACAGGTTCAATCGGTGGACAGTTTTCCGGTTTTTTTAAATGACCCCTACCTGTTCGGTAAAATTGCCGCTAACCATTGTCTAGGCGATCTTTTTGCAATGGGTGCTGAACCTCAGTCTGCGCAGGTATTGGTTACCGTGGAGCCAGGCTCTGATTCAGCGATGGAAGAGCAGCTTTTTCAGGTTATGAGTGGAGCGGTTTCGCTATTGGAGGAACATAGGGTCGCGCTTATTGGAGGACACACTTCGGAAGGGTCGCCATTGGGCATAGGTTTGGTTGTAAACGGTCTGGCGGAAGAGGGTAGTCTCTTGCGCAAGGGGGGAATGCGGCCAGGCGATCAGCTCATCATGACAAAACCTCTGGGGACTGGGACGATCTTTGCTGCTGATATGCGGGCAAGAGCAAAGAGCAGTTGGATCGAAGAAGCGGTTCAATCAATGGTGCGTTCTAATGGGCCGGCGATCGATTGTTTCAAGAGGCATGGAGCAAGTGCTTCTTCTGATGTTACTGGTTTCGGTTTGGTTGGCCATTTGATTGAGATGCTGAATGCTTCCGGAACAGGAGCGAAAATGGATCTTAAAGCAGTAACATTTTTTTCCGGGGCGATGGAAACAGCGAAGGCCGGGATACTGAGCACTTTGCAGCCCCAAAATCGAAAGCTGGAAGCATCTTTGAGATTGAAAGGGAAAAGAGATGAACGTTATGAGCTGCTCTTCGATCCACAGACCTCAGGAGGATTGCTTGCTAGTGTTCCATTCAAACATGCAGAGGCTTGCCTAAATGATCTCAAAAGCGTAGGTTATTTAGAGGCTTCTGTGATTGGTGAAGTAGTTGTACAGGAGGGAGAGGAGCCTTGTCTCGAAATACGGGGGTGAGAAAGTAACATCCAAGTTTTGGTCAACTTCTTGTCGCAATTAGATTTGTTCTGTTGGAAGAGGTCCCTCTCGATCTAGGGATCGATTTTTCTCATGGCTCGCCACAGATTTAGAGCTATTTTATGGTTGTGATGTCGTGGCCGTTCCGATCCAGGAGCGGTTTCGTTTCCCCTAATTCAGGTTGATTTTTCTGCGGATTCCTCCACAGGATCTCAGTGTCTCTTGAACGATTGAGGATAAATTAATCCTACATATCTTATTTCCAATCCAGAGGACAAGAATTGGCGGTTAATCTCTATTAGATCAGGCGGAACGCAGCGGAGAGGGTAAGAATCGAACTTACCTCGACCTTCAAAGAAGGCCGACAACGGTTTTGAAGACCGCGGGGACCACCAGGTACCCTTCACTCTCCGAATAATCCGAAGACGAGTTGCATCTTCGGATTATTCAGAGTTTTTCGCGGATTGATTCAATAATTGTATCGGGCTCAGGGAAGCAGCCAGTTTCGAGTTTTGAATAAATCTTTTCACCGTTCAAACTGACTTCGAATGCGCCCCCGCTGGAAGGGACGAGCCGAAGTCCGCTTATCTGTTGCTTGAACTGTAGGATTCTTTCCGTCAGACCGACGGCTTGTAGTTCATAGCCTCAAGCGGCGCAGTATTCGATTTCAATTTCCATCCTGTTACAAGAGATACGAAGGAACGGAGGCTGAGTCAAGATTTGGAGAGCATATGGTTCTGAACGAATAGGGGATAAGAAACAGAGATTTCCCATCCGTATCTCTGCAATAACTGGCAGTCACAATCTTACCTATTCTCTTTAATTCCCATGTTTAAAAATCCAGCCGTAGCTCAATTTTGTATGGTAAGAGTACGAGACCGATAAAGGTGATCGGTAGATGACAGGCTGAAAGAAATCGACATAATCTTGGCCATCGATCGGAGTTGGAGCCTTTAAAACTATATATTGTGGGGCTATTAGGTAGGTAAACTTAGACTCTAATAAGATTTTGACAGGTTAGAGGAGAAAATCCTTGATAAAAGGTGTTACCCGTAGATCGTAGTAGTCAGCGACCGATTTCGGAGCCGATACAGAAAAGGTTTTGGTTTCCCGGAATTAATTGTGTGAGGTGTGAGTTTAAATTCTGTAATAAGTAGATTGATAGTATGAAAGACTTTCAGTTTTGCAGTCCGAGGTCCCTGGACGAAGCAGTGGGGTTGATGTCGGAAGAAGGCGTCGAAGCACGAGGTTTTGCCGGTGGTACCGATGTCTTGGTTCAATTGCGAGCGAAACGCTTTGAGATTGATCGACTGGTTGACATGAAACAGGTCCCGGAATTGAATGAACTTCAATTTCAGTCCAACAAGGGTCTCCGGATCGGTGCATCTGTACCGTGCCACCAAGTTTACAAGGACAAGAGTATTTGTTCGGCTTACCCAGGTCTGATCGATTCGATCGCGATTATAGGAGGAATCCAAATCCAGGGTCGGGCCAGTATAGGCGGAAATCTTTGCAATGCGTCGCCGAGCGCAGACACGATTCCTACTCTTATCATTTATGGTGCCCAATGTGATATTACTGGAAAGAACGGGATGCGTTCGGTCGAAGTTGAGGACTTTTGTGTTGGGCCAGGGCGGTCGGTTTTGGCTGGAGGCGAAATATTGGTGGCGATTAATATCCCGACACCGGCGCTAAATTCTGGTGCTCATTACCTCCGGTTTATTCCTCGAAATGAAATGGATATAGCGGTAGTCGGAGCTGGAGCAGCGGTCGAACTTGAGGAAGATTTGAAAACTATTAAAAAAGCGAGAATCGCTTTTGGTGCAGTTGCTCCTACCCCGCTTTTGGCGAATGAAGCGGGTGATCTCTTATCTGGGAAAGAAGCCGGAGAAGAGTCCTATGAAGCAGCAGCTTCAGTAGCACAGGATATTGTTAGTCCTATCACCGATATGAGAGGGACTAAGGAGTTTCGCATTCACCTGACGGGGGTGTTGACGAAAAGAGCGCTTAGGGGTGCGGTTGCCCGAGCTAGGGGTGAGTTCGTACCCAATGCCGTGGAGGAAGCTAAAGCCTCCTAAGAGGGAAAAGGGAAAAGGTAATCTCAGCGGGAGAATTCAGAATTATGGCACGAAAGACACATGTTCAAACGAAGATAAATGGGGAGCAGACAGAGTTCCTTTGTGAAGCAAGACAGAGCCTCCTTGAAGTTTTACGAGAGGAACTCGGTCTGACGGGTACTAAAGAAGGTTGTAATGACGGAAATTGCGGAGCCTGTTCAGTGACCTTGGATGGCGTGTTGGTGGATTCGTGCCTTGTCTTGGCGACAGAAGTTGAAGGACGTGAAGTCGGGACTGTAGAAGGTATTGCCACCGCGGACGGTCTTCATCCATTGCAGCAGGCTTTTCTCGAAGAGGCCGGATTACAGTGTGGAATTTGCACTCCAGGGTTTTTAGTTGCAAGCAAAGCGCTACTGGAGAGAAATCCGAATCCAACGGAACATCAGGTGAGGCATTGGCTGGCCGGAAATTTATGTCGTTGCACGGGTTACGACAAGATCGTCAGATCCGTCCTCAAAGCAGCTTCGGTGACTGAAAACAACGGAGCCGACAGGGACGGTACCAACTAATTGTTTGCTTAACTGTTTTCCCGGGGAGAGTATGCCCAGGGTTTTCATTCCCCCCCTTCTTCAGCGTTTTACCTCAGGTGAGGATTTCGTGGAGATCGAAGGTTCTACTGTCAGAGAGGTCGTCCAGAATCTCGAAGCGGAGTACCCAGGGATACGAGATAGAATCTGTCAGGAGGACCGAATAAATCCTAGCATCGCAGTTGCGGTTGACGGTCAGATTTCCAACGAAGGGATGCGGCGAAAGGTTGGACCGGAAAGCGAAGTACAGTTTATACCTGCTATCGGGGGGGGGTAGGGCTTTAACGATCTCGATATTTCTAGGTTCTCGGTGTGCCTTTCCCGGGGTTGATAGTATTTATTTTGACTGAATTTTTCTCCGACAGGATTTGGAGGAGGAATGGCCTTGATTCAAGTTGTTTGAATACAACGATTAATTACGCTTGACCAACAGTCATATTAAGGTGAGGTCTGGGCCTTATCGAAGTTATTAAAAGAATGAACTCAAGAACTATGAAACTAGAGCAGGATTGCTTTCTATCAGCAACGATAAGGACCTTTAGATTCCGTTGCCACTTATTTCCAACCTTCTACGCAAGATGGGTGATTAGCTGCTTCTTGCTATTTACGGGAACATTGGTTGGAGCGGATGGGGCGAATATCAAGATAATTGAGATCATAGCTGACGATACGATGCGGTATGACGTGACAGCGTTCGAAGTTAACGCAGGCCAGAATGTGCGTATAGTGTTCAAGAACCTTGGCAAGCTTCCCAAGGTTGCGATGGGACACAATCTCATAGTCCTTAAGCAGGGAATAGAGATGGCTGAATTTGCTCAGGTTGCAATGACTGCGAAGGAGTCGGAGTATATACCAGAGCTAAAGAGGAGAGAGATCATCGCCCACACAAAATTACTTGGTCCTGGCGAGATCGATACGATAGAATTCACAGCTCCGACCAAACTTGGAAATTACACTTACTTCTGTTCCTTCCCAGGACATTGGGTTCTTATGAAGGGTGTGATGACGGTGAAATAGTAGAGTTGTGCAAATAGTTTGAGGCCAACTTTTAGCGACAGGTTCCGCCGATGAGTGAGACCCGCTAACAGGCCCCAAGGATATCTGGTGATCGAACGAGACCGCAGATGGGTTCTTTTTTTCGAAACTAAGCGATGATTGAAAGGCTTTTCCCGTATTTCAAAACTTACATTTCCACATCATTGATTCGATTGGGTGGGAGGAACGGGAACCATATTTGGCAGAAGCTTTTTGGTCGTAGGTTATCTCTACTTCCCCGCTAACTTCAAAGTAGATCAGTTGTCCGATTGGCATTCCGGCGTACACCCGAACAGGTTGGTGGACTGAGATCTCTAGGGTCCAGTGATTACAGAAACCCACATCGCCCTTGCCAGCAGTGGCGTGAATGTCGATACCAAGCCGCCCGACGCTCGATTTACCTTCAAGAAAGGGAACATGGCGATGGGTTTCAGTATACTCTTCGGTGATCCCGAGGTAGGTTCGACCCGGCGTAAGTAAAATCCCATCTTTAGGAATTGGCTGTGACTCTGTATGATTGTGTTTCTTGGCATCGAGGACTTCGTCTTTGTAGGTGGCGAGTTCCTTTCCCAAGTGGACATCATAGCTGTTGGTTCCTAGGCAATCCTTTCTAAAGGGGTCGATGACGATATTCCCAGATTTGATGGCATGGAGGATCGAATTATCTGATAGAATCATGACTTAACTGAAGGCTCTGTCATTGACTGTTTGTACTCAAAAATCAGCCCCTGAGATTCATATTACACGATGATGTAATATGCGTAGATGGGTACAGTTAAATAAAAGCGTATCGAACTGTGTACTATCAAACCTACTTATCTTTCTTCGCGTACTGGTGCCCTCCAATGATAGCTTTAACTTCTTCTAGGCCTTTAGCCTTGAGAAGGTTGCCCACTCTCTCTTCTTCTTCCTCAATCAGCTTGGTGGCATTTGCAAGGACTTCGGCAAGGCGATTCGCTGGAAATTTACAAGCGCCATTTTCATCCATGTGCACGATTTCTCCGGGTGCGACATCCATACCAGAGATGCGGACAGGTACGTTGACTGCATTAATCGCTTGATCTCCATGGCCTGCGCAGACCCCGCTTGTCAAATACTGAAAGTTCATTGGTCGGATCTCATGAATATCACGGGAGGGGCCGTTAGAGATAGCACCAATAGCACCCACTGCTCTCATTGAGGACGTCATGTTTCCCCCAGAAAGTCCTACTTTGTCCGCTAGTTCGGGAGGGAATTTTTGTTCGAAACAGAAAATCGTCGGCTTGGGAGAATCGTCTAGGGCCTCTAGAACATCTATGAAAGACAACTCACTGTAGTTTGCATCGGGCAAACCATAGACGCCAGTTACTGCGTACCCTGCGATAGCTCCCAATTCGGGATACCAGCATTTGAGGGAGCGATCGGTGTACCAGTTTTCAGTCCAGGGATTATAAAGCCCAAGGCACAACGGGTTTCCTGGATAGGTGGCAACCACATTAGTGATTGTAGGGGTGTCAATTTTTTGGAGAGCTTCCAGCATTTCCTTGTCGGTCATTGTGTCCTTTCTTGATTTGTGTTCTTTTCTGTTTTTAGTTTATTTTTACAAGCTGTTCAAAATTTGGCGGCAGCTGCGTTGATCGTTGTGATTGCAACCTCCAGTTCCTCATCAGTTTGATTCGGTTTGATCCCAATTGAAACTGTACGACTGAGGATATCGAGTGAATTTGGGCACATGTCCTTACTATAATCCATCCGGCAATTCGCATTTTGAGGGAGATTGAAAGGATTCAGTGCGGGATGATGGGAGCCTTGATGGTTGAGGATTGGATCCCACTCTGTGAAGTTGTGACGCCCTGTTTCAGCCAATATTCTACCTTTAGTGTCTTCGGCGAACTTCTTAGAAGCAGCCTTACTAGGGAGAAGGTACATAATGCAAGTGGCGCACTCCCCATCAGGAGAGTGGCGTGGCGAAGGGCAAAGCCCCGATCCCTTAGTAGCCTCGAGAATCTGGGCTTTCCGGGTCCGTAATTCCTCTAGCAATTGTGGCAGTCGGCTTAACTGCTCATTGAGGATGGCACCCTCAAACTCCGAAGCACGGGAGCCGCAATTAATAAAGGGCCTAAATGTGTCATCACGTCCCTCCCAGTAGAAACTGCAGGGATCGATCATACAGTTAATACGCTGGAAGGTAGCTTCATCGCGGGTTACGACTGCCCCTCCCTCTCCGCAAGTCATGTTTTTGAAATAGTTGAAACTAAAGGCGCCGACGTCCCCCATGGACCCGACTCCTTTCTGTCTGTAGAATCCGCCAACACATTGACAGGCATCTTCTACGACAAAAAGATTTTTTTCTTCCGCGATCCTCAGGATTGAGGTCATATCGCAAAGAGCTCCCCACATGTGAACGGGAATCACTGCTCGGGTCAAAGGTCCGATCGCCTCTCCTAGAGCATTGGGATCCAAGGTGATCGATTCATCGACTTCGACGATGACAGGAATAGCTCCGACCGCAAGAACTGCGATGGCGGTTGCCATATAGGTGTGGGCGGGGATGATGACTTCGTCGCCGGGACCGATTCCGATACCACCTAAGGCAGCGGTAATGGCAGCTGAGCCGCTCGAACAGAGGGCAACATGGGGAACACCTAGAAACTCTCCGTATCGTCTTTCAAATCTTCCACATTCCCCATCGGGAGCATAGCGAAAAATTTTTCCGCTATCTATAACGCGATTGACTGCAGCTGCCTCTTCTTGTCCGATTTGTAGCATTTCCTATGTATTAACTTCCATTTAAGACCAACACATGACGAAAGGCAAAACCGAAGTCGAACTCCATTTGGTCTTCTGTTAGAATACAGTAGAAAGAAAAGGTAAAATAGCGACGGTTGGGAATCGGCCAATGATCTGTCGCTCTTCTCACTGTGGCATTTCAATAGACTGAAGAGCAACCTTTACTGTAATGGAGAGTTAAGGGTTACCTTAGGAGCAAGGGAGCGGGATAGATTAAACGGATACTCTAGCCATGCCTGTCAGAAAATGGTAAACCACGAACTGTGAGCCTCTTAGCCCGGAACCTGAAGGTCTTGTCGGGTCAGATCAGTGCTTTGCAGTGAAGGACACCAGAATTTCTCAATGAAACCGATTGCAAGCTGTGTTCCCTCTTCGTGACTGATATAAGGAGGTAGTGCTGGATTGTAGATGGAGTCTGTAAGATCGCGAATCAGTGCGACGTTCACCCCCCACCTTACCATTTGTTTGATGGCGAAGCTTCGATGCAAAATACACATTGTAGTATGTACCCCCATGATGAGGAGCCATTCGATCTCACGGTGCTTTAGAAATGAGTATACTTCCTCTCCACGGTCTGATATCAAATCGAGGTCCTCATCGATCTCGATACCTGGATTCTGACGGGTCCAGTTCCGGGTCCCTTCAATTTCACCGGTATCTGAGCCATTTTCCCTTGCATCAAAAGGTAACGGGGGATCTTCGTGTTCGATATCGGCGGGCGGATCGATCACTGGGAGGGTTAAGATCCGTTGACGTGCCGGGGAGTTCGCATAATAATCCATTGTATCGGAAGGGGCATGGATAATGGCTGTGCCTTTTTCTCGTGCAGCAGCGATAGTGGTGTTCATCCGAGGTATTATTGCTTCAAGTCGCTCCACAGCACCTCGAAATGGATGTTTGTCCCAGACATCGCAAAGCAGGATAGCAGATTTATAGGCGGGACAGGGTTGGATCCGAACCTCGCTTTTCCAAATGTTGTAACCACGATCATCCTGGGTGAGTTGCTGCTGGCGGAAATAAAACTGGAAGAATTCCGAATTTTTATTCATCGAATTTTCATCGCGACGGGGAAAATAGGGTGTTTCTGTGTACGGCTACATAACGAGGGATCCTCGTTGTAGTGTAATCAATGGAGATTCTAGCAGGTACCTTTAAGCTTTGAATCACAGGTCAAACTGATTTAGACGAGGATTCTTCTGCCACGTTATAGAGTTCATTTGCGGTGTGTTTCCCGGGAGTGTCTTGGTTACGCGCCATGTCCCTTACAATCCGCTGAAGAACTCTATTAAAAGGGGTTGGGATTCCGTATATTTTCCCTAGTCGGACGATTTCCCCATTAAGGAAATCAGCTTCTGTTGACCCTTTCCTGCGCATTATGCTTTGCCATGTGGATCCCTGGTTTCGAACACCTTCGGGTAGCTTGTTGATGCCGCGGAGTGCGCGTGTTCTTTCGGCCAACGCTGTTCTCGACTCGAAGGGTAGGCCGGCTGCTATCAGACACTGTTCAGCTTCTTTCCTAGTACGCTCCACGTAACGATCCTCGTCGCCCTTACCGTTGCAGATTGCTCGGAGAGCGTTTCCCAGGTTTCCAAGAAGCTTCGCGCCCTTTGCTGTCATAATATTCGAATTTGCCTGAATTGCGAAACTCGCTTCGCTTAGGTCGGAGACCACCTGGTTCACGAGATCATCAATCCCGGTTGGATAAATACCTGCCTCGAGATAGCCTGCATTTCCTTCTACTGGATTGTATACCTTTCCCTCTTCTAGATAAATACCAGTGAAACCCACCATAACCCCATATATTCTTTCGAAATAACGGGCTGCAACAGGTTCGTTCGTAATGCTGTTTTGCACGCAAAAAATTGGGATATCTAAGGTATCGACTCCAGTCTGCACAAGTGACCGCAACGCTTCCTCGGTATCTTGAGACTTCATACACAGCATAACGATGTCATTCGAAGACCAATCGATTTTGGAGGGAGAGGTTACGGAAGGAATCGATATCTGATAACTATCCTGAGGTGTGATTAACCTAAGTCCTGATTCATTAATACAGTCGATATGGCCATGTTTTCCGATTAGGACACATTGATGTCCTGTCCGCTGTAGATGCCCTCCCACTGAACTGCCAATAGCGCCTGCACCATATATGATGTATCGGATTTTCTTAAGGTTAATCACACGGTAAAAAATTTTTGAGGAAGTTAGGACTACAGAATTCGAATTCACATCCTGGTCTTTGTAATTTCACGAGACAAAATTGAACAAATTTTAGCAAATATGTTTTTACCGATTGGCCCATGCCCCTAGAGCCGCGATAAGAATTTCTGGCTGTACGATACATAAGGACTTCTTGTCGATAGCTTAGGTATTCCGAAACCTTAGAACGGTGGGGTAAATCATTCCATTTATCCTAATGTTCTATGTATTCGTGAAGAGATGGATTTCCTGAAGTAAATTGTCGATGCGTTTTATGGAACGGGTCAGTGTGTAGGTCCTATTATCCGATACATGGCAAATTTCATCTTGGGTCTATCGTCTTCAAGCAGCATATTCATTTGAACCTTGAGTCTCCTTTCTTCAGAATGTCAATTGCTCTTGCCACAATTTCACGACCCACTCCGAAGCACGCCACAATTTGCTGTACCATTTCATCGGTCTCGATTTTCTGGTGTCTTACTTCTTTATGATTACGAATTTGAATGCGGTTTTCTTGTAGATAGTACTGTTCTTTTCCTCTGACCTGAGTTAGGACGGGGTAACGCATCATATCCCAACCAAAAGATGAGTCCCAGACTTTAAGGAAATCACCCGCATCCACTGGTTGAGTTTTGAAAGTGAGTCGGTAAGTACGCTTTCCCTGTTGCACTGTGTGTAAGACGACCTCATCTCCTTTTCTCTGGGGTGAGAGTATCAGCTCGTTAAAGGAGGTCTCGATTTTTTGTGGTTCCTCTAAATCGAGTGGCAGAGGATCGACGATTAGATAGCCTGGATCAAGTAGGTGGGGCCTTTGGTCGATCCATACAATGATGGCACTGTGGGTGTTATCGCCATATTTTCGGTTTGCAAGGATCGGCTCCGCATTCCAGCCAAGGGAGCGAATGAGATAGATAAGAGTGGCTGAAAGCGAAAAACAGGTCCCCCCAGTTTTCGTAGAGAAATGATCTTGAAGTACCTGTTTGGGGTCTCGACGGGCTCGTTCAGGAGACCCCTCATCGGCAATTCTAATAGCTTTGGTTAGATTTTCGTAAGGGAGAAAGGCAAAGGTCTTAGCCAAGCGGTGTAGAAGGTCTCTTTTGTTACCGATTGCCCTGAGAGAAAAATGACTCAAGTAGCTCTTGAGTAGTTCGTTATCCGTTGGCGGCGCCAGAGGATTCTTGGGCATATCCTGGAGGTACAAGAATTTTCTGACGGTGACCTATAAGCCATGATATTCTTGAAATATTCTATGGTGCTTCCACTTATGAGGGGCGACACGAAGCCTACCGGCGGTGTCAACTTTGACATAAAATGGAATCGATAAAATCCCGTAGGTCTTTTCGATGAACCAATTATGTTGGTGACGAATGGGCCGGAATTTCTCCTGTTTTCGTCGCATTTGAATCTAATCCCTGTGCTGGGAGAGAAGCGCTGCCACTATTCTCGATAAAGGTTTCTGTCATACGATAGGCTTCGTCATCTGGAAATTGTTTTGGTGGATGTTTGCAGAAGAAAGCGGAAGGGCCTTCCAAATAGCCACCTATTCCCAATTCTTGAGCTAGTTTCAGACAACGAATTGCATCGATTGCTACTCCGGCTGAATTTGGCGAATCCTCCACTGATAAACGCATTTCCAAGTTCATCTCAACGTCTCCAAACATCTTTCCTTCCATACGAATGAAACAAACTTTGTTGTCGTTCTGCCAAGGGACATAATCGCTGGGTCCAACGTGAATATTCTCGTCACCCAAACGTTCCGCAGTTACTGACTGAACCGCCTCCGTCTTGGAAGTCTTTTTCGACATGAGCCTGCTCCGGTTGAGCATATTGAGGAAATCTGTGTTACCTCCTGTGTTGAGCTGGTAGGTTCGCTCCATCTTGACTCCACGCTTTTTAAAAAGGTCGGTTAGAGCTCGGTGGGCAATTGTTGCTCCCAATTGTGCCTTGATGTCATCACCGATAATGGGGATTCCTGCTTCCGAAAATTGCTTTTCCCACTTGGGATCACTGGCGATGAATACGGGAATGTTGTTGAGAAAGGCAACCCCTGCATCTAGAGCGCATTCTGCATAGAATTGGGTTGCTGCCTCCGATCCCACCGGCAGATAGTTGACGAGGACGTCAACTTTCTTCTGTTGCAAAATATCGATGACGTCCGATTTCTTCGACTCAATCGCATCTGCCCTCAAAAAAGTGCGGTTTTCAGGGTAGTCACCCATGTGTGGGGAAAGGCCATCGAGTGTTTTTCCCATTTCCACGATGACACCCGATTCAGGAATATTCGGACAAAAAACCTTGGTCGAATTGGGTTCAGCAAAAATTGCTTCTGAAATGTCCTTGCCCACTTTACGGCTATCTATGTCAAATGCGGCTGTGACTTCGACATCGAAGGGGCGATAGTTTCCTATTTCCCAGTGCATTAATCCAATTGCCGATTCTGGGTCCTTATCTCTATAGTAGCAGATGCCCTGGACTAGGCTGCTGGCGCAGTTGCCAACGCCAACAATCGCGATTCTTATGTTTTCTTTCATCGTGCTATCAATTCGTCTTGTTGGAGCCGTTGATTAATTGAATAAGAGGGTGTGACGTGAAATCAGAGCATCCTTTGCTTCTAAACGTGACCAAAGATAAATTATTGTAGAAACGGGAGGAGCTAGCAACACAGTAAGAAGAGGAAGATTATTGGGTATCTAACGACGGACGATTCCGAACTCTCTTAATTATAAGAAATGGCGATAATCCAGTTGTAGCGGCTTTATGTAAAGTCCGAAATTAGGACTAATAACCTGAATATCAGGTCTACAAAGTTAAAGAGGAGCCTTGTTCTGTCGGCTCACCCATCAACAGCTTCCAGCAATGGATTCGGATGGCACGTTCCTTTAATCGATCACTCTGGCCGACATTCAGAGGATTCGACGAGGTCAGGATATTCCGAACATCACCTGCATTTTTATACACTTCAATATCCGAATTAGCTGATCTAGCGAGTGCATCTGGTTGGTGGTTCCAAGAAGGGGTGATGTTTTCGGAAGTGCGCTTAACTAGGAACTTTACCATATGCCGTTTCTTCCGAGACCGGTTGGCAGCTGTACCATGCCAGAGGTCATAATGAGTTAGGGCGATAGTCCCCGCCTTAACGGTGAGCGCAATCTGGCCCCTGATGTTAGTGTATGTTGCCATGCGATCAGTCGGAGCATTTCGAAACTGAGTTCCGGGGGCAATTATTGTGGGTCCCATTTCTGCCGTCACATCATGGGGATAATACAAGGCGAGTATTTGATTTATACCTGCTCGTCGATTATTCGTGCTGTCTTGATGCCAGTGCATGAAATCGGATCCAGGGGGTTTTAGGTGCCAGTGTCGATGTGTTTTGAGTTCGTAGTTTTTCCCTAAAAGGCTAGTGAAGGCTCCTTTGACTGAAGAGTGATCTACAATCTTTTTGAGTTCAGGTAAGACATCGGTAATCGCGTCTCCGGGATTCCTCCTCATCTTATCCAACTTTTGAGTGATCTCCTCGTGAAGGCCCTTTCTGAATCGAGGTTTCAGGATGAGATAGCCGTTAACAACAAAGCGGGCTACATCTAAGTCGGAAAGTAGATATCGACGATTGCTCATTTAACAGGTTCAATTTTTTGAAGTATAAACTCGTAGCCGACAAACTCGAGATCGTGGTCATCGAACGGAGCCTGGAGGTGAGGAAACTGGATGACTTGCCATCCGTCAATCATAGCCTCATGAACTGATTGGTAGGGCCATTTAGGGGGGTCAGCTGTAATTTCCGCTTGATAGCCACTGGTCGGTTCGATCTGCGTAAGGCCGATCAATGGAGAGAAAACATTGGGGGTGCGGGCGTGAAGGTAAAGAAGTCGTTGCTTAGACAGAGTTTTAGATGAAGGGTTTTTCGACATACTTTTGTTTTGAATAGGAGCTGTTTGCGAGCCTGGGGAAATCGATATTCAATCGGTAAATTGGGAAACAGGACTGCAGTTAAGATAGGAATTCTTTTTTGCGTATCTAAGTAAAATCAAACGCGGAGACATGATTCCTCATTTCCTCCCTTGGTGCATTTGGAATGGTTCTCGCATTATATTTTCCAGCTGCTTTTTCAGTCTACAATCGATTTATGAACGGCGGCTTCCGCCTTTTTGAAGGCGACCTCATCATCGACATCGATCCAGAATCGATCGGTTCTCAGACACCTTGCACAGCGGGATTTCGCCAGGACGCGGATGCCTGCCGATAGGGTAGTGTCCTGGTAGGAATCCCCGGCTTTTTCTAAGGCTCCAAAGAGGGCAGGGGTACAGAGGAAGATGCCAGTATCGAAGGCACTGAAGTGGTCAATGGATTTACCGATGTTTCGGATAAGACCGTTGGATGTATCAACCTTAGTTACATCTTCCAAGTCGATAAGAGGATTTGTGAGATTGGTGTCTACTGCTAACACGATTTCTCCTTGGTTTGGCGGATGGTCTTGTAGAGTATGGAGAATGATAGGATCGAAAAGATGATCCGACATTAGTAGAAAGAAGGGCTCTTGCAAGTGGGCCTTCGCCTTAAGTACGGAATAGCCGTTTTCTTTTTGCCAATTCTTATTTTCGATTGTCGTAATCGAGATCTCTAGCTTTTCGGCGAGTTCTTCCACGAAGTTGGTAACAGTTTCCCCTTCAAATCCCGTAACGACATAGAATTCGTCTGCGCCGCCATCAATAGCGGAGCAGACCACGCGTTCGATTAGGGGTCGACCAAGAAGTGGAACTAGAGGCTTAACCTCCCCTCGCTCCTTAAGTCGCGTTCCTTGGCCTGCGGCTAAGATTAAGCACTTCAAAATTTGGGGACCTCGTAGTTTCGTTGGGCCGGTAAATTCTGCCATAGAGAAGTTACAGAATACAAATATGACAATATTAATTTCATAGTTTTGACCATGAGTTTTTTTATCTTTCTATGTTAGTTTTGGTTCCAATAGTTTGTAAGTAGTTTTCGTCAGCTTAAAGCTCGATAACAAAACAGCTCATTAAGGGATACTGGGAGCTATGGGTGATATTGGTCGTGGTGGATCTTCCTCACCTAAAGAGATTGCAATGAAAGTAGCTACCCATTCAACTTAGCTATCTTTCCAGTGTACCGGTGAATACTCCATGGAATACATAATAGAAAGCTATGATCTCCGCGACCAATTTTGAAAAATTACCCATCCGCGTTGGGCTAGGTCAATTTAACATTCCTACCGCTACCGGGGAATTACTCCAATTCATCAAGCAGTGCGGGGTAGATGATGTTCAACTAAATAGGGTACAGTGGTCTAGAGAGGATCGTTGGGAATACGAGGACTTGGCTTCGCTACGTAAAATGATCGAAGACTACGAACTGCGGTTAATGGCTTTAGAGAATGTGCCTTACTCTTTTTACGATAAGATCATGCTTGGTCTGGAAGGCCGGGAGTTACAGTTGGAGAATATGTGCCAGACAGTGCGTAACATGGGTCAGGCAGGAATTCCGATTCTGGGTTACCACTTCATGCCTACTGAGGTTTGGCGGACATCGCGAACCACCCCAATCCGAGGAGGTGCGAAAACGACCGCGTTCAATCTAGATGTAGCGATATCCGCGAAGGCAGATCCTCTTCCAAAGAGAGGAAATTTCATAGCTGAGCGCGAGATTACGGAAGAAGAGATGTGGGAAAACTACGATTGGTACATGGAGCGGATCCTTCCCGTTTGTGAAGAATCCAATGTTAGAATGGCATTGCATCCCGACGATCCTCCCGTGAACTATCCGCTTGGCGGTGTGGCTCGGATATTTCGGAACTTTGAAAATTTTGATCGCGCTATGACAAAGTTCAATAGCCCAATGCACGGCCTCAATTTCTGTCACGGATGTTGGTCGGAAATGCGAGCCGGTGCGGGAGTCATCGACGCGATTCGACATTTTGGGGGGCAAGGGAAAATTTTTTATGTTCACCTTCGTGATGTTCAGGGGCGAATTGATGATTTTACCGAGTGCTGGATAGGCGAAGGCAATTCGGATATAATCGAGGTGATTCGAACCCTAAAGGATTCCGGATTCAGAGGTTTTATGATTCCCGATCATGTCCCGGTCATGAATGATGATGGCTGGTACAAGCAGCGGGGCCGAGCCTATACGGTTGGCTACATGAAGGCAATGTTGGACGTTTTGGCCAGCTGATTCCTAGGTTACAATTTTAAGGGCGAAGTGAATCATCCGAAGCTGAAATAGAGCTTCGGATGAAGAGGTGTTTCCGATTTTTATGGATCCAGCGAGGTTTTCGAAAAACCCTGTAAATCGAGATTATTAAGACTTATTGGCCTCTCTAGAGCCTTCGATGAGGGAAATGATATTAGACGGCGTGTGACTAAACAATCCGAGGAAACTTTAGCTGAATTTCTATGGATTAAGTAGAGATTCAGGTCAGGGCTATTTGGCTTTTTTTGGTCCGATCATTCCTCTTTCGAGCATATCTAGAAAAGGGGAGTCCTCAATGTCGAGAGGCAGGTCGACGCGGGAGTGCCGTCGACTGGATTCATAAGCACTGAAGATCACTTCGGTAGCTTGGAGAGCTTTACGGCTGCTCAATTCCGGTTCTCTGCCAGCCTTTAGAGCATCGACAAGATCGTAGATGGCGGAGGTAAACACTGTCGGCATGTGTTGGCTCTTCAGTTCTCGGATCTCAGGTTCTTGCCAGCCCCTGTATCCTTTCGCCAGGAAGCGGAGCTCAGGTCCATCAGGCACGTTGACTTCAATAAGACCATCGGAGCCCATAATCCTAAGAGCACATGTTCTTTTATCGATTCCGGTATCCAGTAGACCTGTGACGCCGTTATTGAATTGGATTCGGCAGATAGCCTGATTTTCCATGTCCACTCCAAATAGTTTGTTCTCAGTCTGGCTGTTGATCTGGGCCATAACCCACGAAGCGGGTTCGTCATTATTGTAGAAAAACATCATATCAATCCAATGCGTTCCCCAGTCAAAGATGTTGCTACAGTAACCTTCGAAACGGTGGATCTGGCCGATCGCACCGGAATGTGCGATCTCCTTGGCTTTCCGAAAAACTTCCCCAAACCGTCGTTGGTGATTGAATGTTAGCTGGACGCCTGAACGGTTGCAGGTTTCGACCATAGATTTTGCTTCACCATAGGTTGGCGCCATTGGTTTTTCACAGTGAATTGCCTTAACGCCGAGGGTAGCGGCCTCTTCCACCACCGGGGCATGGAGAGGGATCCATAGACAGACACTAACCATGTCGAGTTTTTCCCTAACAATCATTTCCTGGTAGGATTCATAGATTCTAGGTACATCGTGTTGGGAAGCGAATGCCTTCGCATTTTCACGAACGATATCTGCAACCGCGACGAGTTTAGTGTCATTACATTCTTTATACCCGACGGCGTGATGATGGGCAATCCCATGCCCGGTTGAGCCTTCGTGATTACTTGGTCGACCGCAGCCGATGATACCAACTTTGTACATTTCTCAATCCATAAATATAGGATAGAACTGAGGTAATTGGGGATTAGTTGGCTGCGTTTCAGCAGCACCAAGCCCGAAATGCTAGATTCCAATAATTATTGGAATCTACGGATATTTTCCCCTCGGCGAATTTATTTCGTCTCTATGCAAATCGATACTTTTCCACCGTTGTTTCGTTAATAGTTACCCCGAGGCCTGGGCCTTCGGGAAGTGCGACGTAGCCGTCGACAATTTCGAATTGTTCGTGCGTGAGCTCATGCCTCAGAGGGGATTCCGCCATACAAAATTCAAAAACTTCAGTGTTGGGGATGGCTGACAAAGCGTGAAGCGATGCGGCAATCGTGATGCCACTCTTGAAACTGTGGTTGACAACCTTCCTGTGATGACGACAGGCCATCTTTCCAGCTTCCACGAATACGGAGATGCCACATCTTCCAGGATCAGGTTGAATCCAATCAAGCCCACCTTCTACCACAAGTCGTTCGAATTCGGTGTATCTTGTGTCAGCCTCAGCAGCGGCAATGGGCAAAGGACTTTCGGAGGTTAGCCGAAAGTATCCAGTGACATCGTCGGGGTGGAGTGGTTCTTCTAGCCAGAATGGGCGATATTCCATGAATTGATTCGTCCGTTGGAGAGCCGTTTTCCAATCCCACACTTGACCTGCGTCAATGAGTATGTCGACTTTATCTCCTGCCCCTTTCCTGGCTTCCTTGACTAGGGCAATATCGGTACTTTCATCCCGGCCCATCGGTCCCCATCCAAATTTAATAGCGGTGAACCCCAGGTCGGCGAATTTCCGAGCTAGTTCACCGGTTTTCCTCGGGGTGTCGCCAAATAAAATGGAACAATAAGCCCGAAATTTCCGGTTGAACGGACCACCCAGGAGTTCGTAGACCGGCCGACCACAGGCCTTTCCAGCAATGTCCCAAAGGGCTACATTAACTCCGGCTATTGCATGAGTAGCGGCCGCAGCCCGTCCATAATAGTTGGTAGCCTGTTCCATCAAACTGGTACAAACATCGATGGCTAAGGGATCAGTTCCAACGAGAGTATTCCGCAAGCCGTTGCAGATCTGATGGGAAAGAGGGGCATCCACAATCGCCTTAATTACACTTGGGCAAGAGTCGACTTCACCCCACCCAGAGATTCCTTCATCTGTATCGACCCTAATAAGGCATGTATCCTGGGTTCCGTCACAGGCAGCGGTTACTTCAGGCAATCGCAGAATTATGGCGGTGACGTCAGTGATTTTCATGATTTCCAGGCTTTAATATTTACAGAGTATCTCTCCTTTGCTCACTTGACTCACGGGACTTAGTAGTTGCAATAAGAAAATGATTTAGCCGAGAGTCAGCGGACTCCGAATCTCTAAACTCAGCTTTGGAAAATCAGGTAGATCTTGGATTTCATGGTTAACCGACTTCCTAGGTCTGTCCTTTGATTCTATTGAACAGAGTCTGTTGCCGCGGTCGTCTTGGCCAATATGCTTCATCAAAGAACTGAGCAGACTTATTATTTGAAATGATTATTATTTTTCGGCTTTTACTGAGACCCTGAAAACCTTGGAGGATATTGCAATATTTACTCTGAGAGTGCAACGCCGCCGGACTTCATGCGTCAGCTGGTGAAGCTTGTGGACAATCGCGGAAAGATTGTTAGAGACTTTTCTCAGATGTGTTAGATTAGGGATTCAGAATTGAAACCAAAGAGGGGTTGATATATGTTAGACATAAGGGGATCGCAAGAACGCCATCAAAGGGCTTCCCGAGTTCTTGCAACAGGAGTCTCGAGTGGACTTCGAAAATCCGTGAAACCGTTGCTTTACTTCGAACGAGCAAATGGCCCCTACTTCTATGATGTCGACGGGCATGAGTTGGTCGATTACACACTTGCGTGGGGACCTCTCATTTTGGGTTCCAACCATCCTGCGATAAATGCGGCGGTAGTGGCACAGATTGAAAAGAGCTACACATATGGTGCTCAGCATCAACTAGAGATTGATCTGGCTGAGAAGTTAGTTGAGGTTCTTCCGGATGTTGACCAAGTGATTTTCTCAAACACCGGTTCCGAGGCGGTGCAAGTTGCGATCCGCCTGGCGCGAGCCACCACCGGTCGGGATAAGATTATAAAGTTTGAAGGCCATTACCACGGGTGGATGAACAATGTACTGGTCAGTTATCATCCGACAGAGGAGCAGCTGGGGATTCCTTCTCCTACAACCGGCGGTCAACCTGCGGCTGAGTTTGGAGATACTCTCGTTTTGAAGTGGAATGACTTCGATGGACTTGAGAGACTGTTTCGGGAACGAGGTAGCGAAATTGCTTGTGTCATAACTGAGCCGATCTTGGCTAATTCTGGTTCGTGCATGCCTTTGAAAGGGTACCTGCAGTTCTTAGTCGATTTATGTCGGTCGAGCGGAGCAATCTCTATCTTTGATGAAGTCGTCACTGGGTTTCGCATTGCCCTTGGAGGAGCCAGAGAATACTTCGATATCATTCCAGATCTTTCGATTTACGGAAAGGCAATGGCCGGTGGGTTTACGATGGGGGCGGTAGCAGGGAGCTACTCAATTTTTGAAGTGTTAAGGGATTCAAGAACCATCCACGCGGGGACTTACAATGGTTCTCCGCTCAATCTTGCGGCATCTCTGGCAACAATTAAGACGCTTCAGGAGGTTGGTCCTTATCCGAATATGCGAAAGCACGGGTTTGCCATACGAGAGAGGATCGAGCAATTGGCTTCGATGAAAGGTATTAAGTTAATTGCGAGCGGCGTGGGCAGTGTTTTCCATGTCCATTTTGGCCTTGATACACCGCCCCTGAACTATTCCGACACTCTTAGGGCTGACGTAAAAACCTACCAAAACTTTCGTCTATCTCTACTAGAGGCGGGAGTCCATACCCTTCCAGACGGGAGATGGTATGTGAGTGCAGTCCACACGGAGCGTGAACTCAGTAAGACGATGAGAGCTGTGGAAATGGCGTTTCGAAAGCTGTAGTTGACTCTCCAAATTTTCAAGATTCCAGGGCTAGGAGTTGGGTAATACATTCCTATTGTAGGCAAAGAGGGCAGGAGTGCCACCGGTGTGAACGAACACCACAGTGTCGTTTGCGGAGAGCTTCCCTTTTCTGATGTGGTCGATTAGACCGGCTAGGGCTTTAGAGGAATAAAGTGGATCGAGGATAATGCCTTCAGTTTGTGCCATTAGACTGAGAGCTTCCAATCCTTCTGGGGAAGGTTCTCCGTAAGTTGCGCCAATGTAATTGCTTATGTTAGTGAAGTGTTGCGTTTCCAAATTCGGGATTAGATTTAACTTATTTGCTGCGGAGTTTGCATTGCGTGCCAGAATCACTGCATGGTCTTCCTCCCACTGAATCGGAGCAATCCCGGTTATTTGCCAAGAAAGGCCTAGTAGTTTTGTCCCCAGTACCATTCCTGCTTGAGTTGCTCCGGCGCTAGAACAGTAGATGTGATTAGGGTCGATGCCTTCTGAATCTGTTTGGTGACTGAGTTCCAGAATGAAATCAACGTAGGCTAGAGGAGCAAAAGACTCATTAATTTGCTTGGTGATAACGAAGGGGGTTTCCCCGTCTTCTCGCAGCTGTTCACCCAACTGTAGCTTGGCCTCTTCCATCTTCTCACCCAAGGGAGCGTCAGCCAGGTGGATTTCGGCGCCAAGGAGATGATCCAAAAGTAAGTTCCCCTGAATTTCAGTGGTGAAATCATATTTGTGAAGAACCAGATGAGCTGTTAACCCTAACTTGGCTGCTGCCGCAGCCAGTTGCCGGCAATGGTTAGATTGTTCAGCTGCACCTTGAATCACGCAATTGGCTCCAGTTCGGACAGCCTCTCCCAGTACATACTCGAGAATTCGGGTTTTGTTTCCCCCGAATGCTAACCCCGTGCAGTCTTCCCGTTTGATAAGGATGCGCGGCCCACCCAATTCTTCCGTCAGTCGCGGGCATAGTTCTAAGGGTGTTGGCAGATGCGCTAATGAAACGCGAGAGACCTTGTTGAGGCGTTGTCTTAGTTCATTTGGTGTCAAATTCGGAGTCAGGTCTTTACAATCCATTTTGGAGTTCAGTTTTATAGGTTGGGAGCAGTCGTATTCAATGAAGACACTATGTCCATTATGGACCACATCTCTATTTCCGGGCACAAGTCACAGGTCAGTCCGACGGAGTTAAATAAGCCTTATTGGGGTTCGAATGTTCAATTCCAAAACTCGATTATAGTTGGGGCACACGAATATTCTAGTCTGGTTAAGAAGTCTCTGAACTAGATGTGATATGTGTAGAGGTAAGCACTCGGACGGGGCTTACGGTACCCCTCCTCCATGACAGTGTAGATTTCGGCATCGCATCCTTAAAAAGTCAGAGAACGTTTCTACTTTAGCTGTTCCCTTTGCATTTTTTCATGGAGTTCAATCGGTCGGATCAAGATAATCCATACCTGCTAAAAGCGGCCACCGGATCGAGTCGGGTGGTTGTACGTGGCGGCCCCATTGGCCAAGAATCCGCTGGTCTTGTCTTTGCTCTGCCATCTTCAACTTGACCCACTCGGGATCCCAATCTTGCAATACAAGCTCGAGGAGTTCGTCTCGAATTTTCTGGCTTTTTAGATCCCCGGCTCGATCGTCCCTTTCCTGGGGATCCTCGTCCAGATTGAATAGCTGACAGGGCATCCCGTGGTAGTAGTTGAGCTTCCAGGGCCCTCGGCGAACCATCCGCTGAATCACCCCGTCTTCGGAGAACGGTCCTCCTGAGCCGGCGGAATCGAGGCAGAATTCTGAAAAGGCCACATCCTCCCAGTCGGCGCTAGGATCACTTAATATTGGTAATAGGCTTCGTCCGCGAGAGTTCGGTAAAGAAGGGCCTTCCAATGCATCGATCATGGTGGCGTTGAGGTCGAGCGAGCTGACGACACGCTCACAACGAACCCCTTTGGGTAGGCGGCCAGGCCAAGAGAGGATTGCTGGAACCTTAACGGAGTCCTCATAGAAAGTCTGTTTCCACCATAAGCCATGTTCGCCAACCTGTTCGCCATGGTCGGACATGTATAGGATGAGCGTGTTTTCAGCCAGATTATTGCGGTGTAACGCTTCGAGGATTTCTCCGATCATGAGGTCCATTCGGGTGACCAAAGCCCAGTAGGCGGTTCGGGCGCGGAGAATTTCTTCTTCGGTGACCTCAACCGTTTCAGTGGCTTTCCGCCACTGCGCAATATGCGGATGTAATTTCTCCGAGAATGGTTCAGCAGTTCGGGGCAAGGACATTCTCCCCTCGTAAATCGCGTAATCCTCGCGGCGCGCAACAAAGGGCTGGTGGGGTAACATAAAGCCAACCGAGACCGAGAACGGTTCGTCTCCAATCCCAGATCGTTTCTTAACGCCCAAACGATTTAGATAATTGACCGTGGCGGCGGTAACGTCTTCGTCATGAACCTGATAAGAGCTTTGTCCAGGACCGGAATTTGTAAGACTTACCCGTGATGGACCTGCGCAACCTTGGAGCGCACCTCGGTTAACTCCTTCCCCGGTGCCTGCTTGATTAGCTCCGTGATCTCCCACCAGGCGGTCGGCATAACCATGAAGCTGATCCGGGCCTAAGGAGTGCATACGTCCAATAAGCATAGGACGGTATCCGGCAGCTCCCATGGCGTGGGCGAAGGTGGGGATTCCCGAACTTAGGATCTGACTGTTTGTCCAGACGCGATTTTCATAAGGATGCCTGCCGGTTAGCATTGACATGCGAGAAGGGACGCAGATGGGCGATGGACAGTATACGTTATCGAGGACCACGCCATTCGCAGAGAGGGAGTCCAGGTGAGGTGTCTCAACTATCGGATCACCATAGCAGCCTGTCACAAAAGGGCTGTGTTGGTCGGAATGGATATATAGGAGATTAGGTTGGTCGGACATTGTTGTTTACGGATTGTTAATAATGGCTTCGAAAAGAACTTTCCCCTGATGTTCTGATTGGAGTAGAGTCAACAATTCTGCTCTTTAGCAGAAGGGGAGATCATTGGGATGAAACAATCGTCTGGATTGTATTTATTTCTTATCGCTTTTTGTTTTATCCTCAGGATTTGGATTTCAGAAATTAAATATGGAAACAAGATTGCCACCTTTGTACACAAGATCCATGTCATGTGGTAGAATGTCAACGAGGAGATCCGGTTCATTTTGGGTTGTAACCTGGACCATAGAGTCTGAGGTGGGTTATCGATCTTTAGGGTCTACTAGCCCAATCAGAGCTGTCTTGGGGAGACTCGGTAGAGCTTTGAAGAGAGTACAACAGAAAAAATTTCTATCGAAAATAGATCAAAGGGTCTGGATCCGGAGAAAGACTGGACCATCAAAACCTTCACTAGAATGAGCATTTATCGTGATTTTGGCCTCCAGCCTATAATCAATGCCTCTGGGGGAGTGACGCGGCTCGGGGGAGCCCCTATGCCAGAAAAAGTTTTGGAGGCTTTCAACGCAGCGGCAGAGGATTGGGTCCCCTTGGAGCAGCTACAAGGCTTTGCTTCCCTTCGAATTGCTGAGGCTACTGGGACGGAATCGGGTCTAGTGGTTACTGGGGCGGCAGGTGCTTTGACCATGGGAACAGCCGCTATTCTAGCAGGACATGATATTGCCCGTATGGATGCGTTGCCGTGCTCTCGAGGGTTTCCCAATCAGTTTCTAATTTCAAGAGACCAACGGAGTGGATATGACCACGCTGTTCGGGCGGCAGGTGCTGAATTAGTTGACGTCGGTTACAACGAAATAATATCGGGGGCTGGTGTCCGGCGTACCGAGCCAGTTGATTACGCTATGGCGGTGACATCAGAAACAGCTGGAATTCTTTATGTTGTTTCACCGCATTCGCACCCGTCTCTTGAGACAGTCGTTGAAATTGGGAAAAAGCATCATCTCCCTGTCCTAGTGGATGCAGCTGGGGAATTGCCGCCACGTGAGAATTTAACTATAATTCCTGGAAGTGGTGCTGATTTGGTTGCATTCAGTGGAGGGAAGTCAATTAGGGGTCCGCAGTCGACCGGATTACTATGTGGCCGTAGGGATCTAATTTCCTCAGCCGCCCTCCAAATGCTCGATATGGATGAACATTTGGAATTGTGGGACCCTCCGGATGAGTTGATTGATAGAGGGAATATTCAGGGACTTCCCCGGCATGGGATTGGGCGTTCTCTCAAAGTTTCAAAGGAGGAGATTGTTGCGTTCCTTACGGCTCTGGATCTATTCGTGGGTGGTGCCTATGATCATGTGAATCGGTTTGAAGACCTATTAAAAACTGTTTCTGTGGGTCTTTGTTCAACTCTGGCGACAATGCGAATAAACAGAGGCCGACACTCCGAATCTATACCCTTGCTTGAAGTTACAATAGATGAATTAGCTTTAAGGAAGTCTGCTACTGAAGTTTGTTGGAGGTTACGAAAGGGATCGCCCCCAATTTACGTTGGGCACGGCTACCTGGCCCAGGGCAAACTGATTATCAACCCGCTCTGTATTAAGGAGAGGGATGTGGAATTTTTGATTCGGAGGCTGATGGAAGAATTAACGGGTTGATTAGTTTACGATATTCTTCCGGGGGTAGTGGTTAGAAAAGATGGACAAAAAGGGGGTGGGTAATAGTGGTGAATGCTTAGAAAAACGCCTAGTTGTGGGATAGGAGGGAAAAGTGGAGAAGATTTTACCTGAAGAAGAGATCGGGTTTATGAACTTGGATAAAACGGACTTTGTGTCGATGAGTCGACCGGAGCAGATTCGTCATTTGGAAGTAGAGGGTTATGTTGTCTTCCCGGAGATCCTCAGTTCCGAGTTGATTGGACGAATGAAAGAGGAGCTGGCTGAAATCGAGATGGGTCACGCAGACTACAGTATCAACCAATCTCGTGCGAAGGTTCAACCCCAGTGGGCTAGTCAGGCCGTAGCGGAATTAATTGGGTATCGCCCGATGATGGATTTTCTCATTGATCTAATGGGACCTGATATTGTTTTCACTCGGGGATTTTATCAACTTACGCAACCGGGTTGTCCAGGTATCTCGATACATACTGATGGGCAACCTCATGGGTCTAATCTATTTGGGTATGAGGGAAGCTGTCCGCGACTCATAAGAGTATTATACTATCTTGACGAGTTAACTCCAGAACGAGCTCCTTTTCGGCTGATCCCTCGGTCCCATCTTTCATTTCATGCCGAAGCGAGCCCTTATGTTCGCTATAAGTCGCATCCGGAAGAAATCACTATTGTGGCGCCGGCCGGCACCGCCGTGGTGGTGCCATCTATGCTACTGCACGGTAGTCATCCAAACAAAGACTCCAATCCTCGTGAGTTGGTACAGCTAGGGTATCGTCCTAGTTGGGCGGGTCCGATCCAGCCGGTGGACGAGTGGGACCCGCGACTTGTCGAGACCGCGCCGAAGATCGCTCGGCCCTTCCTTAAAAGTTTAAACACAACAGGCGCGGAATGGGTTCAACCTCATAAACCAAAGGGCATGGAAAAAGCCGCGCCAGGAATTAATCCGAGCCGGTGGAATAATCTATAGTTTGAATCCGGGTATCAAGGAAATTGACCCTTCCAAATCTCGCCAATAATATTGGCTATATAACGGTGGAGGGTTTCAGGACCAGAATTCACTCCAATCCTACAGAACCATCCAAGTTGAAGATGATGGGGCGGTCGTAAGGTTTAAAGGGGTAGTCCTTGGCAGCTTCTTCTTCGATATCGATCCCGAGTCCTGGGACATTTGGCAGGACTAGGAAACCATTTGTTATTTCCGGTCCTCCAATAAACACATCGCGATAGCAGGAGCTCTCCATCTGAAGGGTGTTATTAAACTCTTGAATAAGAAAGTTATTAATAGCAGCATCGATGTGGGCGCAAACCATGAGGGAGACCGGACCTTGAGCCTGATGGGGGGCAACCAGTAGGTCGAACATTTCAGCCATGGCGGCAAGTTTCAGGGTTTCAGCGATTCCTCCATTGGCGGTGGGTTCAGGTTCGATTATGTGGACGGCTTTTTTAACAATGAGGTCGGTCATCAGGGTTCGGGTAACAGCTCGTTCACCGGCGGCAATAGGGATTTTGATTTTGTTCCTCGCTTCAACCATCATCTCAGATGATTGGCTCATGACCGGTTCTTCATAGTAGAGCGGGTGGAAAGGTTCAAGTTCCTGAGCCAAGCGGATCGCAGTAGCAGGATTGAGGTCTCGTCCGTGGTAGTCCAGGCAGAGGTCGATCTCTTCACCGACTGCATCCCGGATGCGTTTAATCCTAAGGATTGATTGAGCAACGATCTCTGAGGCTGACATGCTCTCCCAACCCTCCGGCTGAGGGTCAAATTTAGCAGCGGTAAAGCCTTTTTTTTTCAAGATTCGCATAGATTCAACGATGTCATTCATCTCCGAATCACTTTGTCCAGAACTAAACATATGGGGATTAGCAGCCAAGCGGATACGATCGCGGGTGGGACCGCCAAGGAGGGAGTAGACAGGTACATTAAGCTCCTTTCCCTTTATGTCCCAAAGAGCATGCTCAATTGCACTCAGAGCGGAAAGTTCGGCCGTACCTAAAGGATACCGGAGTCCCCGGTAGATTCCTTGCCAAAGGTAATTGATTCGAGATGGGTCCTGTCCTATCAGCCAACGCTTATACTTCCTGATGGCTCCTTCAACTAGCTCATCAAGACTGTGGAAAGCTTCGCCGATTCCAGTGATACCGGAATCTGTATATATTTTTACAAAGGCCCAACTACGGTTATAGCCGGTCCCATAGTTCACTGTTCCGCCAGGATTTACAAAGATAGTTCTAACATTGGTGATTTTCATGATTTATAAAGAAGAAGTTAACCCTCATTAGGTTCCAACGGGAATAGCGATTCTATTAAAAAGTTCCCGGAACTTGGAAATAAGATCATCTGGCAAAGCTGGAGTGGCGAATATGGAACTATTTTCTCTAAGATGGGCAATATTGCTGCTCGTCACCATCGTAGTGGTCACAGCTTTGTTGGCAGCGGCGAACTTGTAAGCTACACTAGCCAGTGTTTCTTCTCTTGGAATCAACGCGAGGAACTCCTCTGTAGTAAATTTGTCTTCCAGGAGACCACGGGACTTTAAGTCCGCAATGGTCTCCATGAGCCGTTCCTTGTCACGAAAAGCGTTGCGGACGGTGTAAATGCTGAGAACCCCAACATTCTTCTTTTGGCATAATGGAAATATGCTCCTATCTGCCGACTGGTTGAAGATATTATATCCTGCCATAACTACGTCGACGAGGTCGGCCTCGAGCAGCCTTTTAAGCCAGTCATGTGGGCCGTCGACAGATGATTTCTCCGAAGAGCCTACGAAGCGAATTTTTCCATCTTTTTTTAACTTATCGAGAACTGGGAAATGCTCGTTCCGTACCCTTTCAAAGTGACTGGAGAGACATGAACCTGCGATCAGAAGGATATCTAGAGTATCGATTCCTAGTCTCTTCAGGCTGTATTCAACCGATTGTCTGATTTGGGTTGGACTTGGGATCCCTCTCTTCTCGTCGCTCACGACTACCTTATCGCTCAGAAAATAGCGATCACGTGGTACTCCTTTCAAAGATCGTCTTAGGATCAATTCACTGTCCAGATAATCAGGGGATGTATCAAAAAGATTGTACCCAAGGTCCAATGCCTCACGAATAAGCCTATGGACTTCCGGTTCCGGTACACCATCCCTTTGGCCTAAACAAAAGTGTCCGCCGGTTCCGAACCCGAGTTTGGAAACTCTCAATCCAGTTCTCCCTAATTTTGTGTATTTCATAATTAATATTGCCGAAATAGTAATTTCGTTGATGATCACAACACAGAATCAAATGAATTTCAATCCGCGGCTTTTGGAACTAAATATGGGGCAGGTCCTGGCGAAGAATTCAGTAAAAGAGCAGACGCTGCTTTGAGTGTTTTTGTGATGGTATGTCGTGTTCGTTTGATTCCTTGTTGGTGGAAATGATTAACTGGCACTACAAGCTTTTGTCTAAGTAGACCTTTCCCTACTGAACAAGGGAAATTTTTAATTTTGTTTAGGCTGAGAGATTATGGAGTACAATTGTTGCCGATCTGCCGCTGGGGGGATCCAATTCGAAATCTTTATCGTTGGGGTCTTGGTTTAAGGCGATAAAGAATAGGAGGAGGACGAGAACGGCTTCCGGTGCTTACCACCTTGTGAAAACAGACATGGAAAAAACCCTTTCCCTTTGGGCGAAAATGAGTGATATTTCAAAGGACGCCACCAACGGTGGCATAGCGTAAACTTCAAGCTTAAGGAGAAACAATGAAGATTCGTCCCAACAGAATAAAAGAAAAAATAGCGAAGGGTGAAGTCGCTAGTATAGTTTCTGGAATTACGCACCCCGACGATATAGATGCTTTCGGGCCCAACGGGTTTGATGGTGTGTGGTTAGAAGGGGAACACGGTGCAGTTGACGCAGCGGACCTCGGAAACTTGACGCGGGCCTGTGATATCTGGGGCATGACGTCGGTATGTCGCATTAATCGCAACGATCAGGCTTTGATTTACCGAACTCTGGATCGGGGCGCACAAGGGATCGTGGTGCCGCATGTGGATACCAAGGAAGAAGCACAGAACCTTGTCGAGGGCGGTAAATTTGCTCCGATTGGTCGTCGTGGGATGTACACGAGCCGGCAGGGATTCGGGGTGAGCGACTACTTTGAAACATCTAACGATGAGACATTGCTTATTGCTTTAATCGAAGATATTGTCGCGGTTGAGAATTTGGATGAGATACTTACCACAGAACACATAGATGTTTTTTTTGTAGCGCCTTCGGACCTGGCGACTTCAATGGGGCACATCGGTAATATGAGTCATCCTGAAGTACAAAATACAATCTTCAGGAGTCTCGAACGCATCCAGGCGGCAGGTCGCATCGCAGGGACTTTGACAAATAATAGCAATGTCGCTGACTTTGTCTCGGCCGGAGTTAAGGTAGTCATGACCAGCGTAGCAGGTTGGTTGGAGGATGGGGCGAATGATTTTAAGCAAAGAATCGAGGAGGCGGGTTAAAGTCTAATTAAGAAAGAACTTTGGGTGATTTGGCTAGGCAGCCGATTTTTTCGGGTTAGCAGAAGCCTTAGATCCAATGAGGCTTGCCGAAATTAAATTCTTGTGGACGGCAGAACTAAAATTCTCCAGACGATATTAGAGCCGAGGTTAATGCGAATAGAACCCCAAGAACTTAATGTCAGTAGCTTCCCTCTAGGTGGTACCGGGAAAATGTCAACCGACGGGACACTGCCCTTGCTCTATTACCAGAGGGTGATTCCGCCGTCAAAAGTAACGGCAGATGCATTCGAAGAACTATTGGCTGAGAATGGGTGGGTCCACAGCTGGCGTAACGGGGTCTACGGTTTCCATCACTACCACGCCAACACTCACGAGGTACTTGGGATATACAATGGAACTGCTGTCCTTCAGTTTGGCGGAGAAAATGGAATTGAAAAGGAGGTAGGAGTAGGGGATGCGGTGGTTATTCCATCTGGAGTAGTTCATAAGAATCTGGGATCAAGTTTTCGATTCGGAGTGGTGGGAGCCTATCCGCGGGGTCAACGGATGGATATGTGCTATGGTCAGAAGGGACAGCGGCCGGGAGAGGATGAGATTATTGCTCGTGTTCCTCTTCCCCCGATGGATCCTTTTTGTGGGGAGAGAGGGCCTTTGATCGAGATATGGCATTAGCTGAAAAACGGGATTTGACCGTCTGGAAGGATCATCTTCAGGACGAGGCGGATGCTGCCTTCCTTTATCGAAGGCTGGCTGAACTTGAGTTGGATTCGAAGAGGTCGGGTATCTATCAAAAACTTGCCGAAGTTGAAGATCGACATGCCAGTATTTGGAGAAATTTGATTTCTGATGAGGGCTTTGCGGTTCCTGAGACGAGACCCTCTTTGCGTGCTCGGTTATTAGCCTGGTTTGCTTCCCGATACGGGCCGGGTTCGCTTTTAGAGATGCTTCTAAAGGAAGAGGGCCAGGAAGTGAAAGGATATCTGGCTCTCTATAATCAGAGTGAAAGTGAGAATCCAAAGGAGGCGGCGCTATTACTGGCCAAAGAGTCAGCTCAACACGCGCTGACATTGAGCGGGATTGCAGATAAAACAGGGGAGCCCTGGCATCGGATCGAGTCAGGTGGTTTTTTGCGCAATGTTGTTTACGGATTCAATGATGGACTTACAGCGAATTTCGGGCTTGTAGCAGGAGTTGTTGGGGCGTCAGTGGACTATCGACTGATCTTAGTCACAGGTATCGCTGGAATGATTGCAGATGCGCTCTCTATGGGTTCCTCCGGTTACCTTGCTGCTAAGAGCGAGCGGGAGGTTTATGCCCATGAGATTGAAATGGAGAAGGAGGAGATCAAGCTCATGCCGGAACTTGAGGAGGATGAACTAACTCTGATATACCGGTCGAAAGGAATGGATGAAGATAGGGCGAGGGAACTTGCGAGTGTGGTGATGCAGGACCCTGAGAGGGCGCTTCAGGAATTGGTCCGAGAAGAATTTAGAATTGGAGATCTCCACACCACACCCATAAAGGAGGGATGGGTCACTGGGCTAGCCACGGCGGTTGGTGCGCTTATTCCAGTCGCTCCCTTCTTCTTTCTCGAAGGTAAGTCCGCCATCGTGACCTCCTTCGCTGTTTCCATGTTATCCCATTTTGTCGTGGGAGCAACGCGTAGCATCTTTACGGGCCGGAGTATTATTCGCAGTGGAGCTGATATGTTTGCTGTTGGACTTGGGGTGGCTATTGTCGCGTATATTGTGGGAGATTTGGTCGTTCGGATGCTGTAGGCGTCCAATGGCAGCTCATTCCATGTAGGTATAAATTCGAGCTCTAGACCAGATTTGTTCAGATTAAGGACCGATTGAATCCGTGGCAAAAATGTATTCGTGGTTCGAAAGGGTCATTTACCCATGATTAAAAGGCGGTTGAAAGAGTAAGTTTCACGTGCCTACCCGGAGCCGGAGCAACCTCCTTCAGAGGAGACGTATGGGGACGAATTTCTTCATCCAGCAGGTTTCGTCCACTGACAATGAGATGCCAATTACCTGTTTGGAATGGTAAATCGATTAGCAAGGATGCAGACCAATTGGTGTAGGCATCGGAGGAGGCTTCGAATGGTGATGTCCTATCTTGGGGAAAACTATGGAGAATAGACGAATTGATCATCCAGTCCTTGGATCCGAATTGTACCCGGGGTCCGAGACGCAATGGGGGAATCCGTGGCAGGAGGTCGTTGGTTTTCTCGATATTGGCATTCACGGTGTCTACTTGAAAACTGATGTCGAAATAGGCATTGCTAGCCTGCCATGCATGCCAGGTCAATGCAGCCTCGAGACCATAGAAGGTTGTGTCTGCCTGTGTATACTGGTACACGCGAAATCCATGTTGCTCATCCTTTGTTGGAGCAGCGTAGATGAAATCGGAAAAATCAGTATGAAAAGCCGTTAGGCTGGCGCTCAAGTCGCTTGCATCCCAATGAAGCGATAAATCAATACCATTGGCTGATTCAGAATCGAAGGATGAATCGCCAATCTCAAATTGCTGGGTAGCAGCGTGCGGGCCAGATGCATACAATTCTGTCGCCACGGGATGCCGCTCAGCGTGATTGAAAAGAGTCCCAATCGACCAATGTTCAGTCAATTGAATCTTTGCACCAAGTGATCCTGAGAGTGCCCAGCCATCGTAACCTTCGTCATCCGTTATTTGGATCTCCCGATGTTCCACTCGTATGCCTCCTTCAACGCGGATATTATTGATCTGCATTTCCTGCAATAGGAACAGCGCTGTGTCTGTTGTGGTCGAGTCTGGAGTGAGCGATTCTTCACCGACAGCCATGGAGTCGAGTGATAGCCACTGTATGCCAAATGCTCCTTGGTCATTCGGTCCGGTAAGATAGGTGGCGATAAGACGGGCCTCTGTGGATTCACGGTTAAAGTCGGTTCCAATTTCGTCCCCCTCCAGTTCCTGGTGATCATATTCGACATGCCGCAATCTTCCTTCAATTGCATTTAGCCAAGAGTTTTCGATGGTATGCTCAAAATCAAGATCCACTGTCGATTGGTTTAGATCGATGGAGATGCCATGCTCATCGTCTTCGTGATGCAATTCCTCTTCTTTATGTTCTTCGTGGTTTTCTTCATTTTCATGCTCCTCGTGCGTGCCGTGCTCGTGCCAGGGAACACCATACTGGGATTCGTAGGTTGTCCGAGCGATGCTGAACCGCGTACTTCCGGAGGCGAACCATGAAAGAGCTACAGAGGTGGCTTTGGATTCCAGAAATGAATTCTCAAGGATTTCCGTTTGTTCCTCATCATGATCGGGATGCCCGGGAATCGAGTAATCGTTGTGGTCCCTGTCTAGGTAGCTTACCGAAACAGCAATACCCTGTATGGAAACCGTTGTCAGACCACCAAAACTCCACCCATCAGCTGATGATTGGTAATCTGTTATGGCTTCCAGTGAGGAATTCTTCGGAGGTCGGGTGCGGGGGATACGGGTGTCGATGACATTGACGACACCTCCAATCGCAGAACTGCCAAATTGAAGTGTCGACGCACCGCGCAGGATTTCGATACGCTCGATGAAGAACGGTTCCAAGGAAACAGCATGATCGGGGCTGTCAGCAGAGAGGTCCCCGATGTCCACTCCGCTTTCCATCACTCGTAGGCGGTTACCCTCCAGTCCGCGGATCACGGGTCGGCTGGCCCCTGCGCCGAAGGCAGTAGAGTTCACGCCCGGTTGGTTGTCCAACGCTTCGCCAAGTGTGGGTGCCAAGCTGATTTCGAGCTTATCCAAAGCAACCACCGTGGTAGGTGTTAGCATGTCACGACTACTCCGTGGAGTAAGGGAAGCGTTAACGACAAATGGGTCTAGTTCATGGATTTTAGAATGTGAATGATCGCTGGTTCTAGTGTCAGCCAGCGAAAAGGATGGTAAGAAAGCGATTGAGCCAAGAATGGCGGATCTAACGGATTTCGATTTGGATTTTCTGAAAAATTGCATGAGGGTTCTCTTAAAATGATGAAAAAGGCGAAGGCATGCTCATCTGATTGCTCAGAATTGGCAGGCCAATGGAAATGGATCATTTTTCAGAGAACCGGTGGTGCCCGGGCTTGTGTCGGTATCTGGACCCCTTGAACCAGTTTGTCCGGCGTTCTGTCAATATGGATCGCCAGCAGATGCCTTTCGACGGGTATAGGCTCAATTGGATTGTTCAGGACCAGACCGCTGGAGAATAGAAGAACAGCACAACTGCTGTTGCAGGAACTTTCATCTAATGGATCATCGGAATTAGAATTACAGGAACCTTCATAGGGGGATCCCGATCCAGCCTTGTCTCCATGCTCATGAAGCAGCCTGTGCAGATCACCACTGCTGCCTGCATATAGCAAAAGCAAGACGGTAGCAGCTGAGAGCAAATGCAATAAACTTCTGACGGCTTTCATTATGGACGATCTGCACACACGCTCACTATACAAAAGTTGTCAAGTCCTCGGTCTTGAACAAAAAGTAGAGCCATTCTAACCAAAATGTTAACTCCTGCCTTCCATGGTTTTCCACAGCTATTTGGAATGGCAAAATGGCTGCTCGGGCAGGATTCGAACCTGCGACCAAGTGGTTAACAGCCACCTGCTCTACCGCTGAGCTACCGAGCAATCTTATTTATTATCAATGAATCAGGGTATCAATCATTCAAGCACTCTTGATTTTCTACCCCTCAAGGATACAGAAGAGCACAAATGATACAAGGGAAGAAGAATCTTCCTAAATTGGAAAGAACCAATGAACGCAAACTTCTCAGAAATACGTGGAGCGGGGTCTATTACTCCAAGTTCACCATTTTCAGGCAAGCCCAAATCTTCCATTCTTTAGCGTATTGCTTCCCAGTCCGGTCTATACTCTTCGGCGGCGGCAGGGTCAATCGGCGGTAGTTTTTCTGAGAGGTCGGGACTTTCGAAAAGATACCGAGCAATGGCCTGTCGAGGGGTCATCCGGAATTCCTCGTTTTGACTGATGAGGGACTCCCAGCATCTGGTAAGCGCTCGAGTCATCGGCCCCCAGTGTAAACTAATAGGCTGGCGTCTAGCATAGCTCTCAGCTGCTTCGATAAATTTGTGCAAATCCACGTCTCGGGCCTGATCTTTTCCGCCCTTCAGAAAGTACGGTTCCGAGGCGATTAGACTTGGCAGAGACATCTGGTAGTCAGCGATGATCTTCTGCGCCTCGATAGAGGTCAGAAAATCGAGCATTATCCACGCTTCAGCTTTTTTTTGAGACAGACTGCTCATAGCCATGCCTTCCCAGAAAAAACGAGTGTAACGCCTTCCGCTACTGCCCCTGGGGAGATGCAGCGTATCATAGTCCACCTCGGTCGCATTCAGAAACATCAGAGCCGAGGTGTTAGTGTTCAAGATTGAGATCATGCCGGTGAAGAACCCGGTATTTGTATTCAGTGCGCTCAGAGCAGAAGGGGTGGGCATAACCTTGCTCTTGAGGTGGAAATCTTGCCAGAGTCCCAACGAGGCTTCGCATTCCGGCCCATAGAACGTGGACCGCGTATAGGTCTCGTCCAAAAAGCTTGCCCCCATGATCCAGTGAAAGGTCTGCCAATGCTTCTGAGGTACGAATAGTCCGTACTGATCGATTCGACCATCTCCGTCCAGATCTATGGTCAGCCGCTTGCAGACCGCAATGAATTCGTCCAGGTTCCACTTCTCGTCATTGACGTACCACCAACCCGAATTCGATTTTATGAGGCCGGGAGAATCGGGGTTCTCGCTGACCCGAATTTGGGCGCGACTCCAATTCGCCTTATTGTAGAAGAGCAAGTTACACCCGCCATACAACGGCATGCCCCATTGCTCCCAGTCCCCATTAGCCGAATTGAATTCGCCGAAATCACGGATTGCAGTATTCCAGTACTGATTCCTCAAATCCTCCCCGTCTTCTCCCCATCGACCCATTGCTTTCACAAAGGGAGAAATGTTCTCGATCTTGCCCGATTTAATTAGTTTTGGAAAGGATTCATTCTCCATCATGAAAAGATCAGGAGCCGTGTCGGAGACAATCTGCTGTTGGATCTTCTGGTGGTACCTTGTCGATGGCATATGGCGACTTTCAAACTCGATCTCCGGATGTTTCAGACGAAACGCCGCAAAGATCTCCTTCCACATCTGATAGGCTTGATAGCCGCCCCAATGAGCCACCACCAATGGTTGCTCATCTTTGATCTTCCCGTGCCGACTTAATGTGTCGGCAAAGAGCCAGTAGAGTAAAACACCGGCGAACAAGACGAGGGTGCTTATTCGAACGTGTAATGTCATAGGCAGTAATCGAAAGGACGAGATGGTTCACGAGAAATCTATCGGTCCTGATAGTTCGACAAATCCCCCCAAGGAAAATAGGTTAATAGTCTGACAGGTTGCAAAGCGATTAGGCAATCCATTATCCTTCTCCTCGACAACGGTTTCGACTCCCCCCACCTCCATCCGCCGCCGTTCCTCTCTGTGGTGACTGTGGCGAGATCTTTCGACGCAGCAAATCCGGAAGAGGGGACTACCCTCCCATTACTTGAAGCATAAACCCGAGGCAAGAGTGTCGAGGGTGACGGTGGCCAAAGACATTTAAGACTGGGCTGTTATTTCGGACATATTGGCAGCTAGTGCTGAAATTTCCAATGTCAGTTTGAATTTCATTGCTCGTAGAGTTGGACTTCCGCCAATATACTTGAACAAAATTTCTGTTATGGCGGGACATTCATATTGAATGAGGGTACGTCTATTTCACTGGCGAGCATGGCAAATTAGGCCGGCTTGACGCCGAGATGACCAGCTGAGAGCCAATTTGTGAATATGACCATAAAGAACCGTAGATTGAAAGCTGTTGTCGATGTCATGAAGGTGCCTATGGATGGCGATCCTTCCAGTGCGATTGTCATCGTTGGAGATGATATCCCAGATAGTGAAGAGTCCTGCGACGTACTTGTGGTTGGAGGCGGTATGGGGGGAGTAGCTGCGGCTTGGATTGCGGCGCGAAGGGGACACAATGTATGTTTGTTAGAAGAAACAGATTGGCTTGGAGGCCAAATTACTAGCCAAGGTGTGGCGGCTCTGGACGAACATGAGCACATTGAGTCGTTTGGCGGAACAAGGTCTTACTATCAGCTCTGCGAGACTATTCGCGAACACTATAGAAAATTATATCGTGAAGCAAAGTTCGATGAGCCTCTGAATCCAGGCCGTTGTTGGGTGAGTCGGTTGGCTTTTGAGCCTGAGGTGGCAGTCAACGCAGTTGACAAACTCTTGGAAAGCGAAGTTGCAGAAGGCCGTCTCAGGGTCTTCCTTCGGACAAAAGCAGTTGGAGCAGAAATGGACGGAGATCAGGTTGTTTCAGTCACGGCAATAAACCTAGATGATGGTTGTAGCCTCCGAATTATATTTCAATACGTACTGGACGCGACCGAACTGGGTGACTTACTGCCGTTAACAGGAACAGAGTATGTGGTCGGTGCGGAATGCGTCGAAGAGACTTCAGAGCCTCATGCTCAGCCGAAAGAAGCGATGCTGCATTGTATGCAGAGTTGCACCTACCCTTTCGTGATGGAGAAAAGGCCCGAATATGAGAACAACCACATCGCAAGACCACGCAAGTACGAGCACTACCGTGACCTGCAACCCTACAGTCTCCGGATCCATGTTCACGGAGGTGAGATTTACGGCGAAACCACTGGATGGTTGGACTATCAGGTGTTCGATGAGACAGAGGGGACTAAAGGCCCGCTTTGGCAATACCGTCGATTGCTAGATGCTGACCAATTCCCGACTTATGTTGGTTATGACCTAACGCTTTTTAATTGGCCGGGAAATGATTATCGCGATGTGCCGTTAGTCGACCAGTCACCGGAAAAAATGGCCAGAGCTCTACAAGATGCTAAGCAGGTGAGTTTGGGCTTTGCCTATTGGTTGCAAAAAGAGGTGCCTAACCGAGGGGGAGCCTCAGGGTTTGCCAATCTACTCCTGCGGCCGGATGTTATGGGTACCCAAGATGGGCTTAGCAAATACCCTTACATTCGCGAGAGCCGACGAATAAAAGCCATAAAGACGATTGTGGAGCAAGAACTTACAACAACCCATCAGGTGGGATCACGAGCAGCTTATTTCCATGATTCGGTCGGAGTCGGCTGGTATCCTATAGACATTCATCAGGTGAGCGAGGATGAAGTTGGTGTGAGCACCCGAACGAAGCCTTTTCAAATTCCACTTGGAGCACTACTTCCTAAGCGGGTTAAAAACCTCATCGCAGCGAATAAGAACATAGGCACAACTCACATAACGAATGGATGTTATCGTTTACATCCAGTTGAATGGAATATTGGTGAAGCGGCTGGATTGGTGGTGGCGTTTGCATTGGAGCAGGATAAGGAACCGCGAGTTATCCAAAAGAACCCTTCACTATTACGTTCTTTTCAGTATGCACTGCTTGCTGAAGGGGTACCTCTAAATTGGCTCATCGATGTGCCAGTAGAAAGTGGGGCATTCGAAGCGATTCAGCGGATGGTCTTGGAGTATGGACATTGGGAAAAGGATGACTCGCTGTGTTTCAAACCGGACTCCCCTCTCACGACGGAAGCTCAAGAATCTTGGATTAGGGATGCCGACAAGGAAATTGGCGTAACGCTGGTGGGCGAAAAGAACCTAAATCGGAGAGAGTTTGCACGCAGGTTATTGGACCTGGGTCTGATTTGATCATCCAGATTGTTCAATTTAAGCCGATAGTTTGGCTAATAGTGGGGTTTCGATGTTGGGAGGAGTGTTTTTTAACGAAGAGATGTAGCATTAGTCCTTAGGTGGCAGCCTCTAGTCTACGGATACGGGCTGGTTTGTCATCCTGATGGATCTCAGCGGATAGGATTCTGAGAGAACGATCTTCGACTGGTAGATCGAACCGAACACATCCTTTTCGATGGGATTCTCGGAGAGCTACAGCAATTTCGAGGGCATCGCGAGCGTCGTATAAAGAGCACCTTGGCTGGGATTGAGACTCAATCGCCTTGATGAGATCCCGGACTAAGGCAAGGCCGCCGCCCTCGGGCCGGGCTGGCGTTGCGATTGGAGACCGAGCTGGGATGCCTCGTCCCTTGGGGCCGCCTGGGGTCAGGTAAGTCCACTCTGTGTCGAGCGCATTGGCGATTGACCGGACGCGACCTTTGGTGCCAATGACGTCGATTTCCCAATTAGAGACACCGCATGAAGTTGCCCGAATATATGCCCTGACCCCGTTGTCAAAAGCGAGGTAGCCATTACCCGATAGATCGTTTTCTCCGTTGGCGGCTTCGTCAGACTGCATTTCCCCAAAAACCCATTGTACGTTGCCACCGGCCAGGTATCGCACGATATCAATCGCGTGACTCCCGTTATGAGAAAGCCCGCACTCTGTATACGCTGTCACTTGGAGAATTTCACCGAGAATGCCTTCATCAATCATTCGTCGGGTTTCTACAAAGGAAGGGCTATAGCGCCGTCCACAGTTAATCACCATGGGAACTCCATTGGCTTCACACTCGTCGACCATCGTGTCGACATCTTCAAGACATAAGGCGATTGGCTTGTCTGCCCAAATACCTTTGGCCCCGGACTGGGCTGTGGCTATAGTAATCTCCGCCCGGACTCTAGCGGTTGTTGCGATACTGACAAGATCAGGCTTCTCGCGGTCGAGAAGATCACGATAATCTTCGTAAAGATGATCGCTGGCGAGTCCCCAGCGTTGGCCAAAAATCTCACGTTGTTCCTGGTGTGGGTCAGCTCCAGCAATCAGTTTTATGTTGGGGGCCGCAACGTAAGTCGGGGCGTGGCAATAAGGAAGATAGATTGCGCCTCCCTGCTCGATTTCATCATCGAAGGTGCTTCCTATGCGACCGAGGCCAATGACAGCGGCAGTATATATTTTAGACATGATTAGGTTCAGAGTTTCAGTTGACGTTAAAAGGAAGCTTGCCCCAGGTGTGGCTGGGGGCAATAGCATACTTTATACTACTAATCTACTTTCGGTTCATGAGAGATTCGAGTAGAGCCACTGATGCCAAGGGTTTAACACCAGTAAAGTGGGAAATCTGGTGGCGGCAGGAAAACCCATTTGCGACGACGATTGTATTTTTCGATGCACTCCGAATGGTAGGGAAAAGTCGTTGTTCCCCGATTGCTTGAGAGATAGCATAATGTTCTTTTTCATATCCGAAGGAGCCAGCCATACCGCAGCAGGTTGTATTTAGTGTGGAGACTTCACAGTTTGGTAGTTTTCCCAGAAGGGATTTGGTGAAGTCGTTACCCAATAGTGCTTTTTGGTGGCAGTGATTATGGATTATTACCCGTGATGGCCCTGATTGGGAAAAGCGCAATCTGTTGGCAGAAGCATTTCTCACAGTGCCCGAAACAGGGATTTTATGCGGGTTTTCAATTTGCTTTAGGGCCCAATCATCAAAGAGGATAGCTACCTCTGCAACTTGCTCGGCACGTGTTCGACTAGGTCCGGTGAAAAAATTAAGGAAATCATCGGTAACGGCTGAGTAACAGCTAGGCTCACAAAATACTATAGGTATGTGATTTTTGGCAAATGGGTACATAGCGGAAAGAAGCCTCTTAGCCTGAAGCTTAGCCTCTGACAGAAGTCCTTTTGAGATTAAAGGACGACCACAGCATACTGGTTCTACGAGTAATACTTTGAAGCCGAGCCGTCTCGCGATTCGGCTAACAGCTTGAGGGATCTCTGGCTCAAAAAAGTTAGAGAAGGTATCCGGAAACAGGGCGATAAGAGGACGATCTTGGTTTTCCGAATCGGGATCTGGACTGTTCTGCCTCCACCATTTGACAAATGACTGAGACGCAAGCATGGGAAGCTCCCTTTGTGCTGAAATGCCAAAAAGGGATTCACGAAGTCTGCTGGAAAACGGGAATCGCTGGATCCAGTTGGAAATTGGTGTAAATTGACTGCTAATTTCAACCAATTTTCTGGTATGACCCATCATTTGGGAGCGAAAAGCATAACCGTTCTTTTTCGCGTATTGGTAGAGGAACTCGCTTTTTATCCGGGCCATATCGACCCCGGTAGGGCATTCGGTTTTACAGGCCTTGCACTCGAGACATAGATCAAAGACCGAAAAGAGGTCTGGATCAGAGAGTCCCTGAAAACCTATTTTCCCACTGAGTGCGATACGGAGTGCATTTGCTCTACCTCGAGTCGAATCCTTTTCCTCCCGAGTTGCCATGTAAGAGGGACACATCGTACCCTCAAGGTTCTTACGACAGTTCCCAACTCCACCACATTGTTCCGCGGCGCGAGCAAGCCCTCCAAAGTCTGAAAAATTGTTTGCAGTCTTCAGGTCGGGAGTCTTGTAGGTGGCCCCAAACCGCAAATTTGACGTCAACTTCGGGGCGTCGACGATTTTTCCAGGATTAAAAATCCCATGAGGATCAAAGGTCTGCTTTATTTCTTTGAATGCCTGGTAGAGCGCCGATCCAAACATTTTTTCTTGAAAAGGTGCACGGATAAGTCCATCGCCGTGTTCTCCGGAGAGGGCTCCATTGTATTTTAAAACCAGGTCTGAGACTTGTTCGGCAATGGCCTGGAATTTAACTATCCCATCTGCGGTTTTCATATTGACGATCGGTCTTATGTGAAGGAGGCCAACGGAGGCGTGAGCATAGAAACCTGCTTCCGTATCGTGTGCTTTGAGTATCTCAGTAAAGTCTCGGATGTAGTCATGAAGATTCGCCGGATCCACTGCGGTATCTTCCACGAACGAAATTGATTTGGCATCGCCCTTCTGAGCCATACAGAGGCCCAATCCCGCTTTGCGGAGATTCCAGATATCCCTTTGCTCTTTTTTGTCGAGGGCACGGTGAAAATGGTAGCCGTGCCCTGTATCCTTTAATTCTGTGATCAGATTCTCGATTCGATCTGAAAGTTCAGTTTTACCGTTGTCTGTGAACTCGATGATTAGGACTGCTTTGGGATCCCCATCGATAAAGCTGCGAAGAGGTTCGTATTTTGGTTTATCCCGAGTCATTCCCAGAATTAGGTCATCAACGAGTTCCACTGCTGATGGATTGTGTTTTAAGATGAGAGGAGTTGCTTTCATTGCTTCGAGGAGTTCTCGAAACTGAATGGATACCACGGCGCGTCTTTGCGGAAGCTGAACCAGTTTGAGTTTTACGGCCAAAACCTGAGCCAGAGTCCCTTCCGAACCAACGATCATCTTACAAAGGTTGAATTTATCGACACCTTTACTTGGAGTAAACGCATCAAGGTTAAATCCACCTACGCGGCGCTGGATCTTTGGGTAGCGTTTCTTAATCTCTTCCTGATGCGAGTTGGCCAGGTTTTGCACCACCCGATATGAGTGGCCTTCCAAATCCTTCTGGTTACACTTTAAATCCAAAGCTTCAGCGTTGATTTGTTTGAGCCGAACCACACTGCCATCGGAGAGAACCACTAAAAGTTCTAGTACATAATCGATTGTAATTCCGTAGAGAATTGAACGAGTTCCGGCTGAATTATTATTAACCATCCCCCCGATGGTGGCGCAGTTCGATGTGGAGATGTCGAGGGGTAACTGTAGGCCGTGAGGAGCAATTTGGGCATTGAGATCGTCCAGAACGATTCCAGGCTCTACCTCAATAATACGATCCTGTACATCTAATTGGATGATCCGGTTGAGATACTTAGAGTAGTCGAGTTGAACTCCTTGGCCCACCGCTTGCCCTGCTTGGCTTGTTCCTCCACCTCTTGCTGTAATGGACACTCCCTGGTCGCGACAGATTTTTACTGTGTTAATAATGTCATCTGGGCATTTTGGTATTACGACTCCCTCAGGTATTATCTCAAAGACGCTGGCATCGGTGGAGTAGATGGCGCGGCTTACAGGATCGAAACGGACTTCGCCTTTGATTTTGTCCTGAAGTGCTTGCTCGAGAGAGCGGCTAGAATGGCGTTTTCGAGTCATATTGGGTAAACCTGTTGGAATTTCAGGCTAAGAGCCATCTGTAAACAAATAGACAAAAATTCTGAGCAAGTTCTCACGGCTTGTTATTTTCTGAGAAAATTCTAGGCAGAGAAACTAGATAAATATGGAAAACAAAGACTTTCTGATATTGATTAACGCCAGTATTTTCCCAACGCCTGAATTGGAAAGATCAGCTGGTTTCAATCCTGAATAAGGTTTTCCATGCTAAAATTACGGTTTGACATGGGTTGCCAGAAAGTCGAGAGCTGCCTGGACACCCCCAGGATGAAAGGGGACTTTCAAGGTAAGTAGGCCCATTTCGATTCCAGAAAGTGTTCCGGCGAGCATGAGATCATTGAAGTCGCCGAGGTGGCCGATTCTAAAGGTTCGACCTTGCATCCTCCCCAAGCCGGTTCCAAGGGCAATATCGAATCGATCAAGGAGAATTTTACGAAGCTTATCAGCGTTATGACCATCGGGCATAAAAATACCCGTCACGCTTTCAGAATATTCTACCGGATTTTCGCACATGATTTCTAAGTTCCAGGAAGTGACAGCGATTCGAGTTGCCTCAGCCAGTCTTCGGTGCCGAGCAAAAACTTTTTCCAAACCCTCACTTAATAGGAGATCAAGGGCGACATCGAGACCATAAATAAGATTGGTTGCAGGAGTGTAAGGAAAGAACCCGGTAGAGAACAATTCCAAGTAATTCCCCCAATCCCAATAAGATCTAGGAAGATTTGCATTTTTGGAAGCTTGTAAGGCTCGGTTGCTGACCGCATTGAATCCTAGGCCAGGGGGGAGCATGAGTCCCTTTTGTGATGCGCCGACAGACACATCGATATTCCAATCCTCATGACGATAGTCGATGGAGGCTAGAGAGGATATTGTATCCACCATGAGGAGTGCCGGATGATCACAGCGGTCGATTGCCTCCCGAATCTCGGAGATTTGGCTGGTCACTCCTGTTGATGTTTCGTTATGTACCACCGCGACCGCTTTTATGCGGTGATCCCTATCCCCTTGGAGTCTTTCTTCAATTTTGTTAGGATCCGCGCCAGAGCGCCAGTTTCCATCTATCCAATCGACTACCAAATCTAAACGTTCTGCCATTTGTTTCCAGAGCTGGGCGAAATATCCGGTTTCAAACATCAAGATTTGATCGCCATGGGAGAGGGTGTTGACGAGAGCCGCCTCCCACGCTCCGGTTCCCGATGATGGGAATATAAGGACAGGCTGAGAAGTTTGAAAGATCCCTTGGAGTCGTTCTTGGACCCGCTTCGATAGGTCCGCGAATTCGGGACCTCGATGATCGATGGTGGGGCGAGCCATCGATCGCAACACCGGATCAGGGATGTTGGTCGGTCCAGGAATCTGTAGAAAATGGCGTCCTGAGAATCTGTTAGGCATCTTCTGGAAAAATGAGAAACTCTCCCGGACGAATACCATCGTTTGGATCCATCTTATGATAGTCGATACCAGATCTGCCGTTCCAATCCCAGGCGATTTTACCATCCTTAAGGGTGAGTTCGCAAAACAGTCTTTTGTTTCCTTCCATCCGCCCTCCAAGAGAGTCATTGTAACCAAAACGGCCTTTCATTAGATTGAGTACAGCGATGTCGGCGACAGAGCCAATTGAGAGATGACCCAATTCCGGATGGCCGATTTCGTTGGCTGGATTGATGGTTGAAGCTCGGACCACTTCAAAAAGAGGCATTCCCATGGCAAGGAATTTCGACATTGTAGTTGTCATGTCGAGCATAGCATCGTTCATACACAGGGTGTGAAGGTCGGTCGAAATCGAGTCTGGATAAAACCCCTGGGCGATGGCCGGTACAGCGTTGCGGAAGCAGAAACTGCCGGCACCGTGACCTACATCGAGAATAATACCCCGTTCCCGCGCCTGGTGCAGGTAAGGTAGAACCGTGCCTTCCTCATTGAACCAGGGGGTGGGAGCCCGAAAGATGTGTGTACTGATATCCCCAGGCCTTAGTTTCTCCGTTAGGAGTTGATGGTAGGGGCGTTCTTTTCTGAAGAAACCGAAGTCAATCATGACCGGAAGAGATGCTTTTCCAGCTGCCTCCAGACATCGGTCCACTGAGATCCATTCTGGTCCTTGGTAGTGAGCGGTCTTGATGCCGACTACGACGTCACTATGTTTGTTAGCGATAGCCGCTGTCTTATCGGTATCCATATCATAGGGGTTTTGTTCGAGGTCGGTGGATATCATGCCAGTGCCGATGATGTTGATTAGGGCGAAGAGACGGGTCTGGGATCGGTCGATTACCCGGAAGCGAAAGTCTTCGAAATTTCGCCAGCCGGAACTCCCTGTATCCACCATGGTTGTCACTCCACTGCGAAAGCTAAACCCATCCGGAAGAATTGAGTTATCGCCTGCCCAGGCATTCCGATGACCAGCTGTGGCGTAGGCGTGTATGTGTATGTCTACTAAACCAGGAGTCACGTAGTGGCCGTTGACATCGATAACTTGGGCGGCATTTTCGACAGGCAGTTCCGATTCAATGGCGGCTACTTTTCCTCCTTTGATTCCAATGTCGTTCGGCCCATCAATGTTGTTCTTTGGATCAATTAGGTGGCCGCCTTTTAGGATCAGTTCGAATGGCATAGTTCTCTCCAGGTTCTTCTTGTTGGCATGCTTTTTACCGAAGGAGAATAACGATAAAATCTCGTTTCCTTCTTACGATCTTTTTCGGATGAGCTTTCGGGTCAAGCAAACCCTGTATCGTTTGGGTTAGTCCACTCGAATTTGGATGGGTGGAAAGTATATGAGATATCAGTCAGGACAAACAGGCAGCTTGCTTCGCGATCTAGCCGAATTCCTAAGAAGTCAGTTGGGGTTGCTTTAATTCTCAGGCATGAGAGAGCTGGGAACACAAACCTATACTCCAATGAAGGAAGAGGCTTTTGGAGTAAATATCAAGGTTTCGATTAGAGAATTTCCATCTCGTGCTAATAATTTACTGTTAGCACAGAGAGCATCGGCTCCCTTCCCTAACCCTATTGAGTACTTTGTAACAATTTTCAGGTTGTGTTCATGGTGAAAGAGGATCGAATAGTTAAGGTCTGTCGCCTTACGTTAAAGCAGTGCAGTGAAATGACGCAAATCAGAGAACATTTCAGGATATTTGACTAATGAAAGCGTTTGTTCTCGGAGCAGGAGAGGGGACGCGCTTGAGGCCATTGACGAAGCAAATTCCTAAGCCCTTGATCCCGGTTTGGAATAAACCCTTGATTACCTATGCATTTGATCATCTGTTGGATTTTGGGGTGGAGGAGCTAATAGTAAATACTCATCATTTAGCGGAATGCTATGATGTTGTGTTTCCGGATGGCAGGTATAGCCAATCTTCTATAACCTTCGTCCGTGAGTTTCCGGATATCCTGGATTCAGGAGGAGGGTTGGCTAACATCGCAGAACATGTCCAGGAGGAGGGACTAATAGTTTACAACGGCGATATTCTGACTGATTTGCCCTTGGAGAAAGCAGCCGAAGCTCATCGGCGATCCAATAACTTGGTGACGCTGGTTCTGCGTTCAGAGGGGCCGAACCGAAATGTCACTTTGAATGAGGAGAAAGGCAAGGTGTGTGATCTTCGTCATCATTTTGGCGTGGATGGTGGGCTCCGGGTTCAGTTTACTGGCGTTAGCTTTGTGAATCGAGAATTCATGGAGTTGATTGCGCCTGTCAATGAGTCGATTATTATGGCTTGGCTTCGACTAATTCGAGAACAGGATGCGCTTGGAGGTGTATTGGTGGACGAGGGACATTGGTGGGATCTTGGTGACCGAAGGACCTATCTTGAGGTTTCTCGGTCCTTCTCGAGTACTGGATTTTCGGAGGTTTCGAGGCATACATTGAAGCCATCTCGAATTCATCCTACAGCACGAATTGATTCCTCTGCATTCGTTGATCCTGTATCCGTTGTGGGATCGAAATGCGATATCGAACCTGGCGTAAGAATAATTGATTCCATTCTTTGGGAAGGGGTTCAAGTTCTTCAAGGAACGGAACTTTCTGGCTGTATCGTAGCGGGTGTTTCAATAGGTAATGACCGAAGAATTTCAGGTCGACATATAGGAGTCGACCTTTGACAGCTTATGGGAATCAATTGTTCTCTAGACAATACAAGTCGCTGGATACGGGCTACGAATACTAACGATTCCTGCGATGAACGATGATACCATTATTCAACTGACTTTGGAGAAATTGCCCGAGCTTTTCGGGGATGGACTAAAGGTTTCTAAGATACACGGGGGCGGATCGGATCGCCATTATTTCCGGGTTGGGAATGATTCTTTAAAGTTGATTTTCTGCCGGTATGGTATCGAGAAAAAGGAGAATTCATTGTTTGCGGATCATTCTGAATTTTTGGTCGAATATGGGGTCCGTGTTCCGCGGGTTTTGGCTCAGGATCGGGAAAATCGATGTCTTTGGATAGAGGATTTTGGGGTTGAGAATCTCTGGTCCTACCGTGACAGTGACTGGCTCTCTGTGCGACAGCCCCTCTATCAATCAGCTTTACTAGAGGTAGGAAAACTGCATTCACTCAACGAACGGTTAATCAGCCATTCACCAATTCTAAATCCACCTTTTGACGCGGATCTCTATCGTTGGGAATTCGAGTATTTTATGGATAATTTTGTGAATCGCTTGAGTGCTGCCACGAGAGATGAAATCCGGTTTGTGCGTGAATCAGCGGAATTGAAATATCTTCGGGTAGAACTCTCAGCCCGACCGCGCTGTCTTGTGCACCGTGATTTGCAGAGCCAGAATGTCTTGATTTGGAAGGGCAAGCCGGCGCTGATTGATTTCCAAGGCATGCGTTACGGTCTACCTGAATACGATGTGGCATCATTAATCTTCGATCCATACGTAGTGATGAGTAAAGAGGAGCGTGAGGGTTTGATTTGTTTCGTAGAATCAAAAAGTAATAATGCTGATTTTCGTGGACAATTGCTGCGTTGTGCTGTGCAACGGTTGATGCAGGTGCTTGGGGCTTACGGGTTTCTGGGGTTAGTGAAAAAGAAACCTGCGTTTCTAAAGCACATTCCTCGGGGTTTGGAAAATCTTCACTATGTAGCTGTGGAACAAGGTGTGATGCCAGTTTTGGAGCCAATGCTTTCTCTAAGAGAGGACCGGGTTCTGAAGGTGCTAATTACCTGAGTGATCCTTTGGGTATCTTCTTAATTATTGCATGAGTTGAGCATTCAATTGGTAGTTTGGGTAGATTTTTTCATGGCTATAGGGAAAGCAATGTCGTCCATTTAAGATTAACTTTGATTACTCGTTCTACTCAACCCTTGACCCTTGTCTGGCAATCACCTATCGGTCTCATCATTTGGTATTTTGGATCGAAAGAACACGGATGTTTAATATGGAAGGACGCACACTATGATCGCAACGGCGAGCGAGACATTAGAAATGAAGAAGACTCAGCTCTACATTAATGGAGAGTGGGTAGACGGCGAAGAAGGAGCAACTTTTGGGGTCATTAACCCTGCTACGGAAGAGACGATTGTTGAAGTCTCATATGGGACAGCAGGGGATGCGAGACGGGCTTTGGAAGCGGCCCAGGCAGCACTGGTGGATTGGCGGGGAATGACTGTCTACGAACGAGCTGTCCGGCTCAAGAAGATCGCGGATGCGATCCGCGAAAATATCGATTATCTGGCAGTGGCTCTGACTATGGAGCAGGGGAAGCCGCTGGTAGAATCGCGTGCTGAAATTCTCGGTTCAGCTGGAACTTTTGAGTGGTTTGCTGAAGAGGCAAAGCGGGCCTATGGGAGGACAATTCCAGCAAGTTTCTCACACAAGAGGCTTTTTACAGTACGCCATCCTGTCGGTGTGTGTGCTTCGGTATCTCCCTGGAACTTTCCTATTTTGCTACAGGCGCGTAAGATCGCACCGGCTATGGCCGTTGGGTGCACAACAGTATCGCGTCCGTCTAGTCAAACGCCGCTTTCATTGATCCGGCTGTTTGAGCTTATTGAGGATGTGGCAGACCTTCCGAAGGGTGTAGTCAATTTGGTGATGGGACCCCCAGCCGAAATCATGGAGGAGTTCATGAGCAATCGGATCTGCCGTAAAATTTCTTTCACTGGTTCAACGGAGGTGGGAAAAGAGCTACTTAAACGATCTAGTGAACAGGTTAAGAGATTAAGTCTTGAGTTAGGCGGCCACGCTCCAGTTCTAGTTTTTCCCGATGTTGATATCGAGGCGGCTGCCAAAGTCTCAGTCATAGGGAAATTCCGTAATAACGGTCAGGTTTGTATCTGTCCGACTCGGTTCTATGCTGAAAAATCAATTGAGCAGGATTTTCTCGATGCGTGTGTAGAGGAGACGAAAAAAGTGAAATTAGGCAATGGGCTTGAGGAAGAAGTAGACGTCGGGCCGATGTTCGAAGCTCGTGCACTGGACAAGACGGATAACTTAATTAAGGATGCGTTAAGTAAAGGGGCTAATTGTATTCTCGGGGGTAGCCGATCGGAGAGATTTGAGAAGGGCTACTTTTTCGAGCCAACAGTCCTGACTGGCATGCAGGATGACATGAAAATCATGACAGATGAACCATTCGCACCGGTTATGCCAATTCTCAGTTTCGATGAAATTGACGAAGCAATTGCCAAGGCCAATAATACTAACTTTGGTCTCGCAGCCTATGTCCTGACCAATGATCTGACCGCGGCGATGAAATGTGCAGATGGATTGGAGTTTGGAACTATTGGGATCAACGACACTGTTCCGGCTACGCCCCAAGGGCCCTTTGGAGGACTTAAGGAGTCGGGGGTTGGTCGCGAAAACGGGATCGAGGGCCTTGATGCATACTTGGAAACGAAGTTTGTGTCGATGGCCTTAAGGGAATCCTAGTTAGCTAGTTTCACCTTACTGGAAAAAGGTTTCAATCGCAATATTAGAGAGTCAGTAGCTCTTACGGTCTAGACCATTAACCATATAGCTTTCATAGGTTCACACGAGAGGCAAAACCTTAAATAGGTTCACATCGGGTTCACAGGGAAGGTTATTGATTTGGATATTGAAGCAGAATCTTTATCTATAACTTGAAGCTTTCTCTATTTAAAATTATAGAGACGAACATTCAAAGGGTATACTGCGCGCCAAATTCTAATAAACCAACAATCAGATAACTATCTATCATAGTTGTCGGTAAGAGTATCAATATGTCATTTAACACCTTGGGTCTTTCTTCAGAGCTTAAAAAAGCTATTGAAGATAAGGGTTACGTCTATCCTTCTGATATCCAACTACAAGCTATTCCTGAAATTATAAAAGGTAACGATATTATGGCTCGTGCGCAAACTGGTACAGGTAAAACAGCGGCATTTGCTCTACCTATTTTGCAGAAATTTCAGAAAGACGAATCTAAAAGAAGAAGAGTGAGAGCTTTGGTCCTAGTCCCAACCCGAGAATTGGCCTCTCAGGTAGGCGATAGCTTTAGAAGTTATGGTAATAATTTAAGGTTCAGAACCTCTATGATATATGGCGGGGTAAGTATAAACACTCAAATTGATAAGCTTAGAAAAGGGGTGGATATTGTTGTGGCAACTCCTGGTAGGCTTTTAGATCATCTAGATCGAAAGACCTTAGATCTTTCTGAACTGCAGGTGTTTGTTTTAGATGAAGCAGACCGAATGCTGGACATGGGCTTTATAAGAGACATAAAGAAAATTTCGACCTGCCTTCCAAAGAAAAAACAAAACCTCCTTTTCTCTGCTACCTTTCCACAAGAAATAAAGGCATTGGCAGATAGCTTACTAAATTCTCCAAAAAGGATTGAAGTTGCTTCAAATAATTCTACAGCAGATAAAGTCACACAAGTGGTTTATCTAGTAGATAAAGCAAGGAAAAGGGAGTTACTGGCTTATTGCATAAAAGAAGAAAACTGGTTTCAAGTTTTAGTGTTTTCAAGGACAAAACATGGTGCGAACAAACTGGCAGTTCAATTAAACAAAGAAGGTATAGACGCAGATGCTTTTCATGGAAACAAATCTCAAGCTCAGAGAACAAGAGCTTTAAAAGATTTTAAAGATGCCAAGACACAGGTATTAGTAGCTACTGACATTGCCTCCAGAGGCATACATATTAATTTATTACCCCAAGTTGTTAATTTTGACCTTCCGTATGTACCGGAAGATTACATTCATCGTATAGGAAGAACCGCCAGAGCCGGCCAAGCAGGGAAGGCTGTTTCTCTAGTAAGTGCTGACGAGCAAAAATTATTGTTCGATATTGAAAAGCTATTAAAAGATGATATTCCACGCAAGGTCATCCAGGGTTTTGAGCCAACTGAAAATTTAAGATCTGCTCCTCGAAAACCTAAAGCAGGTAACAAAGGTAAAGGCAGGTCCCGGGTACGCTTCGAAAGCTCATTAAAGGCAAGGCCTTCGAGAGGAAAGGCTGTTTGGCACAAAAAAAGACCAAAGAAAAATTCTGCCAACCAAGACGTTAGATATTAAGTTTATTTTTTGGATTAAAGTACCTTTGGTACAGCTATAAAAATAATAAAAGAATAAATGGTGCCCCCTGTAGGGCTCGACCTACGACCAAAAGATTAAGAGTCACAGGTCCTACCGGTAGCCTGGGTGGGTTGAGAGATGTCCCAGACTTTGGTATCATGTGTCTGGAGAAACCGCTGACTTCTATGAGTAGAAATCTACTCAATCCTCATGTCAGTGAGTACTTCGATAGGACATCAAGATCGACATATTCGAGGACAGAAATGTGGGTTGCTTCCAGATTGATTTTTGGTGCGAAATTACTCTGGTACGCCTCAATCCATCGCCCCAGACATATGCACCAATGGTCGCCAGGGTTGAGCCCGGGAAATCCAAATTCTAGGTTTGGGGTGGAAAGATCATTGCCTTGAATTTTGGAAAAAGAGAGGAACTCCTGCGTCATTTCCGCACAGACTGTATGCATACCAACATCTTCGCCATTAGTATCGCATTTCCCGTTGCGGAAGAATCCCGTCAATGGATCTGTGCAACAGTGGATTAGTTCGGTGCCAATTACGTTTTGAGCCATTATAAAATTATCAATTGTGATTTAGATTCAAAGCACTTTCTGCCAACTGAAAACTCTTTGATCTAGAATATTCCGGTACCTCGAATAAGGGAGAAATCTTCCCAGGTTTGTGGTTTGAAACTATATTGGAATCTTGCGAGGGCAAAGAAGCGGAGAAAACCGAACATGTTAGTGACGGTAGTGTAGATGGTTGAGGAAAACTGGGCAGATCCTCGTTGCACAGATTCAATTATCAGAGGAATAGGGAAAATTAGTTATTATCATGGAATTGATGGGAATGGCAGGTGGATTAGACTCAGACTGAGGTGTCTATTATGGCGATGACTTGTTAACTATTGAGAAGAGCCTATTGGGTGATGCGAATCTGCTTCAGAGTCAAGCTGGACCTTTACCCATTCGGTGATTCCTAACAGATTATTCATGGGGTTTCTTCTTAGATGAGCTGTTTTGCTGTTGTTAAAGGGTTCCGTGAAAAGATAACGTAGGTTAAGACACTGCCTTTGATCTCTATTCGTTGCGATTGATGAAAAGTATGAGCCCGGTTGGATCGGTCCTTAAGTTGCGACCAAACTGTTATGAGGAATACAAGCGGCGACACGATGAATTGTGGCCTGAGTTGGCGGATCTAATGCGAGAAAATGGAATCAACATGGTGATTTATCGTTTCGAGGATTTCATCTTTTGCTATGGAACGGCACCCAGTGATGAATTGTGGGAGCGCGTCAATAGACACTCCATTTCACAGCGCTGGAACGAGCACATGAAGGAAGTTCTTGAAACCGATAAGGAAGGGAAACTCATCGTGCACCAATTAAATCAGGCCTTTTGCTTTGGGGATTTCCCATAGTTCAATGTACACGATCGACTTAAGTTTCTAATCAGGGTTAAACAAAGCAGCCTACACTCTTGAAATTTCTCTGGGACTTAATATTGATTAAAAACTACACTGTTTCCTGCCGCTGTGTAGCCTACCAAAACCTCATCTTGAACCAATGATAGTAAAACACATAGAAGCCATCCCTCTTGTACGGGAACTGGAGGAAGTATTTCAGGGTGGCACCTACAAGATAACGAGCCGGAATACGATTGTTACCCGTGTTGAACTCGATAACGGAGTGGTTGGCGAGACCTTTGGTGGCGACGAAGACCAATATCAACTCGAAGTATGTCGGGTCGTGAATACGGTTTACCGCCCCCTCCTTGTGGGTGGGGACGTTAGAGATGTGGAGGCTCACTGGGAGAGAATGTGGGCGACACAAGTCGATTTGAGCAATCGTGGGATTCACAGTCTAGATCTCGCAAAGCACTGTGTGCTCACTCAAGCAATTGCCGCAGTTGATATCGCTATGTGGGATGCCCTCGGAAAGTCTCTTCAACAACCCGTCTATAAACTTCTCGGTGGCTACCGCGATCGTATCCCCGTTATCGCGATCGGTGGATACTTGCGAGAGGGGGATTCATTTGTTGATCTTGAAACTGAGATAGGGCGTTACAAAGAGGAACAGATTCATGGAATTAAGATGAAGGTGGGCAAACTGTCAGTCGACGAGGACATCGAACGGGCCCATCTGGCCCGCAAGGCCGGGGGTCCTAATTTTCACCTTTGCTCCGATTCTAATCAAGCCTGGACCGTGGACGAAGCAATGAAATTTGCACGAGGGGTTTACGATCTCAATCTTGCTTGGTTGGAGGAACCGGTCCGATGGCACGATCAGATTGAAGGAAATGCGCGTGTACGCACGGTTGGTATTCCGGTCAATGCAGGCCAAGGTGAGATCTCTCGGCATGGATGCCGGGAATTGATAACGCGTGGTGCTGTTGATATCATCAACGTTGATGCTACTATTGCAGCTGGCGTTACAGAATGGCGACGGATAGCCGGGATGGCCCATTCATTTGGGGTGACTATGGCCCATCATGAAGAACCGCAGGTAGCTCTCCATCTCTTGGCAGGGGTGGCCCACGGACTCTGTGTCGAGATTTTCCCCGATTATACCCGGGACCCCATGTGGTTTGATTTACCCGTAGAACAACCCGAGATTCGTGATGGTTATATGGTTGTCCCAAATAGACCGGGCTTCGGGTTTAACCTCAGGGCTGAAACTATTGAAAAGTGGTCTGCGGTGGATACTAATTGATGACGGATCGTTGAATTTATTACACTGACCCCCAATAAAAGGGGCTGCCCGAGTGCAAATCGCCTCGCCTGTCTCCATTAAAATCTCGGTGTCATCGAGGAATTTCTTGATCAGGCAATTTGGTTGATATAGGGAGTGAGTCGACATTGTAAGTGATCTTATCAATACGCATATATCCTATCGAGTACGGTCATATGTATTGTGAACGTTTTGTAAGTTGGCTGGTAAGACTCATTAGGACTAGCTCTCTCTGCTAACTGTTGCTAGTCTAAGAATTCGTTTTGCATGTTCGACGAAAGGAGCATCAATCAGCTTTCCTTTAAACTGAATAGCCGATACCCCCTTCGCTTCTGCTTCAGCAAAGGCGCGGATTACATTTTTTGCCTCGAGGATTTGTTTTTCGCTAGGCGAGAAAACGTCATTGCAGATTTTGATCTGGTTAGGATGAATGCAGAGCTTTCCCTGGAAACCGAGGTGTTTGGCGCGTATTGCATCGGTTTGGAGTGCATCCAGATCCTTCAAATCAATCATGAAAGGTGTATCTAATGGGGGTGGGATCCCTGCTGCGCGGCAGGCTACTGGGATCCGAGAGCGAGGGTAATCCAACTCATAACCTTCTTTGGTAATCTCGATACCGAGATCTAACGAGAAATCTGCAGCTCCAAAGGCGGCAGTCGTGAATCTGCGAGGAGTTGTTGTCGTCGAAAGGATCTCGAATACCTTCTGTACCCCTTTTGCGGATTCAATGAGGAGCATCAGGGAAATGCGTCCTTCGACAATTCTATTTCCCTTCTCGGCTTTGAGAAGATATGAATTGATTTCCAAGACTTGCTCAGGCCCCTCCATTTTTGGGACCAAAATACTAGTAAGATTGTCTGCGACGACGGTATTCAAGTCATCTTCCAGTAGACCTGACTCCAGGGAATTGACTCGCACAATGAGATTTCTTTCATGGCCTCGGAACTCGGAAAGTTTATTTCTAACCAATTCTCGTGTTTCCTCTTTTCTTGAAAGGGAAACAGAGTCTTCCAGATCAATGATTACAGCATCCGCAGCAGTCGCGATAGCCTTGTTTATGCGGTCGGGGCGATTGCCTGGGACAAATAGTGCTGTTCTCATTGGTATGAATCTTTCAGGTCCGAGGATCATTTTCCAATAATTGCTTTTTCTTTTGAGATCGTCGAATGGATTCTTCAGGATCCGGATGATCCAAAGTATGATGAATTAATCCCATTAACTGCGGGTTTACTGGTGAATTTCATGGATCTCGATAATTGTACCTTTAGAAGAAAGAGTTTATGACCACCACACTTCTTTTTGACGACCATAGACTAAACCGAATCTTCAATGTGATTCGAAAACTCGGTCAACCTAAGCGAATTGATGATGCCATTTATCGCGACACGTATGGAGACATTTCCTACGGCTATCCCACGGTCTTCTGGAATGAGAAGAGTGGGACTTGGCGGATGGTCTATCAAACTGCTGTTAATCCCCCCGAAAAGTTTGCTCAAGTCCTAGCTGAGAGCAGTAATGGACTTCAATGGTCTCCAAGAGATACCTCTATGGAGGTCGACCTTTCGGAAAGGCTCCTATTGCACCAGGTCGTACCCGTCGAGGAGAATATGGAGTGGGGCTCCTGTTTCGTCGATGAACTTGCGGAGCCTAGAGAGCGCATCAAAGCTTTCCAAATTTCGTTTCCGAAAGGAATTGCGGGTGGTGGGCGTGCTGTATTACTTGTATCACCCGATGGGCTCCGGTGGAGGCGCAAAGAAAAGGGTGCCTGGCTTAAATTTGGAGGTGATCCTGGTATATTTGCCTTCTGGAATGAAGTGCGCCAGAGCTATGTTATTCTTACACGTCATGAGGTTCTTGATCGGCGGATTGCTGCGGTGGAGACGACAGACTGGATCCATTACTCGGATCCGGAATTGGTTGTTCATCCGGATGGTCTGGACTCCCCGCTGACTGAGCCATACGGCATGGCAGTATTACCCTATTCCGGCTATTACATCGGTTTTCTATGGCTCTTTCACCCAGTACCTTGGGATCCTTCGATCCGCCGGTTTAGAGGAGGCCACATTGACTGTCAGCTGGTTTACAGTCTCAACGGCTGGCATTGGCACCGGGGTCTACGGGATCCCTTTATTCCTAACGGTAACCCAGGTGAACCCGATTCTGGGTGCGTTTACCCTGGATCGGTTGTAGTGCAGGCAGATGGGTCGCTCCTGATCTATGCTTCGGCTTGTACTCACGAACATGGGGTTCCTCCTAAAGGATCTGGTTCCATTGTGGTCTATTGGTTGCGTCGCGACGGGTTTTGCTATCTGGAGAGCTGTGGCGGTATTGGCTTGGTAGGGATGAGACCCATATACTGGTGTGATGGAGAGGTGGAACTGAATGTTTCAAGCCAAGGTGGATCTGCGCGAGCGCAGGTTACCGATCAGGTTGGCACCCCGCTGGACGGGTTCACTTTCGAAGACTGCAAGCCCTTTTCTGGTGACGACACTGCCTGGTCTCCAGAGTGGAGATCAGGTAAAAGGATGGGATCGCTAAGAGGACAGTTTATTCGTGTTGAGGTTGAGCTGAACAGTGCGCGGCTCTATGCGATAAGGGGTGAATATGTTGAAACAATGCCAATGGCGATCGCGCGCCATCGAGCGTACGGAGAAATACCCAGTTCGAGAATCGGTTGGTAACATTGTCGCGGCTTATTTTATCTTCAACGCCCCCTTGAAAACTCACTATGACTTACTTTGAAACGGATGATAGAAATGGTAGGAAGTCCAACCACCATCTACCCTTAGAATCTCACCGGTTATAAAGGATGATTCCTCATCGTTAGCTAAGAAGAGTACGGATTCGACGACTTCTTGTAAGTTCCCCAGACGACCCATGGGGATTCGCCCTAAGTAGGTCTCTTCGGTGGCAATACCTTTTCTGATTCCTTCCTGAACGAGGTCGGTCATAACCACACCCGGAGCCACAGCGTTTACCCGCACTCCATGTTCCGCCCATTCAGACGCCAACACTTTCGTCAACATTATCAATCCAGCCTTGGCCGAGCAATAAGAAGCACGAGCTTTCTGAGCTAGGAGCCCATTAACCGAAGCGATATTGATCATGTTCCCGCTGCCCTGTTCCAACATTATCTTACCGACTTGGTTAGCGCAATAAAAGGCGCCATTCAGCATTACATCGATGTCTGTATCCCATTCGGTTGGATCGAGATCTACGACCGTACCTTTGTGAGCAACTCCTGCATTATTGATCCAAATATCTATACGTTCAAAGCGATCTCTTATCGACTCCACGACTTTTTTGACCGCAATGGGATCACGAACATCTAATTGTTCGTAGGTCACATCTAGTTTTTTGGCTGCCTTTTTACCAATTTCGGGGTCGATTTCCGCGATGATAACGGTTGAGCCTTCTTTTGCAAAAGCCTCCGCCAAGCTGAAGCCAATGCCGTTCCCTGCTCCCGTAATACACGTGACTTTGTCTTGAAACTTGATTCTGATTTCCTCCGATTTAAGTCAAAAAGGTAAGTTTCCCCATGCCACCCATCCTCCGTCCACAGTTACGACGGTGGCAGTAATATAGCTGGCACGGTCGCTGACCAGAAACTGGACCACTGAGGCAATTTCATCTACTTCGCCAACTCTACCCATTGGTGTCCGGCTGTTATATTCTTCGAGCGAGGCAAATCCTTGCTCGACCGCATTTTTTAACATAGCTGTCCAGGTTACTCCAGGTGCTACTCCGACCACACGCACCCCGCGCCGTGCCCATTCAGCGCCAATATTTTCCGTTAGGCTGATAACCGCGGCTTTAGCGCTGTTGTATGAAGCGCGTAGGGGCCAGGCTCCCATACCTCCGATTGAGCAAACGTTAAGAATAACTCCTTTCCTCTGTTCCAACATTACTTGTCCAACAGCACGGATGCACAGAAAGACTCCATTGTACATGATATCTGACTGAGTATACCAGTCATCCAGAGGGAAGGTTTCAGTAGGCCCCATTTTCGCCACACCAGCATTGTTGATGAGGATATCAATCCGGCCGTAATCAGCCATAACGCTATTAACAAGCGAATTTACGCTCTCTGGGCTACAGACATCAGTCTCGACCAGTGACGCTTTAAGGCCGGCACCTTTCAATTGTTGGACGGCTTCCTTTCCAGTTGCTGGATTGATTTCGGCAACGACCACCTTGGCTCCTGCCCGACCAAGCCTCTCTGCAATTCCAAACCCAATGCCACCTCCGCTGCCAGTTACTATAGCGATTCTTCCTTCTAATTCACCCATGAAAATTATCTCATTCAGGGTTTAAAGGTTCACAATTTAGTGGTTAGAAGGAGAGGATTTTTAAATCAAAAATGGGAATAAGGAATCACCCAAGAACAATGAGGGTACGAACGAGTGTAACTACTATGTACCACAATATAATTATACGGCCGATTATGAAGCTCTAGACCTATCATCGCGCTCCCTGAAACAGTTCGACTATAATCCCATCAGGATCCTTTAGGTAGAGGGCCCACCCCCCCTTGCTGGGTCCTTCGTCCAAGTAGACCGGTGGTGAGATAAATTCTATCTCTGCTTTTCGTAGGCGCTCATAGATCGATTGTAGGTTATCAACGATGTAGGCGATGTGACTACTTCCTGGGTTATTAGGTGTCAGATCCTGCTTGATACCCTGAGGGTGCCTGTACTCAAGCAACTCAAGGACATGGTCAGAACCAGGAATCCTAAGTAAAACAGCGTACACTTTTGCATCTGGAAATCCAACAATCCTGCGGAAGTAAGTGCTCGTGACAGCAGGTCGTTCGCTGAAAACCTCGAATCCCATTAGGTCACGATAGAAAGCCAACGAGCGCTTCATATCGCTTACCGTGTAGGAGGTGTGGTATGTTCCTTCGATTCTTCCCATCAAGCTTCAGATTTAGCAATTATAACATTTCATGGGGAAACAACAAGTAGCCAAATCTTATTTGGCTGGGCCGTCGAGCCTTGAGTAGTGCGGTCAATAGAATTATTTGTGCAATCTGTAATTTTACTTCTTCTGGGACAGTCGCATATGCGGGTCTTGCGTGAATATCCCTAGCGCGGCTTGAAATTTTCAATAGAAATTTAGTGGCAAGGAGGAACTGCTTTCCAGTTATATAGCATTTGCCTGCTGTAGTCTCCAGAGGGTACCTGAATTATTCACTTAATATGAACAGATCGTCCATTAGCGTCCTGATCTGATGAATCTGAAACCATTGATTTATTCCAATCCTTGCTTCCAAAGCGAAGTTTCCTAATGGGATTGGGTAGAGTTGACGGTTGATCTCTACTTAAAAAGCGGCTTTCTTCGTCGGATGAAGATTCATTTTTGGGTAATCTTTATTTCTCCCTTAGTATGTTTTGCTCAGACGGCATCTAAGAACTCCGCGACATTCTTTATTTTACCGGAGCTGACAGTAACGGATTCAAGGGTAGCCAACACCGATCCTTCAGAGAGCTATCCCACCGTGGTTACGAAGCTCCGCTATGAGCCTCTGATCGATCTCCAGAGTCGAAACTTTGCCGAAGCCCAAAGCGACGTAACGATTCGTGGGGGCATTTTTGAGAATACTGGGTTTAGGGTTGGAGCAGCAACATTGTTCGATCCGCAGACCGGACATTATTTCGCGGAAATCCCGATCGATCCTGCAATGATCTCTGCCCCGGAAGTCATTACCGGAATTCAGAATACGCATGTTGGATTCAATTCCACGGTAGGGACGGTGAACTACAGCTGGGACGCTATACGCAAGGGAGGTGAGGCTATCGGCGGTATCGGTGACAACAATTCCAGTATCCAAAGGATCTATACAGGGGAGTCGTTAGGATTCGGTGACGGTAGGAAAAACCTAGGGTTTGACTTTTCCTTTGCCCGTTCGAATTCCGACGGAACGATTTCTAAAGGGGACCACGATTTCAATCGGTTCTCGGGAAGAATCCAGTTTCAAGAGGAGCGGGCACAGACGGATCTTTTTGCTGGATATCAATCAAAGTTCTTTGGATGGCCTAACATGTATACTCCTTTTAATGTCGATGAAACCGAGAATCTCCAATCAACTCTTTACTTGATCAACCATAGACGAGATAGCGTAGAAGGAGATTTTTTTGAATTCACAGGCTATTACCGCAGACATCGAGATGATTATGAATTCAATCGTCACTATCCCGGGCAGTATAATCCTTTTCAACATGAGACGATTGTTTGGGCGGCAGGATTTTCGGGAAGGGAATTTTTCAAAGTTCTTGCGTTAAACTATAGCGGACAATTCGTTTCCGATGAGATAACCTCAACAAACCTCGTATATGGCCCTTTTCGCTCACGAGATTACTACAAATTTTCCTTTCTGCCTGAGTGGCGTCATCTCTACGGAAATGGGAAGGAGTTAGCTTTACGCGTCGGCGCTAGTTACGACGACACCAACCGAGAGGGTTCAGAACTGTCTCCAGTGGCTGCAATAGCCTTTTCTAGAAGTGATGGTTATGGTAGCGGTCAGCGTATCTATTTTGAATTCGCTGAGAGCAGCCAGGTCCCCGGATATACGGTTCTTGGTGCAAACGCCAAAGGCGGTCTCTTTCGTGGTAAACCAGATGCCGCGCGCGAGCGCAGCCAGAATGTTGAGGTTGGGGCGGAGTTTGGTCGTCCAAATTGGAAAGGTCGCGTCGCTTTCTTCTACCGGGTAGATCACGATTTATTGGACTGGACATATAGCTTTGGCAGCACTTCTGCCCGATCCGCAAATCATGTCGATATCGATACATTTGGGGGAGAGTTTATGTTTTTTGCAGGTTTAAAGGATATCAATTTAATATTGGGTTACTCCTACCTTAGTAAGACTGAAGATTACGAGAGCGCAAATATTGACGCTAGTTTTTACGCATTGAATTATCCACGTCATCGTTTCACGGCTGCTTTCACTTATAGCTTCTTCGATCAGTTTGAAATGCGTATGGACACTGAATTGCGTTCTCAGCATAAGAACCTTTTGCGACGCAGTGCAGACACTGCTGTTCTCAGCGCTCTTAGTTTGCATTGGATAGTGCCTCGGTTCACTGGATTGCGATTGGGATTTACTGTAGACAACTTGTTCGACAGCGATTTCGAAGAGATTCCTGGTACGCCTGGGGTGGGGAGGCAGATCTCCTCCTCCTTCTCATACCGATGGTAATAAATGAGCCAGAAGGCTAGAGGTGATCTATTAAAACGGCATTACTCTTGCTGGACTCGATGGGAGAGCGTAAACCATAGCATCTAGGCTTTTGCTGAGAAGTTGAGATTTCAATTCTAGGAAGTCGGGATTTTGGGAGAGGTCATTATGTTCCCATGGATCGGTTTCGAGGTCGTAGAGTTCACAAATATCTTTGCTGTGATAGCAGTTAAGTTTCCATTTGTGGTCACGATACATAGTAGCATGAGTTTGGTCGGGATAATCGATTGCGCCGAAGAATTCGCAACGGACGAAATCGCGATGATACTCGAAGGCTTCCCCCCGGAGCATGGTGTGGAGGGATTTACCCTGGATAAAACTTGGGACAGGTAGTTGGACTGCATCATAAAGAGTAGGAGCGAGATCCGTCAGTTCTACGAGAGTGTCAGTGACGACCCCTTCCTGGTAATGGCCAGGCCACGAGATGATCAGAGGCACTCGAACCATGCCTTCTAAAAAGCGACATCCTTTGCCGACGAGTCCGTGGTCACAAAGTGCTTCGCCGTGGTCACTGGCGAAAATGACGATGGTATTATCTCGCTGTCCGGATGTATCAAGAGCGTCAAGTAATCGCCCGAACTCATGGTCGATTTGTTCGATCATGGCATAATAGGAAGCTTGGACTTTCTGATGCTCCCAATGCTCTGGTGGATGGGGCTCGGACTGAAAATCGATTCCGGCGTTGGTCAGCATTGATTGGTGAACGAGGTCGGTTTTCTCAAAATGAGCTCCTGGTAAGGTATCCGGATCATAACGGCGGTAGTACTCAAAGGGCGGATCAAAAGGAGGGTGCGGATCGAAAGGGTTGACGCTCAAGAGCCATGGTTGACCAGGGGGACGGGGTTGCTGAATAAAATCGATGCCCTTTTCGGTGCACCAGAAAGTCTGGTGGAGTGCGGGCGGTATATTGTCTTGATCTAGCGAGGGTTCATAGAGCCCTGAAAAGCTTTTAACCTTGGACCCGAATCGATAGGTTTGTGGGCTCTCTGGAGCCATCAATTCGTGAGGGTTTGCCCCTCGATCGTGGATCCACCTAGCGTAGTCATGGCCCTTTTGATCCGGTCCTTTTTGAGAATGGCTATATTGAAAGTATCGGTATCCATCGTTAACTCGATTTTCTCGTCCTCTGGCAGCTCCCGAAAGGTGAAGCTTGCCTACCAATCCGCAGTCGTAACCGGCTTGAGCGAGTTGATGTGAAATCAGTCGGTCTTCATAGTTTTTAGGGAAAAATTCATACCCGTTACCATTGACCCCTATTACGCTCGGATAAACGCCTGTCAGAAAACTTGCACGGCTCGGAGAGCATATAGGCGATTGGCAGAAGGCGTGGGTGAATGCGACAGACCGTTCCAGAAATCGATCAATGCGAGGTGTGTTAATATGAGGATTTCCTAGGGCGCCAATTGTGTCAAAGCGCTGCTGGTCACTGCAGTACCAGAGTACATTAGGTATTCCTTTCATCTATGGCTCGGAGCAATTCGTAAGCTTCAAGCTAAGGAGTTTTGACGCCCATTCGTTCGGCTGCTTCGCAGATAGATTGCCAGACATCGTCAGCGATGGGTATGCCGTCGCGCCTGCGTATTTCGCGATTGCGTGATTCCATATCGCCAGGGGCGAGGACTCCGTCAAATCCTGGGGCGGGTTTAGATGCCTTGACCCTTTCGCGCATTTCTCGGGCCGATTCTGAATAATCGGAGAGGCTACGGAAAAGGTCCGATTTCATTACGATCATTGTGACGCCCTGATGTCGGAAAATAGGGCCGCCCCTACCAGGCTCCACGAAATCATCAGCGCCGGTGAAGATTCGTCCGAGGTACTCGACCGCCATCATCAGGCAATAGCCCTTGTGTGCGCCAAAGGGAAGATAGCTTCCGCCGTCGGAAATGCCCGATGCATCTGTGGTGGGATTCCCTTCTTTGTCGATAATACAGTTTGGGGGCAGCGATTCCCCACGCCGCTCGGCATTAATGACTTTGACACCGGAAAGGGATGTGGTAGCCCAATCGAACATCAGGGGAATTTCTTCAACGATAGGGAATCCCATCGAGATTGGATTTGTGTGCAGGACTCGTTCTCGTCCTCCGAAGGGTGCTGTCATAGGTTCTTCTTCACCAAATCCTCCAGCCCAGATCATCCCTATCATCTCTTCGGCGGTAGCCATTTCCACGTAGTGTCCTAATCGACCAATGTGGTGAGTTTTTACTAGGCCCACAGCTGCGATATTCGATTGCTTCGCCTTTTCGATAGCGACTTTCATCGCATACTTAGCTGAGACCTGACCGAAGCACCAGTTTCCTTTGATCAGTGCGCTTGTGGGAGTTTCTTTGACGATCTCTGGGATAGAGGAGGGTAGAATTTCTCCATCACGGATCGAATTAAGATACCGCAATACGTGCCATATTCCATGGGTGTCGACTCCGCTTAAGCTGGCTAGAATCAGGTGGTCGGCCAGGTCCTCGGCATTATGCACTTTGCTCCCGGCCTTAGTGAAAATTTCTTTTACCAGGATATAGAGATCGTCTGCTTTTTTTGTGATCATTAGCTTTAGAATCGATGGTTAAAACGGCAGGTCAAAGATTTAGGGTTAATAAAGCAAGCTCGATAGAAGAGTTTTATCAAAACCATGTTCAAAGGGTGGCTTGAGAAAAAATACAACAGAGTATTATTAAGAACATAGTCGAAGTTGATAACGGAGAAACTTGGAAGTAGTGAAACGGTGGCAATATGGATGAAACATTCGTGCATTCGAAAGAAGCGAATTGGGATTTTTCTTGCTAAGGCCGTGTGGAACTAAGCACCCTTGTGAAAGATTTGCTGCTTCAGTTCATTCCCTCGGGTTGCCAAGAGATGCGGATGAGGTAACGCATTTCCAGGATAAAAAATGGAAGTTGAACCAAAAACGGAAATTATGTGACTGGACGACTTGATAAGAGTGGAGTGAAGACTGCGGCCGTATTTCTAAATGAAGCTAGTGATGTAGCAACGAGGACATTTCGCTTGGATCTGCTGCGTGGGAGCATGCAAGGGTTTGTTGAGACCTCTTTACTTACCTTTAGTCTGCTTGTGGCAATCCGAGTTTTTCACGCGCCAGATATGCTAAAGGCAATCCTTCCGGGGGCTTTGCCTGTGGGGCTTTTGATCTCGCCACTAACGATTATTATCGGTTCGAAATTGGGATGGAGCGCAGGGCGAATTTGCGCCCTCTTTTCTTTTCTAGGAGGGCTTGCTATGCTCGGAGCAATTTCAGTTAGGGCTCTGCCGGCTTTCTTAATTTGTATCGGTTTTGTGGCAGTTTTCTTGGCGCAGACAATTCCTCTCCTTACTACAATTTACGCCTCGAATTATGCGGAGAATGAGCGCGGTTCGAGATACGCGACCACGATGCTCTTTTCGGCTTTAATCTCCGCTGGCTTTTCCTACGGAGGAGGACGATTGTTAGATCTTGATATTGAGCACTATCGGGTTCTATTCGCCGTTCCGGCTCTGGCTCTTTTTCTCAATGTCTTTGCATTTAAGGCTATGCCTGATGTCGCGATTCGGCCTGAGCAATCCCCGAGTTCGGTACATGACTTCAAAGAAGCTATTCGCAACAGAGTATTCTGTCTGATGCTAATAGGGTGGATGTTTCAGGGATTTGGGCAAATTATGACAATTCCTATTCGCATCGAGTATCTGGCTAATGATCGCTATGGCATTAATGCTACAAATGAGCAGATTGGTCTAATTGTCGGGGTGGTTCCTTTCCTTACCTATATTGGTTCTACCAAGATTTGGGGTTATTGCTTCGATCGTTGGAATTTTATCGTTCTCCGAGTTACAACGAACGTGATCTCTATGATATCGATTTTCACTATCTTTTTTACTTCCTCCCTTTGGGTTATTGCGGTTGGCATGAGTCTGTTCGGTGTCGCGTTAAGTGGTGGACGGCTCATATGGATGTTGTGGGTTGTTCAGATAGCTCCATTGCAGAACTTGTCTACATACATGAGTATCAATACGTTTTTCACAGGCGTCCGCGGGGCAATTGCTCCCTTTGTCGCTTATTGGCTGGTTGGGAAATCAGATCCTATGGTAGTGGGATGGATTGCGGCGGCCATTATTGCGATCGGCATATGTATCATGCTGCCATTCCGGGGCCAATTTCAGCGTCCTGTATGTTGAGGAATCTAGATTGCAAAGGGAAGATCACTAGTATAGAGGTAGGGGTCAAAGCTTTGAGAAAACGCCTAATGACATTGGTTTCAATGTTGGAACTGGAAGAATCATTACATGAATAGTCCAGCGAAACGCGCCATTATTGTTGGCATGGATGGTGCCAGTATGGAATTCGGAATGACAGGACAGCATTCGACTTTTATTATGGCTGGTGCTGAGGTCAGTTCGGTGGGGAAGCTTCAGCGTCAGATCCGAGTAGTAGATGTTTCGCCACCCGTTTTTTATTTGATCGGTGCCCCAATGCCTAAACACGTTGAGGGAGGTGTCATTTACGAAGCGCTTAAGGATCCAGAATGGCCACTGACTGAGCAGCGGAGATGAACGTTCTCTTTTCAACCTTTTAGAAAATGACTTCCTTGAATTTCCAGTCACGAGTCTCGGTGTTTGATGCCAACGTTGGAGTGGGACATCGCCACGATAGGGTTCTGCCTTACTCGGATGCGAATGGGGTTGTTGAAGAGATGCAGCGCCATGGGGTACATAAGGCCTTGATCTATCATGTTCAGGGTGAGGCTATTAGTTCTATCTGGGCGAATGAAGCATTGCAGGATTGGGATAATGAGGCATTCCAGCTGCAGTGGTGTGCCGGTAGCGGAAACGATGTGCTTCGGCAGTTAGCAGAGTATCACGCTTCCAAAATGGTAAAAAGCGTGCGTCTCCATAGCTCGCCGTTGAGAGACGAAATTCCTTTTGTTGATTGGCTTTACGGCCCTCTTCTGGAATGGCTTTCGTCTGAAAAGATACCACTTTGGGTATCCTTGGCTGACTTATCGCCAGCGCAGATTATGGATACGCTTCCAAAGTTTCCTGAGCTTGTTACTGTGCTTGTTGGGGCACATTATGTGCATTCTGCGGTTTTGGCTCCGATGTTGTGTAAGTTACCAAATGCTTTCTTAGAGTTGAGCCGGTTCGAGAATCTTGCCGGCATCGAGAAACTGACAAAGCAGTTTGGCGCCAAACGGTTGCTCTATGGATCCTATTTCCCTCGGTATGCGATGGGCCCAGTGTTGTACTATTTGCACCACGTTGATATCGACGATAAAGATTTATCGGCCATTTGCGCGGGAAATTTGGAACGTATACTACAGGGTGGAAAATGATCGAAGGAAGCGAAGTCATTGATTTTCACGGGCACGTGGGACGGTGGGATGATCTCCAAGTAGTGGACGATCCAAAAAAAATGCTCCACGCGATGGATGCTATTGGAATTGATCGAAGTTGCGTCTTCAACATTTTCCATCCGGATGGAAGAACAGGAAATAATGAGACTGCTGACTTTGTAGCTCGTAATCCAAGTCGATTTATTGGGTTTGCATATGTTTCTCCTCTCCTTCCCGATTTAATGGTGCCTGAGCTCGAACGAGCTATCGATCAGCTCGGGTTTTTGGCAATCAAGCTTTATCCTCCCTACACGCCTTACTTGCTTTGTGAATCCATTTGGGATCCGATTTATGCCTTCGCCAACGAGAGGGAATTAGCTGTAATTCTTCATACGGGTCCGGAAAAGACGGCTGAGCCATGCCATCTTCTAGAGGTTGCGCCTAGATTTCCCAAGGTGAAATTTGTAGCAGGTCATGCAGGCAACTGCGAGCCTTACCGTAGCCAAGCTATTAAAGCAGCGCAGGAATGGGATAACGTCTACCTGGAAACTTGTTCCACTTTTCGCACCCCAGGAGTAGTTGAAGAATTGGTAGATGGTGTAGGAGCTGAGCGGGTTCTTTTTGGCTCCGATACTCCGTTGATGGACCCACGTCCCCAGATGGGGAAAATCATAACGGCAGCCATTGATGATGAGGCCAAACGGTTAATTTTAGGTGAGAACGCAAAGAGGTTGCTCAAACTTTGATTGCAGATTCAGGCTTCATCTCGGTTTGAATCTTGCAATCGCGTCGTCGGCGCGAGCACGGTTTGCGTCGATCGTTCGGCCCGCGTTGTGCGGAGTATGAACGACATTATGCCGACCGAGGAGGGGTGAATCCAGAGGTACGGGTTCCTTATCAAAAACATCGGCAGCCAGGAATAATTCATCTTTAAGTACCCGTTTGTAGAGGGCCTCGGTGTTGCAAACAGCAGCACGCGTTACCTGAACTACGAGACTTTGGTCCGGAATGGCGTTGATGTGTGCCGCCGTAATTAGTCCGGTTGTACTCTTTGTAAGTGGAACGATGGGTGCAAATATCTCTGCATCTTTGACTAGTTCGGACAGAAAGAAACACCTTGTGACGCCTGCGATGTCAAATGAAGCATCAGAAGCGAATGGATCCCAGACAGAGACCTGAGCTCCCATCATGGCACACCATTTTGCGTAGCGACCCCCGATATTTCCAATCCCAACAATGCGTACTCTCTTACCTTGAAGGGTTCCGCTGACGAAGTCTTTGGTGTCACCGAACTGTGCTCCGCGTTGGCCGGGTTTCCCAACCTTAGGAATGTATTCCCATGTTTCGTGACCTTTAATCATCGCTGTCGAAGTGTGAGGGATACGTCGCAGGGCACATAGAGTTAAGCCTAGCGCGTATTCCGCCACAGTCTGGCCCCATTGAATGTCTCCACGAGGGGAGTAAATTGTTACATTGCGTGCCTTGGCTTCTTCAATTCCCTTACTTGAACCACCAAAGTAAGTTTCTGAAGCGTAGCATTCTTTAAGGGTGGTGAATAGCTTGAGATCCCCACTCTCGACGGAGATACCGAGGAGGACTAGACGCTGGACTGTCTGGGGATCCTGTACGAGATTGGGCACACGAGCACCTTTGTCTTCAGTCCGATAGAGTTCGCACCCGCCCTCTTTTTGCCAGCGTTCGTACCAATGATCGGCTGTGAACGGCCAGTGTGCGTCGTAGCTTTCGTGCACGCAAATAACGGATCTCATTGGAATGGTTAGTATTGGTTAGCGTGCTTGTGTCGTCAAGAGATCACAGCCAGTCTAATGAAGAATAGACTTTGGTCTTTTCCCAATTGAGAAAGATGTCTACTTTCGGAGTCAGAACCGATTACTAGTTCTGTTTCAGAGTAGTATGGATCAGGAAAAACTGGATTCTCAAGTTTGTTACTTATTAAAAGTGCAAAAACAATGGACCGGAATTCTAGAACGGGGTTGAAGTTTTATAGAATCAGATGACATTTCTAAAAATTGTTCTTTATAACGACGCTTTACGGTGTCTTTGTTGTTCGTATTGAGATGGCATGGTGCTAGTTAGTGCGAAATGCAAAAGTGAGATGGATGAAATTATCCCACAAGGCCGAAGTCTCAATGCTAAGAATATTAGAGCATTTTGTAGATCTGTTTTTCCGCCTACAATAATGGTGGATCGGCGTGTGCTTTATTTTTCGATTGGGATAAAATGGTTTCCGGTTGTGAACCTCAACGGGCAAGCACAAATGATATCAGGATGGCTGGAAAGACAATAGCCTTAATTGGGTCTCTCGATACCAAAGGAGTGGAATATGGATTCCTGCGAGATGCTATAGAAGCTCGCGGGCATAATGTGCTACTGATCGATGTCGGTGTTTTGGAATCTCCTTTAATTAACCCGGATGAAACGCGAGAGAGGGTAGCAGAGGCAGCTGGCATCGATCTGAGGCTCTTGATAAGGGAACGGGATCGTGGGCGAGCAGTAGCGGCCATGAGTGATGGAGCGGCGGTGTTATTGCCACAACTCTATGCTGAGGGTAAATTTGATGCTGTAATGGCTATGGGAGGAACTGGTGGAACTTCAGTAGCATGTGGGGCTATGCGTGCCCTGCCGCTAGGTGTTCCGAAGGTGATGGTATCAACGGCGGCGGGAACAGATGTATCGGGTTATGTGGGTGTAAAAGATATCGTCATGATTCCCAGCATTGTTGATGTGGCAGGTATCAACAGAATTAGTAGGGAAATCTTCATGCAGGCGGCTGGAGCAATTTGTGGGATGGTAGAGACTGAGGTTTCGGAAGGGAGTGATAAGCCTTTAATTGCTGCTACAATGTTTGGTAATACGACCCAAGCAGTCAACTGTGCTCGCGAGATCCTCGAAGATGCTGGCTATGAAGTTCTGGTCTTCCATTGCACCGGAACTGGGGGGTTAACCATGGAAAGCCTGATCGAATCTGGCCAGATCGAAGGTGTCCTTGATATGACTACAACAGAATGGGCAGATGAAATTGCAGGAGGTGTTTTTTCTTCGGGGCCGACTCGTCTGGAAGCGGCTGCAAAGTTCGGAGTGCCTGCAATTATCGCACCTGGTTGTTTAGATATGGTAAATTGGGGGGCGCCTAATACCGTTCCGGAAAAATACAAGGACCGAAAGTTCTATCAGCATAATCCAAACATTACCCTGATGCGGACTACTGTTGAGGAGTGTTGTATGCTGGGCAAAGTAATGGCTGAGAAGTTGAATCAGAGCACAGCTCCTGTCACTGTTTTGTTGCCTCTCAAAGGATTCAGTATGATCGATTTGGAAGGAGAGGACTTTTATCTCCCTGAGGCGAATATTGCATTTTGTGAGACTTTGAAATCGAATTTGCGCGAAGATATCAAAGTCGTTGAAATGGACTGCGAGATCAATGATTCAGTATTTGCGGTCCGATGCGCCGATGAGTTGATGGTGAATCTCAAATGAATCCTCCAGTAGAGGAAAAACGGGTTTCTTGTATTCCATCTTCTGGGACCGCGTAACTTTAGAGAGAAAGTTCGGCTGATCGGGTCTCGGTAAGCATTTCAATGATCATTCGGTTAACCCGATTATGTATAGACAGCCTGAGAATTACTATCGGTATTGCAATTTTGGATCAGTGACATTCTAAATACAGTATTATAGATTATGGCGCAGACACGTTCAGAGATCCTTTCAAGGCTTCGGAAGAAAATCAGCAAAGGGTTACCCATCATTGGAGGCGGTGCTGGAACTGGTATTTCGGCGAAATGTGAGGAGGCTGGTGGTATCGATCTAATTGTTATCTACAACTCAGGGCGCTTTCGTATGGCGGGACATGGTTCATTAGCTGGGGTAATGCCCTATGGTGATGCTAATGCCATTGTCATGGAAATGGCTAATGAGGTGTTGCCAGTGACGCGGGAGACTCCGGTCTTGGCCGGAGTCTGTGGAACCGATCCAATGCGGAGAATGGGTCATTTCTTGGCAGAGGTAAAAGCGATTGGATTCGCCGGAGTACAGAACTTTCCCACTGTTGGTCTGGTTGATGGTACCCTTAGAGCTAATCTGGAGGAGACTAATATGGGATACGACAAAGAGGTCGATATGATTCGGATCGCCCACGATCTGGAGCTACTGACCACTCCCTATGTTTTTAATACTGATGAATCCCGAGCGATGACCGAAGCTGGAGCGGACATCTTGGTTGCGCACATGGGCCTGACGACTTCGGGTTCAATTGGAGCTAAGACGGCCTTGACGCTGGAAGATTGTGTCGAACCTATTAACGACATCATTGGGACAGCTAAGGCTATACGTGAAGATGTCATTGTGCTATGCCACGGAGGCCCTATCGCGGAACCAGAAGACGCTTCCTTTATAATTAAAAGATGTACCAATATTGATGGCTTTTATGGTGCAAGTTCAATGGAGCGGTTGCCTACGGAACGCGCTATAACAAAGCAAACAGAACGGTTTACATCGATTCGAAGAGGGTAGAGTCCAGTTGGATTAAACTTTGCTGTTGGTTGAGGTTTTCGACTACTTAGGAGATCTGTACGGCCAATCTTGGATATTGGAGTATTCGGATAAGATGGTCTCCAAATCAATCTGAAGCTTCGATTTAGGATACAAGGTGGCGGGGAAATACCAAGGAGACTTCCTATTCTGAAGATAAAGGCTCCTTTTTTATAGTTGTCTTAAAACCTCCAAGCTACCGCTGATACTTTGGCTGGCGTGGTTCCCGATTGCGCATCAGGCGATGCCGACTTCTACTTAAAGGGAGATCAATGCGAGCTCCACCTTGAAGGTGCGATTTGATAAATGCAAAGATCAGCTCGGTATTGGCTCGTGCCAGACGGACTCCTCCTCGAGGGGGTTGACCTGATTCAACTGAATGGACCAGATCTTCGATCAAAAGTCGCGTCGAACTATCTGGTTTAAAAGTAGGAAATTCTCCATCAACCAGAACATCTCGCCCCCTGTAATCCGTATTGCTCGATTCGCGCAAAAGCCATTCTTTTTCGTTGCTTCGCGACATTACACAACCGTGGTTACCGTGGGCTTCCACTTCCATTCCACGACCGGTATTTAGTGCGTAGGCCGTCACTCCGTTCTCAAACTGTAGAATACCGTGGCCTATCGGATCTTCTATCAGCCTTTCTCCGTCGATGACTTCATCCCCGTTTGGAAGATGGGCCTGAACCCAGGATACAGGGCAGTCCGAGTTTAGCCGTTGCAAGAGATCGAAACTATGGCTAGCCGTGTTAAAAAGATGGCCGGTTGAGTGGATGACCAGGGCTATTAGATTGCCGATGCGTCCGCTATCGATAACGGCCTTCATAGTATCATAACCAGGATCCCATCGCCGGTTAGTGCCCATGTTAAAGAAGACGTTGTTCTTTTCCACTGCTTCGACAATGGCGTCGGCATCCGTCATTGAAGCTGCCATTGCTTTCTCTGCATATATAGCCTTAGCTCCGTGCTCTGCAGCGTAGATAACGATTTCACTCCTATGCTCGGGTTGGGTAGCGATGCTGATGATCTCGGGCTGCTCTCGATCGATCATTTCCTTGTAGTCGAGGTACTGTTTTTGCTTCGGAACGTTGTAGCGGAGACCGGTTTGCTCCAAAACCTCGGTGCGGAGATCGGAACAGGCCACCAATTCGGTGCGGTTGCAGGCTTCATAGCCAGCAGCATGCGAGTATGCACCTGGTCTTCCTCCTTTTGGCATTTCATTGTCGATAAATGCTCCCATTCGGCTGCAACCGATTAGTGCGGCTTTAAATCTTTTCATGACCCAGAATATTAAGAATTAGTCGCTAAAAGGTCCACATTTTCTTTTCCGGTGAAAAAGAGACTCTTGCAGGAAGCTCAGATTTTTTACCATAATCACCCAATGTGTTATTTTAGACCTGGATGTGGTATGGGTCCTTGTACACGAAGGACGCTATGAAGATAGAAAAATAACTAAACTTTAACGGGAAAATAGAATGGCTAGAAAGCGAATAAATCGAAGTATTGAATTATTGGAGCAAGGGGAGTATCTGTACTATACTGGACCCGGTGAACTGAGTTACGAAAATGGGAAGAAGCAAACAAATACATGGGCAGATTTCCTTCTCGTTGATTTCGAACACAGCCCGTTTGATATAAAGGGACTTCGGCTATTTTTACAGGGGCTCGTTGATGGCGGTCCTACTAGATCGGGCCACCGCCTACCTCCTGTCATCGTTACGCTACCCTCTAATGCTAAGACTGTAGACGAGGTTCGATCTAATTCATGGCAGATACGGCAAGTCCTTGCCTCTGGCTGTATGGGTGTCCTTCACACCCATGCAAGGCAAGCGAACGCAGTCCAGGCGTTTGTTGAGGAATGTCGCTATCCATTCCAGGAGGCGGGTCTTGGAGGTGGATTACAGCAGGGTCAGCGGGGAGCTGGAGGTCAGGGTTTCGCGGCTGGTATCTGGGGGCTTACGCCCCAGGAATACACCAAATTAGCTGATCCATGGCCTCTCAATCCAGACGGAGAATTGTTATTAGGTCTAAAGATTGAAGACAGAGAGGGTGCGGCGAATGCAAGGTATATCGCAAATGTACCAGGTATTGCTTTTGCCGAATGGGGACCTGGCGACATGGGCATGTCGTTTGGACACTCGGATGCTCACGATCCACCGTATCCAGCCGAAGTAGACTCCGCAAGAAATATAGTAAAATTTGCTTGCGACAGAGCGGGAGTCGCATTCTTGAGTTCTTGGAATGATCCTTCGTTAGATACTGAAGCTCAGGTCAGATTCCTAATGGATTGGGGTGTTAGAATTATTTCTGGAGGAGGCGAAGAACAAGCAAACATTGGACGCAAAATCTCAAGAAAATTAAAGTCGAGTTAGCTTAGCTTTCCGCGATTCAGGTTCCGTTGACAAGGAATCACGCGATGTAGGTTATACTCACTGTTTTGCAATTACTAAAGATAGGAAAAAATGAAGATGAACAATCCTGATAATTCTCTAACAAGCCCATTTGGGTTGAGTTCGGCTGATGGGTATTTCTGGCTTAAGGGCAATTTACATTCCCATACGACTAATTCTGACGGCAGGCCGACGCCTCAGCAGCGACTGGACGGATATGTTGAACATGAGTATGACTTCCTCTGCCTTTCTGACCACTATACCATCACTCGCATCGAGACGGTCAAAGCACCGAATGATTTCGTGCTGATACAGGGTGCTGAGTTGCATCCAAAAAATCCATTCGGAGGTCAGGTTCATCACTTCGTCTGTCTCAATATTCACGAAGACATGGATTCTGAGAATATGGCTCCCCAGCACGTGATCGATCGTGTCAATGAGCAGGGAGGCTCAGTTTGGCTTGCCCATCCCCATTGGAGTTCTGTCAAGATCATGCGTGATACACTTCCCCTGAACGGGTTTTCGGGAGTGGAGGTCTTCAATACGATCTGTCGGACTCACGGGCGTGGTGAGTCGTCTGTTATTTGGGACGATTGGATGGAGCTTGAGAATCGCCTCTACCCTGCTCTGGCTGATGACGACGCCCATAGTTTAGATAACGAGAGGAATGATACCTACCAGGGATGGACTATGGTCCGGGTTAAAGAACGCACGCCAGAGGCTATATGCGAGGCTCTGCAAAACGGCACGAGTTACGGCAGTACTGGGCCTGAGATACATAATATCGATCTTCGTCGTATCGATCGGTGTGGGGATCAAGACCAATTGGTGGAAGCGACTGTATGTTCAACGGAGGCCCAGGGAGTCACAGCTGTCCATGATGTGTACGGTACGGAATATCGGAAACCAGGAGAGACCTTCGAGACTGCAACTTTCACCTTAAGACCAAATGCACGTTGGGTGCGGTTTGAGATAATTGGTCCGGATGGCTCTAAAGCCTGGTCGAACCCCTTTGATCTGACTAGTCTTAAACGCGAATAAGGAGGACGCCAGAGGTGTGATTGTCTGAGTATGTTCCGAACACCAATTTGGTTAGTCACGGGATTCCTGGGCTCAGGTAAGACGACTTTGATCAGTCGCCTTATGACGAGAAATTGGGCGGGGGAGCGTGTAGCGATTGTGGTCAATGACCTCGGCATGGTTTCGGTCGATGCGCAGCGAATGGCTGATACGGCATCAGGTTTGCTTGAATTGCCTGGGGGTTGTGTCTGCTGCGATATTCAGGACGAGTTGTTGCTCGGATTGGAAGATCTTCTTCAGTCTGAAGCGGCTCCGTTTAACCGTGTTGTGCTAGAGGCATCTGGAATTTCGAATCCTGCTAGAATTGCACAGATTTTGGAGAGTGAACCTTTGAATGAATGGGTCGAACTGAATCGCCAAATCACTGTTGTTCACACTCTGCGGCACGTTGCCTCTCGCGGTGCTATTGTGCAGATAGATAACCAGGTTAAGGGGGCAGATATTATCTTAATGAATCACTATGACGAGGCAACTGAAGAGTGTCGTCGCACAGCACGAAACGCAGTGCGTGAGGTGAATCCATTAGCTCCAATTATCGTGGCTAATTACTGCCGAGTGGAAATAGAAGAGCTGACCTTGGCGGCACAGCGAGTACGAAATCTAGATACAGCCGACACGGGACCTCCCATTGGATGGAAAAGTTGTCGTATTTTTTTCCCTGATCCAGTCGATCAGGTAGCTCTGGAGGAGGCAATGCGTGCACTGCCTGAAACCTTGGTGCGTCTAAAGGGCTTTGTCCGTGCAGAAGCAGGAAGAATCCTACACGTTGAAAGGGTTGGTAGAGAGCTTTACGTTGAGTGTTGGGAGGGAACTATTGATCCGCAAGTAGTGGGAGCTTTGGTTGCCATTGGAGCATCGAGTTTGCAGGAGTTGGCGTCTGTATTCTGTTCTATTCCCAATGTACGTGTGGAGTATGATACCTCCCTTCACTTGCATTGAGTTGAAGGAGTCGGGTAATCACGCGCCTTTTGGTGTATTGGAGATAATGAAGCCTGCCGATTGGAAAATTAGGCTAGGTCACGAGTTCTTCCGCGGAACAAGGTTTAGAGCTCGTAGAAACTCAGATCAATGGGGCGGAAACTTAAAGGGATATCTGCCTAATTTTTGGAAATACAATAGGACTGCCGAGAATAACAACGAGCAGGAGGGGCAATTCCCTACTCTCTCAACCTGGGACCCGATCCATGGGTACATATCCCAGTTCGCGCCTTGCACTCTCAATGTCAAAACTACGCCATAAACTTTCCGAGACAGCATAGTGAATCCCAAATTTGGCAGAGGGCTTTGCCTCAATGCATTTTTCAACAATTTGGGATATGTCCCGGTGGCTACACCAGCAGTCCAGACATCCTGGGCTTGGTTGATCTTCTGAATTTACAGCACCGATTCGAAGACAGAAGATTGAGATTGGATGGGTAGAAGTGTAGGTTTTGGCCATAGCCTCGACGCAAACTTTGCTGGAAGCATAAAGGCAGGTGGGTTGAACGGGATCGGTAGGTAAGATTCGATATTTCTCTACTGTTTGCGAATTTGCGGTTCCCAATCGGATTGATTTATGAGGGTCCTTTTCGAAATATCCCCATGAAACCATGACGGTACTAGCTGCTATGACTCGCTTGACGCCAGCTCGAACGCTACCTTCAAGGATGTTGTAGGTTCCTAGAATGTTGCTTTTAAGGATGCTTTCCCAAGGGGCGTCCGGCCGTGGATCGGCTGCCATGTGGACAACAGTATCAAAGCCTTTAAGTATTTCATAGACTTCTTCGAGATTTGACAAATCCGAAATGAAAAGATGGTCTTCGGGAATATCGAAGGTGTTTCCTGGGTCGATGCGGTCGGAGATTTGGCGCCTGCGTCCAAGACCAAAGATCTCTACTTCTGGCTTCACTTTCAAGAGATGTTGGTAGACAACGCTACCGACAAGTCCGTAAGCACCGGTGATAAGTATCTTCATTGTTAGAGTGTACTCAGGAATCGAAAATTTTCACCAACCAGAGATAGTTCGAAGGAGTAGACTCGTAAACAAAGAAAATACCTAGGACCCGAAAAATAAAACCTCAATCGTAGTAAGCGATTCTCACAATTGTGATGATTCTATTCAAGGGGAATTAGGCCGTTCTAGCCCTATGGGACCTGGCTCTAGATCTGTAAGGGTTTTAACTTGAAGTAAGCTGGTCTATTATTCCGCATCAGGTTCCCAGATCGGATTCTTCTGGGCTTCAAAGAAGCCCTCATTTGTAGGCCGTAATTTCCAGATCTCAATCTTTCGAAAAGTTATACTTGTGCCGAAGCAATAGGCTGATAGGCCATTGGCGGATTGGTAGTCCGCATATGTAGTCAGAACCGCTTGGCGGTTGGATGCGAAAACCTCGACGAGATACTTGTCAATGAATATGCGCAAATCGAGGTCTTCGTTATCCGAAAGATCTGACACATCGAATGGAGCTTCTACTGCGCCAAGCCGGATGGTGCGTGTTTCAGGGTGAATGACGATGGGCAGTCCTTCGTTCTCGTCGTTGGTAAAGAGCAGAACTCCAAAGCGTTTTCTCAGCGTCTGATTGTGGTCGATGGTAATCCTAATCTCAAAAGCGTCTCCATCGAGGGTGGTGATTTTTTGGAGACCCTTGCTGTCGTGGGCAGGTCGGTCTGGCGATGAGACTGTAATTTCTTTGAGAATCTTTGCACTGTAACGTAAAGATTCCAATTCTTGTAGAGGTTGTATACGTAGCGATCCATCGTCCGCTAGTTTCAATTCCCTCGGGAGCGATTGAATTGATTTCAAGTTCAGTGGTGGATCCGCAGTACAAAGCCAAGCCCACATAATCCTTCGGCCGTCAGCCGCAAGCAGGCTTTCTGGAGCGAAGAAATCGCGATATTCAGTTTTTATGATTCCTTGATTGGGCCGTCTCCAATTCATCCGTTCGTGCTTTTCCGGCACGAACTGCTCCATCTCAGGATCCCACTCGCCAAGATAGTAACGGCAGCCGAATTGATGGCTGATGCACAGCAACATCCATTTGCCATCAAGTTCAAAAAAATTAGCGCATGAGACATCCTCTCCGATTGCAACGTCAGGTAGATGGTGTTTGAACATCGGACCAACATAGGCCCAATTTTTTAGGTCGGTAGATTTAAATAGAGGGACGTCGTTTGCAGCGGAAAAAGCGTAGTAGGTATCGCCGACCAGGAAGCAGTCAGGATCGCCGAGAAGGTTAATATCCTTACCGGAAGGCCCACCTTTCGGAAGCACTGGGAAAGGCTTTTCCCAGCAACCTAGACGATTGTTTTTAGCGACAATGATGTAGCTATTCCGAGGATTTGAAAGTCCAGCGTAGATAGCTGCCGGCCTTCCCTCTTTGGTGAAGAACCCGGTTCCACTGAACATGCCGTGGCCTGTAAAGGAGGGTTGCAATTTGGTCGGCTGCCAAGTCCAGTGCAACATGTCGGGGCTGGTTACATGGATGAAAGAGTAAGATCTTGCGTTTTCGTGATCTTGGGGCCTACCGCTTGAGGGTTCGCCATGCCATGGATGACGAAGGATATAGTGAAGATGATAGGTGCCATCCAAGAAGTAGGCGGGGTTGGGATCACCGGGTGCGCTGTCTCCTCCAGGATGCATGAGGTGGAAGTTAAGCGCCAATTCCTTTGATACGTATTGAGACTTTTCTGCGTTGCTCATGGTTGTATTAGTCTATTTGAGCGGAATGTAGAAATATTTTTTGTAGCCTTCATACCGATTACCTTGAAGCGAGATCCTTGCAATTGCGACTATCATTACTAAAATTGGTTGCTTACAAGTTTATAAAGTTAAGCCCTAGAGGTAGGGTATTTGGATCGTTTGAGGAGGTTGCTCTGGCAGCTCAACCGGTTTCGTTTATTTGGCTAAATAGATTTTCTACATGATGAATAGTTTTAAGGACAAGGTTGCTTTCGTTTCTGGTGGATCACGAGGAATAGGATTTGCCTGTGCAATGCGTCTTGCATCGGGAGGTGCCAACGTGTTTCTGGTGTCCTCAAACCTTGAGAAGTTGAAATTTTCAGCGGATGCGATTCGAAAAAAAAACACAGCACTAGTGGAAATCCATGCCGCTGATTTACGTCTTTTGGAAGGATGTGAAGCAGCAGTGGGTTCATTCATGAAAGCTTTTGGAAAGTGTGACATTTTAATTAACTCGGCTGGAGCCACCAAAGCTGGGAAATTCCTGGATCAGCCAGATGAAGAAATGCTAGATGGTTTCTCTCTAAAGTTTCACTCCGCAGTCCGACTGTGCCGTCTATTGTGGTCGGAATTGAAGAAGACTAAGGGCTGTGTGATCAATATCGTAGGAGGGATGGCTCGTACCCCGACTAACGACTTCCTCGTCGGCGGCGCGGTCAATGCTGCCTTAGCCAACTTTTCCAAGGGGCTGGCGAACCAAGGATTGATTGATGACGTCAATGTTAACTGGATTAACCCAGGATTGACTGAGACCGAGCGCTCTCAAGCTATATTTGAGAAACGGGCGCATCTGCAAAACAAGAGTGTCCAGGATATTCGTCAAGATGCGATTGTTTCAGATGGGTTGCGTCGGCTGGGGCGACCAGAAGATATTTCGGAATTGGTTGCCTACTTATGCGGTTCCCACGCACGCCATATCCATGGCACGGGGATTTCAGTGGATGGGGGTGGAAGCAAAGGGTATTATTGAGAATAACAGTGTTGATAAAGAGTGGGTATTAACATGTTCTGTATAGTCGCCTCGAGAAAAGGGAAGGTTCTTGGCATCACCGATGCTGATTTAAGATTGAGGAAAGGATAATTAGCATGCTAGAGTTTAAAGGAGTTTACCCAGCAAGCATCACACCTATGAGTTCGGAGGGCTGCCTCAACGAGGAGGTGTTTTGCAAGGTAATGGAGTTCAATATTGAAGCTGGTGTCCATGGGTTTTGGATCGCGGGCGGTGCTGGAGAGAGTGTTTTGTTGGACGATGACGAGAATAAGAGAATAGCGAAGCTCGCTGTAGGCCAGGCAAGAGGAAGGGCGAAAAATATAATGCATGTCGGGGCTCCGACAACGAAGCGAGCGGCTCATATGGCCGAGCATGCCGCGGGAGCTGGGGTCGATGCCATTTGTTGCGTGCCCCCGTTTTTCTCTAGAACGAGCGAGAAGGGAATTGTAGAGCATTATCGGATAGTAGGCGCCGCCGCAAATTTGCCCCTTTTTGTTTACAATCTTCCGGAATGCACGGGTGTCGAGATAACCCCTGAATTGATGGGAAAAATCCGGGATGGAGTTCCACAATTGACCGGACTCAAGCACTCCGCTCCAACTCTTTCTTATATCCGTGATTTTGCTAAGATGGGACTCTCTTGTTTTGTTGGGAATAGTAACCTAATGCTGCCGGCCCTAACTATTGGTGGGAGTGGCTGTATCGATGGACCGCTGAATGTCGCGCCTGAATTCTGGATCAAAATTTGGGATGCATATCAGGAGGGAGATTTGAAGCGCGCAGAGACTGCTCAGGCCCGGGCTACGGAAGTGAGCAACTTCCAAATCGAAGGACTATACCACGCTAGCCTTAAAGCGGCTTTGAGCGAGAGACTCGGAGTCGAATGTGGGGAACCTCGCCCACCGCAGCCTGCTCTGACGTCTGAAGAACGCGAAATCCTGAAGGGAAAGCTCGGAAAGCTCGGGTTATTAAGGCAGTAGTTAGAACTACCTTTTCGCGTGAATGGAACAAGGGGCCTGCATTTAAATGGAATCTTTAAAATAGGCTTTTCGGTCTTCTTAATTCCCTCAAATACAGTTTCTTAACTGGTTTATGTTAAAACTTTTAAAGTGGTGGGAGATACTGGACTCGAACCAGTGACCTCTTGCGTGTGAAGCAAGCGCTCTAACCAACTGAGCTAATCCCCCGGAATTCCACTGGCGCAAAATTCTAGCGACGTTGCTTCGCGGGAGGGAGGATATTCCTAGTCTCCTGGTAGGGAGGTAAACATGCCAACGATGTGACGGGCAAGAGCAAAATCGGAGGGAATAGAAGACCTTTAAGTGAAGAGCTCGGAGTCGGTTCTACCTGTTTCAATCTTTAAATTTAAATCCCTTTCTCAACAGTTCACATGCTGAGGGTCATTTCTTCGTCTGTCTCTCCTTCCTGTGATTTCTAGGACTTTGGCCGCACCAATTTTTGAAGGCAGTGCTGAACTGTTGTTGTTCGGGATAACCGCAGCGCTCGCCAATTTCGTAGATGCGGAGATTCGATTCAGTGAGAAGCCTTTGGGCTTCTTCCATTCGAAAGCGTGTCAATTCTCGATAGGGGCTTCGGCCCAAACTTCGCTGGAATCTCATTTCAAGATTTCTTCTTGATACACCTGATTCGCGTGCCACATCATCGACGCCGATTGGTTGAGATAGATTCTGACGAATGAAGTTCAATGCTTTTTCGAGGGCAAGGTCGAGTTGTTTCCCTAACAGGGTAGATTCTCTCAGGTAGAGTTCACCTGGAGGGAGATCTATCTGTCTCACGGTGTAAGGTTCTTCTTGGATTATACGGTTCAGCTCTTCAGCTGCTTTATAACCGATTTCGCGGCTGGGAAGTGCGATACTGGTTAGAGGTATACCAGACAGGATTGAATCGAGAGGATTATTTCCTACACCCATGATAGCGATGTCCTTTGGTATCTGTTTTGATAAGCTACGACACTTTAGGATTGCTATCCTAGCTAGGTAGTCGGAGACACAGAAGATGCCGATGGGGGTTGGAAGTGCCCGCAGCCATTCGATTAGGCCGGAGGGTTGGCCAGAATAGGAAGCCTCACATGCTTTACCTTCTTTTAAGAGTCGGTCTCTGAAACCTTCATATCGAAGTTGAGAAAATCGATTTCCACGTATTCCTATAAATGCATATTGGACATGTCCGCTTGTTTTCAGCGCTTCTGCAGCAAATCCACCGACTTTTTGGTCATCAACTCCCACCGTCGTGACCGATTCTATTCGTGAGAGCTTTGATAAATTTACTGTTGGTGGAGTCTCTTTCCCAAGCCTTTCCAACCAAGTATCGCTAACAAAACTCCCGATTACACCGTCAATTTCATTCGACGCTACAAGTTCACCTAGAAGTTCCTCGAATTGAAAATTGATAGGAATTATATTCCAGGATGGCTGGTAATGTGAGTAGTCTGTAATCCCCTGAAAAATTTCCGTTGCTTGATTCAGCTCGAGGTCGAAGGCTACGGCGATATTAAAACTTCGATTTATCCGCCGAAGGCGGCTAACCGAGATATCATTTTGACTCGGTATATCCATTGCTTGGTTTGGTATTATGGACCTTCTATTCAGGGATTTGTTGAACGGGCCTGGGAATGGGGAAGCGGTCCATTCCTAATATCTGAAACCTACCTTTCTACATCTTGCCACGGATTCGGATTGACTTTGTCAGTTGCTAATTAGCTGTTAGCCGTTCTCGGCTATTGTTGGGAAAGACTCAGGGTTTTGAGCAATCCATCCCAAAGTGTGCGCGAAAACCCAAATAAAAAATACGGAATTACGCAAATCGAAATTAAAGGGAATGCAGTAAGCTACCAAAGGACAGTATGCTGATTCTTTGATGGGAAGAAAAAAGAAAGATGAAAAAAGCATTGATAACAGGAATTACGGGGCAGGATGGTTCTTATCTGGCAGAACTTCTGTTAGAGAAAGGATATGAGGTGCATGGTATCAAGCGCAGATCGTCGACCATTAGTACCTCTCGAATTGACCACCTTTACCAGGATCCTCACATCAATGGTAACCGCTTGTTTCTTCATTACGGGGATCTTGCCGATAGCGTCCATTTAGTGAAGCTGCTTTACGATTTAACTCCGGATGAGATCTATAATCTTGGTGCCCAAAGTCATGTCCGAGTCTCATTTGATATCCCGTTGTATACCGGTGATGTGACTGGTTTGAGTACTGTACGGATTCTGGAAGCGATTCGGGAGGCGGGTTTAGAGGGGAGAATCCGTTTTTATCAGGCTTCTTCCTCAGAGATGTTTGGAAAGGTTCATGAGGTTCCTCAGTCAGAGACAACTCCTTTCCATCCGCGTTCTCCCTACGGCTGCGCTAAGGTCTTTTCCTATTGGCTGACGGTTAATTACCGTGAGGCCTATAAGCTCCATGCAAGTAATGGGATCCTTTTTAATCACGAGTCACCTAGAAGGGGCGAGACCTTTGTAACCCGTAAGATTAGTCGTGCTGCAACGCGGATCAAAATGGGGCTACAGAGTAAGCTCTACATGGGTAATCTCGATGCCCGTAGGGATTGGGGTTACGCTCCAGAGTATGTGGAAGCGATGTGGTTGATGCTTCAACAGGACGATCCAGACGATTATGTGATTGCTACTAATGAAACGCACTCGGTTCAGGAGTTCTGCGAGGTAGCATTCGAGCTTCTTGATCTGGATTGGAGGTCCTACGTTGAGCACGATTCGAGGTATGAGAGACCTTCGGAGGTAGATCTTTTGATCGGTAATGCATCGAAAGCGAAAAAGAAACTGAATTGGGAGCCAAAGGTTACATTCGAGGGGCTGGTCAAGATTATGATCGAATCAGATTTAGCGATGGCTAAAAAGGAGCTCGCCTATCAACAGGCCACGGCGGAGGTTTCTTAGTTCATAAGTCTTGCTCCAATCTTTGCGTGCTCCGGTTTGGGTGGAGATTACATCCAGATGCAGAACTGACGTTATTAATGGATGTATGGAGAGGAGAATCAAAAATCCCAAGGAGCAAAGAAAAAGGAGAAAGCTTTGGTGATTTTCCAGATTGGATGTTTTGAAAAACTTTTTAGAATCTTAGCCAATGTGGTTTAGAATTGAGCGGGGTATTTGTAACTGATTTAAAGGAGCGGCATGGAAAAGGAAGATAGAGTCTATGTTGCCGGAAGTCGGGGCATGGTCGGGTCGGCGCTGATGCGGAAGTTGATAGAATCAGGGTTTAAGAATCTGCTGACTCAGACTCGAGAGGAATTGGATCTTTGTGATGCTGGCGCTGTAGATCGGTTCTTCGAAAAGGAGAAGCCTGAGATCGTGATCGTGGCTGCTGCTAAGGTTGGAGGTATCCAAGCGAATGCGACCTATCCTGCGGAATTTCTTCGCGTTAACCTCTCGATTGCACTTAACATGGTCGAAGCAGCGTATCGGTATGCATCAAAGCGTCTGCTTTTCTTGGGCAGTTCTTGCATTTACCCCCGCGAGGCGACTCAACCGATGGTGGAAGAGTCCCTTCTCGAGAGCCCTTTGGAACCGACTAATGAGGCTTACGCTATAGCAAAAATTGCTGGGCTTAAACTCTGTCAAAAGTATCGGGAGCAGTTTGGGGTCCTCTTTCACTCCGCTATGCCAACTAATCTTTATGGTCCAGGAGACAATTACCACTTGGAAAATAGCCATGTGATTCCAGCTTTGATCCGTAAATTTCATGAGGCTAAGGTGCGTCGTGATCCTTCAGTTGTGCTTTGGGGAACTGGACGGCCGAAGCGCGAATTCATGCATGTCGACGATCTAGCAGATGCTATTCTTCATTTACTTAACCTTGGGAATCCTCCGGATTGGATTAATTTGGGATCCGGAAAGGATCTGAGCATCTTAGAGTTGGCGAAAACTATTAGGAGAGTAGTAGGGTACGAAGGAGAAATCGAGTTTGACACCTCTAAACCGGATGGTCCGATGAGAAAACTACTAGACATCTCACGCCTCAAAGAGACTGGTTGGTTTCCAAAGATCGGATTGGAGAAAGGCCTGGTATCGACCTACAAAGATTTTGTAGATGAGTTGGAAAAAGAAGTGCTAAGAATGGTTTAGAGATCAACAGACTGCTTCTATCTAGTGAAACCTGATAGGATTCAGGGTCGCTTTCGGCTTTCCTAGCCGATCCTTTGGGTTTCCTTCGTGATGTCCCGGTCTCTGTCCGCCGATGTTAGTTGGTAACTATCGCGACTCCGGCTTTTTTCATTTCCTCAATTGAGTTTGGGATATCGTCAGGTTTGAGTCCGACACCTCGACAAGCATGGAGAAGCACGCGGGTTTTGAAGCCGGCTTTTTGAACAGCTTCAATGGCAGTTGCTCTAACACAATAGTCTGTTGCTATCCCGACGATGTCTACCTCGTCAATGTGATTAGTTATGAGAAGCTCTGCTAGTCCATTGCTGCGCCCTTGTTCATCATAGAAGCCGCTGTAGCTATCGGCATTTTTGGTAAATCCCTTCTTAATTACCGCGTGGACATTTTTTGTGTCAAAAGAGGGATGAAATTCAGCACCGCGTGTCTCCGCAACACAGTGTACGGGCCAATTTTTAAATGAGATATGGTCTTTGGGATGCCAGTCTTGGGTCGCGACTACGTAGTTATATTTGCCTTCTGCGGCTAGCGGATTGATAAGGCCCAGGATCTCATCCGCTCCCTTCACGGCAAGCGCGCCACCCGGCATAAAGTCATTGTTGAGATCAACGATGATCAAGGCGCTTCGGAACGGCATACAAATCACAAATTTGAGTACTCGGATTTAGACGATGGGATGAAGGACTAAGAGTCAAGGTGGGAATTTTCTGAAGGAGGCGGTTGTTATGTTGGTGTATTAGTTCGAGATCTTGCCAACTCCCCTTTAATGGTCGCGAGCGATTCTTCGATCGCTCTTGGCAGACCACTTGCCTTATGCGGGTTATCGCTAATTTTGGTGACCGGACGCCCGTTGATTCGGGTCATTTTAATCACTATATCGAGTGCTGCGCTCCCTGGAAAGTCATTGGTGAAATGATTTCCGATTCCAAAAAGAGGCTGGATGTTGCCACCGACTCTTCGCTGTATTGCGATGGCACGGTCGACATTTAGATTGTCACTAAATACGGCTGTTTTGGTCGATGGGTCGATTCCCTCACAACGGTAGAAGCTAATTACGTTCTGAGCAAAAGAAAAAGGATTCCCACTGTCATGGCGTACTCCTTCGTACTGTCGAGCGAGAGGACCGGAAAATTCCTTCAGAAAGAGTTCGGTCGTATAGGTATCGGCGAGAGCAATAAGAAGCTTGTTTTCGTAGACGTTCCTCCAAACCTGAAGGGCTTTTCGATTCGCTCCGGAGATACCATAAATTCCCGCATGAGCCATGATCCATTCATGTGCCATAGTTCCGACGGGAGTAATTCCAAATTTCCTGGCCAGATACATATTGCTGGTACCTAGAAAACAGCCTTTCTTCCCCTCCTTTAATTTAGTAAAGGCATCAATGACAGTTTGATGTACGGCTAAGCTGCGCCTTCGTCTGGTCCCGAAATCACTAAAGTGGCAACCGGCTCGTGCCAGTTTATTCCCTTTTTCGGTGGTTCTCTCACGATAATGATCGAGATCTCTATCCCATCCCTTGCTGATCTTGTTAAAGTAGATTTCATTAATGAGGGCCATCAGGGGAACTTCCCAGAGAATTGTTTCCAACCATGAGCCTGAGATCTCGATTTCGAGGCTAAAATTTCTAGAAAGTCGTAAGTTGATCTTTGAAGGATCCAGTTTAAACGAGGTAAGAAATTCAATAAATTCCTTTCTGAATAATCCTGTATTTTCTAGCCAATCTCTCTCATCGCTACGGAAACCTAATTTGCTAAAGAGTGAGAGTTCATCTCTAAGGCGATCACAGAATGATTCGGTAAATAGGTTGCCTGGTTGGCGGTTAATCAACTCGTAGGTGGCTTTTTCATGGCGATATCTTTGCCAAACAGCCTGCATCATGGTCATTTTGTAGAGATCGTTATCGAGAAGACTTAAGATCATGTGATCGGAAATTTAAATTAGACTGAAATCACGAATTATATATGGAAACGATCGTAGAAATTGTAAGTGTAATCTAAACTTTAAGGACATCGAATGGCGACTGGTTCCAAAGTTTCACCGAAAGCACGTGCGATTGACGTGAGATTGGAAGTATTTTGTAAATTTGAGAGACTTTTTGCTTGTTCCACTGTAGTGGTTCTCCGATATTTCGGTTTCAAACTTAAAGGGATCTTGGTCAAATGAAACTCGTATCTTACACCCATAAGGGTTCCAATTCAATAGGAGCCGTAATAGCTGAAGACAGTATCTTGGTGGATCTGGCAGTTGCCGATCAAACCATTGCTAGAAGGGAGAAGCGGAAAGTGTATCCATTCTTTTCCGACATGATCTCGCTGCTTGAGGCAGGATCCAAAGGGATCGAAGCGGCGAAATTAGCCGTAGCTTCGGCTGTCAAGAGAGGCGGGGAGAATCCAACAGCAGATGGCAAGAGGTTTCATCGTATAAGTTCCATTCGATTGAGGGCTCCCGTACCTCATCCTCGTGCTATCTACTGTCTGGCTGGCAACTATCAGGATCATATTGAGGAGGGTGGTAAGAGGATGCAGGTTCAGGATAAGGAGACGCCTCGGGTTTTTATGAAACCGCCCGCTACTACAGTTATTGGTCCTGGCGATCGAATCAAAATACCCCCGATTGCTAACTCGATCGATTGGGAGGGCGAACTTGCTGTCGTGATGGGGCGGAAGGCGAAGGGGGTAAAGGCCTCTACTGCGCTTCGCTATGTTGCTGGCTATACGGTCATGAATGATGTCTCGGAGAGAAAATTGCTAATCAGAAAACGTACTGAGAACCGGGAACGAGATCTTTGGTTTGATTGGTTGAATGGTAAATGGCTAGACACTGCGGGTCCACAGGGGCCGTGGATCGTGACAAAGGATGAGATTCCGGATCCGCAGGTGCTGGACATCAGCACCTACATTAATGGCGAGCGACGTCAGCACAACAATACTGGGCAAATGCTCTATCAGGTGGCTCAGATTATCGAATATATATCGGCTTTTCTCACTCTTCAACCGGGCGATCTCATTAGTACCGGGACAGTATCTGGAGTGGGGGCAACGACTGGCGAATTTTTAAAACCGGGTGATCGAGTTGAGATTGAAATTTCTGGAATTGGAAGGCTTCGCAATCGGGTTGCTGCGAGTCGAAAATAAAGGGTTTTGGTCGATGGAGGGTGCGCGATTATCTTATTGGGATTCCGTCGATCAAGGGGTCAAGAATGCTCTTTCAAATGGAAGAGTCGGAACCCCAGTATTTGTCCGGTGGACTCTTTTAACGGCAGTAGAAATAGAATTAGTTGAAGGCTATATTTGCCTGATGGCTGAGAGAGTTATTAGCTGGTTTGAATCTGGTCCTGAACGGATCTATGCGTTGCCAACCGATCAATCGGGTTTCCTTTCGGTGAGTGTGGAGTTCGCTTCTGGGCAGACAGCACTGCTTACTGCCGGTCCATCTCAGGGGCGCCCTTCAGTAGATTTTTTCATGTTGGGTAGTGAAGGGGCTGCTTATAAAAGAGAAAACCAAATAGGTTTTGATCGTGAGGACTTTGATAGCAAAGAAACAGATGCTTCAAGAGTCATGAGAATGCTCGTGAAAGATTCTCTTTCTTCAGGGAAACCGGTGTGTGCGGTGTGAAGTGTTTAGCGTTCGCCGTTTTAGAGGTACTTTATTCTATTTCCCAGAAGAGTGATCTCTTGGTTGAGGGCTTAAGTTAGTTGCATTCGATGAGTAATATGACGAAGAGAAAGAAGAAGATTAAATGACCCAGTCTCACCATGGCGTCCTCCTTGTTTCCGGTCTCCGAACTCACCAAGAGAATTACGGGCTTTTGTTTCAATCAGATCCGAGGTGTCAACTCGTTGCCATGACTGATGAAGCTGATGTTGGTGATGAGCGGACCAATTGGAATCGCGCTCTCGCTGACCAATTCGATATTCCTTTCGTTCCTGATTTAGATGAAGCGCTTCGAATGCCGGGTGTTGATATTGTGTCCGTGTGCGCAGAGCCGGAACGGCGAGGAAGAATTGTGACTAAATGTGCTAGAGCCGGGAAGCACGTCTACATCGACAAACCGATGACTCCGTATCTTGCGACTGCAGACGATGTGGTGAGAACAGTCCATAAAGCAGGTGTGAGGAGCCAGATGTTCAGTTTTATTAATCAAGCGTGGTGTCGTCGTGCTCGATCCATTGTGGACTCTGGTGAATTGGGCGAGCTGAGAGCGATCCATGCTGACTGGTTGTTTGCCAAGGGTCATCCTGGTTCCGCGGATTTGACAAAAAGACGGGTCCAACCGTACCCGTGCGAGAGGTTTTCCTTCATTGATTCGAAGGCTGAATTCTACGCGATTGGTGTTTATGCGCTGGGTCTTGTCTGTTGGCTCGCTAGGGACCGCGTTAGTTCTGTCTATGGTTGCACTAGGAATTACTTTTTTGATGCGCACCAGAAAAATGGACAGGAGGACTTTGGGTTCCTATCCCTTAAATTGGGCAACGGTCTCATTGCAACCGTATCGGGTGGAAGAATAGGCTGGTCAAGCCATCCCGCCTCAGGTGAAAATAAGGTTTTCCTGATTGGAAGCAAAGGATCGCTCTGTATCGATGGCAATAGGATGCGGCTGGAGACCTTTTCAAATTTGGCGCCATGGACTCCGCCGGAAGCCCATCCCGGAGATCCTATGGGCTTTTGGTCTTCGACAAACCAAGAAGCAGCAGCGAATCCCAAAGAGAGCTGGGCGGTTCTTCCGTTGGAAACTAACGAGCCGAATGACGCCACCCATTTTGTAGATTGTATCGAGAATGAAAAGGAAAGTGAAATGAACGCTGATGCCGCGGCACATTTAACTGAAATTCTATTGGCGGGATATAAGTCGGCTGCCACAGGTCAAGTGGTTGATCTACCTTTGGAACGTAATCTCCCATAAGTTGACGAAACCGCATATTGTGAAGTTGGGGACGATCGACTGCGATCTTGTCGAGACGACGCCCGTGGTGTTCAACGGCAGGCTCTATCGCTTCGAATATGTGCGTGCCCAATACGCGAACAACACTACGGGTGATTCCTATTTCCGCTTTGTTGACCATGCGACCGGCGAGCCGAGCGCGTCGTTTGCCGCGGGATATCATCTGGGCAACGTCATGGTCGACGGCGACACGCTGTTTGTGGCGGGCACGAACCATTGGGACGGCGAGCACGTCGATATCTTCGTCTCGCGGGACATGCGGCGATGGGAATCCTGGAACGCTCTCGATCTCCCGGGCTACGGCCTGTTCAACACATCACTGTGCCGCGACGACGACCGCTATGTACTCATGTTCGAGGTCGGCAAACCACCCGAGATCGCGGGAGTGCGTTTCACGGCCCGGTTCGCCACGTCGCCCGACATGAAACACTGGGACTTGATGCCTGCGGAGTGCACGTATTCGAAGGATCGCTATACGGCTCCCCACTGTCTCAGATACCTCAACGGCTATTACTACAATTTCTACTTGGAAGCGGTTGACGGGGAATACGAGCAGCGCGTTGTACGCTCCAACGACCTGATCCTCTGGGAGTCCAGCCGCCTGAATCCCGTTCTTCGTGCTTCAGATGAAGACAGACGGGTCGCCAATCTGCACCTCACGCCTGACCAGCGGGAGAGAGTCCGTGTGGCGGCGAATATCAATAACTCGGACATCGATTTCTGCGAGTACCGGGGCCAACTGATCATCAATTATTCGTGGGGAAACCAGCAGGGGATCGAGCACCTTGCCGAAGGACGCTTCGCCGGTACACTCGCGGAGTTCCTCACCGGCTGGTTCCCCAACGAGGAAGCAGAACAATCGGCTGGATCCGACGGCGAGGACGCCGCGACTCAGCCGTGACGTTCGGCAAAAGAGATGAAACCATCATTTGCGTCATACTAAAGGGTACGGGATTCCATGAGGCGAGTTTTCAGCAGTCCCGGGTTAGGGACCAAAAAAGGGTAAAATAAGGCGATTTTAGCTGAAATTGCCGATTTGCTGCTTGTTTCTTGGGAGAGAGCTCCGTTATGTAAGTTATTATATTTAAGGAGCTTAAAGTGGTGGGAGATGCTGGAGTCGAACCAGCGACCTCTTGCGTGTCGAGCAAGCGCTCTAACCAGCTGAGCTAATCCCCCGGAAGCACTTTGCTTTTCATAGTAAGATGAAAATGAGAAAATGCTGGATTCCTCTCGGTTAGGGAAGCATTGGTACTGGGAAAGAAGGAAGCAATTCAAAAATCGGATTCATGAAGTTGGCCTATGCAGGTTAGGGGTTGAGGAATATAGGAACTTTAGGGACAGGAAGATAATGCGGGAGATGGATGCGCTCGCTTTACAGCCGGCCCTGGGCCTGTGGGCTACGCCATTGTTCTGAGGGGAGAAGCGTTAGGAAAATGAGTAGGACTTGGCTGACTATGAAGGTGAGGAGCCAGAAGACAGCTCTGTCCATGTGGCCATATGAGTGAAGCCCAATGCCGAGCATGTTGGTGCCGAACCAGGACCATGCGGTGATAATGTTTCCTCCAATTGCGAGGGCCATTAATCCTTGTCTCCTGACCAATCCTCCCCATCGAGTGTGTAGAATTATGGCGTTCCAAATAACAATCATTAGAGCACCGTTTTCCTTAGGATCCCAACCCCAAAAGCGACCCCATGATTGGTCAGCCCAGATGCCTCCTAGAACGGTCCCGACGAAACTAAAAAGAAGGGCAAAACAGATGACTCCATAGACTGTGCGTGCCAGCGCTTGGGCAGTATTTTCATCCAATCCTTTGGTGAAAAACCCCCGGAGGGTGAAGATTAATGCAAGGAACCCAGCGAGGAAGGTAGCAGAGTAGCCGATGTTGATGATGACGACGTGGGTAGCGAGCCAGAAATTATCGTCAAGAACCGCTTGCATCATCTCCAGAGTGTCTCCGCTGTTCGTTAGATTGTGAGCAATGATGAGCGTGGCAAATCCAATTAGGGCGGCTACAGCACTGCCGATTCCGTTGCGGCTGATACGCTCAAGAATCATACTCAAAACGACAGCAGCCCAACCGACAAAGACCGCCGACGAATATAAATTGGTAATTGGCGGACGGCCCTGAAGATACATGCGTACGAGAAGGCCAATCGTATGCAGTAAGAAGGTTGCTGAAAGAAGGAGAAATGCAGTACGGCCGAGTGTCTTGGGCCAGACTGCCCAGGATGCGGCAGCTACCAGAAACACAATCGTATAGAGTACGGTTGCAATGAGGAACGGTTTCGTGGAATTGAACAGATATTCAATTCCGATCTTTCTGCGATCGGTTTTAAAGCGTCTATCTAGTTTTTCGATGAGTGAAGTGAGAATTAGATTAAATTGGGTGGGATTATTAGATCGATAGGCATCGGCTAGTTTGGCATATTCTATGACCACTGGATCGATCCGCATTGAATTGAAGGTTCCTGCCATAAGAGAGGTTCCAATATCAGACCAGTTGTCGGTTGATCCGTTTGCATCTGGAGGGGGAATGGCGCGAAGGCCAGCTATTTCGGAGAGATCACGATAACGTTTGGCGAAAGACATGAAACGGTTGAAGATTTCTTCGTCGTATTCCTGACCGCTTTGTTGTTGGCGAAACACCTTAATAGATTCAGGAATAATGCTTTCAAAAAAACGATACTCTTCCTCGATGTTTGCACCTTTGTTGGGCGAATGGAGGCTATAAACCAATCGGTGGTAGAGGATGAGTGAGTTGCGGAGTTTTACGAGCGCCCGTTCGTATGGGGTGCGAAGTTGGGCTTCCTCGTTGACCTGTTGGACCTGTTTTTCAACCTCTTGTAAATGAGGTCTCAGTTCGTTAAATGAGAAGTATCGGATTTCGTTTGTTTGGTGTCCTAGGAGTCCGAGCAGATCGCGATTGGTGACGCGGTATACAGCATGAGTGTCAGCGGCTTCTGGGTTCAGTAAGGTGTCAAGTAGCCAGACGATTGCTTCTCTCTTTACGCCAGTTGAATCTGTAAAAGTCTGACGTCCTCTCAAAACGAGAAGGGAATTTCTTGCCACAGAATCAAGAGGTTTGAGACGACCACCTTCAAGAACAGGAAGTGTGGCAAAGGATCTCAAATCGTAATCGCCTTTGTATCTAATAGGAAGGAAGCCACCAATTATGACAAAGATCCCAAGAACGAGAATGGCGCCCGAAATAAACTTACTCATGACAAGATAAGACTGATGCATATCTGGTTGAAAATCTTTCTCCAGAGGAAAATTTCGACCAGAAGAAACGAGAATCTAGCTGTAGATGAAATTTCCACGCTTATAGTTTTCGTTTTTCTGAAATGACCGAGTTCCATCGAGTATTGACATAGCGCAAGAGGTGTGTGCCGAACTGAAAGAAGAGGCCAGCCGAAACCAGGATGCAAGAAATATAGGGAAGGGGCCAACCAGGATTTTTAATTACCTGAAACATAGAGGCGATATCACCTCGGGCAAATTTGGCCTGATAAAAAGTCCTGCCTTCATAACGAAGTGGGTTATTCATATAGATTAAAGCCTGCCGTTCCTCTTTTGTTTCTTGATGCAAAATATTTACAAGGCTGGAGAAGTTTTTTGGAATTTCGGTGCCCGAGTAGCGATCGTGTGAGAAGTCTATCAATTTAATGGTGTAGGGTAGATAGGTTCGCTTTACACGGAGGCCAATTTCAAACTCGCGGTCCTTATGTTTGAAGATTTGGGGTGGAAGGTTTTCGCTCAAGGCAGCCGAGGTTAACCAAGTTCCTAGGGGCTCAAGGTTTCCGACTAATCGAACGATTGCGCTAGGGCGGTTACGCTCGTCCTGTTTGAATGTCCTGGGAATTTCTCGGGGAAAGATTTTCCTTTCGACGCCGATACCCTGATCGACTGAAAATATCTCTGTCTCCGAATGCATCTCACCTTGCAAGAGGATGGAGTTGGGAAAATAGGCAATGATCTCAATTCTGAAAGGAAGTGCTGGATGCTCAAATGAGGACGACTTCTCAATCAATTCAGTGGGAATACTGACTATTTTATCGATCCTTGGGTCAGATCTATCGAGAATGAATAACTCATCAAGGGTAAAGCTTTCAAGGTAGTTGGCAGACTCACCTTCTGTGATCCACATGCTATCTTCTTCCTGAACTATATTTGTAACAAGCTGACCTACAAGAAGCAATAGAACTCCAGCATGGATCATGGCGATTCCGGCCTTTTTAAAACTCAGCTTAAAAAATCTGAAATGCGCGACCAACAAATTAACGGTTAAAAGCGGGCCGATTAAGTAGCCCCCTGGAATGGGTAGATGGAGCCAACTTAAATATTCGCCGAAGAACCAATCGTCTGGAAATTGCCACAGTGCCAAAACATGTTCGAAATATTTTTCCTGGGCACCTCGGATTCCGATATTAACCTGGTCGAGCGTACCAAAAAAGACCAATAGTAGACCCAAGGTCAGGAGGGTTACGGTGAGACGTATTGAACTGAAGAATCGATAGAGTGGATTCATTCTCGGGATGGGGCAAAAAGAGGGTAAGGATTCGATTGCGACTTAGGAGGAAAATGGTGAGAAGTAAATCAAGAAAACTTTGTCTGCGGATAAAAAAGGGTTCCGCCGGGGACATGGAGGAGCAACGGATTTGAACAACTATGAATTTATCTTTATAGTGTGAGCGATAAGATCACGAGAAAAGATAAAACTCGAGGATCGCAGTATCAATTCACAGAAATTTGTTAACTGTTCGGGGGCCTTCAAGGGTATATTACTTTCCTAAATCTATGGTTCACTAGAACTTCACTGTTTCCAGGAATCCCAGGAAGGTTTTTCTTTGTTTATCGACAAGGATAGTGTCTCCGGAAATCTTGAAAAACCATGTGTTGTCCTGATGAGATAGCACTGCGATTAGGCTGCTCTGGGGATGAAGTTTCCCTTGAGATTTATTTTCGTTATGTAGATCGATAAGGTTGAACCGATTTCCCGAAAAATCTACTTCGGTCAAGTAATTCGAAACTTCATCGGATGGTATGGAATCGAGTCCGATCTGGCGGCGCCAGCGATTGATATTAAGAAGGATTCCTCCTACGTCGCCCGGGAATGTTGTGATTGTAATCTCTGCGGTTTGTCCACCCGTATCATTGACCAGAAAACTGGCAACTCGGAGCTGTGATACAGGACCTTGATTCCAAGAATCTGGGACTTCCCAAAACGGTTGGGACAGTGGGGTTGCTGAGACCGTTTGAGTCTCCTTGAGGATCGGATGACCTTCAGGAAGCCGAGTTGAACCTTCTCCAGAACTTGGCCCCGTTCTCTCCTCTTTTGGAATTTCATAATACGTGACTTCTGGTTTGCCACATCCAAACAAGCAGAGGATCAAACTAGCTAAAACTTGGTTTATAAAAAAGCGCATTACTGAAAGCGAAAAAAGGCGACATCGCCGTCTTGAAAGCGGTAATCTTTTCCCTCGATTCGATAGCGGCCTTTCTCGCGAGCAGAAAGAATTGAGCCTGTATTAATGAGTTCATTATAGGAGACGACTTCAGCTTTAATAAAGCCTTTTTCAAAGTCGGTGTGAACAGTTCCAGCGCACTGCGGCGCGGTCATACCCTTAGTGAATGACCAAGCCCGAACTTCGTCTTCACCGATGGTGAAGAAGGTAGCAAGGCCGAGAAGGCTATAGGTAGCACATATAAGATTATCGATTCCTGAACTGGGAACACCAAGTTCCTTAAGGAACTGCGTCGCTTCTTCAGGGCTCAGGTAAGCCAGATCTTCCTCTAATTTGCCACAAATAACGCACTGATTAGACTTTCCGTTTTGGCGGGCAAACTGATGGACGTCGGCTACATAAGCATTAGAAATAGGATCCACGGCATCGGATTCTGCGATATTGCAGGCATAGAGTACCGGTTTTGAAGTCAAAAGGAAGAGGTGTCTCAGAATGGCAGATTCTTCCTCGTGAAGTTCGAGGGTACTAGCAGGCTGCCCAGCGTTTAAATGAGGTTGTAGGCGTTCCAGGAGATTAAGGATTTCAGTAGATTCACGGTCTCCACCACGTGCCCTTTTTATGGTTCTATCCATTTGCCTCTCAACTGACTGGAGATCGGAAAGAATGAGTTCGGTCGATACGATTTCGATATCACGTACTGGATCTATTGAACCAAGGTGATGAATCACCTCTTCGTCATTATAGCAACGAATCACTTCAATTATTGCGTCCACTTCACGGATATGACCGAGAAACTGGTTGCCTAACCCTTCCCCTTGGCTTGCTCCTGGGACCAATCCAGCAATGTCAACAAACTCAATTGTGGCAGGAATTTGCTTATCCTTCGCTACAAGACTAGCCAAAGGTCCCAATCTGTCCTCCGGAACACTTACTACTCCAATATTAGGTTCGATAGTACAAAAAGGATAATTCGCGACCTCAGCTTTGTGTGTCCGTGTGAGCGCGTTTAAAAGGGTAGACTTCCCCGTATTAGGGAGTCCAATGATTCCTGCCTTGAGTAGGTGCAGCCTGTTAATCCAGCCTTCCTGAAAAGGTGATATTGGGACAGTGAGAACATCCGCAGTCAAGGACGATGTCAGATGGCTTACAGAAAAAGCCCATAAAGTGTAATTTTCTGATGAGAAAAAGTAGGACCAGAGGGGTCATAACAGTCAGTAGATTACACTTATCCGCTGTGGTCTTGAACCAGTCTAGCTGCCTTCAAACCCCTACAGCGGGAAGGGTAATGCCAGTTTATTTAATTTTGTCTACCGGGATGATCGGATAGAAAACTTAAGATTAGCCAAAACAATACCTACGATTTTTACTTTAGGAATATATAGTTTAATCCAAAGCTTTAGGGATTACTCCCAGCTGTAAGTCTGCCTTTGCTTTCCCTTCTTCTAGGCCTTGGTTCCGATGTCACCCTCCTGATAGCTTCCCGATTAGTCCCCATCCGCTAATGAATGAGGAAACAAAAAGTATTACGGTAGATATTATGCTACCAATAAGTACAAATTTATGGGTACGGTAGGGTGGAGGAAGCTTAAAGTTGAGGTAAAGGGCTCCCGCCATGATTAGGGCGATCGCGATGTTGGTGATGAGGAAGCCTGCCACCTGGGTAAGGATATCGAAAGGGATATTATTCCAAACGATGAGCATGGTAGTAATGAAGATATAGAGGCAGATGATTTTCTTAAACTTGATGTAGTCCCATTTCCGATTAGGCCAAATGGCTTGAAAGAATTCCTGTCCAACTCGGGCGTAGATCTCGGGAAGGGCCTGGAGGGTCCCCCAAAGGGCGGCGATAATACAAATATAGTAGATCCAGTTGAGAGAGGGGTGAATATTATTCCAAACATCGGCTTGGTGTGTGAGCAAACTCCAGCCCTCGAACCGGGTCTCTAAGGGAAAAAGTACTGCGGCTCCGGAGACCATGAAAGTTCCGGTAACAATAAAGAGAACAATTGCTCCCATCCCGACATCCCAGCGGAGTGGGGCAACTAGTTTTCGAAGTCGACTCACCTGATCAGGATCCTCCGGGAGATAGTCAATAGAGTCGCTGGTGAAGGCATGGCGGCGGATCTTTTCGATCTCATTATGGCCGGTTAATCCCCAACGACGAATACCGACCCAGTTAGAGTAGACGATATAGGCGATAACAGAGCCCCCAATATAGGCGAAAGTTGTTGCCAGGGTAAGCATAGGGTGGCGGATAGCGTCCTCGGGTGCCCACTCTGGGAACGTCGGTATGGATCCGAAGCTAATTGTACCGATAAATGCCTTAACAAAATCCGGACGGACTAGAAGCGTGCCCAGGATAGTTCCCGTAATTAGAATACCGCAGATTGTCAGTTGTTGTTTCTCGAGCCTTTCAAATGAGAGTCTAAGACTAAGGCTTAGAGCCAGGCCGATAAATATGGTGGTGATGATATTTTCCCAGGTGGATTCCTGGATGGAGGGAGAAAGAGTATCACTAAGGAGAAAATGGAATAGATCCCCGCAAGGTTTTGCGATCGGAACCCAGGCGAGAGGAGCTCCTATAAGTTCGAGGATTAAGAGAGTTATGAGCAGCCAGCCCCTAGGGCCTGGGGCACGAACAAGACGGTGGCCAATGTACTCTCCACTGATGGCAGTGTAGCGACCGATCAAATAGGTTACGAAGACGCCTTTAACTAGGCAGGCGAGGAGAACAAGCCATAGAAGATTGTAACCACCCCACGTTCCGGCTCGTGTAACCATGATGGTTTCCCCTGCTCCAATCGCTACCGATGCCACGATTGCCGCAGGTCCAAAAATTGCGAGAAGGCCCATGATTTTTTTGAACGACCAAGGCTCATCAAAGATGCTAGGATCTTTTGAAATCTCGATTTTATTCATAGCCGATTAATGGAGAGGTGTTGGGACCGAGGGATCGTCTAGTCTAGATGGTGGAAATCTAGATTAATAGATCGGGATTGTACTTTGATTACCCAAGTAATCAAGTCTCCGTTCTTCTTTTAAGAATAGCGTTATATTGGCTGGTTGTTAGCCTTTACTACTTACAGACACAGAATATTCAGTGTCCCGATTAAGACATTCTAATAACGAGCCTGGAAGTTTCCGGGTTTGTGGTTTTGACAGATGAATCGAAGTATTGAAGATTTTTGAAAGATCCGGGACATTCTTGTCTAAACACAACACTATCATGGTCGAAAAATCTGTTCCGCACGAAGTTATCCCGTCTGATAATCTACCACCGGTTCGCTACCGTGATTTGCCGGAAGCTCCGTCATGGCGAAAACTGATGGGGCCGAGCGTATTGCTCTTAGGTTTGGCTTTGGGTAGCGGCGAGTTTGTGCTCTGGCCGTTTATCACCTACAAATACGGATTCACTATTTTCTGGGCCTGCATGTTGGGAGTGACAACCCAGTATTTTATTAACATGGAAGTTGAGCGTTGGACTTTGGCAACAGGTGAGACTGCTGTGACCGGCTTCTGCCGACTTTGGAAACATTGGGCGTGGATCTTTCTCCTCTGTAATGTAATACCATGGATGTGGCCAGGGTGGGCATCGGGTGCAGCTACTCTCTTGACCTGGGAAATTGGGGGAGGTGAGGGAGTGCGGGTTTTATACTCGATTTTGAGTTTAATCGTCGTAGGTTTGGCTCTGACTTTAGGACCGGTAGTTTACAACACCGTCGAGAGAATCCAGATTGTTCTGGTTGGCACGGTCATGGTTTTTCTCTTTGTGCTCTTTTTCCTCCTGGTTGATCTTGTTCACGTTGGAGATATGCTAAGAGGGATAGCCAGCATCGGTACCATTCCGGAAGGTATCGATACGCAACTATTGCTAGGTGCGGTTGCGTTTGCCGGGGCTGGAGGGACGATGAACTTGGCGCAGAGCGATTTTTTGAGAGATAAGGGCTATGGCATGGGTGCCTACATCGGGCGTTTAACGAGCCCTTTAACGGGAAAGAAGGAAGTCGTTTCCGATATCGGCTATCATTTTGAACCTACTGAGGAGAATATGAACCGTTGGCGGGCCTGGTGGAAAGCAGCGAACTTAGAGCATTTGATCACCTTCTTTCTCCTTTCCGTACTCTCTCTTATGTTTCTCTCCCTTATTGCTTATGCAACTACTAGTGGGGAGCCAGGTTTAGAGCAGGGAATGGGGTTTATTGCTGTTCAAGGAGATTATATTGGTGCGCGATATGGGGGCTTCTTTCGACACTTCTTTCACTGGATGGGGATCGCTATTCTCCTTACCACGGAACTCGGTATTCTCGATGCGGGAGCCCGGATCTCATCGGACATTATTAAGGTTAATTGGTTGAGAAATAATAAAAAGTGGACAAAGGAACGGCTTTATTTTATTCTTCTGTGGAGTCAGATCGGATTAGGTTGTCTAATCATGATCCTAGGATTGGTGATTGAGGGATTTAATCAACCGCTCGTCCTTCTCGTTTTGAGTGCATCTCTCAATGGGGGAGTAATGTTGGTCTATTCGGTCCTTCTTTTTTGGATGAATAACCGAGTTCTTCGTGGGCCGGTCGGAATGGGATTAATGCGTAAAATCGCGATTCTTTGGGCGTGTGGCTTCTTTGGCTTCTTTACCATTATGACGTTGATGGATCAACTGCCGAAATTGTGGAGGTAACAGTAATTGAGGAGTGGAAGAACAACTGAGAGACAGGGTATTCGAAGATAATATGAATTGTGATTGACTCGATCAGTCCAGCCACACCTCGCGGCTGGTTATGGAAGAGTGGCTAATAGCCTCAGTGATTTGGATTACTTGTCTTCCGTGGGCGCCAGTTATTGGGGGCTCAGTTCCATTTTTCAAAGCGGACAGGAAGCCTTCAATTTCTCTTTCCAAGGAGTGTTGAGTGGTGTCGAGCTCAACAGCAGAATACTTTTCTTTGCGTCCGATCCAAACTCCGCTTTCACCGTCCTTTCCGTAGGGCATCCTAAATTTAATTTGACCTTTGGTGCAGGTGATATCGCCGCCAAATATAGTTACTCCTGTACTGTAAGCTTGGCGGCTAATGGTAGCGATTAATCCGTTCTTCCAGCGTAAGAGTGCCATACTAGTATCATCCGCGTTGACTTGAGGAAAGGCAAAATTACCCTCCGTTCCTGATACGCTAGCTACTTCAGCGCCAAAAAACCACAGTAAGCGGTCGATCATATGAGTGCCGTCCATGAGAGCCATGCCGCCTCCGGTCTCTGAACTTAACATCCATCTTGGACGGGATGCCAGGTTAAAGGGTTTATGCCAGTAGTCGATAGCCATTATAGGCTTCCCGAGTTCACCCGAATCCAGGATCTCCTTCACTTTACTAATTTGAGGAAGAAAGCGCTGGGTGTGGGCGGGCATGACTGTTACCTTGTGATCCACAGCGGTCTTTAAGATTTCGTCGCATTCACTTACAGTGCAAGCAAGCGGTTTTTCGATAAGAATATGCTTTCCGGCACTTGCCGCGACCATTGCACAATCGCGATGTATCCCGTGGGGAAGACAGATGAGGGCAACATGTACGTCGTCCCTTTGGAGAGCCGCAGTGTAATCCGTGTAACAGGAAACTTCGGGAAAACCCTTAGAAACTTCCTCAAGCCTTTCCTCATTTGTATCAACGAGTGCCTTGAGAGTAGCATGAGGGGATTCCGATACAATTTTCGCATGACTTGGACCAATGCGCCCCAGCCCGATCACGGAGACCCCTAGTGACTTCGGGAGTTTTATTTGATGACTCATCATAGTCCTTTTTTCGAGTGATTGGGAGAAGATTAGTTTTACGGATTATCAGAACCAACGGTTACAGGTATTTTCTAAAAAGCACATGAAATTATTGAGTATTTAGTTAAAGATTCAAACATAAGGGGAAAGAGGAAGGTTAAAATGGAATATAAAAGATTACGTGGAACAGGTTGTAGAGTCTCTCGGCTGTGTTTAGGGACAATGACATTTGGGCAGCAAGCGGATGAGGGAGAGTCCGTCCGCATGATTGAAAGAGCAATTGATGGAGGGGTTAATTTCATAGATACTGCGGATGGATATGGCAAAGGGAAGAGTGAAGAAATCGTGGGGAAGGTACTTAAACGCAAACGGGATGGGATTGTTGTTGCTAGCAAGGTGTGCAACCCGATGGGTCCAGATAAGTATCGAGATTCAGGTCTACATCGGTGGCATGTGATCCAGGGAGTAGAGGCGAGTCTCAAGCGTCTACAGGTGGAAACCCTAGATATTTGTTATATGCACAAGCCGGATCGTGAAACACCAATCGAAGAGACTTTGGCCGCTTTCGATATGTTGGTTCGTCAGGGGAAAGTGCTGTATGTAGGGATGTCGAACTATGCGTCTTGGCAGATGATGGAAGCGCGATTGAAAGCGGACCAATTTCATTGGGCGAAGCCGGTCGTGATGCAGGTCCCTTATAACTTGATCACTCGTAGTATCGAGGAGGAATGTGTCGAATTTTCTGAATATGAGAAAATGGGAATGTGCGTCTATAATCCGCTGGCTGGAGGCCTCCTAACAGGGAAGCACGATCTTGCTACAGGTCCTATTGGTGGTACGCGATTCGATTGTAACGAAGAATACTATAGCCGGTTTTGGCAGAAGGTGAATTTCGAAGTGGTGGAGCGGTTGGGAAGATTGGCAGATGATGCTGGCATTTCGTTAGGCGAGCTTTCTTTCAGGTGGCTTACTTCTCATCCCTTTGTGGATGCTGTAATTATGGGCGTGTCAAAAATCGAGCATTTGGAATCAAATCTTAAGTCAATTGAGGCTCGGAATTTAGGTGAAGGAATGCTTAAGGCCTGTGATGAATTATGGCAACGGATCCGAGGAAGGCATTTCCAATATAATCGGTGAGTTCTATGTAGATCATAGTGAGCAGTGTGCGCTGAAAATCAAAGAATCGGTCTAAGTAATGAACCGTGAATGGAAAGAGAATGTTACTTTAAATCTAAGGGAAGTAATTCTGGCTTCGGGTACGCTCTTGATTTGTTATACTGAAGAAGATAGTAAAGTAGCTCACTGCAATTTCTGATTGATATTCACGAGGCAGATTCAAAAGCATTCAGTATCTTATAAGAAGCAAGCTACCTTAGAATCTAAGGTAGCTTGCTTGGCGGAGATCGTTCGATCTAATGGGATGGTTGATCTTTTCTGCCAAAACCAAATGATAAGCTCGAAAGGTCCCTCCAATGAAGAAAACATATGTCTCTACTCAAACAGTTAACCAATTACTGAAGCCGAGCACCGCAACCATCACAACGGTGCTAAAGAACTCTGGAATTAGACATAGTGCTATGTATGGAGTTACTCCTCTTAGCTCGAAGGCTAAGATGGCGGGGCCAGCATTTACACTCCGTTATATCCCAGCGCGAGAAGATCTCGACGATCTTCCAGTGGATAACCTAACCAATCTCCAACGAGTAGGCATCGAGAACATTTCTTCCGGCGATGTTTTTGTGATAGATGCTCGAGGAGATGATCGGGCTGGAGGGTTAGGTGCTATTCTAGCAGCCCGTCTTCAAGTTCGTGGTGCAGCTGGTGTTGTAACGGATGGTGCCTACAGGGATAGTTTGGAAATAGAAAGAAGTGGATTCCCAGCCTTCGCTCGCTCGATGAATGCCCATGCTAATGTCACAGTACACCATCCAAGCGAAATCGAAGTACCGATTGCTTGTGGGGGCGTAGCGGTTTTCCCAGGAGATATTATTGTGGGTGACGGAGAAGGGGTAGTAGTGGTTCCCTCGCATTTGGCCGAGCGAGTCGCTGAAGAGGCTAAAGATATGGAAGAGCAGGAAGAGTTTCTAATGGGAAAAATCCGGGCCGGGGCTTCTTTGGATGGCACTTATCCTCCGGGGAAAGAACTTTTGGATGAATATGAGGTTTTGAAAAGAACGAAAAGTGAGCAATAAATAAGAAATAGTAGGTACTTCTAATCTTGGTCGACTCAACAGTCGAAAGGCTAATCAAAATTGATTACTTCTAGCCCAGCTGCTAAATATAGGCAATGAATAGGTTTATGGAAGGGGTGGATTAGGGGAGAAGTTTCTTATTTGCCGATGGTTAACTCCCATTGGGACCCCTCCCTTATTGATATAGAAGGATTTTTCGCGGGGAGAGCACCTTGCGGAATCCTTTTAATCAAGAGAAGCATACCAGAGGGGAGTGTGCCTGTGCCAAAACACAGGCGGGTTACAGGATTTGATGACCTTATTAAAGAACACCTCCCGGATTTCTGATCGATTTCGGACGGAAGTATTAACCCAAGCTGACCTTTCACAGTGAATCCAATAAATAGGGGACTTGGGTCAAGACAGCCCCTGGAATTCAAAACCTTACAAATTACAGGAGGCTAGGAGGATTTAAACTACACCGAAAAATAATACACCCCTGCGACTTCACCATGCAGGGGTGTATTAGATAAAAACGAGACTCCCTTTAACTCCCCGTCCCCGTGAGGACGGGACGCTTTGGAGGTGGAGCGTCTAACGAAGTAACCTCAACACATTTAGATGGCAGCTTCGGCGACTTCGTCGGTCCGGATTCGATACGCAGCCTCGATGGACAAGACAAAGATTTTCCCATCACCGATCTTACCAGTACGGCCAGCTTTTTTTATGGATTCAATAGTAGATGCTACCTGATCGTCGGTAACTGCTATATCAAGCATTACCTTGGGCAGGAAGTCGACGGTGTATTCACTTCCGCGATAAATTTCGGTGTGACCTTTCTGTCGTCCGAAACCTTTGACTTCGGTAACGGTCATACCTTCGATTCCTAATTCCGTGAGGCTGTCTTTAACCTCCTCGAGTTTGAAGGGCTTAATTATGGCTTTGATGAGTTTCATGAAGGGTCTTTCTGTATTGAAGGGGTATTTCCCGAAAGAGTAGAAGCGGTTTATTTAGGCATTAATCGAGTAACGAGTGCTCAGTGAGTGGTGTATCCTGTTTCCCCGTGTGTACTGAGATCGAGACCAGTCTCTTCATCCTCCTCGCTTACCCTAAGCCCGACGATTTTTCCGACAATGAAAAGGGCGACAATAGAGACGACACCGCTCCAGATGATAGTGACAATGACGCTCTTGATTTGAATCCAGGTCTGAGTCCCGATTTTAAAACTCTCCACTCCGCCATCTGCGATAAATAGACAACCGGTGAGAATAGCACCAACGATACCTCCGATACCGTGAACCCCAAATACATCGAGGCTGTCATCGTAACCGAGCATGCGTTTCAGGGAGGTAGCGGCAAAATAGCAGCAGAAACCGGATGCAAACCCGATCACTAATGCACCGACTGGACCGACTGAACCGGAAGCAGGTGTAATCGCTACCAATCCGGCTACGGCTCCGGTTGCCATCCCAACTGCAGTCGGAGCTTTATTTTTGATCCATTCAACTATCATCCAGGTAACGGCGGCTGTAGCGGTAGCAACTTGTGTGATAAGTAGGGCCATGCCGGCTGTGCCATCGGCCGCCAGCTCGCTGCCGGCATTGAAGCCAAACCAACCAACCCAGAGCATAGAGGCCCCAATAACAGTGAGAGGTACGTTATGTGGAGTAAGCGGTTCGACTCCGAATCCCCTGCGTTTTCCCACCATAATACAGGCTATCAGGCCTGCTATTCCAGCGTTGATATGAACGACAGTGCCACCGGCAAAGTCGATCACTCCCCACTCGGCAAAGAGGGCCCCGTCCCCAGCCCACGCCATGTGGCAGACAGGTAAATAAGAGAAGGTGAACCAGATGATGCAAAAAAGCAGCATTGCAGTGAATTTCATCCGTTCGGCGAAGGCGCCGACAATCAGTGCCGGTGTTATGATTGCGAACGTCATTTGGAATGTGATAAACACACTTTCCGGTATGGTTCCGGAAACGGTTTCAACTCCAATGCCAGATAGGAAAGCTGTGCCGAGCCCTCCGAAAAATGAATGCAGATTGATCGTGCCCGCTTCCATTCCTGATGTATTAAAGGCTACGCTATAGCCGTAGATGACCCAAAGAATGGTCATAACACCGGCCATGGCAAAACACTGCATGAGGACGGAGAGTACGTTTTTAGTACGGACTAGTCCCCCGTAGAAAAGTGCTAGACCTGGAATGGTCATGAAGAGAACCAGGACGGTTGCGACGATCATCCATGCGGTATCTCCGGAGTTTATGGCAGCGGGTGCTGCTTCAGCGGCTGCCGCAGAAAGGGAATCCTCCCCTTGAGCCGTGAGTCCTGAAGCAACGAAGAGGATAGGGCTAAAGAGAAACAAGGCGAAGGCTTTGAATCCTCTTGGGTAAGCTATTGTGTCAGAAGTATTCATTAAGAGGTCCGAATTCGTGGTTCAAGTCGAATGGTGAAAATCAGATGCGTCTATCCAGCATAGACCATGCCAAGCCAAGATTCCGGGCCCCATTGGTCATTTTTGACCAATGGGGCCCGGAATCTTTTGAAACCTAGATTGCAAAATGAAGTTAAATTCGAGGTTGCAAGATTACTGGGGTTTCCGAATTTCTGTGTATGAATTATGTGGAGAAATAAAAAACAGGAGTAATTCCGTTTGTTTCACGCTTCCATCTTCCGGATCTTTGTTTAGTAACTACTCATGCGTTACAGTAGCATGTTGATTCCAACTCTTCGCGAAGCACCGGGCGATGCGGATCTGATTAGTCATCAATTGTCCTTGCGAGCGGGATTAATTCGTCCCTTGGCATCGGGGATTTTTAGCTATCTGCCACTTGGCTTGAGAGTGGCTCAAAAGATTGAAGCGATCCTCCGCGAGGAAATGATAGCAATTGGCTGTGTCGAACTCAGTATGCCGGTTGTTCATCCGGCAGAACTTTGGCAGCGAAGTGGTCGATGGGAAGGAATCGGACCGGAGCTCTTGAGGATGGAAGATAGGACAGGTCGTGACATTTGTCTGGCCATGACTCACGAAGAAGCGGTGGCAGACTTGGCTCGGCATGCTCTTCGCAGTTATAAACAACTGCCCGTCTCAGTGTTCCAGATTCAGACCAAGTTCCGGGACGAACCCCGCAGTCGGGGAGGACTTATCCGGGTAAGAGAGTTTACGATGAAAGATGCGTACAGCTTCGATCTCGATAATGCCGGATTGGATGAGAGCTACAACAAGATGTTTCGGGCTTATGAGAGGGTGTTCCACCGTTCTGGGTTCGCTGATTCGGTTATATCGGTTCAGAGCGACACGGGGATTATGGGGGGAAGTGGAGCGCATGAATTTATGTATCTAAATTCGGCAGGAGAGGACACTTTAATCATCTGTAACCATTGTAATTATAGTGCAAATCGCGAGGCAGCAGTTTTTCGCAGGGAGTGTCCTGATCGAACTGGGGCGTTACCTCTTGAAGAAGTGAATACGCCGGACTGCAAGACAATCAAGGAATTGACAACGTTTTTGGACATACCGTCAAGTAGTACGGCGAAAGCGGTATTCTTTGTCGGTTCGATTAATGGGATGGAGCAGATGATATTTGCTGTGATTCGAGGGGACTATGAATTGAGCGAGACCAAGCTCTCGAATGCAGTTAAGGCTATGGGACTACGTCCTGCCACTGAGCAAGAAATTAGGGATTCGGGGAGCGAGCCTGGATATGGTTCGCCGATTGGTCTCGACAAAAATGTCGTTGTTGTCGTGGACCCGCTTGTTGCAGAAACGAAAAACCTGGTTTCGGGTGCTAACAAAGCAGATCATCATTTTCTGAATGTAAATGTGGGAAGGGATTATGAGGCAGATCTTGTTACCGATTTGGTTGCAGTGGAAGAGGGAATGCCTTGTGTCGCGTGTGGGGCACCTCTTTGCCGGACACGCGGTATAGAGGTGGGAAATATTTTCAAATTGGGAACCAAGTACAGCGAAGGCCTAGAGGCATGTGTCTTGGATGAGTCCGGGAGATCGCGTCCACTAGTGATGGGATCATACGGGATCGGAGTTGGGCGCTTGATGGCATGTGTAATTGAAGAGCATCACGACGAACAGGGGATCCTCTGGCCTATGGAATTAGCCCCGTTTCAAGTCCATATGATAGTGATTTCAAACAAAAAATTGGAAGTAGCTGATAAGCTCTACCAGGATCTCGAGTCTGTTGGATTCGAAGTGCTGTTGGATGACCGAAAAGAACGTGCGGGAGTGAAATTTAACGATGCGGATCTGATTGGCATCCCAATAAGGGTTACTTTGGCGCCAAGGGGGCTGGAGAAGGGTCAAGTTGAAGTGAAACTGCGAGGGGAGGAAACGAAAATGGACATATCGATCGATCGACTAGTAGATCATGTCGGATCGTTAGTGGAGTCTTGCCTCGATCGAGTTTTGGCGTGAAAGTTGGAAGTAACGGTGTTATCTAGCCAGCCTCATAGCCTTTTAATCTTCCCTCATGATTGAGGGATATGATATGAGGTCTGGCTGGTAGCCTTCACTTAAGCCTCACATAATTAAATCATTTCAAACGATGTTCGACAAGCCATCTACATTTCTCGCTGAATCCATCACCGCCCCGCCGGATTGGGCGATAAGAGAGCGTCATCTCATACGGACAATGAACGAGGCAGCGCCTGTCTTCCAGCGTCGTTATACCCGAGCCGATGGAACCTTTGTCTGGCGCGAAGATTGGCCGGGAATGGATGGTTCAGACGACGGGTACGAGAGTTATCACAATTGGCCACTTTTTTATTCACTTGGGGGCTCTGATAATCTCCACGAAGAAAGTCGTTTCCTCTGGGAGTCTGTTACACGCCAGTTTACTGAGTACGGTCAGGTATACAGAGAGTTCGATGCCTATTATGATTGGATGCATCACGGTGAATCATCGATCTACTTTTACTATTTCGGTCTTGCTGATCCGAACCGTGAGCCGGATCGGTCAAGGGCGCTCCGGTTTGCTGGTTTCTACACTGGTGATGACCCTGATGCAGTGAATTGGGACGCTGATAAGCGAATGATCCGCTCTCCGATCAATGGTAGCCGCGGCCCCCGGTTTGAAAACTCATGGGAAGATTGGGTGACTCACCGATCGATTCTGGCCAACTATCCAGTTCCGTTTGATGACCTAGATGTTCCAACAACTCCACGGACGGGGTCTAAAGATGCTGTCCAGATTGCTGACTGGAACGATGATGCGGTGTTCGAAGTTATCTTGAAAGTTCTTAATGACAGGCAGATGCGTTGTGATGTGCCCCTCAACTTAACCTGCACGAGTCTTGTCTCTCATGCTTACATATTAACCGGAGAAGATCGTTATCGGAGCTGGGTTCTTGACTATCTAGAGGCTTGGGCGGACCGAATCAAAGCAAACGATGGGATTTGTCCGGATAACGTTGGTCCTTCGGGCGAGGTGGGCGAGACGATGGGTGGTAAGTGGTGGGGTGGTTATTACGGATGGCAATGGCCTCATGGATTCATGTCGATTATCGAACCACTTACTATAGCGGCGATGAATGCAGTCCTTTTGACTGGTGACTTAGCCTATCTTGATATCCCACGCGGTCAGCTCGACCGTATTTTAGATCTTGGTCGTGAGGAGGAAGGGAGACTCATGGTTCCCTATCGTCATACCGATGAAGGTTGGACTTCCTATCGACCCCTTTCACCGCACCACGCGGCACAGATCTGGTACCTTTCACAGGAGGAGGGAGACCGGGAACGTCTCGAACGGATTCCCGAAACGCAGACCGACTGGTTGGAAGTTAAACCCGGGAGAGGTAAAGGAGATGATATTCATTTTGGTCCTTGGTATTGCTATCTTGATGGTCGCAACGAGGATTACCCGGCTAAGATTCTTGATCAGCAGTACGCTGAAGCTTTAAGGCGGATGGATGCAATTCGCAATGATCATGGCGATCCCGAATCGTGGGACGTTCACCATTGGCAGGATCATAATCCTGTTCATACCGAAGCGCTCTTACAGCTTACTTGTGGAGGGCCGCAGATCGTTTATCACGGGGGCCTCTTGCATGTACGGTTGCGCTACTTCGATGGAGATCGAAATCGACCTGGTCTTCCGGACGGAGTGGCTGCCCTTGTGACACATTTGGATGCTGAGAGTACAACGGTGAAATTAGTCAATATCGACACGGTTGAGACTAGACGATTAATTCTACAGGGCGGCGCTTTTGGCGAACATCGGTTGACTACTGTAGAGCCCATCGATAGCCCAGACTCTTCTAGAAGGGTCGTGAATGTAGATTCATCTTGTTTTAGTGTAGAGCTTCCTCCAGGTAGAAGCCTTGAATTGAAGATCGGAATGGAACGCTTTAGTCGTTCTCCCACATATGTCCAACCAGTTTGATAATGGCCAGAGGCATCAAAATCTTTACTGCGTAGGTGAATCAGAAATCTGGTCGGGTATCCTTTCAGAGGGAATAGAGGGTTCCCCCCTGGAGTTACGACTGACTTCTAAAGATCCCTATGACTTGGTTTAATTATTGTTTCCCAATCTCACCGTATTTCGATAAGGAAGTCCTGATTAGCCGGTTCTAGCTTAAACTTCTCAGCAGCTTGGACTAGTTCATAGCAAAACCGCCATCCACATTTAGTGTCTGACCGGTGATGTAGTCGGCGTCGGACGAACAAAGGAAAATGATGGCTCCAGCGAGGTCGTCAGGCGTGGAAACGCGATTGATTGGAACGGTTTTGACAATATTAGCCATTGCCTCACCGGGTTTCAATTTGAGAAGTTTAGCCCGATCTCGGTCGATACCCTCCCACATGGGAGTGTTAACAACCCCAGGGGCTATAGCATTCACATTAATCCTATAAGGAGCAAGGGCCAAGGCGGCGGATTGAGTGATACTGATAACAGCGGCCTTGCTGGCTGCATAGTGTACCTGGGTGGGACGTCCGCTCCGACCAGAAATAGAAGAGAGACTTAAGATTTTTCCCCAGCACCCAGTAATCTTTTTCTTTTCCCCCTCGCCTTCTTTTGGTACAGCCAAGGATTCAACCGGCCCAATGGCAGCTTTAAGTTCTTCAGGTATCCGTTCGATCATTTTCCTTGCTACCGCTTGTAGGCAGAAGAAAGTCCCACGCATATTGAGATCGATTACCCGGTCCCAATCCTCTTCGGTTACGTCCATCATCGGCTTGATCTGAATTGTTCCCGCGTTGTTGATCAGAATGTCGACATGCCCGAATTCAGTCACGGTGTCGTCGGCCATTTGGTTCAATTGGGAAACATTAGATATGTCGACAGGGTAAGAAAGAGAACGGCGACCAAGGCTTTTGATTTCAGAGGCTGTTTCTTCAGCGGTTTCAGGATTATAATCAGCCACAACGACTTCAGCGCCCTCTTGGGCTAGTCGTAAGGCGATGCCTTTTCCAATGCCTTGTCCCGAACCGGTTACGATCGCAACCTTTCCTGAAAGTCTTCCTTTTTCTTTGTCAGGCATTTTCAATAAGTAGTGTAGTGGGCTAGTGCCAGGTTCGAGATATTTAGTCTACTAGCCCAAATCGAAAAGAACATCAGGACTTTCCAATTCTTCCCTAAGACGCTGGAGGAACTTGGCGGCAATAGCGCCGTCGATAATTTGGTGGTCGACGGTTAAACTCAGGGTGATCATTTCTCGGATGGCGATCTGTCCGTCTTTTACAGCTGGTTTTTCGGTTGGGCGCCCTGCACCGAGGATGGCACTTTGGCCTGGATTGAGAATTGGAGTGAATCCGTCGACCGTACCCAAGACACTTATCGTAAAGGTGCCGCCAACTAGATCGTCAGAGGCGATTTCCCCCTTGCGCGCTTTGACTGCGAAATCATGGGTTGAGTTAGATATTTGGATGATATCCATTTTCCCAACATCTCGGAGAACAGGAACGATGAGACCCTCTTTGAGAGCAACTGCCACACCCATGTTGATTTGGTCAAAGTGGAGAAGGTTTCTTTCAGAGAGCACGGTGTTGAGAGCAGGTTCCTTTTCTAAAGCGACGGCACAGGCTTTGATTAACACATGGGGAAGGGTGACAACCTTACCCTCCTTTTTGAGGACGTTGCGTATCTTTTGAGCCTCCGTGATATCGATTTCGAGGAAGAAGCTAAGTTGTGCTGTCGAAGCGAGACTACTGCGCATATTTTCGGCAATTGCCTTGCGCATTCCAGTGAGCGGGACAACTTCGCAGGGCTTGGGAACTCCTTTTGGAAAAGATGGTTTTGGATCCGAGCCTTTTTGCTGGTCAGAGTAGGCTTGGACATCCGTTTCAACTACTCTTCCACGGGGTCCCGAGGGAGTGACTTGAGAAATATCGACGCCGAGACGGGACGCCAGTCTCCGAGCACCCGGAGTTGACGGTACTACCTCTCCTGTTGCCTGTTGACGAGGTGCCTTGGAAGCCTGTTGTTTAGATACCTGCTCGTTTCCTTTCTCAGTGTCCTTATTATCTTCAGGTGGCGATTCTCCTTCCGCAAGCAGATAAGCGATCGGTTCGTCCACACCAGCAGTTCCGCCTTCGTCAACGAGGGGATGGAAAATCCCTTCTCCGGTGGCTTCAAGAGAATAGGTTACCTTCTCTGATTCGATTTCGGCAAGAACCTCGTCGCGCTGAACCAACTCGCCCGGCTTTTTAGACCATCCGGCCACAACTCCTTCTGTCATGAAGTCGCCCAACCGGGGCATAACTATGGTGACCGCCATTAGAAATCTCCTTTATTCAAGGACTTCTCGTGCTGCAGCAATGACTTGATTTTTATCTGGGACATAGTGTTTTTCAAGCGATCGGCTATAGGGGACTAGAGTGTGTGGAGGGGTCACTCGGCGAGGGGGGGCGTCGAGATAGTCAAAAGCTTCCTCTGCCACCAGAGCGGAAATATCAGTAGCGATACTGCATCTAGGATAGTCTTCGTCTACAATCACGACCTTTCGGGTCTTCTGGACAGATTTCAAGATAGCTGCATTATCCATTGGAGAAAGGGAGAGAAGATCGATTACCTCGGTAGAAATCCCCTGGCTTTCGAGATCGTCAGCAGCCTCTAAGCAGACGCGGGTCGTATACCCAATTCCGATAAGGGTGATATCAGAACCTTCGCGTGTAACACTAGCTTCCCCAATGGGTAGGGTGTACGACTCTTCTGGGACATGGTTATCGAAACGCATGCCCATCAACTGTCGGTTATTGAATATCATTACCGGATCATCGTCCCGAATTGCGGAAGTGAAGAGGCCTTTGACCGTGTAAGGGTTCGACGGAGCGACGCACTTAAGCCCTGGGTAATGAGTGAAGATGGAGTAGAGAGTTTCCGAATGTTGCGCTGCTGAACCGGTTCCCGCCCCAGTCGCGGTCATGATTGTGATTGGCACTTTAACCTTTCCTCCAAACATATAATGAATTTTGGAAGCATTATTCGTGATCTGATCAGCACAAACACCAAAAAAGCCAACATACATTAAATCGACAACCGGCCGCATTCCGGTTGCGGCTGCCCCAACCCCGGCCCCTATGAAGCCCGCTTCAGAGATAGGGGTGTCTCGTACCCGTTCTGGTCCGAATTTGTCGATTAGCCCCTTGGTTAATCTCATTGGTCCTCCCCAGGCATCCTGTTTATCTGGGCGACCGGCGCCGCCGGCAATGTCTTCACCCATGACGAAAACGCGATCGTCACGCTCCATTTCCTGTTCGATTGCTTCGTTGACGGCCTGAATAAAAGAAATCTGGCGGTTACTAGTTTGGGTTTCGGTCATGGTACAATGTTACGGATAGGAAACGTAGACTTCTGTAGTAAGTTCTTCTGGATCAGGTAATGGACTGTCATCGGCGAACTTAGTTGCTTCGCCAACTGCTTTTGCAGCTTTATTGGTAAGCGATTCCAGGTCTTCTTCGGTGGCGGTATCGTTTTCTAAAATGTGAGTCTTAAGTCTTCCGATACAATCTCTTTCTTCGTAATAGTCTTCCTCTTCTTGGGTTCGGTATGAAAGTGGATCATCAGCTCCAAAGTGGCCCATGTAGCGGTAGGTTTGGGCCTCGATAAGGGTCGGCCCTTTTCCGCTTCTAGCACGAGCGACTGCCTCTCGGGCGACTTCAAAAACCTCCAGGACCGACTGCCCGTCTACAATGACACCCGGCATATCGTAGCCGCCAGCCCGATTGGCCACGGAGGCGCCGGCCACGGAATATTCAAATGGTGTTGCTTCAGCGTAGCGGTTATTCTCACAAACAAAAAGGACCGGGAGTTTCCAGATGCTGGCCAGGTTCATCGATTCATGCAGGGTCCCCTGATTAGAGCCTCCATCTCCAAAAAATGCAGCGCTTACCTGATCGCTACCTCGAATTCTAGCACTTAAGCCGACACCGGTGGCAACTGGTATACTCGAACCGACGATGCCATTTGCTCCCAGCATCCCTTTATTGATGTCGGCGATGTGCATTGTCCCCCCCTTACCCTTATTGGTACCAGTGGATTTCCCCAATAGCTCCGCCATCATTTCATTCAAATCAACTCCCTTGGCGATACAATGATGATGGCTCCGATGGGTTCCCAGGATGTAATCATCGTCCCTGAAATGGGCACAGATTCCGGTTGGCACCGCTTCCTGGCCGATGGATGAATGCATACCACGCAACTTTCCTGCATCCGCCTCTCGTCTTGCCTGCTCCTCGAAAAGTCGAATCGTTACCATGGTCTCATACATCCACAGGAGGGTTTCCGTCGTCAGTTCTGTGTGCATTGTGATCTAGGTTCGATTTTAAATATCGGTCTGTGGGATAATTAGATCCCCAAAGAGAGGCAGTTAGAATTTAATGAGTTTGTAAAGTTAAAACGGGACATGTGTTAAACTCTTCGATATGTTGGCCAACTAATATTGGGACTGAGGGAATAGGGATCAAGCAGATTTAGGGGAGCCTTAATGAATTTCATGTTGAATCATGTGCATTCGTGGTGTCCTATCTTCCTTTCTTTACTTTCAATACGACCTTAAAATGTCTTTTGTCACTCATTTAGAATGCGCTAACTGCGGTGAAGAGTACTTGGCTGAAAAAGTGCATAATCTATGCACGGCTTGCCACCGACCACTTTTGGTTAACTTCGACCTCAAGGCCATCCGGAGGACTGTCGAACGGGATAAATTGGTTAATCGACCGGCTACGATGTGGAGGTTCCTGGAATTGCTCCCGATTGTCAATCCGGCTAATATTGTGAGTCTGACGGAAGGCACGACTCCGCTTCTTGAAGCAACCAGACTTGGTGAGCAGTTTGGCCTCAGCGACCTTCTCATTAAAGATGAGAGTAGGCTCCCAACGGGAAGCTTCAAGGCCCGAGGGATGGCTATGGCTGTTACTATGGCTCGAGAATTGGGTCTTGAGAGGCTAGCTGCACCCACAGCAGGAAATGCAGGTGGAGCCCTAGCCTCCTATGCGGCCCGGGCGGGCATGCAGGCGTGGGTTTTTATGCCTGAAGACACTCCGGTTGTTAACAAAATAGAAAGTGCCCTAGCAGGAGCAAAGGTTTATGAGGTCAATGGACTAATCGATGACTGCGGAAAGATTGTTGCACAAGGTGAAGCGAACAAGGGCTGGTTCAATGTTTCGACTTTGAAAGAACCCTATCGGATTGAAGGTAAGAAGACGATGGGGCTCGAATTAGCGGAACAGCTAGAATGGAAACTGCCGGATGCTATTCTTTACCCAACCGGGGGCGGGACCGGATTGATTGGAATGTGGAAAGCCTTCCTTGAGTTAGAGGCTCTCGGATGGCTTGATTCGGAGAAAAAGCCGCGGATGTTTGCATGTCAAAGCAGCGGCTGCTCCCCGATTGTTGAGGCCTTTAGGAAAGGTAAACGATTCTCGGAGAGGTTTGAAAATGCGCAGACCGTAGCTAGCGGACTCCGCGTACCTTCAGCCGTGGGTGACTTTATGGTCCTTGATGCGGTAAGGGAAAGCGGTGGAATGGCGATGGCGGCACCCGAGAGAGTGATAGGTAAATGGATGAGAAAAGCCGCATCTCTTGAAGGTATTTCCCTCTGTCCTGAAACAGCTATTTGCTTGGGCGTTCTCGAACAACTTGTCGAAGAAGGCGAATTAGGATCGAGTGATCAGGTCGTAGTGTTCAATACTGGGGCGTCTCAAAAGTATCCTGAGTCGGTGAAGATAAATTTACCAAAAATCGATTTAGACAAGCCGATTCTCTGGGATAAAATATAGTCCTGGGGGTCTTGGTTGATGGTGTATCCTACCTATAACCTTTACACATTGTTGATTGATTTGCTAATTCCCAAAACAAATGATGCTGAGCTAATAGATAGCCCGTGGCCCGATTGCTTTCAGGTCTTTTCAAGGTGGAGGCTAAACAAGTCCCAAGTTTCAAAATGGCCTAAACCTGAGTCGATTCAAACTTGTAGACCGAGTAGTGAACTGATTGCTCAGAATTGCCTTTTCACCGTACTTCCGAGAATTTTTGCAGAGCGAAGTTCAGATCCTCTCTCGTGTGTACAGAGGAGATCTGGACTCTTAGGCGGGCTTCGCCTTGTGGTACAACGGGATAGAAGAATCCAATAACATAAACACCTTTTTGGATAAGGCGGGCTGCCGTATCTTGTGCCAATTGCGCGTCACCAAGCATAATTGGTACGATTGGATGTTTTCCCGGCTTAATCTTGAATCCTAACGTCTCTATTTTATCTCTAAAATAGGCTGTGTTTTTGTATAACTTATCACGCCGGTTGCTCGACGATTGAATAAGTTCCAGTGCCTTCAAGGAAGCGGTGACAATGCTTGGGGCTAGCGTGTTTGAGAAAAGATAGGGGCGAGATCGTTGTCGTAGGAGATCAATTATTTCCTTCCGGCCTGAGGTATATCCTCCGCTAGCGCCACCCAACGCTTTTCCGAGCGTGCCGGTGATAATGTCCACTTGACCCATGACGTCACAGTGCTCGTGGGTCCCGCGCCCCTGTGCCCCGAGAAAACCCACTGCGTGCGAATCGTCAATCATCACCATGGCATCATACTTTTCGGCGAGGCGACAGATATCGGATAGTCGCGCTATATAGCCGTCCATTGAGAATACTCCGTCGGTGGCGATGAGCCGGTTGCGGCTGGAAGCCGATTCTTTTAGTTTTTCCTCTAGATGGCCTATATCCCGGTTGTTGAATCGCAGACACTTGGCTTTACAGAGACGAATCCCATCAATGATGCTGGCGTGGTTGAGCTGATCGCTAATTACTACGTCTTCCTCAGTCAAAAGTGTTTCAAAAAAACCGGTATTGGCGTCGAAACATGAGGAATAGAGAATCGTATCTTCGGTTCCAAGGAATTTGGATAAAGCCTCTTCCAATTCTCGATGCACCATTTGGGTACCGCAGATGAAACGCACGGAGGATAGACCATATCCCCAGCGTTCCAGGCCCTCTCTAGCGGCTGCGATAATCTTCGGATGGTTAGCCAGGCCTAGGTAGTTGTTGGCGCACATATTGAGCACGGATTGGCCATTTTTCAGGTAAATCCGGGCCCCTTGTTGGCTGGAGAGAACACGTTCTTCTTTATAGAGACCACATTTATCGATTTTCGAGAGCGACTCTGTTAACTGGCCCCTGATGCTTTCAATCATAGACTTTACCAGTTAAGTATTACCTTTCCGGACTCTCCCGATCTCATCGCTTCGAAACCTTCCTCGAAGGAAAGGCAGTTTAATCGATGGGTGATAACGGGTGAAATATCGAGACCTGTTTGGAGCATACTCGTCATCTTGTACCAGGTTTCATACATTTCTCGCCCATAGATCCCTTTGATATGGAGGCCATTTAGGATAACTTCATTCCAGTCCACTGCCATTTCACGATTAGGGATCCCAAGCAAAGCGATCTTCCCGCCGTGACACATAGTACGAAACATGTCTTGTAAGGCTGATCCACTTCCCGACATCTCCATACCAACATCAAACCCCTCCTGCATACCGAGTTCGGAAAGAACTTCTTCGAGTGATTCTGTTCTCACATTGACAACTCGAGTAGCACCCATCGTTGCTGCTAGTTTGAGACGATAAGGATTGGTGTCAGTGACGACCACAAAGCGGGCGCCGGCATGCTTGGCAATAGCAGTAGCCATAATGCCAATCGGGCCCGCTCCCGTGATTAGGACATCTTCACCCAGAACATCAAAGGAAAGCGCCGTGTGTGTAGCGTTTCCTAAAGGATCAAAGCATGTTATGATGTCAGTCGGGATGTTCGCATCGCAGTACCAGACGTTAGTTACAGGAATGCTCAAATATTCGGCAAAGGCTCCAGTTCGATTGACTCCAACCCCTTGCGTTCGGGCGCAAAGATGTCGGCGGCCAGCGAGGCAGTTTCGACAGCTTCCGCAAACAATATGTCCCTCCCCGCTGACTAGGTCACCTTCTTTGAAATCGTGGACATTATTCCCAATTTCAGAGACCCTACCGACGAATTCATGACCAATTACCAAAGGAGTGGGAATAGTTTTTTGGGCCCACTGGTCCCAATCGTAGATATGGAGGTCTGTCCCGCAGATCGAAGTTTTTTCAATTTTGATCAGAACATCGTTGATTCCAATTTCTGGTTTGGGTACCTCCTCAAGCCAGAGACCGGGTCCAGCACGTTTTTTTATTAGGGCAAGCATCTTTATGTAAGACGATTCAATTGAAAGTAATTGGTTTCCAAATAGATGTGTTTAAGCTCAGGGCCAAGAGCAAGTTTTTCGACGGTTTATTTCCGGTGGATTATGAATCCTGTAATTACTTTGGGACCTAGTAAGAATTTAAGAGGTGAGAGTAGTGTTGGAAACGGTATTAACTTTTAGTTCCAGACGGGCGTTTGATGCCAAGGGTTTAGTAGCATTTTGGGCTGATTCTTTCCAGGGGGTCCTTCATATTTACGCATTTTCCCGGTTCTAATGTTGGTGTATTTCCCTTTAAAGTGGCCCATCGTACGCTGTTCGTAAGAACTCTGAGTATCTCCTCGTTATAGTAAATGGGATAGGTTTCATGACCGGGACGAAAGTAGAAGATACGGCCTTTCCCACGGTGCCAGGTGCATCCGCTGCGAAAAATATCACCACCTTCGAACCAACTGATAAAGATGAGCTCATCTGGATTTGGAATGTCGAAGTATTCTCCGTACATCTCAGCACAGGGAAGCTCTATGTAGGGTCCGATTCCTTCGGTTATTGGATGGCTGGGGTTGACGACCCAGAGGCGTTCCCGTTCGTCCGCTTCCCGCCAAAAGAGTCCGCAGCCGGTGCCCATGAGTTGCCTAAATACTTTAGAGAAGTGGCTGGAATGGAGGACTATCAATCCCATTCCCTCCAATATGCGCATTTGGACGCGATCAACAACCGAATCACTCACTTCCCCGTGGGCAGCGTGTCCCCACCATATTAGAACATCTGTCCCAGTTAAAACATCCTCTGAAAGTCCGTGTTCCGGCATTTCAAGGGTGGCAATCTGGGTTGTAATATCCGGGCTTTTGTGGAGGTGGCTGGCGATAGCTCCATGAATTCCTTCAGGATAGATTTTGGCAACTGATTCGCTGGTCTTCTCGTGGACGAATTCGTTATATATGGTGACCTTTATTTGGGACATACGATTTTTTGTTGTGAATTTTTTCTGGCTGACAGAGCTTAGTGTAGGGACGATTGATTATTGTAGCAAGTAATGTGGAAGATTAGAATTCTCGACCCAGGCTGCAATTGCATTCACTAAACGGGATTGAATTTTGATTTACCTAAGTTGCCTGCGGGCGAATATTTTCTCCAATCTAATGAAGAACGGTTGTAAACCCAGGACTCGCCATGTCCTGGGTTACTGCAATAGCTGCTCCCTAAACCCTTACTGAATGATGTTGAATTTTCCTATCGACCTTCGCAGTGATACTATTACTGAACCAACTCCGGCGATGCGTAAGGCCATAGCGGGGGCAGAAGTAGGTGATGATGTTTTTAGTGATGATCCGACAGTTCTCCGACTCCAGGAGAAGACGGCTGAGATTCTTGGCAAAGAGGCAGCGATTTACGTTCCTTCGGGAACCATGTCGAATCAGATCGGGGTTCGGTTGCACTGCCGACCAGGCGACGAGCTGATTTGCGAAAAGGAAAGTCATCTCTACAATTATGAACAAGGAGGCTACACGCAACTGAGTGGTGTTTCCGCTCGGCCGATCGAGGGTAAGGAAGGTGTTCTTAATGTTGAGCAACTAAGGAGTGCTATTCGGCCCGATGATGAGCACCAGACAAGGACTCGTCTTGTTTGCTTGGAGAACACGCACAATCGTGCGGCAGGGCGGATTCTACCCTACGATGAGGTCAAGGAGATTTGTGACTGGGGCCACGAAAATAACCTCCGAATGCATCTCGATGGAGCTCGGCTTTTCAATGCAGTGGTTGGGTCTAATATTTCTGCTGATCGATGGGCTTGCCATTTTGATACCGTAAGTGTCTGCTTTAGCAAGGGACTCGGTGCGCCAGTTGGGTCGGCACTTGCTGGATCAGAGGAGCTGATTAGAGAGGCACGGCGACACCGAAAGCTCTTCGGTGGAGGGATGAGACAAGTTGGGATCATCGCAGTCGCTGCGCTTTACGCACTGGATAACAATATTGACCGTCTCGTAGAAGATCACACCAACGCTCAGATCATAGCTGATGCGGTGAGTTCAAACGAGTTCCTAAAGTTGGATCCTGAGCGGATAGACACCAACATTATTTTTATTAAGGTTGACCCCTCTCTCGGGACGGCTGCTCAGTTTACTGGTGCCTTGGAAAATGAGGGTGTTAGGGCCCTCGTTCTTGCTGCTGACCTAGTCCGAATGGTGACAAATCTTCAAGTGTCTCAAGAAGCGGCTCGACAGGTTGCCGATGTCATCCGAAGGGTCGGAGTGGATGGTCTCAGATAGCTTTGCCCATGTAAGTTTGAGTAGAAAATGTATTTCTATACCGAGGGCCGAATACCACTAATTACTTTCCTTCAGCTTCGTCAACGTTGATATATAGTATAGCTTGCCGTGCTAATGGGTTCGCCGTCGCCAGTGTCAGTAACAGTTTTTTTGTATCGAAATAAGATTTAGTTCGTAATGCAATAAATATGCGGATTTGAATTCCAGTAGCAGTTATGGAAGAACGTGATTTGAGTTTCGAACTGGTTAACAATCTCTCCCCTCGAAATCTGACCTGCGAGCAGATTGTACATTACAATGAGGAGGGTTATATTCAACCGATTGACGTCTTCACTGAGTCTGAGATCACCGCTCATCGAGATTACTTCAATCAGCTATTGCAGAAGTTAAATAATCTCAACGATGGAAGGGATTCCTATGCTCTTAATTGCTACCAAGCTCTTTGCGAAGGAATCTGGGATTTTTGCACTGAATCGCGAATACTCGATTATGTTGAAGACATAGTTGGCCCCAATATTATCGCGTGGGCATCACATTACTTTTGCAAACTGCCTAAGGACAGGAAGAGAGTTCCTTGGCATCAAGATGCTTCCTATTGGCATCTGACTCCAGCGCGTACGGTGACAGCTTGGGTAGCAATCGATGATGCTGACGAAGAGAATGCTGCGATGAAATTCATTCCTGGAACCCATAAAGCTGGCCATCTTGAGTGGCGCAAAGCTGACGGTGAGGTGGTACTCGGTCAGGAAATAATCGATATTGGTAAATTCAAAAAACCGATCTATAATTGCCTGAAGGCGGGTCAAATGTCACTTCATGCCGACATGTTGGTACACGGCTCCGACTTGAATGAATCATCGCGCCGGCGCTGTGGTTTCACTATACGCTTTTGTCCACCGTCGGTACGGACGACATCTGGCTGGAATGTTGACTCAATAATTGTGAGAGGAAGCGATTCTACGGGACATTGGGCGGACAAACCGCGACCCCTAGGGGATACGGTATATCCGAGAGATGAACGAAAAAAGCGGCCAAAATCAATCGGCGGGAATTAGTCTGATAGATTCTTTTCTATTCTCCTTCAAACTCGACTAGAGTACGTACGGGTACGCCCAGTTCCTCGAGTTTCATGCGGCCTCCGAGCTCAGGCAAATCGATGGCGAAGCTTGCGCCAAGAACTTCTGCCCCGGCTTTTCTTATGAGATCCACAGCGGCGCAAGCAGTGCCGCCAGTAGCTATTAGGTCGTCAATGAGGATAACCCGATCACTTTTCTCCAAACTGTCTATATGAATCTCCACTTCATCAATGCCATATTCCAGCTCGTATTCCACGGAAATCGTCTGCCAGGGTAATTTGCCTTTTTTCCGGATGGTTACGAATCCCGCGGAGAGCTGATGGGCGACGGCGCCTCCAAGAATAAATCCTCGAGCTTCGATCCCTGCTACTCGATTGATATCAGTTCCGGCAAATGGTTTTACCATCTGGTCGATAGTGTAGTGGAATCCCACCGGATTTTCGAGGAGAGTTGTAATGTCTCGAAAGATGATGCCTGGCTTTGGGTATTCAGGAATCGATCGTATCAAACCTTTAATGTCCATTATACTAAGTGGCTCAATGTTGATAAATCCCTATTTGTCGAGAATCCTCTTCGCGATAGAACCAAGTTTTTTAAATGCAGTTGGATTACGAGCTGCTGGTGCTGTGATCAGAGCCTGATCCAAAACCCTGTCGTCTCCCGATGGGCAGATAGATGGACGGTTCTTCATCTTCGGCGTTACACCCTTGACAAGCTTACGAGCGTTTTCGGCATTCTCCGAAAGTACTCTAACAACTGTTTCAACCTGAACGTTGTCGTGATCCGGATGCCAGCAGTCAAAGTCAGTGACCATGGCCACCGTGCAGTACGGGATCTCTGCCTCTCGTGCCAGCTTTGCTTCCGGCATATTAGTCATGCCGATCACTGCACAACCCCATTGGCGATAGATGTTGGATTCAGCCAGAGTGGAAAATTGAGGACCTTCCATGACTAGATAGGTCCCTCCTCGCTGGTGGGCGATGTTTTCACTTATGCATACCTCTTCACACCAACCACCCAATCGAGAATTCGTAGGGTGCGCCATAGATACATGGGCTACCAGGCCATTGTCGAAAAAACTCTTTTCTCGTGCAAAGGTTCGATCGATAAACTGATCTACTATAACAAATGTTCCTGGTTCCAGATCCTCGCGTAGAGAACCGACTGCGGAAAGCGAGATGATGTCGGTTACTCCGGCGCGCTTCATTACGTCGATATTGGCGCGATAGTTGATCTTTGTTGGGCTCAATCGGTGGCCACGGCCATGTCTCGGCAGGAAAGCCATCGGGATTCCATCCAGGCTACCTAGCAATAATTCGTCAGAAGCTTCTCCCCAGGGAGTTTCGAGTCGCCGCCACCCGACATTTTCCAGCCCATCGATTTCGTAGAGGCCGCTACCGCCAATGATACCAAGCATGGGTGACGAATGGAAATCGGTCATACTTAATCGTAACGAGATAGGGTTCTGTTTACATTTGTTCGGGTCACTGACGGAAGAGAGAGGTGCCTACACTCCTTGCCTCTATCCCCATGGTCAACTAATATATACTGGATATTGTATGTGCCCCATAAGGAGGTTTCTAAATTCATCATGATGGTCTTGAATTTAGGTCTCGCGAGTCTATTAGCAGATCATGCCTTTTTTTCCCCTGATTCCGTGGGCGAAAGGATCAGAGCCGATCCACCTTTCATCAGCGGGTTCAGACGCTAGTTGGTAACGTGTGTCTGAAGAGATTCGCACTCTATTGCTTCGATTGTCGGAACTGGCGTGTAGGATGTACATGCTAAAGATAAGAAGGTCACCTAACTTATAATCGGTGGTTAGCCAGCGACCGCCTAATTTATGCCTTACTTCCACCGCGTTCCGCGAATAGTAACCCGTCGAATTCCATTGAATAGTAGACTGCTCTTCTGATGTAAGATTTCTTTCCTCTGACTGGGCATTTTGAACAATAGTCTTCGCATTCCCTAAGTTTTCGCAATAGAGGTCGACATCGCTCGACCCGTAGCCGGATCTTAGTTCATCGAGCGCATGCGATCCCTCTAGCAGCATAAGGCCACCCATTTCATAAGGAACATCGCCATAAGGCACCCAAGAAGTGAATAATTTGTGGGTCCCTCTCCCCATGAAGACGATATCGCAATGGGGTGAGGTTGGTTCTGTTTTGCCCGGGAATTTGGATCGAAACCATGTGAAATCGAAATAGCGTATCGGTCCGCCCAGGAAGAATTGGTAAAAATCAATCATTGGCCCTCGATGTATGACTTGGTCAAGAGGCGGATTATTTAGGGCCAGATCAGGCATGAACGAATCTTTCGCCATTGTTTCTGATTTAGGATGGGCGATTCCTTCAATTACGGGGTAGCTGGGATCCAGTTTTTCAGCTTCCATAAGCCGTTTCATTATCTCTTCTCGGGCTGCCAGTACTTCATCTTTGTGCAATAACCCTGGCAGATACAGATATCCATTTTCCGCCATCCGGCGGTGCAACTCTTCACGGTCTTCCAATGCGTCGATTGAGGATTCCAGTTCTCCAATATCAACCGGTGAATACCCTAGCCGATTTCCATTGTAAGTAAGTTCTAGACCTTTCTGGTTCATTATTCCCACAAATTGCTTTGAATAAGATACGGTAGACCAAGAAACTCAGACAAGAAAATTAGAGTACGGGATCTCCCATGCTCCCAAGGTCGGTCCATCAGCGTCCATGATATGGTGGATCGTGTTTATCAAGATCCAGTTTGACTTAACTTTCTGTTTCAGGTGTGAATCAAGCAAATAAATTTTATATGGGAGGGTGTTCGAATGACATTTGGATCGGGAGAGTATCGGTACGAATTGGTGGAAGGATGGGACAAACTGCCGAAGGGATGGAAATGGGGATGGATACCTGCGGTCGCATGTGATTCTCAAGATCGAGTATTCGTTAATTCGCGGAGCGAACATCCATTGGTAATATTTGATCGAGAGGGGAACTTTCTAGAATCATGGGGTGGGGATATTCTCAAGGATGCCCACGGGATTTTTATCGATAAAGAGGACAACGTTTATTGTACCGAGTGGGAGACTCATTGTGTCTATAAGTTTAGTTCCTCAGGGGAGTTGCTAATGACCCTGGGTACTCCGGGGCAACCGGGTTTAGAAGACGGGAAGGTTTTCAGAAAACCGACCGACCTGGCGGTAGCCTCAACCGGTGATATTTTCGTTTCGGATGGATACGAGAATGCCCGTGTTCACAAGTATTCTCCGAATGGCACCCTGCTGAAATCGTGGGGAGAGTGGGGAGCAGGGCCCGGGCAATTCGAACTCTCACATTGCGTACGTATTGACAAAGACGATCGGGTATGGGTCTGCGATCGGACTAACAATCGGATTCAGATTTTTAATCTAGAAGGCGAATTCATTACGCAGTGGGAAAATCTTCTGCATCCAGATACGATCTTCTTCGATCCCACTGAAGACGTCGTCTACATTGCGGAGATGGATCATCAGGTCAGCATTTATACCATGGAGGGGGAGTTGATTACGAAATGGGGCGGGGCTCAGAAAAGTAAAAAACCAGGGGAGTTTTCCGGCTTCCCTCACGGTATCTGGGCTGACTCACTGGGTGATCTCTATGTTGGACAGGTCCAAGTAGATGCGGGCTTACAAAAGTTCGCTCGAGTTCGCTGATTCCAGGGATGCATATAGATCCGCTAAGCGATCTCGCTCGATGCGCTGTCCATACTATTACTACTAGGCCCTGGAGTTTACGCGAGGCTGCAGAGAGTTATTTCCGTGAGGGTATAAGGGGAATCACGGTATGGCTCGATACTCTGAAGGGCACTACATCAGGTGAGGCGAGGAGAATTTTGGATGACAATGGATTGACGATTTCGGCCCTGTGTCGAGGAGGGTTTTTCCCAAATAAAGACGCTTCCTTACGACAGGATTCGTTCGATGAAAACCGGGATACGATTGATATCGCTGCCGAGATCGGAGCGCCACTTGTTGTTCTTGTCTGCGGAGCGGATAATAGCCAATCTCTGGAGGAGTCGCGGAAGCAAATTCGGGAGGGGATAGAAGCGATTTTACCCCATGCTGAAGCTAATCGAGTTCAGTTGGGAATTGAGCCGTTGCATCCGATGTACGCCGACGATCGGTCTGCCATAAACACCCTTCGAGAAGCGAACGAGATGGCCGAGTATTTCGACTCAGAATGGGTTGGGGTCACGGTTGACGTCTATCATCTTTGGTGGGATCCAGATCTTCGGTCCGAGATTCTACGATGTGGTAGAAACGGGAACCTTTTTTCATTTCACGTTTGCGACTGGCGGACTCCCACAGAAGATCTACTTCTGGACCGGGGAGTCATGGGAGAAGGGTGCATCAATATCCCCGAGATCAGGAGTTGGGTAGAAGAAGCGGGATTTACAGGCTTTATCGAGGTAGAGATTTTTTCCACGCGCTATTGGGCAATGGATCAGAGAAATTACTTAAAGAGGATAGTAGGGGCATATAAGAATTATGTGTAAGGCTTCTCTTCAGATTACGAGTACAAGGACGGAATAGGGGCATCTGCCCAACGTTTTCTGGTCAGTAGGAGAACAGGCTAGTGAAATGTCCGGCCCGAATCGATTGCTAGAGTCTGTCCAGTGATGCTATCAGTCCTACAAAACTCGACGACCTGAGAGGCGACATCGTCCTTATTCGCCGCACGACCGAGAAGGGATGAATGGACAGATTGATGTATTTGCTCGGGAGCAAGTTTTGAAGACATTAGCGTCCCCTCCAGATAACCGGGAGCGACACAATTAACCAAGATTTCCGGTGCCAAAGCGACGGCCAGACATCGAGTGAGATGGTTGAGTCCGGCTTTCGATACGGCGTATGCTATAGAAGAGCCATGAGGTGCAATACCTGCCACTGACGAGATGTTAATTATACGGCCGTTCCCTTGGGATTTCATTATCGAGGCGACGGCTTTTGACATGAGTAAAGGTCCAGTCAGATTGATGCTTAGTATTTTAGACCACTCTTCAAAAGTAAGAGCATCGAGGTCATCGAAGGGAATGCTTATATTGTAAGCGCCGTCATTGACCAGAATGTCGATTTTCCCGAATCTATCAATCGCTGCAGAAACAGCTTCTGTTACTTGCTCTGGTTTGGTAACGTCACAGGCAATTGCTTGCGTCTCGACCCCGGATCCTTTCAACTCTTCCGCAATTTTTCTGGCACGTGTTTCATTTCCACAGTACCCGACTGCCAGATTGACACCCTCTCTAGCGAGCGTCCGACAGATTCGTCCACCGAGAACTCCACTTCCTCCCGTTATAATGGCAGTTGTTCCCTCAAGCTTCATGTTCCGGATGGTTGAATTATTGATACGGATTTAGTCGAGAAAATCCCTCTGTTGCCCAGGTCGGGGTAGCCTAACCAAGAATTTTTCTGTTCCTCAGATAATTAGAACTCAAAAATGATCAACGTAGCGTTAGTAGGATATGGGTATTCTTGTCGTACCATTCAGAGCTATCTTATTGGTCTGACGCAAGGATTGAATCTGTATGGTGTTTACACCCGCGACTCAGGACGCCAGAAAGATGCGAGAGAAAGCTACCCGAAGGCAAAGATCTACTCGGATTATAGTGATCTTCTTAATGATGGGAATGTACAATTGATTGTACTTGGAACTCCCCATGACACTCATCACGACTTAGCTGTGAAGGCGATGGATGCTGGGAAGCACGTAGTCACCGACAAGGTGATGTGTCTTACAGCAAGAGAAGCCCAATCGATGATAGAGGCACGCGATCGAAACCAAGTGGTCCTCTCAGTTTTTCATAACAGACGCTGGGATTGGGATTACCTAACCGTAAAAAAGGCAATCCAAGATGGCCTGATTGGTGATCCATATCTCTATCAGGTTGCTGTGATGCGCTATAAAAAACCAGTTTCTTGGCGGGCGGATAGGGAAGCAAGTGGGGGAATCCTTTATGACTGGCCGGCACACCTTATTGATCAAGCGCTCCAATTGGTACCGGCCTCCCCCAGGGATGTGTTCTGTCAGATTGTCTATGGAGAAGGTTGGCAAACTGATATCGGTAATTACGGCAATCTTTTAATTCGATTCGATAACGGTACGCTATACCAGATTGAAATAGGCAATTTGGCCGCAATTGAAAAACCACGTTGGTACGTGTGTGGCAAAAATGGATCTCTAATCAAATATGGCATGGATCCCCAGGAAGAATTCGTAAAGAAGGGACGAATTCTGGAGGCCAAAGAGGACCCTGAGGGGTGTGTTAGAGTCGTACGCTTAAAAGATGAGACTTTACAAGAGATCTCTCTGGAAAGCATTCGCGGAACTTGGACTTCCTACTACCAAAATATCTCAAACGTGTTGAACAGAGGATTTGAACTCGAGGTCAAACCTGAACAGATCCTGCTTCAGATGAAGGTTTTTGATGCAGCTATGATTTCTATTGAATTGGGCAAGTTCGTCCCGGTTGGAAGATGACTCCTCGAAGATCTTCTTGAGAACATTATCTAATACGGTCCGAATTGACATCCTGAATGCATTTTAGAAAGTCAGACACGATGACGATCAAGGAGGAGAAAAAAAGCGGATACATGGAGCTGCGGGCTGAGTTAGTCATGATTGGTACGGAGCTTTTATTGGGTGAGATTGTCGATACGAATGCGAACAAGCTATCTTTGGCTCTCCGAGATATTGGGATGGATCTTTACTATAAGACGACGGTTGGAGACAATGAGCAACGGATTATAGAAGTACTCAACCTGGCTTTGGATCGATCCGATGTAGTGATAACGTCTGGAGGGATCGGCCCAACGGTTGACGATATAACTCGTCAGGCAGTGGCGGTTGCGACTGGGCGGCAACTTGTATACAGCGAAGAGCTAGAGCGACAAATAGCGGAGCGATTTGGGAGGATTGGTCGGGAAATGGCCGAGAACAATAAGCGACAAGCATATCTCCCGGAGGAAGCGCTAGCGCTGGAGAATCCAGTGGGAACGGCTCCTTGTTTTCTGAGCGAAGATATTCGAGGTCGCGGATTTATCATTGTCTTACCAGGAGTTCCCCGCGAATTGGACCACATGATGCAGAACGTGGTGAAGCCTATTTTGATTGAGCGTATGGGGGGAATTAAGTCGACTCGCGTTCGGGTTCTGCGGACTTGTGCTGTTGGTGAAAGCAATATTGATCGGGTTATCGGTAGCCTGATGACAAGTTCTAATCCAACGGTTGGATTGGCAGCTCATGCGGGCCAGACGGATGTGAGGATCACAGCGAAAGCAGACGAAGAGCATGAGGCGGACCTTCGTGTCTCCGAGATGGAGAAGGCAGTCCGGGAAAAGTTAGGGATTGCAATATATGGTGTAGAAAAGGAAACGGTAGCTGAGGTGGTGGGAGAACTTTTACAGACACGGGGAATCAAACTTAACATAGCAGATGCATTGACCGGAGGACAGCTGGGTCGTGAATTGATTGAATCCGGTATGGGCGAAGTAATTGGGCAGGTGATAGATCTAAGTGTAGAAGAAGTTTGTGGCCTATTGTCTTTACCGGGAACATCAACAGGAGAGGTTTTGGCCTCAGGGTTGGCATCGCATGTTGCGTCAGAAGGAGCGATGAGTCTGGCCGTTATGGGTCCTCTGTCCGAGCGGTTGACCTATGTTGCAGTACAGGGGCCAGATGGCCTCACTTTCTGTCGACAAGGGCGTAATTTTCAAGATTCTGATCACATAAGACGGTGGTTGGTAATCCAAGCTCTGGATTGGGTTCGCCGGAGTCTTCTCGGAGAACTGGTGTCACCTGCTGATTGAAGTACTTCTGTTTGATTTACATGATTTGAAGAAATGAGAACTAGGACTAATTGTATCCCTAAGGTTTTAGCAAAGTGGAATTGGATCTGACCAAGGAGAAGCGTATTGTTATTTTGGCGGAGGGTGAGCTAGATCCCTTCACGGCCAAGACGGCGGCGGGGATAATTCGCTACCGGCGGGGTGAGGTGGTAGGAATACTAGATTCCAACCACCTCGGAGAGCGGTTGGAGGATCTGCTTGGGGTGGGAGAAGGAATTCCAATTGTAGCTAATCTCTCTGATCTTGAGAAGTATGAACCCGATACTTTGATCATTGGTGTCGCAACGCCAGGAGGGCAATTCCCGGATAGCTGGATGAGGCATTTGAAAGAAGCAATTGAGAAGGGTATGGCAATTGTTAGTGGTTTACATACGATGCTGGGAGATGATCCCCTTCTCTCGGAACTAGCTCGTCGGAAAGGTGTTCCGATTTGGGATGTCCGACGACCTCCGGAACAGACCGAAGTAGGAATGGCGCAGGCGCGAGATTTGAGTGGTAATACAGTCCTAACAGTGGGGACCGATTGTAACATCGGTAAGAAAGTATGCACTATTGAATTAAACAATGAGTGTAGTCGAAGGGGGAAAAATACAGTCTTTCTTCCTACTGGGCAGACTGGAGTTATGATTAGCGGACGAGGAGTTGCAATCGACCGAGTCATCTCGGATTTCGTTTCAGGAGTTGTTGAGAAAATGGTTTTAGAATATGGAGATCGTGAGTGGATTTTCATAGAAGGACAAGGTGCCATTTTCCATCCCTCGTACTCGGGAGTCACACTGGGGCTGATGCACGGGGCTTGTCCCAAGGCAATGATACTCTGTCATCAACCGAGTAGGTCTAATCTACGTCACACGAATATTCCGCTGTCCTCGCTCGAGGAAACGATCATAATACATGAAGCGCTTTTGAGGCCGATCGTGCCTTCTAAAATAGTAGGAATTAGCCTTAACTGCTCTGACCTCTCGGATGAGGGAGCGAGAAGCGAAATTAAGAGGGTTGAAGAAGAAACTGGAATTCCGACGACAGACTGTATTCGTTTTAGCGCTGGTCGACTAGTGGATGCTCTAGAGGAGTATTTCGGTCCATGAAGCTGAGAGTTTCTCTCCTTAAGTTGAGACTGAGACATCCTTTTCGTATTTCAAGGGAGGTTAGCGAACAGAGGTATAATGTCGTTCTGAGATTAACCGATGAGGATGGGGTCTATGGGGTGGGGGAGGCTGCTCCCAGTATCTATTACAATCAGTCGGCGGAATCTGTTCGGGAGCACTTGAGTGGTCTTGATGAATCTGATTTCAGCGATCCCTATTTACGATCTCGGATTCTCGAACGGATTGGAAGGAAACTAGGTGGTCAGCGGTCAGCCCTAGCGGCGGTGGATATGGCGCTACATGATTGGATTGGAAAACGCCTAAGTGTACCTCTATATCGACTATTCGGTTTGGATCCTTCGCGGACGCCTTTAAGTTCGTTCACCATAGGATTAGCTAAAGGTGACGAATTGGAAAGGAAGTTGGTTGAGGCTAAGAATTTCCCGATCTTGAAGCTCAAGTTGGGAACAGAAATGGATCAGGAGATTGTCACATCTGTACGTGCTGTAACATCGGTACCATTATGGGTGGATGCAAACGCGGCATGGGAATTTGAGGAGGCCCAGCAGAAAATTTTCTGGCTTGCGGATAGGGGAGTCGCGTTAGTCGAACAACCCTTGTCAGCAGGTAATTTAGAGGGTCTAAAGCGGCTTACTAAAGTGAGTCCTATTCCGATTATTGCTGATGAAAGTGTTTGTAATTCGAAGGATGTTCTTCGTCTTAACGGATGTGTCCATGGGATTAACATCAAGCTGTCCAAGTGTGGAGGTTTGAGCGAAGCGTTGAGGATGATTCACATCGCCCAATGTCAGGATATGAAGATTATGTTGGGTTGTTTTATCGAAAGCAGCCTTAGCATTACAGCTGCAGCTCATCTATGCTCCCTAGTTGATTATCCTGATCTCGACGGCAATCTTTTGATCGAAAATGATCCGTATGTTGGTGTGGAAGCCGAGGGTGGGAGACTTGTTTTGCCAGAGCGCCCTGGGGTGGGTGTGGAGGATCGACATCGCTAATATTAGGATATGAAGGTTTTAGAGTTATCGATGAATTGGTTCCGGACTTGCCAGCTGAATCACTTTTTGGGAGACTCATAGAATGTCAGATCGTGTAGTTTATTTTAACGGAGATTTTATTTCCGAGGAGGAGGCTCGGATCTCTATATTTGATTGTTCCCTCTTGTATGGAGATATGGTGTTCGAAATGACGCGCACTTTTAATCAAAAACCCTTTCGGCTGCGCGAACACCTTGAGCGACTCTACGCTTCGATGCTTTATGCCGAGATTGATTGCGGCCTAACGATCGATGAAATGGAGGGGGTAACTTACGAGACGATTGATCGGAATCGACCCACATTAAATGAATGTGACATTCAGATTATGCACGATGTGACTCGCGGTGGGATGCCTCTTTACGAAAGTATCGTCAAAGAGGGGACCCGGCCAATTATCTCAATAAACGTCTTTCCGTTGATTCGGCACACGGGGGGGCAGGCGGAGGCATACGAAAGAGGATCCCATTTTGTGGTAACGCCACAGCAGTCGGTTCCCGCACGCTATATAGATCCAAAAGCGAAGAATCGAAGCCGCATATTCTACAAGATCGCTGAGCTCCAAGCAAACCATATGGAAAACGGTGCTCAAGCTCTACTCACCGATGAACGGGGATATATCACCGAAGGAACAGGAAACAATTTCTTTATGGCACGGGATGGGGTTATTTATACTCCCAAACCTCATGATATTCTTCGGGGAGTTTCCAGAGGTGCTTGTATGGATCTGGCCAAATCCCTTGATATCGAAGTTCAGGAAACTGATATTGAACCGTACGATGTCCGGATAGCTGATGAAGCTTGGTGGACCAGTACTACAGTTTGTATGGTACCCATTACCCGGTTTAATTTTTATCCGGTTGGGGATGGAAAGCCAGGGCCGATTTACCGGAGATTATTGGCTGCTTGGTCCGAGGAAGTGGGTGTCGATATCGTTGCCCAGGCCAGGGAATATGCGGAGATTGGGAAAAATTGGAAACCGTAGCTACTTGATCTTTATTATCCAGCTGATGAAACAGGGGTATTTATAGTCGGCTTCTTCAGCTACATATACAAAATCAGCGTCACTGTGAGGCGTTTTCGGCCGTAAGATTCAGATGGATGTCAAGTGGCGTTGAGACCGGAGCTTCGTCGCCGTTCGGCCGCCCGTCCGAATTAGTTGTCCACGTCCATATACGCCATAGCCGCCGTTCACCAGTGTTAAACGCCTCGCGAGAGTGCAGAACACGGTAGTTGTCGACACAGACGGCCTCACCCTTTTCTAGCCGGATCCGACCAGCAATCTCTGACTCTGCGTGGATGGCAATGTCAACTCGTCGTAGCACTTCCTCGGGTGTGATTTTGGCGCCGAGCTCGGCCGCCATGGCACGGGTCTCAGGCATTACGGCCCAGCAACTGCGTGGGATGGGCACGGCTTGCATGTCCTCCCTGGTCTGCATCTGGTCCTTCCCAAGCATACGCTTCCACTGCAGCCGGCCATCTGGTCGGCGCACGAAGAGCGGTCCCTTTGAGCTTCGCCCTTGGAATATTCCGCCGTTCGCGTCACTCTCGGTCTGATCATACACTAGGGTATTAAGCAGCGGCAGCAGGTTGGCAGCATCCGGGTCGGCAGACAGCCGCTCGAGTACCGCCTCTCCGTCCACGAAGAACGACTCGCCACCGGTGTTTGCCTGCTGCTCAACAAGCAGAAAGAGGTAGTCAGGCACGTGGTCGCCGTACACATAACCATCCGTGTGCGGGTTCTGCCGTAAGCCCCGTATCCAAGGAATCTCGGTGAAGTGTGGCAGCCCCTCTTGCTCCGCTTTCGCGAGCAGTTCATCCCCCGCTGCCTTGCTGAGCACGGCGCCTTCCTTTCCGTACGCGGCCTGCAGGGTCTGCAGCTGTTCCAAATGGGCGGACTCATGGTGAAGGCAAGCCACTGGCGGCTCGCCTGGTATCAAATTAGTGTCGCCGAGGCAGAGCGCTGGTAGGTCCCCTGCGATGTTCTCCCAGTAGCCCGTCGAGTGCTCGTCGCCTGGCAAGTTGGTGAGGATAACTACACCGTCGCGCTTCAGAGCAGCCTTGATCGAGCCCCGGTCGGATATCGACACGCGCGTCGCATTGGGGAGAATCCGGTTTCCCATCGGACTAGATTTCGACGGAACGAAAGGCATTTCTTTAATGCTGCTTCTTCTCACACTGATTTTCACATTAGACAATGCTAAATATAGGGAACCCTATGCGGAGGGCTACTTTATCGCATAATAGGAAAATGAAGGAGAGACAGGGGGATGCGAAACTCGGATGAAATGTTGGCGCGAATTCATGTACCTATATTGTTATAATCCAAATAATTATAATTCATAGCCAAGCTTAAAAGACTGCGTAATTTTTAACCGTAAATCTTTACCGAAATCTCGATTTGGAAACATCCTAAGATCAGATATTAGATGGTATCCTTCAAAGATCATACGGGAAGATAGAGCAAGAAGACTGATCTCTTCTAAAAATTAAAATCACGCAGCGCTTGTTGCATGAGCTTCTCGAGTTTGATAAGGATCTTTAAACCTGACTCATCCGGAGTCATACGTAACGAACAGCCTCTTTCTGTACGCGACACTTATCGAACCAGTCCGTCCAAAGCCGATCGAGCTCCGCAACCAAATCCGGGTGTTTGTTTGACACATCGTTGGACTCGCAGCGGTCGGCTTCTGTGTCGTAGAGTTCCCATCCATCGTGGCCCGCGGAAATGTGGTGGCCAGTATGCGCTCTCTCTGGTCCCAGACTGACAGCCTTCCAACGCCCCTTTCGCACAGCGCGACATCCTCGTATTTCCCAAAAAAGTGCTTCATGGCCCTGCCGTTCCTCCCCGCAAAAAATCGGTACCAGACTCGCCCCATCGTGGGGGTGGATATCGTTCCCATTGTAGCGTTCCGGATAGACAGTACCCGCCACTTCCGCAAACGTGGGAAGGAAATCGATAACATGGCCGACTTGGTCTGTGATGGTGTTTGCAGCGATTATCCTCGGCCAGTATGCGATCAACGGAGTAGCGATGCCGCCCTCATGGTCAAAAACTTTGTATTTGCGGAATGGGGTGTTGCTGGCGTTGGCCCATGGCGCATCGACGGTAGTATAGGTGTCAACGCTTCCGGGCGCCTTACCCGGCGAGTGATCGATATGCTCTCCGCAGGCACCGTTGTCGGAGAGAAATAGTACGAGTGTATTCTCTTCTTTCCCAAGCGCTCTGATCTTGTCGAGCACCCTCCCGATTCCCGCATCCATGCTGTCGACCATTGCCGCATACACAGCCATCTTCCTGTCCCATCGCTTCTTATCTTGTGTTTCATCCCAGGACGGATTGATGGTATCGCGATCGGAGAGACCCCAGTGCTCTTTAGCAAGGCCCAGCTCAACCAGCCGCTCGCTTCGCCTACGTCTGATCTCATCCCAGCCAATCATATAGCGCCCTTCGTATCGTGCGATGTCCTTAGACCTGGCATGCAGTGGGAAGTGGGGGGCGGTATAGGGGAGGTAGAGGAGAAAAGGCCGTTTCTCCTCACCATATTGATCAAGAAACGATAACGCCTTGTCTGTGAATGCATCGGTTGCATAAAAGTCAGGATCGCTAGGCGTAAATTGTTTCAGCACCCTTTCCTCATCACCCCAATCCCTGTAATCATGCAGTGCCTTGTGCACCGGCTCAGGTTCGCCCGCCCTCTGATTGCCTGGATTGAAATAGTTGCTGCATCCGGATAGCAGTCCCCAATAGCGGTCAAATCCCCTATCGACTGGAATCTCTCCTCTTACCGATCGGTTATGCCATTTCCCTGATATGAGTGTGCGATATCCTGATTCTCTTAGAATCTCAGCAAATGTTACATTGTTTCCGCCTGCGCGCAACCCGCCGCCCAGATGGGATTGTCCGACTCTGTGGCAGTATTGGCCGGTCAAGAGTGAAGCTCGTGTGGCGACACACACCGCATTATTGTAGAAATGAGTGAATCGTAATCCACCCGAGGCAAGACGGTCGAGGTTCGGGGTTGATATCTCGCCACCGTAGCAGCCCAAATCGCTAAAGCCCATGTCGTCCGACTTGATTAGCACGATATTTGTCCTTTCGGCCGATGGGAGTGAAGCTTTATTCGTCATCATCTATTCTATTAGCTAATCCGGTTCCTATCGAATTCTAGTAAGTTGACTTTGGGAGTGCCCAAACGGATGACACCGTTGGGAATTCCAAGCGTGCTGCTGATAAGTTTAACAGTCCGGTGGGTGCATCTCGCCGAAACACCACCACGCTGTCTGGGCCCGTCTCATTCGCCCGAGTGTGATTATTTTGTACTACTATAAAGCGGCCGTCTTCGCTCAAACAAAACACCCAAGGAATGCGGCCCCGAGTTGGCTCAAACTGCAATGGCGTAAGTGTTCCGTCCAATGCGTTTATTTCAAAAACTGCAATTGAATCATGCCCGCGGTTACTGGCGTATACAAAGCGATCATCAGGCGAGAGCAGTAGCTCGGAAGCATGCGAAGGCTTGGAGTAAACTTCGTTTGGGAACGTCGCAGGGTCAGCGTGGGCCTCGGCCCATCCCTGTGGCAACGAGGAAAGAGTCTGGACCAGCGAGAGTTCCCCTGCCTTAGCAGCTTCACGTCGTAGCACACAGACCGTATTATCGAGTTCATTTAGAACAAATCCCAAATCACCACTACGCGTGAACTGTATGTGTCGAGGTCCCGCAAGGTCGTGCAATGTGATAGCGCTTGAAGGGCGCAGCATGTGATTGTCAAAATCGATGCTCCAGCAGACGATCTGATTCGTACCCAGGTCCGCTACGTAGAGCTGCCCGTCACATACTACCACTCCGTGAGGGTGTGCTGATTCTTGCCGGAATTGTGGTCCCTCGCCCCAACTTCCTGCAGCACCGTCATGCGCTCCTGGACCATGCGAATAAACCCTCGCTTCAACTAGTGCCCCATCCCCGGCAATAGGCAGCAAAGACACCGTCCCGCTGCCATAATTTGCTGTAAATAATAGACGGGCAGTGCTATCTGTACACAAATGCGAGGCGCCATTGCTGCCTGTTGGAGCGTTACCGCGTAACTCTACCTTTCCGTCGTCACCAATCGAGAACCACGATATATCCTCCCCACTCGTAGCGTAGAGTATATTCTCCCCAGATCGTGTTTGGGTAACAGTCAGATATCCTGGGGCAGTACCAGGTAATTCTGTTGTGCTCACAACGCGAATTACACTACCATTAGAGTCGAGGCGGCACGTGTACAGTGCTCCGCCATCCTTGTACTGCCCACCACCACCTGCTACGCAGAAGTCGTAATACGGCTGTGTCATATTAGTATAATCAACTACTTAGGGATTCCACTTTATCGAACAAGGGAAGAATGGCGGAGAGAGAGGGATTCGAACCCCCGGTACCCTTTCGGGCACTCCGGTTTTCAAGACCGGTGCAATCGGCCGCTCTGCCATCTCTCCAAATCCAATTTCAGGTTAAAAAACCTAGCTTGGGAATAGGGGTTGAATTGTCAGCACAATTTTCTGGTTAACGAATATGATTAAACTCTTCGGAGAGGTGGACAGTAGTTGAGTTGCGAACTGAGCGAATTGAAGAGCTAGGGAATAACAAGAGGAGAATCGGAGCTTGTTCGTTTAAAGTCCTTAGTAGTGCTCAGTGTGACTTTACGACCGAGCTCCCATATTTTTCCAATTATCAGCCTCTAGAAGAAACAACGTTTCGCGTTTTAGGATTGTAATGAAACTATTGTAAAGACCTTACTCTTATAATTGATTTTCCTCCAGCCCGAGATTAAATTTTACACAGAAGAGCGACGCCCGTCCGTGTTTCCGGCTGCAATGAGAGCGTATAATTGGAGGTAATTTTTTTGGTGACAACTGAACATCTTTTAGTTGACGGGTACAATGTTATCCACGATTGGCCCGAAATGCGAGAGGCGATGAAGAAGGATGTCAATATTGCGTGTCAGAATCTGGCGGACAGGTTGCGTATTTTGCACGACTTTGAAGGCATCAGGGTTACTGTTGTATTCGATGGCCGAGGAGAGGGTGTGGAGATCCTTCGTCCGGGCAATGAACAGACCTTCTCTCTCGTCTATGCTCCTGGTAACAGTAGCGCGGATGAGATCATCATCCAATTAGTCCAGAACTCGAAGAATCCTAATAAGTTAACCGTAGTCTCGAGAGACAATATGATCAGAAATTTGGTGCGAGAGGGTGGGTCTGAAATCTATACTCCGAGTGATCTTTTGGCTAGAATAGAGGCTTGTGAACGAAGGCAAAGTCAAGCGCTGTATCGGCGTAATCGAGAGGTTGAGAAGGAATGGAAGGAGACAGAAAGAAACGGGGAAGAAGTCGAATAAACAAAAGAAGGTACCCAGTTAATAGAATAGGTAGAGTTTTATGATGCGAGCTGTGGGAGTACGCAGCTTAGAGGTTCCTTTCAGAGGGGGCTATATGAGGTTCGAAGGCGACTGGTCTGGAAGATTGAATCTCTTGGATTGAGCCCTCGACTTGGCGGTAAAGTTGCTCTTGGCTGCGGCAAGTCCCGCGTTTAGTTTTTGGAGAATTGATCCTATCATATTGGCCGGTTAAATTAAGTTCCCAGGCGTTAGTATTATCTCTAAAGTAGGTCTTAAGAGTAGATACAAGACGGTCACGGAGCGAGGGTGTCTCAACTGGGATGAGTAGTTCGATTCGACGGTCCAAATTGCGTGGCATCCAGTCGGCGCTGGAGATGAAGGTCAGTCTCTCTCCACCATGGTAGAAATAGAAAAGGCGACTGTGTTCGAGAAAGCGATCGACTATGCTGATCACTCTGATGTTCTCGCTGAGTTTTGGGATTCCGGGTTGCAGGCAACAAGTTCCGCGGATATTAAGATCGATTTTGACACCGGCAATCGATGCTTGGTAGAGAGCTTTGATTATCTGAGGATCGACCAACGAATTCACCTTTGCCATGATATGGGCCTGTTGGCCTTGTTTCTTCCGCTCTACTTCACTCTCAACAAGTGCTAAAATTTTTGATCGCATACCGGTAGGAGAAGCCTCGAGTTTTCTGTACGGCTGAGGTTGAGAGAGGCCAGAAATCGTGTTGAAGAAGGACGAAGCATCTTGTCCCAGTTCCTCGTTACACGTCAGATAGCTGATGTCGCTGTAAAGTTTTGCAGTTGATTCGTTGTAGTTGCCCGTGCCGAAGTGCATGTAACGGATGATTCCGTGTGCTTCGCGTCGCAGTATGATGCAGAGTTTGGCATGTGTTTTGAACCCTTTAATCCCATAGATTACCTGGACGCCACTATGTTCCAGCGATTCAGCCCACTCGATATTCTGTTCTTCATCGAATCTTGCTTTGAGCTCTACAATAACTGTGACGTTTTTACCTCGTTCCGCAGCCTTCTTTAGAGCTGCAGCAATAGAACTGTTGGCAGTCGTCCGATACAGTGTTTGCTTAATGGACAAAACATCAGGATCGTTAGCAGACTCTGTGATAAGACGCACCACAGGGTCAAAACTTTCGTAGGGATGGAGCAAGAGAACATCGTGATCTGAGAGGGTTTCTAACATACTCTCAGTTGGTTCGATTCCTATTGATCGGAGAGGAGCCCAAGGTTGGAATTTGAGATCTGAGTAGCCTTGCAGGCCAGATAGGATAGTGAATTCGCTAAGCGCAAGAGGGCCAGATATTGGATAGACGTCCTTCCGTTTAACTTTTAAGATTCGCTTTAAAAAGGTGATTATCGTTAGCGTTGCGGATTGGGAGATCTCTAATCGCAGGCAAGCGCCTGTTTTACGAGCGAGAATGACTCCTTTCATTTCATGCAAAAGATCAGGGGCCAAGTCCTCTTCAATATCCAGATCTGCATTCCTGGTAATCCTAAAGGTGATACATTCTAGGATGATCTCTTTTGGGAAATATTTCCCAAGAAAGAGTTTCACAAGATCCTCACACAAAAGGTATTCGTAGGCTCCGGTTCCAGGTAATGTGACGAACCGACTAATAGCTTTACTAATAGGCAAAATCACAATACGTGCTTCGGGAGCTCCATTTCCTTGTGGTTTTACCCTAACGGCCAGGTAAATATCGCCGTTTGTGAGAAGGGGAATTTTCAAACCCGGATCAATCAGCATAGGGGTGACGATAGGCATTACTTCGGCGTCGAAATAGCGTTGTGCGTACTCCAACTGCTGTGAATTCAGCATGTTTGAAGTCACTCGCTTGATACCGTTTTTAACGAGCTTGGGATCGAGATCAAAAAGGAAACAATGGTATTGGTCTTCCACCATGCGATGTGCACGTTTACTAATAGCATCTATTTGCTGGTAGGGAGAATATCCGGCTGGATCCAACTTCGTCTTTTGATTCTGTTCCAGAAGCTTGAGGCGACCGACGCGGACCATGAAAAATTGATCCAGATTAGAACTCGAGATTGAGAGGAATTTTAGTCGTTCCAATAGAGGTATTGTTGGATCGAAGGCCTGGTCGAGAACACGTTGATTAAATTCGAGCCAGTTCAACTCCCGGTTGAGAAATTTAGCTTTTTGTTTCTTTTTGTGCATTCTCAAATCATCAAATCAGTAACGAGAGGCTGTGCTGAATATTAAACCTAAATTGCGTCGACCTTAGCACCTCGGAGTCGAACTTCCATACCGTAGACTTCATCGAAGAGGGTACCCTTCTGACTGAGCGAAATCTGTTCCAGGGACAGGTCACTTGCGCAAAGTGCAGTAATTTCGAAGCACCCGTTTCCCCTGCTGCACTGGAGGTCTTTGAGCCGCTGGTTGTGTGACTGATCCAAGGCGTCGGCAACCCTCAAAATAGCAGCCAGTTTCGAAACTACAATTCTGCTCATCCGATCAAGATTCGCGTAGCCCTCGTGAGTATTTCTTGGGGTGGCTCCTCGATGGTATCGGGCGAGAAGAGCTACAAGAATCAAATCTTTAGGGCTGATGCCGAAGAGATAACTGTTGCGGATTAGGTACATAGAGTGCTTGTGTTGACCTTTTAGGTCGATGAATGTTCCGATCTCGTGCAGAATTGCTGCGACCTTGAGGATTAGTTCGTAGCGCTGGTCAAGATTGTGTTCTCCCTGGAGGCTCTGGAAAATCGCAGTACAAAGGTTGGCCACATGCAAGGCATGAGGTTCATCAAAATTGAACTTTCTGCCGAGTTCGATGGCAGACCGGATTGTCTGTTCTCGAAACATGTCTTTCCCCTCCCTGTTTTCCGTCATCTCTTCCAGGAGTCCGTCGCGCAGAGTCAAGTTTGAAACGAGGAGTTCTTTAACTCTCAACGATCTACCGAGAATAAGATGAGTGAGAAGAGCCGGTCCCAGAGATTCTGCCGCTGGATACGAAAGCTGGTACTGACTGACCAGATCATCAACTGACATCGCGAGCACTTTGTCAGTAAGTCGGGAGACGCTGGACAGGCGTATCCGTGCTAGTTTTCCTGGATTCCAATCGGAGAGAAGCCGGTTAGCGGCGAAGCGAACGTCTCCTCCGAGGACGATAATGTCGGGTGGTTCTTTGAGAGAAACTTCATTACGCAGTTGGGCTACCGTCCGGTCGATGTAGTTCTCCATAATTTCCTTTCGGCTTGATATTGGCGCCCCATAGGATTCCAACATCTGGCGTAATCGGAATGATCCGAGACCGTATGTGTGTGAGAAGACAACACTTCCAGATTGGATAAGAAGTATTTCGGTGCTACCTCCTCCAACCTCCACAATAAGGTAATCCGAATTAAGGGGTTTGCTTTCGGAATTTAAAGAGGAGGCTACTGTCAGGTACATGAGACGTGGCACCTCAGCCTCTTCTACTGCTTCGACTTCAATATTAGTTGCAATGTACAAACGATCGAGGAAGGCATCGCGATTACTGGCTTCCCGAACCGCGCTAGTAGCGACGGCACGGATGTTTTTCTCCTCGTCGATTTGATATTCGCGGATTACCTTCTTGAAACTCATTAGGGTTTGAACGCACTCTTCCGCAGTGGTTTTTTGGATGGCTCCAAGAGTGAAGGTGTCTTTGCCCAAATTAACTGCTTGATCAAGTTGTTCCATTATCTTGATTCCCCCAGGACCCCCAATTTGGGCGATCGCCATACGGATGGAAGTAGTTCCAACATCAATCACGGCAACGGACTTGGAGGAAATTCTTTCCATTTCGGAAACTACTTTAGATTCCTGTGGGGCTCCATTCATACGCTATTCTTGGCGTCGATTTCTTTTTCCGCCAGTGCCGCAGCTCCCATGACAGATGCGGCGTCTCCCAAGGTCGCTATTCTGACTTCGTAAGTGTTCTTGAACGAATCCATAAGATTCTTGCTTAGACCGAATGTTACTTCTTCTTTTATCAGCTTCGGCATTGCCTCGACTAGACCGCCTCCAACGACTATTATATCAGGAGCGAGCAGGTGGACAACTCCTGCCATAGCGTATCCGGTCCATTGGGCTGCATCTCGAACGATTTTTTCTACCGTTCTATCCCCGGCCTCGATGGAAGCAGCAAGATCTTTGCTACGGATTTTACCGAGATCCGTCCCCTTTAAAGACAGAAGATGTGGAGCTTCTCCACGATAGGCAGCAGCAGCAGCGGCAGAGGAAATAGCAAGCCGGCTGGCAACCGATTCAAGGTTCCCCCGTAAACCAGTACCTGAGAGGGGACCTTGAGGAAGAATGGGGATTTGCCCAATTTCCATACAGGAATTTCGTTCTCCACAAATTAGATTTCCTTTGTAGACACAACCGCCGCCGATGCCCGTTCCGGAGAAGACGCCAACAGAACAACGGGAGCCCCGTGCAGCCCCGAATCGGTATTCCCCATAAATCCCAGCATCGACATCGTTAGCCACAACTACAGGACACCTGAAGAAGTCTTCGAGGTGGGTTTTTAGTTTAACGTCTTTCCATCCGAGATTTGGGGTGTCAATTATTATTCCTTCCTTCAGATCCAAGGGGCCTGGTGAGCCAATTCCGATTCCTGCTACATGGTCCACTGAGATGTTAGACTCTTCCAGAATATCTGCGATAGTCTTGGTCATTCGGTGAAGGCCTGATTCTTTACCAAGATATCCTTTAGTTTTTCGCTTTTTCGTCGCAATAGCTTTAAAGCAAGAGTCAAATACGGTGGCCAGCATTTTGGTCCCACCGAGATCAAATCCTACCCAATATTTACAGTTTTTGGATTCTTCTGGCATCTCCTTCGGTATTGGTCTCGGAGGTCAATGTTGAACGGCGATTACTAACCCTCTTGTGATAATGGGTTCTGATAATACGTAGTATAAACTATCGTTCAGACGATATTGTTAGGTGAATAATTCTAATAAGCAATTGTATAATCTCTACTCAGAAATGAAACCAACACTCAATTTGGACCGGGTTAACGCTCGCAATTTTTTAGTAGATCCTTTGATTTGGAACTTAGTATGAGAAGCTCCCTTAAAACCCCTGATTCCTTTTTTGGATTTCAACTTGGTAGCGACCGAAAGATGGCACGTTGGGACCGTATAGTGGAATACCTAATGGAGTTGAATGAAGAGAGTGACCGGATTCAAGTTATAGAAATGGGACCTTCCACCGAGGGATATCCTTTTCTGCTGGTCGTGGTTTCCTCTCCGGAAAATCTTGTAAATTTGGATAGATTGAAATCGATCAACGATTGTATAAAAGATCCTCGTAAAGAGGTGGAGGATACGATCGAGGAATTGATTGAAAGTGGGAAATCGATCGTTTTGCAGTCGATGGGTCTGCATGCTTCCGAAATCGGTAGTACTCAGATGGCGCCCGAATTAATCTATGAGTTGGTCTCCAGCGAGGAGAGGGAAGCAGTCCGGATACGCGAGGAGGTGATTTCGCTTTTTATTCCCTGTTTCAATCCTGATGGGCAAATTAAGGTGACGGATTGGTATAACGAGTACTTGGACACCGAGTATGAAGGTTGTGCACTGCCTTGGCTCTACCACAAGTATGCAGGTCACGACAATAACCGGGACGCTTTCATGTTTAACCTGATCGAGTCCCGTTATGTTGCTAGTATAATGTATCAGGATTGGCAGCCACACGCCTACCAGGATCATCATGAAATGGGTCCTTACGGGGCTCGCCTCTGGATATGTCCTTATGCTGAACCACTTCATCCTCACGGTGACCCGCTGGTATGGAGGGAACTCAGTTGGTACGGAGCGCATATGGCTTATAGATTGGAAGAAGCAAATAAAACGGGTGTTCTAAATGCTTCTGTTTTTCCCGCTTGGAGCCATCTTGGATTCCATTGGATGGGGAACTATCATAACATTGCGAGTATGCTGACCGAATCAGCTCACGCCAAACTAGCGACCCCGATTTATGTCCATCCGGGCCAATTGAAAGGTCAAGACGACCGAAAAAAGGCTGAGGGTGCGGAAGGAAATACATTGAGAGGATTTCCGGAGTACAAACCTCAGACAAATTTTCCTCATCCATGGCCGGGAGGATGGTGGCGGCTTCGCGACATTGTCGAGCAGCAGAAAATTGCTGCTTGGGGGTTGCTAGATATGGCAGCAAGAAACCGGGATGTCATCCTTAGGAATGCCTATCTGAAGGCGCAGCGACAGATGAAACTGGGCACTAAAGGCCGGCTCATCGGCTATCTCGTCTCTGCTGATCAGCATGATTGGCCCACAACCTTGTTAATGATTGAAAAGCTTTTGGTTCAGGGAATAGAGATTAAGAAAGCAGCTCAAAATATTTCGGTTGGAGGGGTTGTATATCCGGCCGGTTCCTATTGGTTATCTCTCAACCAACCCAAGATGGGCGTTATAAAAACTCTCCTTGGGCAGACCCAATATCCAGACAACGTCTGGACTCGTCAACCGGATGGGAGCCCAGAAAGACCCTACGATTCGGCGACCGACACGATTGCGGAATTTATGGGTGTGGATGTAGTTCCAGTTGATAGCCGACCTGTCGGAACCCTCGAGATAGTCTCTGAGTTGGAGCCGCGTGTTGGAGAGGTTATTGGTTCCTCAAATTTCGGCTACCTTTTTGACGGGAGGCTTAATGAAAGCTACCGAGTCCTGAATCAACTTTGGGACGAAGACTTAAAGATGACTCGTGTTATTGAAGCCTGTTCAATACGAGAAAGAAATTTTCCGCCAGGTGCATTCGTCGTGGAAAAAAAAGGTTTGCAATCAATTGAGAAGATTTCTCGAGAATCCGGTATCACTTTCCATGGACTGGAGAGGGAATTGAAAGTTGAGAGGAATAAGATTTGTAGGCGGAAAGTAGGCATCTATCAACGATATTGGGGTGGAAACATGGATGAGGGTTGGACCCGTTTAGTTTTGGAGCAATTCGGTTTTCCTTTCCGGATATTGCATGACGAGGAGATCAAGCAAGGCAAACTAGAGAATACTATTGATGTGCTTATTTTGCCAGATGATACGATCGACATGATCACGGGAAAAAAAACAGCGGAGCGGCTCAAATTAAATCCGGTTCCCCCTGAGTATCGTAGTGGAATTGGCAAAAAGGGGATCAAGTCGATTCGTAATTTTGTCGAGAATGGTGGGATGCTTGTGTGTCTTAACCAGGCCTGTGATTTTGCGATCGAAAAGTTAGATCTTCAATTAAAGAACCTTCTCCGTAATCTACCAACGAAGGATTTTTTCTGCCCTGGATCTACCTTAAAAGCTCGAATTGAGATTGGCCATCCTCTGACCTTTGGAATGCCGGAGGAATTACTGGTTCTTTTTTGGAACGGAGCTGCCTTCGAGATTCTCCCGTCCTTCTCTAATGATCGCTACGAAGTTTTGATGCAGTACCCCGATTCGCAGATTCTACAAAGTGGTTGGTTGGTTGGTGAGGATCGGGTCGCCGGGAAGGCAGCGATGATTTCAGCTCGTTTAGGTGATGGCGAGGTCGTGCTTTTCGGTTTTAGACCACAACACCGGGCACAGACTCACGGGACTTATAAGCTGCTATTTAATACATTGATAGGAGACTGATATCGCAGGGGCTAGAAATTAAACTAGCGACTGCGGGTGTTTTTGAAATTAGCCTTTTGATCGGTTGTTGCACTGAGTCAGCTATTTCCTTTGGTATGGGTAACGAGGTTATGAAGTTAGAAGATTACGGAATCATAGTTGCAATGCATACGGGGTGGACCTGAGAAACTCCCTGCAAGAACACTAGCCTTATAAAACATGGGGGGAGGGGATAGTAATCCCTCTCCGAAGTTGCAGAAGAGGAAAGGACAACTTATGAAGATGCCATGAAAATACTGGCAACACTCGATCTGGCCTCGCACCATTGTGAACAAATTGAATCAAGCGTCGGTGATGTAGAAATTTTCCAAGCGCCGTCATTAGATGATGCCGAACGCCTAATTCCTGAGGCCGAGATCCTATTTGGGGGTTTTGGCCCAGAACTTTTTGGAAGAGCGAAGAATCTACGGTGGGTACAGACTTGGGGTGCGGGTGTAGACGGCCTACTATTTAAAGAATTTGTGGAAAGCGAAATCATTCTCACTAGTGCTAAAGGAACGGTGGGGGTGCACTTGGCTGAACATGCCATGGCCTTATTGCTTTCATTGTCTCGCGGTATCACGCAGGCAATTCGAGGACCACAGTGGGGGAACCGGATGCTCATACGGCAGGCCTCGTGGGAGTTGATCGGTAAGACGTTAGGAATTATTGGAATGGGGGGAACAGGGTTGGATGTTGCCAGGCGGGCTACTGCCTTTGGAATGCGGATCATCGCAATAGATCCGGAGGATATACAACTTCCAAGTTATGTGTCATGGTGCCGAGGCATGGACGCTTTTCACAATTTGTTAGGAGAATCCGATGTAGTGGTAATCTGCGCACCGCTAACGCGAGAGACAGAAAAGATGTTTAACCATGGTGCTTTTAATGTAATGCGTGCTCACGCATTACTTATCAATGTAACTCGCGGGAAAATTGTGGACGAAGATGCTCTTATGGAAGCGTTGACAAGACAAAAAATTGGAGGCGCAGGGCTCGACGTTACTCCACAGGAACCATTGTCCAACGACCATCCTCTTTGGCAGATGCCTAACGTTATTATTACCCCGCATACGGCAGGGGGATCACCCAATCGTGATGATCGTCTAGTGGATCTTTTCTGCCAAAACCTGAAACGATATATGGACGGGGAGCCGTTGTTGAGCGTGATTGATAAGAGAAAGGGATACTAGAGTTGGGACAGTATATGGGTTCTGTTAAAACTAGATCGACTCCTGGCGCTTATCACACTGTTTGTCGAAACGAGTCTTCGCTAGAAGAGTTTTCCTTAAGCTTTTTAAGGGCCTCGTGTAGCATTTCTTCTCGCCCTTCAGGGTCTACAATCCGCCAATGCAAGAAATGTGTTCGGATCAGGGCGACGAAGCTGTTGTTGAGCCGAAGCCATGATTCACGCGTACCCGAAAGGTGATATAAGCTAATATTGGCCCGGAACTGATTGGGAAGCGTGTGCTTCGGTAAGGATATGGTTAATTGCTGTGAAACGCCCAGATCAAAGGGTTTGAGCCAAATGGGGGCACTCACATTTGGGATCAGATCTTTTTTAGAGTTGGGATCTAGAGCTTCCACAAGACTGATTTTAGGGATTCCAGAAAAAAATCGCCCGGAACTTCCTTCACCCTGATTCCTAAGATATCGATCAAAGAAGGCTAGGACGGCAAAACGTTCTCTTTGGCTGAAGATAAACGGGAGATCAAATTCTAAGATCTCGGCGTTCGCGCCGGTCGGTTTTGGTAAGCTCCATCCAGCGTCTTCCGATGGTGTTGCAATTTCTGCTGCAGTTCGGGCAGGAAACCATGAAGATAAGATTACTACTCCGCCTAAGGCGATTGAGGCGTAGACAGTGGTAATTGAGGTGAAGGTCATGTTCATACCCCCAGTTAGATCTAGGGCGGTTAGGACTCGTCCCATTCCTTGACTGAGAAGATAACCAAGGAGTGAGCTGACCACCAAATACACCAGCGATTCAGCAAAAAATATAAAGAAGACAAAACGAGGTGCGATGCCAACAGCATTGTAGACATAGATTTCATCACGTCTTTCGAACACGGAACCACGGATGGTATTTAGCACGGTCAGAGAGGCTAGGACCAGTGGGATTAGCAAATCGATTAGACCTGCCAAGGATAGTTTTCGAGTGCGCCAGCCTTTGTAGGCAACTCCATCTATGCCATAGTAGACGGGAGCTGCCTTTTGCTCTAGAAAATCATTAACTTCGGTACGCGTCATCTGGTAGTCCAGTTCTGACATAACGACTGCTACGGAAAAAGTACGGTCTTGGGAATTAGAGGCACCCAGGCTCAGTTCCCGCATTGGTGCGAGGATAATTCTCTCGGCAGAAATCCTTGGGTCTTCATCATTCGCAAGGATGGCGGTTCCATCTTTTCGATATTTGACAACTACTTCCATTGCTTCGATATCGAAAGGCAAAAGATCTTTCCCGTCGAGGTCTCTTAATGCGGTAAGTGATTCAGAATCGAATATACCCCTTACACGGCATCTTCGACCCCCAATTGTAATATAAACTTCGGATTGATCTACGACATATGGTATGATCCCAAGCCGGCTAGCCATTGCATCCGGAATGATTACTGGAAATTGTTCCGTGGTGCTATCTTCATCGGCCATTGAAAACCACCAGGGATTAGTGAGAAACTTTAATTGCTCTCGCAAGGGCTCGGTGTGGCTGAACTGAATGACCGAATCAAACTTCACCTTTCTTTTTGTCTGGCCTCTTGCGTAGACCGCCTCGAGGTCTGGATTTCTACGGCTTTTGTCAGAAGCGTGTTCCATACCCACAAGAAATTTCCGGGGACAGACGGCGTAGTGATCGCCAAACTGTTCCTGGAGAGCCATTACTTCGGATTGGGTGGTTGGTTCCATCAGTTCTCCAGCCTTAATGAGAAAACCTTGATAGGAAGCTTTGCCTAAAGCAAAGGACTCATCCACAATATCGTTTTTCACAGTGGTAAAACAGATCATGGCCAAAATAAGTAGGGTGAGCGTCGCACAGGTGAGACCGGTGCGCATCCTGCGCCGGTGCATGTTATTTAGGCCCAACATAAAGGCTGAACCGACGACCCCCAGTGGATTTACCGTCGCCTGAGCCACTTTCCCAGCCTGACGTTGAAGATCCTCAAGGTTTTCTTGGAACTTTGACGAAAAAAGAACGGTGACGCCAAAAGTAATGAGAATGATGATGAAGCCCAACAGAATCATCAACGATGATCGTACCATGGCAAAGGCAGGATGGAGCAAGCGCAAGAGGACAAAGACAACGAGGAAAATAACGGCTTGTGCAGTCAGTTGTTTGCGAATGTCGGGATAACAGAAAACCAATTTTTCAAAGAAAAAGACAAAAGGAACGAGGAGAGCAAGATACCACAGAATACTGATTATTGCTTCCAAGACGGATTCCCTTAGGATTGGATGGTTCAATATTCCATAGACGTTCGCCTTCCGGGCATACCGTATGCTTTCCTGTTGGATCTCCGATCTATTCTCGGCCTTTTTTAGATTTAAAAGCATCCGGTTGTGGTGCTCATTGGTACGAGAATCTGCCATGGCGTAACTATTCTGCAGACTCAATCGATGGTCATTTACGGATGCCATCGATTGACCTACCCGGTGGGGTACCCGGAGCACAAAAGGATGGTCGGCAACAAGAAAGCCCGGGCCTTCAATGTCTTTGTGTCTACGCGAATTGATAGGAATTTCCGGTCCTAACATGAATGCTCGTGTCACTTGGACGAGTTCGTTGTCTACTGCTCCGGCCTGCAGTTCAATGTACACATGTTCGTCTGGTTCCAGAAAAGTGACGTCAATGCTAGGATCTCGAAAATTACAGAGTTTCCTGGCCATTGCCATACCATCTGAATCGATCATGGAAATAGCAGAGTAATCTTTGAGTGTTTGGGGATTGATAAGGTCGATTACCGCCATGGGAGACGCGCGGAAGGTGACGATAGATATATCTTTTGTAGCCGATTTCCTGGTTCCCAAATCAACCGATTTAAATAGACGCTGGCCTTCTTCACCCTCGTCCTTTATATAATTCACGAGCCCGGTCTGGTCATAGGTGGCTGCAATGGGGTTGTACTTATTGACCGTAACAATGAAGCGAGAGCTATTGTGAGGGAGATTAAATTCGCCGTAGACATCGGTCATTACCAGCGGATGGGCATAATGGCCAGGATAGCTGAAAGAGTCATCATCTGGTTCAGGGCGCCCTCCAATGACAGCCCCGCTGATGGGGTAATCGGGAACCATTGATCTACCGACATTTGAAGCTAGCACCCTTCCATTGAATGCTCTCTGTTCTATGTCGTTGGCGGTTACGGGACCAATCTGTCCAGCCCCATGGGCCATTGAGAGGAATGCTTCTCCGATAACAGAGAGGCTGTTTTTTAAAGAGGCTACTGGTTTTAGGGGAAGTACAGTAACCGGATCGTGGAAGTGACTATAGGATCCGCGGCGATCGAAATTAACAAATGTGTGCGAGGCATAGCCATAATTAGTCCACATCCGTCCAGAATAATTGGGTATTGGACCTATATTCTGCGCAACTCGTTCGTACTGAGTCTGGGAGAGAGATGGAATATACACGCTTTCCTCCTCCTTTCTCAAACGGCGTTTGGCATTTGAAAGCACGTTCAGAATACTAAAAGCGTCAGTTTCAACATGTACCGTTCCAGTGTCGAAGCTAAGGACCTCTGATTGAGATTCTCCGTTCTTTGCAGGCGCGAGTTTCGCTTCAAGAATCGCTATATTATCGTAGTCTGAAAGTTCCCTTGCGATATTAATATCGGCGGATATTTGGGTGGCACGCTTTTCGTGATGTGCTTTGAGTTCGAGTATGCGTCGAAGGGTACGGCCCCTAACATTTTGTACCCGGACATAATCTGGTTTAGCTACAGCGAGATTCATCGCGCGGTACCCGCTTGCCGACATTGCCGTTTCGTATTCACGGCGTAGTTCCTGATATTGTAGAAAAATGGGATCGTTTGCCGACGTGTTGGGATTGCGAAGAAAAGCCAAACGCGCTTGAAGGAGGGGCTCTTTTTTCTCAAACACGAGGGTATCAAGGACGAATTCATATTGAGATTCAAATTCCTCACGAGTGCCTCTATCCAGTCTCCCGAGAAGGGTTTTTGTTATCTCAGAATTGAGAAGAAACTTCTTGTTTTCAAAGAGCGGTAATATCGATCGGATCCTGCCAAGTTCCGCTGCGTTTAACTCCCTATCCTCAATGAGCGGGGTCAATCGGCGTGTAGCATCGATACTTAAATCCTGATTTTCATAACCAAGTGGAGGGTTGTGTGATTTTGCCGATCCAGAGCCTTTTACCGCATTGGTTTGAAGTACCCTAATGAGATTGTTGGTACCATCCTCTGCCATAACTCGGGCTCCAGAGCTGATAAAGAAAATATCGCGCGCAAGAGTGTTTCGATAGGATAAGAATCCTTTTAGTAGCTGTATCTGGACCGCTGGTCCCAGTGCCTGGAGAGTTCCAGGAGAACGATCGGGAAGAATCGAAGTAGCTCCGTGGGAAGTGAAAAAGACCAAGGCCTCCCGTGCCTTTTGCTCGGCTCTTAGGATCCCAATAACAGTTCGATTCGGAATGTTATCGTAAGTGACTCGAACCTTCAAACGGAGTCGCTTCCCGACATGACTGAAAATGCCTGGGGTTGCGGCGAGTCTTACGTAGTTAACAGGAGCGCTTGATACCATCCCGGACTTGCGACCTGCTACGGAAATCCATGGTACTTGCTCAAACCCGTCAGGGTGGGAAACGATAAGTGCCTTGATTCCGAGTCTTGCATATGTTGTCCAGCGGAATTCGTACCGTTTATCGATTTGTGCTTGGCGAACATCGAGGAGCCCTATGCAGTCGTCGAATTGTCCTCGAGTATTAAGTGTCTCGGGGGTGAGTAGAATTAATTCGCCGGTTATTCCTTCCTCAGGAGTGACGGAGGGTTGAAGATAATTAGGCATGAAGGGATAGACCTCAACATCTGGTATAGGTACGTCTTCGGGGGAGCCGTCAGGTCCAGTACGTATGATAGAAATTTCTCGTTGGCGAGTGACAGGCACCGTAGATAGAAGATCCTGGGTTAGAATCTCCAGGCCTGCATCCTTGTAAGCCTTTTCCATAAACTCTTCGGCGGCATAGAAGCCGGGTTGACCAAGAAATCTGGAGCCCAAGTTGAGGATCTGTTCCTGCCGCTTTTCTAACATGTCCGGTCGCATAGCTTGTTGCATTGGCAGGGTATCGTAGGCGTCGGAGGGAAAGACAAGGCCTGAGCGGGGCTCCTTTGTGAAGCGGAGAGCGTAACAAACGAGAGCAACAAAGGCGAGTACAACAAAGGCGGTTCCGATGATGATATCACTGAGAATTCGACCAGATGATTCTTGTGTTTCGCACCCCATGGACTAGTTTTACCTCGGTAGCGAGCTATCGGTGGCAGATACTTCTTGGGTAACAATCATCAGGTTTCTTCGGTTGAACTTCCTCTCAACTTCCAGTAGGAGCGGGCCCGAAAAGCAAAGGGATCCCCCAAGTGCCGGGTTGGTAGTGATAGAGCCAAGCATTTACTATAAAGAACCCCGCATGAGCCGTTACACTTCCAAGAAGAATTCCAATAGCTGCAGGATACAGCTTTTCTCTGACCATTTGAGCACTACCCAGCTTTAAAACGAGGAATCTGATTAGAAAGGCCAAAAATATAGCTCCCCAAGTCTGCTGCATCATTACTGAGGGTGCAAGGATGAAACCAATTGGATGAAACCAGAATCCGGCAAAGGCTTGTCTGAGCAAAGTCACTAAGGCAGTCCCTCCTCCAGAGACAATTAGTGCCCATGTGGGGCCACCTAATCCCCGCTCTACTTGTGATCCTTCATCTGTTTCAAGAAAATCTTCCGTGGCCTTCGCATGCCAGCCGACGAACTCTCCGAAATTTTCAATCTCAAGGTCATAGCTGTTCATGTCTCCATAATAGTTAGCACCTGTACCGTACAGGCCAATTAGGTACATCCAACCCCCGACCACTAAACCGCCAAAAAGCCCCATCAAACCAGTGTATAAGATGTGCCGAGGGCGAACCTTTAAGCGTCGCCCCGATTCCAGCATCTCGAACTGGAGGCCGGGAACATTAAAAAAGGCCCGGACTCCAATGGTAATAGAAAAGATCAACCATATGATTGATCCTTGTGGCCCGAGAAAGGCGGCACCTCCAATGATAGGCACCATGAACCAGAATCGGATTGGATAGGCGAACCCATGTACGACTCCGCATTCTGCCCTCAGTTTTATGGTGACAATGGTGATGGCAAAGAGAAAGGCAAAATAGGTCAAAAGACCCTGAAGCTTTATATCCATCCACCGTGACCAGAGAGCTACACCAGCAAAGCTAGCTATGATAATAAGTACAGCTGTACGGGAAGAAAAAACTTCATCCGGTTGTTTGATGCCACGAATTGCTTCCTTCAGAACCCCCCCAATATGTCTATGTGAGAGAATGAGAATGAGTATCGCATAGGTTATGAAGTTACCTGCGATCTGTTCGTTGAACCATGGGTAGCCCGCGTTGACGTTCCAACCGTAGGCCTCACCAAACCAGTACTGTGATCGGAAGAGAAAGTAACCTAGGACCAGACTCATGGTGATATTCAGGTCCATAAAGAGGGCCAGACCTAGGAAGAAGGCTGGAGCTGTTAAGTTTACTCCTCTCATCATCTCTGCCATGGCGGGATCGGTGAAATAAGCTTTAAGGCTAAGATTAATGCTTAAATTGGGGAATGAAGGATCGAGATAGGCGTAGCCCCGTAAAAGACACCAAATAAGTACAGGGGCAAAGGTAGCCCACATCACCCAGTTCTTCCAAATCGGAGGAAAGGCCTTGGATTCATCACCTTCTCCATCAAAGCCAATGAGAAAGCGCGGTATCTGCATTAAGGGGAGGAGAAAGCGCTCTCGGTCAACCCATTGGCGACGCATGATGACGGAGAAGGCAAAGCTTGCGGCAATTAGACAAAAAAGTAGAGATCCCCAAGCACAGAATGGTCCTACCCATTGCTTTAGTGGAACATAAGCAGACAGGAGAAATCGAATTCCCGAAAAGCTTAGAAGTTTGTCGGGTCGAACTCTTTTCCCGATGCGATGAGAGGCCGGCAATTGAGCATACTCGGCCTCAGTAATGGCTTCTGTTCCCCCGTAGGCATCATTTACAGCCGCGACGTTCATTATTTGGAGATCGCGGAAGACTGCTTTACCTCTTCCTGACAATCCAAATTGGAGTCGGATTTTTTCTTCGGTTTCGAAAGGCACAACAAGACCGTAAGTCCCAAATCGTTGAAAGCCGGTCTTTTGAAGGTAAGTCTTTGGCGTATTTCCGGAGCCCAAAAATGCTTCCTCAAGGAACCGCTCTTGGTCGTCCGGAAAGACACGGCAAAAATAAGTTGAAGTAGCATCAACGTTTTGGGTTCGTATAAGAACACTAAGAATATAAGGTTGCCCCGGGGTAATCTGCCATTTCCCGTCGCGCTTTAAGGGAAGTAGTATTTCAAAGGATGAAAAGTCATCGAGATCGGGGTTTTCTAGAGTTGGGATATTTGCCCAGACTCCTTCCTTGATTTCAGCCTGGTCTATCGAAAAATTGCCCTGTGCTTCGAACTTTTCAACCGATGATGATTCGAGTAATCCTTGCGTAATATTGGGTCCGTGAGCCCAGAGTTTTTCATTCAGGGCATCAATTTTTTCGAAATCTGCTGACTTCGGAACGGTTGATAGACGACCGAGCATATAACGCCAGAAGCCAGCGTTTACGAGTGGCGAAGCGATCAGACACGAAAAAAGGATAAAAAACATCTCAGCCCGTGTAAAAAGGCGCTTTCGCGTGGCTAAGAAGACAAGTCCGGATACTAAGGTGAAAGCAATGCACATCCAGAGAGCGGGGATAGGCATCGCCTCTTCTCCGACAAAGAGAAATGCTCCTTCAATGGATCCTCCGAAATGGATTATCCCCCCCATCATTACCATCGCAAAGAGGCTCGCTCCAAAGGAGCGAACAGTTAGGGCGCGACGGAACGGGATTTCCTTTGCCATTTTTAACAATTAATGGTCGCTGCTCCCTTCTCGGCAAGGGGAAAGGCAAGGGATAGAGATAGAAATAGAGGAGCAGGAGGTGGGGGAATGTGAGGCATGAGGTCCGAGGGCAGATAAGAGTGAGCGGGAATTTCGATACAAACTTAAAGGGTTAATTCTTTTGGGACCTCATGGTTTTTCCGATTCTTCCCTTGATAAGGGAAACCCGAGTTCTCGGAGTGCGGATATGGCCGTATTTATACATTCTTCTCGTACGAGAAAATAGTCCTTGGAGAAAGTAGATACTACAAGAACGTTCAGATCCCGTTCTGAGATAGCCTGAGTAATACGCGAAATAAAGCCTTTTGCGACAAATGGCTGCGAGACTCGTACTTCAATTAAATTAAACCATCCAACCTCTTTTTCGAAAGATGTTTGAAGAACATTTGCTTCCTCAGTGACGATAGTAATCTCGTCCTTATCCCGAGTGATTAAAAAATGTCGCGTGGACGCCGGTTCAGTCTGAGTTTTTAGGTAAGCGTATCGTTCACTTCGAACGATTACCCGACTTGATCGGATTACATCAGTTAGATCTACATTGTCCATTATTCTATTAATATTCTTGCCGAGTAAGATCCCCAGGCAAATACGGTTTCTGAATGCATGTTTTTCGGGTATCCGACAATCTCATCGTAGGCCGAATAAATCGAGAGCGAAGATAATCGATTTTGTTATAAAACTTCAGGGTGATGTTCCCAGCTCAGACGGATCCCAGGGGGTAACGAACTGGCCAGTCCCAATTGGCCATCATAGCGCATAATTGGGCCAGCTCTTCTTCGTTCATAGCGACTGAAGGGGGTCGGGGTGGCCCCAAGTCCATACCCATAATCTTAGTCATTCCTTTGGCAACCTTTGCGTCGCTACCGGACCGGCCAACCACTTTTTCGAAGAATGGATCAAAGGGTTTAATGAATCGCTTCCATTCGCCTTTAGCTTCCTCGTATTTGCCCTGAATCATAAGGTCCCAGAGTTGGAGGTAATAGGGAGGATAGGATTCAATTCCATCGATCAGGTATCCATGGCCACCCAGCATATGGCAGCGAATGGGGTCATTGTCGTTGTCGAGAATATTAAACCTATTTGCGAGGGAGAATACGTCCGAGTAATCGATGCCATTGGGAGCGGACCATTTGATGGCGACGACGTGTTCAAAATCAACCATGCGGGCAAGCGTCGATGGAAAGATTGCACCGTGTTTTAGCCAGTGAGTGTTGTAGACAACAATGCCGATTTGAATTTTTTCAGAGATAGTACCGTAATAGCGAAGTAGATCATCCTGGTTCGGAAGGTTGAAGATAGGTGGAGAAATTTGTACGGCTAATGCACCTAGATCGGCAGCACACTTGGCATCCTCAATAGTCCGGATTGTGTCTTTGTGGTGGATCGCTCCCAGAACTGGCACCCGTCCGCGCGCAGCTTTAACAACCGTCTGCAACAGACGTGGTAATTCGGCCTCCCGCAGACATTGTCCTTCGCCAATTGATGCTGCCACTTTCAAAGCAGACCGACCGTTGACCAGACCCGCCTCGATCCAGAGCTCGGTAGCGGCTGCCATGAGGCCGTAGTCAATTTCGTAGTTGTCGTTAAAGGCCGTGGGTATCGTAGCAATTGGACCCACGATCAGTTTCCTGAGTTCTTCGGTTACTGGTGGCATGATCATATCCACTGAGGTAGGGACAGCGGACGAAAGTACGAAAAAGGATGATAAGGAAAAGAGTTTAGAAAGGTATGGATTTTGAATGGAGAATAGAGCTTAATCGCAGTAACAATAGGGAAGAACTTAAAATTAAAACGGGGCAATGTTTCTCCTCTTAGAAATGTGGTTTGCTGAAAACAGAAACCTGATGTCGATTGCAATTCTTTGTAGGTTGCGCACCGAATTCTCGATGATTCTGGAGGGCTAACAGAGCAGCATACGCCAAAGGGAAGTGAGATCTTTTCTAGGCACGACACTCTTACTTTCAATAGGGGAATCAGATCTCGGTTACACTATCAATATTGTATATTCTAAGTAATCCGTTTATCTTCGTGAGACAACCATTCTCCATAGGGTCGTGGCACATCCGGAGGGAGGGTTGCTAATCCTGCTTCTTCGCGCCAGCGTAGAAGAGGGTGATGTCGATTTTTCTGAGGTAATTCGATTCGGCGATGGTGAGCAGCTGACTCAAAGATGCCCATCATAATCTCCAGGACGTGTAAGCCTTCTGGTCCACTGCAGGTATGCTCTCTGTTTTCATCGAGGGCGGCGACATATTCGTGGGTAAAGGCATAATCTAGCTCATTTGCGGACCCTTTTGGGTCGAAAGAATCCGGAGGATTTTTAGGTAAGGCTTTCCAAGAGTAACTTCCATCGGGTAGGAAATGAGCCGAAGGAAGGTGCCAAGCAGAATTTTGAGCCCAATATAGCCTTCCCTTAGAACCGTGGATTTCTATGCGAGACGACCCCGGATTGACTTTGTGAAAGCGATGTTGCAGGAGAGTCGCAGTCAGGTTGTTTTCAAACTCCAATGTGGCAGTAATGCGTTCGCCAACTATGGGCCCCATCCCGTTAGGGGCATGAACGACATCCTCAGGCTCGACAGGATGTCCTGCCGTAACCGCGACTGCAGTAACTGCACTGCAGTGGCCCGCGATTCCGATCGTCCCGTTGAGCAGATGGGTTCCGATATTCATCAAACCGTAGCCGCCGTAATAGCCCTTACCGCTGGCTAGAATATGGATAGGTTCTCCGATTAGGCCATTGGAAACTGCCTCCTTGACAGCCACCATAGAAGGGCTGGTTCGGCCCTGATGGTGCACAGCAATATTGACGCTCTTTTCGTTGGCTTTCGCCAGCACTTCATCGGCTTGATTGAGATCAACACAGAGGGGCTTCTCAATATCGATGTGCACCCCGTGTTCGAGTACCCGCATGGCGAGAGGGTAATGGAATTCAGTTCCGGTTGGTATGGCCACTATATCAGGGTTGGTTTCAGTGATCATCAGATCGAGATCATTGTATCTCGCTTCAACCCCTAACTCTTCGCCCAAAGTATCCAAACGCTCCGTGAGTAGGTCGCAGAGACCAACTACCTCGGTACGTGGATGTTGATGATAAGCGTGTGCGGCTGCTGAGCCTCGGCTTCTACAGCCCAGTATGGCTACTTTATAGGTTTTCATGTTCTTCCAGGCTTGCTGTTCTAATGCTGTCCGTCAATACAACCAAAGTTACAAAAGGACTCGTGGTTTTTTCGTAGAACCATTTTCCAATGACCATCGAATCGTCATTTTAAAGTTTGTCAACTTGCTGCTGTTTCTGGTCCTTGGATTTCTTCTTCTTCTATCAGGTAACTACCTGGATTTAAAGCAGTCTTGGGTTTTAACAACGTGAGTTGCTTATATGTCTTGCTTCGTCATTTCCTTTAGAGGTTAACCAGTACATCATAAAACTAATTTAAGTTTTATCGTAACTTCACGAAGACTTGATTGAATACATGTGTATTTGTTGTCGCCCGAAAAGGCTGCACTAGAGTAGAAATAGACAAATACGTTCTACGGGTAAGGCTTTCTCTATGTTGTTAGTCGGTTAATCTTGAATCCGAAAGTTTGTTTGGCCAATCATTCTTTGGTATGCGCTCCTCATGCAATTTAAAGATCACTAGTACGGGAGGTGCGCTAGGTGCATTTGTTGAGGGATTAGATCTCTCGAAGGTTCTTTCAGAAGCCATCGTTCAGAACATCCAGCGTGCCTTCTGGCAGTACTCGGTGTTGGTGTTTCGTGGTCAGGCGCTTAGCGAGAAGGATCAAGTATCTTTCAGTCGTTATCTTTGTGATCCGAGACCCCATCCTACCAACCTAGAAAATATTGGAGCACTCCCCGAAATTTGTATCATTTCCAATGTAATTGAGGGAGGGAAACCGGTGGGAGCGTTGGGCTGTGGTGAAGTCGCCTTTCATGCTGATCTTGCTTTTCGTGCCGAACTTGGAACCGTATCTATTCTCTATGCAAAGGAAGCGCCTGATGATAGCGGTCTCACTTCATGGTCCTCCGGAATGTTAGCATACAAAGCCCTCGATGGCGCTACTCGTGAGAAACTTTCGCGAGTTTCTATCATCTATTCTCATTCGAAAAAGGAGTATCTTTCTGAGAACCCGGCCATCCATCCTTTGATTATCTCGCATCCCGAGTCTCAACTACCCTCCATGTATTTCAGCTCCGGCCACGCGCTCCGAGTCGAGGGTATGAGTCAGTCTGCATCCGATGATCTCATCGGTTGGCTCAGATTATATACGGCCAAAAGTGATTTTGTCTGGACCCACCGCTGGAAACCCGGAGATCTAATTGTTTGGGACAACAGAACAACTCAACATCGACGCTCAGAGGTGGAGTCAACCAAGCGTCGTTTTATGCGTAGAACGCAGGCTGTCGGCTTTTTAGTGCCCAATTCATCCGGTTTCAAACCGGGGTAGGCCTCTGAGATTGAGAACGTGCGAGGTCTATTTTTGGCTGAGATCCCTTTAATAAGACGCTGATTTCGAGGATCTAAAAAGACCGGTTAGCGCTTTCTTTAACGATCCATGATTTTAGACCGGATGAGAACCGGAATTCATTTAGTCTATACAGGCTTTTCGTTTGCATATAGCGACATTTTCTTTGCATTTTGGGTTTTTCTTTAGGGTCCTTACTGTGGCGAGGGGGAGAAAGCAGATTAGATTTGGTCCGCAGCGCGTTCGGGATTCAATCTCTGCGTGGGTTTCTGTTTCGATTTACTGATTCTTCTGGGAGTAGAATGATTTTATGAGTTTACGGGAGAGAATAGTAGAAATTGAGTCCCTGATCAAAAAACACCGCGGGTATCGTGAGGCATGCTTAAATCTGATTGCATCGGAAAATATGCCGAGTCCTCTAGTTGATCGCCTCTATTCGGCTGAGTTGAATCATCGGTACGGCAATTACAGGGGCATTGATACCGAGGCTAGGGAATATCAGGGAAACCGGTACATAACTCGGATTGAAGGTTTAGCTCAGAATTTAGCAAAGGAACTCTTCGGAGCGGAACACGTCGATTTACGTCCCTTGTCAGGGAACATCGCCGGCCTTGCCGCAACTTTGGCAACCGTTGGTCCCGGTGACTGTGTGCTTGAAGCACCGAACGGCCATCGATATGCTAAAAAATTGGCCTCTTCTCGTCTAAAGGCTGATCTTTTCGCGAAGCCCCTCCCGTGGGATGGCCCCAATTCAAATATCGATCTCGAAAAGACAAGAGAGCTTATTCGTCGTCATAAACCAACTGTCGTGACGGTGGGTTCTGGGATCTTCCTTTTTCCCCAACCGGTGCGGGAGATCCGGGAAGAAATGGATCGTTCGGCTCCGGATTCGACTCTAATCTATGATGCTGCCCACGTTATGGGTCTAATTGCGGGAAAACGATTTCAAGATCCATTACGAGAAGGAGCGGATATCGTCGTATCAAGTACCCATAAAACTTTGGCGGGTCCGCAGGGAGGAATGGTTCTAACGAATGACCGGAACCTAGCTGAGCGTATTGGGATTGCTATTGCACCGTTACTGGAGAGTAATCACCATCTCGGGCGCCTTCCTGCTCTGGCGGCAACGTTTCAGGAATGGCTTGCTTGTGGTGAGGAGCACGCAAGTAGCATCGTAGAGAACGCCCAGGCCCTGGGGAAGGAATTACAAGTCCGGGGTTTACCGATGGTAGGTGAATCTTGTGGAATTACAAACTCTCATACGTTACACCTTATCACTGATGTCTTCGGAGCAGATCAGGTGGTAGCAGATCGTCTGGAAACATGCGGCATTATTGTGGGGGCGGTAGGAGCACCCGAAGAGTTGGGAAAGTTTGGGTTGAGACTGGGAGTACAGGAAGTGACTCGAAAGGGTATGACCCTTGCTCATGCTCCGGCCATCGCTGACTGTATCATTGATGCAATGAACGGGGTAAACCCGGAAAGCGTTTTGAAGCGGGTAAGGAATATCGCACAGAAGTTTAATCAGGTTCGGTTTACGTTGGAGTAGCCATCATTTGGATGATATGTTTGATTAGTTTTCAGTGTCTTGAATAAAACTCTGTCATGACCCTCTAATAAGTATCGAACTCCAAGTGTCTTGCAACCAGAGGGTTATAAAGCAGGAAATAGCCCGAAAACCTTGAAATCTCGATTTTTCAATTTTCTCCCCGTTTTCAACTATCCACAGCTCACAGATCATTAAAAAAAAGGCCGTATGAGATACATACCCTTCAGGCCTCGATATTTACACAAAAGTGATCAATAAAGCGACTGTAGATATCGACCGCCTTGTGGAGTTGCTTGATCTCAATCCACTCATCCACGGTGTGTGCTTGAGAGATACTTCCGGGCCCCAGTACAATTAGCCGTTTCATTTTTGTTGAGTAAGCAACTCCGTCAGTCCCGTAAGGAACTGTTTTGGGTTTTCGGGTTCCTGTCAGTTTCAGGGCAGTTTGGACGAGGGGCGAATCCGGGGGAGTGTAGAGTGGCTTATGTTGTTTTAAAATGTTGCACTTGAGTCCGTTTTTTGCCGCACAATTTCTTGTTCTTTCGATCAGCGGTGCTACATTTACACTGGGCATTAGCCGGTAGGCGAGTTGGCAGACGCTTTGAACGGGAGAGACATTCATAGCTAGGTTGTGGTCGTTAATGCCGATGCACCATTCTGAACTCGGCGGATCAAATTCTTCGTTGCGATACCGCTTCGATGATAGCACTAACTCATTGATTTTCACCATCTCCCCCAAGAATGGGATCATTTTCAGATTAGCATTGGTTCCCTTTAACGTACTCGTGTGTGCCGCCCGACCTTTGGATTCGATACGAATCGATAGTCCGCCCTTGTGGGCATATACGACTCGAAGACCGGTTGGTTCACAGATCAGACCATTCCCGTCCTTAGCCTCCTCAAAAAAGTCCGAGTGATTTGTGACGTCGTAGGCACCCCGAGCGTTAACTTCTTCATCAGCCGTGACAACAATGTAGACTGGCGCATTGAGGGTTTTAGCTTTAAAATGGGCAGCGGCGCAAATAGAGGCAGCGAGTGGACCCTTCATATCCGCTGCTCCTCTGCCGTGCAATCTGCCATCAGAAAGTCGGGCACTGAAAGGGCTGCCGGTCCAGTCTTCGGCGTTGACGGCCGGGACGACATCGTTGTGGCTCATCATGGTCAGCCCTCCTGTCCCCTTACCTAATTTTCCGATGATGGAAAGCTTAGCTACCCCATTAGCATCCTTGTAGGGAAGTTCCTCTACTTTGAAACCGATCGACTTAAGGACATTCGACACGTGATTTGTTATCGGCACATTTGTTAGTTGGCTTACCGAATTATAGCTAATGAGCTCCTTTGTAAGTTTTACTGGATCAGGTATCATAGGTGTTAAAGTTTTGATTTATTTAGGATTCGAGAAAAGTCGCCCAGTGATTCATTAGGCCTTGCTCATGAGTGGATATCTCGAAGTTTAATTATCGGCTACTGCCAAGATTTCAACGATTTGGTCCTCTGATTCAGAATGTTCTTTCATTTTGGATGAATGCGTGTTTTCGGGGGGCTGTCGAGCAATTCAAGAATAAGTCCTTAGGCTATCTGAAATGGACGAGAGATAAAATCTGATGGGGGAGAGCAAGAAGAACACAATAGTTATTATCCTAGTCCAGCTATCTTCTGACAAGTATTTGTGACCGCAGTCGGTCAGAAAGAAGATTTTCGATTGTCGAACTACGGGTAGTCTCGAATTTTCAACGGCATGTAATATGAAATCGGATAACAAAGGGACTAATCCCATCCCAGATCCACAGTAAATCCAGACAATGTTAGGGTGTGCAACATTAGCATCCAGAGTAAATAGGCTAAACCCTTTTAATTTTTCTGATGTTTTTTGTTTTCTCGTCTGTAAAAACGGTATCAAATGGTTGAATTAAAACATGAAAGCAATAATAGTAGAAGAATTTGGCGAAGCGAATGTCTTAAAGCTTCGGGAGACCTCGAACCTAAATCCGGGTGAAGGAGAAGTCTTGATTCGAACTGAGGCGGTTGGAGTGAATCCAGTAGAGACCTACATCAGGAATGGAACCCATGCCCTAAAGCCGGACCTCCCTTACACGCCGGGTTCTGATGCCAGCGGGACGGTAGATGCGGTTGGAACGGGAGTCAATGACCTGAGTATTGGAGAGAGAGTCTACACGGCTGGGACAATATCTGGTGCCTATGCTGAACAGATTCTTTGTCAGCGCAATCAGGTACATGCCCTTCCAAAATCAGTGAGTTTTAACCAGGGTTCGGCAATAAATATACCCTATGGCACGGCTTTCAGAGGTCTCCATCAGAGAGGAGAGGCGAAACCTGGAGAGACACTTTTAATTCACGGTGCCAGTGGATCTGTGGGAAGCGCTGCGGCCCAGATGGGAGTTGCTCACGGCATGAAGGTAATTGGTACAGTTGGAACAGAGCGTGGCGCTGAAATGGTTCGAAACCAGGGTGTAGAACACGTCTTTAATCATAATAGCGAAGGATATCTCGAGCAGATCCGTGAAGCAACCCATGGGAGCGGAGTGGATCTAATTCTTGAAATGCTAGCTAATGTGAATCTGGCAAATGATCTTTCAATTATTGCTAATAAGGGAAGAATTGTTGTTATCGGCTGTCGAGGAACAATCGAGATTAACCCTAGGGAGGCGATGATGAAAGAGGCGGATATAAGAGGGTTGGTGCTTTTTGGCGCTTCGACGGAGGAAATAGCGAGCATCCACTCCGAGATTGGAAGCGGACTTCGAAACGGCACTTTATCCCCGATAGTCGGTAAAGAAATGTCCCTTAGTGAAGCGGCCGTGGCCCACGGAGCGGTTCTTGAGGCTGGGGCTTATGGGAAGATTGTGCTCGTCCCATAGATTTTCTTTTCTCTGTTTATCCCGTAGATTCGAATGTGGTGTTAGGCTAAAGGTATTACCAAATTCCTAGTCTCTTAAGATCTGTCGTCACCTCCTTATCCCATCCGGCATTAGCCCGAGGATTAGCGGGACTGGGGTGGATGATTCTCGAAATCTTAACTTGTAATCCAGAAAGAGCGATGGCGGCGCGTTTTTCAGCAAAATTTCCGATAGCGATGAGCCACTTCGGCTCAAGGGTTTCAACTAAACTTCGGAGGTGAGCGTCGCATGCAAGATATAGCGGTTCTGACTCTATGGAGGGTAATCTGTCTGGCGTTCTGTTTCGTCCACTCGCTTCCATGAACACGAGAGGACAGTAGTTGGCGACATAATGGTGGGTGAAGAATCGATCGGCGGACCCAAATTTCTCGGAGAAAAGACCCCAGAGCCTAGTCCCACTTACCTCAGAGCGATTGCAGTGAAAACCTTCGATGGGTCTTCGGGGATGCTCTGTATCGGGCTTTCCGACGGAGGCCGCGATCCCCAGCCAATCCTTCACCATGCGCACCTCTCCGAATGGGATACCTGTTTGGGCCATTCCCCAGGGTCCGGGATTCATTCCCAAAAAGATGATGTCCTTTTTAGTCGAGGCATATTTTTCCGCGTAGATGGAAAAAGACCGCCATGCGTACACGAGAGGGTTATAAACGTGGGTAACAGGCTTGGAAAACGAAAGTTTTCCTACAGTATCACGATTGGCCTTGGCCGATTGCAGGATTTGTGAAGAGAGCGACATGAAGCTAGTGGATGAGCTGATGCGACAGTTAGGATACAAGTTGTATGAGTCGAACTTTGCGTCACACTCGTAATCATCAGTCTAAACTCTGTTACTTCAATCTCGAATCGAAGTTTCCTCTTGTTGATTATCTTCTGTGTTATGGATTATTTTGGACCCTTTACCCTCTTCAACAAGAGGCTCAAGGCACAGTCAAAAACCTCTAGTTTCAATCTGACCCGCGCAAGAATCGAGCTGGTTTCTGCTTATTCAGATTTCTCTTTAACCTTTAGGTTGATTTTGAGAGGGAAACTGGAAGAAGCAATTCAAGCCCCGTTATCAAGAATGTGAAAACTACAGAGAATTTCCGCTCGGGTACAAAGAGGATAAGATCCATCCTATTAGCAGAATGGGGATTACCGATGACTTACGGGATGAATGTACGAATACTTAGGGAACGAAAGCCAAAGGGAGGTTTTAGAAAAGGGATCGATGAAACTGTTTTCCTTAAATTCGAAATGGTGTTGAATCTAAAAAGTTTATTGCTGAACTCGCGGAAAGGACTTCGAGTTATGAAAAGAATTCCTCCAGCTTGGGCGGCTTCAAATTTTTAAAACAGGTGGGATTCCAAATTTCCAGAGGAAATTAAAAATGCGGATATACGCCATCTCTGACCTGCATGTTGACTTCAATGTGAATATGCAATGGGTCGAAGGACTCTCTTTCTCTGAGTATGTCGATGGTATCCTCATCGTGGCGGGTGATCTGAGCGATAACACCGAGGATATAAAGCGATCGCTTTATATCTTAAGGGGCAAGTTTCAAAATGTTTTCTTCGTCCCTGGGAACCATGACCTGTGGACAGTCAGGGATAGACCTTTAGACTCTTTATCCAAATTCCGGAGAATCCTCAAGATTTGCCGAGAACTGGATATTGAAACCGAACCACGTTTGGTATCAGACAAGTCGACTGCCTCACCTCTCTGGATTGTCCCCCTTTTTTCCTGGTACGTTAAGCCGGAAGAGGGGATGGATAGTCTTTATGTACCTAAGCAGGGTGAGGATCCTTCGCTTCGGATGTGGGGAGATAATCGGTTTGTTGTTTGGCCCAATTCGATCAGTTCACCCTCCGATTATTTTCTTTCTATCAACGAAAAGAGATTTGGCGGTTTAAGGCAGAGTCCGGTGATTTCTTTCAGTCATTTTCTACCTCGTGGTGAATTGATCTTTGCCACGAAGGAAGAAAGAGCGAATATGGAAATGAGGACTGATGCTCATCCGACATTCAATTTCAGCCGGGTTGCTGGCAGTTTAGGCCTGGATCGACAGATTAGGGAAATAGGTTCGTCGATTCATGTTTATGGCCATCAACATCGCAACCGGCGACGCAGTATTGATGGTGTCGTATACATTTCCCATTGCTTAGGATATCAGTGGGAACGCGATAGGCGACTGATCCAGACCGTGAAGGAAGGGCCGTTGCTGATCTGGAATAACGGGTGGGTGAATTGACTCCGATGCATGACATTGCCCAACGAATTGTTACGCGTGATTTGTCTCATCAATTTCCGAACCGGAACGAATGGCCTAACTGGTGGTGGGAGAAGGATTCGAACCTTCGAAGCGTTACCGCAGCAGATTTACAGTCTGCCCCCTTTGACCACTTGGGTATCCCACCAGATTTCCGAGAGAAGGAGTAAAGTATGGGAGGAAGACTATTTGCCAAGGACAAATTGGAGAGGATTGGCGAAATCTTTTCTCCATTCAGTAGACTGGGTTCGGGAAAACTGGGAAGTTTCTAACCTAATGGATCAGGAAGTTGCAAGTCTACGATTATAGGGATAAGAAGCTTTATGACGAAAGCCTTAGAGGTATCGCTTAATTGGAGGATGACATCCATCTTAGCGTTGAGTGTGAAAGGTTACTGCTGCGAGGATTACTAGAGTAAGCGACGGCCAAGGATGCGAGACGGGTGGTCATCACGGGAAATTTATTTCTATCTAGATCAAAAAAACCTAACATAAGAGTCCTTCCGAAGGCGCTTCATCCATCGATCCTGGGCTTTTCGAGCAATCTGGCCAGCTAGGATATTCTCAATGGTATCACGTACTTCGGCCAAGACTTGAATCCCTTCATCCATTTTATCCTCGAGGTAGAGGATAAAGATCTGTTCACCGAGTTCAATCGGTTGACTGTACTGATGTGGATCGAGGGCAAAAGCGGCTTTACTGAGCTCAGGGCGAAGATCGGCTCGATTAATCCAACCCCAGTCTCCACCTTTTTTTCCGCGGGAGTCCTGGCTCTCTTCTCTGGCGATTTCAGAAAATTCAGCACCTTTATCTAGCTTTTGTATGATTCTTTCCGCATTTTGCCGGAGTAAGTCTTTGGGTTCATCCGCTAGGGGCTTTAGCATAATGAGTCGGAGGTGGACGCTCTCTTCTTGGAAAAAATGAATCTTATTCGTATGGTAGAAATTCTCTATTTTTTCCGGACTGATCTCGGAGAGAGACTTCCGCATTTCGCCACGCATCACACTAACGATGATATTCTCTTTAAGTTCGCTGCGAAATTCACTAACCGTTTTACCTTGTTCCTGGAGACTCTCGAGGAATTTTCTCCGATCATCGTTGAAGTCTTCAATCAATATCCGGTCATATTCGTTTTCGATTATCGTTTGCGGGATGTTGTATTCTTTGTTGTTGAATTCTTTTACAATCAGCACGCGGTCGATCAGATCCTGAAGGACGTCGAAATAAAGTTGCGACATTAGTTGCTCGAATTCCATCGAATTTCTTGCCTTTTGGCGGATTTGGCCAATGAGTGGCGCCATTTCGCGCCGGAGCTCCTCATACGTGATAATACGCTCCTCAGCAACAGCTGCAATGCCATGCTTGAAGGGAGGTTCCCAGATCGGATTGGCATCTTGGGCAACTAGGACGAGTCCTGCCAGTTGCAAGATAAGCCATGTAGCGATAGACCTTACGATCATTAGGTACATAAGCTCTTGATCAGATGAAAAATAGAGAACCTTCTTAGTTGTGATAGTCCCAGTTGTAAAGATCTGATTATAGCCGTAGTTTTGATAGAAAGGTTCGAATTTCTCGAAGTCTTGGGAGGGGTGAGTTCTTAGTAAGTCGAGGAAATCGTCCGTTGGTTTTGATGAAAGTCTCGCGTTGACTTGAGGCCCTGTGACACTTTAGCCGGTCCCCTTCTGTTTCTACGGTAAGTATGCTATTGAGTTCCGCCAGACAACGAATTTCTGTAACCAAAAGAAGAGCTTTGATCGGCTTGGGAATGGGACCAAATCGATCCACGAGAGCCTCCTCTATCCCTTTAATGTCGGACGGGTTGACAGAAATAGCGAGTTGCCGGTAGAAATCAATACGGAGCCGGGTCTCAGGAACATAAGCCGACGGGATATAAGCCTCAATATTTCCAACTCGGGAATCTCCCAATTCCTCTTCCTTAATTACGGCAAAACCTGGGGATAAGTTGGCTTTTTCTATCTTTTCGCCTTGCCCAACATTGATGAAGTCAAGACGAAGGTTGGTGCGGATGATCTTGGCAGCTTTTTTCCCTTTTAGTCGGGCGATACTCTGTCTTAGTAGGTGACAGTAAAGTTCGAAACCAACGCCAGATATGTGGCCGCTTTGTTGGGCCCCCAGTAGATTTCCGGCCCCGCGGAGCTCTAAATCCCGCATCGCGATTTTATAACCGGCACCCAGCTGGGTATATTGGCGGAGAGCGGAAAGACGCTTGCGCGCTTGGTCGATCAACTCGGTATGTCGGTGTAGTAAGAGGTAGGCATAAGCCTGCTTCTTGAAGCGACCTACTCTGCCTCGAAGCTGGTAGAGCTGGGAGAGCCCGAAACGATCTGCCCCTTCGATGATAATTGTATTGCAGTTTGGAATATCGAGACCGGATTCGATGATAGTGGTACAAACTAGGACATCAAATTCTCCTGCCACGAAACGAGTCATTATATTTTCCAAATCACGTTCTTCCATTTGGCCGTGGCCTACCGCAATACGTAAATTGGGGAGCAGTTCTCTAAGATGGTTAGCAACGGAATCAATTGAATCTACACGGTTGTGGAGGTAGAAGACTTGTCCACCACGGGCTACTTCAAAGGAGATTGACTTCTTGACGATCTCAACGCTGTAGCTCTTGACATCTGTCTTAATAGGAAGCCGATCGGAAGGCGGGGTTTCAATAACACTGAGATCGCGGGCACCCATGAGGGCAAGATAAAGAGTCCGGGGGATGGGTGTCGCACTCATTGTCATAACATCCACATTATGTTTAAGTCGCTTGAGCTTTTCCTTGTGTCGTACCCCGAATCGGTGCTCCTCGTCGATCACAAGGAGTCCGAGATTGTTGAAATGGATATCTCGCCCGAGAAGACGATGGGTGCCGATAATCACATCGACACCTCCTGAGCGCATTTGAGATAAGATTGTATTTTGTTGGTTCCTGGTCCGAAAACGACTAATCATTTCAACGACAATGGGAAAATCTGCCATACGCTCGCGAAAAGTATTAAGATGCTGTTGGGCCAAAATAGTTGTAGGGACGAGTATCGCTACTTGCCGTCCCTCCATTACCATCTTAAATGTAGCTCTAAGGGCAACCTCTGTCTTTCCGAACCCGACATCACCACAGATGAGCCGGTCCACTGGTTTAGGGAGTTCAAGATCGTGCTTTATCTCTGCGATCGCTCTAAGCTGATCTGGAGTTTCTCGATAAATGAATGCATGCTCAAATTCCTTTTGCCAGTTGGTGTCAGGACTACAGGCATGCCCCTTAATGAGATTTCGTCGAGCTTGAAGGTTAAGAAGTTTGGCTGCGAAATCGAGAGTCGCTTTCTCGGCTGCACGGCGGGTCTTATCCCAACTATTGGTCCCAAGTCGAGCCAGCTTTGGCCTGACCTTAGTTAAGCCGACATAACGGGTAAGTAGGTGAGACTCGCTCAGAGGAAGATGCAGGGTAATCCCTCCATCAAACTCAAGTGAGAGGACTTCTTCTTCTATACCCTTAATTTTCATTTTGGAGAGGCCCCGGTAAGCGCATATGCCGTGCTGTATATGGACGATCGTATCGCCCTCTACGAGTTCAGAGAAGTCGAGTAACTGGTCTACTTGAGAGCGATTGGGGAGTGCTCTTTTCCCCGATCCAGTCAAACGTTTCCTATAACGCCCAAAGATTTCAGAGTCGCTGACGACAACAAGACCGATTTTATCATTATCTTGGGACCACGCGACTGCATCAGCAGAATCCCGAAAACTAATGCGGAACCCTTCCCTCAAATTTCCTCTTCGAAAAACAGGAAAAATATTCTGGAGGTGTTGATTCTGAGCCAGGATTTCGGTTAGGCGTTCTTCGACGCCTCGGTTGGGGGTAACAAAGAAAACGACGTAACCTTCATCCTTCCACTGAAGGATTTTGCCTAAAAATTGACTCCTCGCTTCTTGTTCAGAATGCAACCGATCGACTCCAATCTCCCACTCAAAATTATAGGTCCGATAGCCGGCTAATGGTTCAGTGCAAAAAACTTCCTTTTTGCCCTTGGTATCTAAAAGAGGATTAGTAACTTCGAATTCCGACACGGCGTACCAAAGATCATTAACTTGCGAACGAGAATCGATTAGATCCTGAAAATTGGGCACTGGGGAAGAGATTCCCTCAGAAGAGCTAAAAAACGAGGGAAATTCCGAGATGAGATGTTCTGGTTCCCATAGTATCCAATTAATCGAATCCCCCAGGTAATCATAAATGTTCCGTTCCCTGGTCTGTGAACGCCCGTAGGGGACGGGCATTATTGTGAGGCTTTCAACCTTACAAAGAGAACGTTGAGTTGTTGGATCATAGGTCCTTATGGATTCGATTTGATCGCCAAAAAAATCAATGCGGTAAGGCTGATTAGCATTAACCGGGTAGAGGTCGATTAATCCACCACGAATGGCAAACTGGCCTGGTGTCTCGCAGATCGCCTCGGAGTCGTATCTTAGTTCTGAGGCCAGCCTTTCGACTAGGTCTCCAAAAGGGAATTCGGAACCTGAGGAGAGGATGATCTCGTCGGCCAGGAGTTTGGTTAATGGAGGGACCGGATGTATTAGGCCTCTTGGTGTGGAGACTATTACTAGTCTGCAATCATTTCTTTTTGGTTCACGGAAATCCTTGAGACGGGTCAATGTTGAGAGGCGATCGCATTCCGAATCAAATAATGCCGGACTATCGTTTTCAAGAGATGGAAGATCTGGAAGAATTCTAGCTTCGACCTGATTTGTGTTCATGATACTGGAAGCCATAAACTCAATGTCTTCCATCCACTGTTCCGCTAATTCATGATTTATGGTGAGCAAAATCGAGACGGGCGCCGATTCTCCAGCAATAATCTGGCTGCAGATTGCGGGGGCTGCAGCCTTATTCACTCCCGTTAGAAAGTGGTGAATTCGATTCCGGACTCTGGTGGCTGCTCGCACAGTCAATTCTCGGCGAATTCAATTTGATTCCACTGCAAGAGTGCGACTCTAGCTGCTTCCTCTTCGGCTTCCTTCTTACTCGATCCTTCACCCATTCCCACTGTTTGGCCAGCTACTGATACTTCCACGTGAAAATTTTTTTCATGAGCTGGTCCGGACTCGGCAGTCACCGCGTACGTGAGGGCGTTATTGCCAAATATCGGTTGAACCAATTCCTGCAGACTTCCCTTTGGATTTTGTTCCTGATGAATGAAGTTCGCCAAATGTCCTTTTATATCACCGTACCAGGCAAGGATTACTTTTCGGACAGTTTCCCAATCGCTATCCAGATAGATTGCACCGATGATAGCTTCAAGGACATCTTCGAGAATTGAATCACGGTTTCTGCCTCCTTGGTGTTCCTCGCTTGTGCTCATCTGGATGTAGGAACTGAGCCCCATCTTACGAGATAGTTCGGCAAGATGAGTACCTCGAGAAAGAGCTGATCGCGCCTGGCTAAGCACGCCTTCCCGTTCCAAAGGCATTAGCTTTAAAAGTTGCTCCGCGAGGATTCCCGAAAGAATCGCATCTCCGAGAAACTCCAGACGCTGATTATGCTGCTTATGACCTATTGAATGGGATCTTTTTTGGAAAAATGAGGGATGTGTGACGCTACGTTCCAGAAGCTCTTTGTCTCTAAATTGGTAGCCGATAGCCTTTTGGAGCGCTTCGATACCGAGTTCCCTATCGGAAAGCTTCCTGCTTTTATGTTCCAACATGTTCTTTCGAAATTGCAGCTAAATATAGAATGCTGGCATTCATATAATGATGTTTGGAATGCGCAACCAGGATGTAACAAAGAGATTAAGAAATCATCCCTCGCCTGGGATTTTTGATCAAAAGGCTTGAGGCCACTTAGAATTGCACTCGGATAAAGCGACCTCGAGATTCTATTAGTTGTTCCCTACTCAAGATTAAACCGATCGATTACTTCCAGTGAGAGGTGTTTGTAGGCTATAGCTCCAGCGCTAAGTTTGTCGTACTGAAAAATAGAATCACCAAAACTCGGGGCCTCGCTTAGTCTGGTCGATCGTGGGATAACGGTTCTAAAAACCAAATCTTTGAAGTGACTCCTCACTTCATCGGCGACTTGTCGACATAGATTAGTCCGTGAATCGTACATGGTCATAACTATCCCTCCAATGTCGAGTTTTGCATTTACCCCAGCATCGCGGAGCCGTTCGACAACACTCAGAATCTGGCCCAGCCCCTCCATCGCCAGATATTCACACTGCAAAGTTATAAGAAGGTGGTCAGCTGTGGCGAGTCCATTCATAGAGAGCAACCCTAGAGCCGGCGGACAGTCAATTATGATGACTGAATATCGATCTGAATCTTTTAGAGGCTGCAAGCATCGCGTTAGTTGGGCGAGATAGTCGTTTTTCTGGGACAACTCGATTTCTGCTGCGGCCAGATCCACTTCCGAAGGGATAAGAGCCAGATGATCAACGGCGGTTGGGACAACCTTCTGCTCCGAAGACCCTTCGCCACTGAGGGGACCGTAGAGGCTAGCGCCTTTGGATTTTTCGATCCCGAGCCCACTGGTAGCATTGGCTTGAGGATCGATATCAATGATCAAAGTCTCAATTCCCCTATTGGCCAAAGCGGCACCAAGATTGATCGCCGTTGTTGTCTTTCCAACTCCGCCTTTTTGATTCGCAACGGTGAAAACGGTTGATGCCATTTATCGACAGTATGCGTTAGGGTTACGATCCGAGTCTAGCTCAAAGATTTTGAAATCTCCACAAGCGTGTTAATGCTAATGTCTCCCGTACTAACCTTCCGTGTATTTAAGGAGAAGCTTATCGTTAGAATGGTACCTGGTCCCAAGTGTTTTTAGGATTTTACGGTATGAACAAAGACGTAATTGCCAAACATGTACAGAAATATTGTATTGCAGTGACTTAATGAATGTTTCACAGGAATTTAGAGTTCCCTTAAATTTATGTGACGGGGTGCCCATAAAAACAGTTTGAAATCTAGGCAATTTTCTGGCAGAGAGAATCGTGAACCATTTTGGGAGGACTGACTGTTCGGGGGTAAATCCCCCCTATTCGGTTCAAGGATCTGTTCAAATCTTTGGAGCACTTCCTCTGGCGCGGTAGCCAAGTGGTAAGGCCGGAGTCTGCAAAACTCCTATTCGCCGGTTCGATTCCGGCCCGCGCCTCCATAAATGATCGCGGGATTTAGAGTAATTTGCGAGTTACCTGTACTGAATAGGAGCTACCTTTACTGCCCGATCATTGTTGTTAGGGCTGGGATTAACGATCTGAAGATGCTTTATGTCCGTTCTCTGGAACTCATACACCTGGCCATCCTTATGATAGCTTATCCGTTTTTTATTAACCCGGGGTTGGAAGTAGTTTTACGGACTCGTATAGACCTTAACTCTATTTTCTTTCAGATAGAATCCTTTGAAGTGTTTTCATCCCGCTGACGAGATCAGCGAATTCGCCGTCAAGTTGAGCTTCGTAGCACTGTTCGAGTAGAGGCCCAAAGGAAGGGCCCGGTTCTTGTCCGAGTTTAATGAGGTGGCGGCCTAGAACGATGGGTTTGGGGGCGGAATCAACCACAGCCAGTGCCTTAGCTCGGCTGATCAGCCACTCGCCCGCGTCGAACCTTTCTACTTTAAGAGGAGGGCGGCCCTTCATGTCAGCTTGCGCCACTCTTACAAGACGGTCGATCCGTTTTACTTTCCGCGCTAGTCTTCGGATGGCGGAGTCGCCCGCTTTAGATCTGTAGAGTTCGAGAGGACGCAGGTGAGTAGATACCAGGGGAATTACAGAGTCGATCAGTTCCTTATGTTGAGTCATTCGCTGGAGAAATGAACGGGTGGGTCCTTCGCCGGCACTTTCATGGCGAGGTGAGCGGATACGTCCTGATTCGACTACAGTGGTGAAAGGTTTACCGAGATCGTGGCAGAGGGTAGCAAACCCGACGATAAGATCTTCCCAATCATCCTCAGTTCTTTCTTCAGCGAAGGCATCCATACAATGAAGTGTGTGTACCCACACATCACCTTCAGGGTGCCATTCAGGTTCCTGCTTGCACCCAACGAGAAAATTAAGTTCGGGGAAGTACTTAAGCCAGTCGCAGGATCTGAGAAAATCCAAACCCTTAGAAATTTTCCGACCCTTCAGGAGAAGTTTTCTGAATTCCTCGAATACTCTTTCTGGCGGCAGATTCTCAGGTTCGATATGCCGACAGAGTTCGACTGTATCAGCGGAAACCTGGAAACGGAATCTCGCTGCCAATTGCATGGCCCGTAGTACCCTGAGAGGATCCTCTGAAAACTTCTCCGTTGTATGACGCAAAATACCCCTTTCGAGATCCTTAAGTCCGCCAAAGGGATCGAGAATTCTATTCTCTATCGGATCCCAGGATATTGCATTTACCGTGAAATCTCTCCGGCCAGCTGCTTCTTTTGGACCCATATTGGGGTCGCCTTCTATTTCGAATCCCCTATGCCCTTCTCCGGATTTGGATTCACGTCTAGGGAGGGAGATGTCTATGTCAATTCCTCGAATTTTGAATACGGAGAAAGCTTTGCCGACCTCGTCAACTGAATAGTGATCAGACAGGAGATCCTCTAGTTTCCTAACTGGGAGACCAAAAACTTCAATATCGACGTCTTTGACTGGTTCTCCCAAGAGCGCATCGCGGACGCTGCCTCCGACTAATTGAGGTTTCCCCCCGGCATTTTCAATGAGCTTGAACAAGTGAAGACATTTGTCCTTGAAAGAGGCGGGAAGAAAAACAGGCTCTTTCTCAAGCTTCATGGGGTACTGTGTACATTGGAATCCGTACTTTTCCTAAGACCTATCGAAGGCTTTGTCGAAGCTAATCCGGTCGGATTGGCGAGAGCACCTTTCTTGTTCGTGGAAGTTTAGTCGATTGTAAGGATCCACTTTTTACTCCTCGGAAGGGGGATTCAGGCCTTTTTTAAAAGGCAAGTAACCAAGGTCGAGAACAAAGGCGAGACCCTCGTTTCATGCAAGTATTATTTCGATAACAAGAACTGTTGAAGATTTACGGAAATTTTGTCTTAGTCTTAACATGACAAATTCGAAGAAACAGACTCTTTTCCAGATTGGAGCTGCCCTACTAGTAACGGGTATTTTTATGGGTTGTCGCCAAGCGCCAGATGAAAAACGCTACGAGATTAAAGGCGAGGTAATCTCAATTTATTCGCTAAACAATGAGATTACGATTAGGCACGAGGAAATTCCCGGATTTATGCCGGCTATGACAATGCCGTTCAAAGTTAAAAATGTGCGGATTCTGGAAGGTCTAATCCCGGGGGACAGAGTGAGCGGAACATTTGTTGTTGCAGCCCATGAGAGTTATCTGACTGGTCTGACCCGTGAAGGATCAGATGGACCAGACTTACCCGCAATTGTATTACCTACTGGAGTAAGGCTTATTCAAAAAGGAGATACGATTCCGGAAATATCATTTTTGGATGATAACAATCGGCAAACGAAATTCTCAGATTTCTTGGGAAGTCCAGTGGCCTTAACCTTTATCTACACACGTTGTCCCATCCCTAATTTCTGTCCATTAATGGATAGAAATTTTATTGAGGTACAAGCAGCAATCAAGGAAGGTGTTCAGCTTTCTCGAGATACCCAGTTACTCTCGATTACATTCGATCCAGAACATGACACGGCGGAGGTCCTGCGAAGGCATTCGGTGAAGCTTGGAGCAGATGTGAACATTTGGCGATTTTTAACCGGGGACAAGGAGGCAATTTCCCATTTGGGAGAGCAATTAGGTATCACAATTGTAAGAGATAGTATGGGAACGGCGGAGATCACTCATTCGCTCCGCACCATTGTCGTAGACCGGGAAGGGAAAGTAGCAAGAAACTTTCGAGGTAACGACTGGACCCCAGATGAATTGATTAAGGAGCTTAACAAATTATAGGTGAGAAATAGGGTCAGAAAGGCACTAATACTGAGATAAGGATTTGCTATTTGTAAATGCCCAGGATTGAGCTGTAGGACTCGCCGCTTAAAGAGTACTAGAATCCTGAATCATCCTGGCTTAAGGATAGCAAGAAATGTTGCTCCTGAGACAAAGAGTAGGACAATCAGATAGAATACCGTTGGTCGTCGCAGTTTTTTGGCTGATACGAAGAGGACAAAGATTGCAAGGAGGAGCCAGATAGCGAGTTTTAATTGTAACCAGAAGGGGAATCCGATGTGGAGCAAGACCGTGAGTGCCAAACCCGTGATCAGAATAACAAACATGGCTACATTGCCCGTCACCCGAGCGACGTAGCGGGTTGAGTCGGAGTAACATATTATCACAATTGAACCGATTAACAAAAAGACACCAACAATGTGGAGGGTCTTAACTAGACTGTAGTTTAGCATTTGATTAGGCTGAAGATGCGGATGGTCTTTACAAGACAGATCTCGTGAGGATACTTTCTCTCCTACGGTAATGCTAATTGCTAAACTGAAAATATGAAATCCTATTTCGACCTAGAAGGCGACGGCGGCTCAGATGTGATTGGGCAAGTGGTTTCTCAAAGAGAGAAAATTGCCGATCGTCTCTCAGGTGTTAGCAATCTTCTGCCGATCGCTTCGGGGAAGGGAGGTGTCGGGAAGAGCACGATAAGTATGCAATTAGCAGCTTCCCTAAATCAATTGGGCAAGAAGGTTTCACTGCTGGACGCCGACCTGAATGGGCCTACGCTGGCTCGTCTATCGGGACTGCGTGAAGTGGCATTGGTTCCCGGGAAGACTGGATTAATTGTGCCGGAAACCGAATCGGGAATTGGCGTTATTTCCCTCGGGTCAGTTGTTCCTGAGACCGACATGGTTGAATTCGAGAGTGTGGCGCAGGGGGATTCACATGTCTGGAGGGCAGCAAAAGAATTTGCCACACTAGCTGATATAATTGGTGCTACAGACTGGGGATGTTTAGACTTCCTCTTGGTAGACCTTCCTCCCGGGCCCGAGCGGTGTTTTCAATTTGCAGAATTCTTTGAAAATAAAGCTTCTTTTGTGATGGTCTCGATTCCTTCAGAGGTTTCTCAGGGCGTTGTAAATCGTTCTGTAGCGGCGATACGACGAGCTGGGTCGTCGATTACAGGCTATATTGAGAACATGTCCGGGTACTACTGCGCCGAAACGGAAGAGATGAAGCCACTTTTCCCGGCAGGTAATTTCCCAATTGATGTTCCTTTGTTGGGCAAAATTCCATTTGATCCCGAATTGGCTCAATGTTGTGATAAGGGATTGACAGTGTCAGATATTCCCGACTCCCGAACCGCGAAAGTGCTACGTGATATCGCGGTTCTAATTGTCAACGAACTGGATAAATAACGCGAAGGTTTTAAAGTATGAGATTTCTCTGTGTCAGTTGCGATACCCAAATGAACCTGCTCAAGAATGATGAAGGAGTGGTTCCAGATGAACGTGGTTCCCTTTCCTTGCAATACGAGTGTCCCGAGTGTTTGGTCCAGATCGCAATGTTGACGAATCCCTTTGAGACTCAGATGGTCTCTTCCCTAGGTGTTGAGATCGGTGGCAAAACTCTTGCTGGAAGTGAGGGTATCGTAATTGACGAAACGGGAGAGGCGGTTGGAGTTAAGTCGGTTCCAACTTCCGAAGAGTCGGGAAAATGTCCCTTTTCTGAGGAAGCCAGAAGAGCACTTGGAGCGTCTCCCAACAGACCGGAATCCTCTGAGATGAATGCTGAGATAAAATGGACTGCGCAAGCTCTGGTGCGTCTTAAAAATATCCCAGAGTTTGTTAGACCAATGGCAAAGCAGGGAATCGAAAGGTACGCAATTGAGCAAGGCTATACCCAGGTTAACGAGGAATGCCTGGCTTCAGCAAAGGAGCATTTCGGGATGTGATTCCAGGAATCTGAAGGAAAATACAGGTGTGCAAGATGTAGACACCTCCGATAGCTCCTTCCCAGGCGCACTTTTCTTCAAAGAAAAGATTTTTGAATAATGAGATCTCTCCCTGAAAATTCGCCCGCCCCGATTGATTGTGAGCAAACTGGTTCAATCGGGGAAAAGGAATCTAACCCCTTTGCCTATTCCCGTCCTTACGTTATTTCCTGGAATTTGACGAATCGTTGCAATTTGAAATGTCAACACTGTTACCTGGATGCAGGAGCAAAAAGCGTTCAGCGTCTGAAAGAAGGAGGTTTTGCCGATCGTACTGAAATGGGGACGGAAGCTTGTTTTAAAGTAATTGATCAGATTGCCTCATTTGCGCCAGAAGCGCTCACCATTTTGACAGGTGGAGAGCCATTGTTACGCCCGGATATCATAGATATCATTCGATATGCAAAAGAACATGATCTATGGACAGTATGCGGGACTAACGGAGTGCTAATCACTGAAAACCTGGCAGGGCTTTTACAGGAAAATGGGTTACGGGGACTATCCCTGTCCCTGGATTCATTAGATCCATCCCGCCACGACCGCTTTCGTGGTGTTGAGGGCGCGTGGAAGAATACGGTGAATGGTGCCAAGATACTTAACAAAACCGGACTCTCATTCATCGTCCAGACAACTGTGGGTAAACATAATCTTGGCGAAATTTCTTCTATTGCCGATTTTGCGCATTTTAAAATGGGAGCAAAAGTTTTTAACCTCTATTTTCTGGTATCTACCGGTCGCGGTCAGTTTGTTTCCGATATTTCAAGTGAAGAATACAAACGGGTGTTGGTCGAGCTCTCTCAGATTCAGCGAAAGTTTGATGGGAAAATGGTAACCAATGCCAAGTGCGCCCCTCACTACTTCAAGCATCTTTTTGAAGAAGAACCGGGCTCCAAATTCTTGAAGTCGTTTTCCGGCGGGGCAGGAGGGTGTCCGGCTGGAACCCATTACATGGGAATCCGTCCTAATGGTGACATGACTCCTTGTCCTTATCTGCCCCTCTATGGAGGCAATTTGAGAGAAAAATCGATGTTCGAAATATGGAATGATTCGGATCTTTTCCGAACTATTCGGAAACGGAGTCAGTTGGGGGATCGGTGTGGTGAATGCGAGTTTAATCCGCGGTGTGGGGGATGTCGAGCGAGGGCTTTCGGTAGTAATGGTGACTTCATGGCAGAAGACCCCCTTTGTGATTTTTCTCCAGGGAAGTATTCTCAGGATGAGATCGGAATTGAGTCTGGGGTAGAATATGGTCTTCCTTTTTCATTTAGTGAATCGGACGAGGTTCAATGGGAACTGGCTGCTCAGGAACGAATGAAACGCATTCCTGCCTTTGTCCGAGGGATGGTGAAACGATCGGTCGAGAAATACTGTCGGGAGCATGGGTTGAGTAGGGTAACGCCCGACGTGCTGACGGATATTCGAAAACGGATGCCGACGCCAAAGGTTTTTGGGGAGAGATAGGTCCCAACGAGTAGAGCCATGAACGAAATTGTAATCTCTATTCGGTGGGAGGATAACTAGTCTGCCGGGTGCGTTGATGGAGGGAGGATGGCCGAGATTGTTGTTATCTAACAATTAATCGTGGGAGAAGACGATGATCTTCGCTGGCAAAAGTTTCAGGCTTCATAAAATTAGACGAATAAGCGGAAAATTCCTCGACGTAGCGCTGCCCATTTGCTAGATTGGCCATTAAAGGCTTTTATAAACAGTTAGGGGTATCACAAAACAGGAGAATCCTAAATTCACGGTATGTACAAAAAAATACTTGTCCCAGTAGATAACTCTGAATTCTCGAATCACGCTATTCAGGTAGGAATTAAGATTGGCAAGAAGTATGAGTCTGAACTAACAGGCAATCATGTTTATGCGGCGAAGATGCATGATTACCGGTTCAAGCAAATGGAGTTCACGTTGCCGGACGAATATTTGCAGGAAACGGAGTTGGAGAGGCAAAGGAAAATTCATGACAGTCTCATAACGATGGGACTTAAGCTCATTTCCGATTGCTATCTTAACGAGATGGACGAGCAATGTCGTGATGCTGGCTTGTCTTTAGAAAAGAAGATGATGGATGGAAAGCACCATGTGGAAATCCTTAAGGACATGGCAGCTTCTTGTTACGATCTAACAGTCATAGGCATAAAGGGTATTGGTAAGACAAAAGACAGTCAAATTGGATCTGTCTGTCAGCAGGTGGCAACAAATGCAAAAGGCGATGTTTGGGTCGTAAAGCATGTTGAAGGGGAGAATGAGTCGGTACGGGATACCATCCTGGTCGGAATCGATGGGAGTCCGCAGTCCTTTGGCGGTCTAATGACGGCGATTGATCTTGCGAAGAAGATGGGCAAAAAGCTGACACTGATCAGTGTATATGATCCTTATCTCCACTATATGGTATTCAACAGTATCGTCGACGTTTTGACCGAAAAAGCGGCAAAAGTATTTCGATTCGAAGAACAAAATCAACTGCACGAGGAGATAATCGATACCGGGCTGGCGCAGATTTACCAGTCCCATCTGGATGTCGCTGGAAGTATGGCGAAAGATGAAGGATTGGAAGTAGAAAAGGTTCTTCTTGACGGCAAGGCTTATCAAAAAATTCTGGATCATATACGTAAAAATCCACCCTGGGTTTTGGTTATGGGCCGGATAGGGGTTCACGCAGAGAATGAGACGACGGGCCTCGGTAGTAATTCTGAAAATCTGTTGAGAGTGGCTCCTTGCGATGTGCTGCTTACTTCGAAACAGGTGTATCCAAAACTGGATGTGAAGGCTGAGGAAAGCATCTCTTGGACTCCGGAGGCGGAAAACAGGATGACTCGAGTCCCTCGGCTGGTGAAGGGGATTGCCCGCACGGCTATACTCCGTCTTGCGGTAGAGCAGGGCCATAGTGTGGTCACTAATTCGTTAATCGATGAAGCAATGGATCGGTTTATGCCAAAGTCTGCGGCAGAAGCCACGCAAGATCTGGCAGAGACGATTGCTTTTGAAAAAGCAAGTAAAGGGGATGCTGCTATTTGCAAGCATTGTGGTACAACCGCCTCGGAGGAGGACCCTGTGAAATGTGCTATTTGTGGAGAGAGCGATTTTCAGAAAGTCACGGTCGAAATGGTTGACAAAATCATAGCTTCAGAGGGGGGATCGAAGGAGGAGTCCTCATATGATGGCCGCAAGCTTAAGTGGACCAGTGACGCGAGGGGACTTCTTCCGGCAATCAAGGACAATTATCAGAAGCGACGGGCCAAGGCCTATATAGAAAAAGCGGCAAGGATGCGTAAACTCAATGCTGTGACATTAGAATTCGCGGAAAAAATCCTTACCGAACTAGGGCATGAAGAGAGTATTGCCGAGTATGCAGAAAAGAATGATCGGAACGGAGGAACGGTAGAGGAAGAAGAAATTCAGGATTCAGGATTGAAGTTGATTGTAAGAGACAAGGGTAATGTACCGTTGAGATCTGTGTTTGCCTGGACCGATGATGCTGCAGAGCGGATTTTGCGAGTGCCGGCTGGTTTCATGCGGGACAGAGTTCAGGGAAAAGTGGAAAATATGGCCCTCGATGAAAAGATTTTAGAGATCAATCTAGAACTTGTGGAAAAGGGTATATCGGCCGGAAGGCAAATGATGGAGGAGATGCTCGCTTCTGCGGGTCTTTCGAAAGATTCGAATGGGGCTTCTAAGGGTTCTGTATCGAATGGAGTTGATAGTAGTAACGGGTCGAACGATAAAAACGGTTCTGATGACAAAGTGGATTCAACACCGGTTTACGCTGATATCAGCATTAATGACTACCCTACGAATTCTCCCCCCAAACGGATGATGAATGAGGAGGGCGTTATGAGCGAGCTCGACAAGAAGAGATCTGCGCTATAGCTGGGTTGGGCCGTATCGATTGTTGCGCATCTTTTTTGGAAAATTAGCTGGTTGGAAGTTCTTCCGAATTAGGTTGGGACAGGTTCGAATTTCGATTACGGATTACAAATCTTCAAATCTGTCTCGATATTCGACCACGCGATTGAATTTTGAATTTCGAGAAATCGCGTGCCTTTGGTTTACGCGTTTTGATTGATTGGAGCTAGCATTCTGTCCGTTAGAAATGAGCACAGAATTACAAGGGTAAGCAACAATCGGTTAGCAGGGTTTATTAGAATATTGGTGTCCGCGATTTAAAACTCTTCTCATGCCTTCATTCCGCTTCTGTCGACCTGATGACGCGTCTCTTCTTATTGAGGCGACTAACCAGGTTTTCAATATTCATTTCCCGAGGCATGTTCCTATCACGGAGGAAAAGTTTAAACGTGAAATCAAGGAGCTCGATCTGTGGACGAGTTCTTGTGTGTTGGCCTCTGAGGATGGGAACCCGATCGGTGTTTTGATCGCGGCCAAAAGAGAGGAATCTGCGACGATCCTGAGGTTGGGAGTCGTGCCGAGATTCCAGGGACATGGCTACGGGAGTCACTTAGTAGCATCCTTGAAAGACAAGATGAGTGTATTGGGGCCAGCACTTCTAACGGTCGAAATTACGGAAGAGCAGGCTGGACTTATTACTTTCTTCCAGAAACTCGGGTTCGATTTGGAAGATGAATATTATGATTTTATTTTTGAATCTGAACTTGACGATTCTTCATTACCAGAGCTTGTTTCAGAAATAGGAGTAGACGATTTAGGAAGTCGTTTCCTCCATAGCTCTGACGGAGAATTGCAAGCAGAAGGGGGATTCTTGGCATGGATGCGACAGACACAGACCATCGTTAATCAAAAAAAATCGGTTCGAGGCCTTGGTATCCCTGATCTCGATGGATTCGCAGCCTATCTTTACTATCGGGAAATTCAGGGATCAGGTGTATATGAGGGTGGGAGCTACGTTGAGATCGTAGCAATTGGTTGTCGTATAAGGGAGAAAGCAACAATCCTCTGTGGGATTCTAATTCGTTACCTGTTGTCACAAATCCAATCCAAAATCGTAGTGCCGAGACTATCTAAATTGGAGATCCCGTTTGAGATTTTGGAAGAAATTGGCTTCGTTCGGAGCGCAAGAATACTCAGGTATGATGTTGGTATCCAGTAAGAGGTGTGGGGGAAGAAAAATGAAGAGTTGGTTTTGAATTATGTATATTCGCCCTTTCCCTTCGTATGAACTAAGTAAATGAATTTTCCTATCCGATTCTGGGAATCATTAATCCTTGATTGTTAAGCATTGAATATTCGGAATTGGGTCTCTGTATCATCAGTTGTGAGCTCTTCCATATCTAATTTCTTAAGAGAATGGATCCTTCCAACCGCTCGAGGTGATCCCTACCGGCGGGCCGCAATTATGTATTTCATTTATGGAATGGTTTATCTTCTAGGCGCTGTCTTGCAGATTACTCCGGAACGGATGGGGGTTTTTTTCGGGTTTGTCCCTTGGTGGGCCTTCTATTTACTCGGAACCCTTACCGTTTTTTCCCTGCCTTTCCTCGTTTGGTACCGTTTGAAATGGTTTACTCGAGTTCTCGCATTCGGGCCTGCTATCAAATCGATCAGTCTAGTTTTAAAACAGTACCGGTTCTTTATCGCAGGGGAAACACCGCTATTCTACAATTGGCTTTTCATCTTTGTGGCTCTTCTTGCCGCAACTCATCTTTTTCAGGCAGGATGGGGTCGTCATCGACAAATGTAGGAGCTAATCAGACAACGGGTGGTGGCTAAAATAGAAGTTAAATACTTCAAATCTCTTTGGGCCGGTGTTCTTATGATGGCCAGGTCTGACCGACCCTTCCGTCAATTTTAACTGACGTAATTGGCTGATGCCATTATTCCTACCGTTTGCCGGACTGGCCAATCGCTAAAGCCACAGCGGTGGTCTGATTGCCAATACAAGAAATTCTGAACTCAAACTGTTTGAGGAGTAGCCAGATCTTCGGACCGAGCGCGCCAGCGGATGAAGGCGATGAGGATGATTTCTATAATGACTGTCAAAATTGCGTATTTAGCCATCGGGACGATAGGAGAGACAGTTTGTTGGGGTTTGAGGAAGATAGAGTACCACGAGGATAGTCCCGTTTTGATTCCATGTTCACGATTAAAGCCGTCCCAAACAAAGAAGGAAATTGGAATAAAGACGCCTTCTGCAAATGATAGGGCATCGGGTTGTTCTCGTTTCTGTTTGAAGATTACGGCCCATTCTCCGGCATCGTAGGTAGCAGTCATGGAAGTTCCGGTCGATTCCTTTGCCTGAATCCCGGCGTAGCCGTTGCCAATGAATTGCTTAAGGTTGCCGTTTCCGGCCAAATCAGCGTACCAAAGATCAACTGATCTTTGGGGATCTCCAAAGATGAAAAATGGTTTTTTGAAGCCCTCAGGCATAGCGGTGGGCCATTGAATGGCAACCGCATCGGAATATTGCTCTGAGGGTTCGCCATGATGTGCAAAACTTTTGGGAACGACGTCTTCCACAGGGAGACCAGGTGCGTTGCTACCTAAGCGATCGGCCGACATGTCATTCCAGGTTACAAGAATAGCTATTTCCTCTGTATTGTAAATGGCTCGCACTTCGATGGAATTAGTGGCCGGGAAATACTCGCGTCCTGGCTCGATGACCTGACCCACTATGGGAATGTGGGCAGTTAAAGCATTCCCAAAGAGGGATTGGTCATTGGAAATATCAAAATCTCTTTCGACGTAATCCGCGACGATAGTGGTAGAGAAATCAGAGTTGACGCGTTTTGAGAGAGAAACGATATAATTGACTAAGTCCCAGCGGTCCTGTTCAGACATGGAGTCCTGATATGAAGGCATAGGAGTGCCGTTGATTCCAGTTGTAAAGGTGCGATAAATGTCTTCTCGGGTGGATCCACCTCGAAAGGTCCAACGCTTGGTGAGGTCGGCGGGCCGTATGGGGTTCTTTTCATCTCCAAAATCGTCTTCCAGAGTCGGTGCAGAGACGCCGTCGGTTCGTCCAAGGTCCCCGTGGCATGTGTAGCACTCATTTTGGACATAAATTTCACGTCCTCTCAGAGCTGATTCCTCAGAAAATTCAGGAGCTTTCCCCAATGCTAAAGGTATTGGGGTGAAGTCTGGATCTGTGAAGTCAGCATTAAATGTCTTTAGGTAATAGGCCAGATTTGCGATCTCGTCATCACTCAGATTGGTAAAAGGTGGCATTCCAGTAGAAGGCATCCCTTTCCGAATAATATGCTTGATGTCTTCCGTCGTCGGCAGTTCTCCACTCGGCGTAGTCCGGATTTTGTACTTTCCACTGGTAAAGTCCCTTGGTTTAGGCCGGAAAAAGGACTGTGCGGAACCTTTCCCGTCTCCTTCATTGCCGTGACAGTGGGCACAGTAATTTTGATAGAGTTTTTTTCCTTCAGCTCGTTGGGTCTCGGAGCCGAGATCAAGAGATTGAGCTAGAAGGGGAGAGGAAGTAAGATACAGAGTGCCGACAAATTGCCAAACAAGAAGCTTTCGGAACACAAGATGGAGGGAGTGGAAAATGGGGATATAAGGGTCCCTGGGTTTTAATTTAGCAACTCTACTATCTCGGAGAGTTGCAGTAAAAGAAAGAAGACAACGGATGAAGGCGAATATAAACAAGTTAGAGTTATACCCCTCGGCTGTGTTACTCTGATCGGAGGGAATACCAGGATTCTGACGGACAGCTCTGCCACTCGCAAAGTTGCAAAGCCGGCGTAAGCGTCCCGCCATCTGGCGGTGGAACAAATTCAGTCTCTCTCTCATCCTTAGTGAGCCATATGCATGTCTGCCCTAGGGCTTGTATTAGTGAAATGGTAGATAAACATAATTACATCCCAGATCTCCTCTTCGGTGAGAAATTTTTCCCAGGCAGGCATGGCAGAGCTCCAGGGACCAGATTCGTCGGGGAGATCAGGCCCTCCTTTAGCTACCCGCCAGAATACGTAGTTCTCCTGGAGTTGGGCGATAGTTCCAGAATCAGCAAGATTGGCTGGGATAGGATTAAAACCGTGAGCATAGATTCCATCACCTTCAAGTGTGTCACCGTGGCAGAATACGCAGTTGTCGTAGTAGATCCTACGACCGTTTTCGACGTGCTGGAGGAAGGCTTTGGGGTCTTCGGATTGGAGTCTCCGATAAGGATTCTCCAACTTAGCAAGATCCACAGATTTCCCTTCATAGGAGAACTGAGATGGTGGGGCGGGATGGATGGATCGGCCGAAAACAGGTGCTACAATGTCGGTCTTCATATCCAGATAGACCTTCCATGCCACGAGTAGAGGGATTAGAAGAGTTACCACTATGAGGGGGATCTTAAATTTTCGGTCAACGAGGAAGCGAACAATTGGTCCCGTAGATTCTCTGAGCTTCTGAGAGTCGGCCCCGATGTAGAAAAGTAGCGCAATAGTAATGATCCCCATAAACATCTGAATGATTGATGCAGGCAGGGGGGGTGTGATAGCGTATCGGAGGATTAAAAGCATCCCGATCCACCATACAATGACCCAGAAGAGAGTATTCATCCATGAAAGGTTTTTCCATCTGCTGACCAAATATAGGATCAACATGGCTGCGAAAACGAGAGGGATAAATAGAATGGTGGCCATAGGATTCTGATCTTTTCTATTATCCGATCATTTAGTGCTGAAACATCTCTTGAAGGATCCTAATTTCCTTTTTTATCGGAGAGATAGTCCACTAGTTCTTTGAGCTGATTTGGATTAACTTGTTCGTAGAATCCTGTTCCTCTCAAGGTGGCCATCATTAGGCCTTTCTGAAAGCCCTCGGCGATGGTAGCATCAGGATCGAGGAGTGATTCGTAGATTTCAGCTTTTGTGAGACGTGCGCCTACGTCATGTAGGGGAGGGCCGAGGAGCGTGATGGCCTGATCAAAATTATGGCAAGCGATGCATGCGTACTTCGTCAACATTCCCTTTGCATCCAACCCCGCTGTTCCGTCCCCTGTAGTAGGATCAGCGGGGGTAGCAGCTAGCGTTGGGTTAACCGTTGCAGGCGCGACGTCCCCACCTTCAAAGTACTTAAGCTTTGTATCCGGAGAAACTGATGGAGAACCGCCTAGGCTTTGCAGGTAAGCGATGACGGCTAAGATTTCTTGTTCAGTCAGATTGATGGGAGCCTTGTGGGCCGGAGTCATGATTGGATTGTAGCCCTCGACCACGTACTTCATCGGTTCGTAAAGAGATTCGGCAAGGTACTCCACATCGTTGTAACTATCAATACGTTCACCGGCACGTTGACCGATACCGGCTAAGTCTGGAGCGCGGGCCCCGTGCGAACCAACAGTGTGGCAGAGGAAGCAAGTGCCCTTTCCAGAAGCAATCTCGCTTCCAGCTTCTACCATCTCTTGCATATTCATGTCGGAGCGGATTTCGGTACTCTCTGGGGGATAGGTTTCTTTCTGAGGCACCTGCTGACCAACGTACCAGTAGAAGAGAGTGGTTAATACGGTGAGCGCAATGATTTTTAGAAGATTAATCATGCTGCTTTGGGAGGCTCCCAATCTCGTTTATTGTGGAGGTCTGCAAGCCAGAAATTAACCATAATAAACGCAAAAAAGATCAAAACAACGATGGAAACGATGGTGCTGGCAAATCCAAGGGTCGGAGTGAAAGCATCTACTGAAGTGTCCTGCATAACTTCGTAGACATGCCAGTGAAGCCGCAGGCCCGAGCGCACATATCCCATTAAACCCATGAGCCAGGTAAAAGTTACAGCGAGAAAGAAAAGCATATACTGTGCACGATTTGAAATCCTCCCCCAGCGAATTTTTCCGACTTCAGGAGCTTTTCTAAATATAACAATATCCATCGCGGTAGCCATTAGCAAAACCATAAAGACGGAGGAGACCTGGAGAACGGAATAGCCGATTCGGACTGTTGCTTCAACAAAGTAACCGTCGATTCCATACCAAATCACGATTGCTGCCGAAAGAGCGAAAAGGAGGATCTGTCCGATAATTCCACGGCTCCGGAAGGTGAGAGCCAAAGCGATAAATATACCTACCACACTAACAAGGAACAGTATCATATGACCGCGAGCTGCTTGTAGAGCATAAAGTAGAACGAGTGTGAAAACAGCCACTATTGGAAGCGAAAGTTGCGCAAGACCGCTCTGTTGATAGAAGGGGATAGGGGTTCCTTTGTTGCCTCGACGGTAAAGCAGGAAGCTCAAATAGGTAGTGAGAATCAAAATGTTAACGGCCGTATTTTTAGCCGACATCACTCCTAGGATGCCTAGAACTGGATGGTGTGCGCCTCCCATTTGTCTTTGTTCCTGAACGGAGGCAACAAGCGAGTGGGGGGTAGCCCATACGATAAAGCAGATGGTAACCAAGGCCAGAAGGTATTTGATGTATTTATTATAGCGTTCGGCCCCCTCAATCCGCTCCATCCCCAGCCAGAGATAAAAATTCGCGCCGAGAAAAAGCATTCCGATCAAAACCGCTTGGATAATAAAGAGCCAGGAGAAGGCGCCACCCATTAGGACCATTCCCATTTGGGCGCGAAATGCATATATTTCGCTTCCCAGCCAATAGCCGGCAAAGGGAAGGGGGAGAAGGGCACAGATGGCGATAAAATTCCCGATATAGCCCATCCAGTCATAATGAGCCCTCTCCTCTTCGGTACGGGAGCTAAGAAATTTGAACCCAGCGTAAGCGGCTGCGATCGATCCTCCAAGGCAAAGGTTGGCGATCAACCGATGGATGTTGATCGGCATCCAGGTGTAATTGTTCACTGCTTGCCAGGTGCTGACAAGGTTGCCCGATTCATCGATGCCGCTGGGCGACATCATAAAAGAGAGCCAGGCATTGGCGATGAACATGATGATAGTACCGACAATGTTGAGACATAGCCCAAGGAAGAGATGCATGCGGGGCGAGAATTTGCCCCAGCCGTAGTAGTAGCTGTAAAGGAAGGCAGCTTCGGCGAAAAAGAGAAGACCATAAGGCCAGAAAGTTGAATCGAATATAGTAAGAAGGTAGTTGGTGAATCTCGGATAGAGGATCATCAACATGAAGGTGAGCAGAGCACCTAAGGTAGCCGTAAAAGAAAAGGAAACTGTTAGGAGACCAGTAAACTCGTGAGCGAGTTTGTCGTAGCGTTTATCACCCGTTTTGTAACCGATGAATTCGATTAGGACAGCGAACATCGGAACGGCTAGGACAAATGCAGCGTACATCAGGTGAAGTTCGCCTACTGCCCAAATCGCAACGCGACTGCCGATTTTCGGAAAAGCTCGATAATCGACGTTGGTTGCTTCCTCCGATTGCCCAAGTAAGTCACCCGCACCAATAAGAAGAGCGATTAAGGGAAGCAAGCGGATCAGAAATTGAAAGGGGCGACTCAATTTCAGTGTAATTTAGATTTTGTTGGAGGACTGGCTTCTATCATGTCTTTCAAAGACTCGAAGGTAAAAGGGATGCTCAACTCTCAATGTTGAAAAGGTCCTCTCGTCAGTTGTCATGGCAGAAGGGTATTGACGGGAATGATGATAAAACCGGGAATCGATGTATAGCTCTCGACTTAAGAACCGTATTGTGGGCCTTACCAGGAATCGTCCTCATCTCCGGCGGTGAGTGATTTGGCAACTTCCTTGGCCATCCAACTATCGAAGCTATTCTGGGACTGTACCTCTATAAACCCCCGCATAGTAGAGTGCCCGTTCCCACACAGTTGACTACAGGCAATAAGGTACTTGCCTTCTTTGATGGCCTTAAAGGTTACGGGAATAGTTATCCCAGGAATAGCGTCTTGTTTTACCCGCATGGCTGGTATCCCGAGGCTATGAATGACATCCTTTGACGAAAGGTGTACGATCACATCATTATCGACGGGTAGATAGAGTCTTTTTGCTATCACATCATCTTTCCCGTTGGGATCGTTTGGATCTAGTCCCAGGATGTTGGTCTCAAGATCGATAAGCTCCGGTTTGGTGCCACCAAATACTCCATCGGTTCCCGGGTAATGGTAACTCCAGGTGAATTGTTCTGCCACCATCCGCACAACTACAGACTCCGCCTCTTCAGGGAAATCTTCAGTCCACTGGGCCCAAAGAGGAATAGAGAATCCAGCGAGAAGAATAACTTCCGCAACGATCACCGCCACCTCAGTGAGAGAACTCAATTTGCTCTTAGTACCTTCGTAGCTAGCTTTGGGATTCCTGGACCTATGGAACCGGAATAGGACGAAGATAAAGTATATACTCCATCCTACAAAGAGTAGGAGTGCGAGCAGGTGGAGAAGCCAATTTAGGTGGTCCAAGGCAGCTCCGTGCTCCGAAACATCAATGGGCATCCAAGGAAACCCAAAGAAACGCATCATCGGTTGTTCCATTACAGTTCTCCTGATGGTTGGGTGTTCTTTACGGCAATTCTTGTAATCGGATTAGAGATTTTGACGAGTTTTGATTGTCGCCAGAGATAGATGAAGAAAGAGGCGAAGCCAGCCAGCACAGCAGCAGTTACGCATAAAAGAAAGATAAGAGCCATGTTCAAGCCATTGGCGAGATTTCCGGTCACCTTACCAAAGCAGCTGGTACAGGCAGCAAGAGAATTCGCAAACAGAAACAGAAAAGCAATAGGAAGAAACCGCATTGAGATTCTCGAATACAAGAGGCTCATAGATTCTGTATCTTTTTGAGGAAGTAATTCCCGTAAAATAAAAGACCAAGACCAGCTGCGAATGAGGTGATTCCGATTACGAGGTAGGGGCCTGCCTGTTTGACAGACCACCAGCCAAAGACGAAGCAGAGTAAGACTGCCAGGGTGATAAAGCAAATATGAAAAAGCTTAAGTGACATTGGAAAGAAGTTACGCTGTTTTAATGGCTGACCCTGATCATTTGGGTCGTGATATCCAGATTCGTGGCGATGGGAACCACCATGAGTATCAGAAAAAACGCGGCGGTAATTCCAAGTGACCAATAAACCAAATCTTTTTCAGATATCAAATGCATGAAGTACGATACGACGATGGATGCTTTCACGAAGGCGATGCTTAGCGCAATGCTGATAGTTGCCGGCGGGGGATAATCGAGATAGGACACTGCAACCGTTAGAATAGTGAGGCACAACAGTGCAACGAAAACACCGATACAGGTACGAACGTGTTGATTCAGTTCTTCAATATTATCAGCCATATTTTGTCCTGCTCTGAATTATTTAAAATTTGCCTCTAGTCGAGGGTTAGCGACTCCCAGTTTCAGTTTACATCAAATAAAGGACAGGGAAAAGAAAGATCCAAACCAGATCTACAAGATGCCAGAATAGCCCAGCGCATTCAACACGACCAGTGAATCTTGCGGGTTGTGACTCCCACATTTTCGACCCGAAAAATTGGAGATAAGCTAGAGCACACATACCCCCAACTACGTGGAGCCCGTGGAGCCCAGTCAGCGTAAAGTAGATCGCCAAAAAGGTGCTTTCAGATGGAAAGAGACCATGATGAAACTTAGAGCTGTATTCTATATATTTGATTATCAGGAATATCAGCCCGCATAATAAAGTTCCATAGTTGTAGAGGCGGTATTTATTGGATTCCCCGCGAACTAGGGAAGCCCAGGCCAGAACCATCGTTATACTTGAAGTTATAAGCACGAAGGTATTCAAGGTGGCGAGGGGGACATTGAGGATGTCCCTTCCTTCTGGCCAGACATCAGCCCCAACTCGGAGCAGGATGTAGGCCGAAAAAAGCCCACCGAAGAGCATTATCTCGGAGGCGAGGAAAAGCCAAATACCCAACTTGGCATTAGTTAGACCGGTATCCGGTCGGGGAGTATCGGTATATGGAATCTCGATGGCAGACACTCAGGAACCCTCCTTTTCTTCAAATTGTGGACTGAAATCGCGCGAGGCGCCGGGAACGCTGTACTCATAAGGATCTTTGTAAACCTTAATTGGAGAGTCGAAATTGCCATGCCCGAGTGGGGGTGACGGCGCAGCCCATTCGAGAGTGGTGGCCTCCCAAGGATTGCGACCCACCTTTTTGCCTTTCCTAATGCTCCATATCAAGTTGATTACAAAGAGGATCTGAAATAGGCCAAGGAGCCATGCGGAGTGCGACATGATTTTGTTGAGGTGAAGGAAGTTGGCGGCGTGAGAATAGAAACCAGGGTCAATAACAGCAGCTTGGTCAGCGTAGGCCGCTCCCCCGTCGTAGAGACGTCTGTTGATGCCGGCCAGGCCTTGGATCAGCATTGGGAAGAAGACTAGATTCATACAGATAAGCGAACCGAAAAAATGGATCTTTCCCATTAATTCATTCATCGTTCTCCCGGTAATTTTTGGAAACCAATGATAGATCCCGGCGAAGAGGGCAAAAAGAGTCCCGGGTGCTACCACGTAGTGAAAGTGACCGATAACATAGTAGGTATCGTGTAGGTGAATATCTGAAGCACTGAGGCCTAACGGAAGTCCAGTGAGTCCCCCGATTCCAAACATGGGAAGAAATCCCAATGCAAATAACATGGGGGTATTAAAACGCATTGAGCCACCCCACAAGCTGAGAAAGAGACAGGAGAGGATGATCACAGAGGGAACGGAGATGATCATCGTCGTAGTTTGGAAGAAGGCGTTCATGGTAGTTCCCATCCCGGTCATAAACATGTGGTGCGCCCATACCGCAAAGGACATGAAGCCGAGGAATACGAGAGAGTAAATCAGCGCCTTGTAACCATACAATGGTTTACGGGAGTTGCAGGTGATTACCTCTGTGGCAATGGCAAATCCAGGTAGGATTAGAACATAGACTTCAGGGTGGGCGAGGAACCAGAAGAGGTGTTGCCAGAGAATCGGGCTGCCGCCTCCACTGATGTCGGCTACCTCGCCACTCACAACAAGACCGGTTGGTAGGAAAAAGCTGGTTCCAACAACGCGATCCATAAACTGGAGAAAGGCGGCTGCTTCGAGAGGGGGAAAGGCCAGTAGAAGCAGAAAGGCTATCACAAGCTGGGACCAGACGAAAAAGGGCATACGCATGTACGTCATTCCCTCTGCGCGGAGCTGAATGGTCGTGACGATAATATTAATTGCACTGAGCAGGGAGGAGGTGATGAGAAATACCATACCCACGAGCCAGAAAGTCTGCCCATGTCCCGCTGTGATACTAGCCAGGGGAGGGTAAGATGTCCAGCCTGCTTGGGCTGCACCCTCTGGAAGGAAAAAACTTGCAACCATGATAACGCTGCCTACGAAAAGACACCAGTAACTAGCGGCGTTTAATTTTGGAAAGGCCATGTCGATAGCGCCAATTTGAAGTGGGACTACGTAGTTGGCAAATGCGCCCACGGCAAGGGGTACCACCCCCATAAACACCATGATAGTACCATGCATGGCACCCATGATATTGTAGTGGTCCGGTGAAATGATTCCCCCGGTGCTGGGAAAAAGAAATCCGACGACCGGAATTGGTTGATCCGGATAGGCCATGCTCCAGCGCATCAGCATCATGAGACAGAAGCCGAAGAGGAGAAAGAAGCCTCCTGTTAACCCATACTGGAGCCCGATGACCTTGTGGTCGGTCGAGATGAGATACTTCCGCCAGAACGGCAGTTCTTCACTATGGTCTACTTCGTGAGTTTCGGTGGGGGTAGCTGTGTGGTCGGGCATAGATTGCAGCTAAACCGACTCCCTGTCTCGGATCGAGGCGACGGGATTGGTTTATTCTCAAGGTTTGCTTCATCAAGAAGAGTAAAGTGATTAATTCTTTAAGGTATGGGCGTCACTTCGAAAACGTGAAGTCGACAGTCTGAGTTTCGTTTGCCGCCACCGTAACGGAGGAAGAACGGCTACCCATCTTTTCATGCCAGGCTTCGATCACATAAGTTCCAGCCGGGAGCCCTTTGATCTCGTAACTGCCGTCCTTACCTGTGACATCAAAGAAAGGATGGTCTAGAACTGCTGCATAGGAGCTCATCCATGGATGTTTGTCGCACTTGATTTTAAACATTCCTTCAGTCTTTTTGAAGGATCTTGGTTTTGCAACCTTCATGCTTCCAGGCATCGCCAAGTTGAACTCCCGGTTCTTATTGGGAAGTGCATGAACATTGTGGAGTACCCCGTCAGAGTTTGTAAAGATTACATTTTGGCCCTTCATGACCGCAAAGACATGTGGACTGTACTTACAGCCCTTTTGGTCAATTTCCACCGGCACGGGTGACGGCGCATAGGGACCACCACTTGGGCCGCCTGTAATGGAGAGAAAAACGTTAGCTATGGTATTATTCGAGCCCAACACGAGAGCTTCAGATACCGGGGATAGGGTCTGATCGGTCCAGTGCTTTGAACACACCGGCTCGTCAGCCATATCTATCTCCTTCAAGTTGGGTATGGAGCCTTCAAACGTAACCGAACCAACGATCTTCGAGCCGCTAGTTGGAATTGGAATACCACCCTTTGCTCCTCCAGCCGGAGCTGACGGTGCGGATTCAGACTTTGGCGTATCAGAAGTTTGACTGCTGCCTCCGCAGCCTGAAAACATCAAAGAAACACCTAATAGCAGTGATGCGACACTGATGCGGACGTGTTTTTTTAAACTCATACGTGCTAAACTCCTTACAATTAACTATTCTTCTAAACGGGAATTCGATCAAATTTAAGAGATGTACGCGGGGTGGGTTCTTGCTTTCGAGATTCTCCTTCCTAGGAGGCCATAAAGCATGATCTGTTGGCTATCTATGGGTCACCATAATGCTCTGTCAATCAAGAACAGTTGTTTAATAGGATAGAGTCTTTCCAGATACGCTAAGAACGACAAAGTATATAGCTCCTCAGAACTAGGATGGACCCTTGTGATCGAGCTTTTAGAAGGGTAAAACTTTGAGAAGCCAATTTTGCTCCGTCCTTGGCTCGCGATACCAGTCTTGCTTAAGTCTAACGCTATAATTACCAATTCCGTAGTTGTCACCCAACCGCGGAATTGATTTGATTACCAATCCTGTTGATAAGTGCGCTCTTTCCGGTGGGGGGATTTTCAGTGAAAATTCAAAAACCGATTTTAATCATCCCAATCTGGGTCCAGAATTTGCTAAGGAACCGGTAAGCGTTGCCTGAATATGATCTATTCTTTAAGGGACAGGGGTAGCGGTGCTGGTAAGGGTTTCTTTCGACTTTGGAATGGGTTTGAGCCTTGGTTGTACAATTCGTAAGCTTGGATCCTATTCTAGAAGAACCTTAGGGTATTTCCATGGTAAATAGGCTAGCTAATATCTCTATCGTCGCTGCGGCGACATTTGTTTCTCGGATACTAGGCCTGGTGAGGGATGTTATCATCTTTGCCAGTCTTGGAGCGACTGCTTTAAGCTCCGCCTTTCTAATAGCGTTTACCATACCGAATTTGTTCCGACGACTACTTGGGGAAGGGGCCCTTACTTCGGCTTTCGTGCCGATATATTCGGAGGAGTTAGAGAAGAAGAGCCGGGAGGAAGCGCATCAATTCCTCAATAAAGTTCTGACGAGATTAGCAGTTCTGCTGCTAGTTTTAGTTCCCATTGGATCTTTCCTTGCTCTCCAAGTGATGCGGTATCCCGGGTTATTAGAACGCTGGTATCTGTCGGCTGAGCTGACCATTCTCTTGCTCCCCTATTTGTTGTTCGTTTGTGTGGCCGCGATTCTGGGCGCTGCTCTCAATATTCTCCGACGTTTCACGGTGGCTGCGCTTTCTCAGGTTTGGCTCAACCTTTCTATGATTATCGCGATCGGGTTCTTCGGGTACTTTCTAGCCGAAAATCCCCATGAGAGAGTTCTCTATTTGTGTGCAGGGGTGCTTTTTGGCGGGCTTATTCAGATCGTTATCCCCACCTATGCATTGCGGCGAGAGGGGGTTCGTCTCCGTTTCGATCTGAGGGGATCCGATCGTTTAAAGGAGATGATGAGTCTATTCGTCCCTGGGGTTCTAGGTGCGGCTATCATCCAGATTAATTTCCTTGTCTCACGCTTGATCGCCTTTTGGCTGAGCGATGAAGCGGTTGCAATCCTCTATCTTGCCAATCGGTTGATTGAACTGCCATTGGGTATGTTTGTGATCGCGGTTACCACTGTATCTTTTCCTGATTTAGTCCGAAACGCTGTAAAGGGAGAGGTGGCGAGGTTTTCAGAAACTTTTCATCAGAGTATCCGTCTGGTTCTTGCTATTACTTTTCCAGCCGCCCTCGGTCTATTTCTACTGAGGGATCCTATTCTCCAGCTCTTTTTCCAGTGGGGAGCATTTGAAAGAAGCGACGTACTAAAGACGACCCCAGTTCTTGCTGCTTATTGCGGGGGACTCCCATTCTTCGCTTTTGCTGCCCTTTCAACTCGAGGTTTTCATGCCATCAAGGATATGCGCACCCCAGTTATACTGGCCTTTGTAAACTTCATTCTCAATCTGAGCCTCAGCCTAATTCTAGTCAGGCCATTAGGCATGATCGGTTTGGCTTTAGCTAATGTCTTTGCTATGGTGGTTCATGCGTTGGCCATGCATATCCTTCTTAGTCGGAAGGTGTCTTTGTTAGGAAGTTCATTTTCTTTTCTCGCAGTGATGAAGATCGCTGTCGCCACCTTAGGAATGGGAATCTTAGCTGCTATCGGATGGATGTGGGTTTCCTCGCAGATCGCCTCACTGAAATTTGCTTCTTTTGTGGCGGTAGTTTTCATTATTCCCGCCTCTGTGCTGGTTTACTTTTTCCTGCTGCGGTTAGTGCGTCTAGAAGAGGCGAGTGAGATTGGGCTGATGATGCGCAGATTACTGCGATACTGATTACAGTCTGATCCTAATAGGTTATTATTGATAGAAAATATGGGTGGAAGGTTCAGAGCATCACGTTAGCAGGGAGTTGGGAGGCGTTGATATCAATATGAAGGGATTTTACTTTTTGGATTTCAGGGTTTGGGGCGATCACGATTGTAAATTCGCCCGTGGATAAAGGAAGAACTCTCCTGTTTTGAGTGAGCTAGAACTTGTGGGTTAGAGAACGCTGAGGCACTAAGGGTTTTAGGACGATGTGGCAATTCTTGTCGGGGTATTCTAAGACTATTCCATTGTTGAAGTTCAAAAACAATGTCTTTTCCGTCCAAGTTTTGGGTCAATGGTATTAAGGGATTGGCGAAATACGCTTCTGTTCGAGTGGTTAGTAATTAGCTCTAATTAGGGCTCAGAGTGGGTGCGCCTGTATCCCTGGAGCGCATTAAGCACGAAAACTATCGTAGCTAGCAGGTTAAAATTGGCACACCCGGAGGGACTCGAACCCCCAACCTCCTGGTCCGTAGCCAGGCGCTCTGTCCAATTGAGCTACGGGTGCATCCGGAACGGAACCCCGAAAAGTTCTTTGATGTAAGTTATCCCTATTGCTCGTATTTGCGTGCCCAGTTCCCAGATTTGAAGCCTCCGAGTCTTTAATGGAATCCAGGTGCCATCAGCCTTAGAGAAGGTAGGCGAACTATGGTCACTGTAGCGGGAAAATCAAGCATAACAAGGATCCGTTAAAACACTTTTACCGATCAACTGCCGTAGTAGTTGTAACATTGGGCCGTACAAGAAGAGCCTTCAATCCCCGAAGGTCCCTGTGTTCTAGAATTCACACTATCCAAACATGTGGCCGACTTTTTAAAATTCAATCGAGTTACAGGATAAGGATATCGATCTAGGGATGAGGTTCCTCTTCCTGTAGTAGCAAGTATAGAGGGCACGTTAACTACAAATATCCTATTCGGGGGTATATTCTATGAATCCAAAGTCATCTCCGTGATGCTCAAAAATGGATCGGTACCTGTATATCATAGACCTTGTCACGAAAGAGTTTCTCGAATTTTCTTTAACCGTATCCTTAACCTTAGGGGCAGATCAGAAGGGATTTCTCGACATTATGGTTTTTAAGAGGAGTTATTTATTGATCGTGTTTGCTGTTGTAGTTTCGATCGTGACCTCCCTCGGTCTTTCTCTAATTTTAGCATGAGGGATTTTTATTTAAGGGTAGAAGCGGCACAAATTTGAGATATTGTAAGAAAATCGTACGATGGTTGTAGGGGGATTTGGACCGACGCCGGACCTCATTGATCTTAAGGATTTCCGTGCGTGGATATTAGAGGAGGACGCTGAGATTCTCGCCATAGATAAGCCCGGATGGCTCGTCTGCCATCCTTCAAAAAGGGGACCTTTTTCAAGTCTGATAGGGGCCAGCCGGATTTATACAGGGATCCCGGATCTTCACCTTATAAGTCGCCTGGATCGAGAAACTAGCGGTGTTGTCCTTCTCGCAAAGAGTCGTCCTGCTGCCCGTCGTTTTCAGATGGCGTTTCAGAGCCGATGTGTGGATAAGGTCTATTTTGTTGTATTAGAAGGAAATCTAAATGAGCCTGTTAGGGTAAGTCAGCCGATTGGCCGTGATCCTGACAGTGCGGTGGCGATTAGGCAGACAGTTCGTCGATCAAGATCGACACGAAGGGCGGTTAGTCTATTCGAGCCTCTGATCAATCGGAACGGTTACTGTCTAGCGAAGGTTAAGTTAGAGACAGGACGCAAGCATCAGATTCGTGTTCACGCGTTCTGGATGGATCATGGGGTAGTTGGCGATAAGATCTATGGCCCAGATGAAACACTTTATCTCGAATTCATCGAGAAGGGGTGGACAGACAGGTTGGAGAGAACGCTTCCTCTGATAAGGCAGGCTATTCATGCAGCCAGGCTACGGTTCGATTTTCCTGAAGGGGCACGCGTATTCAAAGCCCCCTTCCCTCCGGACTTGCGGAGATTTTGTTGCCAGACTATGGGGATTGATAAGGGCGAACTAGAGGAAAATTTAGCTGATGCGTATAAGGTATGATCAATAGATAAGAGGAGTGTGCTCCCAGAGAAATACAATATTCAGTACTCACTTTCTATCCTCAGTAATTCTCCAATACGCTGACCGCGGCTTTGACCGCTTCGATATGAGCCGCGATTCGTGTTTCAACGGTGCAATTGGTGGGACACTCGAAGGTGTAGACAAGGTTGCCACAGTGAGCAAGAAGGTAACACGACTCCGGCCACTGGGGACGGAGTGCCAAGTCTAAAGGTGGATGCAGGACGCTTTCCGCAGCCGGATACCCTTCGATCACGCTGGAATGATCTATTCCCACTATGGGGGAAACGGAGTTGAGAATGGACTGGGCTGGAGAGGGGACCTTGTGGCGATTGAGCTCATAAAGGTAATAGCCTGCTGCTCCGCAGTCTTCGTGAAGAGCGATTAGAAGTGTAAAACGAGCTACATTTTGAGAGAGCCATTGAGAGTGATATTTGGCCTCCGGAGTTTCTAGCTCAAGATAATCACGATTAATGTCGAGTCCCTGACCATTCTCACGTGTTCCAGTTCTTGTTCCTAGCGGGTTGAGAAGAGGGCATAGACAAAGACGGAGTGATTGGGGGAAAGCTCCCTCTTTAAGTAATCGCAAAAGAGCCAGCGGGCCGGCTGGCTCGTCACCGTGAATTCCAGCCGATAGGTAGAGGGATCTATTTGAAGAGGTTCCATCTCTCGCCAACGCCAAGAGTGGATCGCTTCCAATCCATCCCATTTCATGAATTGTAAATTGACACCGGTTCGCTTCCGTCTGGAGATCCTTCATGTATTGACGAACGTCGAATTGTGAGATTTCGCTTTTCAATCCGATCGATTCCTACAAATAAGATAAAACTGACATTTGAAGCATAAGCTCGTATGTATTGGTGTCTTGTCTCCAAACTTGGTCTGAGAGTTAAGGTCTTTCAGACACAATTATCCGTTTGACGCAATGATTAGAGTTCGATTCGCGCCGAGTCCCACCGGGCATTTCCATATAGGAAATGCTCGCACCGCTCTCTTTAACTGGCTCTATGCACGCCACACCGGTGGGGTGTTTGTCCTAAGAATAGAGGACACAGACCGCGAACGTAATTCCCCTGAGGCCCTCGAAAAACTGCTTAACGATTTGCGATGGCTGGGCTTAAATTGGGATGAAGGCCCTGATGTCGGAGGGAATGCAGGTCCTTACTTTCAGAGTCAGCGTGAAGCAATTTATAAGGATTTCCTGGAAAAATTAAGGGATAGTGGCAGGGCTTATGAAAAGGAAGGAGCAGTTTACTTCAGAGTATCGGGAGAGGACCAAATAATAGATGACGCGATTCGGGGAAAGGTTATACGACGAGAGGAAAAAGACTTTGTTATTTTTCGCTCCGACGGTACGCCGATCTATCACTTCGTCGTGGTGGTTGATGATATATCGATGGGAATTACTCATGTGATTCGTGGTGAGGATCATCTTTCGAATACGAGTAAGCATACCGAATTGTTTGCAGCGTTGGGAGCCAAAATTCCTGTTTTTGCTCACATCCCACTCATTCTTAAGCCCCATGGGCCCGGGAAGATGAGCAAGCGTGATTGGGGTTTCCAGGTTAGTGATTACGAAAGCCGGCTGTTTTTAGCCTCCGCGGTCCGCAATTATCTTTGTTTGCTTGGGTGGTCTCCCAAAGACGACCGTGAGGTTCTTTCAATAGAAGAGATGATTAAACTTTTTGACTTCCCTGGTATCAACAAAGATGGGGCTCGATTCGATGAAGGGAAACTTGCTTTCATTAACTCGGCGCATTTGCGAGAACTCCCCCTGGAGACTTTCGTTAGTATTTCTCGACAGATTCTCATTCGGAGTGGGACTATTGAGGAGGGAACTGACGAAGACTACCTTAGGATGGTCCTTCAGTTGTGTCAGGAAAAAGTACGGACATTCGAGGAACTTCCAACTTATGTTTTCTCCTTCTTTAGAGAGGACTTCCCGTTTCAGGAAAAGGCAGAAAAGAAAATCATGAGGAAGAAAGGATCTCTTTCTCGTCTGCGCGAACTGCTGGCTGTTTTTGAGGCGATGGATGACTTCGGTGAGGAGGTTCTTGAGAACAGGTTGAACCAATTAGCTGAGAGCAAAGGATTCTACACAGGGGACTACATCCACCCGACTCGATTGGCCCTTTCTGGAACCAATGCCGGTCCCGGAATCTATGCCTTGATTCGAGTTTTGGGCCGAGATAGAACTTTAGCCCGAATCCGGCGATATCTTGACATGCGCTCCCAGTAGAGATGATTGATGAGTGAGAGATTTTATTGTAGAAACTTAGATACAACTATACATCAATGAGCATAGACGATCCCAGTACTGCTTTGGATTTCATCCGTCAAATCGTGACGGATGACAGGGGTACGGGTAAGTGGGACGGACGGGTTGTGACACGGTTTCCCCCAGAGCCGAATGGGTACCTTCACATTGGGCACGCCAAATCAATTTGCTTAAATTTTGGGGTGGCAAGAGAGTTCGGCGGTGTCTGCCACCTTAGATTCGATGACACTAACCCAGAGAAGGAGGAAACAAAGTATGTTGAGAGTATCGAGAAAGATATTAAGTGGCTAGGCTGGGATTGGGGGGAACATCTCTATTTTGCCTCCGATTATTTTGAGACCCTGTACGAATATGCTCTTAAGCTTGTCCGGGCAAACAAGGCCTATGTTTGTGATCTGGGCCAGGAGGAGATTAGAAGATACCGAGGCACCTTAACTGAACCAGGGAAAGAGAGTCCCTTCCGTAACCGGACGGTAGAGGAAAACCTCGATCTTTTTGGACGGATGAAGACGGGTGAGTTTGAAGAAGGCTCTCGGGTTTTAAGGGCAAAAATCGACATGGCGGCTCCAAACTTAAATCTTCGCGATCCGGTCATCTATCGTATTTTGTATAAGAGCCACCATCGGACAGGGGATAGTTGGTGTATCTATCCCCTGTATGACTTCACACATGGCCAGAGTGATTCAATTGAGAGGGTTACTCATTCCATCTGTTCCCTGGAGTTCGAGGATCATAGGCCGCTCTATGACTGGTTTTTAGATGCCCTAGAAATCTATCATCCGCAACAAATTGAATTCGCGCGTCTTAATCTCACTTATACAGTAATGAGTAAACGAAGGCTTCTAAAACTTGTAGAGGAAGGTCACGTTGACGGATGGGATGACCCCAGGATGCCGACTCTTACCGGAATGAGACGCCGTGGCTATCAGCCGGAAGCAATTCGCGATTTTTGTGATAGAGTCGGGGTGGCAAAACGACACAATATAGTCGAGATCTCGCTTTTGGAGCATTGTGTACGCGATGACCTCAACAAGATCGCACCTCGTGTGATGGCAGTTCTTAGACCTCTTAGGGTCGTAATTGAGAATTTCCCCGAAGATGAAGTGATCGAGTTAGAGGCGATAAACAATCCTGAGGATCCTACTGCAGGAGTCCGAAGGGTGCCCTTCTCGCGGATCCTTTATATCGAGCGGGATGATTTTAGAGAAGATCCTCCGAGAAAGTACTTTCGACTCTCCCCTGGGCGTGAAGTGCGGCTACGTTATGGATACTTCATCACGTGTACCGGAGTTGTAAAAAACGATATAACTGGTGATATTGAGGAGGTTCGCTGCCGATATGATCCCGAGACTAAAGGAGGCCAGTCACCAGATGGCCGAAAAGTAAGAGGAACTATTCATTGGGTTTCAATGAACCACGCCTTGGATGCCGAAGTAAGGTTATATGACCGACTTTTTAACAGTGAAAATCCGGAATCGAAGAAGGCTGATGGGGATTTTATTTCTGACCTGAATTCAGAATCGCTTGAAGTTGTCGATTGCAAAGTCGAACCTAGTCTTGCAAAGGCTGCACCTGGGAGTGTTTTTCAGTTTGAGCGAATTGGCTACTTTTGTGCGGACCAGAGAGATTCAAGCGAGAAAAGTCTTGTTTTTAATCGAACTGTCCTACTGCGTGATTCATGGAAGAAGATAGACAAAAAAAAGAATTAGGACTCGATGTTGCGTCCCAATTCCCTTTCTAATCCTCGTATACTCTAAATGATCGATGGCCTCTAATCTTTTCCAGAAGGTATGGGATACGCATTCGTTAAGGCAGTTCGCCAACGGCCAGGCCCAGCTGTTTATCGGAACCCACCTCATTCACGAAGTTACCAGTCCTCAGGCGTTTGGTATGCTCCGGGAGTTGGATTTGCCGGTTCGTTTTCCCCATCGGACTTTTGCCACCGTTGATCACATTGTGCCGACGGATGAGAGCTCTGAGCCGTTTTCGGACGTATTAGCTGATCAGATGATCAAAGAACTAAGGCGAAATTGTGATGAGTTTGGAATCACCTTTTTTGACCTACGATCCGGAGGACAGGGGATCATTCATGTAATCGGACCCGAACAAGGGATAACGCAGCCCGGCATGACGATTGCCTGTGGTGACTCACATACTTCGACCCACGGTGCGTTTGGGGCAATTGCGTTCGGCGTTGGCACGACTCAGATTCGTGACATCTTGGCCACCCAAACATTGATGATGGGAAAGCTAAAAGTACGTCGAATTAATGTCGATGGCCTGCTTGGGCCAGGAGTTTATGCAAAAGATGTCATTTTACATATTATTAGAACCCTTGGCGTGAACGGTGGGCTTGGGTACGCTTATGAGTACGGTGGTGATGTAATCGATCGCTTCAGTATGGATGAACGTATGACTGTATGTAACATGACCATCGAAGGAGGAGCCCGCTGCGGGTACATGAATCCGGATGAGACTACGTTCAAATACTTAGAGAAACGGCCCTATTCTCCCAGCGTTGAAGACTGGGATAAGGCCAAGGATCATTGGTTAAGTCTCTCATCGGATCCGGATTGTGACTACGATGACATCGTTTATGTTAGAGGAGAAGATATTAGTCCCACCGTGACTTGGGGGTTTAATCCAGGACAGTCGATGTTTATCGATGAGCAAATACCAGACCCTCAAGCCCTGCCAGAGGGAGAACGGTCGACTGCCCAGGAAGCACTCAACCATATGAAGTTGATACCTGGCAGCCCTATTGAGGGGACACGAGTAGACGTAGCCTTCATTGGGAGTTGTACGAATAGCAGGCTGTCGGATCTCAAGGAAGTGGCCCAGTATCTGAAGGGAAAAAAAGTGGCGTCTAAGGTACGGGCCTTGGTAGTTCCAGGTTCGGAAGGAGTGAATGCAGTGGCTGAGGAATTGGGCATTGCTGATGTATTTCGGGAAGCAGGCTTCGAATGGCGTGGCGCAGGATGCTCAATGTGCCTCGGGATGAACCCTGACAAATTGGTGGGTGATCAAATTTGTGCTAGTTCGAGCAATAGAAACTTCAAAGGTCGCCAGGGAAGCCCGGACGGGAGAACCATATTGATGAGTCCGGTCATGGTAGCGGCTGCAGCTGTAACCGGCCAAGTTAATGATGCCAGGAAAATTTTCAGCCTCTAGCTTGGAAGCTAAAGGCGATTCCCCAAGGCAATAATAGGAAGATTAATATTATCCTATACTCGGATCTTATAATGATAGATCAAAGGCATTTTCAATCGGTTAGGGAGATCGGCTGTTTCAGCTACCAGAAATATGGTCTTAGACCGAGGGGAATCTAAGATTTATGAATTTCATCGAAATATTTTTTGTCTTTCTTCGGCTAACTCTTTTTCGTGTTCCGAGTCCGCTCGGATTGAAAATGACCCATTCGATAGCAAGCAAAGCCTTCAGGAATTCGCAATAAAAGTAGACTGGTTGGCCTATCAAAATTAAGAAACGATGTAAAAATGCCTCTAGAAAAAATCACCAAGATTAGCGGTTGTGGTATTTCCATACCGGGAGATGACATTGACACTGACCGCATAATACCCGCTCGGTTTATGAAATGCATTACATTTGATGGCCTCGGAGAATACGCATTCTACGATGAACGAATGAGAAAGGATGGGACTGAGAAAGCCCATCCCATGAATGATTCCCGTTTTAAAGGTGCTTCGATTTTACTTTGTGGAGCGAATTTCGGTTGCGGAAGTTCAAGGGAGCACGCTCCGCAGTCACTCTATCGATTTGGAATCCGAGCTCTTGTCGGCGTTAGTTTCGCCGAGATTTTCTATGGCAATTCTCTAAATTTGGGAATACCATGTTTGGACGCTGATCGGGAAGCGATTTTGAGGCTTGCGGCTGCAATTGAAAAGGATCCCCTGCTTGAGATCACTGTCGATCTCACTGATGATCGAATCTCCTACGGGGAAAAAGGATTTCCCGCTACAGTTACTCCCGGGGCGAGGAAAAGTTTACTCGAGGGAAAGTGGGATCCGATTGGCGAGTTATTAGAAGGACTCGACGAAGCGGATGAACTCGAATCTCTGTTGCCCTATTAGGAATCCGTTGCAGTAATCTTGGCTCAGATCTTTAGTGCTTAAGGCATCAATGAAACCTCGACGATTTTACGTATCAGTGTTGGCCACTGCTTTCACTTCGGAATCGGATCAATCGTTGATTAAAACCGCACCTTGCGATTCCCTGTTTTATCCTATTGGCTGGACCTTCGAATGGACCTGAGGCCCAAAAAAGTTATTGGATTTTAAATCATACAGAACAACGAAACTTTGATAAACAGATGATCAACATCGTTGATGGGGCTGGGATTTTTATTTGGCCGCTCGGTTTGTGTTCTTTCCTATCAGTATTTATCATTGTGGAGAGGCTGATTGCACTTAGAACCAGCAATGTAATTCCAAAGGAGCTGGTTGATAGTTTCGTAGAAGGGAAAATTCCTGAGGCCCTCGACGAATCGGTAGCAGGGCGTATTCTACGATTCTATGAACGGAATGATCCGGACCAGGATCAACTCAAGGCTTTTGCTCGGCTAGAGATCTCGCGAATGGAGCGGGGGATGTTCATCCTTGAGATTATAGTAAGTGCTGCTCCCCTGATCGGGCTTTTGGGAACAGTTACCGGTCTCGTAAAAGTATTCGCTAACATATCCTACGAAACCGGAATGCCCGATCCAGCTTCCTTTGTTGAAGGTATAGCACTGGCATTGACTACGACAATGTTAGGGCTCTCCATTGCCATTCCATCATTGGTCGGAAATAGCTTTCTGACTAGACGGGTGGATACATTGGCGGTTCGTTTAAGTGTTGGAGTTGAACGCCTAATCGACATCGGCAGGTCACCGCCAAAGGGATGATATTAGGAGTTTGCTATGGAACTTATTGAAACCCATAGGCGTCGAAAAGTGGAAATCAATATTGTGCCGCTAGTCGATGTTTTAATTGTGTTAATCTTTTTTTTCCTAGTTTCAATGCAGTTTCGAAATCTGACGACTCTCAATCTTGTTCTACCCAAAATCGAAACAGCAGGGAAAAACAAGAATGTCGAACAGCTCGAGATTGCAATCGACGCTGCGGGCCAATTCTTTCTCAGTGGAGTCCCAATTTCCAAGGATGAACTTGAGTTTTCGCTAAATTTACAGGGAGAATTAAATAAAGAGATCCCAGTCCTCGTTATGGCCGATGAGGAGACTTACCTCAAGAGAGTTACCTATATCATGGATGTTTGCCGGGAAGCCGGATTGGAGAAAATCAGGCTTCAGTCGCGGTAGGATTTTTATCCATGCCAATCCTTGCGGATTAAACTAAGTCGAAAATTCTACCACCGGATCGACATCAGCTTCGTAATCAACGCCAGGTATTCCAAATCCAAACAGCTTGAGGAAGTCGGAGCGATAGCCGGCGAAGTCGGAAATCTCGTCCAAGTTTTCAGTTGTAACCTGGTTCCAAAGCTCTGTTGCGGTTTTTTGAATGTCGGATCGCATCTCAAGATCGTCGATGCGCACCCTGCCTTCTTTGTCAAAGAGAGTTTCTCCTTCACCGTATATGTGAGTATTGAAAAGTCGATAAATCTGTTCGATACACTCCTCATGGATTCCTTTTTCCTTCATTACTTTGAAAAGGATAGAGATGTATAAAGGGACCACTGGTATAGCAGAACTCGCATGGGAGACGAAGGCTTTGTTAACCGAGGTAAAAGCTCTACCGCCGATTGATTTAAGCGACTGGTTTATTTCCTCCGCTGTGTCCTCAATGTGTTTTTTTGCGATACCAATGGTGCCGTTTCGATAGACAGGCCAGGTAACTTCAGGGCCAATATAGGAATAGGCGCAAGTTGAGCATCCTTCCGCAAGTAGATTCTCCCTTCTTAGAGACTCAATCCATAATTTCCAATCTTCGCCTCCCATAACCTTGGTGGTACCTTCAATCTCTTCCTCTGTTGCGGGTTCGAAAGTGACTTCCTTAACCACTCCTCGGTCAGTATCTAGGCCCTTACTAGTAAAAGCCCTACCAACTGGCTTCAGGGCCGACTTATAAACTTCTCCTGTATATGGATCGATTCTCCGCGGCGCGGCCAAACTGTAAACAAGGAGGTCGATTTTACCTAATTCTAGCTTAATCAGATCGACCGTTCTTTCTTTAATTTCATTACTAAATGCGTCGCCATTGATATTGCATGCCACAAGACCTTCTTCTTGAGCTGCATTTTGGAATGCGACCGAATTATACCAGCCGGCTTCGGCAGTTCTCCCCCGTTCAGAGCCCCGGTGCATAAAGACCCCAAGGGTAGCGGAGCCGCATGCGAAGGCGCTGACAATTCGGGTGGCTAGTCCGTATCCGGTAGATGCTCCAATGATAAGGACGTTCTTTGGTCCATTTCTGATCTTACCACGGGATTGGACAGTCTCGATCTGTGCTCGTATATTCGCTGCACATCCAGTCGGATGAGCTGTTATACAAATAAATCCTCTAGTCCTTGGTTTGATGATCATATGGGATTTAACTTGGGGATTTCCGAAATAGGAGCAATGGAAAACATTTGTAGTTAAGGCGAAGAGCTGGTCAAAATAAGTTGGGGTTTTATGGATCAAAATTGTTAGTGTCGGAGATATCGGAAATAATTGCTTATTTACTGCATTAGATTCTGTTCCCGAAATGGATTGCGAGAGTGGACACGCAAAGCAAAATCTGATTTTCTCATTGCTAGGAGTCCGGCGGTTAAGCTTTGCTACAGCTGTCTGAGTCTAGTGGTAAAAAGAATGGATACCTAACCTAATGAATCCTGTCAGATGGAGACTTCACTGGCAGATCCTGCTGGCCCTGGGGTTAGCCACTGTTTGTGTGGTAATTGTAAGGGCATTGGGGATCGAGAATACCGGTTTCTCTAGAGGACTGGAGGCATCCTGTCGTTTTGGGGGTGACCTGTTTAAGAATGCCCTGAAGATGATCGTAGTGCCGTTGATCATCTCTTCTATCATCAGCGGCATGATGAGTCTGGGAGCGGACCGTAATGTGGGTCGGATCGGTTTAAAGGTGCTGACTTACTATACTTTAACCGGCCTGTTTGCAATACTTGTCGGTCTCTTATTGGTCAATACCATACGTCCAGGTGTAGTCGATGAAAGCCTATCCGAACTCATCAAAGGGCAAGCACAAGATGCGGACGAATTCATCGGAAAAATAGAGGGCCGTGGTCCCGCGGATATCGTAGGCATCGTACACCGAATGTTTCCTCCCAATATTTTTCAGGCGGCAACCGATAATGGGCAACTTTTGGGAATTATCACCTTCAGTCTCTTTTTTGGATTCTTCATCAGTAAACTTCCCGATCGCCCACGTCAGTTTCAATTCGAATTATGGAAAAGCATTCAGCAAGTGATGATGTTGATCACGAATCTGATCATTAAATTTGCGCCTATCGGTGTTTTTGGACTTGTAACTCCCATTATCCTAAGAACCGGATTCGATGCTATTTTACCACTTTTTAAGTTTTTTCTCACAGTCTTGCTGGGACTTTCGATTCATTTTTTTGTTACTTTAGGTGTGCTCCTAAAGCTGGTTGGTCGAGTATCGCCATTACAGCATTTTCGAACAATGGTGCCTGCCTTGTTAACTGCATTTTCCACAGCATCTTCCGCTTCAACCCTGCCGGTCACCATGGAGACTGTTGAAAAACAGGCAGGAGTCTCTCCCAGAACAGCTAGTTTCACTCTTCCTCTTGGTGCTACCGTAAACATGGATGGAACAGCACTTTATGAGTGTGTTGTGGTGATCTTTATCGGACAGATATATGGGTTTGAAATGGGGTTTTCAACTCAACTTACGGTTCTTGTGCTGGCTCTAGTAACCTCAATTGGAGTGGCCGGTATTCCAGCCGCGAGCCTGGTTGCAATAACCCTTATTCTTGGGGTAGTAGGTTTACCTCTAGAAGCTGTTGGACTAGTTTGGGTGACTGATCGGTTGCTCGACATGTGTCGTACCTCTGTAAATGTATTTAGCGACACTTGTGGAGCAGTTATCATCGCAAAATCAGAGGGAGAGAAGGGGGTTTATGGAGATAAAAAAGTAGCACTGGAATGAGGTCCCTACCTTTTATGGTTTGTTTGTCCATTTCTTCCTCACTAGTATTTAATCCCACTAATTCTATCGTGTTCCGGACGATCTTTGGCCCTGAATAAACAAGATGGTGCCTCATGATTCTTGTGTCGTATGAAATTTCAACTCCAAGCCGACTATCAGCCAACTGGTGATCAACCTCAGGCAATCGAGGCGCTTGTCCGATCTGTGGGCGAAGGTAACCGCTATCAGACTCTTCTTGGAGTGACCGGATCTGGCAAGACATTCACAATGGCGAACGTAATCGAGACACTCCAGCGTCCGACGTTGGTTATTTCTCACAACAAGACGCTTGCGGCACAATTGTATTCGGAATTTAAAGGGTTTTTTCCCAAGAACGCAGTCGAGTATTTTGTCAGTTATTACGACTACTATCAGCCAGAGGCTTATATTCCTCAAACAGACACCTACATCGAAAAGGATTCATCGATCAATGATGAGATTGAAAGACTTCGCATTTCTGCCACAAGTTCTCTTATCAGTCGTCAAGATGTGATCGTGGTGGCTAGCGTGTCTTGTATTTATGGCCTGGGCTCTCCAGAGGATTTTTCGGAACTGATGATCCCTATTCAGGTAGAGGAAAAATTTGGGAGGGACCAATTTTTAGAACGGTTGGTTGACAATCTTTATGAGCGAAACGATATCAAATTTACCCGGGGCAATTTTCGAGTCCGAGGTGATATAATTGATGTTTTCCCGGCCTATATGGAAACGGCTGTTAGAATCGAATTTTGGGCCGACACAGTTGAGAGCATTAAGGAATTGGATCCACTGACTGGGAAGACCGGGCAGCAATTTGACGGGTTCCATCTCTATCCGGCAAATCAGTTTATTACTCCAAAGCACAAGATCGAACAGGCCAAGGAAGGAATTCGAAAAGAATTGGAAGATAGGGTTGCTGAATTCGAGAAAAACAATCGTTTACTGGAGGCACAACGCCTTCGAATGCGGACTGAGTATGATCTTGAAATGCTGGGGGAGATGGGATTTTGCAGCGGAATTGAAAACTATTCCCGCCATCTCTCAGGCCGAAAGGCGGGTGAGAGACCGTGGTGCCTGATCGATTTTTTCCCGAAGGAGTTCATCCTCATTATCGATGAGAGCCATGCTACTGTCCCGCAAATAGGAGCAATGTATCGAGGAGACCGATCTCGAAAAGAAAAGCTTGTCGAATATGGCTTTCGTCTTCCCAGTGCACTCGACAACCGTCCTCTCAAAGTAGAAGAATTCAACAAAATGACCGGGTTAACGATCTTTGTTTCTGCAACACCCGCAGCTTTTGAAATGCAGGTCTCAAACACTGTTGTAGAGCAGATCATTCGCCCCACAGGTTTGCTAGATCCTCTCATAGAGGTCCGAGAGGCTCAGGGACAGGTAGAAGATTTAATTGGGGAAATACACCATGCTGTTGAAGAAGGGGAGAGAGTTCTAGTTACAACTTTAACTAAAAGAATGTCTGAAGACTTAACTGCTTATTTGCGTGAAAGGACGATTAAAGTGGAGTATCTTCATAGTGACATCGACGCAATTGAGAGAATAGAGATTCTGCGTAATTTGCGCCGTGGAGATTTCGATGTGTTGGTAGGTATAAATCTTTTAAGGGAAGGATTGGACTTACCAGAGGTAGCTTTGGTGGCCATTCTGGACGCTGACAAGGAAGGTTTCCTTCGCAATCGAACTAGCCTGATACAGACGGCAGGGAGGGCGGCTAGACATGAAAGGGGACGAGTCATTCTGTATGCCGATAACTCAACTGATTCGGTCAGGCAAACTCTTGAAATCACGAATGATCGTCGAAAAAAACAGACGGAGTACAATGAAAGGCACGGAATTATCCCCCAGAGTGTCAAGAGAGGCGATCAGGCGAGTCTTCATTTCAATGACCGAGTTGAAGAGAGTGATCCGGTGAATGTAAAAGACGCCGGAGGGGATAAAGATGTGGCCGCCGTAATCGCTGAATTGGAGTCGGAAATGCTTGAGGCAGCTAATTCCCTGGAGTTCGAGCAAGCCGCCCTCTTACGGGATCAAATTGATCTATTGAGGAAGGGAAGAACCGACAAGTCGCGCAAGGCTCGACGGCCAAGTAAATATCGGAGACAGAGTTACAGCAGCAACTAGGTTCTCCTGTGGGTGAGGTGCGAGAGCAGGAGGTTGTAAACTGTGGTTCCGTTCATCGGTCTCACTTTCTTAGCGTAATAGCCTTCTCGGTGAAACGTAATTACTGTAGCGCAGATGTATGCGTTCTCCTGGACAATAACGCTATGGGATCGTCAACGGTTGCTTTTAACCTCGATTCCACTGGTCCAGTGGCCTATAGAAATTGTTCGCCTGGGACCCATGCCTCAGGAGCAATTCCCTCAAGGTGGGTTTTGACATCAACGACAACCGGTCGGTTACAATTAAATGCTCGATCGAGAGCACTCGAAATATCGCTCGGTTTCCGGACGGTAATTCCAACACAGCCCATAGATTCAGCAATCGAGGCGAAGTCGTTTTCGCCGAACAGCCAGAGCTCATCGGAACCCAAGGTTTGACCTCCATAAATGGCCTCGTTCCCGTGTTTCTCCTGGTTCAAAGAATGGTTATTGTTGACTATAGTGACTGTGTTGATCCCGCACCTAACGGCTGTTTCGAGTTCTGATAGATGGTACCAGATACCTCCGTCACCTGTGAAACAAAGTACTGGGCGATCAGGACGGGCGCATTTGGCTCCCATCGCTGCGGGCAGACCCCAGCCCAGCGAACCGGCACAGCGTATATAGAGTTGGTTTGGGTGCCTAAGGTCAAGCATAGTGCCGGTCCAGATTCCTGAATGGCCCGTGTCTGATACCAGGATCGTGTCGGAAGGAAGAGACTCGCTCAATTCCCGGCAAAGTCGTTCTGGCCGCATCGGAATAACGTCTGAGTTGTACAAATTACTGATGCTCTCTTCCCATGTTTTGACCAAGGTCTGGACTCGTTTGACCCAGTTGGTTCTGGGTTCAGTAGTCTCCGTATGTTCAATCATCCTTCGGAGAGTGTTTCGGACGTCTCCGTGAAGCCCAACTTTGATAGGGTAGTTACGTCCCAGTTCCTCCGGATTGATGTCGAGTTGGATAATGGGAGTACCCTGGGGTGGAATGGTATAACCGTTGGTTACCTGTCCTCCGGTGTGGCTACCGATGAAAAAGACTAGGTCCGCTTCGCACAGGACTTGGTTGGCACAGGCGCGTGAGTAGGAACCGGGGATGCCTACGGCTAGTGGATGGTCGTAGGGAAACATTGCTTTGGCATTTAGAGATGTAGCAACCGGTATAGAAAGCTTTTGTGCAAGATCTACGAGCTCGGCGCTGGCACCGGATGCAGTCACTCCGCCTCCGGCTACAATGACTGGACGCATGGCTCGGATCAGCAGTTGAAGAGCTTTATCGATGCTCTCGATCTGTGCTTCTGGCCGCGAAGGAGGAACATGGGAGAACATCTCTTCGATTATGACCTCGAGATCCGCTTTTTCTTCAACAACAACTTGGCCAGCAAGCCCTTCCATATCCAAATGGACCGGACCTGGAGTCCCTGAAGTAGCGGAACGGAATGCCTGGCGCAGATAAAAAGGAAGTTGTTCCAAATGGGAGACAAAGGCACTGTATTTAGTTACAGCTGAAAACGGACCGACATGATCGACTTCCTGGTAAGCGTGGCGTTTTTGACTGTTCTGATTTTCGCGGCCTGTCAGGGCAACGACAGGAGAACACGCGAGGTAAGCATCTTGTAAACCGGCCGCTAGATTGACAGCTCCTACCGACTGGGCCATGCACAGCCCTGGTCCACGACGCACTCTCGCGTAAGCATCAGCCATATAGGCTGCGGGCTTTTCTCCGTGAGTTTGGACACGTTTAATTCCCAGTCTCTCCATTTCCATCAGTGCTCTCGGTGCGATATAGGGCATGAAAAAAGCGTGGCTTATCCCTACTTTTTGGATTGTTTCAGCTATGAATCGAGCCCCTGTTATTTTAGCCATTATTAATTTTTAGAGGTTATGATGTTGTCAATGATGGTACAGGCTTAGTTTAGATTGTTAAGTTGGAACCAGGTCGTACGATTTAACTCGGCAACGGTATCCAGGACCTTGAGGATGATTTGAGGTCTTTTTTCTAAGAGCATCGTGAAAGATGATGCAGACTTTATGGTTTATGTGGTAGGAGTGCCATCGAGGGTTCAATTTTCTACTTTCACAATGCGACTTATAATTCCGACCCTGCCTAAAAAGTCACCTATGGGACTTTTTTCAAAAAGACTTTGCCTGCTTTTTTCAGAATAAGCGAGGAACTCGTTGATATACTCAAAGGCGCTTAAAACAATCTACACCGGCGCGGGCTGAATTCCCCAACAACCTGTAATCAGTCCCGTAGGTTTGAAAGGTAAAGCCTTGCTCATGTCGCTGACGTAGTTCCTCAGGTGATCCGGCTCCTATCCCAATTGCCACATTCTTCTTACGACATAGGGCAAGTGCTTCTGCAATCGCTTCATCAACCTCTTCGAATGGCTGGTTCATCGGGTTCAAACCAAGGGACAAACAGAGATCGTAGACTCCTACTAATAGAGCGTCGATTCCAGGTACATCCGTAATCTCATCGAGGTTTTCCAGCGCCTCTTTTGTCTCGAGGATCAGTGCAATCAAGATATTCTCATTAGCGTTAGAAAAGTAGTCCAGGTTATCCATTGTGTAGTGCGACGCACGTAGAGGACCAAATCCTCGTGAGCCCTCGGGCGGATACCGAGTAACGTCGACGATGGCTTTGGCTTCGGCGGCAGTTTTTACCATTGGAACTAGGATACCCATGCTCCCAGCATCAAGGACTCGCTTAATAAAGATTGCATCGCTGTTCGGTACGCGGACGATCGGAATGGTATCGGTTCCGTTCATTGCCATCAACATGTGTTCAACCCTGCCCATGTCTATGGGGTTGTGTTCGGTCTCAATGGCAAGCCAGTCATATCCGGCGCGCGCCATCAATTCTGCTACGTTGGGGCTGCCCAACCCAAGTAGTGCTCCTAGAGTTGGCTGTCCCGCCTTTAGTTTTTCGCGAACCCAATTTTTACGCATCTATTATATTTCTTATTAGAGTTTATTCGAAAAGACTATATCCAGAGAACCTTTACCCCTCTAAGCAGCCTATAAGTTGCGCTTCGTTTTTCAGGTGCTATTCCAACAGGGGATGTAGATCTTTGCGGATGACGGACAGTCTCCCTCTTCCACACTACTATTTCGAGGGTTTCCCAGGCTTTGCTTAGTCCGACAACTCGAAGTAACCGAGTTCAGCCATTCGGGTCAACCAGCGCTGCCGCTTGGGGTTTCCTTTTGGATTCGCGAGCCATTCTTGTGGATAACCACATCCATAACCTTCTTGGGACCTTCCGAATCGGACCGTCGCTCCTCTATTAGCTTCGGCGCGTTTGCGCATTGCAGCTTCTTCTTTTTCTCCCTGCGGATTATTATAGTATACGCATGTGGACATCCTTCTTCCAGCGGTCCCACCACTACTTGCGTGCCAGCAACGCATATCAAACGCGACGACATCGCCAGGATCTGATTTGCAAACGTAGGCTGGAACCTCAGGTATTTCCAATTCGAGTGTAGGCAAGGTTAGGCGCACCCTGTCCTGAAAGGCTCGATTGTGAGAGCCAGGAATGAGCCGGAGAGCACCCGAGTTGGCAGCTACTGGGTCCAGATAGAATGCAAACTTAACTCCAAAGGAATCCTCGTGAGGATCAGCATGGTGATCCGGATGCCATCGGGTATCACCCACATACCGATTGGCGTCTGTCCCGATGCCAATTACATCATCGCCGTAAAGCTGCTCGGCAACGTTGCAAAAGCGCGGGTCTTCGAGCAAACTAGCATAAAATGGCGTTCGAGGGTTCATCATATACGTCCAATAGCGCTCCTTGCCAGTAAAGGGTTTATCTGAATAGACGAGGTTGAGTTCGGACTCATATTCATTTCTCAAAGTTTCAATTTCTTCAGGAGTGAAGAGGTCCCGAAGAACGAGGAACCCGAAAGTTTTGTAATGCCTAATTTGCTGGTCCGTTAGCATACTCAGTATAAGTGATTAAAATCTCGAAGTTGCCAAGTGGATTTTTGAGTAAAATTGCTGCCTGAGGATTTAGTTTTGGTGGCTGTGATTTAGAAACATCGACTTTCATTCGGGGTTTCAGAAAACGGTTCCAACATTTTCAGGATCGAACTTACTGGTTTCCTCTGTCTATGTGCGAGTTGGTTGGTTATTCCCGGTGTATTCTTTGAGAGTGATAGAATACACCCAAGGTGGAATTCTCTTTTCTCATCCTTCATCATTCTTTTAGTATTCGTTACCTTATTATTTTCCTGAAACCAAAAATCACTCCATGAAATTAACAGCAGCGATTGAAAAGGGTATTGAGTCTGGCGAACAGACAATTGCAGAAAACTGGCGACCATCTAAGAATAGTAGTGGTCCGCCTCTAATGCACGTTGGTACGCAACAGTTCACTACCTCGAAAGAAGACCTAGAGTATCTCGTCCGCCACGGATGTTTTGCTAAGAATGAAAACAACATAACTTTCCACCGTGAATACGGATGGGACGTCCAGGAATTAGCTGAGAAGAAGGAGAAGTGTAGTCGTTTGGGGCTCGATATGGAGATGGTGGCCCTCCCTATGAGAAGTTTAAATATCGATGGCAGTTACGTTCCCAATTTCATGCTTGGCAACTATGGGGAGGGGGATAAGGAACTTGATTTGATCTGCAACATGATCCGTCAGGCGGCAGAAGCAGGAATTCCCGCTATCAAGTATTTCCTCTGCGAGATGGAGAACCAACGAACAGAAAGCTATCCACCTGGGCGGGGAAACTCCCGGTTGAGTACTTGGAACTTAGAAAAGGCGCAAGACCGTCATCAGCGTTTTGATGAAGTCCTAACTGCGGAAACTAATTGGGAACGGATCACCTACGCACTCGATCGTATTATCCCTGTGGCCACCGAGTGCCGGGTCCGCATGGCATGCCATCCCTGTGACCCTTGGCTGCCTCCAGGGTACTGTGGGGTCGATCGAGTTTTAGGTGGATTTGAGGGGTTTAAACGCTTTATTGAAATAAACTCTAGCCCTTATCATGGCCTCAACTTGTGTCTCGGATGCATGGCAGAGAGCGTCGAAGATCCGCGGCGAGAGGTTCCCGAAATTATCCGGTATTTTGGGGAACGAAAGAAAATCCATCACATTCACTTCCGTAATATCATCGGGAAGCGTAACAATTTTCAGGAGGTGTGGCCGGATGAGGGAGTGATGAATATGTGGGAGAATATGAAGGCTCTTAAGGAGGTCGGATATCCTCATATGATCGTACCTGATCATGCGCCAGGTCACGATGAACCCGGTGCTTCCCGCCAAGCTTGGGCTTATGAATTCGGTTATATCAAGGCGATGATACAGGCTGTGAACGATGGAGAGTAGATACTCTATTGAGTTCGGTTACAAACCCGTGGTAACTCCGCTGCAGAGTGTGGGAGCTTTCTATCTAGCCAAGTTGTACTTGAGTAAAGGGTCCTTAGGGATGAAGGCTTTATATCATAGCAATTTTCAAGCAAGAGGCAATAGTATGAAACAACAACCGTTATGACAGGTGGTGAAGCAGTCGTCCGATCATTAGAAGCACATGGGATTGACGTGGTATTCGGTATTCCGGGTACCCACAATTTGGCTATATACGACGCGCTCACCCATTCTGAAAAAATCCGACACATAGTTGCTCGTCACGAGCAGGGCGCAGCATTTATGGCCGATGGCTACGCAAGAGCCAGCGGACATCCAGGAGTCTGCATCACGACAACGGGACCGGCGGCCTTGAACGCAGTCTCGTCATTGGGTACTGCCTATGCAGATTCATCACCAGTCTTACTCATCGCCAGCCAGAACCCGGTTGCAACCTTCGGTTTAGAGAAAGGTCTAATCCACGAGTGTCCGAAGCAGCTTGAGGCCCTGCGAACGGTTGTCGGAGAGGCTCTGCGACCGGAGACTGCCGGTGCGATCTCCGAAACTATTTTTGACGCGTTTAGGTCGATGGCGGTCGGTCGTGCAAGACCAGCTGCCATCGAGATTCCTATCGATTTACTGAACGACGAGGACTCCATTGAGATTCTCTCTCCGGAAACGGAAAGACCAGCTGTATTCCCAGTTTCGGAGTTGATGCCGTCGCTGGACCTCATCAAGTCTTCCATTCGTCCTGTTGTTTGGGCTGGTGGAGGAGTGATAACTGCCAACGCTTCGGAAGTGCTGGTGAGGTTTGCCGAAAAGCTGAAAGCTCCGGTCTTTACGACGGTAATGGGTAAGGGCGCGATACCGGGCTCTCATTCCCTTTCTGCGGGTAGCGCTTTAAATCACTGGTCGGGGCGAAGTTATCTCGAGACTTGTGACTTGCTTATTGCTGTTGGTACCCGATTTACGGATGAGGAAACAGATAGCTGGACACTCAAATTGCCGGAAAAGATTATCCACATTGACATTGATCCACAGGCAATCGGACCCATTTACGAGCCAACCATTAGCTTGATCGCTGATGCGAAACTTAGTCTTGGGATTCTCGATGAGCAGCTTTTGGACCATGTAGTGGATAATGGCAGTAACCGTGTCATGGAGGTTAAGAAACTCCGGGAGGAGCTCCGGGATGATTGCCTAAAAAAAGCTCCGGTGGGTGTTCACTTGGTTGATTCGATACAGGCCGGACTTCCGAGCGATGCGATTGTTGTAAGCGACCTCACTCTTATGGCTTATTGGTGTCGTAGGTTGCTTGATTTCTATGAGCCGCGTTCGAACCTCTACCCGTGGGGTTTTGGCACTCTAGGGTTTGCTTTGCCCGCAGCGATAGGTGCCAAACTAGCGCGACCGGAAAGACCGGTAGTTGCGATTTGTGGAGATGGAGGATTTATGTTTAACCTTCAGGAACTGGCGACGGCGATCCAACATGAAGTGCCTATCGTTTTGCTTGTCTTCAATGACAACTCTTATGGGGTTTTGGAAAAGCAGCAGGAAGTTTTGTTTGGCAGGAAGATTGGTGTTAATCTTTACAATCCGGATTTTATCGCCTTGGCGAAGTCGTTTGGAATTAAAGGCGAGCGCGTCGATACAATCGATGCGCTTGAAGATTCTTTATCCAGGGCGGTTCACTACAACGATACTTACTTGATTGAAATCACAGTTCCTGTCCCCTGGCCGGTAATGGAGCCCTCGGTGCGGATTTTCGAAGAAAGGGAGAAATAAGACGGAGTAAATAAAACACCTGATATCTATGGATGAGAGATTGGTTCAGTGGATTGCGAATGAAGAGATTCAACCACATTGCGCAATTATGTAGACGATGATGGGGTTTTTAAAAACCTGGTGCTTTTGTGAAAACTGATCTCAATCCCTAGTTAATAAAGTGGTTACTAAGGTACAGTTAAGAATCAAATTGGGAAAAATTCAGTAAGGGTTCATTTGATGGAAAGAGTGCGTGTTGGCCTAATCGGCGCAGGCAACGTTTCGCGACGTCATGCCAGTGCATATGCGAAAATCGCCAATGCGGAGGTCTATGCAGTCTGTGATGTTAGGGAGGCTCGGGCTCGGGAGCGGGCTGCAGAGTGGGGAGCTACAAAGACATATACGGATTATCGGAAGATGCTGGATGATTCAGATATTGATGCAGTTGAGATCCTCACGCCCCATCATCTACATCTTACTATGGGTCTTGATGCGATTGCTTCAGGAAAGCACGTTTCGATTCAGAAGCCGATGGCTACGACCATCAAGGAATGCGACCAGCTTATCGCTGCCGCAGCAGAGGGGAAAGGCATGTTCCGAACCTTCGAAAACTTCCAGTATTACCCTCCCATCGTTCGGGCTAAAGAATTGCTCGATTCGGGTGTTATCGGCAAGCCCATATCTCTACGGATAAAAACACTGATGGGTTCAGATACGAAATTCAAAATTCCTTTCGAAAGATGGGACTGGCGCTTTGATCCTGAAAAGGGTGGGGGAGGCAGAGTCATGCTTGATTACGGTTCTCATGTTTTCGCTGTAGCCCTCTATCTTTTGGGTGATATTGAGAAGGTTTTCTCTTGGATCAGTTACAAAACGATTCAACATGGCTGGAAGCTGGATTGTCCGGCGGTTGCCATTTGGAAATACAGGGATTCAGATCGATATGGCACTTTTGAGGTTGTGCATTCGGATGAATTAAAGATCAGGACGGAACACGTTCCCGAAGACGAATGGTTCGAGATCACCGGAAGCCGAGGAGTGATTTGGGTGAACCGTTGCAGTGCTAACATGTTGGACAAGCCTCCACTCACAGTGTATCTGGACGGCGTCACAACGGACTACTCGGACATTGATTCCAGTTTTTGGGCGAGCTTTGACGCCGGATGTAGAGAGTTTGTCGATGCGATTGTCGCAGGACGCCAGGCCAGGCTTACTGCAGCAGAGGGGAAAAAGGTCGTTAGGATGTGTCGGGCAATTGAAGTATCCGCGCGTGAGAATCGCGAAGTTTTGCTGGACGATAACGTGGCGTAACTCGATCGACCTGAGGGTCAAGAAGTGTTGCTGCTTTACAGATTCTGAGGCTGCCTTGCTATATCTCTTTCGAGAGGCTTGTGGGGTTAAACCTGTTTTTTAGCTTCCGTCTTGTAAAATATGAAATGTCAGAAATCTTGAGAGACATTCTCATAGGCATTGTTATTGTCCGAACCTTGGACAGTTAGAATCTAGAAATCATTTATTAGAGGGAACTGAAAATTATGTCTAAAGCGACTTGTTCATTTGCCAGCCATATCAAAGATGCCCAGTGGGTAAAGGAGGGATTAAGACCCTATTTCAAGTATCGAGATCTTGGCATTAAAGAGGCCACGGATGGCAAAGTATTAGCCCATGTCATTCGTGCCAATCAGCCTTGTTCTCGCCCTATAGGATACCATTCCCACGATCTTAATTTCCAGATGGTCTATCTAATCAAAGGGTGGGCCCGGCTTTACTTTGAAGATGTTGGTGAGATCAGAGTGGAAACGGGCGATGCTTGGTATCAGCCTCCGGGCATAAAGCATGAAGTGTTGGATTACTCCGATGACTGGGAGGTCATCGAGATTACCATGCCTGCCGTGTTCGACACCCAAGAAGAAATCCGGTAGGATATACACCGCTTTCATGGAGTGGATAATTAGATCGTGGACGAGATGGTTATTGTAACATGTCAAATCAGTTGTGATTCAAGCTGACCCGTGGAGAGATTCGATCGGAATACAAGATCAAACGAATAGCGGAAATTAAGATTTCCGAGAAAATTATATCTGTATTCTATTGCATCGTTAACTTAAGCCTTTCATCATCGGTTCAGCCTGTGGGTTGGTTCAAGAAATTGTTTGCTCCGGTCAATTTTAGTCCTCGCATTCAACCTTCATAAAAAGAAGATTCCAGATAATCGGATTTAATAAAACCTGGAAAATAGAATACAATTGGATCAAGAAAGAATATTCCTGTGATTACCCTAGAAGCAAATCTACCATTTGTTGATGCTCCGGAGTGGGCTGTTCTCCAACGCGGCCTCATTGACCTCTTGAACGGTTCGGTTGATCCTGTGATGGAACGATACATCGGGAAAGATGATTCAGTTCTCTGGCCCACCACCGAAACGTTTACTGGCATTGACGGCCTCGATGACGCCTATGAGAGCTTTCATAACTGGCCTGTACTATACCTGCTTGGCGGTGACGAAAATATATTAGATTTATCGCACCGTATGTACGACGGAATTACTAGGCAATTTTCGAAATACAATAGTGGCCATGGCCACCCGATGGTTGTGAAAGAATACGAACAGGGTTACGATTGGATGCATCAGGGCGAGGGCTATGTGTTTTTCTACAATCTTTGCTTAGCTGACCCTGCCAATAGGAAAAATATTGAACGCGCCCAGCGATATGCAGGGTTCTACCTAAATGAGGACCCGGAAGCGCCCAATTACGATCCAGTAAACAAACTCATTCGTTGCGCTCACAATGGTAGCATGGGTCCTGCACATCGGAACTTTGAGAAATTATTCCAAAAAGTATGTGACCGTACCTCATCTTATGGGTACGAGTTTTGGCATAAATACCCTTTGCCTTTCCTCGATATCCCAGGGATCGAATCGGCTGAAGACTTACTCAAACCCGGGATGGGAGAAGCGATGGCGAAGGTGATGGGAGACCGCATGTCTCGCGGCGACGTTGCTTGCAACCTCGCAGCGACCACCATGGTTACTAATGCCTATCTCTGCACTGGCGATGAAAATTACAGATCGTGGGTTAAAGAGTACGTCGATGCGTGGATCGAACGGACCCAGAAGAACAATGGCATCCTCCCGGACAATATTGGTCTTTCGGGTGAAATAGGGGAATATATTGACGGTAAATGGTATGGTGGTTACTACGGCTGGACCTGGCCTCATGGCTGGGAAACGCTCGGTGATGCCTGCATCAGCGCTGCCGAGAACGCGGCCTTGCTTCATAGCGATCCAAGTTATATCAACTTTCCGCGTTCTCAAGTTGATGTAATGATGGAACACGGACACTTACGGGATAAAACCTTACATGTTCCACAATGCCATAACGATAAGGGATGGACGAGACACCTTCCAATGCGAGGCGATACTATGGCTCATATTTGGGGTATGAGCATGGCCGAAGAAGACATGGAACGTATAAAGAAGTTACGCAATTACGATGAGCGCGACTTTACCAGGGTAAAGTCACATGGGTCGAAACACGGCGGTGGGCACGAAGCGGCATGGATCGCATATCTTCAGGGGGAATATCCGAACTACCCCTCGGACATTTTACGTCACAATTATTCTCAAGTCTATCAACGACTCGACTTTATGCGATGCGATCAACAGGACCCAAGTACCTACGGCGATTGGTATTTGCAGAGACGCAACCCAATTACTGTCGAAGGACTGATCCAACTGACTATGGGTGGGCCTCTCTTTATGTACAACGGAGGATTACTTATGGTTCGGCTGCGTTATTTTGATGTTGAGCGGCGCCGGCCGGGCTTGCCCAGAGATGTTGCGGCATTAATCGAGAAGCTGGAAGATAGTAGCGCCATCCTGTATTTAGTAAACCTCAATCCGACTAAGGGTCGTGAACTAATCGTGCAAGGCGGAGCCTTTGCCGAGCATCGGTTTACACATGTGTCTTTTCAACGGCGTCAAAATCTTACCGCAGAACAGGCGGAAGCGATATCTACGCACCCGGAAGCCTACAAAAAGATTATAGAGGGCCAAACAGAAAGTGCTTCAGAAGAAGTGAACGCAGCCCGTTTTAAAATTCGTATGCTTCCTGGCTCGATGGTGCGGCTTGAACTTGGAATGGAACGCTATGTTGAGAATCCTTCCTATTCCGAACCCTGGTCTTGATTTGATAGCTTCGCAATATCCAACGGATTTCTTGCGCAGCTACGAATCTTAACCGAATGCCTTTGGTCTCAACTAGCGAATTTGTTTTGCAGAGACATAGTGCAAAGAATTCCAGTTTCCAAATCCGGGCAAAGATTAAGCACGCCTGGTTCCATGCCAAATTCTGGTATCAATGCTCAACTTTCTGTTTCCAACTTTAAATCTCTAAAATTGTATCTCGGATAGATTGATGTCCGTAAGATAAGTTAAGTTTTTCAACTTACTAATTATTAATCATCTATAATATAATAATACCAAGAAACCTAGTATGTCTCATAAGACTATCCGTTTCGCTCAACTTAGTTTCTGGTTTGGCCACGCCAACGGTATTTGTGCCGCCGCCCAACGCCACCCAAACGTAGAATTAGTTTGTATTTGGGATGATGAACCGGAACGTGGTCGCCGGGCAGCCGCCAAATTCGGAGTGGGATACATTGATTCGTTGAGTGAAGTATTACAGCGGGACGATATCGATGCGGTTGGGATCTGTTCCCCCACTCATGAGCATGCGGAGCACATCATTGCTGCCGCTGAATCTGGCAAGCACTGTTTGGTGGAGAAGCCCTTCACTCGAACTTTGGCTGAGGCTGATAGTGCCATCCAGGTGGCTGAGACCCACCAAGTCCAGGTCATGCCTGTTTACAACCTTCAGTTTACGCCGGCAAACCAGAAGATGAAGGAGTTTGTCGAGAACGACACCCTCGGGCCTATATATCAGGTACGTCGTCGCCACGGCCATCGCGAATACACAAAGAATGGGTTCGATGCGCAACGTGTTATGAATGACTCGGATTGGCCTTGGAAGGACGGTGATGCCGAAGGTAGACGCTCCCTTTATCACGCAGGTTCCCACGCGGTTTACTGGATGCTGTGGATGTTTGGTGTCCCAGAAGTTGTGGTCTCATTGGGTGGTACGCGTTTGGCTGGGATGCCTGAAGAAGACAACAATGTAGCAGTCTTTCGCTATGACAACGGAATGCTGGTTACACTCCACACGAGTGAGACCGAAACCGCTGCGTTACTCGCCACGGAGCTCTATGGCCAAAAAGGAGCTCTCATTCAGACGCGTGGGGATGGTCCTTCTACCTGGGCTGACCAGGGTGAATCTGGGGCCTTGATGCACTACGACGAGGCGATCCGTCGGTGGTTGCCTGTCCCAGGGATATCACGCCAGTTCCAGCCTGAAGGCTCCTGTCCTAACATCCGCTTTTTCGACTCCCTAGTCACCGGGACGCCGACCCCCATAACAATGTATGACGGTCGCTGTTGCATGCGGGTCCTGGCCGCTGCAGAAAGAGCCGATCGGGAGAAACGCCAAGTGGAACTAGCGGAGATCGAATAAGGATTTACAGGTGATCATAGATACGTGTTTCTAGTCTGATTACGAAATAAATTTGATGAGTGAAACTGTTCCAGACCATCCTAGTATTACTGAACGTTTCTTTTTCGACAATCATGGCTATTTAGTATTAGAGGATTTTCTGTCCAATGATTTGGTTGCGACGCTGATTCAAGCTTTGGAAAAGACCATTTCAAAGCGCCGTACGCCGGGGTTTAAGCGAGATGTTGAACCTGCCTTTCCGGATCAGCTGGACAGTAATAATAGTCGAGTGTTCCATTTGCTTGATGAGGACCCGACCTTCTTACAAATGCTCGATTATCAACCTATGTTAGCATATGTCCATGGGTTGTTTAATGAGATGCCTCATCTTCACAGCACCGACGCCTTTTACGAGGTGGTGCCGGGCAAACACCACGGAAGAGGCTGGCATATCGATGGGATTCAGTCCGGTTTTCGGAACTTCAAGCCTCATATCCCCTTCCTCCAGTTTAAGGTAGGGTATATCCTAAGCGATTTGAGCGTGCCCGACCAGGGTAATTTGACTGTGATTCCGGGTAGTCACAAATCCTTGTGTGAGCCAGATGCGGACGATCTTAGCAATCCGAAGTTGTTTGTTGGTGCCAAACAAATATGTGGTCCCCCGGGAACGGCGGTAATCTTCCATAATGCTCTGTGGCACACGGCTGGGCCTTTTACTCACTCGGGTGGTCGGCGGGTGATGCTTTATTACGGTTATGAACATCCATGGATGTTGGCTTCTGCTGAGCAGTGGCGCTACCCGGCAGAATTTTATCGTGACCTAGACCCTAGTCAGCGGAGATTCTTTCACGATTTTGTCTTTGATTCGACCTAGTCTTTTCGTGACTGAGACTAGCTTACGTCTAATTGTTTAATAGGCTAAACACGCATTTGGTTCAATTCATTGCGAGGAAGCGCGTTACGATATTTTTGATGAGGCAATCCTATTATATAGAGTATAAAGCGCTTGAAGGTAAAATGCCTCTTCTCATCAATTAAACTCTGCTCATAAAACAGCTGGGACCTCCTTGTGATCATTAGATATGCAGGGGCAAAGTTAGGCTGGTTTGTTACAAAGACGGCAAGAATTGCAGGCTGAAGGGTTTACTCTTAGTCTATTCATCGTTGTCCTTGTGCAAACGTCTTCCAAATCAATGCTATTTTAGGGGATTGAGGTTCGAAAGGTACAGTAGACTTAGGTTCTCAGGTTTCTCAAATTGTTGTTGCTGAAAGAATTCGATAATGGTTGTCAGCATCACAACATTCGTAAAACAACCTCGACCCGCCTTCATCTAAATCAATGACACACGGTTCGGAAATCATGGAGCTGTCCCTTTGCCCTGGTTCAAGGTCTATGATCGGTTCCCCAGCCTTTTCCCAATTCAGACCGTCTTTTGAAGTTGCGGTGAATACACCTCCCTGGATCGTCTCGCTCCATCCTGAGTAATACATCCGATATGAACCATCACGCAGACGAATTATTTCTGGAGCATAGACTGAGAAGGTTTCGCGGTCCGTTTCCTGTGCGATTCGTATACCGGGTTCTTCTTCAAAGTTCAACCCATCGTCGGAAAGAGCGCTGATGATGTGATTCCCGATGCCTAAGCCCGTCTTTAAAGGGAAGGAGTAACGGTGGAAATACATTCGGTAAGCTATTCCTCCTGCCTTTTCGATATAAATTACGCGCGGAGTACCGTAAGACCAGTTTCTTTTACCGAATCGTATTCCCGCCTCAGGTATCCACTCCAACCCATCGTCTGATAAAGCACTTAGAATTGTGGTTGGGTTTGGCGCAGCTCCAAAGCGTTGATCAGCGGGTGGCACTCCGGACCGGGCCTCAAAATACATCCTATAGCCACCATCTTTAAGAGGGATTACATCTGGACATAAAGTTCGAGCTGAAGCATTCGGTGGAAACAGGTCGACCCTTACCCCAGGTTCCTTATGCCAAGTAACGGCATTCTCTGAAAATGCGCTCAGAATATAGCCTAGCGCATCCGGGTCTCTCCGTGCTGGTCCCAAACCCGTATAGTACATCCGGTATCCTCCCGAGGGAAGATGGATAACATTCGGTGTCAATATCCGCTCGGAGTCCAGTGGATTATCCAGGTCAATCGCGATCTCCGGATCCTTTACGAAATTAGTGCCAGGATCCTGTTCTTGGTAATGTACAGAGGTCAGTAGTTCGGTTTTATCCATCTGCTGCCGTTAGGGTACAATAGGGATTGTGAAAGTTTTAGAGGGGTCAGAGAAAGGACACAGAAAATCCGTCTAGCTATTATCCTAGCCAGGATAAATGAATGTGTCGAAGCCTTAGTGGCCTAATCGCGTTCCCACTCAGGAGGAATCGGTGCATTTGTTTTACTAACTCCTTAATGGGTGGCACGCCACGTCTGGCCTACTGCGTCGAGTTTAGCGTCGCTGAGATAGCCGTATCTATTTATCCAGGCTCCGTCTACATCGCTCTCAGCGACAAGTTTGAAGCGACGTAAGAAATCGTCGTATGGACCGTAGCCGTGGATCAATGGTGTTAACAGAGTGCTGTCACCGACTTCGCCACGCACCTGCTTTATCCGCCTTATCTGACAGTCGTCGTCAATGGGATGTGGCTCGTGTGGCTCAGGATACCTGAAGTCGCTTAATTGGGTCGCCCGAATTTCATCACCTATGTCGAAGAGATGCCCCAAGGCCTTTACTAGAACGGCCTCATCCAATCCGGGGTTTCGCTCCATTAATGCCCGTCCCCAAAACTCAACCATGACGGCCCAATGCATAGTGTATAGCTTAGGAGATACGGCATCCAGATAAGTCCCGGAACGAGTGAAGTCAAAACCCGTAAATAGCGTCAATGGTGTCATAAAAGCGTTAGCCGAAAGTTCTTTGTCCGGTCCGTACATTTCCAGTGTTTGTCGCCAGTGATTTAGTAAGTCGAGCGACAGATCTGCCTTGAGCTGTAGCCAGTCCAGTACACCTGGGAATCGGCGCAGCCAAAGGGTCTCACTTATACGTCCTCGGTTTGGTCCGACCCAATCAAAAAGATCATGGTTTCGAAGTTTGCCATGTAGGTAGGTATAGAAGGCTCCTACCTCGGATCGGATGCGGGTGAAGTCAAAGCCGGAATTTACCGCCCAAGTTTCGACGTGAGGCCCGAAGTCTTGAAAGGCTTCATCTAGTTTGTAACATGGGTACTCTGGCCAGTCAGGACGAAAACCTGTAATCTTTGGATATTGTTCCAGAAGATCACGCACATAGGCACGGTTGTAGTCACGAATTTCTGGGCTCGCCAGACTGCCGGTTTCGGCCATACGATCGGGTCGAGATCCGTCAGGTAGTTTTGGAACATCTTCAATGCGCAGGTTTGAAGGTGTAGCGGCGCTGAGCTGAAAATAAACCTTTATTCCGCGGTCCAGAGCAGCATCGATAAATTGACCAATGAGTGGTCCAAATTCTTCAGTCAAATTGTTAGGTTGTTTTGGTTTATAGGGAGTACCAGAATATAATTTTTCATTGGGATAATAACTGGGGGCACCGCGTACCCAAAGACCTTTTTTGCCCCAGAGTGTCCTGTCGAACAGGCGGGGGCTGGACCCTGCATCAGAGGGTGGTTGGTAAGATCCAATTCCCGGGTCAGAGGGTGCTGTTACCGTTGGATTGAGGGCCACCATAGAGGCCCCTGCCCGTTGTGTAATGTTGTGGAGAACCCCGTCTATACCTTCGTTAATGATGAAGTCTGCTAATACCGTTATGCCCAAGGGGCGGGTAGATTCCATAGTCATTATTTCCTTATTCTTCTATCATGTCGGGACTTTGAGTACGACGATCTGATTGGGCTAAATAGAGGGGACCCCATCTGCACGTCGGAGGTGGGGATCACGGTTCTTTCCCTCTAGGACCTCCTTTGCTGTCCACCCCAGCTGGCCGTGGCGGATGGCGCCGTAACGAATTCGAGCTTCGTCCCAAAAAGACCGAATATTGGGCAGATCCAACCAGATGCGTAGGAGTACGCGTTTTTTCACTTCTTCTTCGATCTTAGCAAATCCATCTCGTCCATGAAAGGTCGTATAGTTATTCCAAAAAGCGATCGTTCCTGGGTCCAGGGAGAAGGCATAAGCATTCGCCGCGGCTGTTTTTTCAATAAAGTCGAAGATTTTAACTTCTTCGCTATTTAGTTCCACACCTGCCTCCGTCATGCCTTTTTTAATCCATCCCGAATTGAACCGGCAGGTCACAGTTTTATCCTTGATGCTCCATGCAGGCACCCTAAACTCAGAGTGCGGGCTCTCGCTCGGATGTTTATCTCTCCGACTCCAAAAGTAACCTTTCTCGAGTTGCGGAAGATACTCGGGATGGTTACTGAGGATCTCATTGTAGACGGTCATAGAACTGGCTACTAGGCTCTTCGGATCGTCGGGAGCTTGATGGGTACAGAATAACCCTACACAGTCTGTTAGATCGGCGTGAAGCGATACCGGAGATGGTTTCCCAAGAATCCCCGCCCCATTCTTTGGAGCTAGATCACCATCCGTAATGTAGTGTATTAGTCCGACCTCAACGTTTTGGGTAATCCCTATTCCCAAATGGGAGCAAAGTCCCCAATAAAGCTTCTCTAAGTCCTCGTAGGAATAATCAATGGGTATTCCACTGAGGGTTGCAAATCCCCGCCCATCACGAATTTCAGAAAGAAGATCCTTAAGGATTTCCGAAAATGAAGGTAGGGGAAAATCTTCTTTTCTAATCTCTCCAAATGCTAGTCCACGCACCTTAACACCTTTCAGTGCTTGGTCCAACTCCTCAGCGTGATTCTGGGTTACTCCAAATTGCCAAGACCGGTCAATATCTAGGTCTTCTGGTCGCCATGCGCTACGATCGCTTACAGCTAACCATTTCTCTGTCATTTCAACCACATTCTAATTCCTATTGCATCTAGTTGCTTTATAAAGTTCGAAGGGTGTAGCGATGATCGGAACACTTTGAATTGGTAGAAAAGATACCTTGTCCCTTGCTAAAAAATATTTTCGAAGACCATAGAGACTTAGATCCAAATAGATTCTTCAGTTTAAGGTTGATGATCGGTATTAATGGGTGGTTCGTCGTTAGCAATAAAGCGCTCAATGGAGTTGACAGTGGAAGTGGAGGAGTCCTTTCGGGTGCGAAAATCTCTCTGCCAAGCCTCACGGAAATAGGCTTGTTTTTCGCGAGGTAAAGATTGCAGAACGACCGGGGGAATATTAAGACGATGCCAGTGGGTGCAAAGATGTGAGTAGGCGTGGAGAATTGTTACTCGAGGTGTATTGCGGTTCCAAACAGGTCCTGCGTGACATAGATTCTCGGTAAAAAATACAGCGCTCCCGGCTGGGCAGGCGTAGGTGGTTAAGAAGGGACTGCGCTTAGCGTTATCGAGGGAAAGATGATCTGGATGGGGGTCGAATTCCGATTTGTGGCTGCCGACAAGGAAGTGCGTACTCTGATCTTCCATAGAGATGTCGGTCAATTCGAAGATCACTCGGACCATTCCCGCGTGAATCCGGCCGTTTTTTACCCTATAGCCAAAAATGGGATCGGCTTGCCTAGGGCCACCCCCGTGAAGGGGACCGTGTTCCTCGCCCTTGCAGCGCCATACACAACTGGGACTTTCGAGGCGAATGTCCGGCCCAATGACTTCGTGGAGGACGTCAATCACTTGAGGATGGTCGATGAGCAGACTGGCTGGACCTCCGGGCACAGCACGGTGCTGGGGGGGGAGGGATTCGGGATCGTGCTTTATTCGATCTACCTGTTCAAGAATGGCAGTTACTTCCTTTGGCTTAAGAATTGCCGGGCGTACTAAGAAGCCTGTTAAGTCGAAACGAAAGCGTTCTTCTTCGGTCATAGACATTCCCAAATAACCTTCTAATCAACCCGATTTGTCAAACCGTACTTATGCCTATATTTACATTTCAAATTTTTCAGTGGCGTTGCGTTCGAACTCCGATGATTTACTCGCGATACACTTCATGAAATCCTATCAAGGGGGATTAGAGCCGACCCCCGGGTTGTTTTTACTTAGAGGGATGAAGTTACCTATACGAGGTCAGAATTTACCGAGAGGAGCTTTCCCTAGTAGCAGCGAGCCAACAGGCATCGTTAAGCACATGCCGGATGGTTCAAATTCCAGCGGTTGAACGGGCCAGGATCTGGATCGACAGCGAGGCGATCGCGGGCGTTGCGCCAAGACTGTTCCCACTCAGCAGGATTTCTCAACACGCCTTCAGGATGAGTGCGGCTTCGGGCAACAAAACCAGGAAAGGCTCCGCGCCCTGTTTCCTGACCGATGGGATTATACCGTAAATCGAAGCTCCAGCGTACTTCATTGCTTTTATTTGAAAGCGAACCATGGACGATAAGTTTATGGAAGAAAAGTACGTCTCCTGCCTCCATCGGAATAGGAATGCACGAAGATTTATCAAAAATTTGATCAGGTATTCTAAGGCCGCCAGTTCCTCCAGGGCAGTGGGTTGTCAATCCATCTAGGTGGCTCCCAGGCACCACCTGAAGGCAGCCATGTTCTTCTCGGGCTGATGTCAGTGGAAACCACACTGTCAGCATATTCGTTTTGTCGGATTCTGGGCGGACGACACCATTGTCCTGATGCCAGCTTGTGGCCCCGAGCATAGGTTGGCCATCTTCAGTTCGGGGAACGAGGCGCTCAGGTGGTTTGATGCGAACGTGTTGCACCGGATTGGAATAGATTTCTGGACCGATGAAACATTCGACGTAATCTAAAAGATCAGGATCCGTTATGGCTCGAAAAACGGCTGGCCCAGCCCAAAATGGTGTATCTGGCTCTATGCTACCTGCTTGAGGGAGTGAGAAGTCGAAATACTGGGCATGTATTTTGCCTGTTTCAGCATAGATACGCGTTATGCGATCACCGAACGACAGCTCCTCATAGAGCTCACGAATCTCTTTGGCCTCGTAAAGCTCATTAGCCAAACGGTTAAGAACCTCGTGGTATTCCCTAATGATTGGGTTGATAATGTGCTCAACATCGAGAACCTTCTTAACAAGGAGATAGCCCTCCCTCTCGAATTGTTCCATCTGACGATGTGTAAGTCGTGGCATGGTAAGTTTTTCCTGACAGGTGATAACTTGAGCGGGGCCAACAGCTGGTAATGTACTTCTATACCCTTCAATGAAGCGGAAACCATAGCTACTAAATTGAATACGAACGAGTGTCAACGGTGCGTTTGTCGAACTTTCCAAGACCTTCTAGCCGTCGAGACTCGGAAACCTGGAAAGATTGTAGATATCTGAAACATTAGCCTATCGCCCTTTTATCGGGCTAACAATTTTGGGGATTTAAAAGAGATTTTACTTTTTAAAAATGGAGTAATCCTTTGTCGTGGTGGGGTCATTTTGCTCGTGTGTCCTAGTTATTGAATTCACAGTGTGACAGCCCGAATCCCCATTAAGATTTCAAGTTAACCGTCAGTTCTGAAAATGACTTCTCCGTACAATAGTATTATTCAGCGCTATCTCACCAATGGCTATGTTACAGTTCAAACAGATTTCGGCGAGGCCTTTCATCGATGTATCTATGATCGCATCGAGGAAATTTTTGAATCAAATGGGAATCCCGGTAACGACATTTACCCCAAAATCCCAGAACTCGGTGATATCTTTTGCCACCCTCGTGTCCGTTGTGCGCTAACTGCGATATTGGGTCCCGACTATTTCATGCACCCACATCGTCATTGTCACCTAACTCCTCCAGGTAAGGAAGCACAGATTAATCATAAGGACAGTTACGAGGATGATGAGAATGTCCGTCATCACCGGAGCCGCTGGGCGATGGCTTTTTACTATCCTAGGGACGTGGACGAAGATTATGGTCCGACGGCCGTGACGCCTGGGTCGCAGTACTACATACAGGGCCAAAGCTTAGAGTCACTTGAAGAGAAAAAGCTGTGCGGACCTGCCGGATTGGTCACGATTGTCCATTACGATCTTTGGCATCGTGCTTCCCCGAATCTCACGGATCAGAACCGGTATATGATGAAATTTTTGTTCTGTCGGAAGAAGGAGCCGTTCTTCCCGTATTGGAATAGCGAAAGCGAACTTCCGGATTTTTGCAAAAATCGGAGTCTATGCGAACATCTTTGGCGGTGGAATACGGGTCAATGTCTGGCGCTTACAAACGGAGAGGAAATTACAACGGCGCTCATCGATCAATATCGTCACGGATCAGAGCCGGAGAGACTCGATGCAGCCTATCGTTTAGGTGGAGCGGGTAAAACAGATGGACTCCTCGAGCTCCTTATGGACGACTTGGAGGCACGGGTGGAGGGAAATCTTGAGAAGCCCCACACAAATGCCTGCCAGATTGATGCAATCTACGGGCTTACTGCTGCCGGGGGAACAGCCGTTCCTGATTTGACGGATATTTTGTCTCATTCAGATTGGTGGATGCGTGCTGTAGCGGCCGACGCCCTTGGAGATATTGGACGTCCAGCTGTTTCGGCGACCCGCCGTTTGGCAGGAGCCTTGGAAGATGAATCAGAATGGGTACGACGAAATGCGGTTGAGGCTCTTGGGAATCTGAATGCGGTGGATGTTGTAGATAATCTTGGAAGGGCACTTGGCGATGAAAGCGAAAGTGTTCGTCATAACGCGGCCCTATCAATCTTAAAGATCGGTTCGTTTTCTGATGGCTGTCGCAAAAGACTGACGGAGGTTTTGGATGACAGTAATCGATATGTTCGAGCTCTCTCCCGGGTTTTACTGGATACGAACTACAGTTAGGGCTCTTTCGTAACAGGAGTCTGTCAATTTTTTTTCGCGGTCGTAAGTTCAAGATGACTCATAGATAATTGGCCTGTAACTTCTGCGAGAAAACCCACGAAAGCGAATCCATAGCTTGTAGTAGCGGCGAGCGCATCATCCAATGACTGAAGTTTTGGCGGCAGTCCTGCCCAGCTGTTGTGCCATTGTGATTCGTCATTGACCAGCCCTACTCGGTTCGGTTTTGCAGTCCAGCAACCTTCGCCAATTTGCAGAGGGTGTGAAATCAGATGCCATCGATTCAAGGTTGTGTTGACCCAGAAATAACATGCCGCGCCTCTGGTATTTAGATCGTCTCCCCTCAGGTAAACCGAAAGGGTTGCTCCACGCAGATCAATAGGATCCAGATTCATCCAATTGCGATAGAGAATTAGCGGGAGAATGGAGATTGGCTGTTCTGGGGTATCGGCACTCCATTGTTGATGATCAACGGTTACACAGTTGGATCCATGTGGACCTTGGCCAGGGCGCCAAGTCGATAGAATAAAAGTCTCTCGCCATCCCGATATCACTGACGCATGATAGTCGTAGGAACACCAGCCCTCCGGACCTTTTTCGAATAAGGTTTTCATTGCTGTTTTGTCTCTAAATTTGACGTATCTGGATAATTTTCCTTTACCCGTTGATTCCGCATTTGTACATCTGGAGGCATTCTATTTCGGGTCGCTCTCGACATCAAAGCATCTTTACCCCAGGCGGTGTAGACGGGGTCGAGCCAGGCTGGTATGAAACCGGTTGAAGCGCCGAGCCGGTTTGAGTCGGTGGTGATATTAGGGCCAGGGCTGTGCCAGGTCGATCCGTGGAAGATGAGAAGGGAGCCTGGAGGGCCTTCGGAAGCTACGAGTTGATTATCTCCTTCGGATTCAAGCTTTGTTCGGTAGCGACGGATGTTCTCATTTTCGTAGCGTAGCTTACCACTTGTAGGATCCACCCATTTATTGCAGACGTGGCCGAAATTATGACTGTGGGGTAAGAGAAGGGTAGCACCATTTTCCCGCGTAAATTCGGTCAGCATCCAGATTGCATTGACCATGAAACATACGTTGCTTGGTGTCGGAAGGTTATTCTGAATGAACCAGGGCAAAGGAACATCAGCATGTAAACCGCGCTTTAGGCAACCGGGCATCCGCCAAAGAATCCCTGGCCCTATTTGCTGAAAGCCTGGTCCTAAGAGTGAACCAACCAGATCAAGATGTACAGGATTTGTGACTAGTGGTAAGAACATATCATCGTCGATCGGCTCAATCCGATCAAAGAGCCGATCCATAATCTGTTCGCCATCAGGATTGTCGTGATCCGGTAGTGCAGACATTATTTCCATGAGCCGGTCACCTATACGCAAGGCTTGGTCGCGTGGGATGAGATCATGGATGACGACAAAACCGCGTTCTTTTAACTCGCGCTTGAGTTTACCAATGTTGAGGTCGGGAGGTAAGGACACCACGATGGGTTCTCTTTTAGTGGTCGGAATTTAGGCAAATTACCGAGCTAGAGTTCGTTTACCGAGAGGCTTTTTCCGGCCGTTTCCTTCCATGATTGGTAGCTCTTTAGGGCTTCATCGAGTCTGCCTTCCTTAAGAAATACTATGCCGCGACGTTGAATTGATGTCTTTGGTTCTATATCGTGGATCATCAAGTCGGAGTGGAGGCATCGGACACAAGGTGCTTTATTGAGAAAGATTCGATTTGCTTCATGCCAGGCATAACATAGGACGTAGCGTTCGTCTTTTGACACGACGAAGTGGGCTCCTTCAAGTAGCCGGCATTTTGATTTGTTCTGCATAGGGAGAGTTTCTCCGACCTTAATGTAGACTAGCTGCCTTTCTGGTGGAAAGATTAACTCTCGACTGGCTACGAATCCGCCGTCAGTGAAAAGAAAGGTTCTGTACCCGTCTTCATCGAAGTAATCAGGAGAGGCTGACCGCTGAAGGCAAATGCTGCTCTTAAAGTATTTCCATTTGATAGGCCCGATATTATTAATATCCAACGCGAGATGAGCCTCCGTTTCTTCCCACCGGACAATGCATTTTAAAAGCGCCAAATCGTCGATGTTCTGGGTCCGTGCCAATGTTTTACGAATCTTCCGTCCAGTCTTCATGTCTCCGATGGCCTTATTTTCGTACTGCCATGGGGCTACAGTGTTTTCATAAGTCGATTGCCAGAGAAGATTATCACTCGAATCATAGGCCATAATGGATTCGGGAAACCACAATCTCAGAAGATTAGCAGGTGCTTGGCTGTGTTCCGCTCTGCGAGGCTCATTGAGCCAAATATCTATGCCAGTTTGGGGATAAGCATTGAGCTGTTGCATTTTTTTTTAAACTTGTTTCAGTTTGTTCCATTCGGAATAAGCGATGAGACGAGGACTTGTGTCACTTTTCCAGAAAGCCGCACTGGGTCCTTTAACTCTGTTGGGAATACTTGGTCTGTTTGTTTAGTTTCCCCAAGGCAATTCGATGTAGATTCTAAGGTTATCCGACTGAGTGCAGTGATTTGCCAATACCTTATTCCTAACCCAGTCCAGATCCATATCCTAGACTGATGATTTCGTCTTTGTTTTTCCAGGATAGTTAACGCTAGTATGTGATAACGAGTTCGATTCCCTCGATTCGGAGTGCCATGTCCCGCTCCACTTCTTCGACGTAGACGCTAATCTCATTCTCCCCCTGAAAAACATGACCGACGGGGAACTTCCATGTAGTGCAGGCTGGTGCATCGAGGCGATGCCCTTCCTTCATTTTTTCCCCATTTAGCACAACGATGATGTGCTGATTTTCAGAGATTCCCTTAGCGAAAGTGAAACGAAGCCAGATATCTACTGGAATACCGTCCCGCAATGCGCTTTCGACATCGTCACCTACCCAAATGGTAAAAGACTTCTTATCATCCGTCGATCGGATTTCTTGAGGCAATGGTTTCGCACCACCTTCCTCCGGAGTCCGTAATTTCATATCCACACAGACGCAATAGCGCTTATCCTTTCTCACAAGGTTTTTAGGATCACTGATCTCTTTGAGAACTCTGATCTCTTGAGGAGTGTATGGGAAGTCTGCGCCAAGTTGCCGGTGGCAGTCGTAATTAAATAGGTAGATGCTGCTGGCTCCTTGGTGCCAGAAGCTCATTGCTGCCGCGTAGAGCATGTCAGGTCCTGCTTGTCGATAACCCTTAGCCAAGTGTTCTATACCTCCTCCGATGCGGCAGCGGGTGTTCTGAGCCATCTTTACAAAACCCTTAATGTCAGCCCCCATATCAAGGTAGCTTCCCTGCATCGGAACGAAGAGATCAGCCAACTCTTCCTGGATCCAGGTTGCAGCATCGAGGCCAATATCTAAACACGAATCCAGGGTAGGCGGAATCCGAGCAATTAGTATGAAAGAACGACCTTTTCTGTCAGCGACTTCACGAGTCCCAGTCCGCACCTTTCTCATAAAGTCTGTCAACAGGGGCATTCCTTCCTGTTCTTTGCCTTCCTTGAAGTACCAAGGGCCCCGTTGGAAATCCAGTTCAAAGCCATCTACGTCGTATTTCTCACAGGTCTCAAGGATAAGTCCTAATTTCCTATCCCGAACCTCCTCCTTGGCAAAGTTGAAAGCCCAGGTGAAATTATCCTGAGGGTATCCATACGATCCGTCGGCCGGATAGGGAGAACCCAGAAGAAGGTCAGGGTGTTCCTTTTTGAACTCGCTACGAAAGGCGGCAAATCGGCTACCATCATCTTCGTGCACATCATTCATTCTAAGAGCAGGCCAAAATTGGAGTCCTCTCTGATGGGCTCTTTCCGACAAGAGTTCGATAATGTTGATTTCGGCATCTAGCAGTGCTCGGGCATTGTCTGCCATAAAACGAACCCACTGAAGATTGCCGTGACCGTCTTCTCCTTCTGGCCAACTTGAAAACCCTTCTCCGTAAAGGTCCCCGTACTCAGTAGGATGCGAGAATGTGTCGTCTCCTCGGCCCATAGAATTCGAGAAAACATCAACCCCAGTACCAGCAACTTCTTCGATGTCCCTACAGGCCTTTTCTGAGGTGATCGGTGGTTCAAAAACCGAAAGCGTTGTGCTGTCACCGTCAGAGTTGAAGATTAGCCGAGGGAATTCTTCATTTTCATCGTTCATTATATTTTCCCTATTGGAATATAACAGGATTAGAAAGATAACAAAAGGCATAGTGTGCAAAACAGATCCATTACTCAAGTTTAAGATATTGACACGAGTTATTCAGGGGGTAACTGATTTTATCGTATGATCACTGAGAATGAACGTTACCTGTTCGATCTTCAGGGCTTCTTGTTGATCGAGGATGTACTTGGTGCCGACGACTTGGAAGATCTCAACCGAGGTCTTGACGAATACAATTTATGGGAAAAATTCGAGAAAAAGGATCCCTTTTTCGAATTTTGGGAGAACAGAGAAAATCAGATTTCTGCGGGTCCTCTGCATCGTTTTGCAAAGCCGTTTCGGCGTTTAATGAGTCATCCTCGTATTGTCCCATACTTAGTTGGACTGCTTGGCAATCACTTCCGCTACGATCATGGACATGCTATGCTAATGAAAAAGGGTGGAGCGTCTTTGAGCCTGCACGGAGGGGCTGTGCCATGGACACCCGGTATTCAATATGGGGTGGCCGATAATCAAATTCATTGTGAACTCTTGGTCGTCGCGTATACTTTGTGTGATGTCAACGAGGGAGATGGGGGCCTCTGCCTGGTGCCAGGAAGTCACAAAAGTAATTTCCCTTGCCCAGAGAGCTTCGCGTCTCTTGAAAGAGTGGGGTCATGGCTCAGACGACTGCCACAAAAAGCCGGTTCGGCAGTCATATTTACCGAGGCACTCACCCACGGGACGTGGCCTTGGACTGCAGCTCACGAACGGCGTGTGCTATTTTACCGATATACTCCTGGTTATATGGCATTCGTGGGACGTTACGGGGAAGATAGGCGCGAGAGATCTGGCGGAGGATATTCTCGATTTCCTCCTGAATCAGAAGAGGAGTGGAGTTCTGAAGAACGGCGTATTCTCGAGGCGCCCTACTTGTTTAATCGTGCTGATACAATATCGGGAAAATGATGGAGAGTCTTAAGGTCCATACGTTATTGTCGATTTAGGCGGGATTGGAGAAGTTCCCTAAGTTCTCCTAGAGCAATTTGTCTTGGACTCAATTACTTCCTGAAATAATTAGCGTACCGCAATTCCTGACTGTGATTATTAGGCATAGTAATCATAGTAGTTCTTGCATAGAATCCTGATGTATTACCCACTTTGACTTTCTCAATGTCCGGTAAGCATTCGTCAAAGAAAGTGGATTAACAAAAAGGCAATTTCCTCCAATTTCCTCTTTCACTATACGGGCGATGATAATTACGATTTGCTTCGCTGTTATTGTTAAGGTTTGCCTTAGGATTTACAAGTTCAGCTTGTTTTCCGGCATGACCCCCATGATTACCAATCCGTCAATATTAAAATAGAGTAGAGCCTTACAGAGGATAAAAAAACAATCTATATTAAATTATAGTTTAGTGTCTCTCAGAACTTGATGTTATCAGAGTGGCTGTCATACATTGAGAAATGGCCTTTTCTTCGAAAGGATTAACGCACCGGTCGACTGTAACTAGTAAACGCGGGATGGTGGCCTCTGCCCACCCTTTGGCCTCACTTGCTGGGATTCAGATCCTAATGGATGGGGGGAATGCGATCGACAGTGCCATTGCAACCGCAGCCGCGCTCAACGTGGTTGAACCCTATATGTCTGGCATTGGTGGTGTAGGGTACATGCATATCTTTAGTTCGGGCAAAAAAGAGCAGAGAGTTCTTGATTATATCGGTCTAACCCCCGCTGCTGCGGAACTCTCCCTGTATTCTGAAGAATCGGATCAAGAACGTGGGCCGTTGGCTCCGATTGTTCCGGGCGCCTGTGCCGGGTGGTTGGAGGCTTTAGCTCAATATGGAACTATGGATCCTGGAACTGTTTTCTCCCCTGCTATTGAATTTGCAGAGCAGGGTTATCCTTTGACAGTAAAAAACAGTGCTTTCTTTGAGCCGGCCGTAGAGTCCCTCAGGAAATACTCTCAGACGAGCGCTCGTTACCTGATCAACGGACAAGTTCCTAGACCGGGAGAAATTGTGATTCAGCCGGAATTAGCCCGAACGTTCCGGATGGTGGCGGAGTTTGGATCGGATGTTTTTTACGAAGGTGCAATTGCGGAACAGATAGTGGCCCATATGCAATCCATCGGAGGACTGATTACCGCCGAAGACTTGAGTAGGTTTGCTCCAGTATGGCAGGATCCTGTGTTTGTCGATTATCGTGGATACAAGGTCTGTGTTCCACCGCCGCCTTGTCAAGCAGTCCAATTCCTTGAGATCCTTAATATTATGGAAGGATTCGAAGTGAGTGAACTAGGGCACAACACTGTGGAGACGCTTCACCGTTTTTTCGAAGCAGCAAAACTTTCCATAGCTGATCGGGCAGAGTTCACGGCGATCGATCAACCTCCGACTTATGGACTCCTTTCAAAAGAGTTTTCGGCTGAGAGGAGATCACTGATTGGCGAGCGTGCTCGGCCGAGTGGCGGCAATCTTTTTACCGCCAGAAAGATGGCGGATGAAGTGTTGGCCGGAGATCCTTATGCATTTCTTCAGACAGAGTGTACGACCCATTTTGATACGATCGACTCCGATGGTAATGCTGTGGCTTGCACTCAGAGTCTGGGCAGCGGATTCGGCTCCGCTATTGTAGTGCCTGGTACGGGAATCACGCTGAATAATTTTATGCGCTGGTTCGATCAAGAGCCAACTAGCCCCAATGCTATTGGCCCGTCCAAAAAAATTGAAATGTGCGTGTCGCCCGTTCAGATCTGGGATGATGGGGGCCTTCGACTCCTTATTGGGACTCCGGGAAGTTATGGGATCCTCCAAACCACACCTCAGATGATCATGAATGTAATCGATCATGACATGAATATTCAGGCAGCTATTGAAGCTGCTCGGGCTAAGACTGAAAGGGGATTTAAAATCTCTGCAGAAGATAGAATTGGAGATGAAGTGTTTGCCCAGCTCGAAAGAAGAGGCCACCGGATTGATCGATTAGGAGATTGGTCTCCCGGCGTAGGTGGTGGCCAGGGGATCATGATTGATCCTGATAGCGGTACCTTTATGGGTGGAGCCGACCCGCGGAGGGACGGCTATGCGATAGGTTGGTAGTATTTCGTTTAAATTTTAGGCCAGCCGTGAGGGGAAAGAGGTGGCTTCCTTTAATGGTGGAACTTTTCGTAAGCAGAGGCGTCTCCTAGTTCCTGGAACTGCTTAATTGTGATAGTAACAGTGATTAAATCCATACTGAAAGATAATCAGCGAGTCCAATTTTACATTTTGACTTCTTGCTACGGTTGGTTTTCGAACATTACCAAATTACTATAAAATTTGGAACAGGTAATTAGAGGTCAAATGCTGAGATCAGTTTGCTCTTATGGAGACAAAAAAACTTGAGTGCTGAGCCATTGGTAACCACTGGTTCTGACTTTCCTGCAAATGGATCATTTACCGAGGGATCTGTTTTTCGTCATGTCCTTAGATTGAGTGGTTTCCTCTCGCTTGGCTTTTCATTCTGGGTCTTCGCATCGCTCTTGGAGGCTTTCTATCTTGGTATGTTGGGCACCGAGCAACTTGCCGCAGTTGCATTCACTATGCCGGTGACAATGTTGATTACGAGTATGACTTACGGTCTCGGTATCGGTGCTTCCTCTGTGATCGCACGGGCTATAGGTAGGGGTGATCATGGAGCTTCAGTCCGGTTGTGCACTCACACGCTTTTATTAGGTTGGTTGGTGGTTAGTATCGTAGGACTTATCGGTTTCTGTTTTTCTAAGCGAATCTTCGAGTTGCTAGGCGCAAATCCTGAGGTAATCGCGTTTATTGATGAATATATGTCTATCTGGTTTTTGGGTGTTCCATTTTTTGCTCCTGCAATGTTGATCTCGAGTCTTTTGCGGGCTTCTGGAGTAGCAGCTATTTCTGGGTTACAGTTGGCACTTGGGCCTTGTGTTCAAATGATCTTAGGGCCGTTCCTCATTTTCGGTCTTTGGGGAATTCCTGCCTTAGGCATTAAAGGTGCAGCTTTGGCATATATTGCAGGGCGACTAATTGCCATGGTGGCCGGCTTCTACATTATTATCTTCCATAAACGACTAATTGTTTTTTCTTTAGATGGGATAATCAATTCCTGGCGTTCAATCTTGCATGTTGGCTTACCCTCAATGGCGACAAGCAGTGTTGCTCCTTTAGCCTCTGCCATTATCACTCGGCTTCTCTCCGGTTATGGACCTGAGGTGGTGGCTGGGTTTAGCATTGGAGCAAGAGCAGAGTCCATGGTGATGATAGTTTTGATGGCCACCGGATCATCTGTCGGGCCCTTCGTCGGTATGAATTGGGGTGCTGGAAAGTATAATCGGGTCCAGCATGCGCTTCGAATTGTCAGAAATCTTTGTTTTTGGTGGGGAGGGTGTTGTTGTTTGGTGATGTTTGTTTTTGCTAGAGAAATTGTTTCTCCGATTAACAGTGACTCCATAGTTGTATCGACGGCAGTCCTTTACCTTAGAATAGTGCCCATATCGATGGTGTTTATGGGGCTGCAGCATGCTGCCAGTTCAACATTTAATGCGCTAGGGAAACCCATGCCTTCAATGACCCTTTCAATGGCTAGAATGGCTCTTATTTACCTTCCGCTTGCTATTTTCCTTAACCGGATATGGGGTTATCACGGGATCCTTTTTGCTACCACATTAACGAGTATAATTGTCGGTTTATGGGCCTGGAGGTGGGTGCATTGGTTTATTGATAAGGAAAGCCAGTCTGCTGGCCATCAGTAAGCTAGATTTTGGGCTCGAGAACGTAAAATACTGTGTTCTAGAAGAATTGGAATTGCGTTGGGTGCTTCGTCAGATGTACTAGGAGGGAAAATGGTTCCATCAAAGGCAAGTGTGGTTATTGTAGGTGGCGGAGCGCTCGGCACATCGTCTGCTTTTCATCTTGCCGATGAAGGCATTGAAGATGTTGTACTCCTGGATAAGGGTCCGATTGCACAGGGTACAACGCCATTTGCGGCTGGCCAGACCGGCTATTTGACCGTCGACCAGGATCTGCTTAAACTGAATCAATACTGCATTGAATTCTTTGAGCGATTTGAAGAGAGAACTGGATACCCCATATGCTTCCACCAGAATGGTAGTTTGAGAATCGCCCTGACGGATTCATTTAGAGGTGGCCTGGAAGACCGAATAAAGGTGGCAAAGGAAACCGGCGATGAAGCAGAACTTATCTCACATGAAAGAGTGATGGAGTTGGTCCCAGAACTCAGGCTTCCTAGTGATGCCAGTGTTCTCCTGATTCCCAGGGACGGATTTGTGGAACCTAAATCGGTTGCCGTAGCCTATGCCGCCGCCGCCAGGGCAAGAGGAGTTTCCATTCATACTGGTTGTGCCGTAACTGGGCTAGAGATAACCGACGGTCGTATTCACGGTGTAAGGACAGCTGAGGGTTTTATTGAAAGCCAGTGGGTCGTCTTGGCGGCTGGTGCGTGGGCTCGACAATTCGCGGGGAGGTTAGAGTTAGAACTTAAGACAGTTCCTGTGCGACATCAGGCATTTGTTACTTCGCCGATCACTGGTGTCACAGGGCAGGAACCGGTGGTCAGATTCGCAGAGAATCAGATTTATATTCGGCCGTACGAAAGAGGTTTATTAGTGGGTGGTTATGGATACAGGCCGCTAAGTTTTGATATGAACCAATTTCCTGAAGACTTTGAGATTGCATCTCTAGAAGCGGATCCAATCTATTACCAACAGCTGAAACATGCTGCGTCGGAGTATTTCCCCGTTCTGAAAAATTCAGTCACCGTACAAGAGAGGCGAGGTCTTCCAACAATTGCTCCAGATGGGAGATTCGTAGCCTCTAAAACCAGCCAGGTCGAAGGGTTGTTGATTGCCTCTGCCTGTATGGTTGGAGGTATTTTTGCTTCTCCTGTGATTGGGCGTGCTATCGTTGATACTATCTTGGACAGGGATAGTGAGTTGCCTTTGGAGAGCCTGAATGCAGATCGATTTGGCAGTAACTATGCGAGTGATGCAGATCTGCGGGCTACATGTGAGAGTTTATATGCCAACCACTACCGTCGGGAATCGTAATCCTGTACGGTGATGATTAGGTCTAAGACTCTACGTATCCTCGCGCGGTCCAAACCTTATCGGCCAGTGCCCGTGCATCCGATGACGGTTTGATCTCTCCTAGTATGCTGCTGGGTGGTTGTCCTTTGCCAGTCCTTTCGGGATCTGGTGACCAATGGTCATTTTCAAATTGTTTGCGTATCGGCTCTTGACGAAAATCTGGGATCTCCATGGGAATGGAATCACTCAGAGCCGATCGCCATGCTTGAATGCCAACAATGCTCATATCAATGCCTCGGTAGACATCTAGAAACGGCTGTTCGCCGGTATTGATTGCATGCGCAAAATGGTAGGTGGTAAAAAAGTCGCCGCCGCTATGGCCAGCTCTTTTGGCCTCGAGGTTGTGGGAAGGGAAATCAGGCGTATAGACAATTTCTGTTGGTTCAGCCTTTCTTTTTTCCCAAGGCTCACGGCAGACTCTTAGTCTGTCCTTGTCGCCATGGCGCACATTTTCCATTAATCCCTTGTTTCCGTGGATACGTACGTAGTTCCCGTGACCTCTTAGTCCACCGTGGAGTGATTTCATCACTGCACCGTTATTCATCCGGCAGATGATGATGGAACAAGTATCGCCCCTGTTCATTGCCAGATTTTGGCTGGGATCATCGAAATCAAAGGGGACACAGAAACCGTTGACCTTCACTGGGCGGGTGTTGGTGATTACCATTACGGGGGCAATAGAATGGGTGCAGTAGTAAGTTGCCGGAATCCAGTTTCGCCAGTGATTCGATCCACAGCTTCGAGCAAGTTTAACCTCCGGAGGATCGGGGTGAATGTACTCGCCCTCGCCATATTGGAACTCGCCAATTGCTCCTTTCTGATAGAGGCGCCGCATTTCCTGATTGTAAGCAGTGTAGGGATAGTTCTCAGCGAACATGTAAATGCGGTTACTCTTCTCAACCGCGCGTGCCAGCGCCACTCCTTCGGCTAATGTGTGGCAGGCCGCTGTTTCGCTCATAACGTGTTTTCCCGCCATTAGAGCTTTGATCGCAAAGGGTGCATGTTGGTGGAAGTAATTCGCTAGAATCACGGCGTCGAATTCGTGTTCAAGAAATCGATTGAAGTCAGTGTATGTTTCAACTCCGAGGCGGTTCCCCACTGAAATCAGACGTTCTTTCCAAAGGTCGCATAGGGCTACAACCTCGACGCCCATTCTCGTAGAGGCCCCTATACCCATTCCACGGCCCACACCGACTATCCCTAAGCGGATCTTCCTTCGATTTCTTCTTTTCAAACTTATCTTTCGGTTATTTCGTTCAATATAGATCTTACCTAAAGTGATATGAAGAGTTATACAATTGATTTTAAAGAGCTTGAGGCGTACCTTGATTTATTAGCAGAACGAATATGGATTCTATTTTTAATATCTTATCTGTGAAGGACTAACGGTGTAGTTGTCCCCGCTCTAGGGGGCGGTACGCTGATACAGTTATATTAGAGGATAAATAGAATAAAGTCTGAGTTTGCTTTGAATGAGTCAGGCACAATAATCTAATGAATAATAGAGCAAGTATGGTTGAATTAGAAACGCGGCGGTTGGGTCGAACGGAGATGAAGCCGAAAGCACTGGGACTGGGTTGTGCATTTCTGGGATCTCCGCAACGCGTTGACGAAGATGGAGCGATTGAAGCTGTCCGGTATGCAATTGATCAAGGTATAAATTTTCTAGATACATCGAGTGGCTACGGTGCAGGAGAAAGCGAACGCCGTGTGGGGTTAGCTTTGGAAGACGGCTACCGGGAAAAAATTTATCTGCAGACAAAAGCGGGGACCCATCCTGAGCGCCAAAATGATTATTCAGCCGATGGGATTCGTTGGAGTGTGGAAAATAGCCTGAAACGATTGCGGGTGGATTTCATTGATTCCGTTCTCATCCATGATCCGAGAGATGATGACAATCCCCTAGCTCCTGGTGCGGCCTTTGACGCCTTATTGCAGTTGAAGGCGGAAGGGATTATCGGGCACATGGGGATTGGGGTTCGATCGCACGAATGGCACCGCAAGGCAATTGAGACCGGTCATTGCGATATCGTTCTTACGTTTCTCGACTATACTTTGATCAACCAATCCGCGGCAGATACCGTAATCCCTCTTGCACTCAAAAATGATGTTGGTGTTATCCTTGCGAGTGTACAGGGGATGGGGTTGTTGGCGGGACCAGAGCCAGACACAAAGATTGAAGAACGGCGTCATCCTGGACAAGGTAAGTTAGCTCATGACATTTGGAAGTGGTGTCAGGAGAGGGATGTGAATATTCGGCAACTCGCCTTAGGGTTCTGCCTAGATGCACCCCTAAATGGGAATGGAATGGTACTGGCAGGCCCGGCAAACAAGCTAGAGGTACAGGAGGTATTAGAGGCAGCAACAATACCACTGTCGAGAGAAGTGTGGCAGGAGTTTGAGGATCGGTTTGGGGTTGGAGTATAAATGTAAATTTTCGATCAACAAGGGGCCTAGATTTTACTGAATAAGTTGATAAACAGAGAGCGAAGGATGCAGGGAGAACAGTTTATAAATGACGCTGTGACTAGGATTCCTTGCCTTGTTCTCTGTTGCGAGCGAATTTTAAAGACGAGATCTCATCGTTGGCGAATGGAATAAACTTGTGGAGGATTGAAACCTGTAAACTTGTTTTGTAATTGGAGTCGAAAAATACGGCAGGGTCTCATGTTTCGACAAGGACAATAGATTAGCTATTTCCCATGAAAATTACAAATATCAAGACCTTCCTTGTTGACGGGTATCTGCTTGTTCGCGTTTACACAGATTCTGGTATCGCTGGTAATGGCGAGGCCGGACTTTGGGCCTATCATCGAACGGTAAAGACTGCCATAGAAGAGATCGCAGAGTACTATATTGGCAAGGATCCACTGCAGATTGAATTCCATGCTCAAGTTGTCACACGGAACACACACTTTCGGGGTGCTGCTCTTAATGCAGCATACAGTGCTATCGATATTGCTCTTTGGGATATCCTCGGAAAGTCCGTTAATTTGCCTGTTTATCAACTGCTTGGAGGAAAGTGTCGTGAGCGGGTTCGTTTATTCGCCAACGTCATTGGAGGCTCGATAGAAGAACTCTGCGAATCTGCACGAACCTCTGTAGAACAAGGGTATATGGTCCTGAGACTAACACCTTTCTCAACCAACTTCGAACAACAGGAATCAACCAAAGTCATCGCGAGTGCGGTCGAAGTAGTAGCAGCGGTGAGGGGTGCAATAGGAATGGAGATTGACTTAGGTCTGGAGATTCATCGGAACCTCCAGCCTGATCAGGCTATTACGCTGGCCTCTGAACTAAAACCATTCCGATTGAAATTTTACGAAGATCCTTTGCCGCCGGAGAGTACAGGAGCCCTCGAGTATATTTCCCGGCATATAGATATTCCTATGGCAGTCGGTGAGCGTAGTTACGATCTTTTCCAATTTCGGGAACTGCTTGAAAGGAAGATTGTCGCTTTCATCCGGCCGGATCTCTCGCTTGCAGGAGGCTTTACTCAGGTTAAGAAGATAGCAGCCATAGCTGAGGCCGATTTTGTCCAAATTTTTCCTCATCTAATGGGAAGTCCAGTCAATACAGCAGCCTTCACCCATCTTGCTGTAGCAATTCCAAATTACTACGTGATGGAGTCTAATCCGCACAGTGTAAAACAGAGTGCAGTTGTTGATCAACCATTTGTAATCGAAGAGGGCTACCGGTGCGTTGAAGATCGACCGGGTATCGGTGTGGAGATTGATGAGGAGGCACTTGAATCTCTGGCTTTCCAACCTCGTCAGATATCCGGCAATTTCCATTCCGATGGGTCGGTAGCCCATTAAAGTTATCGCTCCACTAATTGGAGCATTTTGGCGGTAAGAGTCCGGAATCAATTTGTACTAAATGAGATACAATTTGTTTGCTGGTTCTCTAGGGTTAATTGGACCTACTGGAATTAGAGGAACGATTTGGATTAGAGAATAGAGCGAGCTCCTTGTTTGTGCATAATAGAGACATAGGAGTAGGAATATTAGGTGATTTTAAATTTCACGTTCCAGATCAGCAAAGTACATACCCCCCACATACTCGAATGGTTTGGCCGGTAAGGTAATCGGATAAATCGGTCACGAGAAATTCAACCACTTTTGCGCAATCTTCTGGATCCCCAAGACGGCCGAGAGCAATTTTCGACTCGAGGTCTCGTCGAGTTTCACCTTGGCTACGTCCTCCAGCAATAGCGCGTGAACTGAGAATGAATCCAGGCGCTATCGCGTTAACGTTTATTCCGTAAGGACCAAGTTCGGTGGCGAGGCATCTTGTATAGTGAATCACCGCTGCTTTGGATGTCGCGTAGGATTGCCCATTGCTACCGATGATTCCGGCTTGGCTGGCCACGTTCACTATCTTTCCTGAACGCTGGCGTTTCATAATTTCTGCCGAGGCTTCGCAACAGTGCACGGTCCCGTGGAAATTCAAATCGTGCATTGGTTTGAATTCTTTCGGCCCAAATAAGGCACCTCCTGCGTTATTAACTAGAATATCGAGTTTGCCCCATGACTCCTCGACCTTACGAAACATCAATTCCACCTGTGAGCGGTCCGTTACATCGCACTCAAGACCTATGCCTCTCACTCCGATTGCTTCGATTTCCTGGGGAACGCTTGCCGCAGTTATTTCCTCGTCATACTCTTCGTGAGACCGGATGTTGATATCATTTACGGCTACATCAGCTCCAAGCTTCGCTAGATGAAGGGCGTAGGCTCTCCCAAGTCCGCGGGCAGCGCCTGTTACCAATGCAACTTTTCCATCTAACTTCCCCATAATTCCTAATGTTTCCTGGAGGTGGATCAACAAACCGATAGTATCAATAATGGTATAGTTAAATAGATTCTAGCGATCTTCAAGGTGGTACGTCAGGAAAATCTGTCCTTAGGGAGGAGTCCCTATGCTTTCTTGTTCCAATCAGCGAATGATCGTAAAATCTCTACAGTCTATATAGTTCTTTTAAGTTTTATATCTCAGTGAATTTAGTCTGAATCATCTTATGGATGAAACCAGTAAAATCGTTATACTAGGTGGTGGAGTAGTTGGGTGCTCGATTGCTTACTACTTGAGTCGTGAAGGTGTTAAATCAACCATAGTTGAACGAGAAGGAATAGGGAGCCAGGCATCAGGATATTCCGTTGGTGGGCTTAATCCTCTCGAGGGTTCTCACATTCCGGGACAGCTAGCACCTTTAGCGATTGAGAGCTATCGGATGCATGCAGATTTGTGGGGATGGCTAAAAGAAGAGACGGGGATCTGTTTTCAGGGAAGAGTGACGGAAATGGTAACACTTGCCTTTTCAGAGGCAGAAATTCCGGGTTTGTTAAAATCCTTGGAATACTTTGAGAATGCAGGTTCGGATGGATTCTCTGGTTGCTGGATGGATGCCAAGGAACTGTTGAATCTCGAACCTCGGTTATCTTCAAAACTGATCGGGGGTGCATTGCTGCGTGGTAATCGGTCACTCGACAGCTTCGAATTTACCAGGGCTTTGGCCGATGCCGCAGAAAAACGTGGGGCGACCTTTAGGCATGGACTTGTTGAAACATTCGAGACAGACGGCAATCGAGTAAATAGAGTCATTCTTGGGGATGGAGAGATAGATTGTGAGCAAGTGGTCCTAGCTGCCGGTCCGTGGTCAGGTCAGCTCGTTCGTTGTCTGAACTTAGACCTGCCGGTCGAACCGCTCAAGGGTGAATTGTTGCGAATGAAGCTTCCTGGTCTTCGGTTACCGTGCGACTTCATGGGAGATGGCTTCTCGATCTATGCCAAGCCTGATGGCCTTGTTTGGTGTGGAACTACCGAAGAATGGCAAGGTTTTGATCGTAAGCCGAGTGATTCAGCACGTGTTTCTATATTGAAGGGAGCGATGCGAATATTACCAGATATTGCCAAAGCCGAACTGATAAAACACACTGCGTGCCTTCGCCCAATGACTACTGATGCGATGCCTGTGATCGGACGTGCTCCTGGGTGGGATAATGTTTTTCTAGCCACAGGTGCTGGTAGAAAGGGAATTCTACTAAGTACAGGAATGGGTAAATCCATTACTGATTTGCTGATAGGAAGGGCAACCGAGATATCAATTGAACATTGCTCTCCTGAGCGATACGGATAATGAAAGAGTTCTGTATGAATTCGAGTCTGGGCAAGAATGGCTTGAGTTCCCAACCCCCGAGTTGTTTCCTGCTTGAATCTTATGAAAATCAGCGATCTAAAGACTTACGTTGTACAGTTAAAGGATGCTAGCCGATATACAGTTACTTGGACCTATTTAAGGATTGAGACAGATACGGGTATAGTGGGATGGGGAGAAGCGGGTGCTTCTGTCCAGAACACTGCGCTCGTTTGTCGTACCGGACTGGAGGAATTGCGGCCAATATTAATCGGTGAAAATCCTTCCGATATTGAACGTATTTGGCACAAGATCTATCGGACCTATACCTATTTCGGCTCGAAGGGTTTTGGAACGGCAATTGCATCTGCGGTCGATCTTGCGCTTTGGGATATTAAAGGAAAGGAAGTAGGAAAGCCGGTCTTTGATCTAATTGGTGGGCGATTCAGAAACAGAATACTTCTTTACAATAATACCTGGTTCTTGGGCGCTAGAACACCTGAAGAATTTGCCGACTATGCTAAATGGAATGTAATTGATCAGGGTTACACTGCCTGTAAGGTTGATCCTTTCTTGGAGATGCGGCCTTATCATCGTATGTACCAGAGTGGTCAGATTTCTGAGTCTGGAGAGCAGGAAGGCTACGACATCGTTGCCGCTGTAAGGGAAGCAGTGGGACCGAAGCACGAAATCTTGATCGACGCCCATGGGCACTACAATGTGCCTACAGCGATCAGGTTGGCAAATAACCTACATGAGCAGTCAAACATAACTTGGTTTGAAGAACCGGTCCCACCAGAATCCTACGACGCTTTGGCGAGCGTCAGGCAACAAACCGTCCCTCCAATTTGCATTGGTGAAAGGTTACGAACTCGATGGGATTTCCTTCCCGTTTTGCAGAATAGTCTTACCGACTATATCATGCCAGATACTCTTTGGACCGGGGGCATAACCGAAATCCGAAAAATTGCCCAATTAGCCGAAATCTACAACATCCCAATTTCACCACATTGCGTTCCACTCGGTCCTCATGAGATAATTGCAGCGGCTCACGTGTGCTCTACGGTACCAAACTTTTACCGACTTGAAAGTGGATTTGCTGCCATCCCTGTTTATCAGGAAATGTTGACCGAGCCGCTATTATATGAAGACGGTCACCTGATTCTTAACGGAAAGCCGGGACTCGGATACGATCTTCGAGAGGATTGGCTAGAAGAAAACAAATTTACAACCAACGAGTAATTCAAATGTCTGAGAATAAACTTAGTCCTGATCAGATTGCCCATTTCGAAACATTTGGGTTTTTACGTTTTCCCAACTGCTTTCCAAGTGAGGAATTCAAATCTATATTGAAGGTGGCTGAAGAGCTGTGGACAAGAAAAGTGGGACATAAGCCTAATATTGAAGAGAATATCCATTTAGATTCTTTTCTCGAAAGTGACCCGAGTTTAACGCGACTTATCCATGACGATCGGATTTATGAACCTGTCCATGGATTACTAGGGGATGGCTTCATCTGGTCTGGATCCGAAGGTAATCATGGATTCCCGAAAGACAACACCTCTCACCACTGGCACGCGGACCGAGCGGGTGAGAAAGAGCTAGGCTATATTCGGATCAAGATTATGCTCTACGCAGAGCCGATGCGAAAAGAGCAGGGTGCTCTTCGGGTGATTCCTGGGTCTCACCGATTGCCCTTGCATGGAGACTTGATGTCCTTTCAACGCCGTCACAGTGAAAAGAATCCCTCCTTTTACGGAATGTCCGGTGATCAGGTGCCCTGCTATGCTATCGAGAGCGAACCTGGAGATATGTTGATATTTAACCACAGCCTTTTTCACGGTGTCTACGGGAAACAAGGCCTCCGTCGTTACATAGCTTTAAAGTTTGCTGCTTGCCCAACCTGTGACGCCAACTTCGCTTCTCTTCAGTACTGGTCTCCATATGCTTTTGAGCCGAACGAAGTCTTGATCCAAAGTGAAGAGCCCCGCATCCAGAATATGGTTGAGGGCCTTAAAGAAATGGGGGTACGGGGCCGAAGAGTGGTCGGGAATCACTATCAAGGTGACTGGAGAACAAATTGATTTTTTCCTCTGGACTTAAGTTGATGAGAGATCTTTCTCAGTCTGAGACACATAAACTAAAAATAGACCAAGCTATGTGCCAGTTAAAGTAAAGTTGACCATGACGGACCTTGAACTCTTTGAATTCGACCGGACAGGGTATCTCGAAATACCTGAACTCCTTTCCAAAGATGAGGTCTCCTACCTGCGTGGAGCTGTCGATGCCCTTATCTCTGACGCGGAGAAAAATGTAGATCTGCAACCTAGGGTAACCGCTCCCTCTGGTACAGAATACCACCGTAGCAAAATTCTAGGTTACCATGTCTCCGGCAGTCTGGGGAATGGCGGCAGTCTTTTGGTTGAGGATTTCTTTAATGTCGATCCAGCTTTCGATTGTCTGGTGAATCACCAGGCAACAATGAGGTACATCGAAGCAGTTGTACAAGAGCGTCCCGCAATTAACAATTCTGAACTTAGGGTGCGATACCCGGGTAATGCCACAGGTGCCCACATGGGTGGGCCTGGTTCTTCCAAGCACCGTTTTCGTTTCATCGACAATCGAGTGGAATGCATGATGGTGAGAATGGTTTATTTCCTCCACGATGTTTCGGCGAAAGAAGGAGCTTTTTGCGTTGTTCCCGGAACCCATAAATCGAATTTGCACCCTCCTTACCTGGTTAATCGATCACTTCCTGAGGATGAGCCTGGTATGTTAGTTCTTCCCGCAAAAATGGGAGATGGAGTTCTTTTTACTGAAAATCTTCGACATGGAGGTGTAACGAATTATTCCACTCAGGTCCGGAAGACGCTTCACATTGGGTTTGGACCGTTCTGGCTCAAGTCACAAAATATAGCGACAATGGATAGCGCCCCATATATTTTGGACCGGACTCTGGAGCGATATGACAATAGGCAGAAGCAGCTCTTTAATACCTTCCCAGTGCCAAAATAATCTTACTTTGAAATTGAGAATGCTGATGGGCCCAGGTTCTACGGAGATTTTGAAGGGTATATTGGAAATGCAAATTGCTTTTTTGTATTCAACACGGAGTTTCGAGTAGGATTGTTCGAATTTTATCGTTCAAAGACCTGTATATGAAGCAATGTATCTATTTGAGTGAAGGATGATTAAACTCGGATGTAACGCAATGCTGATGGTTCCGGATGACCAGAGAAGCGATGACAAAGAAGATCCGCTCAACTGGATGGATATCGAAACTCTGATCGATGTCATTGCAGGACTGAGAATGGATTTTACCGATCTACAGCTTTTTAGGGGATTTCGTTCTCAAGGGATGGACTATTTCCAAAGGATCAAGCAGAAGTGTCTGAACCAAGGCCTCCCGATAGGGTTCCTTGGGGTTGGCAGTGGATTTGTGGGTACGAAAGTCCTTTCTAATGGTCAGAGAATTGCTGTTTCGCTAAACGATGCTGAGCACCGAAGCCGTATGGAGGAAGCCAAACGTGCCGTTGATCTTGCCGCTTTCATGAGTGCGCCATTGATCCGGGTATTCGCTGGAAGAATACCTGAGGAGTCGGAGAATCAAAGAGGCCTTTGGGAGGGGGTCGTGCACAGTTTTCAAGAACTAGCTGATTATGCAGCGGGGAAAGGAATATTTGTGGGGCTTCATAATCATCCTCCGGCAACTGCGCCGGTGGGAGACGATATTATCCGTCTCATAGAGGATAGCAATCGTGATAATATCACTTTCATTCTTGATACCGGCCAATGGTGGGGATCTCCGGGAGCGTTATCCGAAGGAACGATGGATGAAGACATTAACTTCTATCAATTTATGGAGGAAACAGCTCCGTATGCTACTTATGTTCGCGCGAAGATCTACAAAATAGATAGTGGAAGAGAAGAATGGATCGATTATGAACGGGTGATGGCAATTCTTCGTGATGTGAACTTTAACGGCAACATGTCGATTGTCTACGAGGGAAGAGAAAACCGGTGTAGCGATCTTGAGGGTATAGGGTTGGCGGTTGCATATCTGCGTGAACTATTGGACTAATTTTTCCTTATAGTGCCTACTTGAATTATTGTAACCGGATCAATCTACGATCAGATCTCCATAGAAGGTGAGACCATCAAATCGACTTCTGCTCTTCTGTCATGAAATTAATTTTCTACATCCCATTGTTGTTAGTTTTATTTAAAATCCCCTGGCTCGAAATCAATACCCTGGAGTGTTGGGATTCCTCAACTTTTCGTAAATAGAGTTCCAGATTGAATCTCGGGATGTTAGCTGTAATGGAGTATTGGATAAGCACCATTCAATGAATACTATCTTCGGGAGACAAACCTTGAAACTAGACTCCAGAGCTATGAAATTACCTACGAACAGCTTTGTATGACACCTATACTGGCTACGATGGAGTTTGCGTCCAGGGCGCGAAGGCCTCGATGTCTGTGGCCACGTCTATGATGGCTGGTTTTTGAGATGCGAGAGCCTCCTCGAGTGCATTCTGGATATCGCTCGATCGCTCTACTCTTATACCGAAGCAGCCTATAACTGAGGCGAAGCGAGAGAAGTCTACGTCGTTATAGACCCACATTTCCGTTGGATTCCCATTAGGAAAATTCCTGTATGCCACATCGACGCCGGGCCTATCCTGATTCAGGGAACGGTTGTTATTGATCACAGTGACCGTGTTGATTCCACACCGGGCGGCTGTTTCAAGCTCAGCCATGTGGTACCAAAATCCACCATCTCCGGTAAAGCAGACTACAGGCCGATCGGGCTGAGCGCATTTAGCACCCAGGCTGGCGGGGAAGGCCCAGCCCAGAGATCCAGCACAACGCATGTAGTCTTGGGTCTCTTGGGTTAGATCTACCATGGTGCCCGTCCAACTTCCCGAGTGCCCAGTGTCGGCAACCAGGAGGGCATCGGGTGGGAGAAATTGTGAGAGTTCGCGGCATAGTCTTTCAGGGCGGATGGGGTTGGCATCAGACTCGAATTTTGGTTTGTATTCCAGATGCCATTCTTTCACCCATTGACGCGCACGCTGTGCCCATTCCGGGTCTTTCCTCTTTGATCCAAGTGCTTTCGAGAGTTTAATGATTGTTTTCCTGGCATCGCCCAGGATTGATAATTTTGTAGAGCAATTGCGTCCCAGTTCAGCAGGATTCAGGTCAATCTGAATCACGTCTGTTTCGGGTAAAGGGACTGTCCAATTATCGGTAACTTGGTCACCTATTTGACTTCCCACATACACAACCAAGTCAGCCTCTTGGACCACCTTGTTGGCACACCATCTCGAATAGGTGCCAACTACCCCAACGGCGAGAGGGTGATTATCAGGAATGGAGCCTTTGCCGTTCAGCGAAACAGCTACTGGAGCCGAAAGTTTCTCAGCCAGATCAAGGATGGCCGATCCTGCTCGGGACGCGACTGCCCCCCCGCCAGCTACAAAAACAGGAAATTTGGAGCGTTCGAGCAGTTTAGCAGCTTCTTTTACCATTTCTTTGTCTGGTTCCAATCGATAAGGAGGGTATGATTGAAATTCTGCTTCCCCCGATATTTCCAAGTTGGCCTCGGCGGCCCCAACTACTTCCCCTTGAATACCCGGAAGTTCTAAATGTACCGGGCCTGGGGTGCCGGTGGTGGATTCACGAAAGGCCTGACGCAATTCGTGGGGAAATTGTTCGAGGGTATCAACAAAGGCATTATACTTTGTCACTGGTTCGAAAAGAGGCCAATGGTCAATTTCTTGGTAGGCGTGACGGTAGCGGAAAGCGGTTTGTTGCCGACCCGTGATGGCAATGACAGGCGAGTGAGCAAGATAAGCATCCTGAAGTCCTGATGCCAGATTAGCTGCGCCCACGGATTGACACATAGCAATGCCGGGCCGCCGGGATGCCCTTGCGTACCCATCCGCCATGTAAGCGGCTCCCTTTTCCGAATGGCAAAGAACGCGTTTAATTCCTCCGACTCGCTCTATTTCCATCAATCCTGCCTTAAGAATCGCCGGCATCCAAAAGACGGTACCAACATTATAAGCTTTGAGCATTTCAGCAAAGAATCTATAGCCGGTCATTTGAGGCATTACACCGAATCCTTTTGAGTTAATGGGTAGTATGAGATCACGGCACCTTAGCCGATTCAGTAGGCAACCTTTTCGATATTTGTCGAGAATCTTATGGCGTATTAATTTGGCTGCGATACGAGCGGTGTGATCCGAATCTCAATTTGATTAATCAATCTTTCAGAATAGAATATATCCAGTTTAGTAAATTATGACCAGTAATGAGGACCCTAGAGCCTGAGTTTTAATTACTGTTTACCAAAGAGGGGATTTGTTAGCTGTAGGTGAATTGTCGATATGCTTCCCTCCGATCAAAAAAATTGTGCACACAAAACGCTCATCTTCGAAACACTGCACCTGGGTCAACAACACACTTCTCGGCTCCGAATTGGACACCTTCCTCAAGCATGGTAATACCTTGGTTCGTCTTGAGAAACAAGAGAGGATCATTTCGGTATTCCTCGATTCCCAGTCGTACTGCTGCTTTAGCTTTGAACAGGCGTGAAATGGCATTTCCGATTGGTGTAATCCTGACGAGCCCTAGCTCTTCCATCCTCCTCCCCAGTCTGTTAAAATCGTTTCCAGGGAAACCAGGATTTGGTACGAATGCCGCGGTAGGAAGAGGTTGCTCAGGAGCATTAGATTTACGAAACACTCCTTTACTTTGGACCCAATGACGATAGGGCACTTGAACCATCTGCTCAATTAGATGGAAAATAGTACAGGTAGTGTAAGAGAGCCCGAGCATCAGGATATAGAAATCAAGGTCACACAATTTCCAAAAAGGACCATCCGCTGCCCACGCTGAGGGTCCATGAACGCGAGTCAGCTCATCGGCCTTAGGTCCGATAGCTGCGACCGAGTGGAAGAGATGGGTGCTGCGGCGCGCTTCTTGAAGAGTTCGCACCTCTTCCGAGATTTGGCCCATGCCAGAAGGATCATTATCCAAGTCTAGAGTCAGGGCTTTAGGCCGAAAAGTGAAAGATGGTACCGCGAGTGTCCCATCTTTGGTGAGGACACCTAGAAGAGCACGAACAACAGTTGCGGCTCCTCCCTCAACTAATCCAATGCTGCTAAGCGAACTATGGACAAAGACTGCATCCCCCTGTCTTAGGCCTAACTTCTCAAAAGCCGAAATAAGTTGATTTTGGTTCACCGGATGCCCTTTATTTTAATTGGAGTAAGGAATGTTCCAAAGGTCAATCCATTCGTCTGGATACGTCGATCGTATGATGACCCTTGTATTCGATCATTGCCTTGGTAGCGATCTTTAGTTCAGTATTCCCAATTTCATTAGAAAGGCTAATTTGATGATACTTTCAGAAATGACTTCCCCAGAAATCGATGCCTTGCCGAGGGATATTGTTGTCCTGATTCCTATTGCGTCGTGTGAGCAACATAGCACCCACCTGCCTGTGTTTACCGATAGTATGATCGGAGGTGAGGTGGCGCGTCGAGTACATGAGTGCGCACCCAATGACGTCCTGGTGCTCCCAGTTCAATGGCTTGGGTACTCACAGCACCATATCCGATATCCCGGTACGGTGAGCGCAATTTCTGAGACCCATCTGCTCTTAATGATGGATATTGTTGCTTCAATGGTTGGGCACGGGTTCAAGAAAATTTTAATTCAAAACTCCCATGGAGGAAATAGTGCAGGAATCTCGGTGCTCCTACAGCGCCTGATGGAGCGATATCCGGATGGGGATGTCGAATTTTACACTCGCTGGGCTTGGGCCTCAATGGATAAGCTCAATGCCATCCGAGATTTGGGTAACGAAGGCTCTGGCCATGCTGGTGAGACGGAAACCTCAATGATTCTAGCCATGCGACCAGATCTTGTAAGGACAGAAAATTTTGATGCCGATGGTGAAAAAGCTGGGATGCAGGTGCCTGGAGTTTCCTCTTATCACCGATTTGACCAACGTACTCGACATGGCGGAGTGGGGGATCCGCGGCCCGCCACTCCAGAGAAAGGGGAGGCAATGTTGAAGGCCTCAGCTGAGGAGATTGCGGCTGATGTCCTAAAGATCAGAAATCTTCGGCCCTTTGATTCGATATGAAGCCTGTAAAAGTCTTCTAGCTTTCCGAGATTTGGATCTTCACGAAAACAGAGCGTAGGCCAGTTATCGCAGTTTCAATTCCGATTTGTCTTATCTAAAACCCAACACCCAATTCCTGGACTGATCGGTGAAGAAGTTTTCAACTTAATCGGTCCTTTAACCCTGATTAAGGAACGTAGCGGAAAGATTTTAACCGAGTGGATCAGAAGTCTATAATCGGATTATTTGTGTAACAGGAGTATTTTGCTGAGCTCGCTGAGTCATCTTGTAGATAAGTTCTTTTTGTGGGTTTTTGACGGCTTGTTTCCATCTTGCCTGCCACTCCACCCCATCTTTTAGTTCTGAAGAGGGATTTGAGCGACTGCGGGCAATAAAATTAGGGTACCACGGGCGACCGCTAGGAGTACCTGTTATTTGATATCTTAGATCGAGACTCCATCGCATCCTCTCGGTTTCATTTGGGCCTGAACCATGCGGAGTGAATTTGTGAACAAAGAGAACGTCTCCTTTAGTCATTGGAAGACTCAACGAGTTACGTGCCGGCATATTCTCTTCGCTGATTCCGAATCCTTCACTCCATAGGACCTCTGCGCTTCGATGAACTTCAGGAATCACCTGAAGACACCCGTTTCTCTCATCCGTGTCGACAAGTGGGATCCAAACCGTAAGGATAAAACACTCATCCGCCTCTTCTGTATGGACTTGAGCGTCTTGATGCCAGGGAGCAGTATAGGAAGAAGCTCCGTCCCAGAGACTTGATGGCAGTTTACATCGTACATGTTGAATCGGAGAACAAGTGATTTCTGGACCAAGGATTCCTTCAATGAGGTCGAGCAGATTGTCGTTCCTTAAAAAGTCAAAAGTCGATTTCCCTATGACTTCATTGATGTCGACCAACCGGTCGGCATCTCGGTAAGTTGCTTCATCGTCGGCACAGAGTCGGGCCAGTCGGGTTTCGAACCCTTCAGTCTCATGGCAACATTCGATTTTACCCTTTTCCTTGAGGTCCCTTGCAAGATCGTCGACTACACGATTGTACTCATCGATCACGGGTTGAAGATCAGTATCGGAAACCCCGTTCTCAATCAACAAGTAACCGTCTCTATAAAACGACTCAATTTGGTGTGCAGAAAGCATAATTTAATTAAGTGGAGATAGGACTTATTTTGCTATCAGTTGTCAATATATAGGCTAGAGGGTAGGGTCTAAATCTCTACAAAAATCGTGAATCAAACTCAACCGAACCAATGTCATCGTACTGAAAAACTCAGATTGACTTATAATCTGGGAGATTGACCGAATTAAAATTAGGAGTATTATGATGGTTTTAAGCCTTCCGGGGAAGGCTGGCTGGACACCAAAGGCGAACTACGAGTTGAAATAGGGCATAGAAAAGAGGGAATAGTATGAGGGGATCGAGGTTGCCGTATCGTTACGATCATTACACCTGGCCAGAAATTAGGGATATCGTACAGGAGCAGAGGGTGGTGGTTTTGCCGGTTGGATCGACGGAAGATCACGGACATCATTTACCGTTGGATGTGGATCATTTTGTAGTGGGGGAGATCTGTGAATCTGCAGCAAAGCTGATTCCGGATGAGGTCTTATTGTTACCAACGATTCCGTATGGTTTTGAGGATCATCACATGGATTTCCCTGGTACGATAACAGTAAGTGACGAGCACCTTCTTCATTTCGTTGTTGATATTACAAAGAGTGTCGCCCATCACGGGTTTCGTAAGATTCTAATCGTGAATGGCCATGGATCGAATGCGCCAATTTTGGAACTAGCAGCTCGCCGTACTGTAATCGAGACTGATGCTCACTGCGGATCGTTAATGGGTGGCGCTGGGGTTGATACGGATGAAATTGCAGAATCCGAGCTTTCGTCGCACGCTGAAGAGATCGAGACCTCAACCTACCTCTACCTAAATGAAGACGCAGTGCAGATGAGTAAGGCGACCAGAGAGATCAAAGCTCCTGTTTCGCGCTACTACTGGCGGGGTTCTTTGAGAGGTAAAGGTGCATCACCCTTACGGATGATGGATATTTGGTCTCGTATTTCTGAATCTGGTGTTATCGGTGATGCTACACTCGGAACCGTTGAAAAGGGAGAGCGATTTTTCACTGCGGCAGCACGCGAACTATCAGAGCTCATTAAGGAGTTTAGAACCATTCCGATTGAGCCTAGAGTAGATCACCACTAATCTAGAGAATTATCGGTATTCTTTGCGCAGCGGTTCAGATTGAAGCCATACGATGTTGTCCATAATTTCTTTCTGACGATCCTGCATGGCGACCTCGATGATAGCTGGACGGTTAGCATCGAGAGCTTCCTTTAGGATTCCCTTGAAGTCTTCGATTTTTTCCACTCGTTTGGCCCAGGCTCCGAAAGAGAGGGCGAAGTCCACAAAATTGGGATTCACTAGGTCAGTATCAATGGTCCTTCCCTCAAATCCTTTTTCCTGGGAACGCTTGATAGCGCTGAGTGCTCCATCGTTTACAATGACAGTTACAACAGCAATGCCGTAAGTAATTGCTGTCGCCAGTTCGGGTGAACCCATCAAGAATCCTCCATCGCCGCTGAAACACACAACGGGGAGGTCGGGGCGGGCAACCTTTGCGCCTAGGGCAGCGGGAAATGCATGTCCCAAGGCGACTCCAATGTTGGGATAGATAAAGGTCTTAGGATCGTAGACTGGATATTCGGAAAAGGTTGAGTAACCGATTCCATGAACGTCGACCGATATAATCCCCTCACGGGGAAGGAGTTCACGGATTTCCGATAAAAGTGGAAGAGCTGGTTGGGCCGAATGCGCGGCATTTATTCTTTTTAATTCTTCGTTCCAAGAGTTTTCTTTAGTTGGTATCTGTTCGATCAGTGCCTGAAGAGTAGATTTGAGATTCCCAACAACAGCAATGTCACAAGGGTATTCTCTTCCTATCTCTTGAGGGTCCTCATCAATTTGGATTAGAGGCCGCGGATACTCATGACTCCAGTTCCGCGTGTCGATCGATGTAAACCGGGTCCCAATGGCAAGTGTACAATCAGCTGCTCGTATTGCTTCTTGAGCGGGGTAGCCGTATATGATTTGGAGGGCGAGGGGATGATCTTCGGGCAAGACACCTTTGCCGCAACGCGTCACCGCGACCGGAGCATTAATTTTTTCTGCGAGCCTCTGCAATTCGCTGCGCGCATCTGATCGGTATACGGCAGACCCTGCTAATAGAATTGGATACTTTGCTTCCTCCAGGGCTCTTGCTGCTCTCCCGATTTCCCCTAGATCAGCTTGCGAGGTGAATTCTCGATAAATGGGTGGCGGAATTTCGACCTCGCATTCTCCGGTTACTACTTCCATGGGGAATTCGAGCATCGTGGGTCCTGGGCGGCCTGAATGCATGGCGGAGAAGGCCTTTTCAACAACGTATGGAATATCTTGAACTGTTCTGGCGATAGCACAGTACTTTGTTATCGGTTCGAAGAATCGCATTTGATCGAGGCCGTGGAACATTTTGTTCGGGTCACGTGAGTAGAATTGTGAATCGCTTTGTCCTGTGATCAGGAGGACAGGCGAACAGTCGGTACTTGCTTCCAAAATACCGGTTGACGCATTGCTTGCTCCAGGCCCTGGAACGGTTAGGGCGACACCGACTTTCCCAGTAGCTCGTGCGTATCCATCGGCCATCTGTGTGGCAGCATATTCGTGGCGGACTAGGTAGTGGTCGACAACACCTGATCCACGGCGGAGGAGAGAGTCGTAAATCTGAAGATTTTGAGTGCCAGGCATGCCGAAAATAGCACTCACGCCCTGTGCCTTTAAGCATTCGATCAGTATGTCTCCACCTTTCACTCAGTTACTCAAATAGGCGTTGAGTCTCCTCGGATAGCGCCAGAAGGTGCAAACACAAAAGGATAATATGAACTGATTGCCATACGATGAAGGTTATATTCGCAGAGAGTTCAGTATTCACAGTACTTCTTGAAATTGTCCTGGAGCCTGGAATTGCTGCTCGCGAACGGTAGATTTCGATCAGAGTGGTGCAATCACAACCCCATCGATTCCCTATCTGATAGCATCTAACAGATCAAATTTTGCATTCCGTTTGGTGCTGTTTATCAAAACCGACGTTTCCTTTATTGAGTTCTAGAGGAGATCCGGGATAGGAGATCGACTGATTCTTGACCTTTTTTAATGGGATGATTACCCTGTTTTTCATGGATATACGTTGTCTCGATTACCAACTGTCGGATGTAGAGGCTGAGGAGTTTCTGAAGGATGGTTTCCTTATGATCGATAACGTGCTGGATGAGGACCACGTTGGTCAGCTGGTCGATGTGGCAGATCGGCTTTTTAAGGAAGAGCGGGAGCGCCTTCGGATTGGACCTGGAGATCGTATTAATTTACTGGATTTCATTGGGAAGGATGATGCCTTTCTCGAGCTTCTCGACTACTACAAAACTTTCCCTAAGGTGTGGGGTTTACTAAATTGGCACATTCAACTCTATCATAGTCACATGACCTATACTCCGGTAGAACCCGAAGGTCAGTCGCTTGAGAATGACGGGCTTGGGCTTGGCTGGCATCAGGATTCAGACCGGATCAATAGTGATCTCGCAACGAATCCTCGTCCTATGATTTCCGTCAAAGTTGCTTTTTTTCTCACGGATACTTCCATGCCTGGCCGAGGCAATTTCTATGTAATTCCGGGGAGCCAATACACGAATGACTTTCCTGGGAGGAATCGAAACGAGATAGTTGAGGGAGCAGTTCCGGTTCTTGCTCCTGCTGGATCGGCTGTTATTTTTGACCGACGTCTATGGCACTCGGGTAGTTCGAATTACTGGACGCAACCAAGGCAGGTTCTCTTTTTTGGTTATTCTTTTCGATGGCTTCGCCCCCGAGATAACATGACAGTAGGTCACTACCTCGAGAGTTGTGATCCTATTCGTCAGCAACTTCTCGGGGTAAGTCGCTCGGGAGGCCATGGATATACCTCACCCACACCTGAGGATGTGCCGTTGAAGGATTGGCTCCAAGAGCACGCTGGTTTCGAAGGAGTGGCTTAATCTAAAAGCTTTAAGTTTTTTGTTTGCTTGGCATAACCTGCTCCTTCTCTGGAGCCTTCTAGCTAGAAGGCCTCGTATGGGGATTATATAGCAGGCTGATTAGGAGAGCAATGGAAACACGGTTTTAAGAGGTAGAGAAACACCGTAATCCTCGTCGTCTATCAGGTAATATCATTTCATATGGCATTTTTTGAGACAACAGCCGTTATGATCAGGTGCTCAATCCAATCATCCGAATCATTGATCAATTGGTGCATAGTCTTAGGTGGGAGGTGCACGGCATCGCCTTCGCAAACCTGGTGAATTTCACCATCGATTTTCATTTTACCCTTGCCGGATGTGAAGTAATAGATCTGCTCACTTTCCTCGTGGTCATGATAGTCGCCTTCCATATTGCTTTGCATTCGGTGGAGGGTAAGGCCTTTGGTCCCGAGTAACGGTGCTTCCTCGGGGGATCTATCTTTCGCTCCCTTGCCGGAAAATATTGGCCAAACTATGGCGGTTTCATGTCCTACGTAAGGGATTGTCTCTTTCCAGTTTCGTATGACCATCTGTAATCCTTTTGTTTGTTGCCGAGCATTGCCTAACGGCACAGAATTTCTGTGCCGTTAGGCAATGCTCGGCTCGAATAAGAGTCAAGACGGTAGTCCTTACAGTCTAGAGAATATTCGTCTATGATGGCAGAATTTGACTTCAGAGGACGACATCGGTTCTCTTGTGCCTCAATTTTCGATTTTATTTTAATCTGTTACAGATTGGTTCATATATGAAGGTACATCGACGACAGATCCCCCGTTACGAGCGGATTCCCAACCAGCCAGCAAGGGAGCAAGGGTCTTGAGTCCGTCATGGAAATCGTTCAGAAGATAGGAAGTATCACCAGTCTGGATAGCATTCACAAAAATGCGGTCTAGTTCCCGCCATGGTTGAAATTCCGTTGCTTGAAAAACCTGATCGCCATTCATTTCGATGCCACTATAGCCTTGATGGACTGCGAGGTAACCTCCCTCGTAATAGAATAGGAAGTATGGTTCGGTTTGAGGGCTTTTTTCGGAAGTCTGGACAAAAGTCATAGTCATCGTGGCATCATTTGAAAGGGCGAAGTTATAGGATGCGGAGAGGGGAACGTGGTAACGATCGGGGGAGCAAAAGAAGGCCTGAGCCGTAAGGATTTCCAAACCGCTAACAAATCGGCAGTAATCAATTGCATGAGGCCCCCAACCGAGAAAATTAGCGTGATTCTCAATGATTCTGTCCCAACCTGGCGTGTCAATATTTGGCTGTTTAGAGGGTAACCCGGCAAAGCTTTGAAAGCGGATATGCACGATATTTTTATCCTTGAGAAATCGTTTTGCTTCCTGCCAGAGTGGACGATAACGCTCCCGAAAACATACGGTACCAAGGGCACCTGATTGCTGTAATGCTTCGTCAATCTCTATAGCCTCTTTCATGTCAAGGGTTTGGGGTTTATCACAGAAAAGATGGACTCCTTTTTTAGCAGCTGTGATTTCGACATCGGGTCGTTCGCCTGCGGCGACTAATGACCAAAGGGCATCGATCGATTCAGATTTAAGCATCTTTATTCCGTCCGTGTAGTAGCTTGGAATACCGAAGTCAGTTGCTACCTTTTGGGCCTGTTTTTTGTTGATGTCGCATATGGCTACGATCTCGACATCATCGAAAGAGTTAAGGTTAGGAAGGTGCTGACTTATACAGTGCCCTCCCGCGCCATAAATACCAATTCGTAATTTGTCCGTGTTAGATGTCATAGTCGGGTAAAAGAATGATTAAGATATGTGAAAGATTGGACTAGGAAGTCATTGACGAGATAGTTTAAACCCGGTTCCTTGAATTAGATTACTTCCGGGAGTCAAAGAATTAAAGGTACCTTCAAGTCTAGAGGCCATGATGAAAGTAGCAGTATGGGGAAGAAACCTTGAAGACTTTTATCTTCGTTCGGTTAGCCAGTTGGGTGCCGATGCTATCGATGAATTACCTATTCCAAATGAGCCAGGAAAAGGCTATTTTGATCTCAAATCGGTTCTTAAGATCAAGAAAAAGATTCATTCCTATGGGATGGAAGTTAACCGTGTAAGTTTGCCTTATCTTTCGGAGAATTACGTGGGAAATGGTGACGGGGCAGAAGAGGAACTAGAGAATTGTTGTCAATGCTTAAGAGTGCTTGGTGAGGCTGGGATGCTGCTGGCCAGGGTTGGATTTGCCAAGGACACTTACCCATGGATGCGAAGATATTACGAAGCGAAACATCGGGGAGGATACATTTTCCGTGGCGAATCTCTAAGCAACAATTTAATGGCACCCTCTCCTGCCGATCAGGATTTCTGGTGGCAGCGTGTGTGCCATGCATACGATAAGCTAGTACCGATTGCGGAGAATTACGGTGTGCGTCTGATGATGCATCCCTCAGACCCCCCAAGTCCAGGAGCGCCTTTTGGAGGTCTTGGTTTCCATCGACTAATCGACGCCTTTCCTAATAGATGCGTGGGGTACCTCTACTGCTGTGGCACCCGGGCTGAAGCGGGTGGCCAGTCTCTTGTTCTCGACGAGATAAATAATTACGGGAGAAAGGGTCGTATTTTTATGGTCCATTTTCGCAACGTGAGAGGTAGCTTGGCGACCGCGGGAGCATTCGAGGAAGTCATGCTTGATGACGGTGATATGAATATGTTTAAAGTGCTCCAAGAGTTACAGCGAGTCGGATTCGAGGGATGCCTTCAGCCGGACCATTGCCCTTCCATAGGGGATGATCTTGAAGAGGCCATTCGAGGTGTCGGTTATGCTGTTGGCTATATCAAGGGGCTCCTTGCCGTATTGGCCTCTGGATAGCTACGGAATTTGCTACTCGAAGGAATCGAATGAAAAGGTCTAAAAGACGGGAAGCGATAATTGATTCCCATGCATATTGTTTTCAGCCGGGTGGTGATCGCGCAGGATTTGCCACGGTGGAAGAGCATCTGGCATGGATACAGACCTCTCAAGGTCAGCATCATCAGCCGGCTTGGCGAGTTCGAGACCGGGCTCCGGCTCCCTCAGAAGGTTTGGGAAAAGAGACACCCTTGGACTGGTCGATGTTACCCGACGTTAATTTCCGGGTTGATCGTGATCGAGGTCGCGTCACGTGGACGATAGAAGGAGAAGATATTACAAAACAGTTCTATCCACCCAACCTTCGTAACCTCGAATTCACGCCGCACAGTCTGATTGCAGAAATGGATTATTCAGGTGTCGATTTAGCACTCTTACATAGTAATCCGATGCTGGGCCGGGACAGCATTTTCCTGAGTGAGTGTGTAGCACAGTATCCCGATAGACTTCGGGCAATGGCGCCGGTGGATGAATGGCGGATCCTATCCGACACAGATGCTGTGATTGAGGAGATTCGTAAAGCGATTTCGGAGGAGGGTCTGCATGCGGTCAAATTTAATGCTGGTTTGGTTTACAGTGTTTCGTTGGAACCATGGAGTGACGGTGGGTATCGACCTTTTTGGGAAGCAGTGACAGAGCTCGGGGTGCCTATTTTTTTTACCTTGGGAGCTGGACCGGGAACTGCTAGATCAGCAACGGATGGGTCCAAACATATCGATGGTTATCTTGAGGAACAGCGAATCTTGATAGATTGGATGGACCGGTACCCGGGAACCGTATGCAGCATGACGCACGGGTTTCCTTGGAGGATATTTCTGCGTGGCAATAAAATTCAACTTCCGGACGAGATTTGGGATCCCTTTACCAATCCCCAGTTGAGCCTGGAAGTTTGCTTTCCAGTTCGAATTGGTGATATCTTTGACTTTCCATATCGGGAAGCCTGGTCTACTTTGGAGGTGATGGTGGATAAAATCGGAGCGAATCGGCTGCTTTGGGGCACTGATATGCCTTTCCAAAATCGTTTCTGCACTTATCGTCAGTCGCGAGATTGGATAGAGAAATATTGCTCATTCTTGGGTCTAGAAGATCGATCGAACATTATGGGAGGGACATGTGCCCGTATACTTGCATTATGATTAACTTTGCTCGTTCAAGTTTCACCTGGAAAAGTTACCCTCAGGAGGCTGATCTCCACTATAAATGGATGGGAGGATTTGTTGGAGAGAAAGGAGACGCATACCATGTTCGTTTTGCTTTAGAGGCCTCCTGTGTCGTGAAAGAAGAGAAATCGGGAACGGTTTCCGAGTTTTTTCTTGGTGCGCCATGTCGAAGCGAGTACACGATTGCTCATCGTAATCTCTTCCAAATCCCGAATGGGGAATGGCGGATGGCATTCAGCCATCGGAACGTTTTGGCCATAGCCTCTCGTCCTAGTCTGGAATCAGAGCCTGCAGAGGTTGGGAGTCTCAAGGAGAGATTTGATGATTTCTGGATTGATATTCGTAAGTATGATCGGGTGAAGGAATTAAAAAATGCCGCTGAGGTCGCAAAGGCGACGCTGAATAATGATATTCTCAGTGTTCGTTCTAGTTACTTGGAAAGGGGGTTCAGGGTGTCTGTCGAGTATCCGGTAAACCTAATGAATCTCAACGTGGATGGAGCTCAGTTTCAGGTTTGTACGGGTCCCGTGTTGCTGCCGGACCTAAAGACATGGAATGGGCTCGAAGTAGAGAGGGTTTTCGTAGCCCATGTAGCGATTAGTGACTTTGGATTTGTGGAATTCATATTGAGAAGGGAGGTAGAAGCAGCTCCCGAAGAAAGGAATTGGCTGGACCAGTCGCGAGGTAGAGATCGCTTTGAACTGATTAATTTAGATAACCTTCCGGAAGGTTACCCGCCTCCTCGACCTAAGCCTCTAGTCTATAATGAAACATGGGATCGGGTCTCCGAAAACACAATTTTAATGGCTGAAGAATGAAAAGGAGGGTGCTAATGCTAGCGTACCTTCCGGATTAGGAAGGTACTAGTTCACCGAAAGTTGACCGGTGATCTAGTGAAGGAGATGGAAAGGAAGAAGGTTTTGATCACTGGGGCTGCTGGGACTGTAGGCGGTATTTTGCGTTCGCATTGGGGTGAACATTACGCACTAAGGTTGGCAGATATTCGGCCAGTTGAGGATCTGGGTGAGCATGAGACTTTCATGTACACCGACATTACCGATTACGGACAATTGTTCGCTGCCGCTCAGGATATGGACACGGTGGTTCACCTAGCAGCTTACCCCGGTGATGGTGCGAAATTTTACGACACTCTTATGGATTTGAATATTCTAGGTACCTATAATGCATTCGAAGCCTCACATAAGGCGGGATGTAGTCGTATAGTCTTTACCAGCAGCATTGATGCGGTTGATGGATATGCTGATAAGACTGATGTGGATTGGGACTGGCCGGTTTATCCCACTAATATTTACGGAGCGACTAAGTGTTGGGGTGAGGCGCTTGCCAGAGTTTACTCCCATCGGAATAGCTTCTCTTGTATCTGCCTGCGCCTAACCAATCCTGGATTCAATCAAAAGGGGGAATGGGATCCTGATGCCATTATGAGTGGTAGTAGCAAGCGGGATTGTGCTCAGGTTTTTCAGCGCTGTGTGGATGTAGAAGATATCGACTTTGCTATTGTCAATGGAATCTCCGATCACCATCGACCTCGATTAGCTCTTGATTATACTAGGAAATTACTTGAGTACTCGCCAGACGATGGGACAAAATTTCCGAAGAATTGATTCAGATAGGAATGGGAATTGTAACTATTTCAAGCTTTAGGGAATTTCGGAGAAATTTTCCCGTTTGAGAGTGAGAAACTATTTCCTAAGTAGCATTGATTTCACCTCCGAGACGAAGTCGCAACAGGAATTAATCATACCAATTCAGTTTCGGACTAAGGCATTTGAGAAAAGGGGTCTGCTTGATTATAGATCAAATATTCACTGAATGCAAAACTAGTTCCTGAATAGGCGTCCTTGCCTGTGCTTGAATCTCCATCCCAAATGAAGGGAGCGAGAGTGAATATACAAGTTTGGCGTTTGATTAACCTCATCCTCTCATTGAGTAGCTGGAACTAATGATTCGTTGGAACTCTGACTAGAAACTATCTTATTGGATATGCCGTACTCAGAAAAATGAATAACAGAGTGACATTAAGGACTGGAGAGGATCTGACCATTCGAATGATAGAGCCACCGCTAAGGGCTTATACTGATAAAGTAGGTTGTTGGCTAGAAGTGAGGGACGACCTGTTGAGCGGGAATTTAACTCCTTGGTTGTTCACTCCATATTTTGTCGGGGAAATTGATGGTAAGGTTGTGGGCTCGATGAGCTATTATGTCCATACTGATAAGCGGAGTATAGGAGTGGTTGAATTTGTTCAGACAGGAGAGAGTTATCGAGGTAAGGGTATCGCAAATGCGCTGATGCACAGACTGATCAAACGTTTCAGAAAGGATGGAGGTCAGGCACTCTATTTGTGCACCAACAATCCGATTGCTGGTCATCTTTACGAAAGACATGGATTCAGTTACCACGTGGGAGACGGCATGCGGTACTTGGCGCCGGATTTCCTAAAGTTCGACGAGACCTACTGGCGTAATTGTGGCGAAGCTGTTGTAAGAAATGCGACCTGGGGTGACTTGCCGGAGCTATCCGCACTTTTCAACCATCCGGAACCCAATTGGTTGATCAAGGATTATCTGACAAGTTCGTTTTCGGAGACCCGGTATGAAAGTCATTTTGTAAAGGTGATGCGACGAATCGAAAATGGGCGAGGTTCCTTCTCCGTGCTGGAAAACCCGAAGGGATATGTTGTTGGTGCGGCAGCCATTGAACGAAAGGACACATTTGTAGAGCAACACGTCGCAACATTGGGATTTCGAATCACTCCCGAGTATGAGTCTCAGCTGGGAGAGCTTCTCTTGGATGTTGAGGATCGAGCCCGATCTATTTCGATTCGGACGCTTCAGATTCCCATGGCCTCCTGTGACCATCATCAGTGTGAATTAGTCAGGGCAGCTGGTTTTAAGGAAGAGGTGCGACTCAAAGATCGGCTTAGGCTGGAAGAAGGATATGTAGATTTGTTGGTCTTCGGCAAAACCACCACAGATACAGTCGAGCCCTTTCGAGAAGTTGACAATTATTACGGGACGAGAAAGAAGTGGCAGGCTGAACGGGCCAGAAATCTGTCGCTCTGAGGTGTCGAAACTCCTCTTTAGTCAGGGTGGGTCTCTCCCCACGGCATTGGGTAGGTACGAGCTGAGCCCGGTCGTCCAAATTCGGGACTGCTCGAATTAAAGGCAGCGTTGATACGTTCAGGAAATGCTGCCTCGTAAGTTGAGCGCATGATTTCCGAAGTGAGGATAGTATCTAACCGGTGAAAGATATTGGAGAATTTAGGATCGATCGCCCGATTTAGTTGTTCGCCTGGATCCTCCATAAGATCGAATAAATGGGAGCCTTGCGGGTATTTGCATAGTTTCCATCTTCCGTCAAAAAGCATCCAACGGTTTTTGAGGATGCCAAAGACATGTTTGCGCGATTCTTCGTTAGAATGTCCCAAGCCAGGCATTGGGCGTGAATCCATATAAGAAGGAACCTTAATTCCAGCGAGCGAGAGGATTGTTGCGGTTGTGTCGGTCAGCGTCACCAATTCTTCGGATATTTTGGCGTCATTAAAGCGAGGATGAGAGACCAACATCGGCACATGACAGGCTGCTTCATAGTAAGAACCTTTTCCAATTAGGCCATGATCGCCGAGGTAATCACCATGGTCGGAAGAAAAGATTATAATGGTGTTTTCCAGGATGCCTTTTCTCCTTAGAGAATCAAGGATTCTTCCAACTTCGAGATCAATCTGGACAACCAAGCCAGCATAGCAGGCGCGTTGCATCAGAAAAGTATCGCGCGTCGGAGAAATCTCATTTCGTACAGCGTACCACGACTTGCTTTTTGATTTAGGGTCTATCGGGTTCGGGACATGCATTACGGAGGTGTCTTTAGATTCCGCAGGATGAGGTTCGGGCATGTCTCCGGGATCAAAGGTTGCGTATTCCAAAGCAGGATCGTAGGGCGAGTGTGGCCCAGGAAATCCAACCATCATAGCAAACGGCGCTTCCCCATCGTACTCTGAAATCCATTTTGCCGTATTTCTCCCCACAAAATGATCGACGTTATATTCCCAAGGGTGGGGACTGATACATGCCATATGGTTTTTATGGTATTCGGGTACTTTTATGAAGTCACGTTTGCTATAGCCAGCCTTGTGAAGAATGTGAAAGTAATCGTCCTCGATGAATCCCCACAGTTTATCTTCGGCGATAATCCTGTGTTGGAATCCGAAGTCCTTTTCCCAGGGGTAGAAGTGCATCTTGCCCATTCCCACAGTATAGTAGCCAGCTTCGCTAAGCAATTCAGGCCAAGTATGAAGACCACACGTCCGGTAGTCCGGGCGAATAAACTGTGTGTTATCGAGAACTCCAGTTTTAATCGCATTCATGCCGGTTAGGAGGGAGGCGCGAGCAGCAACACAGACAGGGTGCTCGGAGTAGGCATTTTGGAAAAGGATTCCTCGGCTTCCTAGACTATCTATATTCGGAGTGTGAATGAAAGAGGCGCCGTAGCAGCTGAGAAAATCATGCCTCAACTGGTCGGGCATAATAAAAATGATGTTGGGACGCTCTTCAGCCTTTTTTTTCATCAATAGATCTTATGGATGCCAAAGCCCGATGGAATCCTAATGGGGAATCCCAAGCTGATGCATTCGATTGTGAATTGCTTTGCGTGCCTCTAGGAATGGCCGTTCGAGGTAGGCGGAATGATCCTCTTCGCCGTGATGATGGGTAACATTGTTTTCGGGATGCTGTCGGCTGTTTTGGCGCATGTAGTGGAGCGTTCCTTCTACCAAAGTTAGCATATATTGGGCCGTGTCCTGGTCGAACATCCACCATTCTTCACCGCAGGCTATGTATACTGGCGAGGTATGAGCCATAATGCCGCGACCCCATCCATCGTAGTGGGGCACGCTTTCAAAGTACCCGGGACCGCTACATCGAGCGGCGATCCAGGAGTGGCTTTTGACCTCAAGTTTATCTCGCAAATGCAGCTTCCGAGTTCCTTCTGACTCTTCGACTGAAGCTACCACTCTACCTTCTTGGACAATTTCAAGGGTGTGTATCGGAACCACCGATTCGGCTTTAGCTTCAACCTCGATGGTGCCACCATTACCGGGTAGATTAATGGTATCACCGATGTCACAGCCTTCTACCGTGAGACGAATGAGTGGGCCACCACTATGGAAGGTACGGCCCGATGTCATCGCACGGCACCAGTTATCGTAGGTGAAGGGTTGATCCTTTGGGAGCTGGACATAGGTTCTATAGATTCCCACAGGAACATCGCTGCTCATTTTGTCTGTGCCGCCGACGAGAGGAAGTTTGTATCCACAATTGAGGTAGCGATAGTACTCACCATGCGTATATTTACCGTGACGCAACATTTCTACGGCATCGGCTCGACCAGTTGCAATTAGTGTTGCCGGTTCTCCATTTGGGCTCGGGAGGTGAGGGATGACAACACTCCCCCCTTGGGCGTGGCACTGATCGGCCCAGTCCGACATTGTTACCTCAAGCGTTCCACCCATTTCGGCCTCGCCCGGTCCGTCTGAGCACCAGGGCATAACCGGTTCCTTGAGTCCCATAAGAATAAGATGTCCCAGGAAGTGCTGGCGATTTTCCTGAGATACGTAGACAATATGAGATCCATCTTTGGTGGCCATTTCTCCTCCGGTAAATTCTTCCGTATTGGTGAAGAGACCTCCCCACTGAGATTGAAGTAGGTTTACGACATTGAGATCTTCTCCTTGGGCCTCGGTTAGGCTGCCCTGAGCAGAAAGGAAATGAACATGAGAATCGCCGCTGTACCAGCCCTCCTTGTTCATATTGCACCAGCGTTTGAGCCTTAGTTCGAGATTCCTTTGTCCCGGCTTTATTTCCACTTGAGCGCGAAGGGGTTCATATTCAAATCCTCGAGCAACATCGACCGTAACATTCCCACAAGGTAGCCAGCCTTGGCAGGTCCCATCAACGTATGCATAAGTGATTTGGCCCATGCGGACATCGCCACCAACGTCAGAATGCCATGTTCCCAAGTTGGTATTAACGTGGGCGTGGTGGCCGTGGGGTGCGTAAGGGATACCCTCGGGTGAGCGAAAATGAATACGGCAGGGAATAGGCTGTCCTGTATTGTCATCGACTACGGTCGTGTGGACCCAGTTTTTCCCTCGCTCAATCACTTGAAGTTCCAGCCTTTCAGAGGCTTTTATCTGCCTTTTTTCGCGCAAGTCACCCCAGTTTGCTTCGCCCAGGATTTCATCGTTTTGCTTTACACTGATTGTTGCCGAAGGATTAGCCGCGATTTCTGCGTAAGAAGGACTGCTACCCGGATTCTGTTTCTCACCCCATCCTTTGCGTCCTTTAAGGAAGGATTCAGTCGAATCATTTGGAAGGGGATAGGGATAAGTATTGATGCCGCGGTCGACTTCGCCCTCCAAATTGAATGGTCGGTTAGCATCTTCTTTTCGAGGAAGATTGATGATTACTTCCCGGGTTGCTTCTCGGCAAAAGGGGTTTTCGTCAATGCTACTGACGGTAATGCCGCCAATTACAAAGGCTGGGCCTATTGGAATAATTTCAAGTTTCTCTAGTGTTTGTTCAGGATGAGGATTTTTCCAAGCCCAGAGGACAAAGTGTAACGATCGACCTCCTGCGACTTCGGTTTGTCGACGACCTGCTTCAGCCCAGTCGCCAGCCCAACGCGGTAAAAGCTTATCTGCGGTGTCTGAGACGGCAATGAAAGGAGAGGATCCAGGTATCGAGATGGAAGATGGTATAGTCGAGATTTCAAACCGATCACGAATTTGTGTTTCTTCGACCTCACCCGTTTTAAAGTGGAAACGAAACTTCGCGATGGGCTCTCCTACTGGCCCGTTATCGGGTATTTTTGATTCCAACAGTCGGTGGGCGATGATTAGCCAAGTTGCCTTGGCTTCAACAGGGATCTCTACTCTTTCATTGCCCTTCTCTTTTCCGAATGCAATAATACAACGGCTGGGTTCGTCTCCTAATTTAAAAGGGAGTCCACGAAACAACTGTTGTCCAAGGGGGGTCTCGGAACTGAGAAAATTAACTCCTGCATTGTAAAGTGAATGGAGATCTAATGGATAATAATCGTTCATTCTAAACCATTCCTCCTGTTCGATTTTGGATTACCAGTTTGTGTAAGATCCGTCAGTGCGTTTAAGATGTGGCGCCTCCCACATCTTAAATTTCTGTTGTTTCGCCAATTCCTCATTGAATTCTACGCCAAGCCCGGGAGTGTCTGGAACCAGAATCCGGTCACCCTCTGTTTTAACCTGAAGGGGAAACATGTCCTCATCGAGAAAGCCACCTTTCTCAGTAGGTGTGACTCGATGCTCAAGCCAAGCGAAATTAGGTACCGCTGCCGCCAAATGCACGCTGGCCGCAGTGCATACCGGACCCAAAGGATTGTGTGGCATCAAATCAATATAGTGGGTTTCTGCGGCGGCTGCAACTTTCATGGCTTCGGTGAATCCTCCCACGTTACAGATGTCCAGGCGAGCAAAGTTGGTGATACCGCGCTCGAGGTAGGGCATGAATTGCCATTTACTGGAGAATTCTTCACCGATTGCGAAGGGGATGTCGGTCATTTTTCGGAGAGATTCGTAGGCCTCGGGTGTTTCATCTCGGATTGGTTCCTCGAGGAAGTCGAGGGTCCCTGAAGGCATGCGTTGGCAAAAAGAGGCTGCTTCAGCTACCGATAGTCGGTGATGATATTCAACACCCAGAATGGGTTCGGATCCCACCTTTTCACGCAAGGCTGTCATTCGATCAGCGGTAAGCGGAATTGATTCTCTGGGATCAAAGATGTTAGTCTCTGCTCCTCTCGGAGTTGCCTGCATTACTCTTATCACATTCCATCCCTTTTCAAGGAGTAGGTGCACGTTGTCGGTGAGTTCTTCAAGGCTCGGCATTCCGCAGGTGGCGAAGCAAGGCACATTGTCGCGCTGTTTTCCCCCAAGAAGCTGGTAAACTGGGACCTCAAGGGATTTCGCAAGGATATCGTGTAGTGCAATATCGATGGCAGAAATAGCCGCGGTAAGAACTCGGCCTCCTTCAAAGTATTGGCCTCTATACATCTCTTGCCATAGAGCGCCGATGTTTCTTGGATCGCGTCCGATCAAGAAGTTTTGATAGTGGCTAATAGCCCCCATCACTGCCTGTTCGCGACCGGATAGTCCGGATTCCCCAAGACCAAATATGTCCTCGTCCGTTTCGATTTTGATGATGAGTTGATTGCGTTGTCCTACCCATACGGGATAAGGGATGACATTGGTTATTTTCATTCTATTTATTTTCTTTTACGCTGTCGGTTTCAGGCAAGGTATAAATTCAAATGAAGATCAGAAAGATCTACTTTTGGTGGTCGAGCTGAATTAATCCTAAAGTTGGTTCGATAGGTTGAAGCAGTCTTTTTCCAGAGAGTTCTATAAGACGAATAGGGCTGGGCGTCAGGAGTCCAACTCTATGACCACGAGAGTCTCCGGTAGCGCAAAGTTGGAGGGACTACTAAACTGGAAACTCCGTAATGAATTCGGGAGAATACGGTTTCCCTAGGTTTGCCTTATGGGCAATTTGCCTTCCAGTTGACTGAGTGAACCTATGTCGACGATTAGATTCGACATAGGTTAAGGCAGAACAGGATCACCTACATTGAGTTCCCTGCCCGATCCAAAGCTTCCTCTTCATTTTTCGAAAGTGGGTTTTCGAGAGCTTCAAAAGCTTGGTCAACCTGGTGTGTGTTGCGAGCCCCTATGAGGACGGTGGTGACATCGTTTTGAGCAAAGACCCAAGCTAGTGCTAAATCGATCATGGATCGGTTGCTTGATTTCGACAAATTCCGTAGGTCATCAAGTACCGCAAACCCATGGTCATGAAAGTAGGGTTCGTCGTGGCCAGGAACGACTTCGAAACGAGTGCCGGGAGGAATGATCCTATCGCGGCCGTATTTACCTGTAAGAAAACCGGCGCCGATGGGACTATAGCCAAGAACGCCCAACGATTCCCTCCGGCAGACGGGGAAGATGTCCTTTTCAACATCTCGGTGGTTAACTAGATTAAACTGTGGCTGAATAGATACGAACGGTGCCCATCTTCTCTCCCGCTGAAGCTCAAGCGCCATTTGGAGTTGGGTGCCAGTAGTGTTGCTTATTCCAATATATCTTACGGTTCCACGACGAACTTGATCGTCGAGTGCCTCAAGAGTTTCCTCAAGTGGATGCTCTGTGTGTTTCTCACCCCATCCTTTGTTAGGCCAATGATGCAGTTGAAAAAGATCGATCCTATCGGTTTGAAGACAACGCAGACTCTTTTCGATGGATGTAGTAACAGCAGCAGCGCTCATATCGCCGTTCATCTTGGAGGCAAGAATCAAGGAGTCTCGATTCCCTCGCTTAATGAACCACTCTCCGAGTAGTTTTTCCGAGATCCGGTCGTTACCGTAGGCGGCAGCTGTATCAAGAAGATTGATTCCTCCCTCAAAGGCTCGGTCCAGAACGTCAAACGAAGTGGAAGGATCTATTTCCCGTCCAAAGGTGACGCAGCCCATTCCGATGGTGCTGACTTTTAGGGCGCTAGTGCCTAATCTTTTATATTCCATATAGAACTATCTCCTTTTGTTTAGAGGGAAATTCAGGGTTTAGGTGGAAATTGCCAGGAGGAAGAGCCTACATGAGAAACTAAAAAAAGTAACGCAGTAACCTCTGGACCAAGAATTGAAGTATTCTGTCAGTTGTAGACTAAATTGCCTTAGTAGGATACTTAGGGGAGTGCGCAATCTTCCTTGATCGATTGGGATAGATTCCTCGACCTCCTTACAAATACACTGAGAGTCACGCTGAAAACTCTGAAATAGATTTTTCTAATCGTTAACTAATGAAACGCTGGTGGGGACACCCATAAGAAGACCGCGACTAGCCATCACAAAAGAGCATAGCCCGTTCGATGTTATATCATTTTTCATTTACCGCCTGGAGCAGCGCATGAATGTAGCCGTAGGTGAAGGCAAAACCTACCTGATGAGGCTCGGGTCCGGATATTTTCGGCACATGATCAGGCATGATCATGTACTCATAACCAACTTCCTTGTAGACGCGAAGTGCTTTAAGCATAGCTACATCTCCTTCGTCTGGAAAAACCTCCACGAAGTTGTTTAGTCCTCCCTTAATGTTACGGAAGTGGACGTTGAAAATCTTCTTCCGTTCACCAAAATAGCGGATGACATCAAAAATCTCTTCCGAAGGGTCCTCGAGAGCCTCCGACATACAACCCTGACAAAAATTTAGGCCATTGTAAGGGCTATCGTAAAGTTCGATGAATTTCTTGAATCCATTCGGCATGCCCAATACACGGTCCACGCCTCGGTAAGGAGTATCGTATCCAATACCGGGATCGGAAGGGTGGCACGCCATTTGGATCTTGTATTCTTCCGCCACCGGGATGATCTCATGGAGCCAATGACTGATCCTTTCCCACATCTCGTCTGAGTCGGCTGGACCTCCTTCGAATTCACCCTTTGATTGATCGAGTTTGTCGTATTGAAAGGTGGAAAGGGTAGCACCTCCACGTCCTGTGGATGAGGGAGTTCGCATGTGGCCGAGAATAGTGATGTTATAGTTTAGACCACGCAGGCCGGCCTCCGAAGCCATGCGAACAATCTCTTTCATACGATCAATTTGTCGGTCCCGTTCCTCGCTTGGTCCCAAAAATATGGCCCCCGCTTCGTTTTTGAATGCATTATTCGATCCTAAGGGGATATGGATCATCTCTAGATTGATGCCATGTTTGTCGAATCGGTCGCGCAGGCTTTTGAGAGTATCTGTGGTCCACTCCATCCAAGATTCTTTGGGTGTCTGGTCGACATGTTCGACACCGAGTTGTGCCAGAACCTGAATATCCGAGTCGTTGCGGCAATGAAATTGTGTGCCGATATACATCTTTAGTCCTTTCCTCTGTTGTTGCCGGCGGAGCCGTCTGCCGGTGTTATAGGATTGACGGTTCTGCTTTGGGAGGTGTCAAGCCAATCCACTAGTTCTTAAACATGATTACGAAGATAAGAGTCAAAGAAGCGAACTAGTTGGGTCCTCTCAATTTAAAAGTACGAGAATTTAAAGTTATGCGTCCAGGGGCTATGATTGACTTACTTTTTACCGTTTGATGGCAGCCTATTAAGCACTCGAGGTTGTTGGTGAGATTTCGGTTAATCTAAAAATTCTGCAATTCTATTGCTATTGGCAAAACTCAGTCCCAAGGATAGCCCAATCTAAACATTTATTTCGAAACATGAGAAAAGAGACCAATGAGTAGAATCCAGAACGTTAATAGCAACGATATCGCTGACGCGATCCGGTTAGGGTGTCGGACCATGCAGAATGTCTTTAACGCGGACGATAATAATGTGCCATTTTTTCGCTCTCTTATACAACCGGAAGTATTATTGGGATTCAGCTCTGCCCACAGTGAATCCCATGTCCCAGGTAGGCATCTCAATGGTCTATTAGAAGCAGAAGATGTTGTCGGACTGAGGATTGATGAGGAAGCGATTGAGAATCATCGACGGGCAGCCATTTTGTCTTATAGTGGACCCCTGGCACTTCCTTTGAACCGAGAGGAAATAGGGGGGCCTCTGGTCAACTTTAGACCGCATAACCTTCGAGAAGGATTTCATGCCCTTTACGCGCTTGCGAGGTTTCGTGACGATGAAGAAGCTCGTAAAATTGCTGAGCGGAGTATCAACTCGATCTTTGAACTATGGAATCCGTCCGAGGGATGGAATAAAGAGCGTATTAGCGACTTCGGTGTTAACCTTCGGGGTGACGACTATATCAGCGGTGAGGCAAGAATGCTTGGGCCGCTGGTTAAATACTACCGGGCAACCGGCTATGGGAGAGCTCTTGAACTGGCTCTGGTTCTTAAAGATAAAGCTGTTAGCGAGTATTATCTCGAGGATGGTTCTTTTGATCCAGAGAGGTTTGTGACCGGCCATGTCCATTCCATCACTTGCGTCCTGTCTTCGCTCGCTCAGCTTGCGGACTTACTTGACGATGTTTCCCTCATGGCGCGAGTGAAGGCTTTTTACCAAAAGGGGCTCTGGCAGATGCGCGATGAGATTGGATGGACTCCTGAATCGATAAATCAGAAAGACAGCGATCACGGCGAGGCTAACAATACTGGCGATGTTCTGGAGACGGCTCTTATTTTGGGTCGGTCTGGTTATTCCGATTGTTACCAGGACGCTGAGCGGATTATCCGTTGCCATCTCCTTCCTTCCCAACTTAGAGATGTTTCTTTTATTAGCGATCCACCGAATCCGCATGGGGTAGATGGATTACATGATGTGGCTAATCGCCATCTCGGTGCTTTCGGTTTTCCCGCTCCTTATGGCCATAAGTCGATTGGAAACGGGCGTACCAAGATTTCCTTTAATATGGATATAGTCGGAGGTGCGATCGGATCTCTGTGTGCAGCGTATCGGGAGGTAGCGCGGTCTGAGACAACCGGTCAATGGGTGAATCTGCTATTCGACCACGAGACGAGCGAGGTTAAAATAGAGTCTCCCTATGTGCACAGTCACTTACGGATAGAACCTAAAGAATCTAAACCATTGTTTGTAAGGATCCCTGGTTGGGCCAATCAACAAGAGATCTGGATCGAAGGAAATGATAGTGGGCCTCTTTGGACTAATGGTTATTTCTTCTTTCCGAATGCTTCAGCTGGACAGGGGATCGAAATTCATTTTCCGCTCAAGGAGTCTAATATGGTTCTCAACGAGCAGCTGCATGTTCAGCCGATTAGGGTAAAGCTGAAGGGAGATGCTGTTGCAGCGATGGATAACTTTGGTGCGGATCTGACTTATTTTGAAATGTATCCAAGAACGTAAATTTTGCGATGTGTCCATTCCTAAGCGAATTCCTTAATGCCCCAATCGATCAATCTCGAATGATCCTTTCTTGTTCCTCTTATGGCCTCTCTAAAGGTCTTTTCCTTCCCTGAAATCTGGAGATTTTGGTGTTACAATTGACCTTCTTATCGTTCGTGCGATTTACGGTGAAATCATTATAAAAAGCTTCAGATACCCATGCTATCGATTACAATTTATTTCCGTTGTAATTAACCGCAGCCTTGAAACTATTTCGTTGCCCTGCTTAAATTGCCGCTATGCCAATTTTTACCAATGAACAGCTTATTCATATTGCCACTGATATCTTTGTGGGTGCAGGAACGTCACGTAAAAATGCACGCATTGTGGCGGAACTCCTGGCGGATGCCAATTGTACTGGCCACGATTCGCACGGGATAATTCGTATTCCTCAGTATCTTGGTTCGGTTGAGAAGGGACATCTCGTCACCAATGCGGAAGTAGAGATAATCCAGGATAATCCTCTAACCGCTATCGTGGATGGGAACTGGGGGTTTGGTCAAGTGGCTATGACCCACGCGGTAGAAATTGGGCTTGAAAAGGCTCGCAGCAACGGTCTGTCTGCAGTCGCAGTCCGACACTCAAATCACATCGGACGTCTAGGAAGTTATGTCCACCACCTCGCTTGCGAGGGCATGATTGGACTTCTCTTTGTAAACGCTGTTGGTATTCCATCATTTCGAATGGCTCCTTGGGGCGGGACTGAACCTCGTCTTTCAACCGATCCCATTGCGTTCGGGATTCCTCGATCCTCAGGTGAACCCATTGTGATGGACATGACCTCGACGGTCGTAGCAGAGGGTAAAGTGCGGGTAAAACGCAACCGAAATGAGACAACTCCAGACGGTTGGCTTCTCGATTCTATGGGCCGACCAACCAATGATCCCAATAAGCTTTATGAAGATCCACCTGGCAGCATTCTTCCGCTTGGGGGGACTTCGGCTGGCCACAAAGGATATGGACTAAATATTGTTATCGAGCTCTTAGCAGGGATACTCAGTGGAACGGGGGCAGTTGGCAGCAATGTGGATCAGATCAGCAATGGTGTTCTCCTGGTTACTCTCGATATAACTCAGTTTCTATCCTTGGAGGACTACTACCGACAAGCCGACAAATTTATCGAGCACGTAAAGTCCTCCCCGCCGGCGGAAGGGTTTGAAGAGATTTTGTTTCCTGGCGATATCGAGATCAAAGTTAAGGGAAAGCGGCAAGGTGAAGGAATTTTCGTTGAAGAGGACACCTGGAACGAGATTTTGGAATGGGGTGGAAAATTCAATGTGGATGTCAGGGCGAGTGGGGCATTGTAGGGCCCTGAATTTTAGTCTTGGGTGACGGGCTGAGTACACCTCGATACTAATCCGTAGTTTTAGAAACGCTAGCAAGCCCGTCGGTTTTTCGATTTGATAAGTTATAAAACGCAGAAATCTAGCCCTCCATGCTTTTTTGCCTGGGAGGCATGTTGAGTGCTATGGTTCCGCTCTGACTATCAATTATTACACCTTCGATGCTTTAAAGAGAAATCAATCAAGGTAAATGTGGGTGCTGGTATCTGATGGTGGAATTAGGCGTTTATTGTAAATCATGCCAAGTTTGGCTACAGAATTGCTTGGAGCACAACCAACCGCTATGTCTGACCGCAACGAGTTTTACAATTGATTTTGGATCTCGGATTCCCAGAGAGGCCAATTGGTTTCTTGAAGGCGTTTCCAGAGTGAATCAAATTCCTGGCTCCCGTCGTCCTCCCTTTCTTGTAGTCTGATTCCGGGCGCGAATGGATCATCGACACCAAGTTTCATCAAGTTTTCTGCTTGCTGGAGATTTCGATACAAATGTTTGTATGCACCGGGTAGAGTTATGACTGAGAAATGTCGGGGCCACTCCGGATCAGGTGCATTGCGATAGCGATCAACGGCATCCTCATCCAGTTCGACTCCAAGCCCCGGACCTTCGGGTACCTTCATAAAACCTCGCTGAATTGTGTGGGGAGTGACGATTATATCCTCTTCGTAGCTATGACTCGCAGTGACGCCAGGAAGGGTGGCTGTGTGCATGACGGCGCCGAGTTGACAAACGAAAGCGGTTGTTATGCCAGTGCCTACATATTGGAGTAGGATAGGGGTATTAGCAGCAGCAAAAGTCCATGATGCAGCGAGTGCATTACGGATATTTTCGTGGCTACAAAGGGCTCCGTCAAAGTCCCCAGAACGGAGACCTAACCACGCTCCTGCAGGTTGGCGCACAGGGCCATCGAGCACGGTGCCCACGCCGTGGAGATAGAAAGGGATACGAATTTTCTGGTGGAGGCGCTTCCAACCTTCTACATCATGGGCAAATATGGGTTCTTCGATGCCTTTGACGATGGGTATTTTTTCCAATTTCTGGAGGATCGATAGGCCCTGTTCAACATTTATCAAGGCTCCATTGAAATCGAATTCTACGCGAAAGTCGGGAGGAGCGGCCTCCTGCATGGCCTCTGCCTGTTCTACGACATCGTAGAAGGCGCGCGCTTTACACTTGAGACCTCGATAGCCATGATCAGCTGCAATTTGGACCTCGGTAGCTGATTCCTCGGGGGACATACACGGCATCCACCACCCCATGCTAACCCACTCTCGACGTTGCTGGCCTAGAAGTCTCCATGCCGGGAGAGCAAGGTGCTTCCCCATAAGGTCATAACAGGCCATATCGAGATTGAATCGACCAGTATTCATGACGTGGTCGAAAGGATTCGTACCGATATAGGAATCGATTAATTCCTGTTCGAAAGGGGGCCCAACATTTTCACCAAGACCAATCAACCCAGTGTCGGTGTGGAACTTATATATCGTGAGCCTCTCATCCATTCCAAAGTGGTGAAATTGCTTTCGGATACGGGTTTCGTAGGGTATGCGGAGGGGAATAGATTCAATTTCTGTGATTTTCATTTGGCCGTATTAAACAGTATAGATGGAATCAAATAATTAAAATGATAGCAACGAGAGATTAGACCAATGCGTACTCTATCCATAATATTAATATAGCAGTAGGAGCACGTTGGCCAGAAGAGAGAACCGGTGCTCCATCCTCTTGGCCAAATTAAGATTTATCGTGCTTTCACATATTTGCCCATCGATATCCATTTTGGGCCATGAGGGGCATATTGGCAAAACGCTTGGATGGTCTAGTATAGTTTCGGAAGAGTTGTTGGTTACGATATTACAAAATTGATTCCCCGGAAGACACTCTGCAATTATCTAAATTTCAAATTGCGGTTGAGTTTTTTAATAGTTGAAGGTACGAGGGGTTATTCGATGAGATTAGGATTTAAAGGAAATTCAGATCCGATGGTATTGGCTTTTGCCAGGCAGTTGGGAGCTACAGATTTTATCAGCACCTTTCGTGAATTTGATTCAGAGAGGGGCTACTATAATTTTCACGATTTGTCCCAGACTAAGGCAAGAATTGAAGATGCCGGACTGAAATGGGCAATCTTAGAAGGAGTTCCGGCGGAGTGGTGCAACAAGATCAAGTTGGGTCTGCCTGGGAGAGATGAACAGATTGAGAATTGGTGTAGAACACTCCGTTCTATGGGAGCGGCTGGAATTCCTGGACTGGGCTATCCCTTTTCTTTGCGTTGTGTCGGGGGTAATTACGGATTGCGTACCTCAAAGTCTGAGCTCAGTCGGGCTGGTGCTGTTGTTACTAGTTTTGACTACGAGAAGATAAAGGGAGCTCGCCAAGACTATTGGGATCCTCCGGTATCCGATTGTTTGGAGCTTTCGGATGAGGAAATGTGGGATAATTTCTCTTATTTTCTTAAGGCGGTAATGCCTGTTGCTGAAGAGGCCGGTGTTCGAATGGGTCTTCATCCTGACGATCCACCGATTTCCCCAATTGGAGGGATTTCACGAATCTTCCGCACTCATGATGCATTGAAACGGGCCACAGAAATTGTTCCTAGCGACTGTAATTGCCTAGGGTTTTGTCAGGGTACTATTTCTGAAATGCCGGGGGATGTACTCGATGCGATCCAGTATTTCGGATCGAGAAACAAAATCCTGTACGTCCATTATCGCTTCGTATCTGGAACTGTTCCAAAGTTCTCAGAGACTTTCATTGACCAGGGGAATGTCGATCCCATGGAGTCGATGCGAGCTTATCAGAAGGTTGGATTCGATGGCGCAATGATTGAAGATCACGTACCCGAACTCGCCATTGATCATGAATCAGAAAAATACACGTCTCGAGCCTATGCTTTGGGTTACATGAAGGCACTTATGGACAATGTAAATGAGCATACCGAGGCAGGCTAGGTTTGGAGAAAGGGAGGAATACTAAGAGTGAAAGTATATGAAGCCGTTGTGGAGGATTCTGGGTCCAATATTGGGTTGGCAATACGTGGAGGAGTCAGGGTCTAAAGCCATAGCAAGTTCAGCAGAACTTGATCTTTGTATTTGCTGTGTTGACGAGTTGGTTATGGAATTTTCAAAAAGCTTACTCCGACAATGAGGTTTATATTGGATACTATCCGATATAATTAAGTCCTTTTCTGTGAGATGTTTAATCGGAAAAGTTAATAAGGCTCTACCAATTCGTATATGACCCATCATCCCGCCATAAACCAGCGCCCGGTCTGGGGTCTATATGGAGCTGATCGGTAATTGCTTCTTCATTGAATTCAATACCCAAACCCGGACCTTCTGGGACGATGAGATGCCCGTTTTCAAAAGGTACTTGCTTAGGAAATACATCAGTTAAACTCGACATTGGAGGTCTTGGAAGCTCCTGTACCCCAACCAGAGATGAAGCCAGACAGAGGTGAAGACAAGCTGCGGTGGAAACAGGTCCCAAGGGATTATGAGGTGCCAAGTGAATATAGTGTGTTTCGCACCATCCAGCGATTTTTTTAGCTTCGGTTAATCCACCAGCAATGCAGAGATCGACTCGACAGTAATCCATTAGGTCTTCCTCGATGACCTGTTGGAATTTCCACTTGCTGTCGAATTGTTCACCGACTGCGATAGGGACTGAGGTATGCTGACGGATCATTCGTAGACTCTGGGTGCTCTCGCTTCGGATCGGGTCTTCAATGAAAAAGGGTCGATAGGACTCTATGCCATTGGCTAGTGCGATGGCGGAAGCAGGGTCCAGGCGAGTATGAACATCGAAACAGATTTCAATCTCATCTCCTACTTCTTCGCGTACTGCTTTTACCTGCTCAATGCCGAATCGTACTGCCCGTGAGGGTTCTAATAGGTTTTTTCCTTTGGGATCAGATAGACCCCAGCGGACAAACCTCCATCCTTCTTTCTTCCTTTCCTTGCACTCGGCTACCAGACTATCGGTACTTCCTTTAGCAACGTGTGGATAGCAAACCACCTTATCACGAGTTCTTCCTCCAAGTAATTCATAGACTGGTACCCCAAGTGCTTTTCCCTTTATGTCCCAGAGAGCGATATCTACTGCGCTCACAGCCGCCGACTGAACCACGCCGCCTGGGAAAAATCCACCGCGGAACATAACCTGCCAGAGGTGCTCGATACAAAACGGATTTTGTCCTATGACCTCTGGTGAAAAAGAGCGAATTACCTCGGCGATTGCGGTGCCTCTTCTCCTGACTCCGGCTTCCCCCAGGCCGTAGATCCCCTCGTCGGTTTCTACCTTTACAAAAAAATTGCCTGTCGACGGAGTGATGAAAGGCTTAATCGCTGTAATCTTCATAATCGGCTACTTAATTCTTTTGTGTTTTAGATTTTGCCCAAACATCTCATAGCTTAATCATGTTCCTAGTCTTTCTAATCCGGGTAGTCCTTGTTTTGCCTCTCAGAGGTTTATTCGCTACTTGAATTAATCTTGGATGAAATCGTAGTTCAAGAAGGAAAATTCTGGAAAATGTTGTTTCTGGTGTTGCAGGGAAATTTTCTGGATTAGGCGCTTGAATTCGCATCAACCGAAAGCAGGACCCAGATCGTCATGCTTTCAAATATGATAATTAAGGTGACGAATGAGATTAACCCCAATAGAGTTCAGATTTCCACCCGAAACTAGTTCTAAATTTCATCGAAAATCTTGAACCTGTGCCTATCTGGAAAAACGGATTCAACAACCATGGCTCCTAGAGGGTTTCGACATAGTCGGCGTTAGCCACCCTGATAGACTTGCAACCAGTCTTCAAAGAAATAGGATTTTAACTAAACAAAGATGACTTTTAAAATAATTACTGCGATAACTGATGTTCCGACGGTATCAGATATCGTCAAGTTCTGAAACGAGTAAACGCTGTTTAAGGCACGTGTTATGAAACTGTAAAATCGTCACCCTAACTGGAACCTAATTTTCTATGAATGATTTAGTCCCATTCCTCTTTCTTGGCACCGGTGCTGGCAATGCTAATTTCGGCACTTTAGCTGCAAAAGGTTGTGCTCATAAGGATGTTCGACGATTCACTGGAAACCTTATGGATCAAGACATTCTGATCGATTTCAATCACCATACCGTGGAAGCCCTTGAGGCCTTTGGAGTTAATGCTTCAGAAATTCGATATCTCTTAATTTCCCACGGGCATGGCGATCACTTCCAACCGATAGAGATTCTTAAGTATGCAGAATCATTACCCTATCCCTTGGAAGTTTATGGAAATAGCATGATCAGAGCTTCACTTGAGTTCTGTAGCGAAAACGAGTTTGACGTCCCTTCTAATAGGTGGGTTGAAAAGCGCTCTCCCTTCAACTTAAAGATTCACGTTATCGAGCCCGGGATGTCGGTAAGAATGGGATCGACGCAGCTAACTGTTGTGCAGGGGAATCACTTCATGGACACACCCCATGGCATAATGCAGCATCCTTCACTCAATTTCGTCATACAGAAAAGAAACAAAACTATATTTTACGGGCTCGATTCATCCTACATGTTTCCCGCCACTAAGGAGATTCTATCAGATTTTCAATTCGATCTGGCCATCTTTGATGCAACCTTTGGATCTTTGGAGATCGATCCGCTAACCTCCGGCCATCAGAATTGGAAGATGCTTGACGAGACGATTGATGAACTGCGGAGGGTGGGTGCAGTAAACGATAAAACTGTCTTGGTTGCTGATCATATTAGTTGTGTGAACGTGGAACCCTACGAGGAAATTTTTGAAGATTTGGCTGCCAAAGGTATCACTCTTGCCTATGATGGATTAACCTGTCAGTTCTAGACTGATTGAGACCCATTCGAAACTAACCATCGGAAATAATTGGAAGGGAGATCTGCCGTATCCCCCGATTGAGACACAGGGTGCTTTACAATTTCGGTTTCAATTCGTGAACGTAAGATGTTTAACATTGCCACTTGAGTATAAGATTCTAAATTGAGGCATTAGCGATGCCACGGAGTGAAGGAAGGCTATCGGATAAGGTTGCCATCGTAACTGGTGCGGCTCGAGGTATGGGCGCAGAGACCGCGAAGACCTTTTATAAGGAGGGAGGGAATGTGGTCCTTTGTGACCTTCAGAAAGATCAGATTGAGCGGAAAGCGAAGGAATTGGATCCTAATGGTGCTCGATCTTTAGGTCTTCGGATTGATGTCACCAACCCCCAGGAAGTAAAGGCCCTCGTATCGACAACTGTTGATCGATTTGGCAAGATCGACATCTTAGTTAATAATGCTGGGATGTTACGCTGGACCCCGGTTGATGAGATCTCGATCTCTGAGTGGGATAGGGTCCTCGACGTCAATCTTAAAGGCACCTTTCTATGCAGTCGAGCGGTTCTTCCGAGTATGAAAGCAGTTGGACATGGGCGAATTATCAATATGTCTTCGACCGCCGGACGTAGTGTTAGTACACTGGGAGGGGCCCACTACACAACAGCGAAGGCTGGGGTGCTTGGGTTCACGCGTGCTTTGGCCAAGGAGATGGCACCGTTTGGGATCACCGCTAATGCCGTGTGTCCCGGCCTTATCGATACGGAAATGGCACGCGAAAATGCTTCGCCCGAGATCCTCCGTGCCTACGAGGAGAACTTCCCTATAGCCCGAATGGGAAAGCCTCAGGAAGTGGCTCAGCTTATACTTTTCTTAGCTACCGCCGCTTCTTATATTACGGGTGCTGCGTTCGACATCAATGGTGGCGATCTAATGATCTAGAAATTGATTGGGCTGAGAATCTAATCACAAGCCAAATGTATTATTTTGAGCATGGTGACGCATCCAATGGTCAACAAGGACAAGTGCGGTCATGGCTTCGACGATGGGTACTGCTCGAGGAACAACGCAAGGATCATGGCGGCCACGGCCAATGAGTTCAGTCTCTTCCCCTTCTATGGTGACAGTTTTTTGTTTTTGAAGGATTGTTGCGGTCGGCTTAAAGGCAACACGGAAAAAGAGCTCTTCGCCATTGGAAATCCCACCTTGAATACCGCCGGAATTATTCGATTTGGTCCGGATTTTGCCCTGCATTTTATGGAAAAGGTCATTGTGGTCGGCTCCTGTCAGTCCGGTGCCATAGAATCCGCTGCCGATTTCGAAACCTTTGGTGGCTGGAAGAGAAAGCATAGCTTTTGCAAGGTCAGCTTCTAGACGATCGAAAACTGGCTCGCCAAGCCCCACAGGTAAATTCCGGACCCGACAACGGATAATTCCTCCAACTGAATTACCCTTTTTTCGTATCGCCTTAATTCGTTTAATCATCTTCTCAGCAGTTTCGGGATGGGGACAGCGAACAGGCGTTTGATCAACTTCTGCGACAGAGGGAAAGTAATCCATTAGCGGGGCCTCTATGGAGTGGACCTTGTCAATATAGGCGATTATTTCGACATCGGCGCATACCTTCAGAATTTTTTTTGCGATGGCTCCGGCAGCAACGCGACCGATGGTTTCGCGGGCAGAGGAACGTCCACCGCCTTCGTGATTACGGATTCCGTATTTTTGTTGATAAGTAAAATCAGCATGGGAAGGTCGGTATTTGGTTTCCATCTCATCATAGGCTTCCGGTCTAGCGTCGGTGTTGCCTACGTTCATAGCGATCGGGGTACCTAGGGTTTTCCCCTTGTAGAGACCAGAGAGGATTTTAACTGAGTCAGACTCTTTACGTGTGGTTGTTATATCGCTTTGGCCAGGCCGGCGGCGATCAAGTTCTTTCTGGATCTCTTCCTCGGTGAGAGAGAGACCGGGTGGGCAGCCGTCCACGACAACACCGATGCTGCCGCCGTGGCTTTCTCCCCACGTCGAGATAATGAAGAGTTTGCCGAAGGTATTGGCCATTATTTAGAGTTTTATTACTGCTAGACTTGTCAGCAAAATTAGAGATAAGGGTAGAACAGAGAATTGGCAATTACCAAGGGATTTCAAATGATTAGTGGAAAATTAAGTGATATGGCTCTCGGGAGGGATTGAGGCGAAACTTTTAGAGTGGAGACCAACTATAACACAAAAAGATGGAGCAGATAGAAAATTTTCACATTCTATAGTTTGTAGGTTTTAAGGTCCGGGGAAAGAGAAAAAGGTTCTTAGAGGATGGAAGGATTTCATCTGTCTAGACAGTTTAAGATGGCGTGAGGAAATGTGCCGAAAAATCTATACAGAGATTAAATGAAGGGATTGTTTCTAATGTCTAGATTGTGCATTATACACTCTTGAGTCTTTGGGCCGAAGACAAGATTCGTTCTTGCGAACGAGTGCTGGATATTGTACGAGGCAGAAAAAGGAACAATATATTGTAGATTGATGCGCTTCGCTTTCATATTTCTTGTGGTTGCTATTTCGGCAGGTTTTACTGGCTGCCTTTCCTTCAAAAAAAATCTACCGGATGTATATATTGATCCGGTAGTTAGAATGGAAACTGAACTCAACCAGTTCTTTGGGGAGCTGGACAAAGCAGCAGAAACAATCCGATACGGGCAGAAGAGCATGTTGATAATCAAATGAATGGTATCATCAGAATTGGAATCGTAGGGGCCTTGTTTAGCTTGTTTGCGGTCTCTCTCGCGGGGAATGAGGGGGATGTCATAATGCGGAGAATGCGCGATCGGTTGATAAAGATCGAAGAACTAAAACTAGAGGGCTTAGTTGGAGAGGATAATCGAGGCTATCTTCAGGCGAGATCTTCGTTGAGCAATGTCCAGAAAGGCGTCATAGAGAATGAGAATGTGGACCGTAGAAAGATCTATTTCATCATTGGAATCAAGTCGGATTTGAAGGTCGATCAGGTTGGGTCTCATCGGGCTTCGCAGATTGCGGTCCGCTCGGTTGACGGAATTTGGCTTCAAGGGCAAGATGGTACTTGGTATCAAAAGGGGCTCCAGGAGCCTATAGTTTCAGAAAAAAAAGGAAGGAAAAAGCGGCGAAATAAGTTGAAAGAATAGAATTCTGATCGCCGAATTTTCGGCTTGAGAGTTCCTCGGTTCAGCACTGAAAAGAGCTAGTTTAAAGCTCGGGGTTTTTATTTCTGCCAAATAGCTAAAAAAGGTGGCGTGATTGTGCTGAGGATCATGTTGATACGGGTAGATAAAAATTCTTGAACCGTGGAGTTCTGAACTCTTTACCAGACTAGCATTAGAAACCCGTGGATAGGGACAAATCCCACAACTACCAATGAAAATTCTGGTAACAGGTGGAGCTGGCTACATCGGCAGCCATTGCGTGCGCCAGCTTGAGCGAAGTGGGCACGATCCAGTTGTGTTGGATAGCCTCGTTTTTGGCCACAGAGAGGCGGTGCCTGACGGTGTTCCATTTTATGATTGCGATTTGGGAGACGGAAAGATTCTAGGGGATGTTATAGAGAAAGAGGCAATCGAAGCTGTGATACATTTTGCCGGGTTTGCCTACGTGGGCGAGTCGGTTAATGATCCGATGAAGTACTACCTGAACAACGTTGCCAATACGCTTCAGCTTCTTAATGCCATGCTGGATCGCGAGGTGGGGAAATTTGTTTTTTCTTCTTCCTGCACTATATTCGGAGATCCATTAAGGGTTCCTATTTCTGAGGATGACCCCAAGGTGCCAGTTAATCCTTATGGTCAGACGAAGTTGGATGTCGAAAATGCTCTTAAAACTTTGGCTCAAGCAAAGGGCTTGAGCTCAGCTTCGTTTCGTTATTTCAATGCCTCTGGAGCGTCTGATGAAGGAGCTATTGGCGAAGATCACGATCCGGAAACCCATCTTATACCTCTAGCTATACAGGCGGTCTTAGGGTCGGGAGGGGAGCTTGAGATCTATGGAACCGATTATGACACACCGGATGGAACGTGCTTACGGGACTATGTTCATGTTGATGATTTGGCGCGGGCTCATATCATTGCTCTTGAGAGATTGGAGAGACGGGGAACCCTGCTTCACTACAATTTAGGAACGGGGAACCCCTACTCGGTGCGAGAGGTCATCGAGTCGGTGGGTCGGGTTTCAGGAAAGGCCGTCCCGGTACGGGAGAGGGCGAGACGGCCAGGAGATGTACCGGTGATATATGCGGATCCCTCCAGAGCTAAGGATGAACTTGGCTGGCAGCCTCGATTCAACAACTTGGATTCTATTGTAGAAACGGCCTGGAGATGGCACCAAAATCACCCGAAGGGATATTGCTCCTAACCTTATGACATTGATTGCCTCTTTGAGACAATCTATTTAAGAACTATGAAACTTGGCTACAGCAACTATGCTATGAAAGACCTCGATATCTTCGAGGCCCTCCCTCGGCTGAAGGATATAGGTTACGATGCGATGGAAATTGCGGTTCGCCGTGGCTGGCAGACTTCGGCCGACAATCTTGATGGAGCGTCTCGACGTCGGTTGGTGGAGGTGTTTCAATCGTGTGATTTCCCACCACCTCCCTTGATGGATGAATTGGGTACTTGCATTTCGGGAGTACTATGGGATGAGACAGTGAACCGCTTTAAATCAAGTTGCGCCTTGGCTCGTGATCTTAACTTTAGCGACCAACCATCGGTTCTGACCACTACTTTGGGAGGTTGTCCATCTCCCTGGGAAAAGGTGCGCAAGGAAGTCAGAGAGGGCCTTTTACGATTGGCCGATGTAGCAGGGGAGTACCGTGTCATCGTGGCTATCGAACCCCACTACGGTCATGAATTCAATACTCCAGAAAAAGCGGTCTGGATGATGGAAAAGACTCAACATGAATGGTTGAAGCTCAATTTCGACGTTAGTCATTTTACTCCTCAAGGATTTGATTTAAATCATTGCGTCAGTCTTTGTACGCCCTATTCCGTCCATGCTCACATTAAGGACGGAATAGTTGAGAATGGGAAAATCCGCTATCTCCTACCTGGAGAAGGAGATATTGACCTGATCGAATATTTCTTAGCGGTTAGAAATGCAGGTTTTCAGGCTCCCTTAACGGTTGAAGTGAGCGGTATGATCTGGATGCTCCCGGATTACGACCCTTGGAAAACGGCGAAGGATTGCTATAAGTTGTTGGATGAAGCACGGTGCGCAGCCGGAATATGACCCTGAGAGAGTTGTGTGTTTCGAGATTTGAATAGGCCTCGAGATGTGAGATGCCTCCTACGTTATACCAGCCTTGTGAGTCGATTTGACTGTATCCGCGCACAAGGGAAAATTGAAGAAGATCATTAAAAAGTTGACCGTTAAGTTCTGTTCTAAATACCTTGTTTAGAATGGAGAAAATACCTCTGTGTTTAGTTGGTTGCGGTGGAATGGGGCATAGGCATGTATTAGGCTACAAGGAACTAGACGAGAGTGGGATAGGGAATCTTGAGCTGGTTGGAGTCTGTGATCTTCGGGAGGAGAATGCTAATTTCTGTGCCCGTGAAGTTGAGCGACTCTTTGGGAAAAAGCCACTTGTATTCACCGATCCGGAAAGGGTCTATGCTCATCCTGACATCAGGGCTGTGGACGTAGTTACTGAACCGGCCTATCACCATTCTATTGCAGTCCCGGCTCTAAGGGCTGGAAAACATGTTCAAGTAGAAAAGCCTTTGGGGCTGACCATTCGTTCAAGTAGGGCTATTATCGATGCGGCGGAAGAAAGTGGGTGTGTACTGTCGACCGAGGAGAACTATCGACGTGATCCGGTGAACAGGTTGGTGCGTGGGATCCTTGACCAGGGACTTATCGGCGATCCACATCTGATGATCCAGAAGGGTATCGGAGGCAAAGCGAATTACGCTATAACTCCGTGGCGGCATCTCAAGAACCAGGGTACGATTGCCTTTGATGCCGGCGTACATTACGCGGACCTTTTCCAGTATTTCTTGGGTGACTATGCTCAAATTTTTGGGAGCGGGCTGATTGTAGAAAACACTCGTCACCGCCCAAAAAACTTTACCCACGAACTTGAGTCCTATCGGGAACGACATAAAACGTTTCCGGAATCAATCAAGGCGACGGGTGAAGATTCGATTGTGGCGCTCTATAAAATGGAATCTGGGGCGCTGGTTCAATTTTCCATGATATCAGGGGGAAAAGGTAAAGGCAGTTTCGAGCGATTCATTAGTGGGCCCTTGGGTTCGCTCGTTCTTCCCGGAGATCGTAATGGCGGACAGGTGATTCTACAAAGAGGAAGTGAAGAGGTGTGTGGTAAAGAAATCTTAGAGTTGCTTTCTAACTTCGAACTCAATGAAATAACAAAAAGGCTTTTTGGTGAGAAAACTGTTGAGTATGATCTACCTTTTGCGGCAACGGATGCCAAAACCTTGGCCATCGAATTCCATGATTTCGGTGAGGCGATTACGAAAAGGCAATCTCCTGAAGTCGATGGTGCTACCGGAATATCTGCTGTTGCTGGGATTCTCGGTGTCTTTGAATCAGCCGCTCTTAACCGGTCACTAAGCTTGGGTGAAGTTCTATCGGGCGATGCTAGTGTTTATCAGGCGGAACTCAATGCCGAGATGGGGTTTAGCTAGTTTTGCACAGGATCTATTGATACTGCCTCCATGTTTTCATCGGATGTCAGGGTCCATTTCTTGTCAGTGTAAGAGAAGTTGTTTGTTAAACGATAATTGGGGCCGTCATACAGCTGTTGCTCTATGTGAGAAGAGTTCGGATCTTTGTCTTGCGGGAGTAATGCGACTTGACATCTTGAGTAGCAGGCTCTTTCCTCTGCCGTCTTCGATTGGTCCGGGTGCCTTACGCCCAGCGAGAGTACTGAGAATACTGGAATAGAAAGATGTCGGTTAAGTTACGTATGCAACGTAGGGGGGCGAGGCATGCCGCCCACTATCGAATTGTGGCAGCGGATTCTCGGTCACCCCGAGATGGACGGTATATCGAGCTTTTGGGGGTTTATAATCCGAGAGGCAAGGAGCCGGAGGATGAGTTGCGCCTGAACTTGGTTCGAGTCGAACACTGGTTGAGTGTGGGTGCACTTCCTTCCGATACAGTATGTTCGATGATTAGGCGAGCCCGGAGGCAGCCGAATGAACCTTTGGAAGAGATGGAGGAGGAGATAGTGAGGGTCGATTCAACTTCTTCCGAAGGGGAGAAAGTAATTGAGGAAACAACGGTAGCTATTGCTGAGGATCCTGTTTCAGCGGGAAAAGACGGAGAAAATCCGGGAGAGGCAATGTCGGATTCTGTAGCAAAATCTAATGAAGAAGCGGTTGCAGAAACAGTAGAGGAAGCTTCTATAGAGAGCGAAAAAAGTGATAATCAAGAGGAGGATGAGGAGAAATCCGTTTCCTGATCTAGAGAACTTCGCTTTTGAAACCATGGGTTTGAGGATAGATGGACACGAAGTTGACCATAGATCTTCTTACTCTCTTTCCAGGTATGGTTTCCGGATTTCTGAGCGAGAGCATGGTGGGTCGTGCGGTGGGGAAAGGTCTGCTTGATCTTCGTATTCGTAATCTCCGAGATTGGGCTCCCGATAAGTCCAGAGAAATGGATGATCGGCCTTTTGGCGGGGGTGCCGGTATGGTTCTGAAGCCCGAACCGCTTTTCGCTGCTATTGAACTGATCTCCTCTCCGCAATGTTGCGTAATCTATATGGCCCCGGATGGAGAGCCTCTTTCTTCTGAGTTAGCTATGGATTTAGCTTCGAATTCTCACCTTGTCGTAGTGAGCGGTCATTATGAAGGTATTGATCAAAGAGTAAGAGACTGTTTAGTCGATCGTGAGATCAGTATTGGAGATTACGTATTGACCAACGGGACTTTGGCGGCAGGAGTTCTGATTGACTGTGTTGCTCGTCATGTGCCGGGTTTTTTGGGAGAGGAAAAGTCCTTGACCCAAGATAGCTTTATCGAAAACTTACTTTCTTTTCCGCAGTATACGCGACCGGCGAAGTTTAGAGGATTAGATGTTCCGGAGGTGCTACTTTCGGGAGACCATAAAGCGATTGCGACCTGGCGTAGAAGGGAAAGAGAAAAAAAAACACGTGACCGGCGACCGGATTTGCTCTCGGGGCGAGCTAGGCATGTCGGTGCGAATGGTTCGACCCAGATTTGTAAGCCATGAATTCGATTATAAGAGAAGTAACAGAGGAACAACTGCAGTCCAACCGTGAGGATTTTAAGGTGGGAGACGGAGTACGAGTTCACACCAAGGTCCGCGAAGGAGGAAAGGAGCGAATCCAGATATTTTCCGGGATCGTGATTTGTCGTCGAGGTTCGGGGGTTAATGCGACCTTCACCGTGCGACGTATATCTCACGGGGAAGGGGTTGAGCGCGTTTTCCCCATTCATTCTCCAAACATCCTTCAGATTGAAGTGGACCGGGAAAGTGTGGTCAAGAGAGCGAGGATGTACTTTATTCGAAAGCGAGTAGGCAGGCAGGCGGTTAAGGTCGACGAGAAGCGTAAAGCGGAGAGGGGCTAGGTAAAACTCTGTAGAACATGGTCCTCAAAAATTGCCCCGATTCGGGAGTTTAGGGCCTTATCTTTATCTCGAGCCTTTTGGTTGGGTAAGATTAAGATCTGTACGGATGAAATCGAATCTCTTCCTTGGAAGGGACATAAGTCAAAACGCGATTGGAATTGAGGATAAGAAATAACAATAGATCAAAATCCAATTCAGTTTTCGGCTTTTTGTTTGCATGAAAAAGAGGGCTGGTTAGCCTGTTCCTCATGGTGTTGGATAGGACAAAATATGGTGCGAGACTGAGGGGATTCTTGGAAATTTCTGAGCTTCCGGAATTGAGAGCTGAAGAATCCTTGGGTGTTCCTCAAGAGGAGCACTCTGAGTTAAGGGTTAATGATCTTTTCAACGGCATCGCTGTAGACGACGAAGAGATGGCACTTTGTTGCCTTTCCGGGGTTCAACTCCTTCACTCGGAATTAGATTCTTCACATCGAACATGTCAATCGGTCCAAACCACTACCGGTAGTTATTGGCACGGAATTGTTCATCGGAGAGAAGGTGACTTTGAAAATTCTAAATACTGGTTCCGGAAAGTCGGGGAACATCCGATTCATGCTGATCTCGCTAGAGCTGCAAAGGGAGTAGCAGAACAGGAAAGTAGTGATTCACGATTCTCATTTCTGTGTAGTCAGAAAATGTGGAATTCAGCTGCATTTGTTGATTTATGTGAAGATGTGACGGAGAACTGTGACCAAGGCAATGATTCTTGTCGCATGATTCAGATGCTGGAATGGGAGTCCTTATTTAAGTATTCGTATGGGAAAGCTATTGGGAATTATTGAAGAATAACTGCCATGCCGTTTTCCTTTATTCGACGAATTCGAGCCTCCTAAACGTCTAGCATCATGAGTAGGAACGGAAACCCCAGAAGTTGCTGTGCCCCGTCTACGTCGGAGAAGCCGATCGGTGGTGTCTCCAATGTTGGTTGCGGATCTAGTGGATCAACAAGTGGTAAAGTCGGGAAGGATCTTGCGGAGGGCATCACATATGCCAACTCGGGATCGGTCGACGGGATGGTTCGACTTGAAGAGGGTAGTTTCTTGATGGGGACGGAAGATGATGATTCCTGGATGGAAGATGGAGAAGGTCCGGTCCGCGAGGTTTCCCTAATCGACTTTTATCTCGATTCTAAGGCGGTAACGAATGCACAATTTGCAGAATTTTCCGAGGAGACAGGGTACCTAACTGAAGCGGAATGTTTTGGATGGTCATATGTTTTTGCTACCATGCTTCCAAGATCCAAACAGCGAAAGCTGAAGAGCTCTCATACGGTAATGGGATTACAGTGGTGGTATGCGGTAAATGGTTGTACTTGGAGAAAGCCGGAAGGGTCGGGTTCAAATCTAAAGCGGAGAATGGATCATCCGGTTATCCACGTGTCGTGGAATGATGCTATCGCCTTCTGTCATTGGGCGGGTAAGCGTCTACCAACAGAAGCTGAGTGGGAGTATGCTGCTCGAGGAGGATTAGTGAGCAAGCGCTATCCATGGGGCGATGAATTGACACCGCGTGGCAAACATCGATGCAATATCTGGCAGGGGTCCTTCCCAGGGGAGAACACAGGCAGAGACGGATTCAAAGGGACGGCCCCAGTGGACGCATATACTGCAAATGGATACGGATTATTTAATATGTCGGGAAATGTTTGGGAATGGTGCTCCGACTGGTTTAGTCCATATTGGCATTTAAGGGGGACTAAAAAAAATCCTGGAGGGCCGGATCTTGGTGACCGGAAAGTAATGAAGGGGGGATCGTATCTATGCCATCTCAGTTACTGTAACCGTTATCGTGTAGCAGCACGAACTTCAAACACACCCGATAGTTCAACTGGGAATTGCGGCTTCCGATGTGCGCGCGACTTATAGTAATGACTGGGAGGGAAGCTAACTAAATACGGTATAAGATTTTCGGTAGTTCGGTAAGCACAATGTCGGGTTCGGTGTCCAGGCGATCGAATTCATTCTTTCGTAGTCTTAGAGAGCGGATATTGCCAGCAAAGAGTACGGTTCGAAATCCTGTTTTTTGGGCGGGAAGAATGCCATTTCTGATGTCGTTTCCAAGAAAGAGAGTTTCTGAGGCTGGGATCTGGAATTGGCCCAAGGTTTTTTTAAGGATCTCAAAGAGGCGTGGCGAGGGTTTCGCCCCAACAAGTTGATAGGACCAAACACAGTTTCGTTCTCGAAAGCCAATCCAATTCCTTTCGGAAGAGGTTTAATCTGGTGGTCGGTATAGGGTATTGCAGACTGGCAAAAGGAAAGATTTAATGCGTAGTAAAATCTATAACAGACTGGATTAGAGGACGGGAATTCTACGAGATGATCGACCACGGAGAGGCAGAATATCAGAACCAAACATTTCTCAAAAGCCACCTTGCGGAGAGATCCTTTCGGGCTCTGGCGCGTAGGCCTGGTCGTTCTATTGTAATTGATAGGACGGCGGAGCGCCGAGTTTTTACAGCGGGAAAGTTGCTGGCTGTCTCAATGATGCTGTCAAAGTTTTGGAGGCAGACGATTCCAGGAACGCGGGTGGGAATTATTCTTCCACCTGGTGTCGGTGCATTTGTCACCAACCTTGCTGTTGTGTTTTCCGGTAAAGTGCCAGTCAACTTGAATTTCACAGCTGGCCGTTCCTCAATTGAGTCTAGTATTAACAGGTCAGGTATTGAGACAATTATAACGGCTGATGCGGTTAAGGAAAAGGTTCAGGATGTTCCATGGGTGGGAGACACTCGAGACCTAACCCGAGAGATTGGTAAATTAAGCAAGCTATCGATTGTTAGTTGGCTGATCTTGGTTTGGATCTTTCCGGTTAGGTTACTATTAAAGCTTTTCTCAATTCCTTCTGAAGGAGATAGAGAGGAGGCAGCCCTCCTGTTCAGTAGCGGGAGCACAGGAGAACCAAAGGGAGTTATTCTCACGCATCGTAACATCCTTTCTAACTGCCAACAGATATCGGACTGTGGGCTTTTAGGGACGAATGAAACGGTCATGGCCTGTCTCCCAATGTTCCATAGTTTTGGGTTTACGGTTACCCTATGGTGCCCGATCCTGTACGATTTTAGAGTGGCAACGGTCCCTTCGCCACTCGAGACCCGAAGGATTGTCCAGGTTGTTAAAGAAGAGAAGGTGAGTATAATCGTCGGTGCTCCTACCTTTTTCCGTCCTTATTTCAGGCAGGCTAAACCCGATGATTTGAAAAGTCTAAATATTGTTATCGCTGGTGCCGAGAAAACCCCCGCCGGTTTTAAGGAGAGGTGGGAGGAGCAATTTGGGTCAACATATCTTGAAGGATACGGCCTGACGGAGACATCACCTGTCGTAAGTACGAATTTATTGGAGAGTTTTGTACCGGAATATCTTCCGGGAGGGGGGCCGGTTAATCGCACAGGTTCTGTAGGACGGCTTTTCCCGGGAATGGCGGCGAAAGTTGTAGATATAGAGAGCGGGAAAGAGATGCCGGTCAATGAGGTTGGGATTCTCGAATTGCGGGGACCGAATATATTCCAAGGTTATCTTGGGGATGCGGAGAAGACTCGGAAGACAATCCGGAACGGATGGCTTACGACTGGTGATCTAGCTCGGGTTGATGATGACGGGTTTATTTTTATCGAAGGGAGGATACGGAGGTTCTCAAAAATCGGGGGTGAAGCTGTCCCCCATGGAACCATTGAAGAGTATATAGCAGATGCGTTCGGTATTTCTGACAGTGAATGTCCAGCTATCGCCGTTACTGGAATAACGGATGAGAAAAAAGGTGAGGCACTTGTACTTCTTACGACTGAAGACATCTCGGTGGGTGAGATTCGAGAAAAGCTGATCTCAGCAGGTCTCCCAAACCTCTGGATTCCAAGAAAAATTAAAAAGGTATCTGAAATTCCTTGCCTCGCATCAGGGAAGTTGGACCTCGGAGCAATTGAGAAAATTGCGGCTGAGAGCTGATGTAAGCATGAGAGAAGGCGTCAGAGGGTGATAATGCCGGAGACGAGAAGTAGAAGGAGTTGAAGTAGTCCGACGACGAAGCCTAGGACGCCGCCGAGGAGCTCGATAGTGCTGAATTCTTTATTTGCAACTTGATGGACAACTCTTTCGAGCTGATCTAGGTCGAAAGAGTTTATTTGAGATTCTACATAGGAGCTGATATCCAGTTTCTGTTCGGCTTCTTCGGCGAGTTTTGATCGGATGGTTGGCGCCATTTTGGCAGCTTCCTTGGATACAACGTTGCGAAGAGTTTCGAGCTTGGTTTCATCGATGAAACTTCCGAGGAGAGGGATTTTCTTCACAAAACCGCTAATACCCTCATCAATTAATTGAGCTGCAAGGTCTTGGAGATACGGCGCAAGGTCAACCCGCTCGATATTCTCGCGAATAATATGTTTACCCAAGAGCTCTTTTTCCACAATTTCTCCGGTTCTGGCAGCGATTTCAGACTGCCGCCTAGGGACCAGTCCCTGCCAGACCCAGCCAAAAATATGGACTGGCCTCATAGGGCGAAAGAGCATCTTTATTGCGACTTTATTAGTTAACCACCCTATAAGGGCAGTGAAAAAGGGAATCGAAATTAGAAACCAGTACTCCATTCTAGATTCAGATAGTAATTTTTAGGCTATCCGGCAATGACAGATTATCAATCTAGATTTGAGGGTATTAAAAAGTCGAAACGGCATAAATTTGGTTATATATTTTTCTTCTGTGGTTTTTTAGGATGGACCATAGGTAGAAATCCTGGGGAAGTGAGTGCTGTCAAGACGATCAAAATACTGCTAGTAAGTGATGATTCAGACTCTTTCACAGATTGCCATATCGGAACTTGATCGCCAATTTTACCTCAGTACGATCTTACCAAATTTGAAATTTGCTCGGAGGAAAAACCATCTCCGAGCATTGATTTGGTCTAGATTAGAGCAGTTTTTTTCCGCTGGTAAATTTTTTGGAAAGTTAAGAACGCTTACAACTAGTAGATCACAGGGAATGTTGATAAAGCTGCGGGTTACATGAGAGCGCTTTTTCAGATTATTGCAAAGGAATCTTATTAAGGTTTGGTTTTACAATGAGTAAACTCTATACTCGCAGGGGGGATAAAAAAATGACTTCCAATCTAGACGGGAGTCGGATGCGAAAAGACTCGGATTTAGTCGAGATAATAGGCATTTTGGACGAATTAAATTCTTCGTTGGGTATGGTCCGATCAATTTCTGAAATCGACTCGATCTCCAGGGTTATTGAAAAAGTGCAAAGTTGTCTTTTTGCGTTAGGTGTTCAGCTGTTTTCTAAGGGGGGGGCGAGGGTGGAAGATGAAGACCCTTCCGATATTGATGTCGGGTGGGTGGAAGATCAGGTTGACGAGTTTGGTGCTGGATTGCCTAAATTGAAAAATTTTGTACTTCCCGGTGGTTCTGAGCTCGCTGCTCGGTTACACGTTTCGCGTTCTATTGCGAGGCGTTTAGAAAGAAGTGTAATAGGTTTGAGTGAGAATAATGTGGTGGAAGAGTCGGTCCTCGCCTATCTCAATCGTCTTTCGGACCTACTTTTTATGCTGGCACTCTTTGCCAATCATGAAGCCGGTATCTCTGAGATCCCGTGGAAAGAGGGAAAGAGAAGACGAAGAATGGCCCGCAAACGGTAAACAGTAGATTCTGTTATAGGATAATCTCAGCTTATGGCTATTTGCTAGGTGCGCCAGGTTTAGTTATCGATCTACTTGGATTTTAGGTGTTTTTTCTTCCTGGAATCCTTGGAGTAATTGAGGCTAACAGGGCCTACTTGAATAAATTCTGACAATCATTAAAACAAGTACTTTAGAGCATTATAGATTCGCGGTTTACTGCCGTGAAAGGGGCATAGGGTCAGCATTTCAGAGTGGTTCGGAACTGTTTAAGGTAGATTTCGCGAATTGTGAAGAGATCGGAGTCGTAGGTTTGGTTTAGGAAATCTGGAAATGTCCAATCGAGGGGTTTATATCTTCGGTTGTGGTAATGGGCGATAAGGTCGACGTAGATGCCTTGTCCGAGATAGATTTTGTGGCCAGCCGGTTTGAAACTAGCGAGGATTACTTTGCCGTGATCAAGATAACCGATGTCAAGGTTTACTCGGCGGTTTGGCGAACCACTTTGTTCTTCGATCAAATTACAATTGATCTTTGCCTCGACGATTGATTCTGGTGGAGCAAGTTCCCTAAAAGAAATCAGACGCCTTTTGAGGTTAGATCCCATTTCTGCATGGTAGTAATCAGTGTGAGTGAAAAGGTGATCTTCCCCAGAGTAATCGATGGAGCCAAATGCTTTTCTAAGATTTTCTAGTGCATCATCTAATGCTTTCCTCTCGGACCAAAGGAGAGCAAGGATCCGTTTTACTCGGCTGGCTAATTGAGCTTTCGCCATTGCGGAAACTAATTAGAGCCGAGGAACAGTTAGGCCACCATCAATTGTGAAGGTCTGGCCGCTGGAGTAGGAGAAGTCGCCCCGTGCAAGTGCGGCGATTGCTTTACCGACATCTTCGGGTTTGCCCCAACGCGGTTGGATGCAGAGCCCTTCCTTGATGAGTTCATCGTATTTCGAAGTAACTTCGGCGGCCGAAGTCATGTCGGTTTTTGTTACTCCCGGCCGTACGTCGTAGACCGAGATCCCATGCTCTCCAAGACGGGAAGCGAAAAGAATAGTAATCATACTCAATCCGGACTTGGCGATACAGTACTCTGCCCGGTTAATTGAGGCTATAGTAGCGGAAATTGAAGAAATATTAATGACACAGCCGGAAAACTTACTGTCAGTCCTAGCCTGCTCAACCATCCAATTTGCGGCTAATTGGGCCAGAAAGAATGTACCTTTGAGATTTGTTCCAATCACATAGTCAAAACTTTCTTCGGTCATTTCGAGGATATCCCGACGCTCCTTTGGGGCAACTCCAGCATTGTTAACCAGGACGTTAAGCCGGCCGTAGTGGGATCTTATCCTATCTATGATTTGGGTCCTGTCGTCGGATGAAGAGATATCGCCTTGACAGTATATTGCATCAATCCCGTGTTCCTTAAGTTGAGAAAGCGTATCGAGTACCTGGTCCTCGTTTCGGACACCGTTAAGGGCGAGATCGTGCCCCGCTTTGGCGAGGTGCTCTGCGCAAGAGAACCCGATACCACGGGTGCCTCCGGTGACAAGAGCAACGGGGCGGTTTATTGGGTTGTTTGTCATAGCTCAATAAGAGTTAGGTATTCTAGGCAAAATTAAAACCGGAAGGGCTAGAAGGAGAAGGAAGAAGATACGAGTATTTCTATTCTGAAGGTCTCATCTCTGAAGAAAGAGCTACTGGCTGAGGTTAGGAGCTGATTTATAATTCCCCGACATCAACCCATTTTCTTTTTTCCCAACTCTCGATTCCCTTTTCAGCGAGTTGGACACCTTTAGCTCCTTCAAGTAGGGTCCAAGGGAATGGGTCATTGTTAACGACATGTTTTAGGAAGAGCTCCCACTGGAGCTTAAAGGCATTATCGTAAGTATCTTGTTCGGGAACTAATGACCAAGTATTAAGGAAATCAATGGGCTGATCGATGTCTGGATTCCAGGTTGGTTTAGGCGTGTTTCCATAATGCTGTATTCTACATTCCCGCAAACCAGCAACTGCAGAGCCATGTGTTCCATCGACATGAATAGTAAGAAGATCATCGCGACGAACTCGAGTATTCCAAGAAGAGTTGAAGTGCGCGATTATATCACCTTCTAATTCGAAAGTGGCGTAGGCGGCATCGTCGGCAGTACAATTGTAGATGTTCCCTTCCTCATCAATTCGTTCCGGGATATGCGTTGCGCCGCGACAGCTAACGGCTTTCACCTTTCCAAATAGGTTATCAAGCACATATCTCCAGTGGCAGAGCATATCCATAATGATACCTCCATCATCCTCTTTTCGATAATTCCAAGAGGGTCTTTGGGAAGGTATAGTGTGTCCTTCAAAAACCCAGTATCCGAATTCTCCCCGGATGGAAAAAACTCGCCCAAAAAAATTGATAGCTAAAAGATGTTTTAGCTTCAGGATACCTGGGAGCCATAATTTATCCTGAACAACCCCGTTTTTCAAACCTGAATTTTCACATAGATTGAAGAGTTCAAGTGCAGTTTTAGAATCTGTTGCAGTTGGTTTTTCACAGTAAACATGTTTCCCTGATGCAACCGCCTTTCTGACTCCTTCAGCACGGCGTCCTGTTGTTTGAGCATCGAAGTAGATTTGGTAATCCGGATTAGAGAGTGCTTCTTCGAGATTCGTTGACAGTTTTTTAATCCCAGTGAGCTTCCCCAGGTACTCGAGTTTAGCCGGATTTCTGCCGACAAGTATAGGATCGGGCAAGATGACTTCGTTCCGACCGATTGGAAGACCGCCGTCCTTAATTATGGCAACAATTGACCGGATAAGATGCTGATTAGTCCCCATACGGCCGGTCACACCGTTCATGATGATTCCGATTTTTCGCGATTTCATCTAGGATGGTTTTGAGTATGCAGTTTTTGAGATACTTAGCCTATGAGATTACATTTATATAAGTCACGCTGACACTAATATAAGGAAATCAGGAACTTTTTGCTCCGACTCCACCATAGAATGTGTAGTAAGGCTCATTCTGGATGATTCGGTGCACATAGAGAGCGACTTCACGGGCGTGGTAGTCCCCCCACATGCTTGATTCCCCGTTAGGGATCTTACTGTCCTCTGGTATATGGTCCCATCCGTTAGGGTGATGGTAGATGGAGTGAAGGATGAGTCCTTGATGGTCAGAAGCCGTACTCAGGTAGGGTTCGTCAAAAAGAGTTTTGAGAATCGTAAGGCCAGCTTGCCAGTAATGTAAACCTTCTTGCTGACGACCTTTATAATGGAGATAGCGGCCGAGGCGAAGGAGACCCTGAGAACCAATTGCAGCTGCGGAACTATCAACGGGTTCAAATTCGTTATAGGGATCAGCAGTCCGTTCTAAGTAATCACCCAAGTACTGTAACTTGGGGGCTCCGGCATCCCAGAAAGGTATTCCGCATATAGGAGTATTGAGGATATACCAGTCACATGTCGCTTTGGCAGCTTTGAGCATTAAGGATTCGAATTCATCGCGACTGCCAAATTCTTCCAGTTCGGAATCATCGATTGTTTGTAGAAACTCGAGTTGTTCAGAAAAACCACACATGGCCCAGGCGAGACCACGCGTCCAGGTCGTAAAACCGGAGTACCCTTGTTGGGCATTCGGACATCGATAGTTGCCATCCCTAGTATTGAATACGCTTTCATGGGCTGTGCGCCCACATTCGTCGTAACGATCCCTCCCCTCACCATAATAGATCGAGTATTGGGCGGTCGCTCTAGTATGTAAAAGAGCCCTTTTCAGAAGGTTTACCGGCTGATCGTTTTCTGTCATCAAGATGTGACCTAGAGCATGGCTTACGGCAAGGGTACGGCAGGAACGGATGGTATCAACAAAGAGAGAGTGGGGTCCATTGAAGGAATGAATAAACCCTCCTCCCGGTATAGGAGTCCAGCGTGCCGCTTGGATCGCACCAGAGATTTTTAGTGCTAATTCGTAAAAGTTTTGCTCCCAATCATTGCTCGGTATTTTACCTTCTTTGAGGAGACGCAGTAAATTCCCGTAAGTGCTGATATTATTGAAGCCGTGATCGTGGACGCCTATGTGGCTCACATGAGACGCCATCTTTTCCAAAGTTTTACGACGCCCGATGTCCAAGAATTCCTTTTTCCCGGTGGCATCGAATTGTAGAATCGCTGACCCGTATTGGAATCCTTGGGTCCACTCTGTCCAACCACGAGTTGTGTAATTGCCTCGAACCGTGTAAACTGGTGATCCCTTGGCCGGGTTATAGCTCTCTTCGATAAGGTGGATTTTTTTCGAGGAAATTTCCCACAGTCGATCAACTTTAGGTTTAAGTTCCTGTATTGTCAGTGTGGTATCTATTTTCATTTTCTCAATCAAACACCTCAGGATTGACAGAGTGGCAAGGGTGCTTCCCATCCAACACTGCTGCCATATCTTCTGCCATCTGAATAAAAACCTTGAGCATGGATCGTTTGGTCATGGCCAGTGAATGCGGGGCGGTGAGGCAGTTCTCTCTTTTGAATATTGAATGGGTCGTATCGGGAGGCTCTGGAGAGAATACATCGAGGCCAACTCCCGCCAAAACACCTGTTTCGAGAGCTTCATCGAGAATGTCTAGGCTCTCGATGAGAGGACCTCGGGCGAGGTTAATAAGGAAGGATCCCTCTTTTACGAGCTTTAGGTTATTCCGATTTATAAGGCCCTTCGTTTTATCTGTGAGCACAGCATGTAGACAGATGAAATCCGCTTGATTAAGGAGACTATCGAGGCTGGTTAGCTCCACTTTAAATGATTCAGCGGTTTCCTTTGAGACATAGGGATCATGAGCAATAATTCTCATATTAAATGGAGCAGCCAGTTGGGAGACAATTCTTCCAATTTGGCCAAACCCAACGATCCCAAGGGTCGACTCTTCCATATCGAGGGTCGAAAAATTATTACGGCTGGCCCAGTTTCCCGACTTGAGCTGGCGATCCCAGTATACGATGCGTTTGCAATGAGCGAGAACAAGTGCCATTGAGGCTTCGGCAACGACCCTTGCATTTGCTCCAGGAGTGAAGACGACAGGGACCTTGCGTTCGGTGGCCGCCTCGATATCGATATTGTCATAGCCGACCCCGGTTCGTCCAATCACTTTTAAATGAGAAGCGGCTTCAATGATCGGTCGCGTTATGGCCCCGTCGCCTCGCACGATGAGTGCGATGGCATCAGTCACCATTTCAACTAGGGATTGTTCTTTAGTCGTTTTTGATAGGATGAATTCACCGTAAGGTTCAAGGATCTTCACGGCGGCTTCGTCAATGGGACCAATACTGACAATTTTGGATTTCATGGATTCGATTGATCTAGCAGGTCTGTAATGTCGTCGGTTGGAGATAATCGTAATGATGGATTAGTAGCGGTCGAATATTAAACTGCCGCAAATGAGCTGTGATCTCTAACTTGGGAAGAGATTGAAGCTTAATCTCGATATAATCTTGCCCAGGCCCTGTCGAGAGTCCGTTTGGCATTAGCGATCACGACATCGGGATCGTCGTCCTCCATCGGTTTGACCTCAAATGAAACGATGGGTGGGGTTTCCTTGTTGAGGAATTCGATATCGAGCAAGATTTTGAGGAACCTTGTGAGCTCCTCCACGCCGTTTTCACCTCCTGGAAAGGCGAACCAGGGATGGTGGTCGCCGTGCCTAGGTGAGGAGGGGTCGGAGAGAAGGCAGTTCCCGATATCGGCCGCAGCTAGATAAGATTGAACAGGGAGAATTGCCTCCTCATGAGTTTCACCAATTATTGGAATGTGGCTAAGATCGACGACTAATCCGAAGTTTTCAAAGTCTTTACATACTTCTTCAGAGTATCTTTTCGCTAGATCCGCTGGACCGATGAGTGACTTTTTGTCAACCTCGTGGTCAAAAACCTCAAGGAGAATTTTTAGGTCCCCTTTTGATTTGGCGTAGTTGCAGAGTTCCCGCGTTGAGTCGATTAGCTTTGTAAGCGACTGATCGATTTCTTCGGGCGTGTATTCTCGACTAAGAAACACGAAACTTTCGGCTCCAATCTCGTAGGCCTCATCGATACCTTTCTTTAATTCGTCGACCGCGTTTTGGCGTCGTTTTTCGTCAAGATCGTTTGGGTTCAGACTTTGTGAGAGAAGAGATGGGTGGGCACCGTAGACGACACGCATCTGTGCCAATTGAAGCATTCTGCAAGCCTGTTTACGAATTTCGGGGTCTTTGATCCAGCTCACCGCGACGGCACTGAAATAGGGATCAACTGCAATTTTCTTAAGGGTCTCTAGGATGGGTCCGTCACCCCCCATGGTTTCAGGAAAAGCCATGAAGTGAATTAGACCAACATCCATATAACTTCGCATAGGTTCGTTCATAGCTTGTGTTGTTTCAGTCATTTGGGGTCGTGCCAAGGATGAAAAGAAGAATAAGGTGATTCTGGTAGCGAGAACTGAGGGAGAATATATAAAGGGCGTCTAATCAGGGGATTGGCTTGTATTAGTAGCTGCAATATTTTATAGCCCATTACGCTGCCGTGTTTCTGTTCGTTGCTCTGGATCCGAAACAACGAATGTAAGAACAGTCTTAAATACGACCCCATAAAAACTGTGTATTGAATAAAGTTGGAAGAAGATAATTCTAATGGGCCCTCTAATTTCCTCCTATTAAGAACAGCTGCAATTAGTTTTCATACCGGTGGAAAAGATTACTTTCGACGAGATTTCAGATCGACTGCATTGTGCAAGCATTCCGGGGATTGATGAGGTTGTCGGGATACTAAATGGAGGTCTTGTGCCGGCATCTCTTCTTGCCCACCAACTGCGTAAACCACTTTCATTCCTGGCTATCCGTTTTCGTGATTCAGACAATAAACCTCTTTATGGATATCCTCGTCTGATGGGGAAGCCAGATTTGTTACCAAAGGAAAGAAAAGTTCTCTTAGTAGATGATGTAGCCGTGACTGGGAAGACATTCGAAAAAGCCGTTGAATATTTGCAGGACTGTCGAATTGTCACCTTGGTCCTTAAAGGAAAGGCCGATGTTGTAATCTTTCCTGAAGTGGAGGATTGCGTGGAATGGCCTTGGCGAAGGACGAATTTTGATTTGTAAGTATAGGGCCGTTAATGATTGGAACAAATCAAGGAGGGAAGAGGAAGACCGTGAATCCTAGTTCAAGTAAGGGATTGTCTGGGGGCCTTCGGGAAGAATGGCGATGGGGGAATCTCGGCCGATTTCGTTAAGTTCATCCTCGAGGGCCGATTTAAGATCGGAGATGGGGGTCAGGAAGGCTTTTCGAACATCTTTTGGCGACAACTCACTATAAACACTAACCCTGCCTTTTTCGAGGATCTGGGCAAGCATTTGGACCTGCCATTGGTCATAAATGTGATTACCGGGAATCCGGAGCTTATCCATGATCTCTAAAATGGAATCGTGTTCGAAGAGAAGCTTCTTGAAATTGCCGTGTTCCGGTATGCCATCGTTGCAGCGAGTTGCAATTAAAATGAGCCCTCCAGGTTTGAGTATCTCGGCGCCAGCTGACATGCCCTTTACGGATTGGTAGAGGTTTAAATCGAGAGGTGCTCCGCTGTTTGTTGTAACGACGATGGGATAGGATGTCTTGCATGCAATCATCGCCGTCTTTTTGACGTAGCGGCATCCTGCTAAGTGGGCAGCTATGGGATCGCCACAAAAGAAGCGAGTGATCCCCTGTTTTCGGTTGAGTGTTACATTGATGCAGAAATCAACAGGAATGAGAGAGCCATTGGCTTGGATGGTTGCTTGAGTGGGATTTCCTTCGATCACTCCCCATGTACTTTTGGGATTGGCGATGTTTTCGAATCCGTGGTAGTGCATGATTGCCTCAATCCCCGCCACTCCTGGGAAGACCGCCTTAGAGCCACCAGAGAAGCCAGCCATAAAGTGGGGCTCTATAAAGCCGAGAATAATGCGTCGATCCGCCTCTATGTACTCCCGATTCAGGTGGACGGGGTAACCGAAGGGTGAGTCTCCGGCAAATGCAAGAGTGGAAGCATCATGGCTGTCATGATTAATTATTTCATACTTTTTCAAGACGTTCTCGCCTACCAATCCTTTTAATTCGTCAAGAGAATTGGTTCTGTGTGAACCGGTCCCTACAATGATTTTGAATCTCTCATGGTGGACGTGAGAAAGTTCAGAAAAAAGCCAGGGAAGAAGCCGTTTACTGGGAAGAGCCCGTGTGATATCAGCAATTACGACTGCAACTTTTTCGTCAGACGAAATGAGTTCACTAAGGGGCCGCGACGAGATTGGATTCCGAACTGCTTCCTGGAAGGCGCTGGTTTCGTCTTTAAGTGTTTCAACGAAGATCGGATTGATTACTGTGGTATTGAGGCCATCAAGATCAAGGTCCAAACCAGTTTCACCGTACTGTAAGCGTACCATCCTATAGGATTTTCCTAGGCCGATTTATTAAGTCCTTGTAGTTGAAACCCCATGGTGCGGTATCCGAGATTATTGGTGCTCCTTCCAATTAGGTCTTAAATTGGTTGAAAGCTGATACGAGTTCGCGCATGCCGCTACCGACTAACGCGCTGTCTGAGCCGATGGCGATAAACTTGAATCCGAGCTCGACCGTTGGTTCGATTTGTTCGATGGATTGGAGGAGAATACCTGCTGATTTTCCATGTTTAGTGGCTGCTGCGATAACTTTTCGATATGCTTCCTGTTGGTCGGGGTGCTGGAAATCTCCTGGATGGCCTAGGCTTACGCTGAGATCCATCGGGCCGATGAAAAGAACGTCTACTCCGTCTACTGAAGCTATTTGGTCGATCTCCTCTAGTGCCTCGGTGCGTTCGATCTGAATCACGGTAAGTAGTAGTTCGTGATTACGTTCGAAGTAATCGTCAAAGCTGTAGCTGTATCCGGTTGCCCGAGGCGACTTGGCTACGCCACGAATCCCCAAAGGAGGATAGCGCATTGCAGCGACAGCTTGCTTGGCTTCTTCGGCGTTCTGAATCCAGGGGACCATGATTCCGGCAGCTCCTAGATCGAGGGTTTTTTTGAAACGCGCTGTTTCATTAAAAGCTATACGAACAACCGGAGAGGCAGGAGTAGTGGAAGCGGCTTGAAGGAGATGAAGGAGGCTGTCTTGACCCGAAGGTCCATGCTCAAGATCAATGAGAATCCAATCGAAGCCACTATCGCCCGACATCTCAACGGTTACGCTGGAGCCAAGATTGAGAAAAGTTCCGGTGAGCAGCTCACCATTGAGAACGCGCTCACGAATACTATTGACGGTTACACTCATAGGGCAACGGATAGTGCTTAATTTTTGCCATCAGGCAATACTGTTTCATTAATGAGACAGCTTTTTTGAATTTTTTGAGAAAATAGTTTGGGGTAGCCTGTAGGACAAGGTTGACGTTCTGCGCGAAGGTTCGATGACGGAAGCCTTCGGTATTTTAAGTTTTATTGGAGATGAAGAAAGGAAAAATAGCTCTTGTCGTCTTAGCTGCCGGACTGGGGACCCGGTACAGGGGTATCAAACAGTTGGAGGAAGTCGGGCCTTCAGGTGAGACAATTCTCGACTATTCTGTTTTTGATGCAATGGAGGCTGGCTTTGGGCGAATTGTGTTTGTCTTGCGCAGAGAAATTGAGCAGGAATTTCGGCTCAGAGTAGGTAGTCGCCTTGAGAAAAAGATCGAGGTGACATATGCGATTCAAGAACTTGATGGTTTTACTCAAGGATTCCAGATTCCCGAAAACCGAAAAAGGCCCTGGGGGACGGGCCATGCGCTCCTTAGTGTTGCCAATCTCGTAAGTGAACCTTTCGGCGTCATCAATGCGGATGATTTTTATGGTCAGTCAAGCTTTCGTATATTGCACGATTTTCTGCTGGCGAAGAATTCTCGTATAAAAAACAAATTCGATGAAAAATACGGGATGGTCGGGTTTAGATTGAAAAACACACTCTCATTACATGGACCCGTGGCACGCGGAATCTGTCAATGCAACGACAAAGGATTTCTCGAAAAAATCCAAGAATTGAAACGAATAAAATCAACTGACAACGAGATTGTGAACACGGAAGTCGAAAAAGGACGGAGGTTGTCAGGCCTTGAGATTGTATCCCTCAATATGTGGGGTTTTGCTCCTTCAATCTTCCCTCACTTGCGAGATGGATTCGAGAAATTTCTTGATTCACTAGGAGGGGAGAGGGATATGGAGTATTACTTGCCGGAATGTGTGGGGAATGCGATAGAAAGCGGAAAAGCTGAGGTAAGAATCCTTGAAACAAGCGAATCTTGGAAGGGAATCACTTACCGAGAAGATCGAGTCCAAGTAGTGGAGCATATTCGGGAACTAATTGAGGGAGGGGTGTATCCAAAGAGACTTTGGGATGGTTGAGAATCAAAGATCTAAGCTTTCATGTGGTTTAGATTTCGTCCGGTCTCCAAATGCCGAATTGAATTCGACCTATTCTGGGGAATTTATTACGGATAACCCAGTGCATGGAAAGATTCTGTTGACTTGATGGGAAGGTCCGCGTGTGAGGATTTTAATTACAGGAGGAGCAGGATTCATCGGTCGACACCTTGCCCAACGCTATTCAGGTAAAGCTGAGGTTACGATACTCGACAATGGAAGTTCTGGATCCTTGCTTAATCTTAAAAGATTACCCTGCACTATCATTGAGGGCTCCGTCTTGGATAAAAAACTTGTTAATCAAGCCGTAGAGGGTGTCGATTGTGTCTTCCATCTTGCTGCGTTTGTTAGTGCAGCTGATTCAGTTAATAATCCTCGCGATTGTTTGAATTTGAACATTACGGGGCTTCGAAATGTACTGGAAGAGTCTTCGAAGGCAGGGGTTGGGAAATTGCTTTTTGCTAGTTCCGCCGCTGTCTATGGGGAAAATCCAGAATCTCCGAAAAGGGAGTCGATGATGCCTTCGCCCGGCAGCCCCTACGCATTAACAAAAGTAATTGGAGAACAGCTTTGCGAATTCTTTCATAGGGAGAAAAAAATGGGAACGGCTTGCTTTAGATTTTTCAACGTTTTTGGTCCCGGCCAAAATCCCAAAGGTCCTTATGCTGCAGTCATCCCTAGATTTGTCACTAGGGCGCTTAAAGGTGAGTCACTTCAGATTTATGGCGATGGCCGACAAACGCGCGATTTCATTTATGTCCTGGACGTTGTAGAGGCGCTGGTCCTAGGTGCTGCCTGTGATGCTATGACTGGTGTCTTCAATGTAGGTTGTGGTTATGCCATTTCAATAAACTCACTAGCCAAGAAAGTTCTGAAACTGACCGGGAGCTCAGCCGGTCTGATTTACGGGAAGAGCCGATCTGGAGAGGTTGGGCATTCTGTTGCTTCTGTTGCCAAGTTACTTCGTTCTGGATGGAAACCTAAGATTTCACTTAATGAGGGACTCGAATTGTTCATAAATAATAACAAAAGTGGTCGACAGGAGGATACATAGCGCATCGATTAAGAGGCGGAATTTGATTTTCGAGCTTATGAATTCCGTCAGGACTATTCAGTTGGGCGAGCTGTTCGGCGGAGATACGTTCGACGGTACCTTTTGTATGTAGTCCATTAAAAATTGCCTGGTTTATGGAGGTGTTATGCGCAAAGAGAAGAAAATGCCAACTAGGAGTGAGTCGACAAAAGAACTGGTCGAATCCAAAAGTGCTATACCCGGTGCGGATAAGAAGATTGCAGCTGGAATATGTGGCATTTTGCTCGGTGCACTCGGAGTTCACAAATTTATCATAGGCTGCACAGGTGCGGGAATGACTATGCTATTGCTATCGATCTTTGGGGCAATTTTGTTCGGCTGGGGCCCCTTAATCATGGGGATTATTGGAATGGTTGAGGGGATTATCTACCTAACTAAGAGTGACGACGATTTCTCTTCAGCTTATATTCAAAATCAGAGAAATTGGTTCTAGTCTGTTTTTAAAAATACGGTGAATTCAATCTAAGGTTTGGACTAAAGGAGAATATGAGAACACTGGGTTTCTGTTTTTTCACTTTAGTCCTCTACTTGTGTGGTAACATGTCTACTAGGGCAGCGAACTCAATTGGGCCGTACCGACAGCTTTCTCGCGATCTGGAGGTTGTGGAGGAAGTTTTTGCCAATCGAGGGCGCATTTACATGCTTTTGAGTGATGAATCTAGAGAGAAGGAGTTGATCGTAAAAATCTCGGATGCGAGAAATTCCCAGTTTCTGAAATGGCCCGAGGGTAAAGAAGATCGTATAATTTCAGGAGAGAAGGAACCAATCTCATTGGTAAAGGATGCTGGTTGGATTGAAACCAAGGCTCCTTTCATTGAATATTGGATGGAGGATAAGCTGGTATTGCACCTCATGCGAGTGAGAGATGTGCCTACTCGTCCTTTTTCCTTGAAGGGATTAGCAGTCTCGGTGGATTTGACGTCAGGACAAAGGTCAAGGACAAACCTTCTTAAGGAAGGGAAAGTAAAGGAGACGATCAGAGAGCAATTGGAATCGGATATTCAAAGTAAAAATGGAATGGTTAAAACGGTTGAAATCGAGAACGAACCGCCGAGTTTCGGACCATATTGCGCCCTTGTGATGGATCGGCCAGTTATAAGAGATGTCAAGGTCGACGAGGAGATGAATACTTATATAAAGCTAGATCCGAAATTCCGGAAAAATGAGATCCGCGTTAAAATCTCGAATTTTGATAAGGCAGGATATCGGGAGTGGGATTACAAGGGTTTCGAGCTCGTTTCCCCTACAGGAGCCGGAAGACCTCCAGAAGCATGGACAGACTGGATTAACGTGGATGCAAAGTACGTGGAATACTGGATGGGGAGTAGGCTCATATTACATCTTATGCGTACCGACCTTTGAGACAAAATAGATTTTCTGTTTTGTCTCAGTCACAGGGCGTTGGGTGTGAAAAAAAAGACTTCTTTTCTATAGGTGGTTGTGAAAACAGGTCTAACTTTTTCCAAAAATCCGCGGACTAAGTTCGACAGGCCTCAGAGAGCATGCACCATTTCTCTATGAGGTGTACGAAATGTATGACCTGAAAGTGGAACCAGTTAAAAGAAACAAATTCCTTCGATTTCGATCTATAGGGCTGATTATCGGTTGGTTTTTATTCCCTCTAGTCAACGCAGCAAAGGAATCACCGCCGTACATGTCTGCAATTTTGATGGAGGCCGAGACAGGTAGTGTTATATTCGAGTACAACTCATATCTTCCGCGATCCCCCGCAAGTACTATAAAACTTCTTTTAATGTTGGTAGTGATGGAGGAGATCGAGGAACGGAAATTTAACCTCGACGAGCCGGTTGCAGTCTCGGAGCAGGCAAGCCGGATTGGCGGTTCCCAGGTCTATCTTAAGGAGGGAGAAGTGTTTCGCTTGGGTGAGTTGATGGAGGCGATTGCGATATCGTCGGCGAATGATGCCTGCGTAGCGGTTGCTGAATATATCGCAGGAACAGCAGAAGAGTTTGTGGAGCTGATGAACCAGAAGGCAGAGAGCTTGGGTCTTTTCAACTCCGTTTGCGTAAACGTGCATGGACTCGATGACACTCCGCTCGATAATGGGAATATTACAACTGCCTATGACCTTGCCGTTGTCTCGAAGCATCTGCTTGACCATTCGAAGGTAGTTGAATGGGCGGTACAGAGACAGAGACCTTTTCGCAGCGGCCAATTCATGCTCTTTAATACTAATAAACTTCTGGGGAAGTATCAGGGTTTAAATGGTCTAAAGACGGGATACACGAACCGGGCCGGCTTCTGTCTGGTCGGGACGGCCGAGCGAAAGGATATGAGATTGATCGCAGTCGTTCTAGGTGCACCTGACGAAGAGACTCGGTACATTGAGACAAAGAAGCTTCTGGATCACGGGTTTCAAAACTTTGTCAAGATCCGAATTTTCCGCTCAGGACAGAATGCGGGAATCGTCCAGCTAAAGGAAGGGCGTCAATCACATGTGCAGGCCTTAGTGCAGGAAGAATATACTGCTGTGTTGCGGAAGGGCGACGATTCCCGCATGAGGCGACAAATCAAATACCGGGAAAATATTATAGCGCCCGTACGGAAAGGAGAGGTGATCGGAAGCCTTTCTGTCTACATTGGAGAACGATCGGTTTTTAAAACCCATCTGGTTGCTGCCGAGGAAGTTTTAAGGTTGAGATGGGGGGATCGACTTAAAGGATGGCTTCCTTAGGGAGAGCGCATGATCATTTCAAATTGAGATGGGCTCAAGTTGCTTAGGATAGAAGCTGCCATGAAGTTCCGAATTGTTCCGAGGTTGTTGGTGATTCAGGAGCGTCGGCGAAGCATCATCGTTGGGACTGCTCTCGGTGTTTTAATTGGACTAATTACGGCGATTCTAGTCATTGCAATCACTGGGCTGAAATCACCTGTAACTGTACTTCCAGACTTTTCAACTATCGGAGACGTCAGGGCGAAGAAAAGGGCATTCATAGACTTTCTATTGCCGATCATCGAGCGAGAGAATTTGAAGATTCTCAATGATCGCATTAGAGTGAAAGAGATAGCAGTCCAGGTTTCTGAAGGGAAACCTATTTCAAAGGGAACAATAAAATGGGTTAAACGGCTTGCTGAGAAGTACGGAATTCCAGTTCCGGAGGAATTCTCCAGCGAGCTTTTCACGCGGTTGTTAACTAGAGTCGATATCATTCCCCCTTCATTGACGCTTGCTCAGGCGGCGAACGAATCGGGGTGGGGAGGCTCTCGATTTGCAGTTGCGGGGAACAACCTCTTTGGTTTCTGGTGTCATACTCCGGGGTGTGGGATCATCCCCAATAGTAGGGTTGAGGGCGCTACCCACGAAGTAAAACTATACAATGATGTTTCTGCGTGTGTGGAAGACTATTTACGTAACTTGAATAAGAATCGGGCATATAGAGAGCTCCGGTCTATAAGAGTGTTGGAGAGAAAAAATGACAGGATTCTTTCCGGCTACTTGCTTGCCTCAGGATTACTTCGGTACTCCTCGAGGGGTCAGGCCTATGTCAGGGAGATCCAATCGTTGATCCGGGCCAACGGTTTAGCCGAATACGACATTTAAGGGTTTTAAAGGCCTGAATTCTCGTTAATCTTAGTGTTAAGTATGGAAAGATTTGGGAAGGAACGAGCTCCTAGAATTAGCAATAATTTAGGGGGCTTCGATAATATCGAGATCAACCCAGCCTAGATTCCTATTTTAAACCAATACTGTGTGATTGGACGTATACTGTGGCCCAGGCTGGTAAATATTTCTTTAAGAAAAAATCTTAGATTGAGCGAAGAAAAAACTTTAACCAGTCCGTGATTTTAACTCCTGTATCTTCTCTCTCATCCCTGACAAAGTGCCTTAAGGTACTTTGTGAAGCGAGTTTCAAGCACATCTTGGTAGAGATCGGGGTTGGATTGAAGGATTTCGATGATGGCTTCCCTAAAAGGTTGGCCGCTCATTGACTCACCCATGGTGAGAACTGCACCGAATGTGATATACAGCATTTGGCGCCCAACGTCCTGATTAAAATAGATGTCTTCAATATCTCCGATTTGTTCGTGACCCAGTTTTCTGATATCATCTTCGGTGGTAGAAATATGGTAGTCAGCGATGTCGATAGGGAATCGACCAGCCGAATAGCAGGCGATCTCCAAAAAGAGGTTTTGATTCTTTTGGCATACTACACGGAGGGCTTCGAGGTAGCTGGTGCCAGCTGTTTTAACATGGAGAAGATCTCCACATACTCGTCCAATGATTGGATAGACAGCAAACTTTTCGGAGCCACTGTGAATGCTTAACTTGTAGGGACCAAACGACTTCGCGATGCCGACATGCTTGGCAAGAGTCGACTCAAAGAGTTCCATGTTCCCGCGGAAATCAATGCCTTTCTCAAATTCCCCGGTAAAATGTGGTGCCAGACTAACAATCTTAACGCCTCTTCTTTCCAATTCTAGAGCAATAAAGAGATGCTCCAGGGCTGAAGTAGGAGATTCAGTTTCGTCTATAGAAACTTCAATTTCGTAGTCTCGGCTGTCCATGGCTTCAGCGATGTGATCCGCCATTGATTCAAAATTGCAAATAGCACGCCCATATTTAGCCGCAGCTCTGTAAAGGGATTCAGCATCGAAGGTTAGAGTTCCGGTTCCTTCGACTATTACGGTTTTCCCAAGGTACAGCGAGTCTAGTTGCTCTCCTCCGTAGATCCCATTTAATACTTGCGAGGAGATCTCATTTTTAAGGTCCAATTCGGTCATTTGGCCAGCCGCATTGTTGATGTATAACGAGGAATCGATGGTGAAGTATGTGTACCCAGCTGACGCAGCCAGAAAGACGTCTTCGCGTGTCTTCAAATGATCAGCGTCGGCTCCCCAAGGCTCGGAATGTTTCGCTTTAGTAAGGGCTTCCTGTGCCGCCTTTATGACATCTAAGGGATTCCGTTTTGTTCTATTAAGATCGTGGACAGACTGTTGTGCAAAAATCGGTGCGAAGTCGAATTTCTCACTTGAAGCGATATGTCCAGGGCCAGCTAGACCAAGGGAATCTCCGTAACCGAACGATTTCCTTAGACCGAGGACGGAGGGTTTGGGAGCTATCATGGCCTACAGAATTCTGCGAGCTTAGCAAGAATGCTAATCGACTCATTTGCAAAGGTAAAAATGTGATGAATGGATTGCTCTTGAAGAGTCGGAGAAGGCGGCCCATTCTTGGACTCAGATGTCGGATGAGCAGTAAGCGAATACTTTTAACCACGACTTCTTTCCAAGATACACCAGGGCCCCATCACGATTTGCTGAATGAAACGGGCTTCGATCTGGATCGGGCTAGAGGTCCTCTGAATGAAGGGGCGATGCTTGGGATGGTGGGAGAGATTGATGGGATGATTTGTGGAGACGACGCGATCACGCGAGATGTAATAGAGAAGGCGTTGCCGAGATTAAAGGTTATCAGCAAATACGGCATTGGTGTCGACAAGATCGATGTCAAGGCTGCAACTGATCTTGGTCTTCCGGTCCTGTATACACCGGGCGTAAATCATACAACCGTAGCAGAGCATACATTTATGCTGCTTCTTGCTTTGGAGAAAAACTTGATTCAGGAGGCTGAATTTACGCGATCGGGTGAATGGAAGCGTATCACAGGGCACGAGATTATGGGAAAGACGATTGGGATTGTTGGTCTTGGGCGAATTGGGAAGGAGGTAGCGCTGCGGGCTAAGGCATTTGGAATGAAATCGATTGGCTATGGGACCTATTGGGACAAGGAATTCGCAGCGGAGTATGAGGTGAAGAAGGCTGCTTCTTTGGAGGAGTTGTTTATGGTAGCCGATGTGATTACTCTTCACACGAAATTGACGAATAAGACCCGTGGAATAGTGAATCGAAAAAGTATTGGAATTATGAAGGACGGTGTTTTAATTCTTAACTGTTCAAGAGGCAAATTGGTTGAAACTGATGATGTTGTGGCAGGTCTAGAAAGTGGAAAGATTGGTGGGTATGGAACCGATGTGCTTGATCAAGAACCGCCTCCGGTAGATCATCCTCTTCTACGGGTTGAAAATTGCATCGTCACTCCCCATATTGGTTCGAGGACATACGAAAGTGTTGAACGCCAAGCCATGATGGCGACACGTAACCTAATAATGGCTCTGAATGGAGAAAAGCCCTTAGCGCAGGTTAACTCTGTTCCGATAAAAAGGGCGTGAAACGGTGTTTAGCTTAATGCTTAGAAATTAAGTGTAATGGTAGATATAAGAGGTTTTAGAAGACTGTTAATTACATAGGTATCTACAATTTATTTAGTCTAAGTATAACACTGTTTTAATGGTTATAATTGTATGGAGAAATTCTACGTAATACCCGAGATTAAGCATAATGAGTTGGTGGAATCAGCTTATTTGACTCGGGGATATTCTCACGAAGAGGCAGAGCATGCGGTTACGTTGGCGGCTGAGGCAGCACGGCACGGGATTAGAACCCACAATGCGCTTAAGGGATTGGAGCTCGATCGAAAGCTTGGGAGCGGGTCCAAGGGATGTGTTCCGGGAGCGGAAATAGAAAAATTACCTTGTGCTTTTGAGGCGTGCGAGATCTGGAATTCAAACCGAAAGTTGGGACAGGCGGTGGCTGCAGAGGCAATGGATACTTGCATGCGATTAGCGGACCGATATGGCATTGGAATGGTGAATGTTGATAATACGTTTCATTACCTTTGGGGTGGTGGTCATGTAATGAGAGTGGCAAAGGCTGGCTACATTGGGTACACGAATTGTACAGCATCGTACGCAGAGGTGGTGCCGTTCCAGGGAAAGGCGGCGACGATTGGGACGAATCCGCATAGTTGGGGATTGCCTACAACGAATGCGATTGGTTATCCGATTGTGATCGATTGGGCGACATCGGTAATTGCTTCAGGGCGCGTTGCAGTCTCGAGAAGGGAAGGTCAATCTCTTCCCAATGAGGCGGCGGTGGACAAAGACGGAAATGTAACACGGGATCCAAATGAGGTGGTTAGTCTGATGCCTTTTGGAGCCCATAAAGGATACGGATTGGGTCTGCTCAATGAGCTTTTAGCGTCTCTAATTGGAGGATATCTGCCAACCATTCGCAATCGATGGAGCGAGGCTGGGGAAAAACAAACCTGTAATTTCCACTTTCAGGTGATTCATCCTCAAGCCCTGAGCTCAGGAGCATTCGCAGGAGGACGAACACAATCAGACAATGTTCGAATGGTGATAAAAGATGTGCTGGGCCATGGAAATGAACATTGCCTATTGCCTGGACAGATGGAGGCTATGGCAGCGGCTCGAAGCGCGACTAATGGTGGTTTGCTTTTTAGTGAAGCGGAGATTGAGGCTTTTTCCGAGATTGCGGAGAGTTGCGGAATGGCAAGGTGGGATGTCGAAGAATTTAAGAAGGCGGAATAGAATTGTCCGCAGAGGAATCTTTAAGAAAACACTTAGCCGTAAAAACTCTAAGGAATCAGAGGGAGGAGACGGATAGTTGCAAAGAGGATAAGAGACGAAAAGTAATTGGAATAGAATATTTTTACTAGTTTCTATTAGTTTTTTTACAATAAGACTGTGTTTTCCAATCGATAGAGTTCTAGAGAGGAGTTTTAACTCTGGGGCCAGTTTTTGAAAACCGTAAACCGTATTCAGGAGGGATAAGAGATGGCGAAACTGGAAATACGACCGCCCGAAAGCTGTCGGTATGATTTAATCTCGCTGGGTGAGGTGATGTTGCGTCTCGACCCAGGAGATGAGAGAGTTAGAACGACGCGTTCGTTTAAAGTTTGGGAAGGAGGGGGTGAGTACAATGTCGCACGGGGCCTTAGGCGCTGTTTCGGACTGCGTACCGGGATCATAACCGCGTTTGCCGAGAATGAAGTAGGACGTTTGATAGAAGACTTCATTTTGCAGGGCGGAGTTGACACCACTCACATTAAGTGGGTTCCGTATGATGGGGTTGGAAGGCGGGTCCGGAATGGGCTCAACTTTACCGAGAGAGGTTTCGGAGTGAGAGGGGCTATCGGAGTATCTGATAGAGGGCACTCGGCGACAGCTCAGCTGGAGCCAGGTGACTTCGATTGGGACCGGCTTTTCGGGGAAGAGGGTGTCCGATGGTTACACACCGGGGGGATCTTTGCCGCCCTGTCTGATACGACACCTGAAGTCCTGGAAGAGGCAGTGACGGCGGCTCAGCGGCATGGGACGATTGTCTCCTATGACTTAAACTATCGCCCCTCGCTTTGGAAAGACGTGGGAGGATATAATAAGGCCCAGGAGGTGAATCGTCGAATAGCAAGAAATGTCGACGTTATGCTAGGAAACGAGGAGGATTTTACCGTTTGTCTTGGATTCAATGTTGAAGGGCTAGATGAGACTATTTCTTCGATCGAAATCGATAGTTTTAAAAACATGATCAGAACGGCGGTGGCCGAATTTCCTAATTTCAAAGTCACAGCTACGACATTACGGACTGTGAAGAGTGCAACCGTCAATGATTGGGGCGCGATTTGCTGGGAGGATGGCGAGTTTTACGAAGCGACCTACCGTGAGGGATTGGAGATAATGGATCGGGTCGGCGGAGGCGATAGTTTTGCCTCTGGGCTAATTTACGGATTTCTGTCCGGACATGAGCCCCAGAAGGCGTTAGAATATGGAGCTGCACATGGAGCGCTTGCCATGACGACACCAGGTGATACTTCAATGGCTAGTTTAGCCGAAGTAGAAAAATTGGTAGGCGGCGGCGGCGCGCGGGTAGTGCGCTAGGAGTCCATGCAAAGCACGGATGAGGGAGGAGGTTTTAAAATCTTGAGCAGTTGGACCGAACAAACCACTGCTTCTTGATGGCAATAAACGGAAAGGGGACCGATGCAGAAAAATAGCGGAATGCACTATGTCCCGGAAGGGAAGACAGAACGGGTAGTTGACGAAGGAGAGTTCATATTCGCCTCGGCTTTTCTCGATCACGGTCATATCAAAGGCCAGACAAAAGGACTGATTGATGCTGGTGGGACATTGAAGTATGTCTACGATAAAGTCCCGGATAGAGCCGCGAAGTTTGCTAAGGATTTTCCCTATGCTGAAATCGTTGATTCGTTTGAAAGGATTCTTGGGGACGAATCGGTAGATTTGGTAGCGGCGGCAGCGGTTCCAAACGAAAGAGGTCCCATCGGATTGAAGGTGATGGACGCCGGAAAAGACTACTTTACCGATAAGGCCCCTTTTACGAGTTTGGAACAGCTGGAATTAGCTCGCTTAAAAGTTAATGAAACAGGTCGCAAGTATCTCGTCTACTACGGTGAGCGCCTACACAATGAGAGCGCGTGGAAAGCAGGCGAATTGATAAAAGAAGGTGCTGTTGGAAGGGTCCTTCAAGTAATCAATATAGCGCCGCATCGACTGGCAGCATCAACTCGGCCGGAATGGTTTTTCGTTAAGGAGAAGTATGGGGGCATTCTGATCGACATAGGTTCGCATCAGTTCGAGCAGTTTCTTGATTATACCGGAGCTACCGATGCTGAAATTAAGTTTGCAAGAGTGAAAAATTTTGCGAATCCGGAATATCCGGAACTTGAGGATTTTGGAGAAGCTTCGTTGATAATGAATACTGGTAGCTCTTGCTATTGCCGAGTCGATTGGTTTACTCCAGACGGACTAAGCGGATGGGGCGATGGTCGAACCTTCGTCCTAGGAACGGAAGGTACGATTGAGGTACGGAAATATCTCGATGTGGGGAGAGATTCCTCAGGCGATATTATTTTCCTAACGGACGGTGGTTCTGAAAAGGAGATCAGATGTTCCGGTCAGGTTGGATTTCCAGCCTTTGGGATGCTTATCCTGGATGTGCTCAATCGGACAGAGACTTTTATGACACAAAATCATGCTTTCAAAGCGGCAGAGTTGAGTCTTAGGGCTCAGGAAATGGCAATAGGTTGAGGAGCGACTGATGGAGGGGACAAGGGAATGATCTGGGATATGTCGATTATAGTGCTATTTTGTCTCTTTCTTCGATATATGATTTTCCTCTTCATGGGTTTATTTCTGTTTGTCCCACTATGATGTGGCAGGTGGAGGACTACTCTAATTCCAAATATTCCCGTGACATTTTCCATACGCACTTATTAACGAATATGCAGAATCTTTGACCGTCAAAATTCTCATTAAGAGATCCACTGAAAAATTGGTGAGAATTAAGGTTAATGCGAAAACAGTTGATGGTAGCAAGTAAAGTAGTTTCACCGAATCCAAGCGAAACTAGAATCTAAATTAAGATGAACTTAGCATTCCCAGAAATATCTGAAATTCAATACGAGGGCCCGGATTCTAAGAATCCATTGGCCTTCAAACACTACGATAGTACCGAGGAGATTGAAGGGAGGTCAATGGCGGAGCATCTTCGGTTTGCAGTGGCATACTGGCATACCATGCGTAACCCGCTTTCGGATCCTTTTGGGGCAGGTACCGCGCTTATGCCCTGGGATGATGGAACTGAGTCGATTGAGAACGCTCAGAATCGGGTTCGGGTGTTTTTTGAGTTCTTAGAGAAGCTGGGCGCTGACTTTTTCTGTTTCCACGACCGTGATATTGCTCCGGAGGGAAGGTCTCTAAAAGAAACGAACGCAAATCTAGATTCTGTCGTAAACATTATCGAGGAAGAGAAGGAAAGAAAGGAAAAAAAACTCCTTTGGGGAACGGCAAATCTTTTCACCCATCCCCGTTATGTGCACGGAGCAGCTACCAGCTGTAATGTCAATGTGTTCGCCTATGCGGCAGCTCAGGTTAAAAAGGCAATCGAAGTGACCCATCGTCTGGGGGGTGCTGGTTACGTCTTTTGGGGTGGTCGAGAAGGATACAGCACGCTTCTCAATACCGATCTAAAAAGGGAACTAGATAACCTGGCTCGCTTTCTCCACATGGCGGTGGAATACAAACAGGAGATTGGGTTTAAAGGACAGTTATACATTGAGCCAAAACCGTGTGAGCCGACTAAGCATCAGTACGATTCTGATGCCGCAGCTTGTTTGAATTTCCTCCGAGAATACAATCTGATAGATCATCTTAAACTTAATATTGAGACTAACCACGCCACTTTGGCGGGCCATACTGTTGAGCATGACTTGGAGGTTTGTACCGCAGCTAATGCGCTGGGATCGATCGATGCGAATACTGGAGATACACTTCTCGGATGGGACACTGATCAATTCCCCACAGACCTCTATATGACGACCAAAATTATGTTAATTGTAATGAGAATAGGCGGATTTGTGACTGGAGGATTAAACTTCGATGCAAAACGCCGTAGGGAATCATTTGAGACGGCTGATTTATTCCATGCGCATATAGGAGGAATGGATGCTTTCGCCCGAGGTCTTAAAATTGCTTCTTCAATTCGCGCAGATGGGCGACTTGCTGAGTTCGTAAAGGAACGATACTGTTCATGGGATAATGGAATCGGGGAGCGTATTGAGGGAGGGAAAGTAAACTTAGGCCAATTAGAGAGCTATGCTCTGGAAAAAGGTGAGCCTTTGAATATTTCGGGGAACCAGGAGATGTTGGAGAATTTGATCAACGAGTTCATATAGGCGGATAAAAATGACACTTGGGAGATTAAGGTAGGTGAGGTATTAGATTCCGTACTCCAGAGATCAAAATTTTGAATGGGGGTTGCGCTCATACTTACAACGTTTAATTCTCTAGATTTCTCTCAGAATAGGTTTGATGGCATACATGATTGGCATTGATGTGGGAACTTCGTCGGCCAAGGCGGTTCTGATTGACGAATTGGGCGATGTCCTGGCTGTAGCTATGGCTGAGTATGGCTTTGTGACCCCTAAGCCGCTTTGGGCAGAGAGTGATCCGGAAGATTGGTGGGTCGCAACGGTGACCGTAATTCGAAGGATTCTGGAGGAATCCGAGATAGGGCCAGCAAACATTTCTGGTCTCGGGCTGACTGGCCAAATGCATGGATTGGTTTTGCTGGGTCAAATGGGAGATGTACTGAGGCCTTGCATCATGTGGAATGATCAAAGGACAGGTGATCAGTGTGTCGCTCTGACAAAGAGGATAGGTGAGTCTAAGGTTATTAAACTAACAGGAAACCCGATTTTACCGGGTTTCACGGCTCCTAAGATTATGTGGGTTGAAGAGAACGAACCTGAGGTGTTCGCCAAGACGGCAAAGGTAGTTTTACCTAAAGACTACATCCGGTATAGACTCTCCGGAGAATTCTATAGTGATGTTTCAGACGCATCTGGGACGTCTTTCCTCGACGTCGCAAGACGGTGTTGGTCCGAAGATATGTTATCGGCGGCAAAGATTCCTAGAAAATGGTTGCCGGAAGTTACGGAATCTTCCGTTGCATCGACTAAGGTTAGCGGTGCCGCGGCAGGAATCACCGGCTTACCAGAAGGGCTGCCGATCGTTGCGGGTGCCGGAGATCAGGCAGCGCAGGCGGTTGGTTGTGGGATTGTTAGGGAGGGGGGAGTTTCGGCGACTCTGGGTACTTCGGGAGTCGTTTTCGCACATTCAGACGAGTATCGAGTTGAGCCTGATGGCCGACTCCATGCTTTCTGTCATGCAGTTCCAGGGAAGTGGCATCTGATGGGGGTTATGTTGTCAGCTGCGGGAAGTTTTCAGTGGTATCGTAATACCCTTGGAGAGGAGGAAATGAAAAAGGAAAAGGAGACTGGGCAAGATGCCTATAGTTTATTAACGCTAGAAGCGGCTAAAATTAAAGCAGGATCTGAAGGGCTGATTTTCCTACCCTACTTGACTGGCGAGAGGACCCCCTATCCCGATCCAAATGCAAAGGGTGTCTTCTTTGGACTGACCTTGAGGCATACTAAAGCACATTTTACTAGGTCAGTTCTGGAAGGGGTTACTTTTGGTCTAAAAGACTCGGTCGAGCTTATGAGAGGATTAGGGATTGAGATCAACGAAGTAGTGGCTTCCGGGGGTGGAGCTAAAAGTACCCTCTGGAAGCAGATACTTGCTGATGTATTCGAGAGTCGGATCGTGATCGTGAATACTACTGAGGGTGCAGCCTACGGCGCTGCTCTCCTTGCCGGTGTTGGTTGCGGACTCTTTTCATCGGTAGAGCAAGCGTGTGATGAAGTTATTAGAGAAAGAGAGGAAACGGTACCAAGTCCTGATTTAGTGAAATACCTTGAAGTTTATCCTCGATACCGCGCCTTATACCCTCTTTTAAAATCGGAGTTCAGGCAATAGCTAGCGAATCGTATATTTTATGGTTTCTAGGTCTGGTCCTTTTTCTCTTTTGGGAATTATTTAACAGGGTTTCCTTCATTGAGAAGTGGGTTAATTTTTATCTATAAGTTTATTCATTCCCGGAACTATATATCTTTGTAATCGATCTTTAGATGGAGAAATATTTTTCTAAGAGTTAGACTTGGCCGTTCAATTGATCCGAAATAATTAGTGGGCAGAACTTGCGGACCACTCACAATTGTGGTTTAGGTTGTGCCGTAACTTTCGCCTGGGTGGTGGAATTGGCAGACACGCTAGATTTAGGATCTAGTGCCGAAAGGCGTGCGGGTTCGAGTCCCGCCCCGGGCACCATTTTAAATTATTGTATTTCAATGTTTTACATAAATTACACTTTTTATTACTGTTCTATTACCGGCTAATCTCTTGTCTTATGTACCATGAAATTATTAATAAGCTCCTTCCCATTAGTAGATGAACCCTAAACCGGCCAAAATTTCCGTGAATGGCATTGTCTTGGACGTTCCTGACCGGCCGATCGCCGTGATTTGCATTGATGGTTGCGCAGATGAATATCTCAGCGTGTCAATGGCTCAGGATCGCATGCCTCATGTGCAGAGGATGGCCGCGAAAGGCTATCGTGGCATGGTGCGAGCGGCTTTACCTTCATTCACCAACGTGAACAACTGCGCGATCGTGACTGGCACACCCCCTAATCAGACGGGAATCGCGGGAAACTATATTCTCGACCCGGAAACTGGGGAAGAGGTCATGACCAACTCGAGCAAGTTTCTCCGAAACGAATCGATTCTGGCCGCGGCATCGCAAGCGGGGCGCAAGGTGGCAATGGTGACTGCCAAAGATAAGCTTCGCGAGTTGCTCTCCAAGAACATGGACGGGATCGTCTTCAGCGCCGAAAAAGCTGACGAGGTTACGGAAAAAGTGAACGGAATCTTGGATGTGGTCGGCCGGGTCGGCCCGACGCCACTGATTTATTCCGCCGAAGCAAGTCTTTATGTACTTCGAGCTGGAGTCAAATTGCTCGAACAGGGCCGGGCGGATTTTCTTTACCTGTCACTGACCGATTATATGCAGCACAAGTTTCCGCCCGAGGCGCCTGAGTCACTGGACTTTTATGCTGCTATCGATGAAGAAATTGGACGGCTTATCGAACAGGGCGCGATCGTCGGCGCAACTGCGGATCACGGGATGAACGCCAAGTGCCGGGCGGATGGATCGATCAACGTGATATATCTGGAAACCGAACTGGAGAAACAATTCGGTCCGGGTTATCGCGTCATCTGTCCGATCACCGATCCCTACGTTGTGCATCATGGGGCATTGGGTGGAGCCGTGAATGTGTACCTTCCCAAAGGAGCGGAAGGTTCAGCGATCCGCCGTTGGATCTTCGATCTGCCAGGTGTCGCCGAGGTTCACGACCGGGAGGCAGCTGCCTCCAAGCTCGAACTTCCCGCCGATCGAATCGGTGACCTATTCGTGATGTCCACCCGGGATGCGGTCATCGGCCGGACGCCGGAACACCACGACTTGTCCAAGCTAGATGGTTCTCTCCGTTCTCATGGGGGACGCTACGAAGAAATGGTTCCGATGCTCCTGTCCGAATCGTTGAACGACCGATATCAGGCCAAAGCCGCCGGGGACCCCCGCAATTTCGAGATCTTCGAATTTGTTTGCAACGGCACTCGATCCAATAACTAACCTCGCAAGATGCCTCTTGATCTGCCATCCTATATTTGTGGCGAAGCGATCACCACCGATCGGAAATTCGATGTCTACTATCCATACGATGGCTCACTGAGCGGTACGGTATCGGTAATGGACCGATATCATCTCGAAGATGCGATCACCGGGGCGCTGGGTGGGTCCGAACCGCTATCGCGCTACGAGCGATCTGAGATTCTAAATAAGGTTAGGGACCTGTTAACCGATCAAGCTGAGCAGTTCGCTCATTTGATCCGGCTCGAATCGGGACTCTGTATGCGTGAGACACGTTACGAAGTTGGCCGGGCTCAAGACGTCCTTCAGTTCGCTGCCATCGAAGCGCTGCAGGATGACGGTCAGATTTTCTCTTGTGATATCTCGCCGCAGGGCAAATCCCGCAAGATTTTCACGCAACGCGATCCGCTGAACCTCGCAGCGGCGATCACCCCGTTTAATCATCCCTTAAACCAAGTGGCGCACAAGGTCGCTCCGGCGATTGCAGCGGGAACCCCGATCATGGTGAAGCCGTCCATCAAGACACCGCTTACCGCGATCCGGTTCGCCGAATTGTTTTACGAAGCAGGATTACCGGGCTGGATGCTGAGTGTCTTTGCCGGTGAGATCGATGAGGTGGTGGAGCCAATGATCCGCGACGAGCGTGTGCAACTTGTAACCTTCACCGGCGGAACGCCCGTCGGGAAGCGGATTGCTTCCATCGCCGGTTACAAGAAGCTCTGTCTGGAGCTGGGTGGCAATTCCCCCCTGATCGTTCTCGAAGATGCCGATCTGGATTTAGCGGTCACACTGGCTGCCGAAGGCTGTTACCGCAATAGTGGGCAGCGCTGCACGGCCGTGAAACGCTTGTTGATTCATGAGCCCATTGTCAAGGAATTCACCCGACGGTTGATAGATAAAACAGGCGAATACCCATGTGGCGATCCGGCCGACGAAGCCACCTGTATCGGCACGGTGATTGACGAAGAAGCCGCGCAACTCCTGGAACGCCGCGTTCAGCAAGCGATTGATGAAGGCGCCAAGCTGCTGATCGGAGGCAAACGGACCGGAGCACTGCTGGAGCCGACAGTCATTGCTGATGTGCCACGGACGACTGAAATGGTGTGCGAAGAGTCCTTCGGGCCACTGGCTCCGATCCTCACCGTGCGAGACCTGGATGATGCCATCGAGTTGGCCAATAGCTCAAATTTCGGGCTTTCCTCAGGCGTGGTGACCAACGATTTGGCGGCGGCGACCAAGGCGATCCAATCTCTGGAAACGGGAACGGTAAATATCAATCAAGTACCGGGATACCGGATCGAGTTGTCGCCATTCGGCGGCATTAAAGATTCGGGGCTGGGGATCAAGGAAGGGGTCATTGAAGCAATGAAGTTCATGACGACGGTGAAGACCTTTTCACTTCCTTGGTGAACATCGGCAATGCAGATAGAATCACAGAATCAGGATGTTCATTATGGAGAAGGTGCGATTGCAGAAGTCGCGGCTATTCTCGACCAGTTAGGAGGACGGAAGGTCTTCCTCGTGGCGGACGAGCCTGCTTACGAAGTGTCGGGAGCGGCAGATGAACTTGAAACTCTGTTTGCTGATTGCGGCATAGAACGGTTTTCGGGTTTCAAACCAAATCCTAAACTTGAGGACATTCAGCGCGGTATTCAGCAGTTTTGTGGGTCGAGTCCCGATGTTGTGATCGCGGTCGGTGGTGGTACAGCAATCGATCTGGCTAAGCTGATTGGTACTCTGGCCGATCATCAGGCTGATCCCAGAAAGATGATCACTGGCCTTTGCGACATTGAAAAGAATGGACCACCTCTCATCGCCATTCCTACCACTGCCGGAACTGGCAGCGAGGCTACACATTTCGCGGTGGCTTACGTAGATGGACAGAAGTATTCGGTCGCTGATTCGCGTCTGCTTCCGAGTCATGTGGTAATTGATCCTCGGCTCACTCACAGCCTGCCGGCGGGCATCACCGCAGCCTCCGGTTTGGATGCCTTTTCTCAATCTGTCGAGTCGATCTGGGCAGTTGGAGCTACCGACGAATCCATTCGTTATGCATCGGAATCGGTCCACCTGGTGCTGGGGAACCTCTTGCACTGCGTGCAGCATCCCACGCCTGAAGCTCGTATGGCAATGTGCCGGGCGGCTTTTTTGTCGGGGAAGGCCATCAATATCAGCAAAACGACGGCACCGCATGCCATTTCCTATGCGATCACGACTCGCTTTGGGCTGCCTCACGGCTTTGCCGTGGCCCTGACTCTCGGAGAGATTCTCAAGTTCAATGCATCAGTTAATTCGACGGATTGCACTGACCCGAGAGGCGCTGGCCAGGTACAATTCCGCATCGCTCTTCTGCTTGAACTTCTGGATCAGCCGACCGCGGAGCGTGGCGCAGAGAGAATCCAATCGCTGATGGAATCAGTTGGCGCTCCTCTTCAGCTGCGCGATGCAGGTATCCTGGCCGAAGATGAAATCACCTGGATTGCCGAACAGGCGAACGTGGAACGCTTGTCTAATAACCCGAGAAAGCTGGCCCATCGAGACATTGAAAAAACCCTCGAGAAGATTTCGTAGCGGACTCTAATAAGGAATTGTTTTCCAGTTCGTTCAAGTCCCGCCCCGGGCAATACCTTTTCGCTAGTGACCAACTTATTGGCGGTTACTAGCGAAAAGGTATTGTTGGGCGACGCCAGCATATTTCCCAAAGTATTGTCGTCCAAAAAGCGCAGCCTCTTGGGGTGAGCGAAGATTGGATTTATAGAGATTAGCGATAGCTTTAAGGATCCAGGTATCGACAGGGAAGGACTCCAGTTTTCCAGCTCCAAAGAGAAGAACACAGTCTGCAATTTTCTCACCAACACCTGGAAGTTGACGAAGAAGTTTCCGGCCCTCTTCGTAGGGAAGGATCTCGATCCTCTTTAGGTATTTTGGATTTTGTCTAAGAAAGCACGCGGTCTCATGAATAAACCGTGCTCTGTAACCTGCTTTACAGTATCGGAGTTCTCTTTCGGGAACTTGTCCGAGTGCTTCCCAGGTCGGCAAGGCGTAGAAATTTCCGATAATATGAGTTCCTAAACGACGGGCTAGAAGTTCACATATTTGCTTGATCTGAATAATTCTTTTGTTCGAGGAGCAGAGAAAGGTGAGGAGAGTTTCACTAAATGGTTGGCGGACAACTCTCAGGCCCTTCCAATCCTTCAACGCTTTGGCGAGTGCGGGATCCCTTTTATGTGGTAGATTACTGATAAGGCCGTTAAAGTCGATTTGAGCAGCGAAGTAACTGGGAATAGCTAGCGACACTTTCTCCGAAAGTGATTCGGGACAGGACCACTCGAGACGATTTGAGTAATCCAGGCGAATTCTCGCCACATTCTGAGCCCATAGCCCGATCCATTGTCCGGCCTTCTCTTCATGCCAGCGAAAGGCCTGGCCGCCATCGAGGGTCTCGGCCAATGAGACATGCGTGAATTGGACTGATGGATGAAGTCTTTTCCACTTTGTCCATCGAGGCCAAATAGAAGACTGAGAATCGGTCATAGAAATAAACAAAATGTAAATTCCGCGAATTCTGGTTTACTGACAAATGTGGACTTGGTCCAATAGGTTTCCTCCGGCGGTATCAAAGGTCCTCGTCTAAGATAATCAGACGGACCTTTATCTGTGGATTATTAGATTTCTTCTAGCCTTACACTATTCTAGGGAAGTGACCTGATCCGTTCTGCAGGTAGTCAGACTCCAAAAAATTCCTTCAAAGCGTCAAATCCACCTTGAAAGACAGCACCACTGATTAGCTTAACCAAACCCGCCTCCTCACTGGGTGGGCAGTTGAATTCAGCTATCCACTCAGCGTAAGTTTGATTACCGTCGGTAATCGGAAGAAACCGCATGGTGGCAGCGTAGTTTTCGACTTTCATTTGGGACTCTAGAATAGAATAGGTGCAGAGGTTTTCAATATCGTTTAGGGCTAAAAGCTTCTCTCGAATTCTGCTTCCATCCTTAAGGGTGAAATTCCGAATGCAGCCTATTTTATCACTGGGCTCGTTATTTTCAATGTGGCTCTCTTCGACCTCGGGATGCCAGGATGGTAGAGCGTTAAAATCGCGGGTTTTTTCCCAGATTTTCTTGATGGGAACATTGATTACGGAGCTAACGAAGATTTTTGCCATTCTTACCCTCTGTTTGTTTATGGTTAATTCCCGATGGCTGATGATTTATTTGAATTGTGGCCTTAAGATATTCGACTGTAAAGATGCTGTACGTCCAGTGAATTTCAGCCCGTTATTAGAAATTCCTACCAGCAGGATTTGAATCCCGGGTGATTTTATGGGCTACCTTTTTATACTATCAATTCGCTGAAAACTTAAAGAGCCGCGCCAATCATTATCAGGGATAGTGATTGGCAATTACTCAGGGCCGTTTGAGAGTTTGTCTGAACCAGACTGAGCGAAAGGAGGATTAATGGATAAGGGGTTTTATGTTAAGGCGATCTAAAGAGGTATATTGAATCACTTCATCCTTTTGGAGAATAAGGTATACCTACTTTATAGGTAGAAGCAGTTGCTTAGGAAAACCTTTCTTTAAATTGCGAGAAAAAGGTTTCCCTTTTTTTCGAGAACTTCTAGGAGGGAAAACAATGGGTAAAGTTTCGATGTATTAAGATGGTCATCGATTAGGCTGTCTTGTATTGCCTCTTAAGTAAGGGGAACTTAATAGAGGTTTGTAGGAATAGGAGAAGAAAGCGATGCTTGGAGCCACACTTAATACAGATCAGTATTTGAAGCGTTTGGAAAGGGAACTGGGAAGGGTAGATCAAGCGGCATTAGAAAAATGGGCAGATTTGGTTTATCAAGCTTGGGAGCAGGGGCGCTTTGTTTTCATCATGGGCAATGGAGGATCTGCAACTACTGCTAGCCACATGAGCGAAGACTTAGGAAAGAGTATCCTGCGCAACGATGACTTGGGCGATGAGTCTAAGTGTCGATTGAGAGTCATTAGTCTGACCGACAATGTTGGCTGGATCACGGCTGTTGGTAACGATCTTTCCTACGATCAAATATTTGTTCAGCAGTTGATGAATTATGGGTCAGAAGGAGATTTAGTTGTTGCCATTAGTGGGTCTGGTAATAGCCCAAATATCCTCAATGCAGTCAACTGGGCGAATCAACATGATCTGATCACTTTTGGTTTGACCGGTTACTCCGGCGGGAAACTGAAGGCTGCGCAACGACACGGGTTACATGTTGAACTAGATGACATGGGAATGGTTGAAAGTGTTCATTTGTGCCTTTTCCATTGGGTGCTGAGTGATGTCTATGCCCGCATCAATCAAAAAGGGAGATATCGAGAGGTGAATTGTGAACAATAAGATGAGAAAGGTAAGATGAAGGACGAAGGGTCGTCTTTAAATGCTATAGGGAAAGTTTAAGAAGGAAATTACTAAAGATGGCTAAAACAATACGTTATAAGGACGATGGGAAAATTGAGCTGCTTGAAAAGGAGGTACCCGATCCTGGACCAGGGGAAGTTCAGGTCCAGGGAGGTGCTTGTGGAATCTGTTCATGGGATATTGCAACTGCGAAATATGGTAGGGAGTTCAAACCCATGGCTCCACCCGGGCACGAAGGTGTCGGGTATGTTGTAAAAGTAGGGGCTGAAGTCAGGAATCTCAGGGAAGGAGACCGGGTTGCTGGTGGTGGCTTTGCGACGAAACGCAATCTCTTGGAAAGTCGAGCTCGTAAGATTCCCCAGTCAGACTTACCTGATGAGTATTGGATCGTGGAACCTGTTTCATGCATCGTAACAGGTATCGATCATTGCAGCATCAAGCCGGGCGATCGGATTGCTTTAATTGGGTGTGGATTTATGGGGCAACTAATGCTCCAGGTGTTGATTCGTAGTCCACTTGACTCTCTTGTTGCAATTGACGTTATCAGAAGTCGTTTGGACTTGGCAGAGGATATTGGTGTGGCTGAGGTTTACGAGGCAGATCAAGTTGATCCTGTAGAATTACATGCCAGAGGATTCGATGTCGTGATTGATACATCCGGGAGTCAGGATGGCCTTAGTCTTGCCACTGATATTGTGAGACCAGGTGGCCTGATAAACCTGTTTGGTTGGATCAAAGGAAAGAAGGCAAGCTTTGATCCAACTAAATGGCATCTGGGCGGATTCACAGTAGTTAATTCATCTCCGATGGCCAAAACGAGGGAGACTTTCGGACCTGCTATCCGCTTAATTCAAAAGGGGATTATTAGGTTGAAGCCTCTCGTCACTCACACATCCACTCTGGACGATTACCCCGACCTTATGGAAAAAGTTGTTAGTGGAGATAAGAGCTATGTCAAAGGGGTTGTCCTTCTGTCCTAGGAATCGGTTGGGAAGAATAATCGATTAGGGAGAGGAGGATCTGTCCCAGTTCCGGATGCAGCGAGTCTAGGAAGCTAATCTACCTTCTGGAAAATTAATCTACGAGGAGATACAAGATAACAAGTCCCGAGGGCCTATAACGCCATTTTTGGGGATAAAAGTTAAAAGTATTTTAGTCATTATAAATTCTCGATCCGTTTAGTAGCGATTTCGTTATTCATTGAGTCTTCAAGAACCGTCACTGAACCCTTCAGTGATGCCATGATTTCCGGGATGAATATCCAATAAGGGCCATTAGTACCAATTAGATATGCCCCATTTCAATTGGTTATGATGAACCAGTTGCGTGAGATTGATGCACTTCTCTCTCGTTTGAAAAGATGGGTTTCGGTAGATCGAGGTACGCAAGGCTTACGATTTGTGTTATTGAGAAATGCGGAAAGTTTAGAAATGCGATTCTACTCAAAACTGTGTAGAAAATCAGCCGAACGTTTGGCGGCTTCTGAAGGAGGTATGGTGCCGTCAAAGGAGTGATGGAGAGTGATCCAGCCTTCGTAGTTCACCGCTTTGAGACCATTAAACACCTGCTCAAATTGGATTCCATCTCCAGAATCAAGGGGGTAGAGTCGGGAATCTACGATTCCCCTCGTCCAAGTATGCATGGGCATAGGCCCATTTTCTTCGGGTATATGATTTTGAAGGTAGATATTAAAAAGGTAAGGGGAAAAAGCTTCAAGAGTCTTGGGCCCGTAGTCTTCACCACAGAGGGCGAGATTAGCGGGTTCGTAGATAATTCCAAAATTTGGCCGACCTATCTTACGCAAGACTTCGAGTGATCCCTCTACAGTTTCAAATATGCTCCGGGTGTGGGATTGGTGAGCGAGCCGGATGTTCCGTTCTGATGCCTCGTCGGCGGCGGAAGCGGCAAAAGGGATATCGTCGTTGGATTTCATGCATACCCGAATCAAGTCTGTTTCTAGCGCATCGGCAAGGTCTAGATAGGGAGTGATATTCCGGAGGCAATCGGGGCCTTCGTGGTTATTTTCAGGGACTGGGAAATCCCCGGTTGCCATTGAAATTTCAAGTCCATTCTGATCGATAATTTCACGGACTTCACGAATATGTTTAGGTGGATCATCCACCCCGACAACAGAGGCCCTCATGCATAGGGCGTTATATCCAGATAGCTTAGCTATGGCTGCCAATTCTTTTATCGGGATCGTGACTCTGCGCTTTTCATTGAAGTGTTCGGCTACGCGGACAGATAGGGATAATTTCATTTTTAATGGGAAAGGGATTTTGAGAATTCTATTCCTTAAGCGCTAGTTTGCTCGATGGATTCTTGATCCGAGTATTCTGCGGTGAAGAAGAGGCCTCCAGAGAGATTCTGTTTTTTAACCCCGTTGTGACTTTCGGCTAACAAGCTAAGTCATTGGCTGGTGATCCATAAATTCTTCCATGCGGTTAATTCAGCTTCATCCCGTTGGGTTCCTGCCAGCAGGCATTCATTATAATCTAAAAACCACAACGGGTTTTGTACTCGAATAGCAATACCTTACTTATCGCGACCTGGGACGATATTGTCGAGTTCTAGTTGTATTCTTGCTTCTTTCTAAATGTATCCTATCGTATGATCGAGTTCGACACAGGTCTGTATAGGTATTCCGACTTCGGCATTGGAAGCAATCGTTCTTTCCTAGATTGGTCCCGCCAGAGCGGTAATCTTTGTTCTTTCCTAGCGTAGGATTGAGTTCGGAGGATCGCGATTTTCTCTTCGGTTACTTTTTCATTGATGCCTAGAATTCTTCTTTCAGAATCTCAAAATGGACGTTCTCTTCCACACAACTAACCCTTTTAAGGGTGTTATTGTCGAGAGGGATAGATTACCTCCCGATCCAGCTACCTTTGAAAGACAACTGTCACATTCTATCGAGGTTTGGAAAGCCGGTGGGCTTTTGACCGTTTGGTTGGAGGTGCCGATTGGTTTTTCTGATCTGATCCCTATCGGGGTAAAAGCTGGATTTGAGTTCCATCACGCGGGCAACGATTATGTAATGATGACGTTCCGGTTGGTGAAAGACACCTTCATCCCGGTCTACGCTACCCACTACATTGGTGCAGGCGGCGTAGTCATTAATCAAAAAGATGAATTGCTTGTAGTTTGCGAGCGCTATCGCCGTGACAACAAACCCTCATACAAACTTCCTGGGGGTTCTCTCCAGTCCGGAGAGCATTTGCAAGACTGTGTGATTCGCGAAGTTAAGGAGGAGACAGGGATAGAGACTATCTTTGATGCACTTGTTTGTTTCAGGCATTGGCACGGATACAGATTTTCGAAATCCGACATCTATTTTGTTTGTCGCTTGAGGCCGAAGAGTCAGGACATAACTATCCAACAAGAAGAGATCGAAGAGTGCCTTTGGATGCCGATTTTAGAGTATCTTGAGTCAGAGTACGTTCACGCCTTCAATAAAAGCATTGTAAGGGCGGCTTTGGAGAGTCCAGGACTTGTCCCAGTAGAGATGGAAGGCTATCCAGATCGAAAGGAACGCGAATTTTTCATGCCGAGGAGTCTGTCTTTCGGCTCTGGAACTTCGTCATCCCATAACCTCTAAAAGATTTCCAGTTTAAGGGGATTCTAAAGACAGTTGTAGTTTTGGTTCGCTGTCTTGGAGAGTCAGACTTCTGATGCTTCGGTAACTCCCTTAAGAGTCTTGAATAACTATTCTTTGATAAGGTTTAAATGGATCAAGTGAGAAGTCGAAAGATAGAAGTTTAAGACGATCACGAAATAAATGTACGCTAAGGGACTTCAGATCAGTTTATCAAATTGATCTCGGATCCTGATTTTGTCGTCCTCGTCGCCAAACCCGAGATTGTACCATCCCTTGTAGTCACGTTTGTTTAATTCAAGAAACAGCGATTTGAAATCGATGGTGCCTTCTCCAGGGACTAGATGGACTTCGTAGTCACCAGTGTTGTCGTTGACCCTGACTTGGCCTATGTTATTGGTACCAAAGGCATTAAGAAAGCCTATCCAGCCTTCCGGGACTAGATGTCCATGGGCTACGTTAAAGGCCCATTTAAAGTAAGGTGAATCGATCTCGTCGAGGAACCATCGGGTCTCTTCAACGTTATGGGGAATGTAGTGAATCTCGGCTAGATCGGGCTCCTTGTTATGGTTTTCAAAGTAAACCATAATTTCGGTCTGAGCGGCTATTTCGACCAAGCGTTTTATGCGATCCACGGCAGCTTGCTTTCGCAGATTAGTATCTCCGAAATGATAGCCACCGTGGCCGACAATCCAACCGCAACCGACTTTCCTAGCCAGCCGGATATTTGCCCAAAGATATTCATCAACCGCCTCTGACATTATCGGGACGTATTCCGCATTATTGATAGCGGATACTGGATGGATACCCATCTTCATCTTTGTTTTTTCCAGCAGATCTCGGATCTTCGTAGTCCGAGCTTTATCGAACGAGACTAGGTTATTAGGCGGATTATCGGCGTTAAAATCGACATAACTAAATCCGTTGGATGCTCCCCACATAATCGATTGTTCAATGGGGATATCCTTGGGAGCGTCGAAGCCGAATCTATCTGACATGTCCAATCATCAGTGTTCACTGTTTATAGTGTAGGAAGCAAACCCCAATACAAAATTGATCTTCATTAATAGAAGTTGCTCACACATGCATCCAATACTCGTTGGGTGCGTAAGGCACTTTCGCCGGTTGACTCACACTTCCCTTTGCCGTGGAGTTCACCTATAATCGTTTCTTGAAGTGGTTGGCAGACGTGTTTAGGAAATGGGGCAGGGATAAACTTCTGCTCGCCGTTTCCCAAGACTATCTTAATGTCATTGTCTCCATAAACTTGAATGTCGATCTTTCCTAGGGTTCCGGTGAAGGTGAGGTAGTCATCATTTCGGCAAGAGTTAAAATTGAAAGTAGCGGTTCCCAGAACGTTGTTTTCAAAGCGGAAGCAAGTAACCGTCACGTCTTCAGCATCATAGGTGTTCCCGGAGTTTATCGAGTAGCCTGCAATTTCGCATATTGGCCCAACGAGGTAGTCTAGGATATCGAATCCGTGAGAACCGAGATCAAAAGACTTTCCGGCTCCAGCAATGATAGGGTTGTAACGCCATTCGCGCGATTCTTCGTCCTTTGCTAAAGTGGAATAGTTTACGAATTCAATAGACGTCAGTTTTCCGATAGTCCCATTGTTCAGGAGATAGCGAAGCTTATGATAGCGAGGCAGTGCCCTCCGGTAAAAAGCGACCCATAGAGGCAAATCCTTTTCCTTGAATGCGTTAACCATTTGCTCTCCTTCCTCTGCGTTCATTGCCATAGGTTTTTCAACCAGGCAGGGTTTACCTGCTGTGGCGGTTGCAAGGGCGTATTCGAGATGGGTTGAAGGCGGTGTAGCTACATAGACAACGTCGACTTCTTTATCTTCAATTAGAGCCTGGGCATCATCGTACCACCTAGGAACGCCGTGCCGTTCAGCGTAATCTCTGGCTGCTGCTACATTCCGGCGCATCACTGCTACTAGTCGCGATCGATTGGCTTTATAAAGACCGGGACCGCTCTTCTTTTCGGTTACATCACCGCAACCTATGATTCCCCAGCGTATCGTATCCATTTCCTGAATTTACATTGTAAATTTCAATTTTCCATCACTTCCCGGAAGAGTCGCCGATTTATGGTTCCTTAAACCTAATAATATAATTCGAAATTAGGTTTTCTACAGCCACAAATATTGGTTCTTCAGTTCCCGCTACTTGAATTGCTTGTCGGGAGGCAGTAAATAGTCAAGATCTGCAGTATTAAATGGTTTAAACTAACTTATTTTTCTAGAATAGAACTCACTAAGTGTCCTTTCCTCATTCCTTGAAGAGCTTTTGTGAAGCTGAAAAACAATGCCCAATAGATGCCCGAGAATGTGTATGACAGTCAAAATATTCTAATTGAGAAAAATATGCCTCAAAATGAGTCGGCATCATTCTCCGTTTCGGAGTTCGGGTGGGTTCCCCATTTTCAACTGCGATTTACTGCCCGTAGCCTGGCTGCGATTTGCTTTCTCAGCACCTCGTCAATCCTTCCTCCACTTTCGATAGCAGCAGATGGAAATTTTTATGACGGAGGAGAGATCTATGAGACCCACTGCATGCGCTGCCATGGAGTGAATTTAGGAGGAGGATATACTAAGAGTCTCGTCGACGGAATTTGGCAGTTCGGAAAAAATTCATGGAACATCCGACAAAATATCCGATTCGGCATTACTGATCTAGGAATGCCGCCTTTCGAGAATATCCTCTCGAGAGAAGAGATCGGAGCAGTCGTAAATTTTCTAAGAGCAAAAGAGGAAGCGGCTAGGGTAGAAAGACCTCAACCACCTCCCGTTCTTTACACACAAAATTACCAACTAAAAGTCGAAATCCTAACGGAAGAACTCGAGATTCCTTGGAGCGTGGATTTTATTGATTCTGAAAGACTTCTCGTAACAGAAAAGCCGGGCACACTTAGGATTTTTCACGGAGCCAAATTGCTGCCTGATGCTGTCACTGGGACTCCTTCCGTTCTCCACTGGGGTCAGGGTGGCTTAATGGACGTTGCGGTTGATCCTGAGTACATTGAAAATGGGTGGATTTATTTATCCTACACTCACCAGTTGCGTGATATACAAATAGAGCAGACAAGTCCGCTTTCTATGACAAGAATTGTTCGTGGTAGACTACATCAGAACGCTTGGAAAGATGAAGAGGTTCTCTATGAGGCTCCGCATGAGAGTTACACTACTGGAAGGGTTCATTATGGAAGTCGGATTGTGTTTGGTCCAGAAGGTCACCTGTATTTTTCTATCGGTGACCGCGGCGAACCCGAACACGCGCAGGAGCTTGACCGGCCGAACGGCAAGGTTCACAGGGTTCAAAGAGATGGCGGAATTCCTTTAGACAACCCTTTCATTCATCTTAAAGGAGCACTGCCCTCGATCTACTCTTACGGACATCGTAATCCTCAGGGACTGGCGGTTCATCCGGAAACAGGTAGGGTTTGGAATACTGAACACGGCCCCTTAGGTGGGGATGAATTGAATGTCATTTTCCCGGGCAGTAATTACGGATGGCCGGAGATCACTTATGGGAGAAATTATGACGGTACAATAATAACGGAAAATACCTCCAGACCTGAAATGGAACAGCCGGTTATTTATTGGAGTCCATCAATTGCAGTCTGCGGCCTCAATTTTTATCGTGGTGATCTTTTCCCAAAGTGGAATGGGAAGTTACTTGCGGGGGCCTTGAAGTATGAGGAGATCCAGTTGCTTACTATAGAAAATGATCGTGTGATGCACCGGGAAGTTATAGTTAAAAACCTAGGGCGCGTACGCGATGTGGCAATGGGCCCTGATGGAGCAATCTATGTAGTGCTTAATGGGCCGGATATGCTCCTAAGGTTGACTCCTGATACTCCTATTCCAGAGGGTTACTTCCCAGACTAAGTTGATGTTAATGGATCCATAGCTGAGCCATTCGCGTTTTTTCGCTATGTAATCACCTGACAATTGAAAACAATAACTTCAATCAACTTCCATCTCGCTTGCTTGAAGGATCGCTTTATGAACAGCGAGATCATGGCTGGAATCCCAACGGAGCTTTTTTTCGTTTCGGATGACTTTTGCAAAATCGATAAATTCTCCATCAAAGCGGCCGTCCTGAAAAGTGAGATCAACGCTTTGGTATCCTTCGCTGAATCTGCCGATCTTCTCATTGAGAGATAACTTCATAATCGGCGGTTCCAGGGGATCTATAATCACTGCTCCTTTCTCACCGATAACCTCAAATTTCCTCCGTTTCTGCGGATCAATATGGTTACTTCGAATCGTCGCTACAGCTGTTGGATAACGGAACACAGCAAGTTGATTGTCCGCTAGGTTGTCTTTCTCAGGATGAGAGCGAAAGGTAAAAGTTTCCACGCCCTCTGGTGGACCAAGAATTGTGACCAATGGATCAATTATGTGGCAACCGAGTTCAAACATGCCACCTCCAGAGAAGCGTGCGATTGTGAGGCGCAGCAAATCTTCGGCAGATTTCCCAATCATGCCATTTACCTCTGTGATGGCTCCCAGCCATCCATTTGTAATTGTATCAAATAAAAATTCAAAGCCCGGATTGTAACGAAACATATAACCCATTTGGATGGTTAGGCCAGCCTGGTCAGCGGTTTCGTGTAATTGCTGAAAAGCGCTCATGGATGCGCCGGCTGGTTTGTCGAGATGGACATGGAATCCGGACTCGATACATCGTTGAGCGGTTGGGACGAGTTCAGACACTTCAGTCTCCACGACAACGGCTTTAAGTCCTTCGGTACTGAAGAGCTGGGTTTCGGTCAGCCAGGTTGCCCCTTCGTAACCATTTGATTCCATTTCGGTTCGCTGTTTTTCATCCGACTCAACAACACCTACAACTTCAAAAAGATCGGGGAATTTCAACAATGTATGGTACTTTCCCCTGGCATGGGCGTGCTTTGTTCCAATCTGAGCAATACGTATCATTTTATCACTCACGCAGACCATCAAGAATTTTTGCACATAGACCCATACTCTCTACTGCCGCATCGAGGTTTGCAGCCGGATATCCAATTGGTCGGCCAGATTTGACGCAGTCAAGAAAGAATCTATCTTGATCATCGGTGCTTTTATGATGGTTCGATCCATCGAGCTCTTTTTGGGTTCCGTCGCAATAAACAACGCCTTGTCTAACGCCCTCGAGATAGGCGGATATTCCACATCCGTGTAATTCATAACGTTCGAGCCGTGCATCGGTGGTATAGTTGGCAATGATAGATGCTACGCAGTCATTTTCGAAGACCACAAGTGCCGCATGTACGTCTTTGTAGATTGAATTAGCCCTTCGAACAAAACTGTGCACTTCCGCTACTTTTGATTGCGCCAGGAAGGTCATCGTGTCGATGGAATGGATGGGAGTTTCCAATAGAAGGTTATCCATCAACTCTTCGCCGAAGACCTCAGAATCCAAGATTCGATGAATGCTTTTGTGAAACTCTCCTACTAATTGCGTAACTGGACCTCTTTCGGCTATCAGCGCCTTTGCCTCCACAATGAGTGGGTTAAATCTACGATTCCACCCTACCATTCCTTTAGCTCCTGTGCGGACGCTGATATCTCTGAGTTCAACACATTCAGGAACACTCAGTCCAGGTGGTTTTTCGAGGAGGGTATCGATGCCCTCCTCGAGGCAGAGCTTTGCAACTGAAGCATTTAGGTGGGGAGGGGTAGCAACTACGATCGCATCGAGTTCTTCCTTGGAAAGTAAATCTTCGACGGCGGCGTATCCTTTTTCAATCTTGTGGTTTCGACACGTCACTTCCCGGGCCTGGTCAACCGGATCACATATTGCCACAATGTCGACATCTTCGAAAGATTTCAAAGCTCTTATATGCCCCTGGCCACGAGCCCCGCATCCTATCACAGCAGCACGAAGGTTTTTCATTGATGTCCTAGTTCCATTTCCTCTATCTTTCTTACCGTAGCTTTCCGCCCAAAGTGAAGATGACTTCCTTGCAGTCAAGATGAATTCGTTGGACTAATTGTGTTATGAAAGTTGTCTTTCTAGAATTGCTGTTTCGAGAGCGTAATTTGGGTATCGAAGGTTTCCAGGTACTAACAGCGGCCTGCTGGCTCTAGTCTTCCTTTGAAATCATGGTTGTACACTTGATAAATCTAACTTTGGGAACAATTGTCGCCCTTCTCCCAATAGCAAATCCCTTTAGTACAGCGGCTTTATTCCTCAGTATTACTGAGGGCGATTCTAGAGAAAAGAGGAGACGCCAAGCATTTAAGGGATGTGTATACATGTTTTTCATTTTGGTGTCGTTTCTATTGGCCGGTCGACTAATCATGGAGTTTTTTGGCATCTCGATTTCCGGGTTACGCATAGCAGGTGGGCTGATGGTGGCTCGTATAGGTCTCGTTATGCTAAAACCTAAGGAGGACGAATTTAAGACCGAAGAAGTCGAATCTGAGGCGCTTGAAAAGGATGACATATCATTTACGCCACTTGCAATGCCGAGTATGAGTGGGCCGGGTGCCATTGCTGTGACGATCGGGCTGACCACTCAAACAAAATATCTTTTGGACTTCGTTGCTATCGTCATGGGCATATTTATCGTGACCGTTGTTTGTTGGCTTGTGCTTCGTGCTTCGACTAGAGTGGTTGGTTTTCTCGGTGTCACTGGGATGAATGCGCTCTGTCGGATCATGGGGTTTTTGCTTTTGTGTGTTGGTATCCAATTTATCGTGAATGGAATAATGGGGGCTGTTACTGATCCCCAATTTATAGAAATGCTAGTGGAGGTTTTCCAATCTGTAAAATAAGCTCCGAGTGTTATTCAGGTCAGGAGCGATGTCAGTTTCCATTATTCAGTACAATATCAAAGGGGCTCCAAGCCAATGGAACTGTTCTTGGTGTGCTTTCCCAGGGGCGGATCAGTCTGGAGCGGCTTATCTTACAATTGCCAAGCGAATAATCAGATACCCAATTCCGGTGAGGGTAATCGAGCCCACAACGTGAATAAATATACCCACCCCCATCCATAGGTATCTGCCAGATGAGAATATTTGATGCATTTCAACGGAAAAGGCAGAAAACGTTGTGAGGGAACCGAGGAACCCCGTAAGAAAAAAGATCTTGTACTCTTGCGGGACGTTCGGGTACTGGTCCAAGTAGGAGTAGGCCATCCCAATTAGAAGGCCACCAACGAGGTTTGCCAACAGAGTTCCAACTGGAATTCTTGCCCAAACGTGATTAAGGGATACCGCTAGAGACCATCGGAGGGTTGCCCCAATCGAAGCTCCAAGGGCGATTGTGGCTAGGTTAGTAACTAAGGTCATAATGGCTGTTTTAAAAGGTATCAATTGAATGGTGAAAGGGAGCAAGCTAGTGAAGAGCTTGAGTCATTCAAATGCTTATTTTGTACTTCCCAATTGTCATGATCAAAATTGATTTGAGGTATGAAAGAGCTTTGGGGTGGAGCTTTCTATTGGCAGAAGTCAACCGGCGTTTGTTTTGGCAGACTTAAGAGGAAATGAAAGTTCGCTTGGATTAGAGATTGGGTTTGTGTTCCGGCTATTCTGAGTTTTTCTTCGCTTCCGGACCCTAAGGGACTCTTCCAGCGGCTGTATACCTTTTAATCACGGACTGGATTATTTGTGTCTATTGGGGAGATGGATTTAGCATCTTTGGTCTTAAGTAGGGTTTTTGCGTGATGATGCTTAATTATGATCGGGTTTAGGTTAGTTGAAATCCTAGAAGTTTTTGGTTTAACCTGATTGATTCGAAGGTAATGGTGAAAAGGATAAAAGAAGATGAAAATCACTAAATTCGAGGTCACACCGCTTATCCAACGCGGCCTTCTTCTGGCTGTTCATACGGACAAAGGGTTTATTGGTTATGGATCCCCTATGAACTATGAACATGGACGGACCGTAGAACGGGCAATACTTGATATGTCAGAATATCTGATTGGCCGGGACCCTCGGCAGATTGAGGACCATTGGCAAACTCTGTTTCGCTCGAGCTATAGTCGACAGATGCCGATTCTGCTCGGGGCCCTGAGCGGCATCGAAATGGCTTGTTTGGATATCCTCGGAAAATCTCTAGATACGCCGATTTGGAGGCTGTTGGGGGGATCTTGTCGAGACAGAATACGAGTGTATAGTGGATTAGGAGATAGTAGGACTCCTGAGAGTGCGGCTGCAAGCGCGCGTAAGGCTGTAGAGAAGGGGTTTACGGCGATCAAAGCGACCCCTTTTCGGAAGGCAGTCCGCCTGATTGAAAACCCAGCTGGAATTGACATTATTGTGGCATTTGTCTCCGCCCTCAGAGAGGCGGTTGGACCCGAAGTGGATATTGGTCTCGACTTTCACCGAGGTGCGACTCCGGCAATGGCGAAAATCTTGATCAAGGAATTAGAGCCCTTAAGGCCTTTATTTATCGAGGAGCCCACCAAGATGATACCTGGCTGTGTCGATGCGCTCAAGGAGGTGGCACTCTCTACTCATATTCCAATTGCGACTGGCGAACGTAGCACATCCAGATGGGGTTTCTACGAGATTTGTCATAAGCGAGCGGCAGCTATCTTGCAACCCGATATACGTGCTTGTGGAGGTATCCTTGAAATGAAGAAAATTGCTAACTTAGCGGAGATCCATGAGATACTGATAGCTCCTCATTCAGCGGCAGATCCAGTTGGGATTATTGCGTCTATTCACGCCATGGCGGGGACGCCTAATTTCCTTATTCATGAATTTGGAGGTGGGACGGGCGAAGGATTTCTCAAGGAACCTCTTGGCTTTGAAGATGGGTTTGTGGATCTACCGGATGGGCCTGGGTTGGGAATCGAGATCGATGAAGAGGGACTAAAAGAGAACACATTCCTAGGTGATTGGAGCCAGCGAGTAATGCGTCGGCATCCTGAGGACGGAACGTTCTCTGATTTTTGAGAGCATCAACATAAACTCCCGGCGCATGCGGAAATTCTATTCGTAGATATTCTCCATCTGCCAGACGTCTAGAGACCTCAGTTTGCAGTCCTGGCCTCGAGAATGTATGGATACGCCCAGACTGTCCTCTCGTTCCGGGTAGACGCGGGCTGAAATGCACTGTTTGTTGTTGATGAATACTTCGACGACGCTTCGATCGACGAAGACGCGAAGCTGCAGAATCTCGTCATCCCCAAATCGTAGTTGTGCTGTTTCGGGGGTCCGGGAGTTTACGTCGGGGGCAGTCGAAGAATAGGATGTATCGAGAGAAACGACGCTAGCAACTGTGCCAGTTTTCTGAACCTGATCGCGGTACCCTCGATTTTTAAAGAAAGAAATTCGTGTATACTCTTCACGATCTGGGGAGCGTAGGACGTTAAGTTCGACCATGGGTGCCTGCATTGGGTCGATCTCGGCAATTAGTTCGAGGGTGTTTCCGCTGACGCCTTCAAGAAGTGTTTCTTGATTAGCAGGAATTATCATCGAATCGATATGGAAATGGTCTTTGCGGAGTGACTCTATGTCGCCAGCCGGTTCAATCGAGATTTGGTCTTTACCTGTAAGCCTTAGCCGACGGGGTAGAGTCATGATTTGGTTCCAACCCAAGGTAGGCTTTCCTGGATTCATGTTGAAGATGACGATTATATCCTCTCCGTCTGGAGTTGCAGAAGGGGCGTGTACGCCACTTGGTCCATAAGGGCCAAAGTTGAATTTTGCACCGTGGGTAACCACAAATTTATCTCTTTTCTTGTCATAGTCACCGAGAAGATATTGCCCTCCGCTCATATGACTGAAAAACAAGAGCATATGTTTGTTTCCAATAGGCCAGAAATAGGGACAGGCGCCATCATCACCGATGAGAGAATATTGATCATTTTCAACGAAAGGGTGAAGGTATTCCCAATGTTCTAGATCATTGGACTTTAGAAGAAAATTTGCCCTAATCGGTTTGCCGGCTGGGCCTTCTGGTTTAGTTCCAGCTGATAGGGAAAAATAGGACTCGTCCTTTTTCCAGATACATGGGTCGAAGATACGGGGAGGCCAATTAACCCCTTCAGGCATTTCAAGAGGGATGACAGCTTTGTTTCCGATCTTCTCCCAATTAAGGAGGAGTGGATCGCTTGAAACTGCTACCATGTTCCCGGCAGCAACTCCGTGATAATGGGCGATGACGCGTTGGTCTTCAACGAGGGTGGCACCGGAAAAACATTTGTCTTCAGGATCAGGATAAATACAATACGGTAAGTCTCTCCAGTGAATTAAGTCGTTGCTGACGGCGTGACCCCAATGTTGGCGGGTATCTTCTGGAGGATAGGCTTGGTAGAAAAGATGCCAACGGTTTTGCCAGTAGCAAAGCCCGTTAGGGTCATTAAGCATGGCCTCTGGATTGACGTAGTGATAGATGGGACGGAGGACGTCATCGGCGTAAGATTTTCGTGATTCGATAAGGCGTTTCATCAGCGGGTTGGTTGTTAGTGCCGCTTCCTGCTCTTCAAGTGTTGTAGGGAACGTGTAGAATGGTACTTTCGATTTGTATGTCATTTTGATTCCTCGATTAAGATCCTCGGATGGTCGTGAGAATTACATCTTTGGGGTGCTTGTTTTCCAGTTGGATATTTAACTAATGACTGCAGATTTTTCTCTTAGGGATCAAAATCTTGAGTTGATTGTGTACAAGACTTGGAATTTAGAATATAGAGTTGGGTAGAAAGTTCCTGATGTTCAATATATTTGTTGCGGGTGTCTTGTATTTGGTGGGTGGGATGTGAATTTTTCGTTGTTATTGTTTAATGGGCGAGCAGAGGGAATTATGTATTGTCGACTTTTCAAGTGTGGATTCTAGCTTCAAAAAAGAGCCTCTAATTTGCAGCTTCTTTGGATTTGAGGGCTTAAAAGCACCTTTGGAAGGGTTAAGCGTAGCTCTTGAATGTTTGGAGGTTAAATGGCATTGACGCTGAATTTCTTGCCGTATAATAGGACTTCCTAGTTATAAGGCGCAGTAAGATGGGTCATATTTGCAAGGAAGATGGAGACAGCGTCCCCTGGGTTGTCTATGAGGGTCATAAAGGGCCGGGGAATGGACGACATATTGTCTTTGTCAGTGGCGATGAAGAATATCGGTCCGAGGAAGCTTTGCCCATGCTTGCGAAAATTCTGGCTGTGCACCATGGTTTCAAATGCACGGTTCTTTTCGCAATTGATCCTGATTCTGGTCGAATTGATCCAGGGTTCTTATCGAATATTCCGGGACTGCATTCTCTTGAGAGAGCGGATCTAATGGTCCTTTTTATCCGTTTTAGAGAACTCCCTGATGCGGACATGAAGCGAATTATCGACCACGCTGAGGCGGGGAAACCGGTAGTTGGAATAAGGACTTCGACTCACGGTTTCAGTTATGAGCTAAATCCTAAGAGTCTGTATGCTAAGTACAGCTACAATAATAAGGAATTTGAAGGAGGTTACGGGAGACAAATATTGGGCGAGACTTGGGTTAACCACCACGGGCATCATGGTTTTGAGAGCTGCCGTGGAATCATCGATGACGAAAACGGATTCGACCCCATACTTAAGGGTGTTTCTGATATTTGGTGTCCGACGGATGTATATGGTATCACAACCCTCACCGACGAACCAAAGGTCCTGGTCCGTGGCCAGGTTCTAGTTGGTATGAACCCGGAAGATGAGCCGAAACCGGAAACGTCGACCATGCCGATTGCCTGGACAAAAACTTACACGGGAGAGCGCGGGATTCCGGCTCGTGTTTTTTGTACAACGATGGGTGCTGCGGTGGATCTTAAGAACGAGGGCATCCGTCGTTTGTTAGTCAACGCTTGTTATTGGTGTGGGAAATTAGAAGATCTAATCCCAGAAAAAAACGTGGTTGAGATTGTGGGTGACTACAACCCAACCTACTTCGGATTTGGAAAGTACAGGAAGGGCTTGATGCCTTCTGACTTTGCATTATGAAAATAGCAGCTATTATCGGTGAAAGGGAAGCTGAGCTTGTGGAGATTCCAGACCCTGTTCCGGCCGGTGAATTCGTGCTTATAAAGATACACAGAGTTCCGATGTGTACAGAGTACAAGGGCTACCTGAAAGGGCAGAAAAATGATAACTTGGGCCATGAAGCTGTAGGTGAGGTTGTTGAGATGGCTCAGCCAGGAAAGGTCGCGATCGGCGATCGCGTGGTGTTGCAGTGCGGTAGTGGATGTGGCCAATGTGCCCTGTGTTATTCCGGTGAACACATCCATTGCCTGAATTGGAGTTGGCCGGGAACCCAAAATCCTAGGTTTGCTCAATATGCCCTGCAGAAGGACTGGCTCTGCTCAAAAATTCCTGACGATATAAGCTACGATCACGCAGGGTTGGCACTCTGCGGATTGGGTCCGAGCTTGGGAGCCATGAATCAGATAGGTGTAGAGGCAACGGACACTGTTCTTATTACCGGATTAGGACCGGTTGGGTTAGGAGGGGTGATCAACGCTAGCCATCGGGGAGCCCGTGTAATTGCGGTCGAGAGTGTGCCCTACCGAGCGAATCTTGGAAAAGAGCTCGGTGCCGAAGAGGTTTTCGATCCGGGTGACTTAGACATACTTGAGAAAATCAAGGAGTTGACTGGGGGAGTAGGGGTCGATAAGGCGCTAGATTTCTCAGGTGCCGCTCAAGCACAGCGGCTCATGCTTGATGCCACAAAAAGAAGAGGAGAAGTGGCTTTTGTCGGGGAAGGAGGTGAGTTTCCTCTTGTTGTGAGTTCAGACATGATCCGAAAGGGTTTGGTGTTGCGAGGGAACTGGCACTACAATATTTCGGACTTCCCGCAACTCGTCCGTATTATTCAGACTTCGAAAGGGAAGTTGGACCGTCTCATTACCCACCATTTTCCTATGAGCGAAGTGAGAGATGCTTTTGAATTACAAAGCACGGGGGATTGTGGGAAGGTCTTGTTGGATCCCTGGGATTGATCGGGTCCCCCCGACGTACACGTAAAGAAGTTTCGTCCTTTCAAACCGGATGAGCCGGTGCAAGAAATAACAACGTCAGATCATGGATTTTTCTTGATGCCACTTTGTCGATGGTAAGTTAGCATTGGACCGTATATTGATTGAACTTCTAAGATTCGAGAGATGACCGCACTTTCGTCGTTGAATACCAGGGAGAGCAGGATCCTCGAAGGCCCTCCTGAATAATATTCAGTTTGTGCTATAATTGCTGAGGATGGACTTTGATCATCGTATAAGACTGGGAAATCCCCAGAGCCATTCGTCGGTACGGTAAAAGCAAAATCTTCGACTTTCCCATGTCCTAAGTATTTGGATCAGGTCGGTTATTAATAAGTCGGCTTAATGCAGAATAGGTCTTTAAATGTATGTCTGTTAAGGCGAAATCCATTTCATAAAACATTTAAAAATGGAGCCAGCTGTCGGACTTGAACCGACAACCTACGCATTACAAATGCGTTGCTCTACCAATTGAGCTAAGCTGGCTAAATTACCCCCCCTGGGACTCGAACCCAGAACCCACGGATTAAGAGTCCGTTGCTCTACCAAATGAGCTAGAGAGGCAGGTTGACAAATTTTAGGCCCGATCGATGAAATAGTAGTGAGCGTATGAGGCTATAGGCCAAGATACCCCATAAGAATGATATGCCGGGCTGAGTCAATCATTCCGGCAGCTTATTCCAGGTAACATGGGTTCGGTTAAAACCCCCAGAGTATTAGTATATTCCGTAGGCTTTAAGTTCGATTGTATTCGGATCTTATTGGCCTGTTTTCGCGGCCTTTCGATTGGTCGACGAAGGACATTAGGAAAGGTTAAACGATACGGAACCATTCGACTATATCCTGAGATAGTCTGTCGCGATTATAAAGCAGTCAATAAATGACCGTAAATGAGTTTCATATGAAGCCAAGGAACTCACTGTTTCACAGAAGTGTGAATTTTATTCTTTATTATCGGCATTAATTTAGGATACTTTGGTGAGGTACGGGTTCTCAGACTGTTTTGGAGACACTTTTGAACCAAGCAGCAAGGGAAGCGGATTGTTTGACGAGAGAGCGATTAGAAGACGCGACCGAAATTGAATCTTAATGAAAACAAGTAGTTCACAATGGAAGGATAAGCTTCAGGACAAGTTGCCTGAGCAACTTGATCGCGAAATCAATATCTTTGAAACAGAGATTGATCTAAGGAAGCAGGGGAAGATCGAAGAGAAGCTTTTTGCGGAAACTCGGTTGCGTCGTGGTGCCTACGGGCAGCGCTACGACAATGGTCGTCGTCATGATGGAATGAAGACTCAGGCTTTAGCCTACCAAGAGAAGGAGTCCAAGGGTCCCAATACGGTTTGGGATGCTCCAGGGATGCTGCGGATCAAAATCCCCTACGGGGGTATGTCACCGGAAAAGTTGGAGTTGATGGCGGATGTGGCGGAGGAGTATTCCTTAGGCCTCGCCCATGTCACTACTCGGCAGGACTTTCAGCTTCACTATATTCAGATCGAAGATACGCCTTCATTGATGCGGCGGCTAGCTTCGGTTGGAATAACAACAAGGGAGGCTTGCGGGAATTCGGTGCGTAATGTCACCGCTTGCCCCTACACTGGGGTCTGTTGCGACGAAGCCTTTGATGTGACTCCTTACGCCCAGGCTCTTTCCCGATTCCTGTTGGGCCATCCTGACGCCCAGGATTTCGGGCGCAAATTTAAGCCTGCTTTTAGCGGATGTAAGCAACAGGCATGTGGTTTGGTTATGATGCATGATTTGGGCTGCATTGCAGTGACACGGGAAGTTGACGGAAAAACAAAGCGCGGTTTTGAGTTTTATGTAGGGGGAGGATTGGGAGCTGTTCCTCACCAGGCTAAGTTACTAGAGGATTTCCTTCCTCCAGAAGAATTGCTGCCTATGGCACAGGCTATCGCTAGGGTCTACGCCCGGCTGGGGGAAAAAAAGAATCGAAATCGTGCCCGCATCAAGTTCCTTATCAAAGATCTCGGGGTTGAAGAGTTCAAACGACTGGTTCAGGAAGAACGGAAAAAGTTACCTCATGACGAACGTTGGACCTCGTATATCGAGGAGGAGATGAAGAATCAGGAAGAGCCGAAACGGTCTGGAGGCGAGGAAATTGAAAGTAACGGTAGTGATGAATTCCGACGTTGGTTGAAGACGAATGTCCGGCCTCAACGACAGCCTGGGTATGTCACTGTAACCGTGGCCCTTCCACTGGGAGACATTACCTCTCTCCAACTTCGTGATTTGGCTGATATTGTGAGGCGTTTTACTCGCGGCACAATCCGAACAACTGTAGAGCAAAACGCGGTGCTGCGGTGGATAAGCAAGGCAGATCTAAATGAACTGTACAACGCACTTGTAGAGGCTAATTTGGGTGAGTCTGGGGCTTGCAACCTTTATGATGTAACTGCTTGCCCGGGGACGGATACTTGCAAGTTGGGTATTTCCTCATCGCGAGGGTTGGCTGCTGAATTGCGTAATCGGCTCGAGCATAAATACTACAATATGGATGAGGCTATTCAGAATCTTCATATCAAGATTAGCGGTTGTTTCAACAGCTGTGGTCAACACCATGTTGCGGACCTCGGATTTTATGGTGTGAGTCGAAGCAACAAGGGTTTCAAAGTTCCAGGATTCCAAGTTGTTCTGGGTGGGCAGTGGGAAGAGAATGCTGGATCCTTCGGACTTCCGATCATGGCTATTCCCTCAAAGAACGTGCCTGAGGTGGTAGATCGTATTACGAGTCGTTACGTAAAGGAGCGAGAGAAGGGTGAAAAATTCAAAGCTTTTATTGATCGTATTGGTAAGGTTGAGGTGAAAAAAATGCTTCAAGATCTGGCAAATGTACCGGATCACGAGGTGGACTCGTCTAAGTACGCAGATTGGGGCGATCCGAGAGAGTACAGTTTGCTGGACCGTTCCGAAGGTGAGTGTGCTGGTGAGGTCGTCCCGCTAGTAGAGTTTGGCCTGGCAGCTGCAGAGAGAGGCGTATTCGAAGCACAAATCGCACTTGAGGAGGGCAATGCTCAGGGCGCTGCCAAGAACGCCTATCGAGCTATGCTTGATGCTGCTAAGGCCCTGATTAAAACTGAATTTCTTGATGTCTCGGACAATGACGAACAGGTAGTATCGGAATTTCGGCGCCGTTTCTTCGATACCCATAAGTTCTTTGATCCCTATGCAGGAGGAAAATTTGCTCAGTATTTATTCGATGCTCACGGTAGAAATGGCCGGACCTATGATGTTGAGGCCGCTCACCACATGATCGAGGAGGCCCAACTTTTTGTGGAGGCAGCGCACAGTTGTTACCATAGGATGCGGACGGATGAGTCAGTAGCAGGGTCGGTGAAAGGCTAATTGGAGGATCCAGATGGAGTTGCAACATTTTACTGTCAAAGTCTTTGTGGAATCTCCAGTCGGAGGGGTCAATCTTGAGACTTTTATCCAAATTTTTCATGGTTGGATACAAGATTCCCGCCTTGATGAACTTCTAATCGATGTTGCCGATTATCGTCATCTTTCAGAAGGACCTGGGGTGGTCTTGGTGGCCCATGAAGCGGACTACAGCATGGATGGAAACGGTGGACGATTAGGCTTACTTTATCGGTGTAAGGTCGGACAGCAGGGAAGCAATCTGGATCGTTTGGAGAAAGCGACGGGGTCAGCCCTGGCTGCCTGCGATCTGCTGGAGAAGGAATCCTCGTTTGCTGGTGAGCTAAAATTCAATCGCCAGGAGCTGGAAATTTCTGTCAACGATCGGGCCTTGGCGCCTAACACTGAGGAGACATTTTCTATTTTTAAGCCTGAACTTGAGGAATTTTTAGGTAAGCTTTGTGTTGACGGCCAATTTTCGGTTTCTTACCAGCAAGGTGATCCGCGTGGGCTCTTTCGGGTTAGGGTGGACTCAAAGAAAAGTTTCTTGGCAGTATCGGTTTAATTATCCTCTTTAAATTCCTCAGCGTAAATATTTTCTGCCTTTCATTGCGGAAAGGCCGTCGCTTATGATTGGCCGTGGTATTTCGATCTCTGTGAGTTATGAAAGAGTAAGGTTGCGGAGATCCTTTTGGTTTGGTGTAGGATGAAGCTGCGCTAATGCAGAGACTGCCCGGTTTCTGTGTATCCACTGGACAGGATGGGAAGGTTTACTGCAATTATTCCTCCTCGGTTGTGGCTGGGAAACCGAAACTTCCCTCTATTTATCTGTACGAATCAGGATTGAAAATTATATATTTCTCGGTACAAAAAAAGTCAACAAGGTGACTAAAAATGCTATAGGAATACTGCATCCTGGGGAGATGGGTTCATCCATTGCAGTGGCGGTTCAGAAAAGTGGCCAAAGGGTTCTTTGGGCGTCTGAGGGGAGGAGTGAGGATAGCCACAGGCGAGCCGAAGAGGCGAATCTTAAAGATGCTGGAAGTCTCCACAAACTGGTAATTGAATCGTGTTTGATTCTTAGCGTCTGTCCTCCCGAATTCTCACCGGAAACCGGTGCGAATGTGTCTGAATCCAGATTTCAGGGCATCTATGTTGATGCTAATGCAATAAGCCCAGCACGCAGCCGTGAATTGGGTGCTTTAATGGAGAAGGAAGGGGTGAGGTATGTTGACGGAAGTATCGTAGGGGGACCGGATTTCAGCAAGGGATCTTCCTATCTTTATCTCTCTGGACCCGAAGCACCTCTGGTTTCTGAAGTTTTTGAAGGGAGTGATCTGCACGTCGTGGTGCTGGATGGGCCTGTGGGCGCAGCTTCGGCTCTTAAGATGTGCTATGCTGCATGGACGAAGGGTAGTGCGGCTCTTCTCAGTGGTATCCTTTCATTGGCGAAAGATGAGTGCGTGCTCGATGAGCTTTGGGAACAATGGAAAGTGTCGCAAAAAGGGCTCTATACAGGGGCCGAACAGAGGGTTTTGGAGGGTACTGGTAAGGCGTGGCGATTTGCAGGTGAAATGGAAGAGATCGCCAACGCATTTTTAGGCTCCGCTCTTCCTGATGGATTTCATCGGGCTGCCGCCGAAATATATCGGAGACAGTCTTGTTTTAAAGATGCCTCTCAACTGCCGCCGCTTGATGAAGTTATTCGCACTGTGTTGGCTTCGAAGAGTTGATTAAGCGGTTTCGCTGCGGAGTTTTCGTATAAGACGGGCCAGCGAAACATTATTACTGGCGAGGGTCGTCCCGATGCTGACAACGTCACCTACGATCAGGGTGGCGGGGGGAGGGATCTCTTTGGCACGTTCTACTATGGTGGCGAGAGTTCCGGTACGTACTTTCTCATTTTCGGTAGTTGCACTTCCAATAACCGCAGCTGGAGTTGAAGGAGATCGACCGTGGTTAATTAGAGATAAGACGATTTTTTTAAGCCGATGGGCTCCCATTAGGAAGACAGCGGTCTGGACGCCTGCAGCTATATCCCAGTCAACGTCACCGGTGGAATCTTGTGCGTGATGGCCAGAGAAGACTGAGAAAGAGGAGGCAATTCCCCGATGGGTGAGGGGAATTCCAGCATTTCCTGGCGCAGCGTAGGAGGCGCTTATTCCCGGTATGACTTGGAAGGGAATATCCTCTGCAAGGAGGGTGAGAGCCTCTTCACCACCCCGTCCGAAGACGAATGGGTCGCCTCCTTTTAGGCGAACTACGGTTTTGCCAATACGAGCGTAGGAGACCATCAAACTTTCGATACGCTCCTGCTCGTTAAATGGCGTTTGTCGACTTCGCTTGCCCACGTAGATATGTTCGGCATCTGGGGCATGCTGCAAGAGTGTGGGATCAATCAACCGATCATAGAGCACCACATCGGCCTTTCCCAGGGCGCAGACACCCTTAAGGGTAATCAATTCCGGATCTCCGGGTCCGGCTCCTACTATGTAAACCTTGCCTTTCACCTAGATTAAATTCTCCTAAAATTCAGTCTTACTGGGTTCATCAGTTGATTTCTGATTACGGTATTTATTAAGATGAGAATCAAATTGTTGGCTAGCTTGCTCTTTGTCAGTAGTCAAGACTTCGGGAAAATTAGAATCAAGGAGATCTCTCCAAAATCGGACGCGTTTTTGGAAGGAGGTGATTGAGTTCTGAACTAGATTTCGTCGTGAACCAATGAAATCTACTAGGTTCCCCATTCCTTCGGTTAGAATTTCTTTTTTAATGCGATTCCGGATACGTTGTGCCATAGCTGGGCTCTTCCCTTCCGTTGACACTGCGACTTGAACTGGTCCAGATTTTGCCACGGCCGGGTAAATGAAATTGCAGCGGGGTGCGTCATCGTGGACGTTAACGAGTTTGTTCCAAGAATTTAGGAGGTCGAAGATTTCCTGATTCTCTCGCTGATCTTCGAGGGTCGAAACGACCAGAAAGGCATCATTTGCATCTGTAGCTTCAAAATCTCTTCGAATCCAAAGAATCTTCGATTCCCTAGCCAATGATTGAATGCGGGAGTTAGTTTCAGGAGCAACGACTATGATTTTAGCTCCGGTGTTTAGCAGCGATTCTATTTTGCTAAATGCTGTGTCTCCTCCACCAATGACGATACACTGCTTGCCTTCCAGGTTTAGGTAGATGGGAAAATGTCTCTTTTCAGTCACTTTTGTCAGCGCGGATTCAATCCGCGCTGACAAAAGTGACCGAATCTCGGAGGCGCTCTTGCCGACGGGGATATTCTTAGGTGTTTAGGGAGTGGTTTCTATAGTTTCAAATTCCAGCATGATCCTGTCCTCTGCTAAACAAAATCTCTGGGAATCCGGTATGTCTACTTGCGCTAGGGGCTTAGATTATGGCTATCATGGAACGGCTCTCTTTAATCAACGATGCCAGGCAGAGTGACTTCGATTCTAGGATTTGAGTCAATACTATTGGGTTATTGCCGCTGCCAATTGAATATTTGAAATTCCCTGTTTATTCCGTCTTTAACCTTATCTATTCTGGTTTATTTATCTTTGTTTTGACAAAGCATCCTTGCTTAACCACGAACCTCTAAAATTCAACAATCCCCTTTACTAACTCATTTATTCATGCTTCCCTGATCGGGAAATTTTTCTTAATTTACCGGTCAAATGAAGATGGATTTGAGAGTGAAATGATTAAAGGATCGTTGATCAGGGAGGATAGATGCGAGGGAGCTATATTCTGTTTGCCTGCGATGTTCGGATGAACCTTATTGCGATCTCACATCCAGATTTTGTATTACATTGCTCAACGCGATTTTGGTTTCCAGCCTGAAGACTTTTAGGATCTTCGGGGCGTAGCTCAGCTTGGCAGAGCGCTGCGTTCGGGACGCAGAGGTCGCTGGTTCAAATCCAGTCGCCCCGACCATTAATAACAAGTTCCAAGAGAAAGAGTGAATTGTATAGGAAAAACGGCAAGTAAGCTCTATTTGGTGAGAAGTTCATCTATGAGTTTGGGATCAAATGGCCCAAAGTCATGTAGCTATATAATATGCAATAAAATAGACAAAAAATTGTGCCGTGCTGCGCTTTTATCTCCTGATATCGGAAGGATTCTAACCGCTGGATTTTGATCCAAAATAGATGTAACTGAAGCTATTTAAATGACTTATAGTTAAGGCCTTTTTGTATTACGAATATCCCTTGACAAATCGATGCTAACAGACACGATACGGGCCGGCATTCGGAGTGGTCCCTATTGACGAAATGGGGCCTGGCAACCTGGCAGGACAGGCCAAGGTGCTTCCCCCGTAAGGGTGATGCGGTTTCTGGAAAGAGACAAAAAACTGTCTACTGGGCAATACCCTCAGTCCCGGTGCTGGGGGTTGGTATTGTAAATCCCAGTGAGCTCCGAGTGCGGTGGACTGTCCGTTGGAGAAAAGGGGATATGAATAAAGATCTACGTGCTAGACTTAAAGAGGCAAAGCCTTTGGTTTACGATGGGGGGTTTGGGTCACAATTGTTCGCTAGGGGAATTGAGCTGACTAACAGTACATTAGCCAATGAGCTCCACCCGAATACAGTTGCGGATATCCATGGCGACTACATCAGAGCAGGAGCGGATGCCATCGGAACAAACACATTCGTTGCTTCTGAACTCCATCTTAAGATGGCGGGAAAGGAAGCGAAGGATGTTAACCAATTAGTGAAAAAAGCAGTAGCACATGCTAAGACGGCTGTAGGGAACAGCGGTAGGGAAGTATTCATCGCAGGTTCGGTAGGTCCTTCACCCGGTGCGATCGAAGCTGATGTAGGCTGTACAGAATTCGGAATACCCGATAATGATGTTAGGGCTGCTCATGAGCGGGTCATAAACGCTCTAGCGGAGGAGGGAGTTGATTTTTTGAATATTGAAACGATGTTCTCAGCCACAGAGGCAGTCATGATTGTCGATATCGCCCGCCACACGGGGCTTCCAATTGCGGTGAATCTAACCTACAAGTACACTGGAAATCGTGCAACAGATGGATTCATATATCGCACAGATTGGGGCCATTCTGCGAAAGATCTGGTAGAGATTCTAGCGGGTAAAAACGATCTGGATACAGGTAACCTGCTTGAATTTATTCAAATTTTGGGCTTGAATTGCGGCGCTGAATCAAGACGAAAAGAACATACGGGGATGCCTTATGCGGTCAATGGCATACGGCAATTACACGAGGCGATAGGAGGACATGGGGTAAAAGGGAAACGGCTGATGGCATATCCGAATGCCGGACTTCCCTACCTTGATGAGGAACGGCGCACCTGTTATTCGCAAACACCAGAGGAGATGGCTAGCAACATCGGAGAACTCATAAATGCAGGTGCTTCTGTTATTGGAGGATGCTGTGGCACTGGTCCAGAGCATATCCGGGCTTTTCGTGAGGCAGTTGATTCCTTACAGGCACACAACAGTTAATGTTGGAAACATGACAACCCGGTTGAGCTGGGCTGCGTTTAGCTTTGATTGGTTTCGTTTCCCCCTGAGTTATCAAAGAATGGGGGAGTGATAATATTAAAGCTGGGCTTGCACCAAGAATCGGGCACGTCCATCTTATAAAGACACGATTTCCTGATCGATGCCCGGTTCCTATGAATTTCTGGCTAGAGGTTTAGTGCGAGATTTTAAGAGTATAGTGCATGCGCGTTTCGATCGTCATACCATTGCACAATGAAGCTGACAATGTTGGTCAACTCGTGAGCGAGATTGCGGCGCTTTCCCTGGAAGGCCGGTTTGAGATTATCTTGGTGAACGACGCAAGTCTCGATGAGACAGCTCTGGTTCTTTCTGATATGAAGTCGAAAATTCCCCATCTCAAGGTTATTTCGCACAGGGAGAAATATGGTCAAAGCGCAGCAATTGCGACCGGAGTTAGGTATTCCCAAGGCGATTTAATCGCAACGCTGGATGGAGACGGTCAGAATGATCCAGCGGATATTCCTAAGTTGATTTCAGTTCTTGAAAACAGCCAGGAATTTTCAATGGTAGCAGGTTATCGAAGAGAGCGCCATGATACATGGTGGAAAATCACTACTTCTAGAATAGCTAATTCGGTTCGAGGGTTTTTTTTGAGGGACGATACCCCGGATACCGGTTGCGGGTTGAAAGTTTTCTATAAGACTACGTTTCTGGCGCTCCCTTTTTTCGACCATATGCACCGTTTTTTGCCAGCCCTAGTACAGATGCAAGGGGGAAAGGTTACTTCCGTGGAAGTGAGTCATCGAACGAGAGCACACGGCCGATCGAACTATGGAACATGGGACAGAATTTGGGTAGGAATTGTTGATCTAATTGGTGTTGGATGGCTGAGATTGCGATCCAGAAAAATTTTAATTGAGGAGGACTTCGATGAATGAAACCAACATCTTTTGGCTTTGTGTCGGCCTGATGGGCCAGGGATTCTTTACGATGCGTTTTCTGATTCAGTGGATCGTCACCGAGAAGAGACGAGAGAGTGTCATTCCCACTTTTTTTTGGTACTGCAGTATCCTTGGCTCCGTCTTTCTCCTATCTTATGCCATTTCGAGACAGGATCCTGTTTTTATTCTGGGACAGTCATTCGGATCGATAGTCTACCTTCGAAATCTCTATTTCATATATCGGAAAGATGCGAATGGATGAGGACTAAGGGAAACTGTAGGACCTATAGTTAAAGTGATTTCGATTTCTAGAAGGATAGGGATTAGGGAAATAGGGCTCTCCTACCTTATCGTATTAGTGGTGGGAGCGGTGTGCGTTTTCACGGTGCCTTATCTGGTGATCGACGAGACGCGTTATCTCACGGTGGCCTGGGAGATGCATTTGAATCGTTCTTTTTTCGTGCCAACGCTGAATAATGAATTCTACTCTCACAAGCCTCCTTTGTTGTTTTGGTTGATAAACCTGAATTGGTTTATGCTTGGGGTGAACGAGATAACACTACGTTTCATCCCCTTGCTTTTCAGTCTACTGAATTTGCTGATGACTTACCGAATAGGGTTGAAACTATGGGGGGATGTAAGGACGGCTGCGTTTGCAACATTAATCCTGTCTTCAATGTTTGTCTACCTTCTTTGGTCTCCCTTGATTATGTTCGATATTCTTCTCACCTTCTGGGTTCTTTTGGGAGTTTATGGGTTTTTAGTAGGAGCCGAAGATAAGAAACGGAGAGTATCTTGGTTGCTGGTCAGTTTATCGATTGCGGGAGGATTGTTGACGAAAGGGCCTGTAATACTCGTACATGTCCTTCCTCTGGGCGTCATGTACTTCATTTGGGTTTCCAAAGAAGAGGCGTTTGGCGGGAGGTGGTACTTAAGGCTTGGATTAGCCGTGTTAATGGGGGTGGGTACGGCTATGATTTGGGTAGTTCCGGCAACGATGACTGGTGGTGAAGAATATGGAAAGGCAATCTTATGGAGCCAGACAGCAGATCGAATGGTTTCCTCTATGGCTCACCAAAGGCCGATCTGGTGGTATATTCCCATCCTGCCGGTATTGATTTTTCCGTGGATTTTGATCGGACATCCCTGGATGGGGAAATCCGATCTTAAGCTGAAGTGGAATTATCGGTTTATCGCCGTTTGGATCGGCTCTTCAATTGGCCTCTTTTCTTTAATCAGCGGGAAGCAATTATACTATTTGGTTCCAACACTTCCAGCTTTCAGCCTCTTAATAGGAAGAGCAATCTCCCGACTGCCTAGGGAGTTATACGGCTTTTGGACCTTTCACAGGCGGATTGGAGCAACTTACGTTGGCTTGGGTTGTACTCTGACCGTGCTGGCTGGTAGTGTTTGGGTCCAAGAGAAGGAGATTCCTAGCAGTTTGGTCGCAACTTTGGGAATTGGACTAATTTTTGTGGGAGCCGTTTTATTCATCTTCAGGAGCAGAACGATAGATGGGAGTATAAGAGGTATCGCAATATTATCCGTGATCGCACTTATCGTATTTTTGGTCGCGGTGCATCCTTTATTTGCAAGCCGGTATGATGTTCGAAATGTCGCACGAATATTGAAGGAGAAACAAGAAGCTGGATACGAGATAGTTAATTCCCTTAAATATTTTGGACAATACCACTTCGTTGGAAGATTAGAGAGACCTTTAGTTGTTATTACGGAGATAGAAAGTATCGGTGAATACATAAATAATAATAAAAAGGTCCTCATAATCAGTTATGAAGAAAGAGATAAGAATTTTGATCAAACAAATGTGTTGTACAATCAGCTTTATAGGGGTGGAAGACTTATCATTTGGAACAAAAAGGGAGTTCAAGAGTTTATCGAAGGTCGATTGAGGTGACGTTTTTGGGGATACTAATTGTTGGTTGCCTTATTCATCTTCGTTTCAAGGCCAAACCCGGGATCCGGTTCCATTCTGTTTCTAAGTCCAATCTAGGTCCGGTGTAGATTGGGTCAAAGGGTTGAAGCATTCTTTGAGCTTCTATCGACCAGCCTTCCCTTAAATTTTGACGGGCGAGAAATGACCGAATTGAATCCGGTAGTTCGTAAAAAAGCGGGAGGTACCATAGTGTGATTACGGTCCGACGTTGGTTTGTCCTATTGGGGTGGGCACTGTGAAGGATTCTTGAGTCTCCGATAACCACGTCTCCAGCCTGAACGCAGACATCGACTTCACCTTCAGCGTATTGGAAAGCCGGATGATTCGGGTTTGCGACTTTTGTGAGTTCGTTGGTATGTGCCGCAGGAGTCGCTTCATGGAGTGGGTGATGTTTAATGTGGCTACCGGGAATTAGGCGTAAGCATCCATTTTCTGGCCTAGTGTTTACTAGATAGTACATTAAGAAAACCTGCTGAGGAAACTTCTGGTAACTGACAGCTTCGTTCCATCCCCACCAGTCTTGATGCCAAAAAAGGGGTGGGCTGTAGGGTGGTTTGCTGATCACGTAGCCAGAGGAAAAAACGGGCCTATTAAATCCCATAGACCTGATAGCCTCAATTGCTTTGGGCCATACTACAAGTTCCGCAAAGAGTGAATCTCTATGGATAGGAATAAGACTTCCTGTAGATTTTTGGGTTTTAAAATGTTCATCTTCTTCGAGTGCTAGTAACCGGTTGGCCGCTTCATCAATACGCCTGATCATTTTATCATCCAGGATGTTTTTGAAAATGCAGAAACCGTCTTCGATAAGTTTGGAGAGTTGATTCTCTGATACGGAGGAATTCATGATCGAACAATATAGGGGGGAATTAAAAAAAGTCTCAACCATACGCTTTCGCCCAGACCAAAATTCCATAGGAATCAGAGGATGAATATAGGTTTTTCGCTCTCATATTTTACGACCTAGATTGGCTGGAGTTATGACTTTATTGAAGAATTCCATGAGTTATTAGAATGTGAAAAGAATAAATATTTGTAACCAACTCAGAGTATGGCAAAGAAGGTGTAGCGCGTCATCCTCAATTCAATTATCGGTTACGTGGGCAATATTTATGAGGAGCTTGAAGAGATGGTTGTGAAGTTAGCTAAATTGACTTCTATAAAGCTGACGACAAAGGTTAAACTGGTACGTCTGTGCTCTGAGGTCTTAAAAATGTATTTACGTAAGAAACTTTTTATTTTCGATCTAGGTAACGTATTCATAAGGACAACCTATAATAAACCTTTCGAGGTTTGGGGATGTTACTCAGGAGCGACAGCAGCTGAACTATCGAAAAGATTTCAATTCAATGAGGCATTTCAACAGTATGAACGGGGGGAAATTAGCAGTTCTCAATACTTTGGGTATTTCAAAGATCTGATGAGGATTGATATTAATGAAGCCCAGATTATGGAAGGATGGAATGCGATTTTTGACGGAATCCATGAGAGTGTGGTGGAGTCAATTAATCGGATCAAAAAAGTCAGCAGTGTGGTGGCTTTGAGTAATACTAACAGCGCGCATGTGGATAGGGCTGTGTCGCTCTATAGCGAGAATTTCCAGCTCTTTGATGAGCTCTACTTCTCGTGCAATATCGGGATGAGAAAACCGGAAGAGCGAATTTATCGGTTTGTTTTAGAAAGATCTGGGATGGCGGTGAACGAGGTCATCTTTTTCGATGATGACCTGAGGAATGTTATTGGGGCTAGAGAGATTGGAATCGAGTCCGTGCATGTGGTTGATGAAACGACAGTCAAGAGTTGGGTTGAAAACTACCTAGAGCGGGTTTCTAGCTTTTCGTAGTTCGGGTTGTTGGATTTTTTGGCACATCCTTTTCTTCGAAGAAAAAATCATCGTCCTGGAAAAACATTTCATCATCAATAAGGTCTTCGATGGGGGGGGAGCCATCGAATATGTCGAATCTTCGGGAGTCAAGATAGGCTTCACGGACGAAAATGTATCGGTCCAAGGCTGAATCATCGATTTTTTTAATCGAGCCTGTTGCTTGAACCCGGGTGTTTAAAGTCCCTGCGATTCCTCGAGGAATGCGAGAAGAACCTTTTTGCCAGTAGTTGAATGGGTTGGTGTATTTCCCGATGAAGCGATTGGGTAGATCTCTCAAAGTAGAGGGTCCTACAAGAGGTATGACCAGATATGGACCCTCTCCGAGTCCCCATATTGCTAGGGTTTGGCCCAAATCTTCTTTGTGTTTCTTCAATCCTCCATGAGAGGCGACGTCAATTAAGCCACCAACTCCAGCAGTAGAATTGAGAAAAAATCGAACAAAACTGTGGAGGGCCTGTTTCCTTTTCCCCTGAAGTATACAGTTGGCGATCGTGTTTGGTTCGCCGAGATTATAGAAGAAGTTCCGAATGCTGTTCCGAATTGGGGTAGGGAGGGTTTTTTTATAGGCTTTGGCAACTGGTTTAAGTAAAGCAGTATCCAGTTTGTGATTTAAATTGTGGATGGGCCGATTGACCTTCTCAAAAGGATCCAGATTCCCATTCATGGTCGCGGTTGTGGTGCAACCGGAGAGCAGTAATGATAGGAGGACTAGTAAACTAGAAGTGACGCCGAAAAGGCACTTCAGTTTTCTCTCGACTACAGAATCGTTGTATTCCAAGGAGTGCAAATATCGTCGTGGACCAGTGAGATGTAACGGTGATGCTACTTTATATGAAGAAATTCTCTGCGTTCTCGATGCTGTGGTGCCAATAGATCTGACCAGAGGAGCAGCCACTCCTGTGTGTGAATCTCGAATACTGGTGGAATTCAGGGAACAGCACACTAAGAAGTTGAGCTGTTAGTAGGTACGAAATTTAAGGTAAAATTCATTTTCCCTCGGCGCGTTGCCTGATTTTTTCCACATTCTCATGGAGTTTGATCAATAGGGCTGAGAAGCCGTTTTTTTCTATTATGCTAGTGAATTCTGCTCTTTTCATTGCTAGATCGCTGATGCCCTTAACAATTACATTTATGATCTTCCAGTTGCCCTCAAATTGACTCAGAATATAGTTAAATCTGACTGTATCACCCCCATCAAGACAGAGGTCGGTAACGATTAGTCTTCGGCCACGTTTGAGTTCTTTTTCTGAAACATTCTTAAAATATTCGCCGTTAGACTTCTTAAATTTTGATGCATAGTCTGAGACTACGTATATCCCGAATCGCTCAATAAACTCCATGCGTTCTTGATTGTTAATTTCCCTCCAGTAGCGACCGATCGTTAGGCGGGCAATATAGGGAATATGGTGAGTCTGCAGGATAACTGGGCCCAGTCTTTCGTAGCGTCCTTTAAAGAGAATTTCAGGCCCTTGGTTCATTGTATCGATTAGGTTCGATTGGAGCGTATGGACGACAGTCTCGGGTCCGCCCTGAGGTTTCTCCTCCGCTGATAGGGCAACTATTGAAGATAGCAGAAAGAAACTGGCCAGGACAAGTTCGGCATTTTTCTTCGAGTTTGTCGTATTCATGGATTTCCCGAGACAATTTTATAGTTGAAAGTTTTAAGGCATATACTTGTTAGGCATCACAGTGAGCAACATTCACTTCATTACTAGGCTGCAAACTGTACAGGATTTCTAGGCAGTAATTTTTCTGACAGTAGATCGATGAGAAAGATCCCTGATAGCTTTGGGGAGCTCGATTAAAAATGTCAGCTCGAACGGTGGTAAGTACGACCTTTCCATTGTGATCGTTTCCCTAGCCAGTAACGAAAAGCGGAAGTCCAAGTCATTTCAATAAAGAGAATTGCTGCGAGAGGCATAGTAAGGGACCAAAATAGGGACTGCTTATAGAAGCTCAAGGTGGGAAGGAAATTTAAAGAGAGGAGAAAAACAGCAGAAAGGGAAAGTAATTGGACTATTAGAGACGGATACAGTAGAAAGACCGGGGGCAAAACGAAAAGCACCGTCATTGTAAACGAGGAGAGTACAAGATTCAGGACTGAATAGTTTAACTGCGTAAAGGCTGTACGGGCTACCATTTCGCGAATTGATGCCAGAGAAGGGTAAGGACGTACGCTCTTAACGGAGCGAGAGAGTCCAATCCAGGTGATAAATCCAAATTCCTTGACGCGTCGCGCTAGGGCGCAGTCATCAATAAGTGAGGATCGCAGGGGAGAGATTCCGCCAATCGAGTCAAAAATTTCGGATTTTGCCAGGATGCATCCACCGGCAGCAGCTGCTGTCTTCGATCTTCTAGAATTTGAAAGCAGGAACGGATAGAGTATTTTAAAGAAATAGACAAAGGGAGGCATTAGAAGGTTTTCCCAAAAGTTAGAAGTTGACGGTTGGGCCATAATCGAGACGAAATCGAGATTCTCATTCTTCAGCTTCTTTTTCAGGCATTTAAGCAAATTTGGGGCGAGCTGAATATCAGCGTCGAGCAGGAGTGTTAACTCTGTGGAAATGAAATCAATGCCTTGTTCAAGTGCCCACAGTTTTCCGATCCAACCTTCTGGCAGAGGTTTCCCTCTTATGATTACAGGGTGAGAACCTCCCTCGGCTTGTGCGATCTTAGCAGTTTCATCATCTGATCTGTCATCAACGATGACAAATCGGAGACCATCTCCTTGAGTTCGAATGGTGGAGAGGTTTTGACGGAGTTGCTCTGCCTCGTTACGAGCAGGGATAAGGACCGTAATGTTCGACAAATCAATATTTTCGCTGCACGGAGAAGCGTCTAGAAAAGGTACACTCCGCCAGGGCTGCCATGGAAGAAGGAAAATTACGGTCCAGAGCAGAGTGGATATGAGAATGAGGGCAAAAACGATTGTCTCCATCTTTAGTCGGAATGGGCGGACAAGTTCTGACTCGATTAGGCTATCGAGTATTGGGTCCAGGCCGGATTGTAGGCCTAGTTCGCCGAGGTGGTCTCTTTCTTTTTGTCAAACGAGATATTTTCGTCTCCATGGCCTGATCCATTTAGAGTGGAAACATCTTGGTAACGGAATGGGACCTCGGGGGCGAAAGGACCGGTGGTCGCGGGCCCTTTCAAAAAGGTTTTTAGTGCCTTTAACGGATGGCTAAAGGTGTCTTCTACAGCGGTTGCTTCGTATCCGCAATGAGCCATACAATTGGCACACTTAGGATTGTTTCCCGTTCCGTAACGATCCCAATCGGTTTCTTCCATGAGAGACCGAAAACTGGAAGCGTATCCTTCGTCGACTAGGAGATAGCAAGGCCTCTGCCAACCGAAAACATTTCTAGTTGGATTGCCCCAGGGAGTGCAATGGTAGGTTTGATTGCCGGCGAGAAAGTCGAGAAAAAGGGCGGAGTGGCTGAGACGCCATTTGCTGCGGTTGCGGCTCTTGAAGATGTCTCGGAAAAGTTGTTTCCCAGCGTTTCTTTGAATAAAGACATCTTGGCGAGGGGCATGTTCGTAACTAAACCCCGGCGAGACAGTAACACCCTCAACGCCGAGCGTCATGGCAAAATCCAAAAATTCAGCAACTTCTTTGCCGCTTTCTCCCTGAAAGAGGGTACAATTGATATTGACTCGAAATCCACGTTCCACCGCGATTTCAATTGCTTCAACAGCCTGTTCAAAGACACCTTCTCGGCACACAGAAGTATCGTGTCTTTCACGATTTCCGTCGAGATGTATAGAAAACGTGAGGTAAGGCGAAGGGGTATAGTCCTCGATACGCTTTTTTAGAAGAATGGCATTCGTGCAAAGATAGACGAACCGCTTCTGTGCAATAATCTCTGAAACAATTTGTGGCATTTCCTTATGGACAAGCGGTTCTCCGCCTGCAATGGAAACAATGGGTGCCCCACACTCTTCAGCCGCGTGGACACATTCACCAACTCCCAGCCTTTTATTCAGGATTTCATCGGGATAGTCGATTTTACCGCAGCCAGAACAGGCAAGATTACACCGGAAGAGAGGTTCAAGCATAAGGACAAGGGGATATTTCTTCTCCCCTCTGATTCGCTTACCGAGGAGGTATTTAGCAACTGCAATCTGTTGCCTGAATGGAACGCTCATCGTTAGACCCTTTCCAATCTCTCCTTCTTGTGTTGAACCTCCTTATGTTTCAAGGAAGAAGGTAGAGGGAAAGTTACACCTTCAGGCTCCGCCTCCATTTCCCTAACTTTTGAAATCCCAAATGATCGAAGCTTCTCGAGCACTTCATGGACTAGAATTTCGGGTGCTGAAGCTCCGGCGGTTACGCCGACACTGCGAGAACTGACGAACCAGGATTCTTCGAGGTCTTCCGCGTCTTGGACAAGGTATGACTTCAGACCACGATTTTCTCCGACTTCCCGTAATCGATTGGAGTTCGAACTGTTTCGCGCTCCTACGACGATCAGTATATCGACCGAATCGGAGAGTTGTTTAACTGATTGTTGGCGGTTTTGGGTAGCGTAACAAATGTCGTCCTTTCGGGGGCCCACTATACTAGGGAATCGCTCCTGGAGGGCATTAATTATCTCTTTAGTATCATCAACAGATAGGGTGGTCTGAGTAACGTAGGCCACCTTGTCTGGATTTTTCACTTCAAGGGCAGCGACATCATCTACCGTTTCAATGAGATAGATGTCACCTCCAAAACTTTTATCGTAGTGTCCGAGCGTGCCGTTCACCTCTACGTGGTGGTGGTGTCCAATAAGTACGACTTCACGTGGTTCGCGCGCGTGGCGGGCCACTTGAAGGTGAACTTTAGTCACCAAGGGACAAGTGGCATCAATAACGTTGAGATTCCTACCCCGCGTTTCGTTGACCTTAGCAGTGGCTACCCCGTGGGCGCTGAAGATTAAATTTGCTCCGTTGGGAATTTCATCGAGATCATCAGTGAATATCGCTCCGCGTGAACGGAGGTCTTCGACTACCCGCTGGTTATGAACGATCTCATGGAGAACATAGACAGGGGGGCCGTAAATTTCGAGAGCGGTCTCAACAATCTCAATTGCGCGAACGACGCCGGCGCAGAATCCTCTAGGTTGTGCTAACAGTACTTCCATTTTTGGATCTTATATTCCCTAGTCGGTACTGGTTTTTATGTGAATGGGTTCTTTCGAGTACCATACGAAAGCCGATTAGATTCGAATCTGTCCAGATGAGAGCTTGTTTTTCCCTTACTAGGGGTCAACGACTAAATTCAGGTGGTGTTCCTGGGACGAACCGATATCGCGTATTGAAATTAACGTTGCTAGGACTCGATCTAGTTGCCTTCGGGTTAGGACATACTGTGAGCGAGATGGACAGAGAAGGATTGTAGTTCTGACCTGACGGTTAATATGACTTGACAGTTGGAACCCGTCTTTATTTTCCTCCCGGAAGATCCCATTCGCAATTTTAGAATCAGCTTTTCCTATGTTTAAACTGCTTCCTCTGGCAGACTTCAGATTAGAGAGATCTTTAATGGATTGGACTAGATAGGTTTCAACGATCTGCTTTCTCCAGACTGTAATTATTTAGGATCGAGAATGACAAACTCAGCATTTAGTTCGGCCAATCTTCAGGATACAGGGGAGTTGAAGCTATTAAAGTTCACCGATTGGTCAGACAGTGAGTTGCAGTCTTATCTCCTACAGGGGGTTTCCAGGACTTTTGCTCTCACGATCCCGCAGCTTCCGAATGAACTCTGTTTTGTAGTTTCGAACGCGTATCTTTTGTGTCGAATGGTAGACACGATTGAAGATGAACCGGCCTTGAACGGGGAGGAAAAGCGAGAATTTTGCCTCTGGTTCGTAGCGGTTGTAAAAGGAGAAGAGAAACCGGGACCGTTCGCACGGAAGCTTGGCGCCCGTCTTTCTCGAAATACGATTCCTGCAGAGCATGAGCTGATTGCTTTGATGCCCCGAATTGTTCATATTACAAACAATCTGAGAGAGGAAGAGAGAAGAGTTCTCGAGCGATGTGTCGAAGTGATGGCCGAAGGGATGGCGGAATTTCAAAATGTGGAGGATCCTTTCGGTTTGAGGGATCTGGACGAACTCGACCGGTATTGTTATGTGGTTGCTGGGGTGGTGGGTGAGTTATTGACTCAGCTTTTTTGTATTTACTCTCCGGCGATCGCGAAAAATCGAGCGGGCCTCATGCAAATGGCAATTTCTTTTGGTCAGGGACTTCAGATGACCAACATTTTGAAAGACATGTGGAAAGATAACAGTCGGGAGGAGTGTTGGTTGCCCAGAGATTATTTTGAAAATGCAGGGCTTGAACTGAATAATTTGGATGCTATCCGTGAGGAGGTCCAGTTCGGCAAGATCTTGGGGCAGTTGATTGGAATAACCCACTCCCACATCCTGAACGCTTTGAGTTACGTTCTTCTAATACCTAGAAAAGAAGTGAGAGTGCGGAAATTCTGTCTTTGGAATCTTGGCATGGCGGTTCTCACCCTTAGAAATATTAATGGAAATCGAAGTTTCAGGAGTGGGGATGAGATTAAGATTTCGCGGAATCTTGTAAGGGCGACAATTCTAGCGACCCACATTTCCGCTCGATTCAACACCCTATTGAAACTACTCTTCTTGTTCGTGGGATTCCGTCTACCGCGAGCGAAGTCATTACATCCGGTTCGATCACGAGTATGATGCCTAACATAGCCGACGGTTCACTTGAGGAAGCCAAAACATTGGTGTCCCAAATGGAGGAATGAACATGGGAAATGCCTTGGTGCAAGCTATAGAGAAGGGCAACAAAGCCCTACTCAAATTGCAACATCGCGATGGATATTGGTGTTTCGAGCTCGAAGCTGACTGTACGATCCCATCGGAGTACATCCTCATGATGCATTTCATGGACGAAGTGGATGTCGAATTGGAAAAGAAAATCGGTGTTTATCTGCGTGAGAATCAGCTCGAGGATGGAGGTTGGCCACTTTATCGAGGGGGTGAGGCTGACCTTAGCTGCACGGTAAAGGCATATTTTGCATTGAAGCTTATTGGAGATGGGATTGATGCGCCCCACATGAAAAGGGCAAAAAAGGTGGTTCTTTCCAGAGGAGGTGCAGCGCGTTGCAATGTCTTCACGCGGATCACGCTGGCGTTGTACGGTCAGCTTCCATGGCGTGGAGTTCCTTTAGTTCCGGTGGAGATTATGCTTCTCCCGCGCTGGTTTCCATTCCATCTTTCTAAGGTTTCCTACTGGTCCCGAACGGTAATGGTGCCGTTAGCAGTACTTTGTTCCCTCAAGGCACGTGCAAATAATCCGCGACAGGTCAACATTCGCGAGCTTTTTGTGAGGTTGCCGGAAAATGAGGATAACTACTTCCCTGTTCGGTCCTTCCTTAACCGGGTCTTTATCTTACTCGATACGATTGCTCACATTTTAGAACCCATGATTCCTAGTGCCGTCCGGCGAATTGCAATGAAGAGGGCCGAGGAATGGATTATCAAGCGGCTTAATGGAGATGGAGGGTTGGGTGCGATCTTTCCTGCCATGGTGAATGCTTACGAGGCTCTCGATCATCTTGGTTATTCGCGTCAGCATCCTTATTGTGCCAGTGCTCGGAAGGCTTTACTCCAACTTCTTGTAGTTGAAGAAAAAAAAGCTTACTGCCAACCGTGTGTTTCACCTGTCTGGGACACGGGTCTGGCATCGCTTGCTTTGCTGGAAAGCGGATCAGAAGACAATGTTTTGGCAGTAAGGAAGGCAATGGATTGGTTGGCCAATAGACAATTATTGGAAGAATTTGGCGATTGGCGAGAGTGCCGACCGACTCTGCGTGGTGGAGGATGGGCTTTCCAATTTGAGAACTCGCCCTATCCTGATTTAGACGATACTGCTGTAGTTGCGATTGCTATGGGACTTATTGATCCTGAAGAGTATCATAACCAGGTCCAGAGAGCTGTGGAATGGATTACTGGAATGCAATCAAGAAATGGGGGATTTGCGGCTTTTGATGTCGATAATAATCAGGCCTACCTTAATGAGATTCCCTTTGCCGACCATGGAGCCTTGTTGGATCCGCCATCTAGCGATGTCAGTGCCCGTTGTCTGATGATGCTGTCGAGTTGCCAAAACCCGAACGGGGAAATGCGAGGGGTTACAAAACGGTGTCTAGATTATCTGATGAAGGAACAGGAGGAAGATGGGGCATGGTTTGGCCGATGGGGTACTAATTATATCTATGGTACATGGTCTGTTCTCATAGCTTTGGAGACAGCGGGAGTTAATCCGGATCACCCTTCTGTTCGTAAGGCGGTTGGATGGCTCAAGGAAAAACAAAGAAAAGATGGGGGTTGGGGTGAGAGCAACGATTCCTATATGTATCCCGCCCGTCGCGGCCAGGCTCTGCGAAGCACCTCTTTTCAAACAGCCTGGGCTGTTCACGGTCTCATCGCGTCTGGAGAAGGTGGTTCTGGCGCCGTAAAGCGAGGTGTTGATTTTCTCCTCAAACATCAAGGCCCTGATGATCTATGGTACGACTCCGAATATACCTCGCCCGGATTTCCGCGAGTTTTTTACCTCAAGTATCACGGCTACGATAAATACTCACCTTTGTGGGCGTTGGCTAAGTATCGAAACTTCAAGAAGGAAAATCCTGAACGATTGGATCTGGATTAGTTTTCTTTTCTAATCGATTTGGAGTTAATAGATTCGAAATACTTTAAGAGATTGTAACGGATAGAAGTTTGGCTCTCAGGTCTTTGACCTTTGTTGTGCGCAATGCATCCGGTTCTCTAGAAACAAACGCAGACGCTGCTGGGTTTCTTCACTGAGGAGACATCGGACCGATGCTTTTGCTTCTTTTAGGGCACATTTTTATCTATCATCGGAAAGGAATAATTGTTTAAATTCCATTATGAAAGTGGGGGAGCATTCTCCGACTGTCGCCGTAAATTTGGCGATCGAAGAATCGAGCAATCTGGCATTTTCGAATACCCCCGCCAGTCCCTCACTATTACAGAACCACTGCAATTATTATGAGAATGAAATGCGGTCCATGAAGATTACGATGAATTTAGGCATTTTTTGAGTTTCTCGATTCCCTCCCTTGCAGTTTTTTGGGGGCCTTGGTTCCAGTAGGCTTGATTGAAGAGTTCGAGGGAGAGCATGCCGCGGTAGCGAAGCCTCCTAAGATTTGCTACAATCTGAACCCAAGGAGCCCTGCCGTCTCCGGGATATATCCGTTCAGCGTCAGTTATAGTATTGCGATTAGGAGTCGCTGGATAGTCGTTGACGTGGATAAGCCCGAGTCGATCGGGCCCGAAGTGTTCAAAACCGAAGTGGTGACCACTGCCTTTGTACATGTGAAAGATGTCGGCCAGAAGCTGCACTCCGGGCCGACCACATTCTGCAGCTACGAAGAGTGCCTCGCCGGCGGTGCCTAGAGTTTTAGCAATACCCCAAAATTCGAGGAGTGGAACAACATTGTATTGCAATGCCAGATCAAACAGCTTGGCGAAGTGATCAGAGATTGGTTTAAGATCGATCTTACGCTCATGTATGCCCGAAGGGGGAGCGGCAATAAATGGGCATTCAAGGGATTGGGCGATGCTGAGGCAACGTTCTGCTTCTTGGAATCCCTTGGTGCGACGATCGTCTTCTGGCACGGCCCACTCTGGGAAAGCGATCAGGTTTACAATCTGGATATTGCGATTGATGGCGTGCTCCCGTATCTGCGTAAGTGTCCCTCCGTCAGCTACGAATCTATCGATCTCATCTACCCAGGGCTCTATTCCGTCGTAACCCGCCGAGGCTGCTGTGTCGATTGCATCGAGGATAGTGGAACCCTCACTTCGGATAGTACTTGTGTTAAGGCAGATTTGGAAGTGAGACATATCTATCATAGGGGGAAGTGAAGAGTGGACAGTGGATCATTCATCCTTTTATTTAGACTCTAGAATTGTTTCCAAATCAATAAAAGGAGATAAGGACCCTATGGCTAAACGACTTAAAGGTAGAGTGGCTTTGGTGACGGGAGCGTCAAGAGGTATTGGACGGTCTATCGCATTCCGTTTCGCTGAGGAAGGTGCTTTAGTGGCGGTTAATTACCGGAAGAATCGGGAGATGGCTGAGGAGGTTTGCAAGGCTATCAAGGAATTGGGTGGAGAGGCGGTCGCCATCCAGGGCGATGTAGGAGACCTCGACGCAATTCCAGATTTTGTGAAAAGAGTATGGGAGCATTTTGAGGTTATTGACATATTGGTTAACAATGCAGGTATTTACCTAGAGACTTCACTGGCCGATCCGAAGATGGGGGACATGGAGCGACTTATGCAAGTGAATGTCCATGGATTGGTCCGCCTTTCGGCTGAGGTTATTCCGGGAATGATTGAGCGTCGTTACGGGAAAATCCTGAATCTGGCCTCGATCGCGGGCTTGGGAACTTCAATTGAAGGTAGTAGCGGTTACGGCACGACTAAGGCGGCGGTGATTTTGATTACTAAGCGAACTGCATTCGAACTCGGCCGCTACAACATCAATGTTAATGCTATTGCACCCGGTCTAATCCGGACAGATATGGGGATGCCGGAAAAGGATCCGACGGAAATTAAAGCGAAAATTCAGGGCTATGGGAAAAATTCAGTGCTTGGGAGGATAGGCGAGCCGGATGAGATTGCTCATGCCGCTTTGTTTCTCGCATCCGATGAATCGGCCTTTATCACGGGGCAGGTGTTGGTGGTGGATGGGGGGCGGACGAATTATCTTTCGCATTCAGTATAGTCGCAGCCAATTGACAGCGAGACTTCACCGACAATCGAGGATCAATCAGATATAGATTTCCAGAAAACAACTTTCGACCTCGATGACTGATCAAAGTTGGAAGATATGCTCATTAACAACTTTTTGCTTGTTCCGTCTTTCAGTTAATCGGTGAAGCTGAAACTGGGGTTTTAGGTGAGATTTATTTTGTTGGATTCTAATACGTAGGGATTAGCTGTGCATCCTACAAATAATGGAAGATAATCCATCTGGCCTTGTGGTACAAGGCAGAAGCAAAAAAGCTGACAAAGAATGGTCCCTTTATTTTCCTACAGTTAGGCTTGATTTTTCAACTAAGATCGATTCAGAATTCCGAGCGTTCACGGGGTGTCCCTTGGGAGGGACTGAGAATTTGGTGTAAGCGACCAGTAACCCTTGGAACCTGATCCGGGTCATGCCGGCGTAGGGAGAACTAAGCTTTTGAGGCAATCAGTTTTATCCTTTGTCGGTGTGGCCTACTACAAGTTACATGATGAAAGAGAGAACTTTTCTAGGGGACCTACTAGGTTATTTTGTTTTACTTAGTTTGCTTGTGGCGAGTGATGTTTCCGTAAGTGGGGATAGTAAGGCAAAAGAAAGTGACATAAAGGAGCTTCAGGAATATGTCGTTGGAGGGGTGGCTCAAGAGATTTCTGTTAATCCATTGGCTCATCCAATTGGATCTGTCTATGGCTGGGAAAGAGATCTTCTATCTATACCTAGAGGGGTTTCCCTGATTCCTCCTGAGCTTTTTCAGGACCGATCCGTGGACAGTGTGCAGGAGATTATCCCTTTCAGTCCAAGTGCACAGTCTCCCTCTAGTTATGGCAATAATACAACTCCCCACATTCGGGGGGATGTAGCGGAATTCTATGTTAACGGTCAGAGGCGGAGCGGTAATGAATTCGGGTTCGACCCCAGTTTTAATAGCGTGGAGTCAATCAGTGTGGTGCGTGGGCCTGGAACGGTGAGCTTGGGTCCTGGTTTCTACAGTGGCGGTTATGTCAATTACGTTACGAAGAAGCCGAATTTGGATAAGCATGCAATTAAGGTCACAGCTAATATTGGATCTTGGGTGCCGGGGCACGATTCCTACCTTGACTCTTCTTTTCAATTCGACCGGAACCTTCCTCTAAGTCGAGGTAAACTAGGTCTTCGGATCAGTTATGAAGGGCAGGAGAACCAAACTTTTTTTCACCGAAATGGGGGAAGAGAAGATTATCAAGATTTATATTTGGCGCTAAAATGGAAACCTACCTCCAAGTTGGAGATAGACTTTGATGGCCAATATGTCTGGCAAGGAGTTCCGCAGTTACTTGGCGTCAATCGGCCCTACGATGGCCTGATATTGAGGAATCGGTATCTTAAAGGGGAGTTAACCGATCCGGCTATAAACGCGCCTGATGGGTTTTCAATCCGAACTAAGGTGTCCGGTACAACTGGATTTGATCCCCAGTACACCCTTCTTTCCTCGGGTGACTACAGCAATGTGAACTTAGGGAGTGTTCAGGTAATCAGCAGGTTGTCCTTAGACCAAAGTTCTACCCTTGTGAATCGAACTTTCGTTGAACGAGTGAATCGAAGACGTCATCATGATTTTTCTTATACTGAATACGTTAGACAGTTGACTTTCGAAACTCGCAACGAATGGGAGAAGAAATTTGATGGGGGAGAGATCGGCCACAGTCTTCTTTTAGGTTTCGGTATCCGATACGAAGATACTGAGGCTTACATGAACTATTTCAACTATTACCCCTATGGCTACGATATCTCGATCGGCCCACCTTTTAGGGCGGAAGATATCATCGGTTTGTGGGGACAACCCGGTCCTGGAGGCAGCCTTTTTTTTGGAGCTGAAGAGGGTATCCCAGAAACCTCACATTCTGAAGTGTGGCATCCAGCTGTATTTTGGCAACACGAGGTCTCTTACGCTGATCGCGTCCAGATCCTCTATGGACTCCGCGGGAATTCCTACAATGCAAATGTTTTAGACCCGCTGCCTCCTTTAGGAGCAGACAGTGCCTGGAGGGACAGCGGTGTTTTCTATAGTGGGGATTACAATGTGAGCCTAACCTTCAAAGCAAGAGATGGACTATCAATCTACACAACATACAACCTCACTCATGCAGTTGATGGAAGCAGTGGAGGGGGAGCGATCATGCTTGGGGGAGAAGGGGTGATCGATAAAGAGGACTTTAAAAACCAAAGCGAACTAATTGAAGGTGGGGTTAAATTAAGCTTATTGGAGAACAGTCTATACATTGCTACAACTGGATTCCGGCAGGACCGATACCGTTCCGAGCTAGGGGGAGGAAAGACTGGAATAAGAGTCAGTGGATTGGAATTCGAAGCCGTCTACCAGCCGGTGGAACGATTTTATCTCCTGGCCAATTTAACCTATATGTCAGGTCATTATAGAGATGCATCACCATTCGTTCTTGGTGGAGTTGACTTAAACGGACTTTATTTGACCCCTGAGAGTCTTGGTTTCCCCGTCATCGCTCAAAATGCTGACCCGAACTTGATTGGAGATGACGGCCAGATAAATCCGGGCAATCACATAATTTCGGGCATATCGAAATGGACCCTTAATTTAGGGACTTCTTGGAGATCAATTAAGGGTTTTGGATTTAGATTGTGGGGGAGTGTGCAATCACCTCAAAGTGGAAACTTATTGCGACAATATACCATTCCAACACAGTTCGGACTCAATGGTTCTGTGCTGTTGAAGAACCGGAGGTGGGAGGCGTCCCTCAGCTTTCTAAATTTCACAGATGAACCCAACTGGTCGCACAACGGTGACGAATTTGGTAGTAACGTATTTATAGGCCGTGATCTGCCTTTTCGGATGGAAGCACAATTCCGAATCTTCCTTTAGCCCAGAGAATGCGAGAGATTATAGGAAGCTTGTTCGCATCCTTTTCAATAAAAGAGTTTTAATTTGTGGTAATAATTATTTGGTAATTCCATGTATATGGCTTCTTAAGAGAGTCTTTCGACTCGCCTAAACGAAATTTATATTTTTTCAAACAGCAGTCCAAAGTTTGGATCTGTTGCGAATTGCAAAGACCAAAAGATTTCTTTTGCTAAGGGTCGTTGGGAGGGGTGTACCTACTCCAGGACGGCCCTAAGATAACAACCGAAAGGTTTATAAGGAGTGAATTACGCCATCATCTTGCGGTTGCTCGGTATCATACTAACAGCCTTGTGTGTGGCGATGGCGGTTAGCCTTGGCATTGCTTTTTTCTTCGATGGTGATGTTGGGAGGGAAGGGAACGCCATTCGAGGTTTTGCCATGAGTATCGCGATTTCTGCCTCTTTGGCGGTTGCTTTTCAACTAATGAGCCGAGAGGGAGAGATGAAAATGCTTCGGAAGGAGGCGATAACGGTTATTGGGTTGGGGTGGATACTCGCCAGTCTGGTTGGTGCGCTACCTTATTACTTAATCCTTCCAGATTGTTCATTGGCGGATGCGGTTTTTGAGTCAACCTCCGGTATTACTACGACGGGCGCTTCAGTATTCAGTGGCCTCGAAGGGTTTCCCCGCAGTCTTCTATTCTGGCGTGCTATTAGTCAATGGATCGGTGGACTTGGAATTGTGGTGTTTTTTGTTTCTCTTCTCTCCTTTTTGGGTGTTGGGGCCAAAATATTATTCTCAGGTGAGTCTTCTGCTAGTTCGACGGAGTTGGATTCACCAAGAGTGCGGACTGGTATATTGCATATAATGTATCTTTACTTTGGTCTCTCAGCGATCTGTGCGGTGGCCTATCGTTTCTGTGGATTGAATTGGTTCGATGCCATTTGCCATATGTTCACGACGGTAAGCACGGCGGGTTTTAGTACAAGGACGGCGAGTATCGGTGCTTTCGACAATGCCACTTTTGAGTGGACCGTAATCTTCTTTATGTTGTTGGGAGGGATGAGCTTTCTGGTTGTGGTGCGTGTTTTTCAGGGTGATTTCCGTGTGCTGTTGAGAAACAGCGAAGTAAAGTCCCTCCTAGTAATTGCACTTATCGCAACATTGCTTGTGGCAGAGCCCCTCCTCGAGGAGACTAGTATGGAAGGATTTCATACGTTAATCAGGAAGAGCCTTTTTCAGACCGTATCAATACTAACCACGACGGGATATAGTTCGGCCAACTTCGATGTCTGGTCGGAGACAACTCATGCTGTTTTGTTGGTGCTCATGTTGATTGGTGGCTGTAGTGGATCAACTGCCGGTGGACTTAAAATAGTCCGAGTTGTTGCTGCTTTCCGTATCTGCCTTTTGCAGATCGAGACGGCCTTTCGTGCTCGGCTTTTCCGCCAAATCAAGATAAGCGGCCGCACCATCGATACAGAGACAAAAGTATCGATTTCTGGTTATATTGTACTGACCATCGTTCTGTGTTTCGCAAGTATGCTGATTGTGACTTACCTGGAGCCAGGATTCAGTATGAAAGGGACATTCTCGGCTGCAATTGCCTGTTTGTTCAACGTTGGCCCTGGATTTTCAGAAGTTGGTCCCGCTCAAAACTACGGTGAGTTGAGAGGACTCACTAAGTTGTTTCTCTCTCTTCTTATGATTATGGGAAGGGTCGAGCTCTTCCCAGTTTTAGTTCTGTTTGTGCCCGCATTATGGCGGAGGTTTTACTAAGAATCCGTGGATACAAATCTGGATAGAACATCTTTATCGGTTCGGCGATCCAAGACATGGCCATGTTGCAAAGTTTACAATTCAACGCATTCCTAATTCGGAATCGGTGGATCCGGGTTTTGGTGATGGTCTCAGTAAGTTTTACTGCATACCTCGAAGGGAGTGAACTAGAAAGCGATGATAAAGTTGAGATTCTCGAATCGATGGAAGTAATTGATATTACACCTACCCATAGTGTAGGTATCGATCCCAGAGATATGCCTTCATCCGTCCTACGGATTACAGAGACGGAACTAAAGTGGTCGTTGAGTTTGGGTCTAACCGATGTCATGAACCGGGCGCTTGGTAGCTTTCTCATCAATGATGCGCAGGGGAACCCGATGCAGCCAAATGTTCAGTTCCGAGGGTTTACCTCTTCTCCGATACTTGGATTACCTCAAGGACTTGCTGTTTTTCAGAACGGTATTCGAATGAATGAGCCCTTTGGTGACACGGTGAATTGGGACCTGATCCCTCTCGTGGGAATCAGCAGCGTCAATGTAATGGCGGGATCAAATCCGATGTTTGGATTGAATACATTGGGGGGTGCGATATCGATTCGAACAAAGAACGGCTTCTCTCACCCCGGGAACCACATTAAATTATATGGCGGTTCGTTTGGACGCTTGTCAGCCCAGTTTCAGAGTGGTGCAAATAAAGGGGCATTTGGTTACTATGTTGCCGCGCACCATTTTCAAGAGGTCGGGTGGCGAGATTTCTCTGAATCAGAAGCCTCTAACTTTATGGGTGTATTCAGTTGGCGGGATGAGTCCAGTTTCTTAAACCTCAATTTTTCAGCTGGAAAAACAGAACTCAAAGGGAATGGAGCATCTCCGATCGAGCTCCTTGAAAATGACCGCAGTGCTGTTTTTACGCATCCGGATATCACAGAGAATGCCCTTTCGATGTTTTCTGCTGAATGGGATAGAGCCGTTGCGAAAGATTTCCATTTTTCGGGTACCGCTTATTTTCGAGCTACTGATACAGATTCTTTTAACGGAGACGGATCCGTATTCGAAGAATGCATTGGAGATCCGGGAAACGAATATTTATGTGATAGAATAGGAAGTTCGGGAGAAGTCCCCATTCTCGATCAGGCTGGAGGTTTCGCCAGCGCTGGATTCGATGCCATAAATAATATTAGTCGGCGAGATCAAGAGAGCTATGGGGGATCGTTGCAGACAATCTTAGCCAAGGAAATCGGAATAAATGAGAACCAATTTATTTTCGGAGGAAGTTTTGATCGAGGGACTAGTAGATTCGAATCCCAAGTTGAACTGAGCCAATTGACCGACGATAGGGGAACGATTAGAACAGGGCTTTTCGTGCCCGAAGAAGAAGTCGAAATAAAGACCCGAACAGAGACCTGGTCTCTCTACTTTTGGGATACTTTTTATTTTTCTGAAGCAATGAATATTTCGGTCTCTGGACGGTACAATAATTCCAATGTTCTAATACGTGATATTACGGGTAATACACCAGATCTAAATGGTGATCATCATTTTGATCGATTCAATTTCTCAGCTGGAATCACCCACGACATTTTTCCGGATATAGGTTTCTATTTCAACTTCAGCCAATCTAATCGTGTCCCCACTCCTGTTGAGCTGGCTTGTGCTAATCCGGATGCCCCCTGTAACCTACCGAACTCCTTTCTAGCAGATCCGCCGCTCGAGCAGGTGCGAACAGATACATTGGAAGGGGGTTTTCGGGGCCAGATCAGAGATTCAGTTGAATTGCAGGTCGGGGTTTTTCGATCCGAGAACAAGGATGACATTATCTTTATCAGCACCGGTGGTGTAACAAGTAACCAAGGTTTCTTTGACAATATCGGAAATACACTTCGGCAGGGAATAGAATTTCGTCTGAGAGGAGATCTCGAAAGCATTCAGTGGCATTTTAACTATAGTTATCTTAGGGCTGAATTCAAAAGTAGCTTCGTCTCAAGCAGTCCCCATCATCCTAATTCAAGTGCTAGCGGTGATATCAATGTGGGGAGAGGTGACCGCATTCCTTCAATTCCTCGGCACAATCTAAAGGCGGGTATTAAATGGGAACCTAGAAATGATCTCAGTCTCAGTGCCGATGCCTCATACATTTCTGGGCAATACCTTCGGGGAGATGAAATGAATGCCCTTGCCTCAATAGATGGGTACGTAGTACTCGATTTTTTTGGACGTTATGAATTAACTCAATCGCTGTCGGTTTTCTGGAAGGTCGATAATCTGCTGGATTCGATATACGAGACTTTTGGTCTTCTGGGTGAACCCGGTGAAGTCTTGGAAGAGGGTTTCGATAATCCTAGATTCTTGGCTCCCGGGCCGCCTTTTGGTGTTTGGGCTGGCTTCGAGTATGAGTTTTAGTTTCACCGAGTGCTACCATATAAGACCTCGATGAGATTTTTACTTAAGTTTAGGATTACTAGTGCAGGCATTAGGTGGATCCAGTTTTCCTTCCTAGAGATTCACAAGGGGATCTATTGCTTTTCTCCGTCCCCTCCTTCGGATGTGGATTTGACTTATGGACACCAGGCTCTCTTATTAGTCTGGGTCTCTCATTTTTGGGATTTTCGTCAGGTCAATGTTCGACTAACTAAGAGACTGAACCGTGATTAACAAATGAACCGCCTAAAGGATAAAGTAGCTATTTTAACTGGAGCAGGAACACGAGAAGTCGGAGATGATGCTCTTTACGGGACGGGCAGTGCAACCGCGATACTCTTTGCCCGAGAAGGTGCGAAAGTCGTATTAGTGGATATGGACAGTGGTAATGCAGAAAGAACTCTGGCTAGAATCAGAGATGAAGGTGGGGAGGGTGAGGTTGTCGAGTCCGATGTATCAAATGCCTCTCAATGCAGGGCTGCGGTAGAAGCCGCGATCTCCTATTTTGGTAGGTTAGACATCTTGTTCAACAATGTGGGTACATATGGATCGGGGAGGATCACTGAAGTTGAGGAGGATGCATGGGATCATCAGATGGCAGTTGGATTGAAGGGAATGGCATTCATGTGTAAGTACGCAATCCGGCGCATGGCTGAGACTGGAGGTGGGTCGATCATCAATATTTCGTCAATAGACGGGATGCGAGCTGGGTTTCGCCCTAACGTACCATATGGAGTAGCGAAAGGCGGTATTATTTCGATGACTCGTCATACCGCTGTTCATCACGGGCGGGAAAATATTAGGGTTAACTGTATTGCGCCCGGTCATATCCATACAACGTTTGTAAGCAGTCTCTCAGAAGAAGATAGAGAGCTCCGTCGTCGAATTTCTCCGCTCGGAACTGAAGGAACAGCATGGGACGTGGCCTGGGCCGCGGTTTATCTTGCTAGTGATGAGGCGCGATGGGTGTCGGGCGTTGTGCTCCCAGTTGACGCGGGTTTGTTCGCCGGAAGTCCGTTGTCTGTGGTTGACAATCTTATGGACGGCTAAGGGTCTAACGAGTTTTGAAGTTCTACTACGATGACGGAAAGGGACTTTTTAGATTTATTCTGGAACAATAAAAATTATTATGTCCTATTCATTCGTTGCGAAGAAGATGTATCGAATGCCGACTCATTTTGGGCCAATGATGGGTCCTCGTCAGCATCCAGATGGTCGCAAGTTCGAGTGTGTTGATAATCCCAAGACCTTATCAATCTCAGTGTCGTTTCTTAGTAACGCCGAACAACTAGAGCGTTTGCTTCCGGATTGTTTTCAACTTGACGAGAAACCGATTGTAACGGTTTCAGCCAGTTATATGAAGGAAATTGAATGGCTTGCGGGAAGGGGCTATAATACTCTCGGCGTGAGCTTCCCAGCAGTCTTTAGAGGGGATCGGGATAATGTCCGAGGAACTTTTCTCAGTGTGCTTTGGGAAAATCTTACTGATCCCATTCTAACCGGGCGTGAGGAGCTAGGATTTTCTAAGATCTACTGTGAATTGCCCGAACCCCAAATTTCGGGCACAGAGGCCCAGTGTTCTGCTGGTTGGTTAGGCTTTAATTTCATGAATATGTCCTTATCTGACCTCGTTCCTAAGCCCGTGGAGACGGCATCCGAATCTGGTGACGATACGATAGATGGGACTCTTCATTACAAGTACATTCCCAAGACAGGCGAATGGGGTGTTCCTGATGTTTCTTACCCCGTCATCACTCCAGTTTCTGGAGGGCATCGGAAAATACTTGAAGAATCGGTTGGAGACGGGAATCTAACGTGGAATCGTGCAAGATGGGAAGACCTTCCCACGCAATTTAACGTGATCAATGCATTGGCTGATTTAGAGCTAGTAGAGGTGCTAGGCGGAACACTAACTCGATCTATTGGCGGCAAAGATCTAAGCGATCAGAGAATCCTATATTAGTTTGTTAAGGAACAGCTAATATTATCAGTGCTCGAGCATTCTAAGAGCTTCTTCAGAGGGTTCGACTCCTAATCCAGGTCCAGTGGGAATACTGTAGGCTCCTTTCTCACATCGCATATCCCCCATGATCAGGTGTTGGTTTCGGTCGAAAATAGAATGTTGGTATTCGTGGGCCGGGAGAGAGCGAATGGAAGCGCTGACCTGCAGGCTGGCGGCCAGGAAAATGCCAAGACCAATGGTGGCATGTGGAATTATTTGGCGGTAATGAGCTTCTGCCAGTTGGGCCATACGGACGAATTCAGTTACGCCGGTATGTCCCATTTCAGGCTGTATTATGGATACAGCCTGACGTTCCAACCTTAAGCGCGCATCGAAAATAGTGCGCCATTCTTCTCCAAGAGCGATAGGAACTCTAACAGCGGTCGCAATTCGAGCCTGGCCATCGATGTCTTCCGATTTACATGGTGCTTCGACAAACCAGGGCCGGTAGGGTTCGAGAGATCTGATAATCTCAATCGCATCGGCTGCAGTGTAGGCCCAGTGACAATCTATGGCTATCTTTGCCTTTTCTCCAAGACGTTCTCTCAGATGAGCAATTTCTTCCAAGGTTGGAGTGTCTGAACCGACGCCGGCGGTCTTGAACATATTGAATCCGCGACTCTGCCATTTTGCGGCTAGATCAGCACGTTCGTTTCGTGTTGGACACGGCAACCCAGAGACATAGGCAGGAATAGAATGGCGTCTTTCCCCTCCAAGGAGTTTTGCCAGCGGCTTTCCTGATTGCTTGCCGCAAATATCCCAAAGAGCGATGTCAATAGCAGCCAGTGCATCCATATAAAAGCCGTTAGAATAGCCGCGGACCCGCATAAGGTCGTAGAGTTCGTCATGGATGACCATAGTATCCCAAGGGTCACGGCCTATCACAAATCCGGATAGAAGGTCATCAATGATCGCTGTGACTGCTCGAGGGGCGACAATACCGTAAGTCTCGCCCCATCCAATCACACCGTCACGAGTTTCTATACGGACAAGGACACTGCGATCGACTGATGGGTAGACCGTACCGTTTCTACGTACAATGTAACCTCGATCGTCGAGTGTTTCATCTGGAAGTAGTTTTCCAAGGTAGGGCGTGTCCCGGGGAATCGTCAAAATGCCGGTTTTGATGTTACGTACCGAGTCACTCATATCAGGTGCCTATTGGGTGATATCCGCTGAATGTATTTAGAAGGTAAATCACTATTAGAAGTTTCCTAGTAATGAAAAATCTTCTCAGGAAACTTTCAAATTGATTTTCGATAATCAATTAATGAATTCAAGTTTACGCTGGATGTAAAGGTTCAGGTTTTACAGGTGCTCTAAGCACGTCCCGGACCTTTGTACTCACGTCCAAACGGAAACCCGAACGGTTCGTCAAATGGACGGAAGGGAACGAGGGAGGCGATTTTATCGAGACGACGAAGGATGTCAGAGTTCAAGGGGCCCTTTTCTACTGATTCTACATTCAGTTCCACTTCCCTTGAGGAGCGAGCGCCCATTAGAGTACAATCTATGTGCTGATTTGAAATGACGAACCGAATGGCACATTCGGCGAGCGTCATATCGACTTCATCAAGAAAAGCGTAGAGTTTGCGTATTTGTTCGCGACGAGGTGGAGAAATCCAATTCGCTGTTTCAATCTCTTTGTCTTGTCGCTGTGCTATAGCACCCTGTTGCAGGGGTGAACCTATAATAATCCCCAACCCGTTTTCAACCGCTGCAGGCAGAATTTCTCGTTCTGCTTCACGCCACAGTAGGCTGTAGTTGAAGGCGGTCAAAACGATATCGAACTTACCTGTACGGATGAGATCTGCCATCCTGTAAGCGGTGGTACCGGCTATACCAATTGCCCTTATTGTCCCTTCCCTTTTGAGATCTTCGAGGAGGTCAATTACTGGGCCTTCAAAGTTTCGGTTATTCTTCCACCAATCATAATGGCCGGGTCGATCCGGTTCGTGAATGAAAAGAATATCGATATGGTTTCGCCCAAGAAGACGGAGACTCGTTTCGAGCGATTCTTGTAGCTGATCGCGGTTTTGCGGGTCGAAAGGTTGGGGCCGTCCTCCGAGCTTGGTCGAGACGATAATTGGTGTTTGGATTTCGTCCAAGGTCCTGCCGAGAACTAACTCACTATTTCCGTATGAGGGAGCTGTGTCGGTGTAGTTAACACCCAGGTCTACTGCGCGATGAATCGTTTCTCGGGCTCCGTCGAATCTCGAAGATTTTGAACTTATTTGAAGGCCACCTATTCCCAGGCGGCTTACCTGGATGCCCGTTTCCCCTAAAGTTCGTTGATCCATTATTCCAATTGTTTACGAGGGTTTCCTTTCACTATAGAACTTTTCGGGGGAAGGTTAGTTTTCGTCTAAAGTTAATTTTAATTTCTTCATGGAAACTAAATTAGGTGGGTTGTTGTTCCGATTTGAGGACTCCGATGCAGCGCAAGTTACGATAGCGCTGGGCGTAATCAAGCCCATAGCCCACAACGAATTCATCGGGAATCTGAAATCCAATATGGTCAATTTCAAAGTCGACTTCACGACGAGCTTTCTTTTCAAGAAGGACGGCTGTTCGAATCGATGCGGGATCCATATTGAGAACATACTGATGAACTTTTAAAATGGTGTTCCCAGTATCTAGAATATCGTCGACTAAGAGGACATGTCGACTAGCGAGATCAAGTGTCAGAGTACTTGAGATTTTAGGCTCGTTGATAGGGGAGGTCTCATCCTCGTAGCTAGATACGCGTATGCAGTCGATTCTAACTTGACCTGGAAGATTACGAACGAGATCGGCGGTAAAGAGAATTGCCCCATTTATAATCGAGATGACTGTTATTTCTTCATCTGGGTCATAGAGATTGGAGATTTCTTTCGCTAGTTCTTTCACTCGTTCCTCTATTTCTTCTTCCGTAATGAGCACCTTTTCAAGATGAGTAAGTATGAGTTGTGAGTTCGATAGTTGGGAGGCAGGTTGGGTCACAGCTTGAATTGTCATGGGTTTTTCGCGTTTACGAATGCACCTACAACAGCAGGATGCTTCCGGAGTTCGTTAAAACCCCTAGGAGTCGCATTCCAGGTTAGAGATTGAGCGATATCACTGAAAACCGCATGGTGATTTTCAGCGAGAAAACCGATTCTCACCCGAGTCGGGCCAGGGTCCTCAATAATTGAAGCGGTGAGGATTGAAAGGAAGTCATTTGCCTTTTCACTTGGTTCCAGGATCCAATCTATCTGCTTTATAAGTCGTGATGGAAATCGGTCTAAGGTGGATACTGAATCCGCGCTGAGGCGATAGTCGTCATCGCGATTCAGAAGAATACCAGTGACTAATACAATGTCACCTGGAAGGGTCGAGGCTTCAAATTTTTCATAAGCTTCAGCAAATATATTAATGCTGAAGGTTGCTTTCCTAGTTGCGAGTTCGAGAATCGCCCATGGACGGTTATCCCTACGCGTGAGTTTCTTGGTTAGAGTTGAAATTACACCACAGAGTCGAAAGGGAGTTCGATCATTGGTTCCTCTGAGATTGGAGTCTTGAAAGGTATTTATAGGTTCATCTAGTCCACAGAAGATATCCAAGGGATGACCAGATACGTAAAAGCCGAGTAACTCCTTTTCATCTTTAAGTATCTCGTCCAGCGGTTTTTCTGAACCATTCTTTCTAGAAGGAGAAGGGCCCTTTTGTTCTTCTATTTCCCTGCTGATCTCGTTTTCTGTATTGCCCATCAGATCAAAGAAATTGCCCTGTCCTCTTGCGAGATCACGTTGAATGGTGGCGGCTTCCCCCAGAAGCGTGTCTAGTTCTTCGAGCAAATGTCCTCGATATTCGCCTAGGGAGTCAAAGGCACCAGATCGTATAAGATGTTCCATAACTCGGCGGTTCACGGAACGACTATCAACCCGAAGGGTAAAGTCCTTAAAACTCCCGAAAGCTCCTACTTTTTCCCGTTCTTCGATAATCTTTTGGGAAGCGCTGTCTCCAACCCCTTTGATAGCTGCTAGACCAAAACGTATAGAGCCGGTCTGACTTTCATTGGAGGAAGGAGCATCGTTAAGTATAGGAGTGAAACTCTCTCTCGATTCATTGATATCAGGACTCAAAACCGGTACGTTCTGGGATGCTGATTCATCGACGAATCGTGAGACTTTATCACTGTTGCCTAATTCGGAAGAGAGAAGAGCAGCCATGAACTCAACCGGATAATTTGCTTTCAGAAAGGCGGTGCGATAGCTCAGCATGGCATAGGCGGCAGAATGGGACTTAGTAAAGGCGTAGGTAGCGAATTTTCCCAAGGTCTCAAATATTCGAAGTGCCTCTCCGCGGTCTATGTCATTGTGCTTTTTAGCTCCTTTTACAAAGGTTTCCCTTTGCGAATCCATCACTGACTGGATTTTCTTGCCCATTGCCAGACGGAGTATATCGGCTTCACCCAATGTGTAGCCAGCTATAATTCGCGCTGCTTCCATAACCTGTTCTTGATAAACTAGTATCCCATGGGTTTCATTTACTACCTCTTGGAGCAGTGGATGAATGCTTTGAATGGTAGAGGGATCCTTCTTCCCCTTGATATATTTCGGGATGTCTTGCATAGGCCCAGGCCGATAGAGGGCAATAAGCGCGATGATCTCCTCGAATCGACTCATCCCTATTTGGCAGCAGAGTGTTTGCATGCCTCGAGATTCGAGTTGAAAAACTCCTGTTGTTTGACCGCTATTCAGCAATGCAAAGGTTTTCGGGTCGTCTAAGGAAATCGATTCGATATCGAATTCTGGGTTTTCTCGAATGCGACGAATATGCTCTTCAGCATCGGCGATTACTGTTAGTGTTTTTAATCCAAGAAAGTCCATCTTGAGCAGTCCAAGATCTTCAATGGGACCCTTCGAATACTGCGTGGTAAGATCTCCTTCCTGAAGGGTGACGGGAACTAGGTTAGTGATCGGTTGATCGCCAATAATCATACCACAGGCGTGCTTTCCGGTATTGCGCACCATTCCTTCGATGACTTGACCCTGCTCTACGATACTTTTCATCACGGTGTTTCCGGAGATTTCGTTTTGGAGCTCACGAGAACGATTGATTGAATCATCAATCGAGACATTGAGCTCGTCAGGGATCATTTTTGCCAGACGATCGGCATCAGCAAAAGGTACGTCATTAACACGGGCCAGATCTCGAATCGACATTTTGGCCCCGAATGTTCCGAAGGTTATTATATGAGCGACGTGATCTTCGCCATATTTTCCCCTTACGAAGTCAACCACTTCGTCCCGTCGCCTCATGCAAAAATCCAAGTCGAAATCCGGAGGCGAAACGCGTTCTAGATGGAGCATGCGTTCGAATAAAAGGCCGAATCTTAGCGGATCAATATCAGTAATTTTTAGTAGGTAGGAGACGATACATCCGACTCCAGATCCGCGGCCGGGCCCGACGGGAATTTTCTTTTGTCTGGCCCAGTAGATGAAGTCCCAAACTATGAGGAAATAGTCGAGAAAACCGGTTCCAATTATGATTGCGAGTTCATAGTCGAGCTTACGACTAACCATATGGGAAAATTCGGATTTCTCTTTTTGATGACCATCGGATCGGAGTTGGACGGTTTCATATTTTACTCCGTAACGTTCGAGTAATCCTCTTTTACAGAGGTCAAAAAGGAGTAATCCATTCTCCCTTAAATCGCTCCGTTGTGCCTTTGATATTATGGACTGATCCGAGCTCTCCGTTTGATCATTAAGTTTATCTTTTTCAGCGACATAGATATCAAGGATTCGTTCGAGGTTGTCTCGATCTGGCTTGAATTTGATCTCTTCCGGTTTCTTAAAGATAGGATTGTGATTCTCTCCGAATGGGATCTCCAATTCGCACATATCAGCGACTGCTTGAGTATTGGTGAGAGCCTCGGGAAATTCGCTAAAGATCTCGCCCATTTCTTCCACACTCTTGAGATAGAATTCAGGACATGGGTATCGAAGGCGTTCTTCGTCACTCAGTCTTTTACCGGTCTGGATGCAGAGCAATGAGTCATGGGCGTTCCAGTCCTCACGTCTGACGTAATGGACGTCGTTTGTACCGACAACTTTCAGGTTGAACTCTTTGGCCAGGCGAATGAGATCAGGGAAGAGATTTTTTTGAACTGGAATGCCGTGATCTTGCAATTCAATGAAGTAGTTCTCTTGTCCGAAGATATCGACAAACTTGCCAACTGCTTCTCGTGCCTTAGCGTAGTCGTTATAGAGGAGGAATTGTGGGACGACTCCGTTTAGACAGCCACTGAAGCCAATCAATCCTTCAGAGTGGGCCGCGAGTTTCTCTAGGTCGACCCTTGGGCGGTAGTACATCCCCTCCGTATGAGCCAGAGACACGAGCTTAGAAAGGTTGCGGTAGCCCTTTAAATTTCTAGCGATTACCCCTTTGTGGTGGATCTTATATTTTGGGAAATCACTGGGGTCTCGCCTCTGCACCTGATCGAATTCCTCCCTTACGTTAGACTGCCTTCTCTCTCTTCTGGGTCGATCGCTCATCGCATGATCATAAACTATGTATACCTCACATCCGAGGAGGGGTTTGACTCCGGCATCCTTAGCCTTCTGATAGAATTCAATGGAACCAAAAAGGTTTCCGTGATCAGTTAAGGCTATGGCCGGCATCCCAAGAGCCAGAGTGCGATTGATTAGGCTTTCGATGCGACAGCAGCCGTCCAGTAGACTGTGATCAGAGTGAACGTGAAGGTGGACGAATTGGTCCGTGGCTGCCATGCTGCGCTTAGAATGAATCGGATAAAGTCGAATATTCAAGGAGGATTTAAGAATTCTTATTCACATTCATACGCTGCTTGACTCCTTCAACGTGACCGCTATCCTCGTCCAAGATTTGTAAATGCCAGTAGAAGTTAAAATACGAAAGGGCGAGCCCATGGAGCGTGCTCTCCGACGTCTTAAGAAAAGATTGGACCGAGAGGGTGTAATCAGGGACGTCCGTGCCAAGAGGTATTTTGAGAAACCTTCGGAAGTGAAGCGTCGAAAGAAGAAGATTGCGGCATTTTCCAATATGCTGAGGCTTCGGCACGAGAATAGGTAATTGCAGAGGGTTTCCCCACCTCAGCTTTTCCACGATTTATTAACTCATTGTTGTGTAGAGTGGGTTCAGGTGGGACCTGGTAGAAGTCCAAGCTTCCGTGGTGGTGTGTACAATTGGGGTGTTCGAGTTTAGAGAAATTCGTTAACCCAGCGGCGGTGGGGACTCGATAGGGTGACTTTATCGAGGTTCGATAGATGAATCCAGTGGAGATCAGAGGAGGCTTTTATCCTTTTTCGCAGGGCTGGATTTGGATCTAGTTGATAGAGTTTCTCAGTTATGCGTTCGTTGCCGAGGCTGCGGTTTCTAATAGCAAAAGGACGGGGAAGATTGATTCCTTTCTCAAATAAATCGGTATTAGGTAACTCATAGATATCCGCAAGGCGGGTATTTTGATGAGGTGTTTTGTAAAGAAGAATGGAATTTTCGTTGCGAACGAAAAGACGCTGTACGGAGAGACGACGGGTTAGCCTGGGGTGGAATTTTGGAATTAAATATGCTGTTCCATTTTGACCGGTGATGCAAAAACTGAAGAGAGGACAGTTGGTGCATTTGGGGTTTCTCTTCAAGCAGATGGTTGCACCAAGTTCCATCATCGCTTGGTTGTGCATTCCTGGATTAGCTGATTTGATTAGCCGATTGGCAACGGGAGCGAGGAGTTTAGCGGCAGAGGTAGCGTTTCGAAATGATTGAGAACGGTTGAAAATTCTAGCGAGGACGCGAATAACATTTCCGTCTAAGCAAGCAATGTGTTGCCCGAAGCAGATACTTGCTATGGCGGCTGCAGTGTAAGGACCGACTCCAGGGAAAGTTTTCCACTGATCGGCAGTTTCGGGAGTTTCCGGAAGAGAAACAAAGGTTTTCGCCAATTGGAGAAGATTTCGGGCCCGTCTGTAGTAACCTAGCCCTTCCCAAAAGCGAAGTACATCAGTTTCCTCAGCTTGCGCAAGAGTATTGAAATCAGGGAATTGATCTATCCACCTTTCAAAATAAGGAATGACGGTTTTGACCTGAGTTTGCTGTAGCATGAATTCTGATACCACCGTCTTGTATAGAGAGGGGTTTTCCCTCCATGGGAGAGGGCGGCTGTTTTCTGTGTACCATTTGTTGAGGACCCCTATTAAGGTTTGGTCTTCACAGGATTGTGGATTGAACATTATCAGGAATTCTATCTTAATAATTGGAGGTGGCGAGAAAATCGACAAAGAAGCCTGATGCGGAGCCTAAAAAGCTAAGTTCCTATACCTTAAGCTTGGACGGTGATCAGATGAAGAAGCTTGAGGACATTTGCGATCAGAAGGGCTTCGGCTATTACGAAGTCGGCTATGCCCGTTTCGCCTTCAAGTCGAAACACGACCGCGTCAATATCGTGGGTTATGAAAGCGGAAAGGTTGTTATTCAGGGCAAGGGTACGGAGGATTTTGTGCGAGACGTGGTAGAGTCCGAGGTCACAGGCGAACCAAGACTTGGCTATGAAGAATTCCACAATCCGCAATGGTTTGATGAGCACGCAGGATTAGATGAGGCGGGAAAGGGAGACTTGTTCGGACCCCTAGTAACAGCCTGTGTAGTGGCGGACGGAACGATGGTCCGGGCGTGGATCGAGAAAGGTGTTCGAGACAGCAAGAAGATGACCGATTCCTCCATTTTGCGTTTAGAGAAGTTGATCAAGGCAACCCGAGGGGTGGTAGTTAAAACTGCCTATTGTAGGATGGGAAAATACAATGAATTGATGTCCAAACCAAATGCAAACCTGAATCGACTTTTGGCTTGGTTGCATTCCCGTTCTTTAGAAGACGCCCTTGGAGTTCGTAAAGTCAAATGGGGCTTGCTTGACCAGTTTTCGACTGCACCTCTTGTTCAGAATTATCTGAAGGTGAAGTCTTTTAAACTAGAAGCACAGCCAAGAGCTGAAGCGGATCCAGTTGTAGCTGCAGCTTCTATTTGTGCTCGTGCCGAATTCCTTAGGCAGATGGAAAGATTGTCAGAAAACTTTGGTGAAACACTTCTTAAAGGAGCTAGTTCCAATGTAAAAATTCAGGCCGTTCGTATTGTAGAAAAAATGGGGGATCGGGCACTTGGTGATTTTGCAAAAATGCACTTTAAGACGGTTTCTGAAGTGATGACTTTGGTACGGAGATAAAGACTTTTCGAATCCACTGAGAGTTCTAGATTATAAGAAACATGAGAGGCTAGGTGAAGCGGTCCTTGATTGAATTTGATTTGGAGGCGGTGTCGGGATGTAGCGGGATTGCGGGCGTCGATGAGGCAGGCAGAGGAGCTCTGGCTGGTCCGGTAGTAGCATCGGCAGTTGGTTTGTCTAAGGACTTCTACGCGGATCGGCAGAGTTTTCCTGAGATTTCTGAGGTAAATGATTCTAAGAAACTGTCAAATCGACAGCGCAAAAGGGTATTTGAGGGCCTATGGAAACTGCGAGACTCTGGATCGATTGAGATTGAGATTGGGGTGTCGTCAGTCAGTGAGATAGAGAAAATGAACATTCTAGGAGCAACACGTGTGGCTATGTGCCGAGCTCTCTATCGACTACCGGAAGCTTTTCCTGAAGGAGTTGAACCTGCGGCATCCAGAGAGAAAAAATTTCTGTTTCTGAGGGGCTGCGATGACAGCGCAACGACGCCCGATCGTCCCATGATACGGAGGACACATCATAAGATACTCGTGGACGGGAAACCACTTAGTCCTTTCCCTTACAAACACACTGCTGTTGTCAAGGGAGACGGTAAATCCCTTGCCATTGCAATGGCCTCAGTTGTTGCGAAGGTCGTTCGGGACCGTATCATGTGTGGTTTGGATTCGCTTCATCCGTGTTATGGGTTTTCTAATAACAAGGGATATGGGACTGATTCCCATTGTGCGGCGATTAGAAATAAAGGTCCTTCCCAACACCACCGTAGGCTGTTTTTGAGGAGGCTCATGGAGCCCGAGGCGAAGCGTACTCAGTTGGAGTTTCATCATTCCTAGAGAGGGATTATGCAATGGATTCGAAAGGGATAATTGTTTTAGCCCATTAATATGCATCAACTGGGTGTAAAGCCTAATGACTTCAACTGAGCGCTGATATTGATGAAATATACACATCCTATTTTAAGTTGCGCGGAGGCTCAGGAGCTTGAGAGGCGGCTGCTTAATGGTGATGAGGCGCGAGAGTGGACGGCGATGAACAAAGCGGGACGTTCTCTGGGAATCAGGGTATTAGATGATTTTGGTGAAATTGGATATTTCCCGGAATGTGGGAGGATCCTCGTCCTGGCCGGGAAGGGTCATAATGGAGGAGATGCAATTCTGGCTGCGGATGAAATACTTAAGGTAAAGAGTAAGGCTAAAGTGACTGTGGTTTTAGTCCTTGGAGATCGCGGCTTAAAGCCTTTGGTCAGGCGCTCAGTAGAATTGCTGTTGAGAAATTGGGGAGGGCAAGCAGAGGTTCTGTCATGGAGGGATAACAAAGTTGAACGACTCGATAAGGTTGATTGGGACATATGTCTTGACGGGATTATCGGTATGCAATTTCAGCCTCCCCTGAAGGGTTCAGCCGAGCGATGCGTGAAGTGGGCAAACGAACGCTGCAGGGCTCGATTACGCGCGGCGGTCGACCTTCCCACTGGAGTTGGTGACGGATGCAGTGGGGCTCGATTCCGAGCGGATTTCACATATGCCACAGGTATCTTGAAGAGGCCGCTATTAGAGCCGGATTGCGTAGAGAATGGAGGAAGAATTCGTTATTTAGACATTGGCTTTTTTGAAGGTGATATTGAACAAAACACAAGTGATCATGTTCTTCTTTCAAAGACCCTTCAGCCTGTTTCTGATTTTCGACCTTCGAATAGCGATAAGCGGTCTTACGGTCACCTTTACTTAGTGGGAGGTTCACAAAAGATGCCAGGGGCGATTCAGATGGCAGTGAGAGCGGCAGTGAAGAGTGGGGCTGGATTGGTGACTGCTTTTGTTCCCAAGTCAGTGGTTGCTCATTTTTCGGCTGTAATTCCGGAGGCAATGTGGGTGCCGATGCCGGAGACTAAAGAGGGTGGCTTGGGTTTGGATGGAATGGAAAAGATTACAGAAACAATCGATCGGGCATCAGCTTTGGTGGTGGGGCCAGGAATGGGGCAGGAAAAAGAAACTCAGGAATTAATTACTCGGATTGCTTCAGAGACAACGGTGAAGCTGGGGATTGATGCTGATGGTTTACAGAATGAAGTGATTAAGGCTTTGGGAAAGCGGCCGATGGAGGCGGGAGAGGTTGTTATTACCCCTCATTTGGGTGAATTCAGACGGATCGCAGAAAAAAAGGAGAATGCCGAGAAGAAACTAGACCTCTGTAGCTTTTCATTTCGTCACAATGTCATCACGGTTCTCAAGGGTAGGATTACCCGTATAAGTGATGGCGATCGGACGATTCACAGTTTCTTTGGCGGACCTCTCTTGGCGAGGGGAGGCAGCGGTGACTTATTGGCAGGATTAGTTGGCAGCATGTTGGCTCGTCCAAGTGCCGATGGGTTGACGGCTGCTTGCCAAGCCGTTGCACTTCATGGCTTAGCGTGCGATCAACTGGTTCGTCGTCGAGGAGCAGAAGCTATCAGGACTACAGATCTCCTTGAGTTTTTAGGGGAGGCAATTCGGTGTTGTTGAGGTAGGAAATTATAGGGCCGCTCTTCTGCCAATTATTTAGCCTGGGGGCCAGGCCATTTGGCGGCCTCCAAGGAGGTGGATGTGCATATGGGGCACGCTTTCACCACCGTGGGGACCGTTGTTAATGACAACACGAAAACCGGAGGAGAGTTTGTTTTTCTTGGAGATGTTGGCGGCTGTTAGGAGAAGATGGCCGAGGATTTCACGATCATTATCATCAGCGTCTCCAATGCGGTGAATTACCTTTTTGGGAATTACGAGGATGTGGGTAGGGGCTTTAGGATTGAGGTCGTGAATAGCGATACAAAGATCGTCCTCGTATTCAATTTCGGCTGGGATATCCCGGGCGATTATCTTTTCGAATATAGTTTTTCCCATCACACGTGTACGATTTGAAGTTTCGTTTTTCGGGTAGTGGAAGAGGCTGCAAGCTCGTCGATGTAGCGAATAGCGTTGGTGTAACGAAAGGCAATGCGTTGAGTCCAATATTTTCTGTTAGGGCAAAGACAGGATCGGAGACCAGTTACAAGAAGTACAGCGTGCCGATACCCGGCGAGCTCCTTGAAACTGTCGAGTACCCATTTGCGTACCCAAAGCGGGTCGTAGTCCTGTTCAGATAGGTCAAGGAAACAAAAGGCACTAGAGTTGGCATTGAGAACAGGAGACTTAAGGAGTGCGGGAACGGTTTGGGAGAATTTCTGAATCGAAGATCGACTGAGATGGGAGCCGGTAAGGTAGTACTCGATGGCTGATTTGATCTGGCAAGTAAGGAAGAGATCGTTTCCAACGGTGGGGCCGAAGAGTGAATGAAGGCAGTGAAGTTTAGCGAGTTCGTTTGAGTTATTCATTTGGCCGTGAGGCAATGGAATTGCTGCTCTCCTCGTGGAAATTGCGATAAGCGCTGGCAAATCGAATGTATGCTATATTATCGATTGATCTTAGTTTTGCCATGGTCCATTCCCCAATTGCTGCACTTGGGATTTCTTGGTCAAACTCGCCTTCTAGTTCGATCACAACATCAGATATAAGCATGTCAATCTGTTCGAGGTCGATTGGTCTCTTTTCGCAAGCCCGTCGAATCCCATGCAACATTTTGTTACGATCGAATTCCTCTCGGCGGCCGTCTGATTTTATTACGACTCGATCGCCACGGAGAACTTCCTCAATCGTTGTGAATCGGTAATCGCATGCAGTGCACTCACGACGGCGCCTTATAGAGAGGCCGTTTCGTCCAATTCTCGAATCTATTACCCGGGTATCACGAGTTGAACACTTGGGGCAGATCATTAGCTTGTCTGGTTGAGGAAATTTTGGAGAATCAGGATTCCTTGATTAGTGGCGAGTGATTCGGGATGAAACTGGACACCCCAAACAGGAAATTCCATGTGCCTAATGGCCATGATCTCGCCCTCGGAAGTGTCAGCGATCACCTGGAGGGAATCTGGAACAGAATCTGGATCAATGACGAGGGAATGATAGCGCGCAGCGGGAAAGGGGGAATCCAACCCTTCGAAGATCTGATCACCGCGGTGGTTTATCATGGATGTTTTGCCGTGCATGAGCTTGGTTGCTTTCACGATGCGGCCGCCAAAGCATTGACCAATACATTGGTGCCCGAGGCAGACCCCTAAAATAGGAGTTTTTCGGCAAAAGGCTTCGATTATTCTAAGGCTGACTCCGGCGAAATCGGGAGTTTTAGGTCCAGGCGATATCAAAATGCGATCAGGATTTAACGCGGCTGCTTCTTCTGTGGTAATTTCATCGCTGCGGTAGACCTTTTGTTCGACGCCTAGCGCCCCGAAATACTGGACCAGGTTGTAGGTGAAGGAATCGAAGTTGTCGATGATTAGAAGCATGCTCCTGAAAGATGGTTTGTGAAGGATGTTGAGTCAAGTGGTAGAGTGGATGCTGTACTAGCAGGAATCGATGGTGATCCGGCTACGGTCCATTTTTTCGGAATCAATAGAAGTGGAGATGTAATGAAGAAAAAATAGCACAACCACTGTAGTCGACATAATCCTAAAAGATTGTCACGGTATTGGGTGAATGGCAACAGCTAGTTCACAGAGGAAGGACTATTCAGAGCAGCGTGCCTATCGGCTATGCTGGTCCAAGATCAAATCAAACTTGCTAGTTTGACGAGGGTCTAGATATGTAAGGGTCAGTGTCGAGGTATTTTAGAATCGAGTCAGAGATGTCTGGTTTAGCGGCCCGGGCGGGACGGTTGCGGACGCAACACGGGGATGTGGCTACCCCGATATTCATGCCAGTTGGTACTCAAGCAAGTGTGAAGTCGCTGACCCCTGTGCATTTGCATGAGGCTGGGGCTCGGGTCATTTTGGGCAACACATATCATCTTAATCTTCGACCAGGATCGGATACGATACGCAAACTCGGTGGACTTCATCAATTCATGGGATGGGGAGGTCCAATTTTGACAGATAGTGGTGGCTATCAAGTATTCAGTCTTTCCCGCCTTCGAAAAATCACTGAAGAGGGAGTTTTCTTTCGGTCTCATATTGATGGAAAGGTGGTGTTTTTGGGTCCTGGAGAAGTTATGAAGATTCAACAAAACCTGGGATCGGATATAGCGATGGTATTAGATGAATGTTCTCCATCCCAAAGCGAGCGGGATGTCTGTACTCAAGCCGTGGAGCGAACGGTTTGCTGGGCTGACAGGTGTTTGACAATAGCTAATGAAACTGGTTTTCGAAAGGAAGGAGGGCAGGTCTTTGGAATTGTACAAGGTTCAGTTTTTGAAGATTTGCGGACCGAATGCAGTAAGACACTAGTTTCGATGGGGTTTGATGGCTTTGCTATTGGGGGAGTTAGTGTTGGTGAATCGGAATCGGAAATGTTCAAACAGGTGAAGTGGGTTTCATCTCAGATACCGAAGGACTATCCACTCTATGTGATGGGGGTTGGAACCCTGCCTCAGATGCTGCGTATGGTTGCGAAGGGGGTGGATATGTTTGATTGTGTGATGCCGACGAGAGCGGCACGCCACGGAATGGTCTTCACACCTTCCGGCCCGATTAACATTTCCAACAGCAAGTACAGGGAAGACGATAGACCGTTAGTGGATGGGGTTGACAATTACACGTGTCGTAATTTCTCGCGGAGCTATCTTAGGCATCTTGTCACGTCGAAGGAACTTCTGGCCCATACGCTTTTGTCTATCCATAATCTCCACTTCTATATCGAAATAATGAGGCAGGCGCGACAGCATATTATCGAGGGCGACTTTGATGTGTGGTACAAAGAATGGATTTCGATTTACGAAGGAAATAAGGAGACAGTGAACACTGACAAATGAACGAGTGTCACGATTTCCTCCCAACTCTTATTTTTGTGCAGGGTATGTATCATACAGATTCAAGGCCTTTATCGAGTTCTATGTCGTGAGTGCGCGAAGAAGTATTAGTTGAATTCGGTATTCAGTATTCAATAATTACTACTTTATCCGAGGTTGCTATTAATTGGAATATCGCTTAAGAGCCCCGTGACCTATATATTAGCTATATTGATGAGGTGAGACTGCTGGTATGCGTTCGTTGGTAACAGGAGGTGCAGGTTTTCTAGGTAGTCATCTTTGCGAGCGACTTTTGCGAGATGGGCACGAGGTGATATGCTTGGACAACCTCTTTACGGGTTCGAAAAGCAACATCATTCATTTACTTGAGAACCCAGGGTTTGAGTTCATGCGACACGATGTGGTTGACCCATTTAAGGTTGAAGTGGATCGGATTTACAATCTTGCCTGCCCTGCGTCACCACCACACTACCAGTTTAATCCAATCAAGACGGTTAAGACCTCTGTAATGGGTGTAATTAATTGCCTGGGTTTGGCAAAGAGAACAGAGGGACGCGTGTTGCAAGCCTCGACGTCAGAAATTTATGGCGATCCTACGGAACATCCCCAAAGCGAGGCTTATCGAGGTAATGTCAATCCAATCGGTTTACGGGCTTGTTACGATGAGGGCAAACGTTGTGCCGAAACATTGTGCTTCGACTACCATCGTGAAAATAACGTCGACATACGGGTAGTTCGAATATTCAACACCTATGGTCCTCGGATGGATCCAAGCGACGGGAGGGTGGTATCAAATTTCATCGTCCAGGCTTTGCGCGGAGAACCAATCACCATTTACGGAGATGGCACTCAGACCCGCTCGTTTTGTTACGTGGACGATCTGATTGCCGGAATTGTTCGGATGATGGACCAGGAGGAAATTATTGGTCCGGTCAACCTAGGCAACCCGGTGGAGTTTACAATGTGCGAGCTGAGTGAATGGGTGATAAAATTGACAGGTAGTTCCTCTCGGGTAGTGTTTGAGGCATTGCCAGAGGATGATCCTCGGCAGCGTCGGCCTGACATCTCGCTGGCAGCGGAGTCCTTGGGTTGGGTTCCCAAAGTTGAACTAGAATCTGGGCTTCGGAAGACGGTTTCGTATTTTAAGGAATTAATCTCTTCAGGTTGACGTCTTTGTCACAGACACCAAAGTTCGATGTACTCCTAATATTAACCAGTGAAGGAAGGTTGTACTCCTACTGCTGAAGGCAAATTAGATTCGGAATGATTGCGAAAGTATTAAAAGCGCTTACAGGAAGACACTATCGGAAATACCTTAAAAGGGTGAATCCTTTAGTTGCTGCTATCAACCGATACGAGGAAGAGTTTCAACGTCTTTCTGATGAAGAGCTAAAGGGGAAGACAGCGGAGTTCAAGCGCCGTCAAAGAGAAGGAGAGAGTCTCAACAATTTGCTTCCGGAAGCTTTTGCAGCGGTAAAAAATGCAGCCCGGAGGTTAGTTGGGCAGACGGTGACAGTGTGTGACCATGAAATCATATGGGATATGGTTCATTTCGATGTTCAGCTGATTGGGGGTATTGCACTCAACGATCGGCATATAGCTGAGATGGCAACTGGAGAGGGGAAGACACTTGCAGCGACGCTTCCTCTCTACCTCAATGCGTTGACGGGTAAGAACTGTCAGCTGGTGACGGTGAATGATTACTTAGCGAGAAGGGATTCAGAATGGATGGGATACATTTACCGGTTTCTCGGACTCTCGGTCGGTTGTATCCAGAATTCGATGGATCCTGTCACCCGCCGTGAGATTTACGGATATGACATTACCTATGGTACGGCTAGTGAATTCGGATTCGATTGCCTTCGCGACAATGGGATGGCGACGCGTATTGAGGACCAGGTTCAGCGGGACCACTACTATTGTATCATCGACGAAGTGGATTCCATATTAGTTGATGAAGCGCGTACTCCTTTGATTATTTCTGGGCCGGTCCAGGTTGATAGAGAGATGCCGTTCCAGGAGCTGAAGCCGAGCATTTCACGATTGGTTCAACAGCAATCTGTGCTTTGCAATCGCCTTATATTGGAGGCGAAAAAGGAGTTGAACGGGGGAGGAGGAGAGGATTTCGATGTCTTTAATAAACTCCTCCAGGTAAAACTCGGAATGCCCAAAAATAAACAGTTCCTGCGTGTCATGGAAGACGGAGGCGTTCGAACACCATTTGATAAATTCGAACTGGAGATGGGCAGTGATTTCAACAAGGAGCAGTTTTTCTCTCTAAAAGAAGAGCTCTTCTTTCTCATTGATGAAAAAGGGCATCAAGCAGATTTGACGGAGAAAGGGAGGCGTTTTCTACGCCCAAATGACGAAGATGCTTTTGTTTTACCTGATCTGCCATCGATCTATTCAGAGATCGATGGCAAAAATGATCTGATGCCAGAGGAAAGGGATCGCAAAAAATCAGACGAGCAAAAGCGATTTGAGAAGTTGAGCGAGGACATTCATGGGATTAGCCAGTTATTGAGGGCCTATTCTCTCTACGAGCGGGATGTAGAGTACATTGTGAAGGATGGGAAAGTAATGATCATCGACGAAAATACAGGCAGGATCATGCCGGGTCGGCGTTGGAGCGATGGCCTGCATCAGGCAGTAGAAGCAAAAGAAGGTGTCGTTATTGAAAAGGAATCGAAGACCTATGCTACAATCACGATACAGAACTACTTTCGCATGTATGAAAAACTATCTGGGATGACGGGGACTGCGGAAACAGAGGCCAACGAATTCCGTGATATTTACAATCTGGATGTGATGGTGATCCCAACCAATTGCCCGATGATCCGTGATGATCAGGATGATCTTATCTATAAGACGCGTCGGGACAAGTACAACGCCGTGATCAATGAGATTAAGGCAGCGAATGAACGTGGGCAGCCGGTATTGGTGGGCACGGTATCAGTTGAAGCTTCGGAGGTGCTCTCCCGGATGCTAAAAAGGAGCAACATAGCGCACAAAGTACTCAATGCCAAATTTCACGGACAGGAGGCTGAAATAGTGGCCCGAGCGGGAGAAAGAGGTGGCGTTACAATTGCAACTAATATGGCGGGCCGTGGAACAGACATCAAACTAAGCAAAGGGATTCCGGGGCTAGGCGGACTTTATGTGATTGGAACAGAGCGGCACACGTCCCGTCGCATTGATAGGCAACTTCGCGGTCGAAGTGGCCGACAGGGTGATCCTGGATTATCGCGCTTTTTTATTTCTTTGGAAGATGATCTCTTGAGATTGTTTGGAAATGCCGGGGCCATGGGTAAACTCTTGGAAAAGTCAGTTGGCGAAGGAGAGGTTCCACTCCCGAGTTGGGTAATCGAAAACGCTCAGAAAAGGGTTGAGGAGCAAAACTATTCGGCACGAAAGAGACTGCTTCAGTACGATGATGTTTTAAATAAGCAACGCGAAGTTGTTTACAGTATCCGCAATGATGCTATTCAGTCTAAATCACCGAAAGGTATTATTCTCGAGCTGGTTGAGGAGGAATTGGATTTTCGTTTGGAGGAGAGTGGAGTTTTCGATGAGAAGATTGTGAGTGACGGAGTGTTGGAGGTGTTCCAAAATTGGATGAAAACTCACTTCCCGGTGATTCTCAGAATTGAAGATCTCAGGGAGCGGGACCCGGAAGGGATAAAGGCGTATGCTTTAGATCGAATCAAGACGGCATATGCTACAAAGGAATCGGTTGAAGAACCGGAAGCACTGCAGGCCTTAGAGCGTTATGTTGTTATTAACAGTGTGGATAAACACTGGCAGGATCATCTTACGGAAATGGATGATCTTCGGCAGAGTGTGGGTTTAAGAGGCTATGGACAGAAGGATCCTTTGAGCGAGTATAAGAGCGAGGCATTTCTCTACTTCGAACAGATGATGGGCAACATCCGTTCTGATATCTGTATGAATCTTTTTCGTTCTGCGACTAACCTCAAGGCTTTCGACAACATGCTCGCAACGCTCTCAAGAACGGCCCGTAGATACGGTCCCGAGTCCGTTGATGGGTCCTCGTTTATCCAGACTTCGAGAACGGACAACAGGCAATCGGGGGAGGTGGAATTGCCGAAAGTGACTGTTCGTAGAGAGGGCCCAAAATTGGGAAGGAACGATCCGTGCAGCTGTGGGAGTGGGAGGAAGTATAAAAAGTGTTGCGGCCGGCGGGTCTAATAGGAGAACTGGCTTCGCCTTAGAATTTGGTCAAGAGTTCAACGACGCAGACGTTTTCCAGTCGGTGACTGGAAAGTTTCGATTCTTCAGAGTGCATTGCTGTTTTAAGAGAACCCATAATTCGGGTTCCCTATCGACAGTAAGTAGATTTTGTAGTGCAATAGCATTTCAATTATTGGGTGGTTGTGGCGGCAAGGACGACAATAGGAGCTAGGCAGATAGTTTGAGTTATCAATTTAATAGATTAAAGCCGAGATCGTGGTCCCGCCGATTGGAGTTGGGTGATGCAGGAGAGCTTGAGCCAAAGAGACTACCTTCCTGGATGACGGGCTGTGTTATTCCGTTTTTTGTATTCTCTCTGACAGTGGCTCTCACAGTAGCTTCCTTTCCCCCGGCGGATTTTGCTGAGGCAGCCTATGTGTTTTCTGTACCCTTAATTATTTGGAGTTTCTATCGCCCGAGTTATCGGATTTTCTTGGGAACGTCAGCGATAGCCGGCTTTGTAACCTGGTTGATACTGATTTGGTGGTTGCGACACGTTACTTATCTTGGAACAGTTGCTCTTTCGGGCTTCCTAACACTTTACTTGGTAGGGTGGACCTTTGTGGTGCGAATGGTTCTTCCGAGCATTGAGGGCCGAGGTTTCTCAGTTAGGCTGCCTGTCCTATTAGGCCTGGCCGGGTTTTGGGTTCTGCTCGAGTATATGCGAGGATTCTTACTGACTGGGTTCCCATGGCTTCCTCTTGCGGCTAGTCAGTGGGATCGCGGGGCGGTTCTACAGATTGCGGCATATACCGGATACACGGGAGTCTCGTTTGTCCTCATATTTTTCAATCTTGGATTGGGGGTATACCTAAGAAGAATGCTTACTCGTCGCCGGGCTGGAGAGTGGTACGAGAGAATTTGTCCAGAGTTTTACGTTGCCTTGTTTCTATTGGTTGGAACGGCCAGTGGGTTGATTTGGTCTGAAGTATTTAACCAACGGCAAGAGCGGCTCTTTAGCGTCACTCTTGTGCAGCCTTATATCGAGCAGCCCTCGAAATGGGATCCGGATAAGACGATGGAAATTTTCAAGACCTTGGAGAAGCAAACTCTATTTGCCAACGGGCTAGGGGGAGAAGTGATATTCTGGCCTGAATCTGTCACTCCTTTACCTGTTAAAGGAAATCACCTAGCGAGGGAATGGACAGAGGAATTAGTGCGGCGGATAGATAAACCGATTGTGATGGGGAATATAGCGAAGGAGGATGAATTTTGGTATAATATCGTTTGCGCGGTGACTCCTGATGAAGGGCTTATCGAGCCCTACTATATCAAGCGAAAGTTGGTTCCTTTCGGAGAATATGTCCCGTTTGGCGGGTTGCTGTCATTCATCGATAAGGTTGTTCCCATGGCGGGTTTATTCAGGAGAGGGGAGAAACCGGTCGTTATACCCGTAAAGATCGGTAATACTACCTATCGCTTAGGGGCGTTAGTTTGCTATGAGGATATCTTTTCTCGACTATCTCGCGAGAATGTCAAAGCCGGGGCCGATTTAATTTTTGTGGCCACAAATAATGCTTGGTATGGAGAGGAGGGCGGAGCCTACCAGCACGCGGCGCATTCTGTTCTCCGTGCAGTAGAAACGCGCAGGCCTTTTATCCGGTGTGGTAATTCGGGATGGAGCGGTTGGATTGACGAGTATGGGAATATTCGGAAGGTACTGGTTGTCCCTGAGAAGGGTATCTACTTCCGTGGAAGCGAATTATTTGAATTAAAACGTGATGCTAAATGGTTCCGCCGCGAGAGCTTCTATGTTCTGTATGGAGACTGGTTCATCTCCGTCTGTCTGGGGTTGTCAATTTGGGGTTACGTTTGCTTTCGGTTTGTCAGGGGAGCAAGATATCAGCCGGGAGCATCGTTGAGGGGGAAAAGGAATTAGAGAATTTTCTGAGATGAGATTGTGATTGTTGGTACGATGAGAGAAAAATCAGGCCAGATTTCAATCTGGAGATCGAGTGTTTTACGCAGAATATTCACGGGTTAATTGTAGTTCCTAAAGCTTGGGGGTTTAATGGTGTATATTGTGAAAAAAGGAGAGACTAAGAATGGAGAAAAATGGGAGAATTGAGGCGAATCCCGATCTTACAGATCGTCTCCGGGGGATGATCTGGGGTCAATTAGTAGGGGATGCGGCGGCTCTGGGGACTCACTGGATTTATAATATCAGTGAATTGATGGCGACTTATCCAAAAGGGGTAGAAGGGTTTGAGGAGCCGAAAGAGGGTCACTACCATTTTGGGAAAAATCCGGGTGATCAGACCCATTATGGAGATGCGGCTCTTGTTCTCATGAAGTCAGTTGCGGAAGATGGTCAATTCGACCAAGCAAGATTTGGCCTTTCATTCGTTGAGCGAATGAACCCGGAGACCTACGAAGGGTATGTTGATAATTCGACTCGTGGAACGGTTGAGGGTAAGATGAATTTCGAGGAACTATATCCAGATAGGGAATTCGATTTTCAACATGGGGCAGACGATGATCAATTGGCGACTGTAACTTCGATTTGTCCAGTTGTTGCAGCTCATTTAAGGCATCCAGACTTGATGGAGATCGTGGGAAAAGTAACGAGGGTCCGTCAGAATAATGATCGCGCGGTTGCTTACGTGAAGGCCCATGTCAGAATTTTGCTCGAGTTATTGAATGGCCGGGATATCCACAGTTCGTTACATAGGGTTGAGGAAATTGTAGGAAAGGACGCGAAGTTTGGAACAGAATTGAGGCGAAAGTTTGGGAGTGCGTTTGATCTTTTACCTAGGAGCGTGGGAGAAGCGACGGACAAACTGGGGCAGTCATGTCCTTTAATCAGCAGCTTCCCTTCGGCGCTGCACGGGTTTTTGTGCTATCGAGATTCTTTCGAATGCACCATTCTAGACGTAATTTGTGCAGGAGGGGATAATGCGGGAAGGGCATCAATGGTTGGAGCGTGGCTCGGTGCGCATCTAGGTATCGGGGCGATTCCCAAGGATTGGCTGAGACAACTGTCGAAATACGAAGTGATCGATGCTTGGGTGGAGACGATAGTAGATGGGGCGATGAGCGGTGAAACTTAGGATTTAAAAGTTGCAGGGGATTCAGAATTAATGACGTGAAAAACTGGCACTTTTAGGAAAAATCTAGCGCTTCGATCGAGTGTAGAAATAGGACACTTATTCTTTCAAAGATTGACGGCAGTCCGCAAATTTTCTGAAACGACATTATGATGTTGAACCAAAGTAGAGTCGAATGACTTCTGCTCTCAATCTACAACTGTGGATCCTAATATTTCCGAGTAGTCTCAGATTTAGCGATATACTTCAGTTATTTGATATTTAAACTAAAAACATTCAGGATTGTCATTCGGTTTATTTAGGGGGCTTACTCCTTCGTATTCACTCAGTTCCTGATTTAGAAGGATAGAGTGTCAACAATCCTGGATGATCGTAGCAACCAATACTAACACTGGAAACCAGCTTAAAACAGACAAATTGAAACATGTCTAATAATCTTATTTTTGACTCGGGAGAGAAAGAGATATACACTTTGAGGACGACGACAAAGGGGCCGGAAGGCAAATTGCCGTTGGGCTCGGACTTTTTAAGGAATAAGCCGAGCGGGACTATATTCGGATGGACACAGAATGCGGGGATGGGATGGGATCCGGCGAAGTTGGGAGGAAAGGAGTTTGTTATCCTTAGTACTCAGGGAGGGATACGGCAGCCGGATGGGAGTCCGGTTGCGTTGGGGTATCATACGGGTCACTACGAAATAGGACTATTAATGGAGGAGGCGGCGCGAGTGATCTCGGAAAGGGGAGGGATCCCCTTTGCAGGGTTTTGTAGCGATCCTTGCGATGGACGGACGAATGGAACTGATGGTATGCTGGATAGTCTCCCGTATAGAAACGACGCAGCGGTTGTATTGAGGCGTCTTATTCGTTCGTTGCCAACGCGACGAGGAGTGCTCGGAGTAGCGACTTGCGACAAAGGATTGCCGGCGATGATGATGGCGTTGGCAAAGATGCGGGATCTCCCTTTAATTTTGATTCCAGGGGGAGTTACCTTACTTAGCGAAGAGGGCGAAAACACGGCAAAGGTTCAGACAATTGGAGTACGTTTCGCTCATGGCGAAATTTCTCTGGATCACGCGGCATCGGTTGGCTGTAAAGCGTGTGGTTCTCCAGGGGGAGGATGTCAATTTCTTGGAACTGCGGCTTCCAGCCAGATAGTGGCAGAAGCTCTTGGAATTAGTCTCACACATTCTGCTCTTTCTCCTTCGGGAGCTCCGATTTGGAAAGATCTGGCGACGCGATCGGCGCTGGCTTTGATGGAACTTGAGGAGCAGGGAGTTACTGGGAGCGATATTTTAAATGAGACATCGATTCAGAATGCAATGGTGGTCCACGCCGCTTTTGGTGGATCGACCAATCTGATTCTACATTTGCCGGCGATCGCTTTCGAAGCAGGCTTAAGCCGTCCATCCGTGTCTGACTGGCAGGAAGTGAATAAGAAGGTGCCTAGGATTGTCGATGCTCTACCAAACGGACCAGTTGGCTTTGCTACGGTACAGGTTTTTCTGGCTGGAGGTGTTCCTGAAGTGATGTTGCATCTGAGAGATCTTAATCTCCTCGATCTTTCTGCGCGGACGGTCACAGGTAAGTCACTGGGAGAAAACCTAGCATGGTGGGAAGGATCGGAGAGGCGCCGTATCTTAAAAGATAAACTTCTCCTGCTTGACGGGATCGACCCCGCCGACGTTATAATGAACCCAGCTAAGGCCAAGAGTAGGGGGCTTACAAGCACCGTTACTTTTCCGACGGGTAATCTTGCTCCGGAAGGATCTGTGATTAAAAGCACGGCTATAGATCCCACGCTTATTTCTGGAGAGGGAATTTTTTTGCATGATGGACCGGCCCGGGTTTTTTGTTCAGAGGATGACGCTATCGAAGCTATCAAAAATGAAGGAAATGGTGGTATAAAGAAAGGGGATATTATGGTTCTTTTGGGGATTGGGCCGCTGGGAAGCGGGATGCCTGAGACCTATCAGGTCACTTCGGCTCTGCGCTACTCAAAGGCTGGTAAGGGAGTTTCCCTTTTGACGGATGGGCGTTTTTCCGGCGTTTCAACCGGAGCATGCATTGGACATATTAGCCCGGAGGCGTTGAGTGGAGGTCCGATTGGTAAGGTGCGGGATGGTGACCGCATTCGGATTTTGGTCGATTGTGGGAAGTTAGAAGGTAGGATTGATTTGCTGGAAAAGGATGCAGACAAGCTCCTCAAGGAACGTTCTCTAAATCCGATTGTTCGGCAACATCCCAGGTTACCCGACGACACACGTCTATGGGCGGCACTACAGAATGTGAGTGGGGGTAGCTGGCAGGGATGTGTCTATGATGTCGATCGGATCTTGGAGAGGTTGATAGGGGAAAATGTCGAGAATATGTCAGATCGGGAGCAGGATTAGCTCCTTTCAGATTGAGAATTTACTTTACGGCGGTAGAGTGTGATCAAATAAGATGAGAATTGATTTTACCGGTATTTGAAGTCCGTATCGGGGAGATGTGTAGACCCGTTGTCATATCGATTCAGGGATGGACCCGAGCTTATGTGCGTGTGTTGTTGCTTTTAGTCCTTTCTCCAACGAATCAGGTTCTGGGAGAAATCGGAGGCCCGATTGATCGGTCTAGTCTGATAAATTCTCGAGGAGAACGGGGGAGTTTTGTTTTTCACAGAGAGGCTCCATTGGTTCCGGGGAACAAGTCGTTCGAAAGCGGGATCCGTGGGCCGGTTGCTTGGCAGATTAAAGCGGCGGATGAGGCACTGAAATCGGGACTTTCGGCGATCGCTGGCCGACTCTACGAAGAGGTGTTGGGATCCGACGAGGTAGGAGCAGAAGAACGGGAACGGATCGCTCTGAATTTCAGTTCTGCTTTGATCAGTGAGGGAGAATTTGAAAAGGCGGTTTCCATTGTTGATGAATACGCGGATTCCCCAGATCCAGGCTTCATGATGCGGCGAGCTCTACTCTCCTATCAGACTGGTGACTTTGACGCGACGAATGAGATTCTTAACGGGGTGGAAGTCAATCAGTTGAGATCAAGTGACCGTGCTTGGTTTCATCTCCTTGCCGGGTTGGTCGAAGAATCGCGACAGGATCCAATTCGGGCTGAAAGGCAGTACCAAATGGCAAGAGATGAGAGTAATTCGGAATCACAGCAAGCCCACTTTGATGCCATCATTTACCGCAGCCGTCTTCTCTTTCTTCGGCCGGGGCAATTGCATCCCAACCTGGTGACTGACCTACGGGAGAAACTAAGATCTGCAAGAGGAAGTTTTCAAGGTTTCCAGAATGCCAAGATTCTGGCTGTTGTCTTGCATGAGTTAGGAGAAACAGAGGAAGCCATTAGGGTTATTGAAGAGCAGCTTCGAATCGAAGCAGTGAAAGAGAGCGAGCTAGAGGATGAGCTTTTATTGCTATTGGGACTAATCGCGGGCGAAGAAACAGCTAGAGGGAAGGAGGCATTCTCTCGACTTTTGGGCAAGGATGGTGATCGGAAAGCACAGAAAATAGCACTCAGAATTCTTGGCCAAGTTGCGCTTTCAATCGGGCAACAAAGGCAAATTGAAAAACTCTTGAGTGAGTTAATAGAGAGACCTAAGGCACATTCGTTGCTTGACGAATTATACTATTTCAGGGCCTTTCTCAGACTTCAGGAAGGTCATTTAATCGCGTCTGAAGCTGACGCCAAGCGGATACTAGCTGAATATCCGGGGTCCTCTTTTGCTAATCGAGCGATCTACCTGTTGGCTTATTTGGCTTGGTTGCGAGATCCTCCTCAATATCGGAATGCTGCCTATTTTCTCAATCAACTACGTGGGCGTTCACGGGATACGAAGGAGAGGTCAGAAATCTCTGTATTGGTGGCGGATTGCTATTTCTTAAATGGCGACTACGAACGGGCCGTAGAGATTTATGAGACAACTTTGGGGCAGGCGCGAGACGACGAGGCTCGAGGAGTCCTTTTTTTTCAGAGAGTGATAGCGGAGATTGAGGCGGGACGGCTTGAAGAAGCTGCTTCATATTTGGATTCTGCTGGGATAAGGGATGGGATCAGTCCCGTCGAGCGATGGAGGGCGGAGTGGAACCTAATCAGTAAAATGAAAGCAACTGGAGGAGTCGGGGTTGCCTTCGAACGGATTCAGCAACTACTCGGAGGGAAGGTAAATATCGATATTCCACCGGAGTTACAGGTTAGACTAATGTGGTTGGAGGCGCAATTGTCATTAGAGGCAAACCAACCTGAGAAGACCCCCACGATGGTAGCACAGATTCTAACGGCCTTAGCTCGAGTTCCTGACACCGAAATCGGAAAGGAACAGCGTGAGCAGATTATCAGCCATTCGCTGCTGCTCCATGGACGCGCGTTTTTCGCGCTTGAAAGCGAGGAGGAGGGTCTGAGGATTTTCGACGAACTTCGGAGTATTTATCCGAAAAGCCGGCCGAGCATTCTCTCCTACGCCTTTGAAGCAAGACATTACTCGGCGATGAAGCATTTGGCAAAAGCACAACAGAGATTTATCATATTAGCGGACGAATTTCCCGAGAGCGAGTATGCAGGAATTGCTCTTTGGGAAGCGGCCGAGATTGCTAATCAGCGAGATCAAAAGGAGGAATCGGGGAGAATTCTTAGGGACCTTGTAGAACGCTATCCTGACCATGATTTGGTTTACTACGCACGATTGCGGCAGGGTGACCTCTCACGGGAATTAGATGATTTCGCTACCGCTCAGAGTGTTTACGAAAATTTGATCAATCAATTCCCTGATCATCCTGAACGCTACCGAGCGGAAATTAGCCTGGCGGACTCTCATCTGGCCCAGGCGGGGATGAATCCAGTTCGATTGGACAATGCGGTGGCTATCCTGGAGCGTCTGTTTGATCTGCCTGCCATACCTCTGGATTTGAGATTGGAAGCGGGTTTCAAGTGGGGATTTGCTCTCACAAAAATGGATCATCAGCCACGGGCCCAGGAAATATTCTGGTTGGTTCTCGATCGCTCATTGAATGTTCATCCTGGAGAGGGTGAAACTAGAGCTCGGGGTAGGTATTGGCAGGCGCGATTAATATTTAAGTTGGGTGAACTTCTCGAGGAAGAATTCCGTTTTGAGGAGGCGCAGCAGGTTTATTCCTACGTAAATATCTATGATTTACCAGGAAAGGCTTTAGTGAAAGCGAGAATAAGTAGATTTACAGAGTCAAATAGGTAGTTGCGGTGCAATAAGTGGAAGAAGTAAGTAAAGTTTGTTCTGTTAAGAACGATTTGCGCTTGAGTCAGAATCAGAAAAGGGGGAGTATTAGGAAAGGTTCGTGAAATATCTCGACCTATCAATGATTGAGGAAGGAGGGTTGCTGATGTGGCCGATCCTCTTGCTTAGCCTGATTGGGTTCGTTCTTTTTATTGAGAGAACACTCCACCTGCATCGAGGTCAGATACGAACCGGTGAGTTCATTGATGGGATAAAGAATCTTCTTAGGAAGAGGCGGTTGTTGGAGGCTTTGACATTATGTGAGGAAACTTCTGCCCCGGTGTCGAATGTGATTAAAGCTGCGCTCCTGCAGTACGATGAGGAGGAAGGGAAGATGCTTTCGGCAGTACAAGCTGCTGCAATTGTTCAGATACCTCTCATGGAGAGGAGAATTGGTTCAATTGCCGCAATTGCCCGTATCTGTCCATTGATGGGATTACTCGGGACTGTTTTAGGAATGTTCGAGTCTTTTTCTGATTATCTCGGCGAGGGGACAGTCTATGCTGACGTAGCGGTGTTGGCAAACGGGTTTAGCGAAGCCCTAATCACGACCGCGGCAGCTTTGACAATAGCGATTGTGGCCCATCTGGCTCATCATTTTTTGTCGGGGCGAGTGCGGGCTTTGGTACATGATATGGAATGGGCGGGGAATGATATTATGCAATTTCTCCTTCGCGATCTCCCTGAGGAGGAGGAGACATGATTACGAGTCCGTTGGATCTTCGAAGGCATCTGTCCGAGATCGATCAGCGGTTTGATTTTGTCCCGTTCATCGATCTTATCCTGATTGGACTCTTTTCGGTTATTCTTGGATCACGATTTGTTTTTGCTCCAGGGCTCGATGTGGAATTGCCGAAAGTTGACTCGGAAGTGTTAACGGTTTTGCCGACGGCGGCTGTTCTGACAATTCGTGAAAATGAAATGATTTTATTTGAAGGAGACCGGGTAAGGATAGGTGGGTTGGAGCAAAAGTTAGGGGAATACATGACGAAAAAGAAATTCGATAAAACGATCCTGCTTGTTAAATCAGATCAAAGTGTAGAGGTTCGGATCCTTCTCGAGATTCTGGATCTTGCTCGTCGCTCCGGCTTTTCCCGAGTTCAGATTGCAGCGGAGGAAAAAGTATCCACAGCAGAGTTTTTGTCGACGAATTAGCCTTGAATACTAAGATCCCTATGAAGCGTAGTTCTCGCCAGAATCTTAGAAAGGCTCGATTGGTTTTGGTGGCGATTGTAGTTGGACTCGTGGTTCATTTGGCCGTATTTGTCGCTTTGAGTTTTGAATCAAGATCGATTGAGAAGGAAAAGATTCGTGAGGCGTTTGTGCAGTATCCTGACCGTCGGGAAGGGGAACATTCGGCCCTCTTCAAAGAGCAGGCGAGCCTTTTTGATACCGCACCCTTATTCCTTCCCACCCCTCGTAATCATTCCTTTTCTCTGAAAGAGATTCGGATGCAGGAAGAGGAAACTACACTCTTTGATTCTTTTCCTGCTAAAATCACCCTGTCCAGGCCGAATTGGGAGGCATTCAGTTGGTTCGAAAAATCTGAATTTGGCGATCATCGAGGGATTTTAAGAAGTGAGTTTTGGGACATATTTCATTATCTCGGTTCGTTCCCCAGATCGAAAAATGTTGAGATTAAACGTGGAAGTTGGATCGAGATTATCCCGTACGGAAGGTCGACGCCAATTCTAGTTGAGCCTTTACCTATCCAAATTAGACAGGCGGGAGAAGGGATTCTTTGGAGTCCTGTTGCTCTACGAATTCTTGTCGACAGAATCGGGCCGATTGGGGAACCATTTCTTGTCAATTCCTCAGGGAGCTATAGGATTGATGAGGCGATTGAGGGTTACCTCTTGGAAGCGGCCCGGAATTGGGGATTAAGGCCGGGGTATTATAAGGTGCTCATGGGGCCGTGAAGAGTTTTACATTGGGATTAATTAAATGATCTTATTTTGCCGCTAACCCTTCTCTTGTCTTTTGCTGGGGAGTAAGGATTTGAAACCAGAGCCGGCGGTTGATTGCTAGTGAATGGGGAATCAGATTAGGGATAAATAAGTATTGACGGATAATTCCGTTACAATCAGATTCCTGGGTTTCAATTTGTCCTTCCTGGTTACTCCGTCGGCAAGAATTCATTTCAACGGGCCCTTGTAGCTCAGCCGGTAGAGCGCGTCCTTGGTAAGGACGAGGTCGGCGGTTCAAATCCGCTCGAGGGCTCCAGGGTCCATCCTTGACAGTTTTTCTATTGCTACATTTTCAGGACTATTTCATACGCAGTGCTTCGGGGGAGGATTCGAATCAACTATCAACAGATCAAGATTAATGGCTAAAGAAACATTCCAGAGGACAAAACCACACGTCAACGTCGGTACCATCGGTCATGTTGATCATGGGAAGACAACACTCACATCGGCATTATTAAAGGTTCAGAGTGAAAAAGGTTTGGCGGAAGAGAAAACATATGCGGAAATTGCGAAAGGGGGAACGGTCCGAGACGATTCAAAGATTGTTACGATTGCGGTAGCGCATGTGGAATATGAATCGGATAACCGGCACTATGCCCATGTAGACTGTCCGGGGCACGCAGATTTTGTAAAAAACATGATCACTGGGGCGGCCCAAATGGACGGAGCAATACTGGTAGTGAGTGCGGCAGATGGTCCAATGCCTCAAACTCGCGAGCATATACTTCTGGCCCGTCAGGTAGGGGTTCCCAGCATGGTTGTTTTTCTGAACAAAACCGATTTGTTGGATGATGAAGAGTTGCTGGAACTTGTCGAAATGGAGGTTCGGGAATTGCTTTCGAAGTACGAGTTTGACGGAGACAATATCCAGGTAGTGAAAGGGTCCTCGTTGGCCGCTATGGAAGGAAAGCCGGAGGGAGTTCAATCGGTGGAGGAGCTGTTGGCAGCAATTGATAAAGAGATTCCAGAGCCGGAGCGGGATGTGGATAAGGCCTTTCTGATGTCGGTTGAGGACGTATTCTCCATTACCGGGCGTGGAACTGTGGCAACTGGTCGCGTGGAACGAGGGATTGTGAAGGTAGGAGAGACGGTTGAGATTGTGGGGTTGGCTGATACTCAGAGCACGGTTTGTACCGGAGTCGAAATGTTTCGAAAAATCCTAGATGAGGGGCGTGCAGGAGACAATATTGGGGTCCTGATGCGTGGCGTTGAGAAGGATCAAGTGGAGCGGGGACATGTTTTGGCCCATCCGGGGACTATTACTCCTCACGTTAAAGCGAAGGCTGAGGTTTACGTGTTGAATAAAGATGAAGGAGGGCGCCACACACCGTTTTTCGACGGCTATCGACCTCAGTTCTATTTTAGAACAACAGATGTTACTGGAGTCTGTGAACTCCCGGAAGGAGTAGAGATGGTAATGCCAGGTGATAATCTCGGCGTTACGATCTCGCTAGGGAAGCCGATCGCGATGGAACCAGGGCAACGCTTCGCCATTCGTGAGGGTGGCCGCACAATTGGAGCGGGGCGAGTTACTGAAATCATAGAGTAGCTTTCCACAGTAGAGGAGGACTTTTGATCAAACCTGAGGCTTGCGAAGAGGCGGCATCAGATATATTTTAAAAATTGGGAAGCTGAGTAAACAAAAGAAATCTCGACCAAGGGCAGTAGCTCAATTGGAAGAGCGGCGGTCTCCAAAACCGCAGGTTGGGGGTTCGAGCCCCTCCTGCCCTGCCACTGCCAAACAAGCTGGAACCCAATGATGAGGAATCCATTTACCAGAGTTCGCGTTTTCTTCCAGGAAATGCTCCAGGAGTTAAAGAAGGCATCCTGGCCTACTCGCTTGGAGTTGCGCGATTCAACAGTTGTAGTAATAATCGCAATGATCCTTTTGGGTGGATTTATAACCCTTTCGGATTGGTCGGTCTACAATGTAGTGACGCTACTGACCGAGCTCGTACGAGCTGAGGCGGTAGAGGTAGTAGTAGGAGACGGCTGATAAGAGGGTCGATTGTAAATTACATGGGAATGGGGACTCAGAAAAACTGAGAGGCAGAAAGATTTAGAGGATGTCGATAGAAACGGGAGATTTAAGCCGGCAGTGGTTTGCGGTACAGACGCTTTCGAACAAGGAGGCATCGGTGAAACGTTACCTTGATCGATATCTAGAAACTGAGGAGATGGATCAGTTCATTGACAATGTGCTGGTGCCGACTGAGACCGTGACTGAGGTTAAGAACGGTCGTAAATATCAAAAGGTACGTAAATTTTACCCAGGGTATATATTCGTACATATGCAACTTTATGATGAAGATGGAGAGATATTACAGAAGCCGTGGTATTTTGTACGGGACGTGGATGGGGTAATAGGTTTTCTGGGTGGGAATAGTCCGACTCCCTTGAAGAAGAAAGAGATTGAAAGCATCTTAGCCCAGGTCGCAGAGACGGAAGGTAAGGAAATCCCCAAGGTAGAGTTTAGCGAGGGTGAGGAAGTGAAGATTACAGATGGGCCCTTTTTTAATCTGACTGGCCGTATTGATGAGATCGATCCGGAGCGGGGAAAACTCAAAGTCTCAGTATCAATATTTGGCCGGTTTACACCAGTTGAGTTGGAGTTTTGGCAAGTTGAGAGGATGGAAGAAAGCTGATGTCGAAGAAAGAAGTATCAGAAATACGGTTGCAACTTCCGGCAGGGGCTGCCAATCCAGCGCCGCCGGTGGGTCCCGCTTTGGGCGCACACGGGGTCAATATAATGGGATTCTGTAAGGAGTTTAACGCCAGGACCAAGGATCAGACAGGAACAATTCTTCCGGTCGTGATCTCGGTCTACCAGGATCGCTCATTCACCTTTATTTTGAAGTCTCCCCCAGCTGCTGTTCTCTTGAAGAAGGCAGCTGAAATAGCCAAGGGTTCAGGGGTGTGTCATAGAGAAAAAGTAGGTAGTGTGACTCGAGCACAATGTCTGGAGATTGCTGCTATCAAGAAAGATGACCTCAACTCGAAGGATGAAGAAGCGGCTATTCGAGTGATTGCTGGGACCGCACGTAGCATGGGAATCGATGTGGTCGATCTTTAGACTTAGAATTTATTTTGAAGGCTCGAACGGTACAGGGAAATCAGAGCATTGATAACTGAGGAAAGGAAATAAACGTGGTAAAGCTCAGCAAACGATATCAGACGGCGCAGCAGATTAAGGATCTTTCTCAAGGCTATCCATTGGAGGAGGCTGTGACGATTCTCTCAGAAATGCCAACGGCGAAATTCGATGAAACCGTAGAGTTGGCAGTTCGTTTGGGAGTTGATCCAAAACAGAGTAACCAAATGATCCGCGGTGTCATCAGTCTTCCTAACGGAAGTGGGAAAAAGGTCCGCGTATTGGTCTTTACAGAGAATGGTGATGAGGCGCTAGAAGCGGGTGCTGATCATGCTGGATTGGACGATGTCGTGTCGAAGATTCAGGAGGGTTGGCTCGAATTTGATGTTGCAATGGCGACTCCCTCAGCGATGAAGCAAGTAAGGGCAGTAGCCAGGGTTTTAGGACCAAGGGGACTGATGCCGAATCCGAAATCCGGTACCGTGACCGATGATGTGGCTGCCGGAATTAAGGAGATAAAACAAGGCGGGCGCATCGAATATAAGATGGATAAGACTGCTAATATTGGGGTGGTCGTTGGTAAGCGTTCCTTTGATCCCCCGAAGTTAGTAGAGAATATCCAGGTGGTTATCGAGAGTATTGGCCAGGCGAGACCGGAATCGATTAAAGGACGTTACATTATAAGTATGTCGATTTCTGGGACTATGACTCCTGCTGTGAGATTGGATAGCGGAGCCTATTCTGCATTATAGGGAAGGAAGGATCGATTTGAGAGAAGAAAAAAAATATCTTGTGGACGAGATTGGGAAGCACCTCGATAAATCCGACTATTTCTATCTGACGGATTTTGACCGGGTGTCGGTGGCGGACACGGCAGAATTGAGATGGAAACTCTCTGAGCACAGTGCTGAATTTCATGTTATTAAAAACAGTGCTATGGCGGTTGTTGTCCGGAATCGTGAACTGCCTGATATTTCTGAGTGGCTCAAAGGACAGACTGCCATTGTGGTTGGAGGCGAAGATCCACCTGGAGTGGCGAAGGCATTAAGCCGATTCAGAAGTGAAAAGGAAAAGGTTGAAGTGAAGGGTGGTATTCTTGGTGGAAGCGTCCTACAGTCGGGGGAGGTTGAACAGCTGGCAGACTTACCTCCGATGGATGCACTTAAAGCCCAGTTTTTAGGCTTACTGCAGGCTCCAGCACAGCGATTATTATCGCTTCTTGGGGCCGCTCCAAGAGGGTTTTTGACCGTATTGTCGGCTAAATCGGAGAAAAAAGATACAGATTAGGCAAGATTTTGATGGACGGATGGCAGATAAATCACATGTTTCACGCGGTCGTCGCATGAAAATCGCTAAGACTTAACGAACACTTTATGTGGTTGAGAAGACTGGGTTGGGATATATTTAAATAGTAGATATTGATCGTCGCAGTCTCTCACCGTAGGTATAAGGAGGAACAAATGGCTGAATTGGATAAAGATCAGGTCCTGAATTGGCTTGGTGAACGCACCGTTTTAGAAATAAGCGGTATTGTGAAAGAATTAGAGGAGAAGTGGGGCGTAAGTGCCGCTGCTCCTATGGCAGTGGCTGCACCTTCAGCTGCTGGTGCCGATGGCGAAGAAGCCAAGGTGGAGGAGAAGACGGAGTTCGATGTTATTCTAACTGCTTTTGGCGAGAATAAGATTGCGGCAATCAAAGAGGTCCGCGCCATTACTGGACTGGGTCTGAAGGAAGCTAAGGACCTAGTTGAGAGTGCGCCCAAACCGGTCAAAGAAGGTATTGACAAAGAGGAAGCAGAGGAAATCAAGTCGAAGCTTGAAGGCGTCGGCGCTCAAGTGGAGGTAAAATAGTCCTCTTCAACGGCAAATCGCTGTGTAGGGTCGGTTTCATGGGGTTGGATTTCCCCAGTGGGGAGTCCGGGATGTGTGTTTATGTACGTAGTCGTATCAGAGATGATAAATGTCGGATAGTCTGTATGGTGGAATTGTCACGGCTGATCTGTCAAAGCATCAGGGGCTATATGGAGAAGGGAGTTTAAGCAATGTCTAGCAACAACGGTACAATGTCTGGCAACAACGGTAAATTGAATCTTTTGGACCGAAAGAATTTTGGGAAACTTCAGGAAGTTATTGACGTTCCTAATTTGATTCAGAATCAGATCGATTCATTCAAGGAATTTTTGCAGCCAGGGATTTCTCCAAATCAGCGCAGGGCCGTTGAATTAGAATCAGTCTTCCAGGAGGTTTTTCCGATTGAGAGCTACGATGGAAGGGCGACTTTGGAATATCGTTCGTACAATCTGACGGGTCCCAAGATGACGGAATTAGAGTGTATACGAGAAGGAGTAACGTACTCGATCTCTCTCTACGTGAAACTGCGTCTTAAAGATGACGATTCGATCAAGGACGAGGAGATATACATGGGCGAGATGCCGATGATAACTGAAAGAGGCTCATTTATCATCAATGGTGCCGAGCGGGTAGTTGTAAGCCAGCTGCATCGTTCACCGGGAATTTGTTTCGAGGAGACGCCACATACTAGCGGAAAGATACTGTTCTCTTTTCGGATTATTCCAGATCGCGGTACATGGATGGAGGTACAATTTGATCAGAACGATTTGCTCTATGTGTACCTTGATCGTCGACGGAGAAGGCGGAAATTTCTAATTACTACTTTGCTCCGAGCCATGGGTTACAGTTCGGATTTTGAGCTTCTCAGCCTCTTTTACGAAATTCAAGAGCTTGGATTAGGAAAAGTAGATGCGCTTGAAAATGTTAGCCGACTGGTTCTAGTAGAAGATCTGGTGGATGCTGAGAAGGGGATCGTTTTGGCGCGATCCTTTGAGCCCCTGACTAAAACGATCATCCGAGCGATTGAGAGCGCTGGGATTGAGACGATCCGAGTGATTGATACCTCGCCCGATGAGGGTGCCATCATCCGGTGCTTGAAGAAAGATCCGACTCGTAATCAAGATGAGGCCTTGAAAGACATTTATAAGAGATTACGGCCTGGAGAACCATCTACAGTTGCTAACGCAAAGGCTCTCGTGAAGCGCCTCTTTCATGATCCAAAACGATATGACTTAGGACGGGTGGGGCGCTATAAGATCAATCAGAAACTTGGTCTCGAAACCGATTTAGATATTCGAGTCTTAGATACAGATGACGTAGTTCAGGCAACCAAATATCTAATCCGCCTAAAGAAAGGGGATGGAGTAGTTGATGATATCGATCATCTGGGAAGCCGTCGGGTGCGGACTGTTGGAGAATTGCTGACGAATCAGTGCCGAATAGGTCTGGCTAGAACTGAGCGGTTGGTGAAAGAGAGGATGACACTCTATGACCAGAGCGTAGACAGCATAACCCCTCAGAAGTTGATCAATCCGAAGGCCCTGAGTACGGTAATACGCGACTTCTTTGCCCGCAGCCAGTTGAGCCAGTTTATGGATCAGATCAATCCATTGGCCGAACTCACCCACAAGCGCCGGCTTTCTGCGCTCGGTCCAGGTGGGTTAAATCGGGAGCGAGCCGGGTTCGAGGTTCGGGATGTTCACCCTTCACATTATGGAAGAATATGTCCCATCGAAACCCCCGAAGGACCCAATATCGGTTTAATCAATTCTCTGAGCATTTACTCGAGAATTAATGAATTTGGATTCATTGAAACTCCTTACAGGAGTGTTGTGGAAGGGAAAGTCTCGGAAGACGTTGTCTATCTAACTGCAGATCAGGAGGAGGGGCTGGTTATTGCTCAGGCGAACTCTGAGATTGATCCTAAGAACTTCCTGAGGGACCGTGTGATGGTGAGGAAGGGAGATAACTTCCTCGAAGTAGAGCGGGATCAAGTCGACTACATGGATGTGTCTCCCAAACAGTTGGTCTCGGTAGCAGCAGGACTGATACCCTTTCTTGAACACGACGATGCGAATCGTGCTCTGATGGGATCGAACATGCAGCGTCAAGGCGTGCCTTTATTGCGAACTGAGGCTCCGCTAGTTGGTACCGGGATTGAGCATCGGGTGGCAGTAGACTCAAAGACAGTAGTTATTGCTGAGGATCCGGGAAAGGTGGCGTCGGTGGATTCGAATCGAATCGTTGTTACAGAGGATGGAAACATTCCTTTACGCTTCGAGCGAAATCCGAAGAGTGATCCTAAGAATGGAGTTGTGGTATATCCGTTACGGAAGTTCATGCGCTCGAATGCAGGGACTTGTTTTAGTCAGAAACCGATCGTGGCCCGAGGAGAACTTGTTAAAAAAGGTCAAGTAATTGCCGATGGGGCGAGTACGGAAAAGGGAGAGTTGGCGCTCGGACGTAATGTCTTGGTTGCCTTCATGCCCTGGAATGGTTATAACTTTGAAGATGCCATTTTGGTTAGCGAGAAACTGATTAAAGATGATGACTTTACTTCAATTCACATAGAGGAATTTGAAGTTACAGCGCGGGATACCAAGTTGGGGCCAGAGGAGATTACTCGAGATATTCCTAATGTGGGAGAGGAGGCTCTGATGCACCTAAACCACGACGGTGTCATCCGGGTAGGCGCTGAGGTCAAACCAGGTGACATATTGGTGGGAAAGATAACACCAAAGAGCGAAACTGAACTGGCTCCTGAAGAAAAGTTGCTTCGAGCTATCTTTGGAGAAAAAGCCGCGGATGTTAAGGACACTTCATTGCTAGTTCCTTCCGGAGTTTACGGAATCGTGATGGACATTAAGGTTTCCAGTCGTGTCGATTTCGAAAGGGAGCAGTTAAGTCCTTCGGATCGGCGGCGCCAGGTTAAGCAAATTAATGAGAGCTTCAGAACTCAAAATGATACGCTTCGAGAGAGTCTGACGGAGTCTCTTTCTAACATTTTGCTTGGGGAGAAAATTCCTCTCGACGTGATGAACAAAGAATCAGGGGAAGTCATCATTCCAGCCAATCGAAAAATCACCAAAACTCTATTACGTCGGTTAGCTGCTGTCTACAAGACAGTCGAGATTGACCCCTCTCCGGTGCGGATCAAGATCATGGAGATTATAAGCTCGTTTGAATCAAAGTTTCGAGAACTAGATGATGAAAGGGAGCGAAATATCGATTCCATCGAGTCTGGAGACGACGTCGATGCGGGGGTAATTAAGAATGTCAAGGTCTACATTGCAACGAAACGAAAGGTGCAAGTAGGGGACAAGATGGCCGGTCGTCACGGCAATAAAGGGGTCGTTGCAAAAGTAGTACCGGAAGAGGATATGCCTTTCCTGCCTGACGGGACCTCGATTGAGATATGCCTTAATCCTTTGGGGGTTCCCAGCCGAATGAATGTGGGCCAGGTATTAGAGACTCATTTGGGATGGGCTTGCAAGAAATTGGGAATTAAGGTTGCAACGCCAATTTTCGACGGAATCTCGGAGGCACGTATCCGTGAATACCTTAAAGAGGCGGGCCATCCCGAGTCAGGGAAAAGCCAGCTCGTCGACGGGCGAACGGGTGAGCCATTCGATCAAGAAGTTGTTGTGGGTTTTATCTACATGATGAAATTGAACCACTTGGTGGCAGATAAAATCCACGCTCGAGCAGTAGGCCCCTATAGTCTTATTACACAGCAACCGTTGGGAGGGAAGGCCCAGTATGGAGGCCAGCGTTTTGGAGAGATGGAAGTTTGGGCACTTGAGGCCTACGGTGCTGCCTATACCCTGCAAGAGCTATTAACTGTCAAGTCGGATGATGTTCAGGGAAGAACTAGAATTTACGAATCTCTCGTTAAAGGGGATACAAGTCTGCAGGCAGGTACGCCCCAGTCGTTTAATGTTCTGATGAAGGAGATGCAGAGCCTCTGCCTGAATGTTAGGTTAGGAGACGGTGATATTGAAGATCAATTTTCCTCACAAATTTAATAGGAAATTATAGGAATGAGCACACAGGAAGTCAGAGAAGTTCTAGGGTTCGACGAAGATCAGACATTTGATTCGGTATCAATTTCGGTTGCCTCGCCGGACACGATTCGTTCGTGGTCGCGAGGTGAAGTCAAGAATCCGGAGACTATCAATTATCGAACCTTTAAGCCGGAACCGGGCGGCCTTTTCTGCCAGCGCATATTTGGACCAGTAAGAGACTACGAGTGCGCATGTGGGAAGTATAAACGAATCAAATATAAAGGTGTTGTGTGTGATCGATGCGGGGTCGAGGTAACGGTTTCTAGGGTGCGTCGCGAACGAATGGGCCACATTGAACTCGCAGTGCCAGTTTCTCATATTTGGTTTCTTAAAAGTATGCCTAGTCGGTTAGGGCTCCTCCTAGACATGACGGCAAGAAACCTGGAACGTGTCATTTACTATGAGAACTATATGGTGACGGATCCAGGAAAGACACCCTTAGAACAAAAGCAGTTACTTACTGAGCAGGAGTATCAGGAAGCCCAGGAAGAATATGGAGATACTGCGTTTGAGGCTAAGATGGGCGCTATTGCATTGGGCGAAATCCTTGAGACGATGTCTCTCGAGACGGTTGTAGATGAGTTGCATGAGCAGATGCACAACACTCGATCAAAGCAAATTAAGAAGAAGCTTTCTAAAAGGCTAAAAGTGATTGGGGGGTTCATAGAATCGGGCTCCCGGCCGGAGTGGATGGTTCTTGAAGTAGTGCCGGTAATTCCGCCCGATTTGCGACCCTTAGTTCCCTTGGAAGGAGGCCGTTTTGCCACCAGTGATCTAAACGATCTCTATCGACGGGTCATAAATCGAAACAATCGGCTAAGAAATCTTCTCCAGCTGAAGACGCCAGATGTTATCATTCACAATGAAAAACGGATGTTGCAGGAGGCAGTTGACGCGCTCTTTGATAACGGGAGGCATGGTCGGGCTGTAACTGGTGCTGGGAATCGTCCCCTTAAGTCTCTGAGCGATATGCTCAAGGGCAAACAAGGCCGATTTAGGCAAAATTTGCTTGGCAAGCGGGTTGATTATAGTGGCCGTTCGGTTATTGTGATTGGGCCTGAACTAAAACTTAATCAGTGCGGTTTGCCCAAGAAAATGGCTTTGGTACTATTCGAGCCGTTTATAATACGGCGCCTGAAAGAATTAGGTTTCGTTCATACTGTACGTGGAGCGCGTAAGATGATCGAGAAGAAATCACCCGAGGTGTGGGATATTCTGGAAGAGGTTACGGAGGGACATCCAGTGCTCCTCAACCGAGCTCCGACTCTTCACCGGTTATCCATTCAAGCTTTTGAACCGACCTTAATCGAAGGAGATGCTCTTCGTATTCACCCGTTGGTTTGTACCGCTTATAATGCTGATTTTGATGGTGACCAAATGGCAGTTCACGTACCCCTTTCGCTGGAGGCGGTGATGGAGTGTAAACTCCTTATGATGTCCAACCATAACATTTTTTCCCCATCGAGTGGAAAGCCGATCTTGACGCCCTCGCAGGATATTGTCCTGGGTTCTTATTATCTAACATTAGATCCGCGCCGAAAGCCGAAAGCCGACGAGAGGCTCCCGCTTTTTGGTGATACCCAAGAGGTCTTACTTGCGGAAGGTGACGGTGTCATGAAGATCCATGATTGGATTCGAATTGTAAATCCGGACTATGGTAGGGAAACTATTTATGGAGATACGAAACAGAAAATCATCCAAACAACTGTTGGTAGGGTTTTGTTTAATACGGTATGGCCTAGTGAGGTTGGGTTTCTCAACTTTCCGATACCGACTGGTAAACTAAGTGATCTTATTCTCGAGACTTATAAGGCGAGGGGGAGGCTGGAGACGGTCGAGGTGCTAGACGCTCTCAAGGAGCTCGGATTCTCTAGTGCGACTAAGGCAGGACTCTCAATTGGTATCGGTGATATGATTATTCCCGAGGATAAACCTGGTATCATTAAAGAGACACAAGGCAAAGTCGGAGAGATCGAGGATCAGTACAGGAAAGGCGTTATCACCTCAGGCGAACGCTATAACAAAATTATCGATGCCTGGACCCAAGCAACTGATGATATCGCCTCGTTGGTTTTTGAAGGATTACAGGAGAACAATAACAGCGATGAAGTAAATCCGGTATACTTGATGATGGATTCTGGAGCTCGGGGTAGCCGTGCTCAGGTGAGGCAGCTATGTGGAACTCGGGGATTAATGGCAAAGCCTTCTGGCGAAATCATCGAACGACCCATCCTCTCTTCATTTCGAGAGGGCCAGACAGTCCTCGAGTATTTCATTTCGACACATGGTGCGAGAAAGGGACTCGCCGATACGGCGTTGAAGACAGCAGATGCTGGGTACCTCACTCGTAAGCTATGCGATGTGGCGATGGATGTGATCATATCGGATATCGACGAAGGAAACAGAGATGGAATATGGAAGCACGCAATCCACGAAGGTGATGAAGAGATCGTGAGTTTGTACGAACGTATCGTGGGGCGTTGTTCGAGTGATGATGTTTACAATCCGCTCAGTCCGGAGGAGTTAGTTGTGGGTAATGGCGAATTAATTACCGAAGGGACGGCTAAAAGGGTGGAAGAGGTGGGGATCGAAAGAGTTAAAATCATGTCACCGCTGACTCACATGAAACGCTCTAGTTTGCCGGCTGTATCCTATGGGATCAACCCAGGCACGAACAAGCTTGTTGAGGTCGGTGCCGCGGTTGGTATCATTGCAGCGCAGTCGATCGGTGAGCCGGGGACACAGCTTACGATGAGGACCTTCCACATTGGAGGTATCGCGAGCCAGTTTTTCAGAAACCCAGAGATTCGGGTTCGTAATGCAGGAGTTGTAACTTACAGCGGTCTTCGGATGGTTTCCACAGAAGAAGGAGCTAGTATCGTGCTGAACAAAACTGGGAAAATCACGATCGCCGGTGAGGACGGCAAGGAACTGGAGAGTTACAATATTGTGGCAGGTGCTGTTCTACCAGTTGCCAATGGACAAAATATCGAGAAGGGTGAAATTCTGGCAGTCTGGGATCCACACCACGTACCCATCCTTTCAGAAAAAGCAGGTGTAATCGCTTTTCGAGAGATGATTCCGGGTGTAACGGTTAAACGGGAGCTAGATGAGGCGACAGGACAAATAGCGACGGTTGTGATCGAGCATAAGGAGGATCTTAATCCACTTATAGAAATCCACGAGGCTCCGGCTCGATCAAAGAGTGAGCGTGCCCTGGATTTGGCGTCGAAGAAGGGTAAGCTGATTGCTACATATTCGATTCCCACTGGAGCGCAGATCGTAGTAAATCAAGGGGACTTGATATCTCCGGGAGCTCTTTTGGCAAAGACCCCACGTCAGGCTTCCAAGACCCAGGACATAACCGGAGGCCTGCCTCGTGTTGCAGAGTTATTTGAAGCCCGTCGTCCGAAAGAGGCCGCAGAGATGGCAAAGATTGATGGAATTGTTAGTCTCGGTGGAACAGTTCGGGCGAAGAAAAAACTGATAGTGACGGACGAGGAAAACGATTTGGAAGAAGAACATCTTATCCCTCACGGCAAGCATATCGTTGTCCAACCGGGAGATTTTGTTCACAAGGGTCAACACTTGACGGAAGGAGCAGCCGACCCGCATGAGATTCTAGAGATTCTAGGTCCCAGTGTTTTACAGGAATATCTGCTCTCTGAGATTCAAAAAGTCTACCGATTGCAAGGCGTAACTATTAATGACAAGCATATAGAGACAATAATTGCTCAGATGCTGAGGAAAGTCCGTGTTACGGATCCAGGAGATTCGGAATTTTTCTGGGGAGAACAGATTGATCGTCAGGATTTTATGGATGAGGATGAGCGTTTGGTAGAAGCGGGTGGTAAACCGGCGGAGGCAGAGCCAATTTTGCTTGGAATAACTAAGGCTTCGATCGAGACGGAGAGCTTCATTTCAGCGGCTTCTTTCCAAGAGACAACTCGGGTACTGACTGATGCTGCAACTTTGGGTAAAAAGGATTCGCTCAAAGGATTTAAAGAGAATGTCATAATGGGAAACTTGATTCCAGCAGGTACAGGTCTTCCGAAATATCGACGACTTCGAATTAATACCTTTGGTTCAGAGTTTAGCGATGTTGAGACAAATTCGGAGACTGCGGGGTAAGAGCTATCTGTCTTGCTCAGGTTAAGATATTTTTTGGCCATTCTATCTAGAGGCGAAGGAAAAACTCGGTTGAGACTTATTAACGTTATTTATACGCGGAAGACCCTCGATTCCATAAATGATAACTCATGACGCAAAGTTCAAATTGTACTTGCACTCGGTTTCATAAAGTCTACCTTTCTCGCTTCTCATAAAAAAAGCGTCCAGATAATGCCCACGATCAACCAGCTCGTTCGTAGACCGCGGAGGGTAACCAGGGGTAAGTCCAAGTCTCCTGCCTTAAAGTCAAGTCCCTTCAAAAGGGGTGTTTGCGTACAGGTTATGACTAGAACCCCACGGAAGCCGAATTCGGCAATTCGAAAAGTTGCCAAGGTCCGGCTTACCAATGGTATGGAAGTACTAGCTTATATACCTGATGAAGGGCATAGTTTGCAGGAACACAGTGTCGTATTGGTTCGTGGGGGAAGGGTTAAGGATCTTCCTGGAGTTCGTTACCATATAGTCCGTGGCGTGTTGGATTGTCTTGGTGTTGAGAATAGGCGGAGAAGCCGATCGAAATACGGAGTAAAGCGTCCTCGAGACGAAAAGAGCTGATTCGGTCCGTTGTTTTGTTTTAGTTCTTAGGGAATTCTTAGCCGTATAATAATGTCAAGAAGACGTAGAGCAGTTAAGCGAGAGCACATTCCTGACCCACGCTTTGGCAGTGAACTGGTCAGTCATTTGATCAATGCAGTTATGATCGACGGGAAGAGGTCGACCTCTCAAAAGATCGTCTACGCTGCGATTGAACGTGTTAGTGAAAAATTAGGAAAGGGAGATCCGGTCGAACTTTTGCTTGGGGCGATGGAAAATATCCGGCCGAAACTTGAAGTGAAAAGTCGGAGAGTCGGCGGGACTACCTATCAGGTCCCATTGGAATTATCTTTTGAGCGCCAGCAAAGTGTAGCCTTTAGGTGGTTGCGGGAGTCAGCGCGTGGTCGCAAAGGTCCCATGAGGGAGGCTTTGGCTCAAGAAATAATCGATGCCTATAATAATACCGGTTCCCTTGTTAAGAAAAAGGAAGACATGCACCGGATGGCACAGTCCAATAGGGCTTTTGCCCATCTCCGCTGGTAGATAAAACGATGGGTTTGTCAGACAACAACTCTCCGGTAAATGCGAAAGACCGGAGGACGGCTCTAGAATTTACCCGCAATATAGGTATTGCGGCACATATCGACGCGGGCAAAACCACGACGACCGAGCGCCTTCTTTTTTATTCAGGGGTCGTCCATCAGATCGGAGAAGTTCACGATGGTAACACGACAACCGATTGGATGGAGCAGGAGCGAGAACGGGGCATAACCATAACCTCTGCAGCGATATCCTGCGACTGGAAGCCCAAGAGGGGTGTTTTTGCCAATCTTAACCACCAAATCAATGTAATTGATACCCCTGGTCACGTCGACTTCACGGCCGAGGTGGAACGTTCTTTGAGAGTCCTCGATGGTGCCGTAGGTGTTTTCTGTGCGGTCGCTGGTGTTCAGCCTCAGTCGGAGACGGTGTGGCGGCAGATAGACAAATACGGTGTGCCTAGACTTGCATTCATCAATAAGATGGATCGCACTGGAGCTGATTTCTTTAGTGCCGTTGAGGATATTCGCCGGAAGCTGGGAGGCAATGCTTTCCCACTATATCTCCCAATCGGAGCGGAAGATAATTTCCGAGGGCTAATCGATCTGATCCGAATGAAGGCCTATATTTACGAGGACAAGGACGAATATGGGATGAGCTATTTGGAAGAAGAGATTCCGTCCTCTATGCGTGAGGAGACAGAACTTCATCGAGAAAGGTTGATCGAAGCGTTGGCAGATTTTGACGATAATATCGCAGGAAAATTTCTGGAAGGAGAAGAAATTCAGGAGGAAGAGTTGCAGAGAGGGGTAAGGAGTGCGACTTTACAGCAGGGATTTTTAGGTGTGATTCCGGGAAGCGCGTTCAAGAATAAGGGAGTCCAGTTCTTGGCTGATGCGATCATAGACTACCTTCCATCGCCGCTTGATCTTCCACCAATCTCAGTCCTCGAAGAGGAAGGGGTAAATGAAAAGGAAATCGAAATCAAACCGGACGACCATGCCGAGATGGTGGGATTGATATTCAAGCTGGCATCAGATCCATATGTTGGGAAGCTGGTTTTTATTCGGATTTATCAGGGGGAAATGAGGAAGGGAAGTAGCTTTTTGAATACGCGGACGGGTAGGATGGAGCGTATCAGTCGTCTTATGCTTATGAAGGCGGATTCCCGAAAGGATATAGATGTGGCCTATTCAGGTGACATTTGTGCCATTATTGGTGCGAAAGATATCAGGACTGGTGATACTCTGTGCTCGAAAAAACTTCGGGTTGTGCTGGAACCACCAACTTTTCCCGATCCAGTAATCTCGATGTCGATTGAACCGGAGACACAAGGGGACCAAGAGCGATTGGCTCTTGGGCTTCAAAGGCTTTCGGAGGAAGACCCGACATTTCTTGTGAACTATAATCAAGAGACTGGGCAAACGATCATTTCCGGGATGGGGGAGCTACATCTAGAGATTCTTAGAGATCGGTTATTCCGTGAGTTTAAGGTTGAAGCAACGTCTGGTAAGCCGCAGATTGCCTACCGTGAGTCGATAACGGTTGCGGCAGATGGTGTTGGAAAGTTCATCAGACAGTCAGGGGGAAGGGGACAGTACGGGCATGCGGAAATCAGGATAGAACCTAACGAGCGTGGGAAGGGAAGCGAATTCATTGATAAGATTACGGGAGGTATTATTCCTAGAGAATTTATTAGACCTATTGAGGAGGGGATCAAGGAAGCAGCTCATAATGGTTCTGTCGCAGGTTATCCGGTAGAGGATGTGAAAGTTGAGCTGGTATTTGGCAGTTTCCATGACGTAGATTCATCCGAAACTGCGTTCAAAATGGCTGGGATTCTGGCATTTCGGGACGCATTAAAGAATGCGAAGCCAATTCTTTTGGAACCGCATATGAAAGTAGAGGTAGCAACTCCTGAGGAGTTTCAGGGTGATGTGATGGGAGACCTAAACAGGCGTCGAGGCAAGATCTTGGGATTAGAGGCTAAAGGAAACCTGATGATCATCAGTACTATGGTTCCGCTTGAAACTATGTTTGGTTACGCTACTGTGGTGCGGTCGCTGTCTAAAGGTAGGGCATCGTACACCATGGAGCCATCACACTTTGAGAAGGTGCCAGCGGGTATTACAAAGAAGATAGTTGAAACATCGGTTCGGGAGCCGGTTCGTGCCTAGAATGGTGAAGTAATAAGAGAAACAGAACTCCGTGTCCAATGGAAGGTCAGAGAATAAGAATAAGGCTCAAAGGCTACGATTATCGGGTCATCGATCAATCGGCAATCGATATTGTAGATACAGCCAAACGTTCTGGTGCTAGGGTAACTGGCCCTGTCCCTTTGCCTACTCATATCGAAAAGGTTACTGTCAATCGGTCCCCTCATGTTGATAAAAAATCAATGGATCAGTTTGAAATGCGGACGCACAAGCGACTGATTGATATCATCGAACCCACGGTCCAGACAGTAGACGAGCTGAAGAAGCTTAATCTTCCAGCTGGTGTCGACATATCTATTAATGTGTGATCGTTATTAAAGGTGATCTTATCTATTTAATTTACCCGGTAAAATGCTATACACTCTTTTAGGCACCAAAATTGGGATGACTCAGGTCTTTGATTCGGAGGGGAGGTCTATCCCCGTAACGGTAATTAAAACCGGTCCATGTCCTGTCGTTCAGATAAAGACTGAGGGTCGGGATGGTTACAGCTGCCTGCAAATTGGGTATGGTGAGGTTAAGGCAGGTAATGTTAGTAAATCTGAGCGAGGGCATACTATAAAGGCGAAGGTAGACCCGCTTCGGCGTCTAAAGGAGATTCGGTTTGAAGGTGAGAGTGAATATGGAGTTGGAGATGTTTTAACAGCTTCCGGATTCTCAGAAGGTGAGACCGTTGATGTCGTCGGAGTGTCAAAAGGCCAAGGATTCCAAGGTGTGGTCAAGAGGTTTGGATTTAAAGGTGGCCCGGCTTCTCATGGCTCAATGTTCCATCGGCGGGGTGGTTCTTATGGGCAGTGCCAATGGCCCGGAGAGGTGCATAAGGGGCGAAAAATGCCGGGCCGAATGGGAGGAATTGGCCGAACCGTACAAAATCTTGAAGTGATTAAAATTCTGGAGAATCGAAATATCATTCTTGTTAAAGGAAGCGTACCTGGACCAAACGGAGGAGAGGTTTTGGTGAGAAGGGCAAAGAAGAGTATGCCCATATAGACTTTATTTGAATTCTGTAATAGGTTAATGAAACTGAAAGTATATACGGCTGATGGATTAGGGAGCGAGGAGAGGGAGTTCGATATTCCTCTCTTCCAATCCGGTGCCGGAGTTTCTGCCTTGAAGCAAGTTTTACTGGCTCATCGAGCAAATAAGAGACAAGGCACTTCATCTGCTAAGACTCGCGCTGAAGTGAGTGGTACGGGGAAAAAACCCTACCGGCAGAAGGGTACCGGCGCGGCTCGTCATGGAAGCCGACGTTCACCCATTTTTACAGGAGGAGGGGCGGCTTTTGGCCCTAGGCCGAGAAGTTACTCGCAGAAAATAAATCGTAAGGTTCGGAGACTGGCGTTTCAGCGAGCACTTTTTGATTGTGCCAATGGCGGAGAGATGGATGTAATCGAAAGGCTCGAGATTCCAGAGCCGAAGACCCGTCTCTTTGGTGCCGTAATCGAAAAAATTGCACCTAATGGTTCGGTGTTGGTAATTGATGAGAAGTTTGATGATTCGGTTCTCTTGGCTTCACGGAATATCAATCGGGTGTCAGTTATGGAATCGAGTACCGTCAATGCCTTTTTGCTTAGTCTGCATGATCGTATCGTGGTGAGTGAGAAGGGAATTGTGAATTTGCTTAAACGTGCTGGAGGGGAAGAGGAGTCGTGATGCAAGCTGATCGTGTATTGGAGGAAATTATAATCTCGGAAAAGGCGACTGCCCTCTCTTCTAATGTGAATAAGTACACTTTTCGGATACATCCTTCGGCAAACCGAATCTCGGTAGCCCAGGCGGTTGAGTCCGGGTTTGGTGTTACAGTGACGGGAGTGAATATCCTAAATGTGAAACGGAAGGTGAAGCGGGATCGCGCTAGGAGAGGACAATTCGGGTATCAAAGCGGTTTCAAGAAAGCAGTTGTCTCGCTCAAAGAGGGTGACCAAATTGAATTGGTCTGAAGATATCTATAATTTTATACGAGGATCAAAGTGCCAACAATCGAACATAAACCACTGACGCCAGGTCAGCGATTCCACGTCAGAAGCTTCGAAGAGGGGATCTCTAATTCAGGTCCGGAGAAGCGGCTTAGTGAGTTTAAGAAGAGGACAGGTGGTCGCAATTGTTACGGTCGGATTACGTCGAGAAGAAGGGGAGGCGGCCATAAAAAACGGATTAGGAAAATCGATTTCAAAAGAGAGAAATTCGATATTCCGGCGCGAGTTAAGCAATTGGAATACGATCCTAACAGGTCTGCAAGTATTGCCTTGTTGGTCTATGCCGACGGGGAGAAGCGTTATATACTAGCTCCTACTGGTGTGGCGATAGGAGACACTTTAGTAAGTTTTTCTGGAGCCGGAGAATTTCGTGACGGAAATAATATGCCATTACGATCAATCCCACCTTCGACCAAGGTCCATTCGGTTTCAACTCAGCCTGGGAAGGCAGCGCAGTTTGTTCGCTCAGCGGGAGTTTCCGCTCAGCTCGTTGCGATCGATGGAGATCGTGCTACTCTTCGGATGCCGAGTGGGGAAGTCCGTATGGTCCATTCAAATTGTAGGGCAACAATCGGAGAGGTGGGAAATGCCTCTCATAGGACTTCAAAATTGGGTAAGGCGGGACGTGCTCGATGGAAGGGTCGACGACCCCGTGTTAGGGGAGTGGCTATGAATCCGGTCGACCATCCAATGGGCGGAGGAGAGGGGCGAAGTTCGGGTGGAGGCCACCCGGTGTCCCCGTGGGGCCAACTAGCCAAGGGTTTCCCAACCCGGTCACGTTCGCAACAATCGAACCGAATGATTTTGGTTAGGAGAAAAGGAAATAAGCTAAAGCGGTAGATTATGAGAAGGGAAATCTGATGGCACGCTCAGTCAAAAAGGGCTTTTTTGTTGATGGACACCTTATGGATAAGGTCCAGGTGGCGCAGAGGGAAGAATCGAGAAAACCGATTCGAACCTGGTCCCGTCGTTCAACAATCACTCCCGATTTTGTCGGTTTAAATTTTGAAGTACACAACGGAAAGAATTTTCTGCCTGTCTACATAACTGAAAACATGGTTGGACATAAATTGGGTGAATTTTCACCAACACGGTCTTTCAAGACACATAATCCGCACACCCAAAAGTAGTAGAAAAAATGGAAGTACAATCGGTCACGAAATACGCTCGCATGTCGCCAAAAAAGGTGCAGGAGGTTACTAGAGAGCTTCGTGGACTCAAGGCTAATGAGGCTATTGAGAAGTTGAAGTGTGTACCGAGAAAGTCAGCTCGACTGGTCGTTAAGACGCTTCAATCGGCGGTTGCTAACGCTGAGAACAACAATAATCTATCGTCTGATGCTTTGGTTATTGAAGCTGCAGTAGTAGAGAAAGGTCCGGTGCTCAAGCGGTTTCGTCCTGGTGCAAGAGGCATGGCAAAACGTATCGAAAAGCGTATGAGTCACATACGAATTGTTCTTAAGGACGAATAGGGGAGAAGAAGGAATAGCTATGGGTCAAAAAGTAAATCCGGCTGGGTTTCGTCTTCAAGTGCGTCGCAATTGGGAGTCGCGGTGGTTTGCCGATAAGGGAGATTTTGGAGATTGCTTGGAGGAAGACTACAATATCCGGAAAGCAATTAATCTTCGGTTAAGGTATGCGGCGGTCCCACGGATTTTTATTGAGAGGGCGGGTAATAGGATTAGGGTGAAGATCTTCACTGCCCGACCTGGGATTGTTATTGGAAGAAAAGGCCAGGAGCTTGAGAAGCTTAAAGAGGAACTTGCAAAGGTAGTTGATAAAGAAATCTTATTAGACATTCAGGAAGTCAAAAGGCCCGATTTGGTTGCGAAATTAGTGGCAGAGAATGTAGCTCTACAACTTGAGCGTAGAATTTCATTTCGTAGAGCTATGAAAAAGGCCGTCCAGACTTCAGTTAGTATGGGTGCGGAAGGCATTCGAATTCAAGTTTCGGGTCGATTGATGGGATCAGATATTGCGAGAACAGAGGTTCAGAGAGCCGGGCGAGTGCCTCTAAATACTCTGAGAGAGAATATAGACTATGGTTTTACGGAAGCGAGAACACTATATGGAATCATCGGAGTAAAATGCTGGATTTGTACAGGAGACGAAGAAGATCCTTTGGCCTAGTATTTACCTACCTTGGAGTGTCTCATATTTATTACGAACAAGACTTGAATCATGGCATTAATTCCCAGCAGAACAAAGTTTAGGAAGAGCCAAAGAGGCCGATTACGTGGACGGGCAAAACGTGGAGCCCAATTGGCTTTTGGAACTTTCGGCATCCAGGCACTCGAAAGTGGTTGGATCACTTCGGAGCAAATCGAAGCTTCGCGTGTTGCTGTAAACAGGGATCTTAAGCGTCGAGGGAAGGTTTGGATACGAATTTTTGCGCATAAACCGGTTTCTAAAAAGCCAGCTGAGACCCGTATGGGCAAGGGAAAGGGGGCTTCTGAACTCTGGGTAGCTGTAGTGAAAGCAGGGGCGATTCTATTTGAAGTCTCTGGAGCCAGCGAAACAGGTGCACGGAACGCACTGCAACTAGCGGATGGGAAGTTGCCTGTGCGCTGCAGGTTTATTTCTCGAGAAGATTTAAATTAGTAGTCGAACGGGCAGGACGAAGTGAGAATATGAAATCAGCGGAAGTGCGAGAATTAGCGGTAGGCGAAATAGAGAAAAAGCTCCGTGACACACGAGACGAGTTGCTCCAGATGCATTTGCGAAAGGAGACTGGGCAAGTTGAGAGACCGCATTTAATTCGTGAGTTGAGACGCGATATTGCACGAATTGAGACGATTCATAGGGAGAAATTGAGGGCGAAATAGCGCAAATATAGGAATTAGTAATTTTGATAAATAGCCATGGAAATTGATCGAAAAAGCAGACGCAAAGTTTTGATCGGAAGCGTGACAAACCTTACTGGTGAAAAGACGGTAAAGGTGACCTACGGCTATAAGATTCCACATCCTCGCTACAAGAAAGAGATTAGCAGGAATACGGTGGTTCACGTTCACGACGAATCGAGTCAATGCCGTATGGGAGACAGGGTGGAAATCATGGAGACTCGACCCATAAGCAAGCTAAAAAGATGGCGTGTGAAACGTGTTATCGAAAAGGCTCCTGAGGTGAATGATTGATACTGGTATTGGTGTTTTTCTAAGGAGTTAAATGAGGATATTGTGAAATGCTTCAGTCGTTGACCAGATTAGATATAGCGGATAATACGGGAGCCAGATCGGCACGGATGATCCGAAGACTTGGACAAAGCAAAAAGACAGCCTCAATCGGAGATGTCATCGTTGTGAATATTAAGGAAAGTTCACCGGAAGCGACTGTGAAAAAGGGTACGGTAGCGAGAGCGGTGGTTGTGCGAACAAAGGCCCCCATCCGGAGAACGGATGGTAGTTACCTACGCTTCGACAGTAACGCGATTGTGCTTATTGATGCAACTAATAGCCCTCGAGGAACTCGAATATTTGGTCCTGTGGCGCGTGAACTTAGGCAAAAGAATTTCATGAAAATAATCAGCCTTGCTCCGGAGGTGTTGTGAGATGAAAAACCGACTTAAGAATGGGGACGAAGTTGTGATTTTAAGTGGTGAGCACAAGGGTGAAAGAGGGAAAATCCTTCAGGTTTTGCCGAGTAGCGAGAGGGTTTTAGTGGAAGCTATAAATATGATCAAACGCCATCAGAAAAAGGAATCTGATACCAAGAATCCTGAGGGTGGAATCATTGAAAGAGAGGCTCCAATTCACCTCTCAAAGGTAATGAAGGCGGATGTTTACGACCAAAGAAGGGCAAGAAAGAATACTGGTGACGAAGCATCTGGCTAGATCTGGATTCTTGGGCATATTTAGCTACCAATTTACGAAAGGAAACATTCAATGTATATCCCGCTACTGAAGACTCATTATCAGGAGAAGATTGTCCCAGCATTGATGGAATCGCAGGGATATTCAAATCTGCACGAGGTTCCAGAAATTAAGAAGGTGGTCATCAACTCAGGGATAAACTCTGAGTTAGAAAAGGGTGCAGTTGAAGATACGACAAAGGAAATCTCTCTTTTATCGGGACAAAAACCGGTAGTCACTAATGCTCGACGAAGTGTATCTAATTTCAAAATTAGGGATGGCCAACCCGTCGGGGTCAAAGTCACTTTGAGGGGAAATAATATGTATGACTTCCTCTCTCGATTGCTGAACGTAGCTTTACCGGGGATTCGTGATTTCCGTGGTATATCCACAAAGCTAGATGGTCATGGTAATTATTCTCTTGGTATCGTCGACCACACGATTTTCCCAGAGATTAGCATGGAATCTGCAAAACGGATTGTAGGAATGGATATTTCTATCGTAACGACGGCTGAGACTGACGAGGAGGGCTATGAACTCCTTAATCAATTGGGGATGCCATTTCGGACGCGTTAAAGATCATTGCAAATTCGCAGTAAATAGACAAAAGGGTCAACTGATAGTTATGGCAAAGAAGGGAATGATTGAACGCAACTTGAGGCGTACTCGGTTGGTTGAAAAGTACGCGTCTCAACGTGCGGAGTTAAAACGACAGATGGCTGATCCAGAAATCGCCGATGAAGAATTTTATGCTGCGCAAAGAAAGCTGGCGTGTTTGCCACGTAATTCATCGCGGGTAAGAATACGAAATCGTTGCAGCGTTACAGGACGTCCGCGTGCCTACCTGAGGAAATACAGACTTTCTCGAATTACTTTTCGGGAACTGGCCTCCCAGGGACAGATCCCCGGCGTGACGAAGTCGTCGTGGTGAATTCGAAGAGAAAACAACGAACCAGTTAAGATGTCTGATACAATAAGTGATTTTATAACCGTGATTCGGAACGCTAGTCGAGCGGGCAAGGAGCATTGTACGGGTCGATATTCGCGGATGCATTTGAGCTTTGCACGAATTCTCAAAAAGGAAGGTTATCTGCGTGAAGTCGTGGAGAGTAATGACGAGAATGGACACAAGGCGATAACGCTTAAATTAAAGTATGTAGGTGGTCTTCCCGCAATTACCGGTGTCCAGAGATGGAGTAAACCCGGGCGCAGGCAGTATTATCGGTGTGCGGAAATTCCCCGGGTTTTAGGAGGTTTGGGTGTTGGGATTTTAACGACTTCAAAGGGAATAAAAACTGATCGTGAGGCTCGTCGCGAAAATATAGGTGGCGAGATGATATGCTCGGTTTGGTAGATCGAGGTATTTCGTAATGAGCAGAATTGGAAAACAGCCGGTGCCGGTACCGGATACGGTAACTGTCCAAGCAGAAAACGCACGGGTAGAAATTAAAGGGCCAAAAGGAACTCTTAAAAAGCAGTTCAGCCGGGCAGTTAAGATCGAGGTCGAAGAGGGTCAGGTGATGGTCCGATCAACAGAAGAGTCTCGGTTTTCAAATGCCATGAGCGGGACAGCGCGGTCTATAGTAGCTAATATGATTCAGGGAGTGACCGAAGGGTTTAACAAAGACCTTCAGATTGAAGGAGTGGGATTTCGGGCCGCTCTTCAGGGGCAGACGCTCGATCTTAGCCTTGGGTATTCCCATCCAATTGCATATTCGATTCCGGAAGGAATAAAAATCACAGTAGAGGATAATACTCGTATTAAAGTGGAAGGAATCGATAAACAGTTGGTGGGTGAGGTAACAGCGCAGATTAAGAGATTTAAGCCGGTTGAACCCTACAAAGGAAAAGGGGTTCGTGTTGTTGGAGAATATGTTCGAAGAAAGGAAGGTAAGAAAGCTACCTAATGTGACCGGGATTGATGTTGCGATGAATTTGATAAAAAAGAAGGAGCTCAGGCAGAAGCGGATTTGGCGGACCCGGAAACGAGTACGTGGAAGTGCTGAAAAACCTCGGGTGTGTGTACATTTTAGCAATAAGCATATTTATGCCCAATTGATTGACGATGAGATGGGGGCAACGCTTTTGTCACTGACCACCCTAAGTGGAGAGTTGCGAGAAAAAGATCTCAGAGCAAATGTCGGTGGGGCAGAGACTCTGGGCCAGCTGTTCGGAGAGAAAGCGAAAGATTTAGGTCTCGGTAAAGTCGTTTTTGACCGTAATGGGAGACGGTATCACGGGGCGGTAAAAGCTTTCGCGGATTCAGCAAGAAAGGCTGGTTTGCAATTTTAACTGTATGTAGGTTTTGTGATGGCAATAAAAGACAGGAGAGATAGGGCTTTAGGAGAAGTTCATGGTGAAGATGAATTACCTGAGTTCGTCGAGAAGGTAGTTTTCATCAATCGTTGTGCCAAAGTGGTGAGGGGCGGTCGTCGTTTTAGTTTTTCTGCTCTTGTTGTGGTGGGAGACGGATCGGGTCGGGTCGGTTACGGTTGTGGCAAGGCAAAGGAAGTACCAGAGGCAATTCGGAAAGGAACAGAACGGGCGCACAAGTCGATGATTGACGTAGAATTACGTGGGAATACGATTCCGCATTTAGTTCTCGGAGTTCAAGATGGAGGTAAAGTGCTGCTTCGGCCTGCGAGTCCTGGAACGGGGGTTATTGCGGGAGGAGGAGTTCGCCCCGTCTTGGAAGCGGTTGGAGTGAAGGATGTGCTGACCAAGTCCCTTGGATCGAACAATCATAGTGCCGTAGTTGGGGCAACAGTGAATGCCCTCAAGCAGCTTCGTTCTGCTGAGAAAATTTGGAATATGAGGAAGGCGGAATAAGTCCTTTAGTTGGGAGAAAGCAATGCGTTTGAATCAATTGCCTAGAATCAGTGGAGACCGGAGAGGTCGTAAGCGTCTCGGACGGGGACGGGGGTCTGGACACGGCAAAACTTCGGGCCGGGGCCATAATGGACAGAATTCCCGTTCGGGAAGGTCGGTGCGCCCGGGATTTGAGAGTGGACATGTGCCCCTCTATCGGAGATTGCCTCAGCGCGGCTTTAATAATGCTAACTTTAAGGTAGAGTATGCGGTCGTAAACGTCGGGAGTCTATCGAAGATCAAACGAGTTAAGAATATCGATCGAGAAACTTTGATCAATGCCCGCTTGATTCGAAAAAATGCCAAACTTGTTAAGATTTTAGGGTATGGGGAGGTTGATCGAGCTTTCAATGTAAAGGCTGATCAGTTCTCTAGCTCAGCAAGCGAAAAAATAAAAGCAGCCGGGGGCGAGGTAGTGATACTTGGAAAGGCACCCGATTCCGCTGAAGAGAGTGTAGGCGAGTGACTCAGGGTCGCCCCGGTATTCCTGACCGATGATTTCGGCTTTTGTCAATTGCATCAAGATACCCGAGCTGAAGAGGCGAATTGGGTACACTCTATTTTTCCTCTTTATAGCTAGAATCGGTGCCAATATCCCGTTGCCAGGTTTGGATCCGGCTCCGCTGCAAAATTTCTTTGCAGACCAGAGTGGCGAGTCGGGTTCTCTTGTAGGGCTTTACAATATGTTCACCGGGGGCGCCTTACTTAAGGGTGCTGTGTGTGCTCTTGGGATTATGCCTTACATTAGCGCCTCGATTATCTTCCAGTTGATGACAGCGGTTGTTCCAATGCTGGCCCGATTGCAGCAGGAGGGCGAAGTTGGTCGGCAGAAAATTACGCAATATACACGTTATGCTACGGTAGCAATCTGTCTTATTCAGGCCTTTCTATTGATTATGGCTTTGAGGAATCCAGGTAGGCTGTTTAGTGGCTTCAGTATTTCAGAATACGGACCAATTGTCCTTGTTGACCATGGCTGGTTCCTTATGACATCGGTGATTTTTCTAACTGCTGGAACAGTCCTCCTGATGTGGTTGGGCGAGCAGATTACGCAAAACGGTATTGGACAGGGAATCTCTTTACTTATTACAGTCGGAATTTTGGCTGATTTGCCTTCTGCTGCTGCGATTACCTACAGGATGTTTAATCCGTCTTCAGTCGGCATGGAGACGTTGGGTGCTCCCCATGCAATTATGATGTTGTTGCTCCTTTCCGTTTCGGTAGCAGGGATCATCGCACTCACTCAGGCTCAACGTAAAATACCTGTCCAGTACGCTAAACGTGTTGTTGGAAGGAAGGTCTACGGTGGGCAGAGTTCTTTTCTTCCTTTGAAGGTGAATTATTCGGGGGTGATGCCCGTGATTTTTGCCAGTGCTATTCTCTTGTTTTTTCAATCGATTTCGCAATACCTGGGTGCCGCTGCCGATCTTCCTTTCGTGAGGGATTTTGCCGGTTATTTTCAACAAGGCGGGATGACTTACTATTTCATCTTTGGTATCCTCATTCTTTGTTTCAGTTACTTTTGGGTTTCGGTTATGTTCAAACCCATTCAGATTGCAGACGATTTAAAGAAAAATGGAGGATATATTCCTGGAGTTCGTCCGGGCGAGCCAACAGCTAAATTTCTCGATTTCGTCATGACCCGGTTGACCTTGTTTGGTGCATTGGCTTTGACTGTGATTGCGGTTTTTCCTGATTGGCTAAATTTCACTGCTAAGATCCCCTATCCTGTTGGGCAATTCTTCGGAGGGACAGGAATGTTGATTATAATTGGGGTTCTTCTGGATACATTACGTCAGATTGAGACTTTTCTTTTACAACGGCATTATGATGGATTTTTACGAAAAGGAAGAATCCGAGGCAAAAGTGCCACGCGTTCGCCGCAGATTGCAGATGTTGGAGAACTTAAGGGATTGAATTGGTTTTGGTTCTGGCTCGGCTTTGCCTTTTTTATCGGGTTAGCCTGTTCGATAATTCAGAAGTATATTTGAGGGAGTTAGCCTTGCAGGGTATGTTAAGAAACTCGGCAATACCGATAAAGAGTCTCCAGGAGATCAGTAGGATGCGGGAGGCGTGCCAAATTGCTGCGATGGTTCTCGACAGGTTGATCTGTCTTACCGAACCGGGAATTAGTACTTACGAAATTGATCAAGAAGGTAAAAAACTGATTGATAGTTATGGAGCAGTCAGTGCCTGTTATAACTACCGAATAGGTAATCGGTGTTTCCCCGCCTATACCTGCATTTCTGTAAATGAGGAGGTTGTCCATGGGATTGGTTCCTTGAAGCGAATACTCAGAATATGTGATATGGTAACTATTGATGTTACAGTTATTTATCAGGGATTTATCGGAGACAATGCCCGTACCATATTACTTGGGGAGGCAAGTTCCGATCTTCAGACTCTAGTTTCAACTACTGAGGCAGCTCTATATAAAGGGATCGAAATGGCTCGATCGGGGAATCGGGTAGGTGATATTTCCCACGCCGTTGAGCGGTTCATTGAGCCAATGAATTTTGGGATTGTTAGGGATTTTGTTGGGCATGGGGTGGGGCGTTCTATGCATGAGGAACCTCAGATTCCCAATTTTGGTGAGCCTGGTACCGGGAAACGGTTAAAACCAAAGATGGCACTCGCAATTGAACCAATGGTAAACCTTGGTAGGCCCGAGGTCGAAATGGCAGATGATGGTTGGACTGCAATAACCAGGGATCGTAAGCCTTCCGCTCATTTTGAGCATACTGTCCTCGTTACCGAGAATGAACCTGAAATATTGACATTGGTGAAAAAATAGCTTCTTAGTGTCATCCTTTTTCGCTTTTCTGACTAATTTGTCAGATTCCTCTTTATTTAATTACCCTAAAATTTTTTATGCCTCGTCTTCTTGGAGTTGATATTCCGGGTGGTAAGAAACTACCCTACGCCCTTCGTTACATCTATGGAATCGGTCCTGCACGGGCTGATGCAATAGTAGCTTCTTTGGGGTTAGATTCTGATAGAAGGGCAAGTGATCTCACTGAGGAGGATCTAACTAAAATCACGGCGGAAATTAATGAACATCAATTTGCAATCGAAGGTGATTTGAGGCGTGACATTGCTTCCAATCTGAAACGCTTACAGGCGATTAACTGCTATCGTGGGCTGCGACACAGGCGGGGTTTACCTGTACGAGGACAGAGGACTCAATGTAATGCACGAACCCGGAAGGGAAAGCCAAAGACAGTAGGGATTATTAAGAAGGCAACAATTTAAGTTTGTAGGATGACGGAGGAGAAAAACGAGAAGGCCGAGGAGCCTCAAGAGGGTGCGTCCGAGGCCGGTTCGAAAGTCGATAAGAGCCTTCTAAAGCAGGGAGGTCAAGGCGGTGATGGGGGCCAAAACGGAGAAAATGTGGAGCCGGTTAAGGCTGGTCCCGAATCTATAAAATCCGAAGAGAAACCCAAAGAGCAATCAAAGGAGCAGACTGGAGCTGATCTCCTAAAGGATGATTTAGATGATATCAAAATCCGGCGTGCCAAAGGGAGTAAGAATATCTCTTCCGGAGTGGTGCATATATTGGCAACTTTTAACAATACCAAGGTTACTATTAGTGATCAAACTGGAAACGTTATTTCCTGGTCGAGTGCCGGAAAATGCGGTTTCAGAGGTTCCCGGAAGTCGACTGCTTACGCGGCTCAGGTTGTGACGCAGGATGCGGGTAGGGTAGCCATGGGCCATGGTTTGCGGGACGTCGAAGTGAGGGTTAGAGGACCGGGAATGGGCCGTGATTCGGCCATTCGATCTCTGCAGGCCTTAGGATTAAATGTGCTTTCAATTATTGATGTGACTCCCGTCCCACATAACGGATGCCGTCCTCCCAAGAGGAGGCGTGTGTAATTTAACCTGCGGAAATGGGTTATGAATCTAAAGGGTTGATAGATAATGTCGCGTTACACAGGACCAACTACTCGAATCAATAGGCGTTTTGGAATGGCGATCTTTCCGCCAAACAAAGCCTTTGAAAGGAAGCCCTATCTCCCAGGGGAGCACGGGCAGCGTCATCGAAGAAAGGCTAGTGATTTCTCGGAGGGCTTGAACGAAAAGCAGAAGCTCCGCTTTATGTACGGAATGACTGAAAAACAGTTCAGGATTTGCTTTGATCGAGCAAAGAATAAACGCGGAGTAACTGGAGATATCTTCCTTCAGATGCTAGAGACAAGATTGGACAATGTTGTGTATCTTCTTGGATTTTCAAAGACAAGGCGTCAGGCAAGGCAGTTTGTTAATCACGGACATATAAGATTGAATGGACATAAGGTGGATATCCCGAGTTGCGTGGTTAAGGCTGGCGATGAGATTGAGGTGAATGCCAGTACTTCCTCACGGCAACTGGCGACCCGAAGTCTCGAAGACTCTCGCGTTCGGACACCACCTTCATGGCTTGATTGCCACGAAGACTCACTCCGAGCAAGGGTTAGCCGTCTTCCTTCAGAGGATGAGATTGAGCCTGGTGTTAATGTACAGCTCATCGTTGAATTCTACAGCCGTTAGTCGTGAGGGAGCTTAATTCGACCTCTTGAACTCTAGCCACTCCGGAGTATCCTCACAGATTGGGATCGGCCCATTTTGATTTAATCGACAAATAAGATAGCGAATAATCAGAACCTTAGAAAGTCATGCCTCAACGATTAGGAAAATTCGAATTACCGAACAGATTGATAAAAGACGATGAAGTCTCATCCGAGACTTATGGTCGCTTTGTGGCCGAGCCTTTTGAAACCGGATATGGCCACACGATTGGAAACTCTTTGCGACGCGTGTTGCTGAGCTCGATTGAAGGAGCTGCGATATCTTCAGTCAGTATTGAGGGAGTTGATCACGAATTCCAGAGCCTGGAGGGTGTTGAAGAAGATGTCACTGACATTGTCCTCAATCTTAAAAAGGTGTTAATTCGTTCTCATAAGAGAGAGCCGATAAAGCTATTGGTTGATGTTGAGAAAGCGGGACCTATAACGGCAGCGGATATTCAACCGGACGCCAATATTGAGATCGTTAATCCGAAACAGGTTATTTGTACGGTTGATCAGAAGCGGCGATTTCTAGCAGAATTGGAGATCCGGGTAGGTCGTGGTTATTGTCCTGGGGAGGAAAATAAATCGGAGGATCAACCGATTGGAATGATCCCCATTGATTCGCTTTTCAGCCCGGTTAGATTGGTCAAATATACTATTGATAACACCCGAGTTGGTCAGATGACTGATTTCGATAAGCTCATTTTAGAGATTTGGACGGACGGCCGCATTTCTCCGGATGATGCATTGAAGCAAGCGGCTGCGATTATCAAGCTGCATCTTGATGTTTTCGATAGTGTAAGCGAGGAGTCGATAGCATTTGAAAGAGAAGAGGCCGAAGTAAGCGAGGAGCAGAATAAGCTTCGTAATCTTCTTAATATGAGTGTTAATGAGATCGAGCTTTCGGTAAGAGCTGCAAATTGTTTGAACAACGCTAATATCACTACTGTTGGCGAGCTCTCTATGAAAACAGAACAGGAGATGTTGAAGTACAGGAATTTTGGAAAAAAGTCCTTAAATGAGATTAAGGCAAAACTTGAGCAGCTTGGGCTTTCGCTAGGAATGAAAATCGACGAACGCCTATTGGAGGTGCGAAGCGATGTCCCAGCTTGAAGACCAACCAACTGTCTGTAGTAATTTAAGGTTCTTGTAACCAACCTGGGAAGAGGAAAAGGAAGATGAGGCATCGCAAACATAACCAACAGCTTGGTGTAACGAAGGCGCATCGTCAGGCTATTATGGGGAATTTGGCTTCAGCTCTTTTCGAACATGCCCGAATCGAGACGACACTGGTAAAAGCGAAGGCGCTTCGACCTTTTGCGGAAAAGTTGATTACTTTTGCAAAAAGGGCGCAAAAGGCCTCGCCTGAGCGTGCTCTTTATTTACGTCGGTTGACGATATCGCGAATACGAAATAAAGGAGCTGCACATGTTTTGTTCGAAGAGAGGGTAAATGAGTTTGTGGACCGAAACGGAGGATATACTCGAATATACAAGCTTGGGAAAAGGATAGGGGATGGAGCGGAGATGGCTATTATCGAGCTCATTGGAGCGGCAGATGAAGGCTATCAGAATTCCAGCAAAAAAAGGAAGAAAAAGAGTGATATGCCGGGTGATGAGGGGAAGGCCTTGGAAACGGCGGAGAACAAATCCGATGATAATGAGACGGGAGTTACCGTTTCGAATGAAGAAACTTCCGCTAGTACAGATGATATAGGTTCAGCAGACGGTGCAGAAAAGTCAGGAGCCAAAAAGTAATGGGACAGCTAGGCTTTGAGTTTTCTGTTCAAATTTATTTGCTTATTGGAATTTTGATAATTTTTGGGTTGTGGGTTTTCTATGACCAAAGAGATAAGCACCTCTACGAGGCGGAGAGGATTAGGGTAATTTTTCACTGCCTAAAGTGTGGGCAGCTTTTCACAGAAAAGAAGGAGACTGAAGTAGCGAGATGTACCCGTTGTGGATACGAGAATTCGCGAATCAGATTTTAGGGGACTTTTGCCTTTTCTCATTGCCCGGGGTGGGTTTGATTTGAGTTGAAAGAGTAATTTCAGGAAAACGATTGATAGGTTCCTAGTCCCTAATGTCACAGACTATAGCCGTCCTTGATTTTGGATCGCAGTATACTCAGGTAATTGCGAGACGAGTTCGAGATCTTCGAGTGTACTCCAAGATTTTTCCCTTCGCTACTACAGCGAGAGAATTGAAGAGTGAGGGAGTAAAGGGAATTATTCTTTCGGGTGGGCCTGCTAGTGTGTTGGCAAAAGATGCACCTCTTCCCGATAGGTCTCTTTTTGATCTCGGTATACCTATCTTGGGGATCTGCTATGGGTTGCAGTTAATTGGTTCGAAATTAGGGGGTAAGGTCGAGCAGAGCCTTCAGAGGGAATATGGACGAGGAAATCTTTGTATCTCTAATAAAGGTTCGATCCTATGCGGGATAAAGGATGGTATACGCGTTTGGAATTCTCACGGTGACAAGTTGATAGAGATGCCTGATGGATTTGAGGTGTTTGCCGAGACTGAAAATTCTAAATACGCGGTCATAGGGAACGAAGAAAAGCGTATATATGGTCTACAATTTCATCCGGAGGTGTCCCATACTGATGAGGGGAGTGAAATCTTAAAGAATTTCCTGTTTAGGATTTGCAACTGCGTAAGTGATTGGACAATGGCTAGTTTCATTGAATCGTCGATCAAAGATATCCGGGAAACTGTTGGTCAAGAACATGTCATTCTTGGCCTCAGCGGAGGAGTCGACTCCTCGGTGGCAGCAGTTTTAATTCACCAAGCGATCGGCAGGCAGTTGCGCTGTGTATTTATTGATAACGGTCTTCTGAGGCAGAATGAACGAACCGAGGTAGAAAAGCTATTTCGGGAGAGTTTTGAGTTCGATTTGCAAACGGTTAGAGCGGAACAAAAGTTCCTAAATCGGTTGAAGGGAGTCACAGATCCAGAGAGGAAGCGGAAAATTATTGGAAAGACTTTTGTTGAGGTTTTTGAATCACAGTTAAACAGTATGAAAGGGGTTACCTTTCTTGCACAGGGAACGTTGTATCCGGATGTGATTGAGAGCGTACCGATTGGTGGAAACCCAGCTTCTCTCATCAAAAGTCATCACAATGTGGGGGGGCTGCCGAAAAACATGAAGCTCAGACTCCTGGAGCCACTGAGAGAACTCTTCAAGGATGAAGTGCGTCGACTAGGGCGTGAATTGGGATTGTCGGCTATGGTTCTGGACCGTCATCCCTTCCCGGGGCCCGGTCTTGCGATAAGGGTCATTGGGGAAATCACGGAAGGCCGACTAGAGATTCTTAGGAATGCAGACTCAATCCTTTTGGAGGAAATTCGAAGAGCGGGATTTTACGAAAAGATTTGGCAGGCTTTCGCGGTATTTCTTCCAGTTCGAACGGTTGGAGTAATGGGGGACGAGAGGACCTACGAGAATGTCATCGCCCTCCGTGTCGTCGAGAGTCTTGATGCGATGACGGTGGACTGGGTCCGTCTTCCATATGATCTCTTGCAAAAGATTTCTACACGGATCATCAATGAAGTTCCAGGGGTGAATCGTGTCTGTTTGGATATTAGTTCAAAGCCGCCCAGTACTATTGAGTGGGAATGAGATTTAATTTTTAGTTTTCTTCAAATTTCGGAGAAAAGGCCAAGGAAAAGTCCCACTCCTCTGTTGGAGTTTTATGTCAGGAATAAAGACAGTATTTGGGCGAAGAGGGTCACATTAAAGCTGTTAGAACTATCGAGTACATTGGGCGATTAGAAGCTGTGAGTAATGCCGATGGCTTTTCTGGGAATATAAAATAATCCCAAGTTGTCCTATAAAACATCAGCAGATAATAGAGGACTGAGATGATTTTGGGTGGACGGTAGTTAATGATTTCTAGCGAGACCTCCATATGCGAGAAGATAAAAAATTTAAAAAATTTCCATAATTGACTTGCGCTAGAATGCTCCCTCCGATGGAACCCATCGGTGATGCGTATTGTCAAATATCCGTCAAAACATTTTGAGGAGGAGGTAAAGCGCTTTTGCAGCCGACCAGAATCCAACCGAGACATTAAGTCCGTAGTAGGTTCGATTCTTAAAAACGTGCAAAGGAAAGGTGACTCTTCAATACTGGAATACACGGCAAAGATTGATGGAGTGGATCTTGCTGGACGGGGACTCCGTGTTCCCTTGAGTATGATGGAACGGGCAATGAAATCGCTTCCCCAAAACGATCGAAAAGCGATAATGGAAGCCATTAGTTGCGTAGAGGAGTTTCATCGGCGAAATTTTCCTCAAGACTGGAGTGGGAAGAATCTTCATGGGGCTCGGGTTGGAGAGGCTTTCTCGCCCCTTGAAAGGATTGGGATTTGGATTCCTGGAGGCGTTGTTCCTTTAGTCTCTACGGTCATTATGACGGCTTCTTTGGCGAATATCGCGGGAATTCGTGAAGTTGCAATCTTCACTCCACCGCAGAAAAATGGATCGGTCCACCGGCGACTTCTTGCTGCGATGGCTCTATGTCAAGTAAAGGAGGTCTATCGAATGGCGGGTGTTCCTGCCGTTGGTGCAATGGCTTACGGAACCGAATCGATTAGGCCGGTATGCAAGATATTTGGGCCTGGGAATGCCTATGTCATCGAAGCGAAGCGACAGGTCTTTGGGGAGATCGGAGTTGATTTGCTACCAGGACCTAGCGAGGTGATGATAATCGCAGATGGAGATGCTCGGGCTGATTGGGTGGCTGCTGACCTTATTGCCCAAGCTGAGCATGGACTTGGGGGGCGGGTCTTTCTTGTTACTTCAAGTAAGAGATTATTAGATGCGGTTATAATTGAGATCAAGAGCCAGGTTAAACATCTAAGGAATAGAGAAACTGTAGAAGCTGTTTTGGGAAAAGAATTTCTAGTAATTTTGGTCGATCGCATTCATCAAGCGGTTAAGGTTGCAAATCGAATTGCCCCAGAACATCTCGAGATCCACACTAAACGATCTAAATGGGATCGACTTGTGAGTGGCATTCATAATGCGGGTGCTATTTTTCTCGGAAATCAAACTCCAACTGTCTTGGGAGATTTTACTGCGGGGCCGAGTCATGTATTGCCAACAGGGGGTTCCGGACGCTTTATGAGTGGCCTAAGATTATCGGACTTTTTCCGTCGGACCAGTATAGTCGAGTACGACGAGAGCTGTTTGAAGCGGGCTCGTGAAACAGTCGAAGCATTTAGTCAAATGGAACAGCTCGACGGACATAGAAATTCACTAAGAATTCGCTTTCAAAACGAGCGTAGAGAATTGGATAGAGGGTAAGATTTTCCTGATGTCTGATCTATCGAAGTTTTTAATTCCTGTCCTTCCACACCTTAAGAGTGTTGATGCATACACTCCTGGGGTCCAACCCGAAGGAGAAGATTGGTTAAAGCTTAATACGAATGAGAGTCCATTTTTACCCAGTCCCAGGGTAGAACAAGCGATAAGATCCGAAATCTCTAATCTTCCTTTATATCCTGATCCCCGAAGTCTTAAATTGCGCGCTGCAATTGCCAAAACTAACTCGCTGGAGATGGAACGTGTAATTGTAGGGAACGGGTCGGATGATTTACTCAACATCCTTGTTCGCTGTTTTTCTGGGCCTGCGAATCGCGTAGGAATGTTGGTGCCAAGTTATTCTCTCTATCCTGTTCTTACTGCAATTCAGGGGGCAGAAACGGTTTCTGTATTGTTTGATCGGGAAATGAGATTTGATGCCCCAGGAATAATAGCTAGCGGGGCCAATCTTTTTTTTCTTAATTCTCCGAATTCACCAACTGGGATTGGTATTCCGAATGCTGAGATCAGGGAGGTGTTAAAGAAATTTGGTGGCATATTGGTTGTTGATGAAGCGTATGCAGCATTCGCCGAAGAATGCGCTCTTCCATTGGTCAAGGAATTCGAAAACCTTGTTATCGTTCGAACATTATCTAAATCACATGCATTAGCGGGACTTAGAGTAGGCTATGCGATCGCGGCTCCTAAAATAATCGAATATATGGACCGTGTACGTGACAGTTATAATGTTAACAGACTTAGTCAAGCCGGTGCGTTAGCTGCTCTTTCTGACGTTGAATACTACGAAGAAAGGATTCGTAAGACCAAGGAAACCCGAGACCGCTGCTACCTGGAATTCACCGAATTAGGTTGGTTTACATATCCTTCACAGTCGAATTACCTTTTTACGGAGCCAGTCCAAAGATTGGGCGAGACAGGTAAGCAGATTGCAGTAAGTTTATACGAGTACCTGTTGGAGAGGAAAATTTTGGTTCGTCACTTTGGCAGTAACAAATTGACAGAGGGATTCCTTCGAATTTCTGTAGGAGAAGACAAGGAGATGGAACAGTTTTTCGAAGTGGTAAATCAATGGTTAAGGAACGGATAGCGGAAGTTAAACGAAAGACAAAGGAGACGGATATTGTCCTCCGTCTTAATCTTGACGGTACAGGTGAGAGTGAAATCTCAAGTGGTATCCCTTTTTTCGATCATATGTTGGAACTGTTTGCACGGCATGGGTTGTTTGATCTTCAATTGAAGGCTGAAGGAGATACAGAAGTTGACTTTCACCATACCGTTGAGGACACCGGGATTGTAATAGGGGAATGTGTCAGAAAGGCTTTGGGTGAAAAGCTCGGAATTAATCGTTACGGCTATTTTGTTCTTCCGATGGATGAGTCGCTGGCTGAAGTATCTCTGGATTTGAGTGGCAGACCATTACTGGTTTATCGTGTACGCGCGAGTAATTGGTTTGTGCGTGAATTTAATATCGGTCTGGTTAGGGAGTTCTTTCAGGCATTTGCGAATAATGTAGGTGCAAATGTTCACATTAAGTTGGAGTACGGTGAGGAGCCCCACCACATTGCTGAGGCAATTTTTAAAGCGTTTGCCCGGGCCCTTGATCGTGCTACCTCGATTGACTTACGACGTGGGCAAAGTCTTCCGTCAACGAAAGGACTTCTATCCTGAAACTTAGGTAATGAGAAGGGAATAAGGGGAGACTGTCTGAAAAAGTAGTGAGGAGCAAGTCGCGTGATCATTTATACTAACGAAGCATTGAATCAATGAATTGATTTTGGATGAATGTATGACTCAGTTACAGTCCGAATAGGAGGGGAAAACTTTAATTTTCCTGTGGTTGATGGAACTGAAGGAGAACGTGCCATCGATTTTAGAACACTTCGGAAACGAAGTGGATTTGTTACTTTTGATGAAGGTTATGGCAATACTGGATCGTGTCTTAGCAAGATAACTTTTATTGATGGAGAAAAGGGGATACTTCGGTATCGAGGGTATCCGATTGAAGAATTAGCAGAAAAGTCGAATTTCTTAGAATCGGCTTACCTCATCATCTATGGAGAGTTTCCAGATTCTGAAAAAATGGGGGCGTTTACGCAGCGAGTTCTCAGAGATGGAGGTCTACATAAAAACATGGAACAGGCCTTCTTGGGGTTTGCGAGCAACTCGCATCCGATGGCTATGCTTTCCTCCCTGGTCAATGTTCTCGGCTCATACTATTCTGAAATGGCGAGTAATAATCGTTCTCAGGATCTTGCTTGTTTTGATGAAGCTGCCGCTCTTCTGGTTTCCAAGGTGAGGGCCATTGCAGCAAATTCTTACCGGATTAAACGAGGGAATCCGATTAATTATCCGAAAGCTGATGCTGGATACTGTGAGAATTTCCTGCACATGATGTTTTCTAATCCCCATGCCGAGTACGAAGTTGATAAGAGTGTGTCAGATGCTCTGGATCTTTTTTTGTTGCTGCACGCCGATCACGAACAGAATTGTAGCACCTCGACAGTACGGATGGTTGCCTCGGGTGGGGCTAATCTCTTTGCTTCAGTTTCAGCTGGTATAAATGCTTTGTGGGGACCACTTCACGGCGGTGCTAATATGGCGGTAGTAGAAATGCTGGAAGGGATTCGTGATGAAGGCGATGACGGGAGTCGATTCCTCAATGAAGTGAAGGATGGAAAGCGACTTCTAATGGGTTTCGGACATCGAGTTTACAAGAATTACGATCCACGAGCCAAAATCCTCCAGAAAGCTGCCGATTCTGTTCTTCGAAAGATGGGTCACAAGGATCCTCTTCTTGAGATTGCCAGGCATCTAGAGCAGGCGGCTTTGCATGAGGAGTATTTCCTTGAACGGAAACTTTACCCGAATGTTGATTTCTATAGCGGAATAATACTTAACGCCATTGGGATCCCTCTTGAGATGTTTACCGTTATGTTTGCTATTGGCCGTATGCCGGGATGGATAGCGCATTGGAAAGAGTTAGCTTCAGATCCCAAGGGTCGGATTCATCGTCCACGACAAATTTACTCAGGAGCTACGCTGCGTAACTATCCGAGTCAGAAAACTGTCAAACACTGACGGTTGTCATCTGGAAAGCTCTCTTCGAAGTATTCTATACGGATTTGATCTGTTAATCCCGGGAAATCTTAAATATTTCTTCCGTATTGAGTCCAGTTAGAGCTTTGATGCCGGACAGAAGTTTCCACAGGACAAGTGACATGACAACCATGGAAGGAATTAAGATAACAGGGTAGCTCCAGAATGTCATTTTACCAAGTTCCATATTGAATGCGTCCGTGCCACTCTCGCTTCGAATAAGATACTTGGCGAGGAGATAGTTTAGGCTGGCACTGAGGAAAAACGAAGCTGCAAGTAAAAAAGTACAGAATTCCATTAGCTGTTCAAAAGCAGTTCGATTGCCTCTTTTATCTAGCTCAAGATCCACACGGACCACGTCAACAATCTCTTTATTGTAGAGGAAGAGCCGCACTAAAGGTTTCTGGGTCTTTGTGGTAGCGAGTACAGCTAGTCCAATAAGTGACGGAACCGCTGCTTCCTTGATTGCGATCCAATCTTTATCTAATTTAAATAGTCCAATCCCCCCTGTAATGAGAATGCTGATAAATCCGATTACGGAGAAGAGATTGTATCGTTTCCTAATAATGAAATCAAATACACCATAGCATATGGGAAAGATGATAGCGCAGACTAAGGCTCCAGATGGACTCAGCGGGAACCATTTTATCCCCTTTATGAGAATGAGAGATGGCAGGAGAATATTTATAACTAGATTGAGGAACACATTCTCCTGTCGGAGTTGGGTAGAATTAGGATTTTTAACTGGATTCATTAGAGAAATTAGAGCCTTCCTTCCTTTTATTGCCGGTGATCAATTAAGACATTTTAAAACCGGGAGTTGCTATAGTTGCAAAGGATCAATAATATTCGTATCCTGAGGCGGGGTTTGAATATTTAAAGGTTAATGGTAACCATTAAAAAGACAAAGGAGAATCTTGATGCAGCTAGGAAAGCCTAATTCATTAGATCGGATCCTCGACCGGATTGAGGATATGGATGAGGCGAATCTCTCTATCTTAGTGCAAAGGCTGGCGCGTGAACGGAGATTACTCGAAACCATCCTAGACACAATCCGTGAGGGTGTTCTGATCATTGACGGCGAGGGAATCATAGAGCATGGAAACGAGGCGGCCAGCCGAATGATTGGTTTCGATCGTAAGGATCAGGGACAAAATCCCCTATGGAAATTGATACCTGAATTGGCACGAACTCTTGAGTTGAGTATCGATGGGGAGTACTCGGAAATATCTGTTGTATCACGGGAGGTTCAGTTGACCTATCCGGAAGACCGATATCTTCGCGTTTACCTGATTCCCTTTAGTGACGAGGATATTGATACTCATGAAGGGAAAAGGTACGCTGTAGTCCTTTCTGACATAACAGAAGAGAAGATAACGGTTCGTGAGATGATCGAGGATGAAAAGACATCCTCAATTCTAATGTTAGCTGCGGGAGTTGCTCACGAATTAGGCAATCCGTTGAATTCATTAACCATACACTTGCAACTGATCAATCGGGAGCTTAAAAAGAAGACTTCCGAATTCGATCTAAAAACGGCAGATTCCAGTCTTTCGGTCTGTACTCGAGAAGTCAGTCGTCTGGACGGCATAATCCGAAATTTTCTAGGTGCTGTCCGGCCAAGTCAGCCCAATTTTCAGGATGTTGATCTTATTTCCGTAATGGGGGATGTTCTTGAGACGATTGGTCAGGAATTGAAAGATCAAGGTGTAAGCGTCGACATTGGTATTGACCGGAAACCACCTCTGGTGGTAGCAGATCCCAATCAGATTGAGCAGGTTTATTTCAACCTTTTACGAAATGCGTCGGAAGCAATGGAAGGAGGAGGGACTATCAGAGTACGTTCTCGATCCGATGATGAATTTGTTTATCTCCAGATCGGTGATTCAGGATCTGGCATTGAAGGACAAAATCTGAGCAAGGTTTTTGAACCTTATTATACAACTAAAAAAGGGGGCCATGGACTTGGGATGATGATTGTTCACAGAATCATGTCAGAGCATGGGGGACTGGTTGGAATTGACAGCCGAATGGGAACGGGAACTGTCGTTACACTTCAATTGCCCAGGAGACATCGACGTATCCGTCGTCTCAAAAGCTAGGTAATTCTTATTTGCTTGCGATTCAGGGCCAAATGCGCCAAAGTGGCACTTTTCAAGCATGGGAAACACGGAAGAGTTGTAAACCAACCTTGCCTTCCTTGGGTTGAGACAAAATTTCCCATTTGCTGATTAGGAAATGCCTTCCACTATTCTCATAGTTGATGACGAAAGACACACCCGCGAGGGTCTGAGACAGGTGCTAGGGGACCAGTACGAAGTCTATTTGGCGGAAAGTGCGGTTGAGGCTTTTAATCTGTTTGATTCTGAGAATTTCGATGTGGTTCTGACAGACTTAAAAATGGCAGGTAAGAGTGGACTTAGTGTAATTGACCGAGCTATCGAGCTTTCCCACCGGCCAATAGTGATCATGATGACGGCTTATGGAACAGTTGAATCTGCAGTTGAGGCAATGCGTCGAGGTGCCTGTGATTTCTTAACTAAACCCGTGAATTTAGAGCAGCTTGAAATCGTCATCAAGCGTGCTCTAAAATCGCGAAACTTAGAAGTCGAGAACCGAAACTTGCACGAGAGATTGGACAGCAGGTTTAATTACGAGGGGATTATTGGAAACTCACTCGCTCTCTCAGAGGTTATGGAGAAAATGAAACTGGTCGCTCGTTCAAAAGCGACGGTTCTATTGCACGGGGAAACAGGAACAGGGAAGGAGCTTTTTGCTCAAGCGATTCATCAAAACAGCGATCAAGCCCGTAATTCTTTTATTGCGGTCCATTGTGCTGCACTTCCTTCGAATTTGTTGGAAAGTGAACTGTTTGGACACGAAAAGGGTGCTTTTACTGGTGCTGAGGAACGGAGGATTGGTCGATTTGAAGCAGCTGATGGGGGTACTCTTTTCATTGACGAAATTGGCGAAGTTGATGCGTCGACACAAGTGAAGCTGCTCCGTTTTCTTGAATTAAGAACATTTGAAAGATTAGGGAGTATTAAACCCATTAAAGTGGACGTAAGGTTAGTAGTTGCAACTAATCAGAAGTTAGAGGAGTTGGTAAGGAGTGGTCGGTTCAGAGAGGATCTTTATTACCGACTCAACGTAATTCCGATTGAGCTGCCTCCTTTGCGGGATCGGAAGGAAGACATTCCGATATTGCTTATGCATTACCTAGAGCGTTTTGCTAAAGAGAATAAGACTGAAAGGGTAGAGATAGACCCCTCGGCGATGAAGATTCTTCAAGAATTTCATTGGCCCGGCAATGTCCGTGAATTGCGAAATATGGCCGAGAATATTGTAGTATTGAAAGGAGGTGGCCGTATTAGCGAATATGATCTCCCTCCGCATTTGTTAATGCAGGCTATGACTGGAAGGGCTGATGACGTTTTCCATGAGTCTCTTTCAGTTGAGGAAAACGAAAAGAGACTGGTTCAAAATGCTTTGGTGAAAGCAAAGGGAAATCGAACCAGAGCGGCAGAATTAATGGGGATTAGTCGAAGAACACTGCACCGTAAGCTCAAGCAGTGGCCAGATCTAAATCCAGAAGCCTGAGAGTTTGTATAATTTATTCGATTCAATCTCAGATAAATTTCTTTTTGGATTACTCATCTAAATCTTTGTAATTTTCAGTTTTTTTCTTTCTATCCTTTAGACCCTGGCATTTTGAGAATGCCTTATTTCAACTCTTTTGGAACTTCGATAGGAAATAAGCAGATAATCTAATTTCAGAAATTAAGGAATAGGAGACAGTTTCGTAACCTGAATCTGATTGACATGCCAGATTTAGTCGGGAGATTTGTGGATAATTGTTGGGTGCGGGCGTAGCTCAGCTGGTAGAGCACCACCTTGCCAAGGTGGATGTCGTGAGTTCGAACCTCATCGCCCGCTCCATGTAGGTAGATAAAATACTTTATAGTTTCCCGTGAAGGCCAGCCAGCTTTTCCGACTTCCTAAATCGCTTCCTTTCAGTGAATTTTTCGATCCTGAGGAAGCTCCGTGGGAATGGGTTTCAAAGATCGAACGAGCTCTTGTTGAATGGTTTGCATTAGACAGACCAAAAAACGAGGAGAATGGCCTAGGTGGGGTGTTCAGATCAGATTCAGTCTTTATACATGACTCAGTAAGATTGCCTTCCCATTGTGAGATCTCTGGCCCCTGCTACATTGGAGAGGGCACTGAGATTCGACCAGGTGCTTATATTCGAGGGAATGTAATCGTGGGTCGAGAATGTATTCTTGGGAATTCTTGTGAATACAAAAATTGTCTGTTGATGGACCGAGTAGAGACAGCTCATTTTAATTATGTTGGCGATTCGGTCTTGGGATCAAATGCACATCTTGGTGCTGGCGCAGTGCTTTCTAACCTTCGCTTAAACAAAGATGAGATTCGAGTTACTATATCGGGTGGGCGAGTAGCGACTGGAAGAAGAAAACTAGGTGCACTGCTGGGGGAAGGAGCTCAAGTAGGATGCAATGCGGTTCTCCAGCCTGGGACAATTCTTGGGAAAGGATCAATGGTACTCCCTGCAGTGGCATTCGGTGGGAGTTTGCCCGAGAATGCTATTGCGATGATTGGGGGACAGATCCAGAAGGCGGCTTTGGAAGGGGAACAACAAGTTTAGAAAAGTAGCAAATTCTAAGGTTAAGAATTCAGGATTGAAATCACCTCGCTATGTAGAATCGGGTTCGCGGCTATAATTGAAGATCCGATTAACGGATCTTTCCCTTGCCAGTCGGTGATGCGACCGCCTGCACCTCGGATGATGGGAATCAAGGGCAAAAGGTCCCAATTATTCATTATAGGGTCAGCCATTATGTCTGCTCCTCCTTGGGCCAATAGAAGGTATCCATAGCAATCTCCCCAAGTATATAGATCTTGGACGCTTCTCGTAAGTTGGGTCCAATTCTTTGAATCTTGATACTGCTCCGGCGTTTTTAGGTGTGAAACGAGGAGAGTCGAATCTTGCAGACGAGAAGTTTCCCGCATTTTGATCGTTTTCCCATTTAGGGTCGTTTCTTTTACGTTTCCAAGAACGAGTTGCCTTGTGACTGGGTTGTGGATAGCGCCGAGAAGAGGTTGTCCCTTATGAAGCAAGGAGATAAGAGTGCCAAACAAGGGGCAACCAGCAGCGTATGCGCGAGTACCGTCTATCGGATCCAGCACCCAAATATATGGAGAGCTTTCGTTAACGATTCCGAATTCTTCTCCCAGTATTCCGTGATCGGGAAATTCCTTTGTAATTAAATTACGCATTATTTCCTCTGCTTTTCGATCTGCCTGAGTAACTGGAGAATCATCAGATTTCCGATCGACTCGAAGCTTTGGATTTCCGAATAAGTCGTTGATTACATTACCGCTCTTTTCTGCGAGAAAGCGTACGAAGGCCAGAAGGTCGTCTTCAATCATAGGTGAGTGCTTCATTCGGGTGTTGTTATAGAATAAGTAAATATGGATGATTGCGACAAAGATAATCCCGTGGCCTCCCTATAGTTTACTTGGCGCTGGCCTTGGGTATGTGATGTTCTACGATAAGGTCGATGTGGCACTGCAGTATACCGATACATTTTATTGATTTCGAAGGGAATGGTGAGTGCGGTGTCGTTGAATTTGGTGTAGTAACTCTACTTAACGGGAAGATTTCTGATGTGCGTACGAGATTGTGCCGGGCTCTGGGAAGAATACATCCTGAGGAGTCGAAGTTGCATGGAATAAAAAGTCGAGACACTCTTGAGTTTGAGCCATTCTCCAAGGAATGGGAGTACTTCAGGTCCCTAAGACAGAAGGGCCCATTCGCGGCACACTATGCGAGCACCGAGAATCGATTGATAAAACAGAATTGGCCGTATCCTCCTTACTCACCCGATTTCCTAAATAAGGGCCAGATGATTGTGGATTGGGGACTATGGATTGATACTTGTTTGTTGTATGCCAAGTTGTTTCCCCAGTTAAAAAGCCACAAGCTTGTGGACTTAATCACACTCTTCGAATTGGCTTCCGAACTTGAACGTATTGCTTGTATTTACTGTCCAAAACAGAGAATGAAATTCCATTGTGCCCTCTATGATGCTATTGCTTCGATGCTTCTTGTTTGCCACATAAGCCGTCTTCCTGGGTTCGAGAACATCACCTTGGAATGGCTTCTCAGTCACAGTTCTCCAGGGGGATTAAGAGCCTCTCAAGGTGAGTTATTCTAGGATTTCTTAAATAAAACTAGATGACACAATATGTACATCTACTTGAAAGAGCCACTTGGTAAGTTTTAAAGATTGGCCGGTCTATAGCCCAGCAGAGGATTTTCGTGCTACGCATCTTCCTCTTCGATCTCGATTATCTTTGAGATCCCCATAAGTTTATCTTCTCCTTTAAGATTGATAAGTTTTACTCCCTGGGTTGTGCGTCCGATGACACGAATCTCGTTTACTCGGGTGCGGACTGCTTGGCCGGATTTAGTGAGGAGCATAATTTCATCTTGTTCATGGACGCTGAGGGCACCGACGACGCCCGATGTTTTAATCGCTATAATTCCGCTACCTCCTCGAGCTTGCGAACGGTACGCGTCATAGCTTGTGCGTTTTCCTTGACCATTTCGACCGGCAATGAGCAGAGTTGAATCAGCGTCTACAACTTCAATTGTAACGACATAGTCATCCTCTTTCTTGAATCGAATGCCTCTTACGCCTCGAGTAACTCGACCCTGGGTTCTTAAGTTGTTTTCCTTGAATCGAATGGACATACCGTTGCATGTTAGCATAACGAGCTCGTCTTCGCCTCTCGTTAATTTTGCAGCGATCAGTTGATCATCTTTGTCGATATTGATTCCGATAGTCCCCCCTCTACGGTAGTTAGAATAGTCCTTCAGATTGGTTTTTTTCACTACGCCATTTCGAGTGCAGAGGACAAGGTGTAGATCTGAGCTGAATTCCTTAATGCAAATCATGCTTGCGATCTGTTCGTCTTTTTGCAGCTGAAGTACATTAGCGAGTGACCGCCCCTTAGAAATCCTGGTTCCCTCTGGAATGTCATAAACTTTTTCGACATAAACACGTCCATTGTTCATGAAGAATAGTATGAAATCGTGAGTGCTCGCTGTAAAAAGATGCTCAACAAAATCTTCTTGGTGAGAACCGGTTCCTATAACTCCTTTTCCTCCTCTTCTCTGAGCTTTGTAGGAACTGACTGCGGTTCGTTTGATAAACCCATTGTGTGATACGGTTATAGCACACCCCTCATTTGCGATCAGATCCTCCATGCGAAACTCTCCCTCAGCTGGGAGGAGGTTTGTACGCCGAGGGTTGTTGTGCTGCTCTTTCATTTCGAAGAGCTCTCCCTTAACCACCTCAACGAGTTTTTGCTCGCTTTCCAATATGGTATCAAGCTCAGCTATGGTCTTTATAAGGCTGAGGTATTCATTCTCTATTTTGTCCCGCTCAAGACCTGTCAGTTGATAGAGACGCAGATCAAGCACACCGTTAGCTTGGCGTTCGGAGAGAGGATATTTGGCCATTAGAGCCGTCCTGGCTTCGTCTCGGTTGTTACTCTGCCGAATGACCCGAACAAAATCATCGAGATTGCTCAGAGCGACTTTATATCCTTCCAGAAGATGGGCTCTATCTTCTGCTTTTCTTTTCCTGAATTTAGAACGGCGAAGAATTACTTCTCGGCGATGCTCGATATAGCATTCGAGCATCTCCTTAATGTTCATTTCCTTAGGGCGCCTCTGGTCTAGTGCGAGAAGGATTACGCCGAAAGTATTTTCAAGCTGAGTTTGCTTAAAAAGATTGTTGATCGTAACGCGCGGGATTTCTCCAGTCTTTAACTCTACTACAATACGAGTATTGGTGTCGGATTCGTCTCTTAGGTCACTAACCGATTGAAATGTTTTATCTTGTACTAATTCTGCGATTTTCGAAACCAGAGTGGATCGATTGACGTTATACGGAATCTCTGTAATGACAATTTGCTGTCGATTTCCCTTAATTTCCTCGATGTGGGCGGACCCCTTCACACGGATGATTCCACGACCGGTTCTCATGTAGCTTTCAATCCCTTCCGTTCCCATGATGGCGCCGCCGGTAGGAAAATCTGGTCCGGGCATTATCTCAAGAATTCCATCAATGCCGATTGAAGGGTTGTCCATAATTGCACAAACGGCATCAATAATCTCGCCTAGATTATGTGGAGGAATGTTGGTTGTCATTCCGACTGCAATCCCTGTCGATCCATTCATTAATAGATTCGGAAGGGCGGCCGGGAGAACAGCCGGTTCGGTAGTTGATTCCTTATAATTAGGTAAAAAATCTGCCGTGTCCTCGTCGATGTCCACGAGCATTTCTTCGGCGAGAGAATGTAGGCGGCTTTCGGTGTATCGGAAGGCAGCTGGAGGATCACCATCGATCGAACCAAAGTTTCCTTGGGGCTCGATCAATGGATAACGCATTACCCAGTTTTGGCCGAGCCGAACAAGGGTATCGTAGATGGCGCTGTCGCCGTGAGGGTGATAGTTTTTCATTACTTCCCCTACGACTGCGGCGCATTTGTCGAACGGGCGATTATGAAGGAGGCCTTCCCTCAGCATGGCGTAGAGAATGCGTCGTTGAACAGGTTTAAGGCCGTCGCGGGCATCAGGCAGAGCCCGCGACACGATTACCGACATCGAATAGTCGATGTAAGCATGACGCATGACGTCACTAATACTCGAAGTTTCTAGAATCTCGTTTTCCGTGTACACTTGGGAAGGTACCCTAAGCTAAACGTCGAGGTAGGATGTATTGAGGGCGTTGTCCTCAATAAATGCTCGGCGCGGGGCTACGTTTTCGCCCATTAACATACTAAAGGTGCTCTCGGCGACTGCTGCATCCGATATTTTCACTTGAAGCAGTTTTCGTTTGTCGGGATCCATAGTGGTTTCAAAGAGCTGCTTAGAGTTCATTTCTCCCAAACCTTTATATCGCTGAATCGTAAGTCCGCGTCGGCCAAGTTCCCGAATTTTAGGAGTCAGTTCTAAGATCGAATGTAGTTCAATAGTCATCTCTTTGTCTTTAGATCCTCGACTTTCTTGGAGTTTGTAACGTGGCTCCTTGGTCGGGGACCATTGTGTTATATCGAGGCCGGTTTCCCGAATTTCATTAAGGATTTTGGACATTTCAGGTGCTTCATAGATTTCATGTAACGAAATTCGTTGATTAATCGTTGTCCCGTTATTGACGATTTGGCGGATAAAACTTTCCTCATAGACATCGTTTATTTCATTTTCGACGTAGAATCGTGCCCTAGCATCATCATCCTCGAGAAATGAAAACGACTCCTCGTTTCCAGTACGAATACGGGCGAGATATGCGGGCAGTTGTAGATCACGATTTTGCTGATCCAGAAACTGACTTAGTTTGCACCCTAGACGTGTGATTCCACCTCCTAGTAATTCGAGACGGGAGAGAGCCTCGACGAGTTTATCAACTTTTGATCCAGGAATCTTGAAGTTATCCCGATAACGGTACAATGTAACCTCTTCGGAGCCGAGCTCGAGGAGGATGCGGTTCAGTTCCGCATCATTTTCAACGTACTGCTCCCTTCGTCTTCTCTTGAATTTGTAAAGTGGAGGTTGGGCAACATAGATGTAGCCTTTATCTATCAATCCGCGCATATATCGAAAAAAGAAAGTAAGATAGAGGGTGCTAATATGCAAACCGTCGACGTCGGCATCAGCCATGAGAATTATCTTATGATAGCGCGACTTTCCCGGATCAAAGGATCCGTCGCCTTCGTGGTCCCCGATGCCAGTCCCAAGGGCCGATGTAAGGAGATGGATATTTCTGTTGCTTAGGGCCTTATCTAAGCGCGCTTTTTCTACGTTAATTGGTTTACCGAAGAGAGGTAGAATAGCCTGAAACCGTCTGTCTCTTCCTTGTTTAGCTGATCCTCCGGCTGAGTCGCCCTCAACAATAAAAAGTTCACAAAGAGCAGGATCTTTTTCCGAGCAATCAGCTAGTTTACCTGGCAATCCACCGCCGCCTAGAGCACTTTTTCGAACCGTCTCGCGTGCTTTACGGGCAGCATCGCGGGCCCGGGCTGCGTTCAGACTCTTTTCAATAACTTTTTTAGCTTCGGATGGATTGGTTTCAAAGTGATACTTAAGATGCTCACCAACTATTCTCTGCACAATTCCATCGACTTCATTGTTAGATAGTTTGGTTTTGGTTTGCCCTTCGAATCGAGGCTCAGGAACTTTGACAGAGATTACCGCACTCAGACCCTCTCGCACGTCATCTCCAGTCAGACTTGGATCCTTTTCTTTTATGAGATTATTGGCTTTTGCATAACTATTGATTACGCGAGTAAGAGCAGTCCTAAATCCGGAAAGGTGTGTTCCTCCTTCGATGTTATGAATGCTGTTGGCATAGGCATAGACTTGGTCATTAAAGCTGTCATTGTACTGGAGTGCGATATCAACGATAACCTTGGCATCGGATTTCCCATCCTCGGACGATGAGGAACCCGTGAAGGAGATTGGGTCTTTATGGACAACCTGCTTTGTTCTGTTTAAGAAAGCTACGTATTCCGAGATCCCGTCTTCGAATCGAAAGACTTCATTTTGATTAGAACGGTCGTCAACTAATTCGATGGTGACCCCAGGATTCAAGAAGGCGAGCTCCCGAAGCCTTTTCGCTAGAATCTCGTATTGGAAATCACGTTGAATCAAAAAGATCGTGGGGTCCGGTAGAAAGGAAATTTTAGTGCCAGTTTTTTTTGCTGTTCCGATTACTGTCAGTTTTTGGGTGGTTTTGCCAAATGCGAAAGACATATGGTATACCTTTCCTTCGCGACTCACCTCCGCAACAAACCGTTCCGAAACAGCGTTAACGCACTTTGCTCCCACGCCATGCAGTCCCCCGGAAACCTGGTAAGCACTTTTGGAAAACTTTCCACCAGCGTGGAGATTCGTGAGTACTAACTCGAGAGCAGGTATCTTGTGTTTTGGATGAATATCAACGGGAATGCCGCGCCCATTATCTTCTATGGAACAGGAGCCATCGATGTGCACAGTAACCTTAATCAAGGTACAGAACCCTGCCAGAGCCTCGTCGACAGAGTTGTCTACAATCTCGAATACACAGTGATGAAGGCCCCGTTCATGAGTATCTCCAATATACATGTCAGGGCGTTTTCTAACGCCTTCTAATCCTTCTAGTTTCTCAATTGAAGAAGCATCATATCCAGAGTCGGAAGAGTTTTTGTTTTCACCGGATTCTGAAGGACTTGCAGGCTCTGACATTTTCAAATTGATTTCCCTGGGAGATAGCTAAAACCGTATGGTGAAAGGTACGTTACATGAACCGAAAAGGCAACATTGAAACACTGCTTTAAAAATTGAGGCGAGAGACCAAGGGAAGTTATTTAGGTATACCAAACATAGAGAAAGAAATATATCAGTACTCCAGTGACGGAAACATATAACCAGAGAGGAAAGGTGACTCGAGCCCATTTTTTATGAGTGATAAAACGGCCTATAAGAGCTAGCTGAAAAGTTCGTAAGGCAAGTGGAATAATGGCCACTGCAAGGATAATGTGGGTAATCAAAATAGAATAATAGACGAATCTAATGATTCCTCTTCCTTCAAAGGGTGTGCGTGCTCCAGTGAGGACGTGGTAAGTGATATAGCTGATGAGGAAGAGCGCTGAAACAAAAAGAGCTCCCCCCATGCTGAATTTGTGTGCTCCCGTCCGACCGCATTTGATAAAAACAAACCCTACAAGCAGAAGAGTAGCTGCGAGGGCATTAAGAGAGGCATTTACCTCTGGGAAAGGGAAAGATTCTAAAGCCATGATGCGGGTTTTCAGGAGTCAGGCGCCTCAGGCCCTCAATTGTTTCCATGATAGACAATCTTCTCTCACAGACTTCTATATGAGGAAAATTCGATCTACAACTAGTGCTCCTAGGAGAATGGGTAAGTAGGCAATTGATACGATGAAGAGTCTTCGGGCTGCGCGATCGCGGTTGTTGCGAGAGAGAAAACAAATAGAGTAATAGAGAAACCAGATTCCGGCTATGGTAGCTATTAAGGAGTAGAAGGTGGAGGTAAATTGGAGGGCTGTAGGTAGGAGGCTACAAGTGACCAACAATATGGTAGTGACGAGAGACTGCCATGAGACCACATTTCCCGTTGGATCTGTTACGGATGCGATGGGAAATCCCGCCCTTGAATAGTCGTCTCTATAGGTCCACGCTATAGCCATAAAGTGTGGAATTTGCCAGAAAAGGAGAATGGAAAACAGGATCCAACCTAAAGTAGAGATCGTTCCCTCAGCCGCTGCCCATCCGATCAATGGTGGAATAGATCCTGGGATCGCTCCCACATGGGTGCACCACGGAGTTCGCTTCTTAAGAGGGGTATAGGCAAGAAGATAAGTGATCTGAGTGAGAACCGCTAGTAGTGCAGACAGCTGATTTACACATAACCAAAGAGCAATATTTCCTGCTCCGCAAAGAATGAGACCAAAGACGAGAGCTGTACCGGGAGTTAGAGATCCTGAAGGAATTGGTCTCCCTCGAGTACGTGCCATCCTTGAGTCAGCTTCTCGCTCCATAAACTGATTAAGTGCTCCAACACCGCCGGCGGCGAGTGATGTTCCGAATATAAGGGCGACTAAGACGATAGGTTCACGATTTTGCAGTGCAGTGAGATAGCCAACGATCGCCGTAATCACGGCAAGAAGACTCAGGCGAGGTTTAGTTAATTCCCAGAATTCTAGGGCCGTACTTTTCGAGGCGACGATAGAATTCGAGGCGACTGGTGTCCTCGTTTCGGCTTCGAATTGATAGCGACAGGGACGTTCGGTCATAAGCGAAAAGATACAAAAGTGAGCATCCAACAACTAGCAAGAAGAAAAGCACCGAATAACATGTGGAGCGTAGCGACGTGCTCGTTTATTCTGGTCCAGACAATGAGAGCGCCAAAAAGAAATTGAGATGCTACTAAAGCAATCGGAATCAGGGAAAGAAATATAAAGGGTTTAAGATTACGGTTGTAGATCCAAATCTGAGCGGCAAATAGGAGTATTGTGGCGGTGGTTACCAGGGCCCCTATACGATGGGCAAAATTTATGGCCACAGCCCAATTCCAAGTGTTGGGAAGAAGCGCACCGACAGGGGAGGAGAAGGGGAAGCTGGAAATAGCAAGCCCGGCGTTTCCGTGCCGAACAACGGCGCCAATAACTATTTGGAGGAAAATGGCAGAACAGGCGACTATTCCGATCCAACTGATTCCTTTTAGCGGTTTTGAATCACTAATTTTGGTATTTTCGGTCCACCATTTTGACGATGCCACTGCAAGTGTGATTAGGAGACACAATACAACCTGAGCTCCAGAGGCGTGCAAGACTGCGAAAGATTGGGCGACAAGATTCGATTCGGTTCCGATATTGAGACGATCAAGTTTAACCCTAAGACCGCCAAGGAGTCCTTGGATTACGATCATCAACAAGGTCAGACCAGCTAAATTACGAAGCCACGAACGTGCTTCTTTTAGCCAAATCCAAAGGAAAAGGGTAATGGAAAAAATTCCGAGTTGCATTCCAAGCAGACGGTGGCTGTGCTCGGCACGTTTTAATCGATCTTGGGTCCATCCTTCTGGATTGAGAGATCCGTCAGAAAGTGGCCAGTCTAGGAAAGCCATCCCTGCTTCAATGCTGGTAGTAAAACCGCCGGCATAAAGTAGAAAAAGGGAACAGACTAAGGCAAATATTGAAAACCAGAAGAGACTTGGCTTATAGGCTCTAGTTCGGTTTAGCACTGTTTCTTGGAATTGTTATGGAGCCTGATGACAAAATGATCCGTCCTGCGGTATTGTCTTCGGTCTGGGATTGCGAAAGTGGTTGTTGTTTGGGGAAGGTGGGGTGAAATAATCTATTTGATGTTTCCTATCTGTTGGGTAGTGCTCGTTCGGCGATTTCCTCTCCGATCCCGCGAATGAATTTTTTAACGGAATAAGTTCCTTCCATTTGTTTGTTTACTCGGGAACGGATGGACACATTGTTTGATTCAAGTTCCTTGGCACCTATGACGAGCATGTAGGGGACTTTATCGTTTTCCGCTCGTCGTATCTTGGCGCCAAGCTTATCTGCTTGGAAGTCAATCGATGCCCGGAGACGATTATCGGTGAGGTCCTGAAGAACACTTTTAGCGTAGGTGTTTTGATCGTCGGTAATTGGGAGGATTCTAGCCTGCTCAGGAGCAAGCCAAGTGGGAAAAGAGCCTGCGAAATGCTCTATCAGTAAACCAACAAAGCGTTCCATGGATCCGAAGGGGGCACGGTGGATCATGACAGGACGATGGGGCTTATTGTCGGGACCGATGTAGGAGAGATCGAAGCGATCTGGAAGGCTATAGTCGAGTTGAACTGTACCCAATTGCCATTCCCTTCCGATTACATCTTCTACGACGAAGTCAATCTTAGGTCCATAGAACGCAGCTTCCCCCGGTTCTTCCGAAAAAGGTGCCCCAAGAGTTTTGGCCTCCTTCCTTAGTATTTCTTCGGCCTTATCCCAAAGTTTCTTATTCCCGACGTATTTCGATGTGTCTGGATCACGCAAACAAACTCGGATTCGATATTCGTTAATTCCTAGGGTTTTGAAAATGGTCTTTACGAGTTTTAGACAGCCCGAGAGCTCGGTCTTTACCTGATCCTCGGTGCAGAAAAGATGGGCGTCGTCTTGAGTAATACTTCGAACGCGCGTCATCCCTGTAAGCTCGCCTGATTTTTCCCATCTATAGACAGTGCCGAATTCAGCTAGACGGACGGGGAGGTCCCGATAAGACCGCTGTTGCGACGAATAGATTTTGATGTGAAAGGGACAGTTCATCGGCTTGAGGAGGTAGCCTTCAATGTCACCTGTCTCAAGGCGGTTTGAAAGTTCGGCACAAGAGCACCCATCATGGGCCAATTGATCAATTTCTTCGCGACCGATCATAGGAGGGTACTGTGATTCCTTGTAGTAAGGATAGTGTCCTGAAGTACGGTAGAGTTCGAGTCTTCCGATGTGAGGGGTAAACACTTGTTGGTAGCCCTGCTTCCTCAACTCTTCCGAGATGAAGTCTTGTAATTCCTGTCGAATAATCGCCCCGTTTGGGGACCAAAGAACGAGTCCTTGTCCAACTGTATCATCGAGATGGAAAAGTTTGAGATCCTTTCCGATTGTACGGTGATCCCGTGAACGAGCTTCTTCCAATTGATTGAGATAAGCTAATAATTCATCCTTATTAGGGAAAGCAGTTCCATAAATCCTTTGGAGCTGCTTGTTCTGCTCGTCCCCTTTATGATAGGCGCCAGCCACGCTGAGAAGTTTGAAGGCCTTGACTTGTTTTGTGTATCGAACATGAGACCCCGCACAAAGGTCAGTAAATTCCCCATTGCGGTAGTAGGTTATGGATTCTTCTGGAGGAATATCTCTGAGCCTTTCAATTTTGTAAGGTTGGTCTATTTGGTTAAAATATTCCTCTGCTTCATTCCTTGTTACCTGAATGCGCTCAAATTTTTGATTTTCCTTTACTACTCTACCCATTTCACTCTCGATTTTTTCTAGATCCTCGGTTGTGAATCTATGATCGAGGTCAAAGTCGTAATAAAATCCGGTATCGGTTGGAGGTCCGATATCCAGTTTCGTATCGGGAAAAATCCGCATCACCGCCGTCGCCATAATATGAGCGGCGGAGTGTCGTAGTTCCTGAAGTGGGGTCATTGGATTCCTTATTCTTATAGTCGAGTGTTATTGAACGGGTTTTTGCACAAAAAAGCCCCAAAGCAATTTGCTCTCGGGCTTGGCTAAAGGACCTGAGTTTTTCTCCCGTGTGCGTAGACTCAGACCATACCTGAGCTCAACCGGCAATGATAGTTTGCAAAGAGGTACGCACAATCGCGGAAAACAACGAGAGTTCACTCAATGAGTCAAGGGTTTTGCTTTTGAATTTCATATCTGTCTTTTCTGTCGAGGATGATCCATCCCATTGATTGTAATTCTTCACGGAGGGCATCGGCTGTCGCAAAGTCTCCTTCTCTCTTTGACTTCCAGCGTTGCTCTGCGAGTAAGACTATTTTTTTTGGGATTTCTGTATCAGGAGGTGGACTATCCGTAAAGAGCCTGATTCCAAGGGCAAAGAGTAGTCGACTGAGAGAAGGAAGATTATGAGAAATAGTCTCTACTTCTGTCTCATTGAAGGCTTTGAAAAGAGTTCCAAGACACTTCGGGGTATTGAGATCTTCTAGAAGATCGGCCCATGACTGTTCAAATGGTCCAGAAATTTGGGATGTCCCTTGTCCGAGGTTTTCAAATTCCGATTTAGAAATCTTTAGACTTTTAAGGAGAGGCTCAATTCTCTTTGCGATCGATCGTATTGCACTGCGAGCTGATTCCAAGCCATTCTGTGTGAAATTTAGTGGTTGGCGATAGTGGCCAGTAAGAAGAGTGTATCTCAAATCCATGGGTGAGTAACCCATATCGAGGATCTCATTCACTGTATGAATATTCCCCATACTCTTACTCATCTTTTGGCTATCCACTTGGAGCATGGCACCATGCATCCAATGTTGGGCGAATTTTCTGCCAGTTGCCGCCTCACTTTGTGCAATTTCATTCTCGTGATGGGGGAAACAGAGATCACTTCCTCCTCCGTGTAAATCGAATGACTCGCCGAGGTACTCCATACTCATAGCAGAACACTCTAGATGCCATCCGGGACGACCTTCACCCCATGGGCTAGGCCAGTAGTTCTCCCCATCGCTCGATTTACGGGTCTTCCAGAGAGCAAAATCGGCAACGGACTCGCGGTCATAGTTGTCTGCCAGATTGAGTCTTCCTTCACTGGTTGTCTCTTGGGTACGAAGTTCTCGATTCTTAAGGCGAGAAAGCCGCCCGTAGTTTTTGAAAGATCGGACATCGAAATAAACTGCTCCGTCCTTGCCTTTGTAGGCGTACCCTGCATCTACAAGTTTCTGAATCAATAGTATTTGCTGATCGATATGCTGAGTGGCACGTGGCTCTAGACTAGGGGGAAGAATGTTGAGCTTTTCGCAGTCGCTGTGGAATACTTGAATCCATTTTGTTGTAAATTTTTCGAGTCCGATCCCTGCCTTTTGGCATCGATCGATAGTTTTGTCGTCTACATCGGTTAGGTTTCGGACGTAGTAGGGGTTCATCCCACTTAACTGAAGAACACGAAAAAGGATATCACCTAAAATCATGGTACGGAAATTCCCGATGTGAGTAGGCCCGTAGACCGTGGGACCACATACATAGAATCGGAAACGGCTGCCGTCACTTGCTTGCAGTGGCCTGATTTTCCTGGTCAGAGTGTCGTAGAGTTTAAGTGCCATTTTCTCGGTTAGCGCTCGATAGGTGTCTAATGATCCGAATGAACCTGCTCAATCGTTGCACGATGCGGAATCGCAGTCCAAGAAAAAAATTGCCTATGAAACTAAGGAATCTATTACACGAGGAACAATACGAGTGTTTATCTAATAGTCCCTTTTGATTTTAATGATGGTTGAAAAACGCAAATATTCAATTCCAAGAAGGCTCAGACGGTTGCGCCGATCTCGAGGTATCCGGGTACTAGTAGAGGAAACCGAGATAGGGAAATCCGATCTTATTATGCCAATTTTTGTCATAGAGGGAGATTCTCCGCGCCAGGAGATTCTGGCCATGCCGGGTCAATTCCGTCTCAATATTAGTGATTTGGTTTGTGAATGCGAGCGTCTCTTTTCTCTAGGCATTCCTGCGGTGGCCTTTTTCCCGGTGTTGGAACCCTCTTTGAAGGACGATAAAGGGACTGAGGCGCTCAACGAAGAAACGTTAGTACTTAGAGCTGTTCGGGCAGTTAAGAAGGCTGTTCCAGACCTTATAGTCATTACCGATATTGCATTGGATCCATATACTAGTCACGGACATGATGGGGTGCTTAATAGTACACATAGTGACGTCAATAATGACCAAACTGTCTCAATTTTGACGGAAATGGCAAAGCTGAACGCTTTCGCAGGGGTGGATTTTGTGGCTCCATCAGACATGATGGATGGAAGAATTGGGGTAATAAGGAAGTCGCTTGACAATGCAGGATTCGAAGAAACAGGTATTATTGCATACTCTGCTAAGTTTGCTTCGTCTTACTACGGTCCCTTCAGGGACGCAATTGGAAGCGCGCATGCCGCTGGCACGCGGTTTCTCGGCAAGGAAACATACCAACTAAATCCTGCTAATCGTCGTGAGGCTCGAATGGAGACTGAATTGGATGAGCAAGAATGTGCTGACATTTTAATGGTTAAGCCTGCTGGTCCCTATCTTGACATTATTCGGGAGTTAAGGGATAGATCCGATCTTCCAGTTGCGGCCTATCAGGTGTCGGGCGAGTATTCCCAAATTCAAGCGGCAGCCCAGCGAGGATGGCTCGATAGAGAAAAGTGCAGAGACGAGTCCCTGCTGGGGATAAAGAGGGCAGGTGCGGATATGATATTCACTTACTTTGCGAGGGAGATTGCCGAAAGAACATAGATCGCTATCGATATGGGAAGATGTCTAACAAAAAGATGGTGTCGCCCATATGAATTATAATTTGAACCTGAGAGGATGTTGGGGATGTCCTCAGAAAGGAATCTAGAATTAAAAGTTTATTTCTTTCGACTACGTCCACGACGGCCGGTATTTTTTTTCGGGAGTGCTCCCGCCGAGTTGTCCGATTTTTCGTCCTTTACGTTTCCATCTCCAAGATCTTCTGATTCTCTGGTCTCTTCCTCATCCCATTTCATGGTCTCATCTTCCTCGATTTTTCCCTCTTCCTCCTCCGGAAGATCTGGGAAGTCATCATATTCCTCGGTTCCTGCTTCATCTTCATCGGCCAGATCAAGTTCAAAGCCATCGGGAACGTACTCCAGAATGGCCGTCACCTCATTAAAAAAATGTACTGCCCGACCCTCGAGAAAATCACTATTCTGTCTCTCGCGGATTTCATCTTCTAATTCATCAATCGTAAGATTGTGCTCAAAATCTATTAAGTCATTTAGCATCTTTACACGAAATCTAGTAATCTGGTCGAGAAAGTCTGCATAAGGACCCTTCTCTTCGTCCATGATATCTGGCAGTGCGAACAGTTGTTCATCAGAATGGATGAGGGAGTCCCTTGTTTGGACCAGGCGGACACGATTTTCCTTCAAGGCTTTTTCGATTTTAAACTTGAAGAAGACTGAATCAAGGATCTCGGGATCAAAACCGTATTCTCCGAGTGATTCACAAAGATCTACGACATGAGAAATTTGTCTTGGGTCAATAATCCCAAGACCATCAACATCCCAGTGGACATCGTCGCTTATTTCTTCGACCCACCAGTTAACGTCGCTTCCTAATCGTACGATCGCCCATTCTAGTTGTGGACTTGGATTCGGCATGGTAAATTTAGCTTGGAAGATGTAGGGGTTAACTTGAGATTTAGCTTGCTGGAAACTATTAATACGAAAATAGAAGCATTTGACGGTATTCCTTTTGTGAATTTTCGACTGTATTTAAAGGATTAAATTCAGAAATTTATGGGACAGTTCTACCGAAGTGTGATTCAGCCTCTTCTTTTTCGGCTGGATGCCGAGCAATCGCATGGACTTGCGGTATCTTGTTTGGCGGCATTGAGTAGAGTGTCTGGGCTATGCCGAATCATGGAACGATATAATCTACCGCAGGTAGAAAAAAAGGTGGAGGCCTTCGGTATAAAGTTCCCAAATGTTGTCGGACTGGCCGCAGGTATGGACAAGGACGCTCGCTTCTGGCGCGCTGCCGGCGCCCTTGGGTTTGGGCATATTGAGGTTGGTTCAGTAACACTTCGCAAACAGGAAGGAAATCCTCAACCACGTCTTTTCCGGTATCCGGAGGCGAAGGCAATTATCAACAGGATGGGGTTCAACAATGATGGGGCCGAGGCAATTGTCAGTCGCTTACAGCCAAAGGAGCGGGGTGGAAGTCGAAAGATTCCCTTGGGAATTAACATTGGGAAATCAATGGTAGCATCAATTGAAGATGCTGTCGAAGATTATATCGGTGCATTTGATATTCTCTCCCCATTTGCTGATTTTGTTACTATCAATGTGAGCAGCCCGAATACCCCTGAGCTTCGTAAACTACAAGGGCAAGAGTATCTTGAGGGGCTTTTACGTGCCATTCGTGATTCTGACCGGGAGCGAAGCGCCAAGACCGGACAACGCACGATCCCTCTATTGGTCAAGATAGCTCCCGACCTCAGCCGCGAGGAACTCGACTGCATTTTAGAGACCATATTACGATTGGAACTGGATGGGATCGTCGCTACAAACACTACTGTGAAGCGAGTAGACGGTATGGAGCGTTACACAGAAACTGGAGGATTGAGTGGGTTGCCACTTCACAAAAGATCAATCGCTCTTATAAAGGACATAAGTCGATTGACCGCAGGTAAGCTCACAATTATTGGGGTTGGTGGCATTCTTGACACTGATACGGCAGCTGCGACCCTTGATGCTGGTGCGACGTTAATCCAGCTTTATACCGGACTTGTCTATGGCGGTCCTTTCCTTGCGAGAGAGATTGTGACAGAGCTCAGATTGAAGAAAGATTCCAGATATCCTTTAATGGGCTAGTTTTTCCTGGAGATTCCCAACGGACTGTTAATTATGGTGCTCAGGAGGGGACTCGAACCCCTACACCTTTCGGCATACGCCCCTCAAGCGCACGTGTCTACCAATTCCACCACCTGAGCATTAGTTCCCTTCCTGGAACGATCATGGGAAATCAACCGATCCATTGTATAAAGGCTAAACTGTATCGTAAGCAGTATTAAGATGGGCCCTGACTTGTACGATCCCGGACTAAATGGGACAGTCAAGGGAGTTTCAAGCACTTATTTGCGTAGACTTTGATTAGGATGAATCTCTAGTATATCAGCTTCTTCAAAAAGAAAAGATGCCATCACAAGACCCAAAAGAAGACAGTAACTTAAAACTTTCCTCCATGAAAGTAAAAGGCGGAGGCGCGAAGGAGGGGGAGGTAGAGGACAAAGTCGATCTAGCTTTGTTGAGGGAATTGGAAATGGGACCTGAGTGGACCGTTCCGGGGTACAAGACTGGGCGATCCAAAGAGTCAAGAGGAGCTGAGGAAAAGATCCGTCCGAAGTCCCCTTGGAATGATAGGCGCCGCGAAAGAGGGGACCGAAGGAAGAAACCAGCAATAGGGAAGGAACTGGGGCGACGGGATCCTAGATCAGATAGAGGCAGTGATATTGAAAAACGAAATGCTTTGGTAGAAGGATTCGAAGTTAGTTTTAGTCCCGATGAAAAGGCATTTAAAGCCTTGGCAAGTGCAATTCGTGCCAATTGTAGGACCTATGAGCTCTTCGAAATTGCCCGTCTAATTCTCGAAAAGCCGGAACGCTTTGTTGTAATGATTCGATCTTCGAGGAAGAAAGAATCAGAGAAACGAAAATTATACATATCAGTTCCGGACGGTCTCCCTTTTGAGACGGAAGAGGATGTAACTGATCATGTATTGAAGAACTTTGTCGAGGAGTTCTTTGAAATTGAATCAATCAAAGTTGATCCACCGTCTGGGGAATTTCCTTTGGTGAATCAATGTAGTCTAACCGGTGAGATAATCGGACCGCCGAATTACCACCGCTATCAGGAATTTGAGCGGGCGCATATTGCTGAACGGCTTTCCCATCTTTCTTTAGAAGTGGCGCGTTCGAGGATCGAATCAGTGAAAGATCCAGAGAAAATTGAGTCCTGGTTGCAGAAGATGACTCAACAGACGCTTTATAAGTTGAGAATTTCCGAGGACGAAGGAACAACCCCTCCTGCGTTTGAGAATCTTGAGAGTGCGGGTCGCTACTTGCTGGTTCATCAAAGGCAACGAGTTTTCAAGAGTTCTTTTGCAGCGAAATTAGGAGGACGCGAAATTGATAAATTGCGATCAGATAGCAATTTACGGCTGTATATTATGCAAGTATTGGAGGACCAGAAACGATTTCCTCTTGCCACTGCTGGTTTTCTTCGGAGCCGTCTCAAGAGAATGAAGTTCGATGTCTACAAAAAAGGATCGAAAGGGATCAATTATGTTTGTGCAGTGAGACGGAAGGTCGGTTTGTTTGAAAACGCCTTTGCAGAACCGGTTCAGGAACTAATCGATTTCATTCAAAAAAGTCCTGACATCCGAGCATTCGATTTGCCAAAAGAATTGTCGAAATTGCCAAGATCTGCAGATAGAGAGGAGGGATCAGAATTGGATTACAAAGAGCGAACTGTTGATCAGATTACGCACGATCTTCGCTGGCTTGTAGCTGAAGGCTATGTTATTGAATACAGTAATGGCAGGCTTCAGGTTGCGCCCAAGAGACCACCAAGAACGAACGATTCGCTACTTACCAAAAAAGGGACAGAGGATCCTCCACTTACCCAGCAAAAGGTTGAAGGCCAGATAGCCGACGGGAAAGACGAAATCTTACCTGAGGTAGGGAAGGTTGGAAAATAAATCGAGTGAGTCTACTTCAATAAAACAACTCTGATCATTGTTCCTTCTCAGGTTGATTCGACATGCATGGTTCGGGAGTCGATCTCTAAGATTCTTCGGCCATTCAATTACAAGACAGTAAGGGGATCGAATGATGTCTTCGAGGAGGAGATCGTCATATTGCGAAGGATCGTCGATTCGGAATGCGTCCAAATGTACTAAATTCCTGTCTCCATTGTAGGTAGACACGATGTTGAATGTCGGACTGGTTACCGGATTGTCTATCTTCCATCCTCGGGCTAATCCTCGCACGAAAGTAGTTTTACCAGCACCCATTGTGCCGTAGAGCGCAAGTACCGCATCTGGTGGGATAAAGCTTGAAAAATCTTTTGCCAGATTTTCCGTTTCTTGAGGGGAGGTAGTCTTTACTCCTTTTAAAAGTTTCCGGAGAAGCTTTGGGTAATTCAAAGGGGCGGGCATGTTTTTATTTTCGGTGTGTTTTATTGGTACAGTTCCTTCGAGATAAGGTAAGATTTCTATGGTATCGATAGGGGTCCGATAGAAAATTTCTTACTGTAATTCCCGTTGAAATCTCCTTAGTCCCGTAACGTTTCTAGTACCATGTGAACCCTGTTCCCGTAGAGATTGGATGCTCTGATTCGAGGTCGACAATCTGATTGTTAGATCCGCTTTTGTCGCGGCCCAGAATCCTGCCAATTAGGCTGAGCGGGGTATCAAAAGTTCCCGACCATTCATCGGCAAAACGCCTTATATCAGTATCCTCGGCAACGGTGAAGAGTAATTCATAGTCCTCTCCATCGTTGAGAACGTGTTCCAGCTCTCTTTTTCCACTTTGGCGGGATGCTTCTTTGGTGTCATTGCTGATGGGGAGGGCATTGATCTTTATTCCAGCTCTATGTTTTTCTGGCAAAAGTGGAGGTAGGTCCTTCATTATTCCGTCGGTTAGATCAATCATGGACCTAACCGATGCCTGATTTGCTAGCCATTGTCCCTCGATGATACGGGGCTGGAACGTTATATGTTTACTTAAGAAACTTCCACCAAGAGTGCCGGTGACGAAAAGGTGATCGTGTTCGACTGCTCCTTTTCGAGTTAGGGGGCTCTCGGCATCCCCGAAGAGCGTGAGGTAACCTCCCAGGGTGTCATGAGATTGTGAGAGATCGCCTCCGACAACATTCACTCCCCATTTTCTGGCGGTTTCGGCCAGACCATAGTAAAAGTCCCTTAGCCAATCCAGCCTGGTGTTCTTAGGTTGGATAATAGCCAGTACCCCGCAAGAGGGAGTCCCCCCCATCGCGGCCAGATCGCTCAAGTTGCGCTTCAAAAGTTTAGCGCCAGCATCTTTCGGTGAGACCGAATCATCAAAATGCCAGTTAAAGAAGAGCCCGTCCACAGTTATAAGATTCCCTTTGGAAAGATTAGGCGGTAGGACCGCACAATCATCACCTATACCGAATGGTTCATTCGGTGAAACATCTCCAAGCCAATCCCGAATCCTGAGAAGCAGATTTTCTTCGCCGAGACTGGCAACAGATTCATGTTTATTATCAGTAAAAGGGTACATTAATATGATTCCGTGTCAGGAGATTCCTTATTTTAAGGAAAAGATGAGGAATACCGAATTTAAGTTAAAGATAGCATGCATCAGAATAGGGACTTTTAGATTTCCGGAAATTTCATAGCTGAGACAGAGGAAAATTCCAAGGATGAGGAGAGGAAAGAAACCGGTAAGGTTGGAGTGAATACTGGCAAACACTCCCGCGCTGATTAATACTGCGGAGGTTTTGCTCATTCGAAACTTTAGAAAACGATAGAGTGAACCTCGGAAAACCAATTCCTCCACAATAGGGGCTCCCACAATTGCTAGAAGAGTCATTGAAATCATTGCAGGGAATGATGGTGCATTCTTCATGCTGAGCACGATATCTTGTGGATTGATAGATATATCCAGCCCCAATCCTTGAAGAACGAAGAGAAAATTTTGCCAAAAGTATGATGTGAGGGCGATGGTGGGGAAAGAAGCCAGAAAAATGAAACCTGCAATGGCAGCAGCTGGGAGCAGAGAAAGGGGCTTGCAGTTTATCTTGTCTAAGAAAAGTTCAGGCTGAGTCTTCCGAATATAAGCGTAAGAGGAGATTATCCCAAGTTGCATTGCAAGGCCAGTGAATATGGTGTGCCATGTCTGAGTGGATGATTCATTTATTTGAGGCATTCTAAACAGCAGACTCAGAATCAATTGAAGTATAAAAACAGAAAAAAACATTAGCCATATAATCAGACCAAAATCGGTCCATGGAATGCTCCATCCTGAGAGGTTGTTAGTTGATTTCCAGAGAGTCGAATTACGGAATTTATGGTACAATATGATCAGGCAGACTACGCCGCACCCAATGAGAAGCCATAGATAGACCTGGAGCCATGGCGGAATTTGAGATTCAACGATTCCAAATTCAGTCATTAGGGATTTTTAGATCGAGATTAGTTGGAAATCTCAACATTCAAACTCCGAATCGAAGTTCAATGATGTTGTGATAGACAAGGCCGAATGGGGTTTTACACTAGACCTGAGCTCGGGAGGATTTTTTCACCATCCCAAATCACCTTTCCTCCGACGATCGTACACATAATCCTTCCGGGAAGTATTTGACCGAGCCATGGAGAATTTTTCGAAATACTTTGGAGGGTGTCCGGTTTGCAGATCCAGTCTTCCTTGGGATTTAAGAGAGTGATATCAGCAGCACTTCCTGGCGACAGCGTCCCTCGTTCAATACTCAAAATTTTAGAAGGTTTATATGTGAGAAGAGAAATAAGGAAGGACAAATCGCAATGCCCTCCTTCAACAAGGGAGCGAAAAGAAACAGAGAAGGCGGTTTCGAGCCCTACGATTCCATTGGGGGCATAGTCAAACTCTTTGTCTTTTTCGTAGTCTGTGTGTGGGGCGTGATCGGTCCCAATACAGTCAATTGTTCCTTCCATAAGAGCACTGATCAGGGCTTCCTGGTCCTGCTTTGTGCGCAGAGGTGGGTTCATTTTAAAGTTAGTATTGTAAGTATTCAGATCCGCTTCGGTCAGAGAAATATGATGTGGGGTAGCTTCAGCTGTAATCTTAATTCCTCGTTGTTTAGCTCTTTTAATTAAATCGATTGCATAAGCGGATGTGATATGCTGCAGATGAATATGCGCACCTGAATACGATGAGAGGATGATATTGCGTGAAACGATGATATCTTCCGCAGCATTAGGCCAGCCTCGGAGGCCTAGCCTCAGGGACCATTCCCCTTCATTGATAACCGCTTCTTCAGTTAGATTGTAGTCCTGGCAGTGATCGAGGAGGGGAAGGTCAAACATGTGTGCATATTCGAGCGCACGCCGCATGATTTCATTGTTCTGTACGCAGAATCCGTCATCTGTGATTGCTATGACTCCGGCCCTTTTAAGAGATCCGATCGGAGCGAGTGTCTCTCCTCGCATTCCGACGGTAATACAACCGGTAGGAAGTACGTTCACCACTGCATCTCGTCGCACAGTATCATGGATATACTGTATGGTGCCTGCATTGTCTGCGGGTGGTGCAGTGTTCGGCATACAAACAATGGTTGTAAATCCTCCCGCTGCTGCTGCACGAGTGCCCGAGGCGATTGTTTCTTTATAGGTTTCCCCAGGCTCGCGAAGATGTACATGAATGTCGACGAGTCCGGGGCAAACGACTAGGCCGGTAGCGTCGATGGTTTCAACTGTTTTCTCTTCGCTACGAGTAAGTTTACTAACGATCTGTCCATTGAGTACGTAAATATCGCCTTCTTCGTCTCGGTCGTTGTAGGGATCAATGATTCTACCCCTTGTAATTCGTAGTGAACCGCTCATATCGTTTCAGGGCTAGGAGTGGTTATATTAGCATTCGAGCAAAGGAGTAGGACGGCCATTCGACAGACGATACCGTTTGTTACTTGGGTTAGGATGACAGAGTGTTCTGAATCAGCCAAAACAGAGTCGATTTCGACTCCCCGATTGATAGGACCAGGATGCATAATGAGGGCCCCCGGCTTTAGCCATGAAGCTCGGGCCTGGTTTAATCCAAACATACTGGTGTATTCCCCCAAAGAGGGAAAGTGTGTCGAAGTCTGTCTTTCATGTTGGATTCTAAGGAGCATTACGGCATCGGCATCCGCGAGGGCTTCTTTAAGGTTGTGCGAAACTTCGACACCGAGACAGCTAAAGGATTCGGGAACCAGTGTGGATGGTCCGACGAGGGTAACTTTTGCTCCTAATTTTTTTAAGGCCCAGATGTTGGATCGCGCAACTCGGCTAAAAAGAATGTCCCCAAGTATGGTAATTTTCTTGTTAGAGAAATCACCTTCCCATCGCTCCCGAAGCGTAAAGCAATCTAACAAAGCCTGAGTAGGATGTTCGTGGGAGCCATCGCCAGCATTGATAACTGGAATATCAACAATTCGACTGAGATAGTACGGAGAGCCGGCTGCTGAATGCCGAATCACTAGGACATCGGCGTTTAGCGCTACGACATTCCTGGCTGTGTCCTTGAGTGTTTCCCCCTTAACCAGACTGCTTGCGTCACCCATTACGGAAACGACATCAGCACTCAGGCGTTTCGCTGCAATCTCGAAGGCAATTCGAGTGCGGGTGCTTGGCTCCATGAATAGGTTTACAATAGTTTTTCCTCTGAGTGAGGGAAGTTTCTTTTGGGTGCGGCCCAGAGTCTTTTTGAAGGAAGATGCAGTCTGAAATATAATCTCTAATTCCTGAAGAGAAAGATCTTCGATTGTTAGCAAATCTTTTCGACGCCAGCTGTCTTCTGTTTTCATCGATCAAAGATCACTAGAGAATTTTCCAGTTCGTTCATAGGATTCATGTGTACTTCAATCTTTTGCTGGGGGGGTACTTTTTCCTCAAAGCCAAGATAGTTTGGTTGAATTGGTAATCGCCTGTTTCCTCGGTCGCAAAGGATAGCTAACTCTATCATAGCTGGGCGTCCTATATCGAAAATCTCGTTAATGGCTGCGCGAACACTCCGGCCTGAAAATATAACGTCGTCAGCGAGAATGATGTGAGAACCTTCGATGTCGAATGGTATTGAGGTTGGGGTAGTAGATCGGGGTATAGGTTGTCGTTCAATATCGTCACGATGGAATGAGATATTAACCGTGCCGCAAGCGATATTTCTACTAAGAGATGAACCTAACCGATTGGCAAGGATTTGGCTAAAGGCTATGCCACCGTTAGCGATTCCGATAATTACAAGGTCTTCAGTATCACAATGCTGGTCGCAAACCGAGGCGGCAATACGATTAGTAGCCTTTGTTAGCTGTTGGCTTTCGATTCGTTTGACTTCTTTCATTCAAACCGGAGTAGGATCTATGAAGTGATTTCTGTAAGCAAAGAAGGCGGGGACCATTGAGTTCCAATTAAGTTATTAAATACGAGTGTTTGCCTGACAGCCTATTAGCAATAAGAAAATGACATTAAGATATTCAGTTGGGCTAAGATTGAATCCAATCATTTAGGCTTTCGTCAGAGGAAATGGTCAGCAGGCTTTGGTAAATTGGGTCTAGTAGGCTCCTGTAAGAATCCTGGTTAAAACGTTGACAGTGGAGCAACACTTTAACCTTTTGGCCCGGGGCGCGTACGAGACGTCCTAGGGCCTGGTTTATCCTGGTCAGAGCTGGGATCTGGTAGACTTGACGAAAGGCCTCGTTACGAGGTATTCTGGAAAGCGATTGCATTCGAAATTTCTGGACTATATTCACTTCTGGGAGGGCTGGGCCGATTATCATAGCATGAGATACCCGCCCGCCCAATAGATCGATACTTTCAGAATACGAACTGCCAATAACGAGGAGAAGAAGATCGGAATGTGAAAGGTTTTTTTTAAGAAATTGTTCTCGATCTACGAGTTCTCCTTTTCTCGGCTGAAGAGCGATACGAAGGTGAGGGAATTTTAAGTTGATAAGTTTGGATAAAGAGTTGGCGTATTGATAGGAACTGAAAAAGAGTACTACTGGCGTGGTAGATTCTCGGCACATTGCCGAAGCAGTGGCAGCTGTGGTAAAGTAGTATAGATCGCGGCTCTGATAGCTCGTATTTACTCGCAAGTCGGTTGCTACGTCGTAGGCATTTTCACGCCAAGGAGCTTCAGCCTTGAGGTATGTAGAATCTTCCGGGTTGATTTGGCAGAGCCCATAAAAATGATCTTTAGGAGAGAGAGTTGCAGACATCATAACAACTTTTGAAAAACGTTCTAGAGTGTTCGCGATTTGTAAAGGAGCTCCAAGACAGGAGAGGTAAATAAAACCCAGTCCAGTTGACCAAATTAACCGGCTTAGGGAATCGTCCTTTAAAAACTCTAGGATTTCGAAGTAGTGCCAGAGTTCGTCACGAGTGTTTTTTGAGAGGAGGTCTACGGGTGGAGAGGAATATTGCAGACTCTCAATGATATTCTCAATCAGCACGACGAGTTCGTATTGAAAGTCGGTATTTAATTCTCCTGGTTCTTTGATTGAGTTGAGAAAATAGATTAGTTCCGAATAAGAGCGAAGTAGATTGGAACTGGCGTTGGAGAACTTAAGTTCGTTTTTCGCTCGCTCCACCTCCTGTCGGGAAAGAGAATGGGAGAGAGATTCAGCCACTCTGGTCGGAAGATTATGTGCTTCATCAACGACAAGAAGAGTAGAGGCCGGATCAAATCCTGGTATTTGGAATAGAAGGCTCTGGTTTTGAGGTCCAAATAGGTAATTGTAGTCGGCTACTACAAAATCCGTAAAAGGCAGAAGAGATCGGGTGATTTCGTAGGGGCAGATTCCTGTTTTTCGACCAAGACTCTTTGTCTGTTCCAGCGATATGGTCCCGTTTTGGAATAGAGAGATTGGACAAATATTCGCTGCAGCCCATCGCTCGGTTATATTTACTCTGCAGTTCAGGCCATCACCGCAAGTGTGACGGGGTGAGGAAATCCTGTGTTCGATGCGGTTTCGGATTTGAAGATAGTATAGATCTTCTCTTTCACTTAGCATCTTTTCTAGTTGGCGGACAATTTGAAGTTGGCCAGTTGATTTTCCAGTAACAAACACAATCCTTTCATGGGTCCGTCGACGGAGACTATCAAGGGACCGCTCTAGAACCAGACCTGTTTTACCAAAGCCGGTTGGCGCCTCAAAAAGGAGCAACTCGGGTTTTTCCCAAAGGTCACCCAACCGATCACAAGTCTCTTTCTGGCCTTGGCGTAATTTAGTAAATGGTTTCCTGTAATTTAGTTTCGCCAATCTTAGGTGGGAATTCCAACGTTGATTCAGGAACCAATGGATGTTTTCTAATTGTTGATTAACAATTGAATGCGACTTTTTGTTGAATGCGACTCGTTGAACAAACCCGGATGAAATATCTAGGAAGAGTAGCTCTGCGGAAAGTTTTTCCGACTCCCATCTGGGATCTTTTTGGGCAAGAAGAAAATAGATGGATAGTTGAAGGAAATAGGAAGGGTAGTTGTCTAGCAGGATCTTATCATTTTGTGGCAAATCCGATTCGATTGTTTTGACTTCCCGTAGGATTGAGAATCTTTTTCGAGTCACTATCTGATCGATTCTTCCGTGGAGAGAGAGGGTCCAGTCACGGTATTTCCAGTCGGCTTTAATTGGGATTTCGAAAGATGTTTCGGGGAATTCTTCCTGGGCAGTTTTCTGGAGTTCGCGGTGCCACTTCTGACCGATTTCGGAGCGCCGGCGTCCCATGCCCCAGGTAATACGATCGGAAGGACCGATTTTGAATTCAGAGAATTCTGTGACACTAAGTTGAACTTTTCGTTCACTGAGAAATATGCGCATTCAACACTTATTTCCAAATTTTTATGGAGTCTTACGACTCATAGATTTCGCGAGATCTTAGCCAGAATTCTTAATTTGAGGCTGACCGAATCAAGTCCATGACATCATCGCATCAGGTTCAACTGTTTCAAAAATTGAGTCTCTTTCAAACTCTAGTATATTTTTATTTATTATCCTCATCTTTTTTTCTTCTGAAACGAGAACAATCGCGCTTCTTCTAATTGTGCGTGATGCCTTTCCGGATTCAACAAGAAGAACTTATTTGGCAAATAGCCTTTGAGCTTATTCAGAGGCCGCTCTGCTCATACTTAACGTGTGGAGCTTATTTTGCAGCTGCTCTAAATCTAAACAATTCCCGCTATCGTAAATTTAGCCCAGTAGAATTTCAGTGTGTTGGATAACCCATTTTTTAAGGCTATCTATTAGTAAATTGGCATCTTCCTCTGAAATTTCCTGATCATCAAGTGGGCGGCGTAAGAGGGATTGGACCTTTTGGCGTTGGGGATTAGGTAGTTTGATGCCCCAATCCTCTCTCACGGGATAGCCTTCGTCGCGGATGAACAAAAAGAGGGATTTGAAAAAGGTAACTTCTGGGCGTTGAGAGGACTCCCAATGTCTTAGGGATCCCGCGAGGAGTTGAAAGATGTTTTCATATGATTCTAAGTATAGAAGATTTCGATCCAAAATATTAGAAAATTCGCAGGCATAAAGGAGTGATTTGTAGCGTTTGGCCAGACCATCGAATCTGTGCAATGTTCGATATTCCCTAACGAACCAAATTTTTCCAGCGTGACGTTGTTCTAGCTCGAGATAGGCATGGTCAAAGAGTTCAGGAGTGATCCTTAACTGGGATTGGGTGGACATTTTCTTCCGGCAATCAAGAAGTCCTTCTTCGCGGGAGAAGAAACGACAACTTTGGAACGATTCCCCAACCGCTTCTCTTTTAAGAACGTAACCCTCTGTCGAGAGATTATAACCCATCGCTTACGATTCCTGTGTTCCAATAACCTCTAATCAGGTAATGCCCTCTCGATTTGGAATTATTGGTCCAATTTACGAAGTGTTCTCCTCTGTCGGATTTTTGACCGGAACCTCTCTTTTTTTTCCGGTATCTGAATTGTAAACCGGAACGACAGCGCCGCCAGAGATGACAAATTTCATTCCATCAGCAACCGACATTTGGAGTTCGATCAAATCTTCAGTAGGAACCATTATTAGAAAACCACTTGTTGGATTCGGCGTCGTAGGAAGGAATACGTTAGCAATTTCTTTCCCAGCCCGAATGCGGACTTCTCCCTTCCCTTTTCCCGTCATAAACCCAAGGGCATGGGTTTCTCTGCGAGGGAATTCGACCAGAACTACCTTTTGAAACACGGCTCGCTTTTCCGAACTGAAGGTTTCAATTATTTGCTTGATTGTACCATAGACTCGATTGACGAACGGAACATTGTTCAGAAGAACCTCGGCCATTCGAACCACCATCCGACCAAGAAAATACTGGGAAAGCCATCCCAGAACAGTGACTAATACGATAACTAATAAGGTTGAAAGTATATTGAGAGTTATTGACAGCGCTGCTTGGTCAAATACCTCGGGTGGAGCAAAAAAAAAGAAAATTTTGCTTGTTGGAGCCCCGATAGCCTCAATCAGAACTTTAATCACATAAACCGTTATTGCGATCGGGGTTAGAAGGATGAGCCCCGAAAGAAATGCGTTTCTAAAGGATTTTATTCTCATCCCTCACTTTCCCCAAGGTAGAATTTAGGAACCAATCTCGAGTTCTGTATTCGGGAGAAAACTTTGTTCTGCATTTGGTTCATTTTTTTTGAAGTAGTTTCTCCTCGGTCATCGAATCCGGCTAGATGAAGCCATCCGTGAAGTAGATAGAGAGTAATTTCCTCATCAAAGGATTTCTTATGAATTTGAGCGTATTTTTCTGCGAAGTCTACCGAGACACAAATTTCACCACTCAACCCCATGTTAGGATCGCCAGGAAAAGTTATGACATCGGTTGAACTAGAATTTTCCATGTATTCTTGATGAATTCTGGTGTGCTCTTGATCCTCCAGGAAGGCAATCGAAAGAGTTCCTTCAGGCACTTTAAACTCGGGCTGTTTTTCTATGAAAGCGAATAGCTCTCTAACCTCCGAAGGAGAGAACTGTAGACGACCAGACCGATTCGTTATCTCGATAAGATGCTTCGTTCTTTTCAATTCCTATATATGTCGATTCAGGTTTCCTCAGGGTAATCGGATTTTAATTTTTAGGGGCTAGTTCTGGAGAGACTTCTGCGAACGTTTTGGTTTGGTTCTAGTGGCTCCTTTCTGTTTTGTAGTTGGCTGATTTCCCGGTTTCGAGTCTTCCGTATTAGTTGGGTACTCAATTCTAGCGTGAAGCATATTCAAAAGAGTGAAAGAGAATCGCCTTTTTATTTCCTTTATTTCTTCGAAGGTTAACGGACAATCTTCAAGCTGGTTGTCGTCAATTCTTTCTTGAAAAATCCGTTCCAAGAGTTCGTCAATTGACTGGGAAGTGACTTTAGGTAAACTCCGGCTGGCGGCTTCAATTGAATCGGCGAAGAAAATGATCGCACTTTCCTTGAAGTTGGGCTTAGGCCCATCGTAACGGTAGGTACTCTCATTGACTTCATCGATATCAATTTTAGGAGCCCCAGGAAAAAGAGGCAGTGTTCTTTGTTTCTCTTTCTCCTTCAATGCTTTGTAGTAAAAATACTGAATAAGAGTTGTTCCGTGATGCTGCAGAATTACATCAATGATCAATCTGGGCAGTTTTGATTGTTCCGCTAGGTGAACCCCTTCCTTCACATGGCTTTTGATTACAAGTGCACTCATTGAAGGGTTTTTTCTCAGATGGGGATTTGTCGTTTGGCTCTGGTTTTCCGTGAAGTATTCAGGTTTAACAGTTTTCCCAATGTCGTGAAAAAGTGAACAGACTCGACAAACAAGTGGGTTTGCACTGATGCCAAGGGCGGCATTTTCAGAAAGATTAGCTACCATTAGACTATGATGGTAACTTCCGGGCGCTGAAACTTGCATTCGACGCAAGAGCGGGTGGTTGAAATCCGTGAGCTCAAGGAGGGTGATGTTGGTCGTCAAATGGAAGAGGTGCTCAAGAATGGGTAGAAACCCAACTACTGCAATTCCAGTAACAATCCCCATGGTGAGGCCGACAATGATTTGATTACTTATGATGACAGGGTCAAGAGCATCGCGAAGCCCAAGAAATAATACACATACGGCAACACTGAACCCTGAAATAGCGCCTGCCCGTACGACTTTCGTCCTCACCTGGACATCGCGGCAATAGTAGATTGCGAAAAGACAAGAGAGGAGAGAAACGAGGAATATGGGAATGGAGTTACCCTGCATAAGACCGTTGAAGAGACTGATCATAATCGCAGCGAAAATCCCCGAGCCTGGTCCCGTTAAAATGGTAATCAAGATTGGGCCGAATGCGGCAGGCGCTAGGTAAGGAATCACGGCTGTTAGATCAATGCCAAATCCTCCTAACGTGTAGACTTCCCCCAGCTCAAGTATGAGACGGACAATAGCCAGGTTTGTTATTATAACCGTTCCACAGAGCAGAAACTGTTGCCTTAGTTTTGGAAGGCTAATCCCTGATATTCTGACAAAGAGCCCGCCAGATAACATAATTGCAATGGTCAAGAGGAGGCGTTCCCAGAGGAGGGTGTTGAATGCTATAGTTAGATGGGGTGCCGTTTTTAAACTTTGCAAGTAAGCGGCTCGTTTCTCGAGGTCCAGTTTAGAGACTTTTACTCCAGGCTCGATAATCGTATCGCCTTCTTCAACGCGAATGGTAACGGGATCGACGCTTGAAATCACCTGATTGATTTTTTCATCGCTTTTAGTTTGGTCGTAAATCAGGTTGGGTCTGAGTCCTTTACGAAGCAAGCGATAGAGTGCGACGGAGAGTTCACGGGAGACATCAAGGGCTGCAAGGTTGATTCGAAGATAACGTAGGGCATCCTCTTCGGACTGCACTTCAACTTGGGTAATGTGCCCAGAGTCCTTGTGTATGTTAAAGAAGCTCAAATTCCCGGCGCCTGCCTCAATGATCGAGTGCTCTAAATCGTAAATACCTTCTAGGAATATTTCTCGAAGGATTGTCAGTCCTTCCTCAATCACGGTATACCTGTTTTCTGGGTCGGCCTCATTAAGTAGAACGACAACATCCTCCGCTGTCACGTTGTAGGAACTTCTTGGCTCGATTCCTAGTGCGAAAGCTTCAATCCGGGCGGTATGTTTTTCAAATTCAAGGTCAGTCAGGGTTTTTTCTAATTCTTTGAGATCCTCGCTAAATCGATGAATGTATTCTTCAAATTGGCTATAGGGAGCTAGATTGATACGGTATACGGGCGGAACCCTTTTTTTCCTTTGCTGAATGAGCTGCTCTGTGAGGACTTTACTCTCGTAGAAGAAGGGAATTTCCGCCACAACACGAACACGGGCCGGTTGTTTGGCGATAAGCTGCGGACCCGCTGGAGATAGTCCAACAAAACAAACGAAGATAAGAAGCCCAGAAAAAACAAGAAACACGAGGCTGTAAACCAGCACTTGAAGGTTCGGCATCCTGTTAGAAGACAAGTTGTCTTCCTCCCTTCTTTGTCGCCGGGGAGCCCCGCTTGTATCGTTCTTCCTTCTTTTTAAAAAGGCCATAACTATGCTTTTTGCATTGTATATCTAGTTCTTAGGGGGATATTAGAATACGCTTTAGGTTATCACGATTAATCCGACTGAGAATAGCCTGCGTAAGCTTCAATAATTTCTTGAACCAAAGGATGTCGTACAACATCATTTTTATTCAGGTGGAGAAAGGTGATTCCGGGAATTTCACCAAGAACATGAATTGCCTGTTTTAGGCCGGAATCCTTTTGCTGCGGCAGATCAATTTGCGTGATATCACCTGTAATGACAGTTCGGCTACGATCCCCCATGCGAGTCAAAAACATCATCATCTGTTCTGGGGTGGTGTTCTGTGCCTCGTCGAGAATAATGAATGCATTTGAAAGCGTACGCCCCCTCATGTATGCTAGAGGGGCAATCTCTATAACACCGCGCTCGAGGAGCTTTTGTGACAGCTCAGGCCCTATAATATCGTTCATAGCGTCATAAAGGGGGCGGAGATAGGGTTGGATTTTTTCTTGGAGATCCCCTGGTAAGAATCCAAGGGCTTCGCCGGCTTCCACCGCCGGGCGTGTCAAGATCAGCTTTTCTACTTCCTCTTTTAACAGAGCATCGATTGCAGTTGCCATAGCGAGATAAGTCTTTCCTGTTCCTGCAGGGCCAATCCCAAAGACGATCTCAGTTTCCAACATAGACTGAACGTATCTTTTTTGATTGATCGTCCTGGGAACGATGCTTCGGTTCCTAATCTGAATAGTTACGGGTTTCGTGAAGAGATCCTGAACTTCCTGACCGTTCCCAGACCTTATCGCTTTCACAATATTCTGAAAGTCCGAATTCTTAATGGCTAGACCTTGTGAGCGTCCGTTCCGAAGTGTTTCAAAGAGGGTCTCCGTATTTCGTATTGCATCTGACGGCCCCTCTATTTTGAGCCAACCGTCTCTGGTAACCAATTTCACCTGCAGTGTATTCTCAACCAATGCGAGATTGTTCTCGTCGTCACAATACAGCTGGCTGAGGACGCGTGGGTTTTGAAAATGAATTTGTTTTTCAGGCATTGAAAGGATGAGGCCGTTGGCTACGGTTTCGTGTTTCCGATAAAGATCTCAGCAAAAACCTTGGAGATGTTCCCAGGTTTCATCGAGAGCTTGGGGAAGGACCCTGGTTTGGCCAATGACGGGCATGAAATTTACGTCGTTGCTCCACCTTGGTACGATATGACAATGGAGGTGTTTTGGAATCCCAGCTCCGGATGCAGAACCGAGATTAAACCCTATATTGAAACCGTCCGGATTGAATGCTCGCTGAAGTAAGTCTTTGCCTTTGGTTATTGTCTCCATGAGATCGTTGCGTTCCATTGCTTCTAGTTGGGTCAAGTCAGCTGCCTCTCTGTATGGGACAGCTAGAAGATGGCCTGGGCTATACGGAAATTTATTTAGTAATAGATACGAATACTCCTCACGCAAGATGATGAGAGCTTCTCTGTCATTCTTCGAATCAGGCAGTGTCGCAAAAAAGCTCTCCCAATTCTCTTTGTCTTTTGGAGCCTTGATATACTCCATTCGCCAGTATGAATGGAGTATATCCATCTCGGATTTTTTCTGTTCAGATCAACCAGTGGGAATCCGATTATTCGGATTCTCTAATAAAAAGGGGCTCAAACGGTATAGGGTTTAAAATTTTTCGCCAACATTTAATTTCGGATCCAAGAGGTTGGTAATCTCCTGTAGTTTGTTTCCGTAAGTCATGATATTTCAATGAGTTGTGGCTTGGGAATGTAGATTTGAATTTAACAATTCCTTTTTAGCGAAAAAGGAATTGTTAAATTTTGGGAATTATCAAACGGCAATGAGCGTAATTGCTTAGTTGAAGAATCAAATAACGGTGTCATCCATTGTCTAAATTGTCATGGGATTTAATGACCTGAAATTGAGGTGTATTTCAGTTAACCATTGTTGTTATATTGGCTTTCCCACTATCCGAACATTTTTTGGATAGTGTTCCAGAATTTCTTCCTGCTTATCTTCAGGGAGGGCGGATTTATCATAGGGCGTTTAAGGTAGACTGGAGGTAAAACTTATTCAGGAAGAATTTGGCTTCGTCCTTGTTAATAGAGATTACGAATAATTGGTATGCAGTAATAAACTGATTGTTGGTTACCAGGAGGCAGAGTTGGCGCTTGCACTGATCGACGGCAATCTTAGGATAAAGATCGTTGACGCAGTTAGAGCGATTGAATTGGACCTCGGGAGTGGTCCTGGTTTGTGCAACCCCTTTCTTTAAATCTAAGTGGATTCCGAAGAATTTAAGACTCTCCTTTTCGCAGTGGTTGAAATTGTTTATTCTAGAGGAACAATTCGAGCTTCTGTGACTCGTGGCCAGGAGAACTTGGGTGGATGTTGCAGTCGAGTTGTTTTTTAAAAATGGAGACTTCCTTCAACCAATTCTTAAAGGCTTCTTCGTGATCGGTGCGCGGTGGTGAATGAGAAAATGAAGAATCTCTCAAAGCAATCCTGGAAAATTTTTAGTCAGGTTGGATTTATGGGCTGTTGTCTATATATGGCCGGTTTGGCAGCATCTGAGGCGCAGATCCTTCCAAATGCTCCCTTATACGACTTTAGGATGCCAATTTTTGGGCAAAACGGGTACATTGTGTGGGATTTAGTGGGAAGCCAAGGCAGCTTTTTAGGCCGAGACAGGATTGAAATTAAAAATCTAACTCTACGTTTCTTCTCGGGGACTTCCGCTCGAACTGTAACAGGTATTGTCGAGAGTCCGACCGCTTCTGTTTTTCCCAACGAAAGGAGAGCTTCAAGTGGATCGAGGCTCCGCGTTATTGGACATGATTTTGAAATCTCAGGAAACAAATGGGACTGGATTGGCGATGATCAAACACTATTGATCAGAGAGGATGTCCGTATGAAAGTATTTGGAAAGATGGCCGAGGTCCTGAAATGAATGTTGAGGAATCTCATTTCAAAAAATATGACGGAACGAGTGCTGGGCGTACTCAAGGAAAGCGAATCTCTAGGACAATTGGATTTATGGTCTGCTGGGTCCTTCTCCTCTTTACTGAAATTAAGGCGGAGCAGGCCCAGACTCAGTCGTCTGGCTCTGAAATCACGTCTGGGACCATTATCAGCAGTGACTCACTGGTGATGAGAAGTCAGCGCAACATGAATCATTTTCGCTTTCAAGGGAAGGTTCGTGTGGAGAGTACTAGCCTAACTTTGGAGAGTGAACAACTCGAAATTGTTTCATTAAGAGAAGAGAATTCCGACCAGACTGATGTGACGATTAGTGAATTTGGTGGTATCCAGAGAATCGTAGCGAAAGGACATGTTATAATCCTACAGGCTGGAAGAAGGGCAGAGGCGGGGATTGCCGAAATTTTTCCGATTGAGGGTAAATTAATCCTGAAGGATTCACCCAGGGTCTTTGATGGGCAAGGGGAAGTGAGAGGTTGGAGAATTACCCTTCTAAAAGATGAAAAACAAGCGTTGGTCGAGATTGACCCTAACAATCACGAGAACCGCCCCACTTTACGACTGAGCAAATTGCCGGATCTCGGATTTCAATCCGTATCTGAGAACCATAATTAAAAACTGAGGATTGCCCAGTAATGCCTGATAACATGTCATCGCTTTCGGTTCAGGGGATTGTAAAAGAATTTGGTAGACGACGGGTTGTTGACGGAGTCGATATCGAGCTAAAGTCTGGAGAAATCGTTGGTCTTCTAGGTCCCAATGGAGCAGGAAAAACGACCTGTTTTCATATTGTAGTAGGGCTTTTAGCTGCTACCGAGGGTTCTATTTCCATAGGCTCGGACGATATAACTCGAACCCCGATGTATAAACGTGCTCGTCTTGGTGTAGGCTATCTTCCCCAGGAAACCTCTGTCTTTAGAAGACTTACGGTAGAAGAGAATATCCGGCTAGTAGCCGAAACTCTCGTTCTTACTCGCAAGGAAATCGATCAAGTAGTTGCTCATCATCTTGATGAACTTGGTCTCATGACTCTTGCTGCCCAGAAAGCTTATACTCTGAGCGGTGGAGAGTGTAGGCGGCTGGAAATTTCTCGAGCTCTTGTCATGTCGCCAAGGTTTCTCTTGATGGACGAGCCTTTCAGCGGTATAGATCCTATAAGTGTTTCTGAGGTGCAGGAGCTTATTGTGGGTCTCAAAGAAAAAGATATCGGGGTATTGATTACCGACCATAATGTACGGGAGACTTTGCGGATCGTAGACCGTGCATATTTGATGCATCGAGGGAAAGTAATCTTGGAAGGAAGTAGCGAGAGACTCTTAAGTGATCCTTTGAGTAGGGAATTCTATCTCGGAGAGAGGTTTGATTTCTAATGAAGCCAAGACCGAAGATTGTAGATAGCATCTCCGTAGAGGACTTCTATAACTCTTTCAAGGAGTCCCTTAGACTTAAGCTTGTGGCCGGACAAGAGGGTATGAGATCGGTTATACGTGATCGAAGTGTAAACCGGCCATCTCTTTGTTTAGCTGGTTCATTTAAACATTTTGGGGCTAAACGGGTTCAGCTTTTTGGGGCTGGTGACATGGGTTTTATGCGTGAGTTGAGCATCGAGAGGCAGCAACAAATTCTTAATGAAATGGTAGCCAGGAAAATACCCTGCATTATTGTTTCGAGAAATCTTGTTCCCTCCCAGGCGATGTTCCAGATCGCGAACAAATACAGAGTCCCCCTTATGCGTTCGGCTCTGACGTCCCACGAGTTTACTACCAGCGCCGTTCTGCTCTTGGAGGATAAATTTGCACCACGCAGTTCCGAACATGGAACTATGATGGATGTTAAGGGGATTGGTACTTTAATTCGTGGAGGTAGTGGAATCGGGAAAAGTGAGTGTGCACTTGGTCTAATTGAGAAGGGTCATAGCTTGGTTGCCGACGATCTTGTCTATATCAGGCTTATCAAAGAGGTCGAATTAATGGCTAGGAGTTCCGATTTGAATCGTGGTTACATGGAATGCCGTGGATTAGGAATTATTAATGTAGCCGATATTTTTGGTGTTCGCGCCATACGTCTTGAAAAGAAAATTGACCTAGTTGTCTCATTCATCGGGTGGGAGCCGGAGATGGTAGAAGAGAGAACTGGCTTAGAGCAAAGCTTCTATGAGATTCTCGGGACCCGTGTCCCGGAAATTCAGCTTACTGTTCGTCCCGGTCGAGATCTTGCTCATCTCGTTGAGATTGCAGCCATGGTTCAGGCATTGAAGGGAATTGGTCATCATGGTGCGCAGGAATTTAACGATCAGCTGATTCAGAAAATGACAAATGTCTGATTCGAGTGACACTATCTGTTTTTGAAGCAGGCCTTTTTGCTTTGTATATCTCCTGAGATTTCATTTTTCCGCCCACCAAAAGCATTTTAAGGAACTTGGATGGAAGTATTTCCCAAGGTGAAGGAACAGAAGTGTTCTGAAAAGCAGTAACTTGTGCTAGAGGAGATGTAGTTTACTTCGAAGGGAAATTAGTCTGTGACGGTTATCATCATAGCTCATGTGAATAAGTTGTTAGGAAGTTGATCTTGAAATACACCTTTCTTTACGGGTTACTAATACAGACTCACAGGGGCTGGTCCTCCGGATCCGGTCTCACTCCTTTTTAATCAGATGCGATCTGTTTTTAGAACGCCTGTCTTCAGGTTACTTTAAGTAGTTGATATTCAAAATTATAACAATAAAATGACCAGTTTTATTTGCCTGAAAGCAATTTTTAGGGCATCAGGCCTGAATCACTTGATTCCCATTATATCCATGGGTTTTCTGAAATTCGAGGTTGAAGTGGGTGGATGTTGTTTGGGCTGTGAATAATTGGCCGTTTTATTGATTCTATTTTGCCAGGGATAATGAAGGAAGATATTTGGAGCTCGGTAAAAACGGAATTTAGATCGTTGTTTCCCGAAGATGTGTATGATTCCTGGTTTGAGAGTCTCGATAGTATCAACACGGATGATAAGGATACTCTCATGCTCGGGACTTCAAACGAATTTGCCGCCATCTGGATTCAGGATAACTATCTCGATCTCATAAATCATAAGGTTAGATTGGCAGCGGGTAGGGCGATGCAGGTCGTCATAGAGGTTACGGGCGAAGGCAAAGAAGATAGGAGAGCCCTAGTAGAGCCGCGAACAAAGAAGAACCATCGATCGGGTACAGTAATCGAATCTGATCGATCACTGCTTAATCCCCGAAACACCTTTGAAAACTTCATCATTGGTTCAGGAAATCAGCTGGCTCATGCTGCGAGTGTGGCTGTGGCAGATACTCCTGCCAAAGCTTACAATCCCCTTTTCTTATATGGAGAAACCGGGTTGGGGAAGACTCACCTAATGCATGCAATTTCCCACTGTATACTCGACCGCAATCCTGCGACTTCTATAGTATATGTATCCTGTGAGAAATTCACTAACGAATTTATCAGAGCGATCCAGGAAAACACTCTGGTGAACTTTAGGAAGTTCTATCGGAATGTCGAAGTCTTATTGATCGATGACATTCATTTTCTTGCTGGGAAAGAGCGCATCCAGGAGGAATTCTTCCACACCTTCAATGAATTATTCGAATCCCAACGCCAAGTCTGTCTTTCAAGTGACCGTCCAGCCGGGGAGATTTCGCATCTGCAGAATCGGCTTGTATCTCGATTTCAGTGGGGAATGGTAACTGATATCCAAGCGCCTGATTTCGAGACCCGGTTGGCAATCCTTCGTAAAAAAGCAAATGTACAGAATTATCGAATTCCGAACGAAATTCTTGAATTTGTGGCTGAGAGGATTACGAGGAATGTTCGTCGCATGGAGGGAGCATTGATTAGTGTAGCGCATTATGCAAAACTGATGGACCAACCTCTGAGCATCGAGATTGTGGAAGGGCTCCTTCAGCATTTATTGCAGGAGGATGCACAAAACAAGGTTACGGTTGAAAAGATTCAGAAAAGAGTCGTTGATTTTTTCAATCTTCGCCAGAGCGATATGGTGAGTAAAAGACGCCCAAGCAATATTGCATTTCCCCGTCAGATCGCAATGTACTTGAGTCGTCTTCTAACAAATAACAGCTTGCAAGAGATCGGTGAATCGTTTGGAGGGCGTGACCACGGTACCGTTATTCATGCCTGTAAAACTGTGGAGAATATGATGGAGCAAGATGAGACAGTCAGTAGGAACGTAGATTTTCTTTCTAAGCAGTTGTCTCAGCAAAACACTTAGGAGTTAGTTGGTCCGAGAAATCCCGTCTCATTTCTGAGCTCGTGTGATGTAAAAGCTAATCAAGCGCTATTATGGAAATTACTCTTGAACAAAGAAAAGCTGTCGCCTCTTGGGTCCAGGAAGGTCTACCTTTGGCTGAGATTCAGCGCCTTCTGGATCAGAAGTTCTCTATCTCCATTACATATATGGATGTGCGATTTTTAGTCGATGACCTTGAACTAACTTTGCAGGATGATGGATCTGAACCGAATGCGACGATGGCCTCTAACGATAATTCGAGTGGAGCATCTACTCCCTTGTCGGAGGACCAGACTACTCCGATGGCAGCAGATGAGGAGCTGCTTGCCGATACTGCATCTGAAATCATGGGGGCTGAGGTGAGTGTCGAAGTTGATAGCATCCTCAAACCGGGTGCCCTTGTTAGTGGCAATGCTAGGTTTAGTGATGGAGTGAAGGCCGAATGGGCCATCGATCAGCTTGGAAGATTGGCGTTTACCCCAGATCAGGAAGGATACAAGCCGAGCTCAGAAGACTTACAGGTTTTTCAACAGAAGCTTCAAAGTGCTTTAGAAAAGAAGGGATTCTAAGGGTCTGTGTAACTGTGCCCTATATTCTTCTCAGGCGGACCTACCGTTTGTCGAGAAGACTAAGTAGTCCGGATTCGTCGAGGATCCTTATGTTTAGTATTGCAGCTTTCCCAAGTTTTGATCCTGGTGACTTTCCAGCTATAAGGTAGTCGGTCTCTTTGTTTACCGAAGATAATACTCTTCCTCCCGCTTTCTCGATTATTGCTTTTGCCTCGTCTCGAGTAAAGGAAGGGAGAGTTCCGGTCAGGACGATCGTTTTCCCCTCGAGAAGGCGGGAATCATCTGAATCCAAATTCAGGTAATTGTCGCTGTGCGGATTGATTCCGTGTACCATAAGTCTATGGATGAGGTCGGTGCCAAATTCGGATTCGAAAAAGCGGATTGTACTTTGGGCTGCTGCGGGTCCAATTTCGGATGATAGAGGCAGGTCATCCAAGGATTTATGGAGTTCCAGAATTTCTTTTCCAAGATTGTCGAATTTAATCTTCCGTTCTTCCCTTTCGGGTTCTGATTTTGGAGGGGTTTTTCGGGAATTAGGGGAAATGGCGCTCCTTTCTTCTTTTAACCGCGATATAGCAACAATCGCATGCAGGATCCTTGATTTTGCAGTTGATTCAAGATTCTTGTGCATTTTCGCTATCTCTTTGGCTTTAGTCTCACCCACATAGGGAATACCAAAAGCATAGAGCCACCGAGAGAGGGGAAGATCTCTCGAACGGTGCAAGGCATCTACTATTTTAGCCGCATTTTTAGGCCCAAATTGGTGCGGAGAGTCTTCTGTTCCCAAATTAAGTTTCAAGAGCTGATCCTCTTCCAAATCGAAGAGGTCAACTGGCGAATTAATATGGAAGCTTTCAGCAATTCTTTCCGCAACGATGCCGCCAAGGCTTTCGATATTAAGTGCTCTACGACTGGCAAAGAATTCTATACGGCTCGTCACTTGGGCAGCGCACTGAAAATTGACGCAACTATAATCAACAAAACCCTCCTGACGTTGGATGGGTTCCCCACAAGAGGGACAAACCCCGTTCACGTGTTCCAGGAGATCAAAGGGTTGAGAACCCTTCGGCCTATTCTCGGTTATCACTTGGATAATTGCAGGAATAATTTCGCCAGCTTTCTCGACCACCACTGTGTCCCCAACCCGGATGTCCTTCCTTGAGATTTCTTCCGCATTGTGCAGGGATGCTCTTGAGACCGTGGTTCCAGCTAGTTCTAAAGGATCAAGCTCTGCGACAGGAGTTAGTCGTCCGGTCCGTCCCACCTGTACAGTAATTGCTCGTAATCGTGTTTCGGCTTGTTCGGCAGCAAATTTATAAGCTATAGCCCATCTAGGGGCTTTGGCGGTTGATCCGGCAAGAGATTGTCTTTTGGTGTCGTTGAGTTTGATGACCGCACCGTCGGTGGCATAGCGAAACTTATGGCGTCGTTGGTCAAGTTCTTTTATGCTGTCCCATGCCTGCTCGATCCCGTGAGCGACCCAGTATTGTTCGACCACTGGCATTGCCCATGATCTCAATGCCTCTTGGAAGCTGACTTGAGTCTTGAACATTTGGGGTTCGCACGAGCCCATTGCGTAAAGGACAATCTCAAGTTTCCGTTCTCTAGCGATATTCTGATCGAGCAGCTTTACTGACCCTGCGGCGAAATTTCTAGGATTAGTGAATAGAGGTTTGCCTCCTGCAGAACGCTCCCTGTTGATTCGCTTGAATTCCTCGAGAGTCATATAGATTTCGCCGCGAATTTCAATGGTTTCAGGCGCCTTGGGCCCTATAAGCGTTCTAGGCAGATCCGCAATGTGGCTGATACTTGCCGTGATATCGTCTCCTTCGGCTCCGTTCCCGCGAGTTACTCCTCTCTTTAACGATCCTTTCTCATAGGTGAGACTGACGGCTACCCCGTCGATCTTGGGTTCTACTACATAAATCAGCTCCTTCGGGCCGAGCATCCTTTGAAGTCGCCTTTCAAAGTCAAAGAGTTCCTCTTTATTGTAGGTGTTGTCCAGGCTCAGCATTGGTTGCCGGTGGATATAAGTTTCAAATCCTTCAAGCCGATCGTCACCCACATTTTGGGTCGGAGAATCGTCCCTTTTTAGTTCAGGATGCTTTTTCTCCAATTCTGCCAATTCAGATTTCAGGTTGTCGTAATCCTGATCGGAAATTTCGGGTTGGGTTCCCTGTTGCGCTTTTCGAAAATAGATTTCGTCATACCGCTCGATTTCACGCCTGAGGAAGACAATTCGAGACGCCGTATTACCATCAAGCATCGTCTAGGTATTCCTATGCGGAGTCAGAATGATCTTTTGCATCGCCCTTTTAGAAATTAGTGAGAAAGTGCTCAATTTCAGTAGGATCGGACGGCGAACGAGCGGAGCGAGGAACTAATGATGTAGAAACAACTCAATTTTGGTAATACGATAAGCAAATGCAACCGTGGAATCTTTAGTTCAAGACCGCTCGACGAATGGAAGATTGTGTCCGCATGTTGCATAGGGCAGACTATACGGGTGATATTGTTCCATGCGTTAAATTCGCTCCGTAGGGTTCTACGAAAAAAGACATAATGACCCTACAGAAGAGCAGCCAGAGACTTCTCTTCTGGAAACTGGCTGGAGGACCGACTTTTGTTTCCATTGAAAAACCCCGTTAGGCTCAAATTTCTGAGAGAACCTTTTAATTGGACGTCCAGAATTGACCGAAGTTGTGATTTCGTAACGATGTGCTTCCCAGATTGCTCTCCGTCTGTTATATCGTATTCAAAGAACTATAGAATTCCTTGAAACCTAGCTTATCAATACATTTCGTGCCTTGGCGGTTTACGACCCTGGTTATATGCGATTGACAGTTTTCACTGGTGGGAGTTATCGATTTTTGCTGGTATATTCCTCCGAAAGTTTGCTGTTAGTGTAAATAGATATCTTAATCATAAAAGGAGAAACCGATGATGTCTGGCTTAAAGAAGATGCCAAAGTTTATTGCTGCGTTATTTACTCTTTCCCTATGGAGTAATGACCTCTCAAGTGCTGATGTAGGAGTTGATCGGCTTCTAGGAGCGGAGAACGAACCGCAGAATTGGATGATCTATTCAGGCACCTACAATGCTTGGCGATACAGTTCTTTAAGTCAGATCAATCGAAGTAATGTGGAGCAACTTGTTCCTAAATGGGTCTTCCAGACCGGAGTTGTAGACGGAGGATTTTCCTGTACTCCGTTAGTGGTAGATGGAGTCATGTACATAACTAGCCCATGGAACCGCGTGTTTGCAATTGACGCTGTTACTGGAAAGGAAATTTGGCACTATTATTACCCTGTCCCAGAGGAATTTGGATTGCTTTATGGTCCATGGAATCGGGGAGTGGCTTTAGGTCATGGTCTCGTCTTTATGGGAACGATTGATAATCATTTGGTGGCTCTGGATGCTGAGACTGGGGAGGAGGTTTGGAATGTAAATATCGAGGATGTTGACCAGTGTGGTTGCAACATAACTGGGGCTCCGCTTGTAGTTAAAGATAAGGTTGTGGTGGGAGTCACCGGTGGTGACTCGGCTCACCGTGGTTATCTGAACGCTTTTGACGCGAAGACGGGTAAGCGGGCCTGGCGTTTCTGGACCATACCAGCTCCCGGTGAAAAAGGGAGCGATACATGGAGTGGCGATAGCTGGAAATATGGAGGAGGCGCAACTTGGCTGACCGGATCATACGATCCCGAGCTCAATCTGATTTACTGGGGTGTGGGTAATCCTGCTGCTGATTTTTACGGAGAAACTCGAAAGGGTTCCAACCTCTATACTGATTCAATCATAGCACTGGACGCAGACAGTGGGGAGCTAAAATGGCACCACCAACAGATCCCACATGATGTCTGGGACTGGGATGCTGCCTACGAGTGTGTTCTCATGGATCTGGAGGTCGAAGGGAAAAAACGAAAACTCCTAATCAATGTTAACAAGGGCGGCTACACCTGGGTGATTGACCGGACCAATGGCGAATTTGTCAATGCATGGCCAATCGCTCAGGAGATCAATTGGATCAGTGGAATTGATTCGGAAGGTAATCTCTTAGGGCGATTGGAACCCGCAGTAGGCGAAACAACCCTAATCTGTCCCGCTATTGGCGGGGCTCGTAGTTGGAATCATGCGGCCTATAGTCCCAAAACGGGTCTTTTTTACACAACTGGGATTGAATGGTGTCAGGATTTGACGGTTCAAGTAGAGGAACCACGTCCGGGCGAAACCTATTTCGGTGGTGTTTTTGAGCTCCGTAGGACGCCTCAGGGCGAAGCTTGGAGTCATTTTGATGCCTATGATCCATTGTCCGGGGAGAAACGGTGGAGTTATCGTTCTAAGTACCCATTGTTGGCATCAGCGGTCGCGACCGGAGGAAATCTGGTGTTTACAGGAGATCCGGAGGGAAACTTCATGGCATTCGATGCTGTTGATGGGGAGAAGCTTTGGAGTTTTAACACAGGATCTGGGCATCGAGGTTCGCCAATTACTTATTCGGTGGATGGAATCCAATTTGTGGCTGTGCCGGTGGGCTGGGGGTCAGCGGTAGCTGGAATTATGTCTCAGATTTGGCCGGAAGTAGAGGATTTCCCCAGTGGTTCCGCTCTTTTTGCATTTGCGCTGGGTAAATGATTTTGCGCTTAGGGGTGTGGTTTTGTGGGTAAAAGAAGTAGAGAAAGGGTTTATTCATCCTATATAAAGCTAGTATTGACTTTGTTGATATGGACGCCTTTTCAGGCCAATGCGAGTGATCCCAAATTGTCTCTATCGGATGTCGATATCATCAATAAAGGTCGAAAGTTATTTGCTCAAAGCTGTTCTGTTGGCTATTGTCACGGGAAAGAGGGACGTGCTGGAAGAGGTCCTCGTCTTCGGGGTAAGACTTGGGATCGGGAATATCTCTATCGGGTGATACTAAAGGGGATTCCGAGGACGGCTATGCCTGGCTGGGAAGGTAAGTTAAGCCATGAGGAAATCCTTACATTGGTTGCCTATATTGGGACTATATCCGCGGTTGGAGGCAACGAACCTGGTGCACCAAATTCGATTAAGACTAGGGAAAGGGCTTCATTCATAAATGGGGTCAAGGAGGCTAAAGAAAGATTCGATTCAGCGGGTGAAATTAACTTAGTTTCTAAGACGGCTGCCAAAATCGTCGGTAATTCAGGTCGGGGGAAGGAGCTCTTTTTTGATGTGATGGACGATATGAATTGTGCAGTGTGCCACAGGATCGAAAAGAAGGGGGCCTCTATTGGGTTTGGCCTAGTTCGAATCGCCGATAATTCGCCACGTCAGATATTTCGGGATATTGTGCTTCCAAATCAACGCGTTGAAAAGCCTGGAAGGCTTTCTTCGCTGGTTATGAAAGATGGTGAGGAGTTTGAGGTCCTGATGGTTGGCGAGAGTCCTTCTCGCCTTCGGGTCTTTGATATTTCAAGTTTTCCGCCCGTAACGCGGTCTGTAAGAAAGGAGGAAGTCCGCTCCTTGATGGCCACAGAGCGTTCCGCTATGCCCGATTCTTACGCACGCCGCTATACCCTCCAGCAGTTACTAGATCTTGTCGCTTTCATCAAATCAACGGGAAGTTCGTCCGAGTCTTCAGTCACCCTTGGGGATATTCTTTGACCGATGGTTTAAAAAAGAAGGGATTACAACTATTTGGTTGGGTGGATCCAGTATCCCTAGAGGGTTCCTCCTGGTTTCACCAAGGGCTTAGGCTTAGGGTTGCAATTAGAGTTATCGTTTTCAATAAAATCAGGATCAGTATGAGTTCTTACATTCCAGATTGTGCACCCGAGATGTCGAGTGCAATGGAATATAGCGAGGTGTCTCCAGCGATATAAAGAGTTTTAGCATCTGGCCCTCCAAAACAGCAATTGGCTACCCGTTGTTCGGGGATGAGGATTTTCCCGATTAATTCGGCTTCTGCTGTGTAGCATTGTATACCGTCTTCAGCACTTGTCCATAGGTTGCCTTCTGCGTCACATCGGAAACCGTCCGAAGTTCCGGGTCGTACCTTTGCGAACTCTCGACCGTTTTCCAAAGATTGCCCATCTGAGGAGAGATCGAATGCCATTAGGTTTTCGGGTTTTCCTGTGTCGGATACGTAGAGAACATCCTCTCCAGGAGAAAACGCTAGGCCGTTGGGTCGATCCATACTATCGACCACGATTTCGAGAATTCCAGTGATTTCATCAAACCGGTAAACATAACAACCGTTAATTTCTGACTTTCGCTGCCGACCTTCGCGGTCGGAGAGAATTCCGTAGGGAGGGTCTGTGAACCAAATTGTTCCATCCGATTTCACAACTACGTCGTTCGGCGAATTTAGACGATTCCCATTATAGCGATCAACAAGAACAGTGAGAGTCCCATCATGTTCAGTACGGAGAATGCAGTGAGGAAGATGTTGTGCACTGATTAGGCGACCCTCGAGGTCAACGGTATTACCGTTGGTGTAATTTGAAGGTTCTCTGAATACGGATGTTTCCCTGCTCGATAGATTGAATTCTAGCATGCGATTATTTGGTATATCCGACCATATCACAGCATTCCTTTGCGAAAGATAGACGGGTCCCTCTGCCCATTCGGTCCCCCGCCAATGGTGCATTAATTCCGGTTCCTCCGGTAGAAGTCGTCGAAAACTGGGATTGTAATACTCTATGCCCTCTCTAAGTTCATTAGCTGTTTTGGTTCTATCGTGTTGTGGGAAAATCTTTGATGTTGCGATCATACACTATGCCTGTTTAAACGGAATTTTACCACTGAAAGATTTTCGATATAGGTTAAGGAACTGACGTTTTGTATGGCCGGGTGATCGAATCACGGGCCCTTATTCAGAATCTGAGCCAACGACCCGAAGGAGAGGGCTATTAGGTGGGATAGTAGAAATTTTATGAGTCCAGGTTCTGTTGGCTAGAGAGGAGAGGTGTCGGCATTACCAAAAGGACTTAGCGCAGAATGTTGCTCAGCGGTTAATATCTGTTTATTCTTGGTTGTTGGTTCTGTGGAGGCCAAGAATATTTCTTTGATTCTGAATTTGGTCGTGGCGTTCTTCGAGGTATAGTTCCTTAAGATCATTGTATGCATCACTGCGATTATCCTTTAGCGAAGCGAGGAATTTTTTGGTGAGTTCCTCAAATCTGGCAAAGCGGGCTTGCTCCTCGTACATATTGGCACGTTCTGCTGCACTAGTTCCAGCTAGGAATTCGAGTTCCCATCGATTAATGAAGTCCCGGTCGAAAGAACTGAGGTATTTCTCCTTAAGAACCCGTTCTCTGGCCTCCTCTGTATAGAGAACAAGCCCCTCAGCTAGCAGCCTTTGGGCTTCTCTCGATTCCCATGGGATCACAATGTATTCCTGTAATGTAATCAGACCAATCTCAGTTATCCTTTGATCCATCTCCTGAGGTTCTTCGCTACTCTCGTTTTCTCTATCCTGAAGATTTCCCAATACATTCCTATCGAGAATAGCTAGTTGCCGTTCCCGAAGGATGAGTGCCTGTGTCTCAGGAGTGAAAATGGCTAAGTCATCATTAGGTATACTATTCTGAGCTTTTAATTCGAACTGAGTTCCTTGTTGTTCATCGGTGTGAGATACATTGAAGTTTTCCAAAGCTTCTTGTGACTCTGCTCGAAGACCACCGAATGTACAAAAGATTTGAGATATGGAAATGACGCATGTAAACGGAAATTTCATCATTTTACTGATCTCTTTGGACTCAAAAAATACGAACAATGATTGAGAAGTCGACCCTTAGTCCTTGTTTTGGAACGATTGGCTATACGATGTGTCACATCAATATTGGCATTAGAGATACGTCCATTCAGCTAAAGTCGGGGGATTGGTTTTCGTGTCTTCAATTCTCTTGGCCCGCTTTCAGACGATAGAGGGGCTTGAATAGATAACGGTAACATAGGGGCCTGGTTCCCAAAGTTTCCCTAGAAAATTGTTAACTTTAGATTTTGGAGTAGTTGAATAGTTTCTTGATTGCCAGGTGTAAAGTGAATCTCAGTTAAGAATTAGTATTGGGTCCAGTATAATTCGAAAGTTCAGCATATGATAGATAGACTGCTGGTTTCGTGCTCTGATCCTGAATATTGCTTGAAACTGGATCCACATTTCTTCAACACTCGATTCTTCAATTTTTCATTCTTCAACTAATCCATATTAAAAGGATCTATCATGCCGTTGTTATTTGGACGGACCTATACCAAACGTGAGCTTCTTGACAAGATTGGAGACATCTCTCAGGTCGCACAGGCCCGCCGTGCGGAGCTTGTTGAAGGCAATGAGCGAGGATCAGACCTCATCGAGATGTTCAACGCCTCAGGGCTCTGTCTTTCTCTTCTCCCAGGCAGGGCATTAGATGTTGCTTCAGCTCACTACAAAGGCATGTCTTTGTGCTTTCGCTCTAATACAGGTGACGTCGGTCCGGCCTTTTACGAGCCGCAGGGATACGGATGGATGCGTGGCTTTTTCGGAGGTATGGTCTTGACCTGTGGGATGACCTTTACCGGTCATCCAGAGACTGATCCCGAGGAGGAAAACGAAGAACTCCCACTGCATGGAAGACTTTCTTTCCTTCCGGCCAAGCAGGTAGTAGCAGACGGAAACTGGGAGGGGGACGATTATATTATTAGAGTAAGAGGAAAGATGCGGGAGGCTATTCCATTTGGAACCCACTTAGAGCTTACAAGAGAGATTTCAATGGCTTTGGGAGCAAAGAGTTTCAGTATCCATGATCGGATTGAGAATTGTGATGTGAACCGGTCTCCACTAATGTACGTCTACCATTGTAATCCGGGATTCCCCTTACTCGATGAAGGGACCCGTTTGGCTATCGCATCCGAAAAGACAATCGAATGGGTGGAGGAAAGGGAAGTTAGAGCTGATTCCTATACAACCGCCGCTGCTCCAACGGAGAAAATGCACGATGATGTTTATGTCCACCGGGTCAAAGCGGATTCAGAAGGCAATGCCAACGTAGGTCTGATCAACGACAAATTAGGTTTGGGGCTAAGATGGACATTTCCCAGAGACGAGATTCCGATTGTTACGCAGTGGCAACATTTTCATCGTGGGACCTACGTTACCGGAATAGAGCCGGGCAATGTCAGTATGCTCGGCCGTGCGAGTAACAGAAGGCACGGGACTTTGCAGTATATCGAGCCGGAGGAGGTCAAGGAATTCCATTTAGAAATTGGAGTTCTTGATGGAGCCGAGGAAATAAGAAACTTCGAGCGTAAGATTTAACGTCATCCACGGCAGCATTGCTCCCTATTCATCGCGGATGAATTAAGGTTTCGGTTTTAACAAGCTCCGAGAATGCTCACCAACGCCTTATCCTGTACTGGATCACTAGGGTACTTTATGCGACGGCTCATATTTGATCGAATCTATTCTCAGAAATGCTTACGATTCTTAAATTTATTTTTCAAAGGTTCCATTCAGCGCGAGGTATCGTCTTGCTCATGATCATTGGTCCAGCCAATATTAGCAGGAAATTCAGAACACAGAATCATATCTTTCATGAAGAAAAACATTCATTTTAATCACAAGACACAAGGAAGAGTTGCAGGTAAAGTGGCCTTGATAACAGGTGCTGCTTCAGGAATTGGAGAGGGAACCGCTTTATTGTTCGCTAGAGAAGGGGCGTCCGTGAGCTTGGTAGATGTGGATGTGGAAAATGGAAAGCGAGTTCTAGCCCAGATTAAAAATGAGGGGGGCCGGGCAATATTCGTGAAGGCAGATGTTGGCAAGAGTCCTCAAGTGAGAAGGATGATAGAACGCACTGAAAAAGAATTTGGGCGTATTGATTTTATTCACAATAACGCTATCTGGTTCAAGAATGGTCCTGCGACAGAGCTAGAGGAAAAGGATTGGGATCGAACCCTCGATGTCGGTTTAAAGGCTATTTATTTAAGCGCCAAATTTGGTATTCCGGTAATGCGTAAGAGTGGGGGAGGGGCGATTGTCAATACCGGATCGGTACACTCAATGGTTGGTTTCCATGAACACACTGCATATGACACGGCTAAGGCAGGAATCCTAGGTTTGACTCGAATTCTTTCCCTCGACTATGGACCTGATATTCGAGTCAATGCAGTACTGCCAGGAGCGATTCTCACTCCTCTCTGGAGGTCTATGTCTCCAAGGGAACTCCGGCAATCCAAGAAACAGTTTTCAGAAATGGTACCGGCTAAAAGATTAGGTACCGTCGAAGACGTGGCAAACGCAGTATTGTTTCTCGCTTCCGATGAGGCTGCATTCATTACCGGTACTTCGCTGGCTGTAGACGGAGGGCTTCTCGCCCGTACTATGTAAACGAGCTTAGGACTTTGAGAAAGTGGGTTGAGTATCGCCGTTTACAGTGCGTCGAGGTTCTTTTCACCAGCTTGCACCTTTCCCTTTTATAATGCGGGATCAGTCGTTAGAGAGTTTGGGCGACAGGCCTAAAGTCTTATGTTTGGATCTAGGACTGTATTGTCGCGATTAAGTAGCAATCACTGCGCAGATTCTGGTCTCGGGGCTTAAGTGGTTCAGTATTGATAAGCTGACGAGAACAGATGAATGGTAAATTACCTGTCGTGCTATTCGATAGTACTGAATTCCCATTTAACCTAAAGCGCAAGGGCTTAATGAGCTTCAATTGCCTCTATGAAATCTCCCATATCCAGAGGTTCTAAACTGATATCGGGGTCTGGGTAGGGGATAGCAGAGAGCAGAACCTTGGTATATGGGTGCTTCGGATTGGCAAAGAGTTCCTCGGTTTTTTGTACTTCGACCAGTTTTCCCAGATACATTACGGCTACTCGATCACAGATGTGTCTTACCACGCTGAGGTCGTGAGCGACGAAAACATAGGTAAGGTTGAATTCATCCTGCAGGTCTTCAAGTAGATTGATAACTTGTGCCTGAACCGAGACGTCCAAGGCTGAGACTGCCTCATCGGCAACTATGAGGGCTGGGTTCATGATTAGCGCCCTGGCGATTCCAATACGTTGGCGCTGACCTCCGCTGAAAGCGTGAGGATATCGCTGCCGGTGTTCTGGAATAAGACCAACTTTTCTCAGCATATCAACCACTTTTTCCTCACGTTCCTTGGGCGTCCCGATCTTATGAATGATGAGGGGCTCCGCGATTATACTCCCAACAGTCATACGAGGATTTAGAGAGGAAAAGGGATCCTGAAAGATCATCTGCATCTCTTGCCGAATGGGCTTTAGTTCCCTCTCTTTCAAAGTTGCCATGTTAACGGTTCGGCCCTTATTTCGGAAATAGACATCCCCAGCGGTGGGCTCGAGGGCTCGTAAAATGCAACGTGCACACGTGGTTTTCCCGGATCCACTTTCCCCTACGATTCCCAGTGTTTCCCCTGCATTTACAGTAAAGCTGATATCGTCCACGGCTTTCACGACGTCAATCTGGCGGCGGATAAATCCTTTACTGAAGACGGGAAAGTGCTTCTTAAGGTTCTTAACCTCAAGTATAGGTTGCACCCTTTCAGGTTTGCTCATTTCAATTGAGGGGTCAATTCGTCAGGATTAATTGCGATTTCTCTCCCATCAGGAAGGGTTAGTAAGTCCCAAGGTGTGTCAATATCAGTGTCTCCAATTACCGAATCAATGGTAGGGAGGCGCTCCTGGCGTCCCGACAGGCTAGGGATGGCTGCTAGCAATCCTCGAGTATAGGGGTGGAGCGGATCCTTAAGGATCTGACGAACAGTTCCTTTCTCAACCACACGTCCTTTATACATGACGGCGACGTCATCCGCAGTTTGTGCGACAACACCCATGTCGTGGGTTATATAGATTATTGAAGTCTTAGTTTCTTCCTTAAGGCTTTTTAGAAGATCAAGAAATTGTGCCTGAATAGTCACATCGAGTGCGGTTGTGGGTTCATCTGCGATCAACACTTCCGGCCGGCAGACTAAGGCCATAGCAATCACAACACGCTGTCGCATTCCACCACTGAATTCGTGAGGGTACTGTCTCAATCTTTGATCGGCGTTTGGTATGCCGACTTTTTTCAACATTTCTATCGCAATCTGTTCCGACTCTTTTTTGTTAACGTTTTGATGAAGAAGAATCGCTTCGCAAATCTGATTACCAATCGTGTGTACCGGACTCAAGGCTGTCATAGGCTCTTGGAAAATCATGCTTACGAGTCCGCCACGAAGCTCATAAAGGGTCTCCGATTTCTCATTTAATGAGGTAATCTCGATGGGCTTTCTCTTCCTAGGGTACAGGGTGATTTTGCCATCAGCAATCTCGCCAGGTTTTTGGATAAGCCGAAGAATAGAAAACGCAGTCACACTTTTGCCGCTGCCACTCTCACCTACGATGGCCAAGGTTCTGCCCCGGTTTAGCACCAGGTTGACGCCATTCACTGCATGGACAACCCCTTCCTCCATGTGAAACTGGACATGGAGATTCTCAATTTTCAAATGAATGTCGTCTTTCAGCATGAGTAAATCGATGGAATTAATTGAGCTTACGACGAAGGGAGATATCCAAGAAGGAAGAGCTTAAAGGAAAACTCCGTATGCTTTCTTTTCAATAAACTGAGACCGGAATTTGTAGGGAATTGAAGCCAGGGACTTCGACATACAGAGTCCCCGTCCCGGGTTCGCCTCCCTCGACAGAGATGTTAATAGATCTCGAATTTTCTGGTATGAGCACTTCCGGCATTATGACGGAAGACGGGACATCTGTAGTTACATTAATAAAAAGACCACCGGGCGGCGCCTCGAACTGGATTGTAATGATGGCTATAGTTCTCTCGCCGGAGGAAAGGTAGAGGCTGGAAGGGAGGAAGGAGATAGCAGCGTTGTCCACCCTAAACTTTCCTGCAGAAATACTCCCGTCCCGAGTGCGCAGGGAGACATCGTAGGTCTTGTCGGCGGGAAGGCTTGGCACGTAGAAATGAATCGAATTTGTGGATGTAAATATAGTAGAGACGTCTTGGCCTCCCATGGTGACGACATCATGTTCGGAAAAACCTCTCCCAACGAGACCAACCCGTGCGCCGACCGGGGCACGATCAGTGTCGAGTTGAATGACGTATCGATTAATCAGGTCCGAGCGGAAGAGATCGCTATAGAGCTCAACTTCTTCACTGCCATTTTCTCCTTTAATTTGATAAGTAAGAACGTAGTAGTACCGAACTTTACTGAGGCGGGGAGGGAGATGATAATCCAGATTAAAGATATTTTCCCCGATGTCGCTTTTCAGCATCGTGTGTCGATCGCCGTTAACGACAATTTCGGTTTTTATCGACTCCTTATCCAGATATGGCCTCTTGACCTCTGTGGCACAGCTGAATGTATAGATACTTGAAGGGTTCTCAGGGATTTGCTTCGGGGTCAGATTTACAATCTGGGTGGCGCATCCAGGAAGCGATATTAACCCGAGAGCAAGGAGTATTCTAAAGAGATTCATTTTTGCTTTCATACGAGCGATCGCGATAGTAAATAAGGCATACTGGTATGTCTCTGCAAGAAAAAGGTTCAAATTCTCCATTGTTTGGGATATATATCCACGTTCCCTTCTGTTCGACGCGATGTGATTTCTGCGCACTTTACGAGGTGCGTCCAAAAAAGGGAGAAATGGAGTTATATGAACGCTCCCTGTTAAAAGAGATTGATGCTGCTGATATAGATCGAAAGGTTGATACAATTTTTTGGGGTGGAGGGACGCCAGGGATTTTGCCACCGAAAATGTTGGAGAGGATCGGTGGGATGCTTAGCGGGAGATTGCCAGATCCGCCAATCGAGTGGAGTGTAGAGATGGCCCCCTCCACCGTTAAGGTCGATCGGCTACGGTCTCTCAAGGATCTTGGTGTGAATAGGATCTCTCTTGGTGTGCAGAGTTTCCAAGAGAATTCTCTCGAAGTTCTTGGACGCAAATATTCTAAAAGAGAGATATATCGAGCTGTAGATCTAGTTCGTGAGATTGGATTCGAGAATCTGAATCTCGACCTTATCTTTGGTCTTCCGGACCAAAGGGTGGAAGATTGGATTGGGGATCTGGAGGAAGCCTTCGGGATTTGCCCAACCCACATTTCGACTTATTGCCTCACCTTCGAAGATGATACTCCTCTCTTCCTTAAAATGAAAGGGGGCCAAATCAAAGCCAAAGATGATTTTGCAGAGGCTGCGTTTTATGAAACCACGTGGCAACTTATGGCTGAGAATGGCTACCTTCAATATGAGATTTCGAATTACGCTATTCCGGGCTATGAGTGTTTGCATAATCAGAATACGTGGCGGATGGGGGAGTGGTTGGGTTTCGGTCCAGCTGCTGCAACACAGGTAAATGGAAAACGCTTCAGCAATGTATCTTCCCTAAAGGATTGGCTGATGGGTTTTGATGAAGGGAAGCCGAGGTTAGTAGAGGAAGTTTCCTTGACCCAGGCGATTTTAGCGCACGACTGCCTTATTTTTGGGTTTCGAATGAATCAGGGTGTTTTCCTCGAAGAGCTCAGTATTCGGTTTCCCTCTGTTCCCTTAGGTAAGCTCGATTCGCTTTGGGATAAATTCCGTGATGAGGGTTTAATGGTCGATAACGGCGTCGGAAATATTTGGCTTACTCCCAAAGGTAGATTGCTAGCAGATGCGATTGGAGTCGAGATCTCCGAGAAATTCGAGGAGGCTGTTGAGACTGAATCACCATTCTCCTTTAATATTAATTAAAGTCCTGTTTGCAGTGATGGAGTTTGACCTTTATTCAAGAGACATGAATTCCTTTGAAGGCCAGTGAGAAATCTGCTCGTCAAAGATTGGGGTGAGTCTATTTTAAGAGACTTAGAAAATAAGCTAGGATGGAATCGTGAAATATAGAGTTGGAATCGTTGGTGCGACGGGTGCGGTTGGGCACGAGTTGATTCGGTTATTAGAAGAGAGGATGTTTCCAACTGAATCACTTCGGCTCTTTGCTTCCCGTCGTTCGGTAGGGAAATATCTTAAGTTCAGGGGAAAGAGGATTCCCCTTGAAGAAGCTTCGGAGAGAATTTTCTCTGATCTCGATCTCGTTATCTTCAGTGTTCCAAGTGGGACATCTAAGGTGCTAGCTCCTTCTGCGGTAGAAGCCGGTTGCGTGGTAGTTGACAATACCTCTGCCTTTCGGATGGATCCAAAAGTTCCCTTGGTAGTCCCAGAAATCAACGCACACACCCTTGAGGAGCACAACGGGATCATTGCCAATCCAAATTGCACGACGGTTGTAGCTCTGATGGCACTATACCCTTTGCATAAGGAGTTTGGGCTCAAAAGATTTTTTGCTTCAACATACCAGGCAGTATCTGGAACGGGAGCGGCTGCAATAAGAGAGTTGGAGGCCCAGACTCGCGCATGGGTCGATGGTGATCCTCTAGTTAACGATGTCTATCCCCATCCTATTGCATTCAATCTTTTGCCCCATGTCGAAGCTTTACAGGAGAGTGGCTACACAAAGGAAGAGGAAAAAATGCTCAATGAAGGGCGAAAGATTCTCGGACTTCCTGAATTGAGGGTTTCAACTACATGTGTTCGTGTTCCGGTTTTTCGGTGTCACGCAGTCGCAATCAACGCCGAATTTAAGCGGAAGGTCATTGTTGAGAAAGCGAGATCTGCGATCTCTGAGTTTAAAGGAGTAGAAGTGATTGATGATTTAGGGAATAATCAATACCCGATGCCCGTAAATCGAAGTGAAGTTCTGGAGTGTGCAGTTGGCCGTTTACGTCAAGATACTGCCTTGGACAATGGCCTCTCCTTATGGGTAGTAGGCGACCAACTTTGGAAGGGGGCTGCCCTCAACGCTATCCAGATTGCTGAGGAATTATTTGAGAGGGGTCTTGTACGTGGTCCGGTGTGTTTGGATTAATCATCGCTTTCTCTTTTAGGATTTATATTGTTGATTTTATGGGTAAAAAGACCGTGTTTCGAGAAAATGATGAAAGACGACGAACAAAAACCAAGATACGTAAAACCCGGTTTAATGCATCGTCGCTGATGCATTCAATCAAAGCTTTGCTCTTTCATTCCGTTTCTGCTACAAATCATTATTTAGGATAACGAATTCAGATTCACCTTGCAATATCTGCGATGCAGCTCACGACTATGAGTCGATTTCATGGGGAAAGGACCTTCGGACGGCTAGCTCAGTTGGTTAGAGCGTCTGGTTTACACCCAGGAGGTCGGCGGTTCGAGCCCGCCGCCGTCCATATTGCTAAGTAATAAGACCGATGAGGCACACCATATCTGTTGTTGTTGAGAACAACTTTGGGGTTCTGGCGCGAGTTGCCGGCCTCTTCAGTGGAAGAGGATTTAATATTGATACCCTCAATGTTGGTCCTACTCACGATCCTAAATTTTCACGTATTACTGCAACAGTCATGGGTGACACGCAGCAACTGGACCAATGTATTAAACAACTTAAAAAATTAGTTGAAGTTATCGACGTGAAAGATTTCTCCGAAGGAGAACTAGCTGCGCGCGAATTGGTTATCGTGAAAATTGCTGCGGAAGGGAATCGATCTGAAATCATCCAGATCTGTGATATTTTCCGTGCTAAAATCATCGATGTTTCTCCCCGAAATTTAATTGTCGAACTAACGGGGGATGATAACAAAATCGAAGGTTTTCTTGAAATCATAGCTCCGTACGGGATAGAGGATATGGCTCGAACAGGTAGTGCAGCTCTTCCCCGTATTCGAAAATTAAACCCTAGGAACGAAGATAAGATAGACTAATTATGCCTGCAAAAGTATACACTAACAAGGACGCGGATCTTCGGATTCTAAAGAATAAAACACTTGCGGTAATTGGATACGGATCGCAAGGCCACGCCCATGCCCAGAATCTTAAAGACAGCGGGCTTAAAGTAATCATTGGGCTTTACCCTAAGAGTAAATCGATTCGAGTGGCTAAGCGACAAGGCTTCGAAGTGGCGATGACAGCAGAGGCAACAAGGCGCTCCGACATCATCATGATGGCGGTTCCCGATATGAAACAAGCAGCGGTCTTTAAGGAGGATATCGAGCCAAACTTGACAAAGGGCAAGACGCTGCTCTTTACGCACGGGTTTTCGATTCACTTTGGTCTTATTAAACCTCCGAAAGGCGTTGATGTTATAATGGTAGCGCCCAAGGGAATCGGGCAGACCGTGAGAACTCAATATTTGGAAGGCAAGGGTGTTCCCGCGCTGATTTCGGTACTTAAGGGTTCATCTAGGGGATCCAAGAAATTGGCCCTGGCATGGGCTAAGGGAATTGGTGCGACCCGCGCAGGGGTAATTCAGACTACTTTTAAGGAAGAGACGGAAACCGACTTGTTCGGAGAACAGGCGGTACTCTGTGGTGGTCTTAGTGCGCTTGTTTTTGCGGGCTACGAGACTCTTGTCGAGGCTGGATATCAACCGGAGATGGCATATTACGAGTGCCTGCACGAGTTAAAATTGATAATCGACATCATGGTGGAGAGCGGCATTGCCGGAATGCGTTTCACAGTATCCGAAACCGCTACTTTTGGGGACATTTCTCGTGGTCCTAAGGTCATCTCGTCACAAAGTCGCAAGGCTATGAGAAAAGTCTTAACGGATGTGCAGTCTGGAAAATTTGCTAAAGAATGGGTTAAGGAGTACAAGGATGGTTTGCCCAATTATGATGCTCTTTTAGAATCGGGTGATTCACATCCGATAGAGGCGGTTGGAAGACGTTTACGTACGCTTATGCCGTGGGTAAAAAAGACCAATTTGAAAGGTTCTCAAGCGGCTTATTGAATCTGGAGGATCTTTTACCTTAGGACAGTGATTGGATTGGGAGACTTTGTATCCTAATTGTTTAAAAGTCTTTGAATCAGGTTAGAAAACAAGGGAGGGAATCCCAGCCTTTGAAGGTTGGTTCTGATGAATCAAGGGGGCATGACTTGAGTGAATATTAGCTAGAAAGTGGGTTGCCTCTAGATGAAACTTTGCCCATTCAGCGGTTGTTGTACAGCTATCCGTATCTAAGAAATCGAGATATAAATCCTCGCTCTAAAGCTATGGTCGCATCTGATATCGGACTTGGTGAACTCTTCGAGGTTGTTTTGGGATGGCAATCATTGGGTCGAGTTCAATTTGAATTGGAATAAATATATCATGAGTGAGGAGAACATTATTCTTGCTACCCGAGGGAGCCCTCTTGCTCTGGCCCAGTGTGAATTAGTTCGGGTCTTTCTAGGTAAATGTTTTCCTGGGACCGATGTCTCGGTTCTCAAACTAACTACGACGGGTGATCAGAGAAGGGATTGGAGTTTGGAAGAACAGGGAGGGAAGGGACTGTTTACCAAGGAACTCGAAGTTGCTTTACTTGAGGGTAAAGCAGATATTGCTGTGCACAGCGCAAAAGACCTCCCAGCTGTCTTGGAAGGTGGACTTGATGTAGTGGGCTATCTACCCAGAGATTCCGTTCACGATGTTTTTGTTAGGTCAGATTCAGCGGGTAAGCCTAAGACCATAGCGAGCGGTAGCCCGCGGCGAAGGGCGCAGGCTTGTTTCCGTTTCCCTGATGCCGATTGGGTCGGTATTCGGGGGAATGTGTCGACCCGTTTGGAGAAAGTCTCGAAGGGATTTGCGGATGCAACAATTCTAGCTGCGGCAGGTTTGAAGAGGCTTGGTATTGAATCGTGGCCCGGGCTAAGCTTCGATCCTCTAGATCTTGAAGAGATGGTACCGGCGGCGGGACAGGGTGCAATCGCGATGGAGATTCGCTCAAATGATCGAAACCGATTCAGAAATATTGGTGATAGGGAAACGGGACTAGCAGTGCGTATAGAGAAACTCCTATTGAAGAAGCTGGGTTTAGGTTGTCATAGTGCTGTAGGAGCTCATTGGAGTGATGGCGAGTTTCTGGTTTACCATGAGAAGTCGGGATTTAAACGGTATGAGGTTAGAGACGAAGGCAAAGAAAAACTTGAGAAGGCGATCGATCGAATTGTTGGCGATTTGAAAACAGTATGACCCAGAAAAGTGAGATATCTCTTCCTCTAGCAGGACGTAGAATAATCGTAACTCGCAACACAGACCAAGCTGGGGGTCTTAGTAGCAAGTTGCGGAAGGCGGGAGCAGATGTTATAGAATTGCCCTTGATCGAGATCCAACCTGATTTGGATAAGGAGACGGTTGAGGATGTTTTTACGGAAATCAATAGTTACGAGTGGCTGGTGTTCACGAGTGCTAACGGAGTGCGGTTTTTTTTTGATATCTTTTTCAAGTGGTTCATTGATATTCGCGCACTTGGGTTGGTTCGTATTGCCGCTATAGGGAAAGCCACAGCAAGCGCCATTGAGAATCTTCATCTTAAAGTCGAAGTAGTTCCTGAGAAACCCGTTTCAGAGGAGTTGGCTAGAGTGTTGGAGGTACAGCAGACTCTCGATAATACGAAAATCCTTGTCGTTACCGGTAATCTAAATCGAGATGTCCTGGTTAAGCGTCTAGAAAAAGCCCGAGCAATCGTGGATACCTTGCAGGTTTACCGGACGGTTGCAAAGGACATTTCAAATTCACCGGATGTACGCGACTTTCGGAAAAAAGGCGCTGATGCTATCCTCTTCACCAGTTCCTCAGCAGTTAGAACTTTCTCCGATCAGTCAGCGTCTCTGAAGCTTAAGGGTGGCGCAATCCTTCCGCTTACTTGCAGTATCGGCCCAATCACATCTGGAACGATGAAAAAATTAGGTATGCGGGTAGATATGGAAGCAGAGGAGCAGTCCACTGACGGAATGGTGACTACACTAATCAAGGAATTCGATGAGTAGACGAGTTAAGGTAAAGGTATGTGGGATGACTCGTCTCAATGATATTGAATGTGCCGTGAAGCTGGATGCAGATGCTATTGGAATTAATCTTTACGGGCCGTCTCCACGGAGTGTTTCGATCGATAAGGCGAGTTCTCTTATACCCTCAATTCCCAAAGGAAAGCGTGTTCTGGTCGATGTAGAAACACCTCCCCATGTTCTTGAGGAATATCTGGGATTGGGCTTCGACAAGTTTCAGATTCATTTTGATGTGGCTAACGGGTGGCGCCGATTGGCGGAGTGGTTGGTGATAGTGGGCCGGGATCGACTATGGCTGGCTCCTAGAATTCCGCCAGGGAAACACTTTCCTGTAGAAGTGCTGGATTGTTGCTCAACGATCGTAACAGACTCCTATTCCGAGGAATTATTTGGCGGCACAGGTAAAACCCGAGATTGGGCTCATTTTGCTAGCCTTCAAGATCGACATCCTCAACATCGATGGATCTTGGCAGGTGGGTTGAATTCTGGAAATGTGAGCGAAGCAATCACTCAATCAAGAACTCATTTCATCGATGTAAACAGTGGTGTTGAATCGTCCCCAGGTAAGAAGGATGCTCGAAAAATGGAAGAGCTTTTCCAGACACTTTCTGATAAATAAATCAATGACCTTCTGTTGGTCTTAAGGCAGATTACCTAGACAAAGGTTAGGACAAGAGCCCTAAAACGGGCCTAACTTCAAGCGGAGTAAAACTCCTTTAACCAACTCTTAAAGTGAGAAGAAAAGTATTTTGGCCATCCCTTGGCAGGATGAATTGAACAGGGTCGTTAAAAGAGCTGAGATCCTCTTTAACCGTGAGATTCTCTACCTATACCTAATCCGCGTTTTCCGCTAGATGATATCTACAAGAGCTCAGCGATTAGGCCTTGGGCCTCTTCAGAAGAAATCCCGAGCGGCCGATGGGCGAGGGGACCACCTTTTTCTAAGACTGGTTCGAGAGATTCCAGAGAAGGAAGATCGGTGCGATGCCAGATTAGACCTATAGGAATTTCATCGCCCCACTCATAAGCCCTATCGATGGCTGTATGGAAATTAGTTGGATCATAATTCTCCTCTTCCTCGACGATCTTTACCCGAGGAGTGAACCACTTATAAGTATTGTCTTTATTGTAGGTGACACAGGGGCTGAAAACATCGACCAGAGAGAACCCTTCATGCATGATGGCACCCTTCATCAGATCGACAAGATGTTTTTGCTTACCACTGAATCCCCGGGCAATGTAGGTAGCACCGCCTACCATGGCGAGAGGTAGTGGATTTATTGGATTTTCAACGTTTCCGTGCGGCGTGCTTTTGGTTTTCATACCCTTGGAGCTCGTGGGTGATGTCTGTCCTGTAGTCAACCCATATATCTGGTTGTCCATCACGATATATGTGAGGTCGATATTGCGTCTCATTGTATGGAGAAAGTGATTTCCTCCGATCCCATATCCATCACCATCGCCTCCGGTTGCAATGACCTTCAACTTATGATTAGCTAATTTAGCACCCGTGGCTACAGCCAAGGCGCGTCCGTGTAGGGTATGCATTCCGTATGCATTGATAAATCCTGGAAGATTGGAAGAGCATCCAATGCCACTTACGACAAGAACATTATAGGGTTCGATACCGAGTTCAAAAAGTGCTTTCTGAAGAGCGTTTAGGACGGAAAAATCACCGCACCCAGGACACCAATCGGGATGAATTTTCCCCTTGTATGTATCTTTCTCTAGCGTTTGTTCTCTTGGTGGAGGCTCTGTAGTTAAAGTGCTCATTTTCCTAGACGATAAATTCATGTTGAGGGACGGAACAATCAGTTTTTCCATCCAATTGTTCTTTAACTGAATCGACAATATGATGGGGCATAAAGGGTTCACCATCGTATTTACGAATATATCCATGTGCAGTGAACCCGGTCTCTGCCTTTAAGAAACGTGCAAACTGGCCGCTGTAGTTGTTTTCAACTATGATTACACGATTTGATTTTTTGAGGACTTCTAAAACAACATTAGAGTGGAAGGGGACGATCCATTTGATTGGGAGATGACTAGCCACGATTGCTTCCTCTCCAGCTAGTTTCTCTACTGCCTCCCGAATCACTCCTGAGGTCGAGCCGAAACCAATTAGTGTAACTTCCGCGTCTTCTGGTCCGATCAGTTCCGGCGGGGCGATGTCCTCGACCACCGTCTCCATTTTTCGACCACGCTTTTCAACCATTTTTCTCCGTTTGTGAGGATGGGTGAATTCGTCGCTAATCAGGACTCCGTCCTCATCGTGTTCATCGCTAGCGGCAATATGGATGTGACCGGGAACTCCAGGTACGGCACGTGGTGAGATTCCACTTTCGCTATTTAGATAGCGCAAATAGGTACTATCATTGTAGCCACCATAGGCGTTTTCAGTTCCATTGTTTCCGTTTGGAAAGATCGTCTCACCCCGATCAATTTTTACCGCGAAGTCGAGTTCATCTTGATCGACGCTGGCAGTTCCTTCGGATATTAGAAGATCCGAGAGAACGAGTCCGGGACACTGGTATTTGTCGACCAGGTTAAAGAGTTCAGGAATAGTCTTGAACAAGTCTGGAATTGAAGTGGGGGCAACGACAATCTTGGGATAGTCGCCCTGACCAGCCCCGAGAATTTGCCAGAGGTCTCCCTGCTCAGTTTTTGTCGGGACTCCAGTTGCGGGTCCTGCCCGTTGCACATCGACGCAGACAATCGGAGTTTCCAACATGCCGGACATTCCGATGGCTTCAGTCATAAGCGCAAAGCCGCCGCCAGAGGTTGCACACATTGCCCGGCACCCAGCGTGGGCAGCCCCTATAACCATATTCATCACACCGATTTCATCCTCAACCTGACGAACCATGATATCCAGCTTTCGAGCATGATCCGCAAAGTATTGAAGTACTCCTGTAGAGGGACTCATAGGATATGCGGCATAGAACTTAACACCGGCGGCGATGCCGCCCATTGCAGTAGCCATGTTTCCGGTAAGAACTGCTTTACCTTTTTCAAACCGAGGAACTTCGTAGGGTAATTGGGTGAAATTGTCTTCAGCGTATTGATAGGCGCCCTTTGCAATATCCACATTTTGGTTAACTACCTCATCCCCTTTACGTTTGAAGATCTGAGTGAGAGAGTCTTCTAGCATCTCAAATTCTATTCCTAGCATCCGTAGGGTTACGGCAATTGCGACGGTATTGCCCGCCAATCGGTTACCTTGAATAAGTTCTTTCAGAGGTAGGGGGCAGACTTGTACTCCCTCTTCCACATCTCCGTGTTTGAGTTTATCCCCATCATAGAGGACGGCCGCCCCGGCCTTTAGATGTCGGAGGTGACGATCCATGGTATCCTGGTTGAGGGGAATAAAAACGTCGATTTTGTCACTCATGGAGCGAACAGGTCCATCGCTCACACGCATTGTCAAAAAAGTATGTCCACCACGAATAAGGGACTGATATGCGTTGTAGGCATTTAGACTTAGCCCCCTCCTGGCAAAGATTCGAGCAAGGATATTACCCGGCGTAGCAATGCCTTGCCCAGCAGCACCTCCGATCGCAATAGTAAAGTCAACTTTTGTCATCAGACAACAATCCAAACGAATACTTCTAATTTTTCCTGAGTTGGTAAGTCAAGATTCAATCCGTATAGTACTCTGCTAACTCCACTAGAATACCATCTGGATCATGAAAATAACAAAGCGCCTTGTTTGCTGTGGTAAGTTTAACGACTTCATGTGGAACCCGAATTGGTGGTGAAAGGATGGATACCCCGGCGTCTTCTAATCGGGAGATAACATCCTCCATGTTTTTGATTTTAAACGCGATGTGTCTGAGTCCCGGTGTGTGAGGAAATGAATTCGGGATATGGGGCTTACCTTTTGGACGCTCGAATCTTAGGAGTTCTATTCTGGCTCCTCCTTCCGGAGAAGTTACAAATGCAACCTCAGCTTTAACATTTTCAAGATTCATGATACTATTAATCCAATCACCCTCGAGGGAAGAGCGGGCGTCGAAACGGAAACCAAGAAGTTCAACATAGAACTGGATGGATCGATCTAAATCGGCGACGACAATTGTAACATGGTCAATAATTGCCATTTGGTCTTTCCCATTCTTTCAGCTTTTGGAGAATAAAATCGATGATGGCGGTGTGTTTATCTCTGCCTCGGTCCTTTACGAGAATGGGGTCTGCGAAGCACATGCGAACTTCCCGTTCTGGACGGATGCGACCGATATCTTTCAATATTTTACCTTGGTCCCAAGTATCTGTTTTTAGAGCAAGAGGGACAACAGGGACTTTGTTTCGCTCTCCTAATTTGATTCCTATCGAGTTAAATGAATCGCGAGCAATGTGGGATTGTCGTGAAGTTTGGGGAAAGACCACTAAAGAAATGCCACTTTCAAGACGCTCCTTACCGAAAACTAGCATCTGTTTAAGATCGTTTCTCGGATTTCTGCGGCCGACGGCAATAGGATTTAGAGCTTTCAATATGGATCCAAAGAAAGGGTACCGAAGCAAACTGTCCTTAATTACAAAGGTTGTTTGGAGGTTGGGACTAAGGATATAAGGTAAGATAAGAGTCTCAAGTGTACTCATATGGTTACTGACGATCACGCAAGGAGACTTGAGATCCCGTATGGCGGAGATGTTTTCTATTTGAAACCGTATACGAACCGATTCGCAGAGGCGAAATACGGCTCTGCAGCTACTAACCAGGGCTTCTTGTGTGAGCCTTCCCTGTTTGGCCAAAACAGATGTCTTGAAGATCAAGCGGGCTAATAGCGGATAAAAAACTAGACTCGGATAATGCCGCACAAAAAGACTGCAACGTTGCGGTGGCGACGTATAACAATTTTCTTCTCCTATTGTCCCGATTCCCGAAGTTTGCATTCTTCATCCTCAACTTCCAATTCTAGAGTCACATGGTCAAGGTTCAAGCTATGAGCCTGGATTTTGATGTCGAACTGTTGCCCGAGGGGGCCGTTTGAAACGGCTCAGATGGTTATACTAATATGTTCTAACCGTCGAACGAAAAAGGATGAGTGTGGTGTGCGAAAAGAACTCCTTACGAAGGCTTCAGCCATATGTTTTTCATCTACCAAGGCTTTTGAAATCAGGATAGTTTGATCCATTCTGCGCTGAAAACTCTCGCATCATTTTCCTCCCCTTCTTCCCTTTCATCTTTCGCATCATTTTCCGCATCTGGTTGAATTGCTTGATAAGGGCATTGACATCACGGACCTGAACTCCAGATCCATTGGCGATACGCAAGCGTCGACTTCCATTTAATAGACGTGGGTTTCGTCTTTCGTATGGAGTCATGGAATAGATGATTGCCTCCGTTTGTTTGAGACGGTCCTCCTCCTCATTCCCAAATTCGACCCCCGACATACCCGGGAGGAGTTCCACGATTGACCCAATCGACCCCATTTTTTTTACTTGCTGCATTTGGGTAAGAAAATCTTCTAGATTGAATTCCGCTTTCTGAAGCTTCTCCGCCATTTTCACAGCTTCATCTTGCTCAACGGTCTCCTGCGCTTTTTCAACGAGAGATACTATGTCTCCCATCCCCAGGATTCGAGAGGCGATTCTTTCTGGATAAAAGGAATCAAAGTCTTCTACCTTTTCGCCGGTTCCCATGAATTTTATGGGAACTCCCGTGACGGCTTTCATGGAGAGGGCGGCTCCTCCCCGAGCGTCGCCTTCTAATTTTGTCAGAATGATTCCTGTTAAATTAACAGCTTCATGAAAGGCGGAGGCTACGTTGACCGACTCACGTCCCAAAGCGCTATCTGCGACCAATAGGACTTCATCGGGAACGACGACTTGATGGATACGGATGAGTTCAGAAATGAGTGTTTTGTCCAGATGGAAACGGCCGGCTGTATCGAATAGAAATGCGTCTATTTGAGGGCCTCTTCCTGAGGAGAGGGCTCCACGAGCAATGACCGCCGGATCGTTTGCAGAACGGTCGGCGTAGCAAGGATGGCCAGAGCTTTGCCCCAGAGTTTGCAATTGATCGATAGCTGCAGGTCTATGAACATCGCAGGCGACGAGGAGAGGCTTGAATTTCTTCCTGGAAAGATGATGGGCTAGTTTGACCGCGCTGGTTGTCTTTCCGGCTCCATGTAGTCCTACGAGCATGATTCGAATAGGACGTTTATTGAGTAGGCCATTATTCCCGTCACCCAGCAGCTGAGCCAATTCATCCTGGATGATTTTCACCACCATCTGCTTGGGAGAGACAGTTCTTAGGACTTCTTGGCCAGTACACTTTTTCTGTACACCGTCGATGAAATCTCGGGCAACCTGTATGTGAACGTCGGCCGAAAGGAGGGTAGAACGAACCTCCTTAAAGGTTTCCGCCATATTTTCTTCAGTGAGCTTTCCCGCTCCTTGAAGACTGGTCAGCGCCTTGGAAAGCCTCTCTGTGAGAGCCTCAAACACTAGCCCGCAATTTTGAGAAGTACCTGAGAGCCAATTCGAGAAGAAATACGGTTCACGCCACGCTTTGTCACTTTTTAAGAGGACAAGGGATTAACCTTTGGCCCCTATATAGTTTGCTTCCGCTTGCTCCCAATTAACGACATTCCAAAATGCTGCGATGTAATCAGGGCGGCGGTTTTGATAGTTGAGATAGTAGGCGTGTTCCCAAACGTCCAACCCTATAACTGGAGTACCAGATCCGTCCATTAAAGGACTGTCCTGGTTTGGTGTTGAGGTTACTTCGAGGTTACCGTTTGCATTGACAATCAGCCAGGCCCAGCCGCTCCCAAACCGCGTAGCTCCTGCATTTGCGAATGTTTCCTTCAAAGCTGCTAGACCACCTAGTTCAGAATCGATTGCAGCTGCCAAAGAACCCGATGGAGATCCTCCGTTAGGCGACAGGATTTTCCAAAAAAAGGAGTGGTTGGAATGCCCACCGCCATTATTGCGTACAGCCGTACGGATACTTTCCGGTACCGAATCAAGGCTGGAGATAAGAGCGTTTATGCAATCGGGAGCATCATGGTTTGCTCCGGAAAGTGCATTATTTAGATTGGTGATATAAGTGTTATGGTGCTTGGTATGGTGGATTTCCATCGTGCGCGCATCGATGTGTGGTTCCAAGGCGTTATTCGCGTAGTCTAGGCTCGGTAATTGATATGCCATTTTCTATGTCCCTTTGGTGGTTAATCCTTTTAGAAATTCTTAGTCTGAGGCCGATCATCAAAGAGTTGTTTTTGCTCCACGTCAAGGAATAGGAGGGAGAATGGGGACTCCCTGCCAGCTTCTTATTCCTTGATCCGCACCTTCTTGAAAAAGGACTGAAGGAGTACACGGCAGTGTTTTTCAAGTACACCGGATGAGATTTTGACACGGTGATTAGAATCAGGAAGACTGTTCAGATTGATAGCTCCACCGAGACAGCCCATTTTTGGGTCGGAAACGGCAAAGACAACCCGCCGAATGCGTGACATGATTGCGGCGCCAGCACACATCGGACAAGGCTCTTTTGTGACGTAAAGGCTGGAATCAATAAGGCGCCAATCTCCAAAATGTTGACTTGCCTTGTTGATCGCAAGAATTTCTGCATGAGCTGTCGGGTCTCTCATTGAATCGACCCGATTATGATCTGAGGCAATGACTGTTCCGTTCAGTGCAACAACGGCACCAACCGGTACGTTGTTTTCATTCCACGCGTCGATTGCCTCGTTGTAGGCTAACTGCATATAGTACAGATCATCTCTGTTAAGTTCAGAGGGAAAGAATTTGCCAAAAGGACAGGGCGCATTATGCAACCCTTTGTTATAATTCTTGTTCATTAGTTTCCGAGTAGCCAGGATTTGCTGGTGAAGCGTAACCTTACTGATCTTCTAAGCTTCTCGCAAACCAAAATAATGATTGAAAAATTCCTTTGCGCAGGCAATATGGCTTCTATGCTGAGTTTCAGTTTATATGGCGGGTGAGGGTTCAGTAGAGATCGAAGGGAAAATCGTTGCTGTGCTGCCTGGAACGATGTTTCGTGTTGAACTTCAGAATGGGCATCAAGTTCTTGCCCATATTTCAGGAAAACTCCGAAAGAATTTTATCAGGATCACCGTGGGTGACGTCGTTAAGATGGAGATGAGCCCATACGACCTAGATAAAGCTAGGATAACTTACCGACTGAGAAATGCTCAGTCGGCACGGAACGCCCCTATTCGCAGCTACGGACCACGGAAGCGGAGATAGGCCCCAAGCTGTTAACCCGAATTCCTCATAATGCTTCTGGTTCAACAAGACCACAAGCGTCTCTTTTTGGTGGGGATGGCGCTGCTCCTGATGGTTATGGTCTTAGTGTCCTTTATCTATGGGCAGATTAGCATAAACTTACTACAGATTTTTGCTCTTTTCTCTTCGAAGGTTGGGTGGGAACTGCAGGGAGTGAACTATTCACCCCATGGGGAGTCGGTTTTGTGGTCTGTACTTTGGTCTATTCGGTTGCCTCGCATAATCCTCGGGATTATGGTCGGGGCAGGTCTTGCAGTAGCCGGAGTTGGTATGCAGGGACTGTTTCGAAATCCTCTGGCGGAGCCTTCTCTGATCGGTATTTCGGCAGGTGCAGCAATGGGAGCGGTCAGCGTTATTGTACTTCGCGATTCGGTTTTAGGATGGGTGTTCGGTAGTTTTGGATCTTTCTCATTACCGCTCTTCTCATTTGGGGGAGGGGTTGGAGTTACCTATCTTGTCTACCAGATCTCCAAAACGGACGGTAGGAGCGTTGTCCTCACTATGCTTCTATCGGGTATAGCAGTAAACGCACTTGCTGCTGCTTTTATCGGGTTTATTATATTTTGTTCCGATAATCAGGAGCTTAGGGAGTTCACTTTCTGGTCTCTTGGCAGTCTAAGTAATGCTACCTGGGATAGCCTTATTGCTGTGGTTCCCTTGGTTGTTATCCCTCTCCTTTTCTTTCCGTCTCTCGCCTTGTCTCTTAATGCTTTTCTCCTCGGAGAATCGGAAGCAAATCACTTAGGGATCAATGCTCAAAGAACTAAAACCACGGTCATTTTTTTGTGTTCATCCATGGTCGGTGCTATTGTTTCAGTCTGTGGAATCATTGGATTTGTCGGTCTTGTCATTCCTCATCTTACCAGGCTCATTCTTGGGCCCGACAACCGTCTCTTAATCCCAGGGAGTGCTCTCACCGGAGCTTTCTTGATAATATCGACTGATTTCTTTTGCAGGTGGGTTCTCGCACCGGATGAATTTCCCATTGGCATCGTTACCGCTATCTTTGGGGCGCCTTTTTTTCTCCTTATGATTGCTCTTTCAAAGTCGCGGGGATGGCGCTGATTCAGCTACATTTTTTAATCGGTAATAGTCAAAATAGACGAATGAAACCTATGTTGAACCTTGTTTAAACTAGGAATAGCAAACACCCTAGTCAGTCCTAGGCAGAACTAAATTTTCCATAGGTTTGTGATTCATTTACGAGTTTCTTAATCAATCGTTGGCAGACAAATCGGATGATCTTACGACCTCTGGAGACGATTGTTATGATACGGGTTTGGAACTCTCAGTGCTTTCTGTCTGCCCGACAGAGTCAGATGGTAGGAGTTAGGAATTAGTGAGAATCCTAGTATCGGGCGCGAGGGGGTTTATAGGCGCAGAGTTGGTGCGGTTTTTTGAAAGACGCGGTGACGTGGTCTATCGGCTGACTCGTTCACCATCCCGACCCCAAGATATATACTGGAATAACGAGCAGGGGATTTTAGACATCTCCAAGTTAGATGGCCTGGATGTTGTGGTTCACCTGGCTGGGGAAAACATCGGGTCTGGATATTGGACCGTCAGGAGGAAACGGCGAATCCTTGAGAGTCGGGAAAGAGGAACCAAACTGCTCTGTGAAAAGATTGCACAGATGGAGCACCCTCCCGATGTTTTAATATCTGCATCGGGAATCAGTTGCTATTCGGGGTTAGGTAGTGATGTCCACACAGAAGCGGATTCTTATGGAAGTGGATTCCTAGCTAACGTCTGCATGAGGTGGGAGGCTGCCACAAATTCGGCATGTAAGGCAGGTATTCGTGTGGTTACCCTGAGACTCGGTCTCGTCCTGGGAAGTAGCGGAGGAGTATTAAGAAAGATGCTGCCGGCGTTTAGAATGGGTTTAGGTGGTCCGATTGGTGATGGAAAGCAGGCGGTTTCTTGGATCTCTCTAGAGGACGTCTTAGGGATAGTCGACCATTGCATCTCGGACATGAGGGTCCAAGGTCCAGTAAATACTATTGCCCCAGACCAGATTAATAATCGATTTTTCAGTATGACTTTATCAAAAGTGTTGAATCGCCCATGTTTTTTTAAAATACCGGCTACATTGATTCGATGCCTGTTAGGGGAAATGGGTCGGGAGACCCTTCTTTCCGATGTTTCTGCTAGTCCTAATGTGCTGATTGAGAAAGGTTATAAGTTTCGGCATCCGACACTTCTGGATGCGTTGACACACATCCTTCAGAAACCCAGGGGAGATTATTGATAAGTGAGCAGAGAGAAAGAATCTGTAACTGGACTATTATTAATTTTAAAATTAATGATGGATAATAGATATCCGAATTTGGAGATCGAGGTCCTTTGTCAGTGTTGAATCTCTGGTATAAGCAGTTATGAGAGCCGTCATCCAGAGGGTACATAAAGCATCGGTAAGCATAGCTGGTGAGAAAGGCGGGAGCATTGGCCCAGGAATGCTCGTTTTTGTAGGGATCCATCAGTTGGATACGATGGAGGATGTTAAATGGCTCAGCACTAAGATTCCTTCGATAAGAATCTTTCCGGATAATCATGGGCTGATGAATTGTTCAGTATCTGACTGCGATGGAGAAGTGCTCGTGATCAGTCAGTTTACACTCTTCGGAAATCTCAGGAAAGGAACCCGTCCCTCATTCAATCGAGCTGCTGGTCCGGAATTAGCTATTCCCCTTTATGAGTCATTCCTCACGAAATTAGAGGGAAATTTACAGAGGCCAATCCGTTCGGGTAAATTCGGCGCTGTGATGGAAATCGAAGCTTTTAACGATGGTCCCGTTACGTTGTTCATAGATACGAAGAATAAAAAATTCTAGGGGTTTTCTGGATACTGAAGCCAACAGACACCTTTCAAGAAGATGAATTTGAATATCAGAATCAAAACGATTTATGTTTTGCGGAATCCTGAAATTGCTAAAAATGGTGCTATGATCATTTTTGATCTTGTTCAAGACTCCATCTAATTTTCATTTTGGACATTTTTGAGTAGCCCTTTTTTAGAATTCAGTTTCATCATCCTCTGCAGTAACCTGTCTGAACAAACATAGACAGGCTCTGTTTGGTAGAAGTCTTAAACGTGGGTTTTAATCATGGAAGCAACAAAAGTTCAATCGATCGGATGGAATGCCAAGGGGAAAGAGGGAGCAGTTGCTGCGGGTGCTGCTGAAGCAGTTGCGGCTGGTATAGAGATCTTGCAAGGAGGAGGGAATGCAGCGGATGCTGCGGCGGGTGTTATCCTAGCCCTTAATGTAACGGATCATGGCCAATGTTCTATTGGTGGAGAGGTTCCAGTCTTGATCTTTGATGTAAAAACGAGGGAGGTAAAATCCCTCTCGGGCCAGGGGGGAGCGCCTCTCTCTCGGGATGCTATCGATTGGTACATGAAGAACGGGATTCCTTATGGGGATATTAAGATGGCTCCAGTTCCTTCAGTCGTTGATCTTTGCGTGACCCTTCTGCAGCGCTATGGAACCAGGTCGTTCGAGGACATAGTCTCGCCAACATTGGCCTTACTCGACTCAGGCAGTGAGGTTTGGCATCCAAATCTTGCGGTTACGCTTCGTCGAATGGTGGAAGAAGAGAATCTGGCTCGGGGTTCAAGAGAAGAACGTCTGCAGGCAGCAACAGATAGATTTTATGGTCGAAATCCTGAGCGCAACGATATTGCAGAAGATCTCGAAGCATTTTATGCTGAGAAAGGAGGGTTTCTCTCCCGGGAAGATCTCGCGGCTCACAAGACGTTGATTGAGGAGCCTGTTTCGATCAATTACAAAGGCTTTACTGTCTACAAGTGTGGCCCTTGGACTCAGGGCCCGTACTTGTGCCAGGCTCTTCGCCTGTTGGAAGGATTCGATTTGAAGCAGATGGGATATCTTTCAGCAGACTATGTACACGTAGTAATTGAGGCTATCAAATTAGCGATGGCCGACCGTGATGAGTACTACGGGGACCCAAATTTTGTTGATGTTCCGCTTAGAGAGTTGCTTTCGGATGATTATACTAAAATCCGTCGAACCCTAATTGATATGCAAGAAGTCTCCCACGAGGCTAGACCAGGAGATCCCTATCGGATAAAAGCATTAAAGGGCCCAGGTCAATTCCGTCCTGGAGAGGGGGGAACCACTACCTGTGTTGTTGCTGACCGGTGGGGAAACGTGGTTTCCGCAACGCCGAGTGCCAATGTTTACAATGATGGGGGAACTGGCCGGGCTGGCATCAGCTACGGTAATCGCTTGCGAAGCCTAAATACCACACCTGGGCATCCTAACTGTATTGCTCCTGGCAAACGTCCGCGTATTACCCTAACTCCAACTTTGGTGCTCAAGGATAAGTCTCCTGTCCTAGCGATCAGTGTAGCGGGGGGGGATTTGCAAGATCAGGCAACTCTAAATTTGCTTCTTGATTTTATAGAATTCGGTATGGAACCCGCGGAAGCTGTGCGAGAGCCTCGTTTTGCTACCGACCATCATGAAGATTCCTTTGATCCTAACCCGGATCGAGGCCGAACTTTCATCAGGTCCGGTTCACTAGCTGTTAGCGAGGGTCTGGCCAAGGAGGTTGGAAAAGATCTAGCGCTTCGCGGTCATGAGATTGAAGCGCGGATAGGACCTATTGCAACGCCCGTGATGCTCTACTCTAATTCCTCAGACGGATTTTACTGCGTTGCTGGCGATCCAGAAGCGGGCCGTCACGCTGCGGCTATTTAGGAATGATAGGTAATCGAGATTTATCTCTGGCTAAAGGATTCTAGTAGTCTAAAGAATTGCTCCCAAAGCCTCGAATAGCCTATCGACGGTTTCCTTTTTTGAATTGGAACCCATCAGGCCAATTCTCCAAATTTTGTCAGCAAGCTTCCCGAATCCACCTCCGATTTCAATGCCGTATTTGTTGAGTAACTGAGATCGAACGGATCGATCATCAACTCCATGGGGAATCGTGAATGTGGTCACTGCATTTAGTCGGTCCTCTTCTTTGACGAAAGGGGTTAACCCGATTCCTGTGGCATTCTTAATAAGGTAGTGGGCGTTATCTCGGTGGCGTTGCCAGCGAGCTTCGAGGCCTTCTTCCAGAATTTCCCTCAGCCCCTCGTGGATTCCATAGATCATGCTAATAGGAGCAGTATGGTGATACGCTCGTTTCTCAGAATCGCCGATATAGGCCAGAATTTCCTTTAGATTAAAGTAGAAACTTGGAATCGTAGTCTGTCGTTTTTTCAATCGATCCATCGCTCTTGGAGAAGCAGTGATGGGGGAGAGTCCAGGAGGGCATGCGAGACCCTTTTGACTGCAGGAAAAAGCAATGTCGATATCCCAGCCGTCAATCTCTAATTCACAAGTACCAAGCGAAGTGACGCAATCGAGACATAGAATTGCTCCGTTTTTATGTACAGCTGCCGAGATTTCATCCATATGCTGGATAACTCCAGTCGATGTCTCAGCGTGGACTATTCCAACGAATCTCGGCTTCGTTTTCTCGATTAAGCAAAGAAATTCATCCTTATTAATAGAGGTACCCCATTCGTAATTGTAGCGTGTTGTTTTTGCTCCGATCCGTTCTGCGAAATCTGCCATCCTCCCTCCAAAAAAGCCTCCTACCGCGATGAGGGCTTCGTCTCCTGCCTCGAGAAAATTATTCAGTAGCATTTCCATACCCGAAGTCCCGGTGCCAGAGACTGGAAAAGTGAGTTCGTTTTCGGTGCGAAAAACTTGGCGCAATCTGGCCTTACATACATCAAAGATTTCTAGGAATTTTGGATCCAGATGTCCCAGCATAGGCCTTGTCAATGCTTGGATAACATTGGGCGAAGGATTACTCGGCCCTGGTCCAAGCAGGAGCCGTTTCTCGATAACAGTTTCGGCTATTGTAGTCATAGATCCTCTGGATATCTATTGACCAATATCCCAGTTCAAGCTTGAAGCAATAAAGAGGTTGGACATACAGGTGTTTTAAAAATTGGAATGGGCGAGGATGGTATCGATCTAATGTAGGGTCAAATAAAACTTCGAAATTTGAGGGTTTAGCCTGGAACTGAAAAATTGTTGCTAATATGCACTTATAAATCTGCTTAGGAGACGATATTTAAGGACATTGGCAGGGAAGGAGTGTTCCGGTTGTAGAAAGATTTGTTCTAATACATATTTGAGATTCGATGATAGTGAGACCTTAGATTTGAAGCTGAGGTAACGCAAAATTGGTTTATAAAATAGATTAAATCTACTCGATTTGGGAAGAGTTTACCTTTCCAGTCAATACTTACGCTTATGATTCCTGTGGATACTGATTGGTGGAATTTCCTGGCTAAAAACAAAAACTAGGACAGGGCACTCTGTTGATTCAGGAATCGAATGCCTATAAAAAGCAGAATTACGGTGGTGTTTTTGCCTATAGTATCTCAGGATGGGCAGAGATTGATGGAGGATGGTGGAAGGCTTATCATTGTGGCCAAACACCGTTAAAAGGATGATTACGGCCAAGAATGTTTCTGCTTGCATAGGCAGGAAGGATATTTTGAAAAATGTTTCGTTGACGATTATCCCAGGTCAGATTACTGCTGTTATTGGGCCGAATGGGGCGGGAAAAACAACGTTACTCAAAATCCTTTCCGGCGAACTGAGAGAGAGTGGAGGGGAGATCCAATTCGAGGATCGGCCTGTAGGAAAATGGTCCCCTAAGGATTTGGCCTGCCAAAGGGCTGTACTCCCTCAAATTTCCAGTCTGTCATTTCCCTTTACCGTGATAGATGTCGTATTGATGGGGAGGATACCTTACAATTTGGGAATTAAAGGTAGCGAGGACCTTGAGATCGCACGCCGCGCGCTTGAGATAGTGGATCTGAAAGAGTTCGAGATGAGAAACTACACCACCCTTTCCGGCGGCGAGCGCCAACGAGTTCATTTTGCACGGGTGCTGAGCCAGGTGTGGGAAGTGGATGAAGGTAAGAATAAATACTTGTTCCTCGATGAACCTACCACCAGTCTTGATCTCTTACATCAGCACTCCATTTTGCGGATCGCAAAGCAATGGGCGGACCGAGGAATAGGGATTTTTATTATCCTACACGACCTTAATTTGGCGATGAGTTATGCTGATATAGTTGTCTTGTTGAACGGAGGGGAACTGGTAGCCTTTGGCCCAACGAATGAGATATTGGTAGCCGAAAACTTAGAATCGGTATTCAGGGTCAAAACTAGGATCATAGGATTAGAGGATCGGGAGAATCCTTTGATCGTAATTGACCCCTAAGGATTTTGAGCTGTCTTTATTTTCTTTATTAGTCCGGTAAGGACATTCCCTGGACCGACCTCTGTGATTCTTGGGTTAGGTTGATCGAGAAGATATTCGACCGTTTCTACCCAGCGAACTGTGTGATTAATCTGATTTTCAAGACTTGCTTTAATTGAGTCATTTTGGAACGGGCGGCCTGTATAGTTCGATATGGTTTTAATTTTCAGAGGAAGAAAATTAATTTCAGTGAGATAATCCGAGAAGCCGCATGCGGCTTTATTCATGTAGCGAGAGTGGAATGGTCCGCCGACTTTAAGCGGAAAAAAACGAGCATTTTCTTTAATTATGACTTCCCGGACAAGCTTGAGGATATCCAATGGGCCGGATAGGACAATTTGATTTGGAGCATTGTAACTAGCAATATCTATACTTTCAAAATCTGCTTTCTTTATGATACGAATCACGGATTCCGGGGTTAGCCCTATGACTGCTGCCATGCCTCCAGTGGAGATTTGACTCATCAGTAGACTTCTGCGAAGGACAATTCTCAACCCTTCTTCGAAGTTAAAAGCTCCGGCTACATGTAATGCATTGTATTCCCCTAAGCTATGTCCAGCAACAATTACAGGCGGTTTCCCAAGTTGCTGGATTAAAGCTCTGTAGGAGAGTGCATTAACAACATAGAGAGCTGGCTGTGTATATTCGGTCAGGTGGAGTTGCTTTTTCGGATCATCGAGACAGAGGCTGGATATCGAATAACCTAGAATCCGATCTGCCAGAGCCACTTCATCGGGAAATCGTTCAAACAAGCCCCCCCCCATACCGACTTTTTGAGAACCTTGGCCGGGGAAAACACAAATTTCAGTCACTGGTTAAAGCGATTGATAAGGAGGAAAGGAATTGCAAGTTCAATGTAGTCTATACAGAACAATGCTTCTGTGGTTGCTTTTATTTGATTAGCTATAAAATCTCCATTTTATTGCGTTAACTGTACCAAAGATTCTTGGGTGTTTCTTTGGGAATCACGATAGATAAAGATCTTTGCGGTGCGCTAAGTTAGACGTCTCTGTGGCTCTGGACAGCTTTCGTTATAGGACAAAATGTAGCAAAGTGACGCTTCAGGGACATGTCAGAATAGAAGACTAATGCTGACCTTTTCCGGGTGCATCGAGTCCTATATTGGTCAGAGCTCCGAACAAGGCTTCCAATTTGGCTATATCTGATTCGGGAAGGGCGGGACGGAGAAGCGAGTCGATGTTTGCTTTTAAATGATCCTCATTTCCTGTACCGAACAAGACCACATCGGGACCATTTGAGTGACGGCAGTAGCGATAGGCAGCGTCGATTATAGATAGCGCACCAGCTTCGTGAATGAGGAAATCAAGCGGTTCAGCGTCCTTCTTGAATTCCACAGGAAGTTGCCCTTTTTCTGCCAGATTTCTAACCACGCGCTTAAGGCGCCCCGATTCACTAAACAGCAGTCTGACCGCAAACATACAAAGCACGCCAATGTTTTTTTTCCGTGTTGTAGGGAATATCAGTTTTCGGGCTGATTGGTGCAGCATGTGGAAAGCGACCATAATTACTGGAAAAAATTGTGTTTTTACAGCGCGTGCCAATGTGCTGTGCCCAGAATCTTCGGGAGGAACTTCTGTAATACCGAGGAATTTGAACTTTCCCTTTTCTTGCTGTCTTATTAGAAAGGGTAAGAGAGTTTGGCATACGTAATCGTATTCTTTCGGGCGTACTCCGTGTAGATGAAATACGTCAACGTAGTCGACTCCTAGTGATTGAAGTGAATGTTCGAGGCTTAGCGTCAACTTTTCTGGAGACTGTAGTTCATTGGCTTTGTGTACTGCCGCTTTCGTTGAAAGGACAAGTCCATCCCGTTCGTATCCTTTGATCGCTCTGCCAACTAATGATTCGGTGCCGTATGCCGCTGCCGTATCAATAAAATTAACCCCCAAATCAAGTGCTTTTCTGATAATCGAAATGGAATTGGTATCGCTCTTTCCAGTCCCCTGTCCGATCCTACTGAACCCACCGCAGCCAAGTCCGGCTACACTGACCTTAAGTTCTGTTCTTCCTAATCTTGTGTACTCCATCAAAAAAAATCACGGATTCCCTTAATTCCGGTATTTAGGGTATTCATTTGTGGATTTGAGGAAGATCCGTTAACGGGTGGAGATTTGAGCCCGGATCACTTATTAAAGGCGGTATCAGTTGAGGCGTTTCTAATATTGCACAACCTTAACAAAGTATTGGAGTTGGGTTTATGTTTCTTTTGTCTTTAATGATTTGTAACCGTGATCATTTTCCACTGCTGCATTCCAGTGTATCAGTATCGACCCTCTGATTTCCAGTCTCTTATTTGGCTATGAGTCTCAGGAACGAGGAATGAACTCTTTTGTCGGATTTGTTATCCGGCGTTTCAATTTTCTTTCCTTGACTTTAGGGTAGGGCGAACTACCTGGACTCCTGATAAAAATCTGTAGAACAAAACGGTGAGAAATTAACTTAGAATGTTAAATCGAAATCCAAAGCACTTTTCAATAGATGGATACTGTTTATTCAAGGGAGTGTTCAATGATGAGGAGGTGAAGTCGAATCAGATCCTTATGAACGAAGCCAGTGTAGCCGGACTTAGCTGCGGTGGGTTCAGCAGTATCGGTAAACTAGATAGGCCTAACTATTTGGGTGAACCGCATGTTCGTGATGATCGTTGGCTGCAGATTTGTCGACACCAGCGACTACTTGATGCAGTAGAATCCGTATTGGGTCCGAATCTGATTCTAGTGTATTCTAGTGTATTCATCAAACCACCGAAGAGTGTAGATACAGTACCCTGGCACCAGGATAATAATTATTGGCCAAGTGTGCACGGCACCAAGGTTGTTACGGTATGGATGGCCATAGATGATGCCAATAAAAAGAATTCGGCTATGAGGGTAATTCCAGGCTCGCATGTTGGTTTCGAGGAACAAGTTACTGTTCCCTCAGTGGGGAATGAAATGTTGAATAAAAAGATAGTAGTTTCCCCCGAAATGGAAGCGTGCGCCGTGACTTTAGAGATGGCTGCAGGAAGCGTGTCTATTCACGATTCCTTCTTATACCATAGCAGTGAAAAAAACAGAACGGGACGACGGCGAGCTGGATATACAATTCGCTACTGTAGTACGGATACCTCTTGGGTGGACCTGGATGAGCATCCCATACCTGTATATCTCGTACGCGGGAAAGCTGGGAAACACGGAGAGCGGTATATTGACTTGCGTCCGAAAAATGAGTAGAAAATCTTGGTATTTTTGTCCTCTATATCAGGCATCTATTTGTGGTAGTTGTCAGCTGTGACCTTTCTATAGAGTTGGAAACTCAGGATGTTAAAAGAGATCTCAGCCTTCACAGGGCTTGAAGAATGGCTTGTCTCAAAAATGGGGAGATCGCTTAAATCGGGATTTTTCGAATATCCCGCGGAAGCTTATCCTGAATCGTTGCTGGCCTATCGCATCGGCAAGATGTCGATGTTACGAACGATAGAGAAATTGTCTGACGAAGTAAGAAGTATCACAAATAGTCTTTCTGAAGACGAACTTTTTTCGATTTTCGGCTCTTACGAACTGTCTAGAGCTACGTTGCCTCATGGGGTAAGCGTATTTGGTCCGAATTTTTACTACTTTGGAGATGCTGGGACATTTAAGCCCTGCGAAAAGGAGATTGCGGTTTTGCTGTCTAAGGAGGAGGTCTCTAGAATGGCCGATTCAGAGATATTCTGGCATTGCGATTGGAAGCGATCATCTGCGAACTTTGGGATTATAGAGAATAACAAGCTCGTAGCACTTACGACAGTATGGCCTCTTGGAGGTCCGGTCTACGAGATCGGCATAGATGTAGCTCCCAAATTAGGACTTAGTGGCTTGGGGCGAATCGTTATGAGTGCCGCCTGTCGATGGATTTTAGATCGTGAAGGGTTGATTTTGGCTCGTTCTGCTCAGTGGAATATTCCCTCAGTGCGTCTATTGCGCTCTATAGGATTACGATATACGCTGAGTGATCTCACAGGTAACCGGGGTCCGTTTAAGGTCCCACCTCAACCATTGGGTAAACCCCTACCGGGTGACGGAAAAATTCTAGATCTCTATCCTATTTGGGCACAAAACCGGGACATTATCAGGGTAGGATAACCTAGGGAACATTCTCCTATAACGGGATCAGAAATAAGTTCTAGAATGTCTTCGAAGTTTTATCAGGTGCCCTTATAAACCGCCAGTGCAGCTAACAGTGCTTTGATATAGCCGACAGCATAGGATAGACCATGATGTGCCACCTGTCTGCTGGAAGGATTCATATTCTCTTCCCAATCGCCTTCGAGAATGGGAATGTGGTCCGGATTGATACAACCATCGAAGCCCACTTTGTCTAGTTCTAGTATGATCTTGAACATGTTCATATCGCCATCATCTAGGGCTGTTTCTTCGTAGGCTTGGGCAGTGGCCAATGATCCCCGAATGTTACGGAGGTGGATCATAAAAAGCCGTCCCTTGCGTCCATAATTATTCAATTCATTTAGAATCAGAGGTAGACCTCCGGCTTCGGCTCGTGTACCACAACAGTAGAGATAACCAACTTGTTTGCTTGGGAAAGCATCGATAATGCGGTGAAATCCTAGGGAGCCGAAGGGTGTCTCAGGAAGAGGGACATCACTGGGGTGCATGGCCAATCTTATATTGTGTTCCTCCGCGATTGGCACGAGTTCTTGGTAGACAAGGCAAAAATGTTTCCACCAATTATCCAGTTGCTCGGGATCGGGAGCACTTGTGTCGGTAGGATTCCAAACGTGGACCCTCCGAGCCTGCAACTCGCTATCTGTAATTTTGTGAGCGTGGCCTTGAAGCATTGTAGCCCCATGCCCTGTATAACCGCCGCGATGAGCCGGGCGATTAAACCGCAATAAATGGTTGAATGTGTCCCCTTCGCAACGTTGGCGAGCGATAGGAACTCCAGCTTCAGCGAAAACTTTTAGAGCATTAATACTGTTCTCAAGTTCTCGATCGGCGCCCTCTCGATCCAGAAAAAAATCTTCTGTTATGTCGGGTAAAGTAGCGCGGTTCCAATCCATCCCCCAGGATCGCAGCTTACGGCGGATCTTTATTAATTCATCGAAATCTGGATAACCTTGTTCGGCGACACCGGGAAACCAGGCACCGTCTCCGAAGTCGATACAATCGACTCCTAGCTGTACCATTTTGCGAAGGTAGTTTTCAGAGAGCTCGGGATCGTTGGATACAGATATGCGCATCATGATTTAATTATGCTTACAAAATTATCCTCAGATGTCTATAGAAGAGTCGAGTAGAACTCCATTTTAGAGCACTCATGTTCCGCTATGAATTCACCGACCCATTGAGAGTAAGATTAATAATGTTAGCTAAATTAGTCTGACTTAAAGCACTAAATAGGAAAGACCATTATTATCAATTTATCGTGGAGAACTCGAACTATATTAGGAATGGTATTTCAAAGATATAACATTGGTTATGAGATGTTTGACTTGCTTAGTGTAATGTGGAGTTAAGATGGGGATTTGGCGCGGAATTCTCAGGGGAATTTTCGATGTTCCAGGTCCTTTGTTAGCATCGAGAGCTAATTTCTAAGTTATTATTTAATAGTGTAGACTTATATGGCATTCCCTAGAATTTAGCGTAACGGAAAGACCGACTTCCATTTGGATTAGTAATCAGTAATTTAACTAAGAATACGGTTTATTAAGTGTTGATCTGACCCTCTAAATCAGTTGGTGGAGGCTTGCTTTAAAGAGAAAACATCTTCAGCAATAGTAGTACAAAATGAAAGTAGGGAAACGACAGGAAGTTGGTATTCATGGCCTAGAAATAACTTGTATGGGCTTCGGGGGAGCACCGTTTGGGAATCTGTTTGCAACCGTAGCGGAGTCAGATGTTACGGATTGTTTAGTTACCGCTCATTCCCTTGGAATCCGCTACTTTGATACCGCACCTCTTTATGGTTATGGCCTAAGCGAACAACGGTATGGAGCTAATTTTTCACGGTTTAAGCGAGACGAATTCGCTATCTCTACGAAGGTAGGTTATTCGCTTATTCCGCTCCAAGAAAACGATCCCCTAAATCCGAAGATTCCAAACTCAGATCAGTTTTTCATTGACCATCCTCCGTTCAAAGCCGTCTTCGACTATTCTGCGGAGGCCGTAAAAAAATCTCTGGATGCAAGCATGGAGCGGTTGAAGACTGATCGATTGGATATCGTTTATATTCACGATCCTGACGAAGGGGTCAGCCTGAAACCCGATCTCAATCCATATGTATCCAGCCATTTTAAGGAGGCGATGAATGGTGCCTACAAGGTACTCGATGAGTTACGTTCCCAGGGAGTAGTAAAAGCAATCGGGGTGGGGATGAATCAGTGGCAAATGTTGGCTGATTTTGCTCGAGCAGGAGACTTCGACTGTTTTCTTCTTGCAGGGCGCTATACATTGCTAGAGCAGGATTCATTGCGTGGTTTGTTGTCAGATTGCGAGAGGAAGGGAGTTCAAATCGTGATTGGGGGACCATATAACTCCGGGATTTTGGTAACAGGTGCAGTCGAGGGAGCTTATTACAATTATTCGGCTGCTCCCCCTCACATTCTTCAGAAGGTATCGAAGATCCAGAGAGTTTGTGAGAGGTATGGAGTAAGGTTGCCGGCTGCGGCTCTTCAGTTTCCTTTGGCGCATCCTGCCGTTGCTAGTGTTATACCCGGAGGGCGTACTGCCTTAGAAGTTAAAGCCAATACGGAATTACTGGAGGAGGATATTCCATCGGATTTTTGGGCTGAATTGAAAAATGAGAGATTGATTGATGAGGAGGCACCCGTTCCAGGTTTGGAAATACTGTGACGTTCGCAGGCCATCTTGTAGCTATCAAGTATGGCTTTTTTCGTTTTCAAAGTTTATCTCTATAGTACCAAATCGATATTCAAGCTTTTAGAAAATAGAATCGTTGCTAGATTTAACCGGAGGATTGAATGACTAATTTCCATCCTATTATGAATGCGATCGTTCCAGTAGAATACAAAAATACTCCTGAAATCTGGCTCTGTTAGGCAACCCATGGTAGCTGATTATCCGTTTCTTCGCTTTTTTATTATACTGAAATGAAACTCCTTGGCACTGACATCTGGACTTTTGAGATTTTTTGTGACGTGATGATCTTTTTCTCGGAGCTTCTTTGATTAGTTTTTATGTCTCCCGAACCCATACTCATTGTCGATGGCCATCTCGATATGGCCTTCAACGCGCTGTTTTACAGACGGGACCTTACCCAGCCAGTTAAAGTGCTTAGGGAGCGTGAAGATCCCTATGGAGGAGGGAATTCGCAAATTCCAGAGCTTTCACCACAGGACCTTCTGCGTCGCAAAGGGCCGGTTCGAAGATGGTATACTCCTACTGTGGCGCTCCCAGATATGCGTGAGGGCCGGGTTGGAATCATGCTTTCTACTATTATGGCAAGGGTGCAAAATCCGGACCTTTATAGCCATAATTCAGTTCGAACCCAAGCCGTGGCCCATGCCCGAGGTGTCTCGCATTTGGCATATTACCAAGCCCTAGAAAGGGCTGGGGAGATCGTTTTCATTAAAGATCGAGCTGATCTTGACAGCTGTGTGGCTTCGTGGAGAGATCCTGCGGATGATACTCCAGTGGGTTTGATCCTTACGATGGAAAGCGCTGATCCAATCTTTGGTCCTGACGATGTTTCATTTTGGTGGGAAGCTGGGCTTCGTTCAGTTACACTCACTCATTTCGGGGTAAACACTTATGGCCACGGGACGGGGACGGAAGGGGGGCTCTTTCCCCCTGCGTATGCTATGATGGATGCTCTTAAGGAGACCAATATAGCTATAGACCTGACCCACGCCTCAGACCAGTGTTTTTGGCAGATCCTCGACTACTGGGAAGGGCCAGTTCATGCTAGCCACTGTAATTGTCGAGCTTTGGTCCCGGGTCAGAGACACCTGAGTGATGATATGATTAAAGCCCTTACCGAACGCGGGGGTGTGATTGGTCTAATGTTTGCGGAAGGCACTTTAAGTCCAAAATGGAATTTTGAGGATCGTAAGACTCATTATCCTACTGCTACTCGCCCGATGAGAGCTGTAATAGAACACATCGACCATATTTGCGATTTGGTGGGCAATACAGATTGTATTGCTTTTGGAACTGATCTGGATGGTGGGTTTGGCCTCGAGCTTTCACCAACAGATTTTAATACGATTGATGACCTGCAGGATTTTCTGGAGATTATGCGTAATGCTGGGTACGGCGAGGAACAGGTTGAAAAATTTGCTAATGGGAATTTGGTAAGGTTTTTTCGGGAGATTTGGACTTAAAAGCAGCTGTTGTATTTGGCAGATTGAGGTCTGCTTGAAATTAGAATTATTACGAATTTTTGGAGAGTGAGAAGGTCTATAGCTACAGCATCAAACGGAAGAGAGTGCTATGACAGGACAAAACCCTTATCTAATCGTCGATAGCCATTTAGACCTAGGGTTTAGTGCTATTCAGGTGAATCGGGACCTGACGATGCCGTCGAGAACCGTAAGGACTCATGACATGGAGGGGGTGCGGGAGCAGTTCGGTTCTTGTACTGTTGCTTTCCCTGATCTGCGTCGTGGAAATGTAGGTATCATTTTTGGAACCGTAATGTCCCGCCTTGATCCTAGGGACCGTTTATCTGGAACCGGTATGTATGATCAGTCTCAATGCTACGGGGTTGGGTCTGGGCATTACGCTTACTACAGGGCAATGGAGAAGGAAGGGATACTCCGGTTCATCACTTCAACGGATGACATCAATGCCATTGTCGAGACCTGGAGTAATCCGGCTCCCGATTCTCCTATAGGGCTGGTTTTGGCTATGGAGAGTGCGGATCCCATTCTCGATGTGGATCAAGTCCCTCTCTGGTATGATCGGGGTTTGAGAATTGTAAGCCTCTCCCACTATGGGGTGAGTTCTTATTGTCATGGAACTGGAACCGAGGGTGGGCTCCTTCCTCGAGGACGGGATCTACTAACTGCCTTGAGGGAGGCGGGCATTATTGTCGATTTAACCCACACTACAGATCAGGCTTTTTGGGATATAATAGAGGTCTATGATGGGCCTGTTGGAGCGAGCCACCATAATTGCCGATCCTTGACTCCGGGGCAGCGACAATTAACCGACGAAATGATTCAGGTGATCATTGAGCGAGGAGGAGTTGTAGGTACAGCTTTCGATGCATGGATGTTAGACCCGAATTGGAATCCAGATCTTCCTGCTTCTCAGCAAACAACGGATGCGACCCTCGCCACAGTAGTTGATCACATCGAGCATGTATGCCAATTAGCCGGCAACGCTCGGCATGCTGCTATAGGTACAGACCTGGATGGTGGATACGGGCAGGAGCAGTCCCCTAGAGATTTAGATACAATTGCGGATCTCCAGAAACTGGTACCAGAAATGAAGCGACGTGGATTTGCGGAATCTGACATCCAAGGGATTCTATCGGGGAACTGGATCAGATTGCTGAAGGAAACTTGGGGTCCATAGTGTTGGAGTCTTAGGATTAGAGGAGTTTGAGAGAATTTAATCCGGTGAGGAGACTTCGATTCTCCATTTCCTCCAACTATTAGTAGAACGCTAGAGATTTTAATCTCTAGTCCGGGCCCTATATTGGATCTCTATGAAGCAATTCACGGAGTCCCGTAGCCATCCCCGGAAACCTATATGTCTCGATTGAGCTCTCTAGATATTGGGATAATCGGAAATCGAATTTACCATTTCCATGTTTCAGTATGAGTAAATCAAGTTTACTCAAAGAATCCTAAATCTTCCTTGCATGCCTCACGGGCCACATTTTCGTTCAGTGTGACGCCAAGACCGGGCCTTTCCGGGATCGTGATGTGTCCGTCTATGATTAGGTTTTGTTCTACGGTCAGCCCGTTCCACAGCTCATTATCAAGGTGATGGAATTCCAAAACCTGAAAATTCTCAACTGCAGCGCAGACATGGCATGCAGCTACTGTCCCAATCGGGCCAGAGATATTATGGGGTGAGTATGGGATGTAATAAAGGTTGGCTAAATCAGCTATTTTTCGGCCTTCTAGCAATCCTCCCGATTTAGCTAGATCTGGTGAAATAATGTCTGAAGCTTGTTTCTCAATAAGGTCACGGAATCCGTGTGCCGTATAGAAGTTTTCGCCTGTACAGATGGGAAGGGAGGTGCTTCGGGTTACCATCGCCATAACATCGATGTTTTCCGGAGGAATGGGGTCTTCGAGCCAAAGAAGATTTAAAGATTCAAGACCCTGGGCTACTTTAAGAATGTCTGAGGGGGAGTAGAACCAATGAGCGTCGATAAGGAGATCGGTATTCGGATGAAGCGCTTCACGGATTGTGGCTACTGCATTGACAAAAAAATCGATATTCTCGTTGCTAATGCCCCGATTATACTTGTCCCTTTGCGTCGGTTGGGGGTCTATATCAAATTTGATGGCGTCAAAGCCCCGAGCCTCCACTGCTTTTGCTTTCTCAGCCCACGACTCTGGTGTATTGTCCTCACCTTCATGGCAATCATTATAGACACGAATTCGGTCGCGGAATTTGCCGCCTAACAACTGCCATATAGGTACTCCAAACGACTGACCAGTAATATCCCATAGGGCCATCTCGATTCCGCTAATGGCACTCATGACCGCACCCTGATAGAACCCCGATGCAGACATGGCATTGCGCATATCACGAAACAGTTTATCTACATTGCGAGGATCTTGACCAATAAGAGGGCGCATCAACCTATGGTCTACTGCGATCTGGTGTACTCCTGCTCCGTGATATGCTTCTCCTATCCCGATGAGGCCTTCATCGGTTCGAACTTTTACCAAAACCCAAGGCATTGGCTCGAGAAGAGCTGTGCTAACACTTGTAATCTTCATGTGGTTAGGATTTCTGAGGGGTAGTTGTAAGTTCTCGATGAGAATAAATTTTGGTCATGATCTACTCTTCCGTTTTAATTTTGATTTTTCGCTTGGGCCGTTCATGTACATGACCTTGTCCAGGTAGTGCCATTCCTAAGCGAATAGATGGTTTTCCTCCTTTTGGGAAGATATGGTGGAAGGTGAGGGCTGGAACGAAAACAAAATCGCCAGTTTTCGCCTGGACAGGATTGTTTTCCCTTCCTTCGATCACCCAGTCGATTTCACCTTCTAGGATGACCCACCACTCATCGTAGTTGTGGCAATGGTTATCGTTTATGGTCCCCGAATTCTGGCAAATAATATTGCCATTAATATGGTCGAGAGCAACAACTGACCGACTCCAGTTTGGCGGTCCCATTTCTTTTTTTACCGTTTCAAGACTGATACTGTTAAGGGCTCCGCTGAGTATCGGGTTCTGGATAGCCATGATTTTCCTTTTGTTCAATTATTTTGGATAGTTCGATCCTATTAGATAGACGGTTAAGATTGGACATGGCCATCTTGAATTTTGTTTGGTGACCTGATTTTCCTCAAATTTCCCCTCTCGAGCAGCTGTCTTCCGGGTAATTAGGTCATAAGAATGGGATTCCTTTATTTCTGATTAGGTCCGATAAATATGATTATAAATCTATAAGATCTAACTTTGGCCATTCTACTTCTCCATATCCGCTCCTTCATCGGTAGTAACCCTTACGATCGGATTCCGTCCAATTAAAGCGAATTTCAAGCCAGTTATTTTCATGATGGATAATTAGCATTATAAGGTAATCGCGAATTCCAAGAACCTAGAATGTCTAGTGAGCCATAAAGCCCATCAGAATCTATTTTCTAGACGATTTGTTCAACGGAACGGATGAGGATGTCACACACCTGTACGTTAGGTGGAGTAGAAAGTATGTAGAGCACGGCATCGGTAACATCCTCGGGTTCGAGTGGCTCGAATTCGTATTCTGCCCGGGGACGATTGTGCCATTCAGTATCGACCATCCCGGGAGAGATTAAAGCGATTTTAAGCGGAATTTTTTTTTCAGCCATCTCGGAACGCAACCCGTCTGTGATAATTCGGAGAGCATGCTTACTGGCGCTGTAGACCACAGAACTATTTGGTCTTGGGATCATCCTATGCCCGCCCAGGGACGAAATGTTAACAATTGCGCCTTCTCGCTTCACACGCATATCACTAACTGCTTCTTGCATGCATGCTACTGCCGCTCTGATGTTGAGATCAATACACTGATTGATGGTTTTCAAATCAACGTCGACCATACCTTGGCCTCCGCCAGTACCGGCATTATTAATCAGGACGTCGATGCCTCCCCATTTTTGGCGAATTTGATCAAAAAAGTCGCGACTTGTATCCATTTCTGTCTGATCACCAACAAGGATGATGCACTCAATTCCCAATTCCTCAAAATCAGTTTTCAACTTCCTGAGACGGTCAAGTCTTCTGCCGCTGATTGCCAGTTTCATCCCTAATTTTGCTAGGGCGCGTGCGGTTGACTGGCCGATGCCGGAAGTGGCCCCAGTCACTAGGGCGACTTTGCCTTCCCATTTTTTCAACCGGTTGTTTATGTCCATTTTAAGCTACCTTGAGTATATCGATTTTCGTGTGTTTTTCCAATATGGTGTTGCGCTTAGTCACTTTACATGCTCAGAGATATGAAGATGTCTAAGAAGCTGCAACAACAAGTGCATAAAGGCCAAAGTATGGTCGATTATTTCCGTGTGGACGATGCGGATGCAATAAGAGTGATGCCAGATGATCTTCGTCGTACAGTGAGCCAGATTTTTGAAGAGCTCGGATTCCCAGAAGATGACGCTCGAATAGCGAGCGATGTTTTAGTTTTGGCCGATACCATGGGGGTTGATACACACGGGGTTTCGAATATGATGCGGCAGTATGTTGAATTAGTGAGGAAAGGCTTCCTTAATACAAAGCCCAATTGGCGGATCATTCGGGAAAGAGCATCCGCGGTGAACATTGACTGCGATGCGGGACTTGGGCTGGTTTTGTGCCCGAAGGCTATGGAAATTGCAATTGAGAAGGCTGAGAAGACGGGGATGTGTATGGTTACCATGGGTAATGGAAGACACAACGGGATGGTGGCCTACCATGCTATGTTGGCGCTTCCTCATGATATGATTGGCTACGCTATCACTTCCGGTGGGGATACCATGGTTCCAACCTACGGAGCAGAACCTCGATTGTCGCCTAACCCTCACGCTTGGGCCGTTCCCGCCGAAAAAGAGCCTCCGCTTATAGTGGATATATCTGCTACCCGTTCGGCATTTAATAAATTAGGTCTTTTAAAGCGGATGCAAAAGGACGTGCCGATTGGATTTATCACGGATACTAACGGAATCCCGGTTATGGAGGAGGGACCGCTTCCCGATGAATTCAATTTGTTGCCTCTCGGTGCTACACCCGAACTCGGGTCCCACAAGGGATACGGTTTAGCGGCGGTATCTCAGATCCTCGCGGGTTTACTTTCAAATGGTGCTTTCGGTCCCTATGGTATGGGGCATATGAGCCATTGTGTTGCTGCTTATTCAATTGATGCTTTTACCGATGTTTCTCGATTCAAAAGCGATATGGATCGGTTTCTTCGCTATCTGCGTGAGACCCCTCCTGCCGAGGGTTACGACCGAGTCTATTATCCTGGTCTTATCGAATATGAGGAAGCGGAGAAACGAAAGAAAATCGGGATACCTCTACATGCAGAGGTCATTTCATGGTTTGATTCGGCAACAGAGGAAATGAAGCTAGAACCTTTGGTACGGTAGAGGAGAGATGTAGGACTGAGGGAATGAAATTTATTCCGCTGCCCGGAATCTAGACTGCTGGAGAAACATAAGAACAAAAAAATCAAATGATCGAGGGCTAATTGTCTGGTTGATTATTAGGTATGATTCTCGGATATTCGATTTGGAATTGATGCGACATTCGGTCAAGGTGTACTCCTGCCTTAATATTTCTTCCTGCCTAATATCGTTTCTAACTGAAATCCGAATGAGCAGGTGTACATCAAAATTTAAGATTCTTAAGTGGAATTTCCTTGTGGAAGATTAAACGAGTTACGAGTATCGGTCGGTGAATGCGACTCTCGTGTCTCACCGTCGGCTATTGCTGGCCTTCTCAAAATACCTCTTGTAGGCGGGGAGCCTCAATGTGATTCCGAGGCGTGTCGCTTAGTTCTTAATGATACTGTAGAAAGGAATTTGCTATGCCTCTAGTTCAGGAAGACTTATTACGTAAAATCAGTCGTGCTATCTGCTGTGCTACTGGAGTCCCAAATGAAGACGCTCTCATAGTTGCAGATCACGTAGTTAACAACCATCTAGCAGGACATGATTCCCATGGAACATGGTTTTTGCCGGGTTACGCTCGAGCTATGAAAGAGAATTACCGGCTGTGGGAAGATCGCGAGGTGTTACGAGAAAATGCGACCTTGCAGATTATCGATGGACACGGTGCGAATGGAATTGTCGCATGTACGAAGGCTGTTGATTTAGCGGTTGAAAAGGCACGTAAGGCCACTTTCGGATTTATCGGTCTCCGAAACATATCACATATTGGGCGTTTAGGTGACTATCCTCCGCGAATTGCGGAGAAGGGAATGCTTGGGATGGTTTGGCTCAATGGAGGTGGATTATTTATGGTACCGTTCGGTAGCGCTGACCGTCGGTTGAGACCAGAACCTATTTCTTTTGCTGCTCCTAGAAGGAACGGGGCCCCCTTTATGCTTGATATGACCATGACTGTAGTTGCGGGTGGGAAAATAGAGCAGAAAATTGTTAGGGATGAGCCGCTTCCGGACGGATGGGTGGTTGACCAATCAGGAAATCATGTCACGGATTCTCACAAATATCGGGACGCAGAAGCCAATGGGGTGCTTCCTCTTGGAGGGCTTCAATTTGGTCACAAGGGTTTCGGATTGGCTATGATGGTTGAAATGCTAGTGGGACCGTTAAGTCACGCTGGCTGCACGAAAGGAGACGGTGGAGGCGGAGGGGTCATGGTTCTAGCCATAGACATAGAGGCCTTCACTGATCTCAATACGTATAAGGACGAGGTGGAAGGGCTTAGAGATTGGGTCTGCTCAGCCCGCCCTCTCCCGGGATTCAAAAAGATCTATGCTCCCGGTGAGATTGAGGAAGAAACGAAAGAGCGCCGGATAAAAGAAGGGATTGATTTGCCGGAAAAGGTCTGGAGTGATATTATAGAAACGGCGGATGTGCTTGGAGTTAAACTCCCCGCAGAGGTAGCGAACGTAACATAAACCAAATACGACTTATGGCATATCGATTGGGCTATTGTGCATTGCGATGGATAAATCCGGAATTAGAGCCAGCGTTGGAGGCGCTCAAGAAAGCTGGTTGGGATGGATGGGAGTGTCGGTTACCTCTGAATTGGTTGGGGACACCGGGTAGGATCCGACGAATCTGCAATAATACTGGGATGCCTCTCAAGATTCTTGTAGCCGATGGTCCACCGACCGATCGGGGCCAGGAGAATATTGAAGTCAATAGACGCCGGATTGATTTTGCAGCTGAGATTGAAGTCGACTGTTTCATGTTTATGACGGGCCCAAGACCGGAACGAATAGTGACGAGAGATGACTTAAAAGCCGCAGCTGAAGGAGCTGAGGATTGGGCTGAGTATGCCGAGCAATACAAGTTGGAATTAAGCTATCACATTCATTCCGGCCACATTGTTGACTCGTTGGAGGAATGGCGAACCTACATGAGCTATTCGAACAAGGCCAAGTTGTGTATCGACGTTTCGCATGCGGCTTATTGGGACTTTGATCCTGTCGATTCAATCCGGGAGTTTAAGGATCAATTGAACTACGTCCATCTCCAGGATTGGAAGGGCCCAATGCATTCCGACGACGGAAAAGACAAACGTGCCTGGTGCCCCGTTGGAGAGGGCAATGCTTGTGACTTTCCAGCTATTCTTTCTGTCCTTCAGGAAATCAATTATGATCGTTGGGTCACGGGCGTGCCTGGAATCCCTAATCCAGGTAGAGATGATCCTATTTCCATGGCTCAAGAAAGTGAGTCTATGTACGGATACATGAGGAGTATAGGGTATTGATGAGTATTGGTATTTTCTGGAGAGGTTAGAGCTGGTGGGATTCCTTCTCAGCCAATATTAAAATCTAAGAAACTAGTCTTTGTAAGCTGAAGCATATATTAAAGGATATCCCAATGGATCTAACTAAACAACCGCCTCGGCGACCCTCAAACACCATCGTTGCTGGTATCGCAGGACTAGCTCGTATGACAGATAAGGCTCGAGCAAATAATAATGAGAAGCTTGGTGACTTTAAATATGGAGACGAATCAGGATTAGATCGCGAAGTTCTCGGCTTAATCGGTATAGATTCAAAGGAATTCGCAATTGCTGCAGGAGATAAGACCGATGATGAGCTATCCCAGTGGGTAATAAGCAAGATAGCCGGAAAAAAGGAAGCAATTTTACAATTTAATCAAGAAGCAATTACGAGAGAGCCTCAGGATGAGCTGCACGTGCGACTGCTGAAGGAACGGCTGGCAAGGTTTGCTCCTGGTCGCAACGATATTAAGACGGTATTTGCCTCCATTGAACTGGATGATTGGGGTTGTTTCAGAGACAGGGATCTGACCCAAGTCCCTCCTCGCAGTCCATATGTTAGAGACGTGTTTGCTGTTGTGGGTGTAGCACGGATGGCGGACAAGGCGCGGGCTTCTATGGGAGGTAAGCTAGGTGAATACCAGTTTGGTGAAAACTCGGGTCTTGATAAGAGGATTTTAGATTTCACTGGGATCGATGCAGATCATTTTCGTGAGGCTGCTTATACCCATCCCAATGACTGCGAGTTGAGTGAATGGTTGGGAGGAAACTGTAATAAGAATCCTCAAGAAATCAGTACATTCAACGCCCATGAGGTAAATTTCGGGCGGTATGGAACGGCATTTGCCCAACTCAAGATACGGCGGACAGAACTCCATCCCGATCGAGCCGACATCGAGACTTTTTTTGACTTAATGGACTTAGATGATGAAAGGTGTTTTGGTCTCACAGATCTCTCTAGGCACCCACCTAGAAGTGTCTATGATGAGACGCTAGGAGGAGTTGCTGGCTTAGCCCGAATGGTCGACAAATATCGAGCCCTTCACGGATGTAGTCTTGGCGACTATTGGGTTGGCGAGGACTCAGGTTTCGATAAAAGTATCTTGGAGTTTCTAGGTCTAGATTCGAGCGAATTCTCTCAGGCCGTGGAGACGAGCGACAGCGAAGATGCTCTTTTGAATAGTCTGAGCAACTGTTTGGTTCGGAAGAGCGTGGAAGAAAAGACGGGATTCAACAATAAACTTCTTACAATGGGCCCGGATAATGACCAGCAACTTACCTTCTTTCGCGAAGCTATTAGAGACCTCGATCCGAAACGAAGAGAGCTTAAAAGTTGGGCTGCGTTGACTATCCTAGACGATCAGATCTCTTTTGCCCGCTTGAAGGTGGGAATATAGATCTGATTGATAATCCGCGTAATCCCTCGAATCAGCGAAGATTGGCCATTAAAATAATGGCTTATAATAGAATGAGGATTCCTCTGGAGGATACAATATTCAACTGTTCGGTAGAGGGCCAAGAAGATAGCCGTCAACGGATTCGGTCGAATATCACAAATGTAATTCTTTTTCGAAACCTCAAGTCTGGCTAGGCGCAATCAAGGTGTCCCTCTTCTTGCCATCGTCCGAACTTGATGTCCTTTTGTCCACCTTGGTTGATTTTGGACATTCGTTCACGGGTATCAAGCCAGTTTTCCTTCCACTTAGTTGCATCACGAAACTCACGCTCTGGGTGCTGCCGGCTCCGCGCGATGAATCCGGGAAAAGCTTCACGACCGGTGGTCTGCCCAATGGGGTTGTAGCGAAGGTCCAAGCTCCAGCGGATACGGTTGCTAACGTTGGAGAGTGATCCATGAACGGTGTAGCGGTTCATTAATATGGCATCTCCACGTTTAACGGTTAGTGGCTTCATCTTATCAGCTTCAAAGAGCTTCTCTGGAATTTGAGTTTTTCCCGAAGATTCAGGACCGTTTCCAGTGTAATTTGGACAGTGTGTAAGTAGTTTCCTTTTATGGCTACCAGGAACAACCTTGAGGGGTCCTTGCTCTAGGTCAGTATCTTGAAGTGAAAACCATACAGTAAGCATTTCTGTTTCACTAGCTTCGGAGACCACGACTCCACTGTCCTGATGCCATTGAGTTGCACCCCTTTGGCTAGGGTTGCCCAATTCATCTTTAGGCATAATAGATTCGGGAGGCTTGATTCTCACGTGCTGCACGGGATTAGAATAGATCTCAGGGCCGATGAGAGACTCAACTGAATCTAATAGGCCATTGTGGGTAAGTAGGTTCAGCAAAGCCGGGCCGAACCAAAATGGAGTATTGGGTTCCACGTTTTGAAAGGGCAGAGAAAAATCAAAGTGTTGTGAATGGGCACTGCCTGTAGCTTTCACAAGCTCTATGAATCGATCTCCGAAGTCCAGATCCTCGAAACGATCCTTTAGGGTCCCTTGTTCATAGAGTTTATTAATGACAGTATCCAGGACTCCGCTATACTCATCGATCATGGCATCGAGCGATTCCCCATCGATACAGTTCTCTACTACGACATAGCCGTTTTCGTTAAAGTGTTTAACCTGGCCGTCTGTTAAATAGCTCATTTGCCGTTGTTATATTGTCTTGTTTTTCAAAACTAATTTAAGTGGCCCTGTAGAATATCCCGTCTATCCAAGAAGTAACCTATTATTCCCATCTTCAGTATTGAGGAATGGAACCGATCCCTTCAGGAACGCCTCTACAAGCGAATCTGGTGTCAGAGTGGAGGTGTCGATAGAGAATCGGCGTTGAATCCACGAAGATCGGACTTCAGCATCGAATTTATCGAGAACCTCTTCCACGTCTTTGGAAGGAACGAGCTGGTGGGGATGGGGAGCTGCATCCATACGTAATCGAATGACTTCGGGAGTCGCATACAGGTGAACTAGAACTACATCATCAGGGAATTTTGGCTCATATTCCCGAATTTCGATATTGATTCCTGGATAGTAATACTTGGGGCCATAAACTTTCTCCTCGATATGGAAACCCCCAAGCAGGATATGGTCGTATTTATGTAGAAGTAAAACGTGATAGGCAATTTGGAAGCGCTGGTAGCGCTCTTTAATGGCTGGTAGCATATCGAGCATTGCTTGTTGCTCAGCAGGCGCGAGATGCATTCCGTCAGGGATTGTGAAATGGTCGTCCAGATGATGATTGATTCCACGTTCCTTGCCCCACTGAAAGATCCCGTCAATCAGGGTGCTGACGCCAGAGTACTCGCAGCCCACCACAATGATACGCATATGCGCAAGATCGTGTAGCGTAGATTAAGAATGTCCAGCCTTATTCGGTGTGCTGAATCCTCGGTGGAGTAATTTTCTAGATTGGGTTGTGTGTTAGATTGAAGATAGATCGAAAATTTGACCTACAGATTGCTCCTCTGGATTGAAAAGAATTCGACCATCTAGAATTGTAATACAATCGCCATTTTGTAGATTTCATTAAGGTGATTTTCTCGTTAGTGTTTTGGGGAACCATGTTTAGCGTCTCTTTGTTTTAACCCTGGTGACATTGACTTGATCCTTTTAAACATCAAATTAACCGGTTAGGTGGTATTATTTTAAATCAAAAATTCTGTTTCATCTACCTGATTGTTCAAATGCCCTTAAGCAAATCTATAACCCTTTCTTTTTAGGTGAACGTAATATGAAGATCAAATCCATCACTCTATCCGTTTTTGAAAAATTGGGCGAAACAGGTCGTTTTAACCTGGTCAATATGGAGGAAGGATCCTGGCGCTATTGGTCTCGTGTGGAAAGTACACAAGCTCAAGGTGTTATACATGTGATGCATGTTACGACTGATGACGGTGTTGAGGGGATGTGCACGGTGGGTGATGCACGTTATCGCAAGATGTTGCAGAGCGATCTTGATCATCTTCGTCATCTTGCGGTCGGAGAGGATCCTCTCGATCGCGAAAGGCTGAACTCAAAATTGAGTTACGCGACACGCTTTATATTTATTCAGCCAGGATGGTTCGGTGCATTTGACAATTGTCTTTGGGATATTGCTGGAAAGGTCTCGGGCATGTCGGTTTGCCGAATGCTGGGTAGAGCACGATCCGAGGCGCCCGCTTACTACAATTACGGTGGTAAAGACAAGAAGGCTGCAATTGAAGACGCACATAAAGCCCTAGATATGGGCTTTTCTGCATTGAAGGACCACTTTTCTGGTCGTGGGCGTGAGAATGTTGCTTGGTCTGAAGCAGTGCGTGAAGCGATAGGCCCTAATGTTGAGCTATTGCACGACGCCGCCGTCTGTACCTATACATTCGAAGAAGCCGTGCAAGTTGGAAGAGCTCTGGAGCAACTTGGGTTTCTTTGGTTTGAGGAACCCCTCCCGGACCGAGATATGATTCCCTTACAACGGCTTTGTGCAGCTCTTGATATATCTGTCATGGCATTGGAATCGATGATGCATGATTTAAAATTGAGTGCGACTTGGTTAATCAAAGGTGCTACAGACCGGATTCGCGCTAATGCGCGACATGGGGTTACCTCTCTTGTGAAGCTTGCTCATATGGCTGAATTGCACAATACCACTGTCGAACTAAACGGGCCAGGAGGCCTATTTGGGTTGGTACACTCACACATGATGTGTGCCATTGGGAATACGACCTACTACGAGTATTTTCCGTGCGGATCGCGAGATGAGGCAGGGAAGGAGATAGGATTGTTAAATCCACCTGTTCCCGTTAATGGGAGAATTGCTCCGCCTGAAGGCCCAGGATGGGGCGCCGATTGGGATCGTTCCTATTTTGAGAAGATTCGGACAGCGGTGCTATAATTCGAACAAATAGTAATTAAACCACTAGCCAGCAGCCCATACTACACTGTTTGTCACCATTTGTTGCATCATTTCCCGCTTAAAGGTGTCTGGTCCATGTCCAAGGGTTGTATAGAACACTCGTCCCTCACCGTATTTTTGGGTCCAGGCCATAGGCTGGGCGGGGTTATCCTCCCATATTGCTGATGCCAATATATGAATCGAGGGATCCCAAGCGGACATATAAATCTCGTCGTCAACCTCGAAACTCTGGATTCCAGAAGTAATCTCATGTTCGTGGTCCTCGATCTCGACCTCGAAAGTAAGACCAGGTGGATGCCAATTAGCATGTCCACCCAACAAGGGGACAGCGCGGGAAGGGATCTGCCAGGCAGCTCCATGTACACCAACAAGCCCACCACCACCTGCAACATAGTCGAACAGTCCGCGTTCTTGTTCGTGAGTCAGATCAGTGAACCCTGTTCCAAATACACAGACATCGTATCGGTTTAGATCTAGGAGGATATTCTTGTCCTCGATCAATTCAGCCTTGATTTCAGCGTTTTGATTCAGGAAGTCTTGAATCACCTGGGCGCTTTCGTTGAATCGATGATTTTGGCCGGATAAGACGATTGCTTGCATGTTGTTTATTTCCTTAGATTTTAACCAGAGATTGGCGAATGGGATTAACTCATCTAAATGGAATTACGCCCTTAAATAGTCAACGAGATACGCTTACCTAGTGAGATGACGTGTTTCCAAAGGGGTGCGGAGATCAAACTATGAAAACGCACTTTGATACAGCGATCTCATAGACGGAAATATTTTAATCAATCGGTAATTATTGAAGTTGTAACTCGCTGGGGAACGACGTTGCGTTTCGATCCCTCCAAAGACTAGATGTCTAGTACCAATGGTTTACTAGCCCAGAGTTCTTTTAGCCGTCTGTCTCGACCGCATTTTTTCCGGTAGAATCTGTACCGCTTCGGGTTCTTTTTGTAATAGTCTTGATGGTAGGTTTCCGCTGGCCAGAATTTAGTCAGTTTAACAAGCTTTGTAGCGATCGGTTGTTTTATTATTCTAGCCACATAATTTTTGGAATATTGTGCTAGTTTTTCCTCGTTTTTGGAACCGTAAAATATTGCAGTCAGATAGGAGCTTCCCCTGTCGCAGAATTGGCCAAGCGAGTCTGAGGGATCGATGTTTACCCAAAAAACTTCTAGCAGCTTTTTGAAACTAGACTTCTCAGGATCGTATGTCACCTGAACGACTTCTAAATGTGTTGTTTCCCCTGTTGAAACCTCCTTGTAGGTTGGATACTCTAAACTGCCTCCAGCGTAACCTGAAGTCGTCTCTATGACCCCGGCTAACTTGTCGAAGGGGGATTCCATGCACCAGAAACAGCCGCCGGCAAATAGCGCAGTACGATTTTCCCCCTGCGTGATGGTTGAAAAGAGAATAAAGACAGAAGCAAGTAGTAGAGAAGATCGGTACATAGAGAATACGAAGCAAGTTGAGAATGTTCGGGTAGAGCAGATCAATCTAGGATGTCTTTGTGGGTGATATCGGGTTCGCTTTGACCGATATTTTCTTCTCCCATGGGGACGAAATCAAGAGCAACTCCGTTGATACAATAACGTAGACCTGTAGGAGCGGGGCCATCCTTAAAAACGTGACCCAAGTGTCCTCCGCATCGTGAACAATGCACTTCCGTTCGTGTTGTCCAGAGCTTTTTGTCTACCTTCATTCCAACATGTCTGGAGTCGATCGGCGCGTGGTAGCTTGGCCATCCGGTTCCACTTTCGAATTTCGTTACAGATGAGAACAAGGGGAGGTTGCATCCTGTACAGGTGTAGATTCCTGACCGTTTCTCGTTGAGAAGTTCACTGGTGCCAGCCCTTTCAGTGCCTTCTTTGCGAAGGACCTGGTATTCTTCATGATTCAGTTCTTGCTGCCATTCGGCCTCCGATTTGACGATCAACTCGATGGGTGTATAGTTTTCTTTGTCAGCTTGCATCTCTGTCATAAACGTAAAGGTACAGGAAATCAACAATGGCTTGAAATAGGATTTCATGGCTTAGCTTTCATTGCCGATAGGTGAATTCTTGCCGAGAAACCCGGTTTGTCTCCTACACTATAATGAAAAAATAGCACTACCCCTGTAGATAAACCCTATCTCAATCTTTAATCCCACTATTCTACCCAATAGACTTCGGTACTAGAGCGCCTTCACCAAAAGCTATCGGAAAACCCGTATGATCTTTTATGCTGGTGGAGCGACCATTCATATAGCAGACACTGAAAGCACGACGAGGCTCAGTTGTTGAGTTAACCTCGGAGCTGTGTAACAGGAAATTGTGCAAAAGAAACCCTTCTCCAGCTTTGCATTCCAGCATTTCATCAGAATAGCGGGGGAGGACTTCATTAATCTGTTCTTGGTTAAGAAAGACAGTAGGATCATTTATCTCGAATTGGTGATGTGAGCCAGGGAGGACTTTAACGCATCCGTTCTCTACTTTTGAATCATCTAAGGCCATCCAAACAGTGATAAAGGGAGGCTTGTCAACTCCGGGGAAGTTATCCTGGTGCCAAGGTAGCACAGTTCCCTTCCCAGCGGGTTTGTTCATGAACATGGCTCGGAAAATCGAGAAAGGAATTCCTTTGCCATAGGCTCGTTCGCAAATATTCAGAAAAAGCGGCTTTTGAAGGTAGTTGAGAAAAAGGGGATCAAATTCAAGCCCTTGTATTTTCCGATAAGCCAGTGTAGCTCCTTTATGGCCAAGTGTTTGCTTCGGCATATCCTTATATCCACCAGTTTTTGAATCAAGCTGCATCATCATGAGATCATAAGGAACCTGGGCTGTTCCCATCATGATTTCATTTATGCGCACTCGCAGCTTGTCTAGTTCATCATTGTCTACGACCTTGCCCAGACGAACGAATCCTTGTGTCTCGAAGGTTTCCCACTCTTTACTAGTTAGCTTCTGGCGCATCTTAGAGGCTCATCGTCACACGAGTGCACTATCTATTGTTCAAGAAAATTTGACGAATTGAAAGATTAATGTCGGCCGCAGCCTATGCTCTATAAACGTTCGCCTGACCCCAGGAGAGAACAAAATCATAGGATGGTTTGGGACCGCATGCCTGATTAATCCGGTTAGTTTTACTTATTAAGATCCTGTGCTTAATATAAAGTTTATTCACGGAAGCTATACAGTACAAACTGTTACCCGCATATTATGGTATTTGGCCGATCGCTGTAGCCACCTGGTAGATAGGGGAATTTCTCTTCCAGATTTTCCGCGAGATCGACTCCAAATCCAGGTTTATTAGGCAAATCCATATAGCCATCCACGACATCTAGGGGTTCCTTGAAGATTTCTGTTCGAAGTGGATCAAAGGTTTCGAAGCGTTCAAGCATGAGCGCATTAGGACTAGCGGCGACAAGAGCAGCGTTAGCCAAGGTGCAGCTCCCATCACCCCAATTATGGGGGCAAAACGGTTTCCCTTCAAGGGCGGCCATACGAATGACCCGCCAGGCTTCCATTAGTCCGATCCGGCCGGCATCTGGTTGAAGCATGTCGTAGGCACCGCGGTCGAACCACTCTTTCAACTCATGCGGATTGATCAATCCTTCTCCACCCGAGATCATAACTGTAGGCAGAGCTTCCTGAAGGCGAAGGTGCTGTTCGAATGAGTCTTTTCTATTACGCACCATGGGTTCTTCAAACCAGGTGAAATTTAAGTCTTCCAAAACTGGAGCAAGTTGGAGGGCTTCTTCAAGGGACCAGGGCCTTAGTTCTAGTGCGAGATCAAATTTGGGACCAACTGATTCTCGGACTTTAACGAGGTAGGGAATGAACTTGTCCACTGTTATACCGCTGTAATCCCAATAGGTTCCAGGTCGGAATTTGTAAGCAGTAAACCCTTGCTCTTTAATCGCGGCCGCTTCTTCGATCAGCTGCTCGGGACGGTCGTACCAAGCGTATTTGACTCCGGCGCTGGCATATACTCGTAGGTGGGTGTTTGGCTCTGCATCAACAGCGAGCAAGTCATAAACCGGACGACCGCTTACTTTGCCAACAATATCGAACATCGCGGCCTCGGCTCCAGCCCAGGCAGATCGGCCCACACCACTTCCTCCTCCCCAGGCGAGCTTGTGGACATCAAATGGGTTTTTCCCGACTAATGCCGGTTTTACTATTGCCTCGAGAAATGTTTTGACCGGGATGCAGCAACCCTGACCGCTATAGCGGCTAGAACCACCAATACCAACGATCCCATGGTCAGTGAATATTTCGACTATAATGGAATCCGACTTCCACCAAATCCCTTTGCCAACCAAAAGTTGTTCCTCAGGTGGATATTCGACAGAGAGGAGGGTGACTTTCAGATCGGTAATTTTAATATTCTGTCTCTCGATACCCTCAAGAGGATGGTGGCGATTTCTCGAGAGTGGTTCGGAATTCATGGTTCTAAAGGAAGTTTCTAGTGATGGTTCGTAGTTAGCTGCATTACCCAAGACTTAGTCTGTAAATAAACACATTAATATAGCTCTATTGTGAATGCAAGAAAGGAGATGATTGGGTTTGGGAACAGCTTACTATTAGACGTCAAAATATTCTTTTCGAGTGGTACTGTAAGATTGGTTTACAGTTTGGGTGGAAGAATATTCATAATCAGACATAGCCTAAATTGCTTAATTTTGATCCTATGGGTTAATTTCGGTGGATTTTTTCTCGAGAAATTCTTAATCATGGGGTTTTAATGAGTAGGGGTTATCATTGTGAAATATTAGCGAAAGGAATTTCATGTCCAAGGACATTAAGATTACACGAATCTCAGTTACTCAGTTTAGCCATGAAACGGAAAATCTGAGCCTAGAGTCACGATATGGATTTGATCTCGTTTACAAGGCGGGTGCAACCTTGCCCCAAAAAGGGAGTATTCTAACCATTGAAACCAGTGCTGGTGTTAGTGGCCAGACCCTTGGAGGGATTGATGAAAGGAGTGCGCACTATTTGCTAGGACGGAATCCGTTAGACCGTGAGATTATTTGGCATGATCTCAAACGTGCTAATAGAACGTCGGACGGTACGCCACCAGGAGCAGTCGATATTGCTCTTTGGGATTTTGCTGGAAAGTTATACGGTGCTCCCGTCTACGAGCTCCTCGGAGGAGGTTGGCGCAAAAAACTCCCCGCATATGCCTCAACCTATCATGGTGATGAGAATGGAGGCCTCACAACTCCAGGAGATTTTGGCCAATTTGCCAAGTACTGTAAAGACGAGTATGGATACCCCGCTTTTAAAATTCATGGTTGGGTCAACGGTCCTATTGACCGGGAAATTGATGCGGTATTGGCTATACGGGAAGCCGTAGGAGAAAAAATGGACCTTTTACTGGATCCCGCAGGGGCTTTTCAGACCTTTGAGGATGTTCTTAAAGTGGGGCGTGCTGTTGATGAGGCTCATTACATGTGGTATGAGGATCCTTTTAGAGGTGGGGGATTCTCACGTTTCGCACACGCAAAACTCCGAGAACTAATCAAGACTCCTATGTTAATGGGAGAGCATGTCCGAGGACTAGAGGCGAAGGCAGACACTATATATACAGGAGCTACCGATTTTGTACGCGCCAACGCCAATGCCGACGGAGGGATAACGGGTGTAATGAAGCTTGCATCACTGGCCGAAGCTCATGGGTTAGACGTGGAGTTGCACGGTGGCTCTTTAGCACATCGGCATATTATGTCGACCCTACGTAACGCCAACTATTATGAGCTCGGGCTTGTACATCCGAAGATTTCAAACACAAAACCGCCAATCTTCTGCGAGCGGCGCTGGCTTGATGAGCTCGATTCGGTCGATGAGAAAGGTTGTGTCGAAGTGCCTGAAGGCCCTGGATTAGGAGTTGAGCTTGATTGGGACTATATTGAGGCCCATAAGACAGGAGAGGGTGTGTACGATTGAGATCAACCGACCTCTCAGTGTCTAGATCGATTTATGAAGTCTTATTTCGCGAGACGTAAGCTTTTAGTCCTTGTTGATGGTCGAAAATCAAGGAAGTTCTTTGTCTGATCGATTCATCGCGTCTTGACTGATTTTTGATTTGATCCCTCAATCGTCTACAGCAGTGCTAGAAAGAAAGGATATATGCAGGTAAACATTGAAAGATTATTTCGAGCGCCATATTCGTTACCCAATGGATTGCAGGTGGTGGATGAAGGGGTATGGATTGTGGATCAGATTACAGGCCGGGTTGCTTTAATGGAGATTGAGAGTGTTGATCCAGACTACGGGAATACGAAGTTTATTCGGGATATTCCTTCTGAATCGTCTAATACCAGTGGGATGGCATTTGGAGGTGGCGCCCTTTGGCTTGCGGCGAACGGGGATGGGTCAAGATGGCGGCCGGTTCGTGAGACGGATCCCAAAAGTGGAACATCTGAAATTTTCAAGATTGATCCGGAGAATGGAAGCACGGTGAATCGCTATTTGGTTCCTGGTGGCGGTGGGGTCCATGGTTTTGAATACGATCATCTGGAGCAGGATGTCGTTTGGGTAACACATCCGGGACGTAAGGAGATGAGCAAGGTCCTTTTGCCGGACTGGACGGTTGAGAGAGTCTACCAGCTTCCTCGCGAAAGGGCACATGGTGTCGTTCGCATGGAAGATGGGATTTGGGTGACTTTCACCGGGGATCGGGTGATTGTGAAGTTAGATCTGGATTCAGGTGAAGAGCTTGATTGCATTGAGGTACCGGAGCCATATCCGCAACCTCATGGATTGTCTCTATACGGAGAGGGTTTTATGTACTGCGATGCTAGTTCCGGGTGGGTGGCAAAGATTAACTTGATGCCCTAAATGAGACTGTGAATAACCTCGTCTACTAAGAAGAGTCGGAATTCAGTACAGGGAAATTAAATTTTATTCAAGGATAGGCTATGTCAAAAGATAAGATTAGAGTTGGTGTCATAGGAGCTGGCGGAATTTTCCGTACCCGTCACTTTCCTGGCCTGGCCAAGGTTAAAGGCGCTGAAGTTGTTGCAATCTGCAACCGATCAATTGCGAGTGGTCGGAAAATTTCGAGGGAATTCGGACTCGATCCAGATCTTATGACGGATCCTTATGCCCTAATTGCACGGGATGACATTGACGCAGTGATGATCGGGACTTGGCCTTACAAGCACTGTGAGTATGTCTTAGAGTCACTCGATGCTGGTAAACACACTTGGGTTCAGGCACGGATGGCGATGAATCTTAGAGAAGCCCGTGAGATGTACTCTAAGTCAGAGGAAACCGGGCTCGCTACTCAAATTTGTCAACCGCCGCATGCTATGAAAGGCGACTACTACATGCGTCGCCTGATAGCTGATGGTTATGTTGGTGATATCACGAATATCGTTATTCGGTCCATGGCTCCGGCCTTACTCAATCCAAGAACTCCACTGCATTGGAGACAAATAGGGCAATTGTCTGGTCTAAATGCTATGAGCGTCGGTATGCTCTATGAGTTTGTCAATCGGTGGTGTGGAAACACTTCCTCTCTGACTGCCCAAGCCGTTACATTCACGAAACAACGTCCGGTCGGCCGAGAGAAAATGGGAGATGTAGATCGTCCAGATACGGTCAACATTCTTGCTGTCATGGAAAGTGGGGCTACTGCCGTCTACATGTTCTCGGGTGCAGCTCACCATTCACCGAGTGAACGTATCGAGATTTATGGAAGTGCGGGCACCTTGGTTTACGAAACTGCTGTCAACCTCGATGACCAACGTATACTTGGTGCCAAAGGAACGGGAAAAGAGCTTAAAGAACTTCCTGTTCCTAGGAAAGAGGCTCGGAAGTGGACGGTTGAAGCGGACTTTATCAATTCTATCAAGACAGGAGAGCATGCCGAATCGACCTTTTATCAGGGTGTTAAGTACATGGAATTCACTGAGGCTGTTTTCCGTTCTGTAGAACGCGGTCAGACCGTAAATTTCCCTGTTGTCGACTAAGAATAATTTAATGGATCCAGATCCAGTGTTCGGAATATACGAGACTGGTGTGTGCTCTCGTTCCACTGACCGGAGTATCATTCTGCATCTTAAAGAAGATATAGGGAATTCAAAAGTATGGTCCTTTGGGATAACTAACCCTTGATTTTGATATACCCTAGGTCATTCATCTTTTAGACCGGGCTCAGTTGTATCCAGAGAATCGCGTTAAAAAGGCCTTGATAAAGGGAGGGAAAGTAACGATGAATCGAAATTCAAGACCCATAAGTAGAGAGGATGAAGGTTTCTTTCACCGCGAGGGCTATTTGGTCATTCCCTCCTTTTTAAAAACAGAGTTCAACGCTCGTTTGCGAACAGACCTTGACCAGCTTATGCTAGACCGAAAAAATAAGAGCGAACGCTTGCTGGTTGGCTATCCTGAGCTCGGGTTACTTACTTCTCATCCAGCTTTGATAGATATTCTCCAGACATTGATGGGGCGAAATTTCGCCATGCATCACATTCACGCAGTACGCCAAGACGCCGGAACCCAAGGCGTGTATTGGCATCAAGACTACGAGCAGTTGCCCCAAACGAATCGATCTCATTTGATGGTTCATGTTTTTTATTACCTCAATGGTCTTAATGGCGAAGTTGGTGATTTATTGGTCCTGCCGTGCTCTCAGGATCGTATTGTGGCTAGGGATGCAATGATGTCTTTTGGCACTGAGGACCTTCCCGGATCCTTATGCTTTGACGACTTATCTCCTGGTAGTGCCGTCATTGTTCATTCGGCCCTTTGGCACGCCCGTCGACCCAAATCCGGCGGAGAGGACGAGTCACGCTATTTTATCGATGTCTCCTACTGTCAAAACGGTGTTTTGTGGCCCACTTACGGAGGAATGAAGAGGCATACGGAGATTAACCGGACGGCCTTGGCCCAAGGTTTGGGTCGTAACGGTCGTTACGATTTCCTTTACGATACCACCCAGTTCTTTGACCAAGAAGCTTTCACTGAGAATTTCAATCAAACTAATAAAGGAAGCATCGTTTTGCAAATGAAGGGAATATCGATGGGAGATCAGGATTGATATAGTCTATCTTCCGATTGCTTCTTAAATTATTCCCATATTCAGTCTTACTAACTACCATATATGATTCTCCCTGAATTTGTTTGCGGATTTTGGGTGAAAAACAACCTGAGACTGAATAGTCGGTCGTAACATAAAAGTCTTTGGAAACTTGATTCAGGATTCCTTAGTAGTAATCTCTCAATTTCAGAGTACTTTAGAGTCACATGTCTTCAAGGGCCCATTTGACCATTCTGTTTAGTGCTTTGATTATGGCTATTGCAATGGGAGTGCGACAGTCCTTGGGATTGTTTCTCCAGCCCATAGCTGACACTCTTTCATCTAGCCGCGAAACTTTCAGTTTCGCATTGGCGATTCAAAATATCCTGTTGGGTATTCCATTGGCAGGGATACTTGCGGATCGAATTGGAGCACGAATGGTTGTTGGCGTCGGAGCGATTCTATACGCTATAGGGTTTGCGATTCTTGCACTTCTTCCTTCTTTAGCCAGTCTCTATACAGGGCTGGGAGGTTTGCTTGGTTTCGCTCTTAGTGCAACATCCTATGTTGTTGTATTGGGAGCGGTAGCCCAGGTTGTCCCACCTGAACGCCGTGGAACTGCATTTGGGATTGTTACTGCATCTGGTTCATTTGGGACCTTTATCGTGGTGCCGGGTTTACAGTGGCTCCTAAGCGAAGTTAACTGGCAAATAACTTTTCTTTATGCCTCTTTAGCAGTTGGGACTATTGCCCTTTTCGCCCTGGGATTACCTTCTAAGTCATGGAAGAATCCGGTTTCTGTAGGAGTTGCGAATCAGGAGAGCTTTGCAAAAGTTCTATCTAGAGCGTTCAAACACCAAGGGTATTTGTTGCTCAATTGTGGATTCCTCGTTTGCGGTTTTCACGTTGCCTTCATTGCTACCCATTTGCCCTCATTTATTGCGGATTATGGTCTTTCTGATATGATTGGGGCAACGGCTCTATCATTAATTGGATTCTTTAATATGATCGGGTGTTTTCTTTTCGGACGGTTGGGTGACCGTCACCCCCCCAAATATCTTCTGAGCTTTCTGTATCTATCGAGGGCCATTGTTATTTGCTTCTTTTTGATCGTCCCTGTCACCGGCGTTACAGTCCTAATCTTCGCATCTGTAATTGGATTTCTTTGGCTGGCTACGGTCCCGTTAACAAGCGGAATTGTCGCCCAGATATTTGGAACTGGGCATCTCTCTTCACTTTATGGAATCGTATTCCTTTCCCACCAGATTGGTAGTTTTTTCGGCGTTTGGCTCGGAGGGCGGATTTATGACCAGACTGGATCCTATAATTCTGTCTGGATTGGTGCCATAATATTGGGTGTCGTCGCTGCGCTACTTCATTTGCCAATCCAAGAAACCTCTCTTCCTCGTTCAACATCCAACGCTTAGAATCCTGGGCTGCGTCTTCTAGGATTCTCAGTGGAAACTAATGAATCCTAGAATATTCTGACTTAAATCTCCCGTTTAGGTTGGGACTAGGATAGAATTGGGTTCATAAGTATTCCGTTGTTTGGGAGATGCGGGACGCATTGAATTTTCCAAATAGGGTTTCAATTCAGATTGTTGATAAATCTGGAGAAGAGAGTCTTTCCAGGTTTATTGTGGACTATTCTGAATATTTGGTGAGATTTTCAATCGGTGACTGATTCAAAAGACTATATATCGGAAGTCCCGCAGTCCAAATTCGGTGATACGCTCGAGGAGCAGGAAGAACAACTGCGGTCAAACCCCCTGCTGCAAAGCTTTTTTGCTTCACGAAAAAAGCATGCAAATGATCCTGTTAGGCCGCGCTATCATTACTGCAATCCCGAGGGTCGCCTTAATGATCCTAACGGACTTTGTTTTTGGCAAAACCGCTGGCATATGTTCTATCAGACTATGCCGCCAGAGGATCCCCGTCCTCACTGGGGACATGTAGTTAGCGATGATTTAATCCATTGGCGCGATCTGCCTCATGCCCTTTATCCCAATCCAGAGGATGGCTGTTGGTCGGGTGCGTCATTAGTGGAGGAGGATCGGGTCCTTGCTCACTATTACGGCCATCCCAGGGGAAACATGACAGCGATCAGCCGTGATCCACTACTGTTAAATTGGGAGAAACTAGACGAAATTATCCCTGTCCCAGAAGTTTGGGCAGGTTATCGTATTTATGATCCATGTATATGGAAGAAGGATGGTTTTTATTATTCCTTATCTGGTGGTCGCCTTCCAATTGGACCTGGGGGAAGAGCGCGCCCAGCAAACTTTCTTTTTCGGTCCTCCGACCTGAAAAGGTGGGAATACCTACATCCTTTCGTTGAAGATGATCTGTTTTCTGAGAACGGTGATGATGGGGCTTGTCCATACTTCTGGCCTATTGGCAACAAGCACATGTTGCTTTTCTTTAGTCATATGCGCGGAGGGCGCTATATCATCGGTGATTACGATAAAGGTCGTGATAAGCTGATTGCCACCGACTACGGTCGTTTCAATTTCGGTGCTGCCTTGCCTGGTGGTGTCCATGCTCCATCGGCAGTACCAGATGGGGAGGGAGGCCTCATCGTTATTTTCAACGTGAACTGGGCGCTCCCATCAACGGGGTGGAACGATGAGCATCGCGCCTCTTTCTTTTTCGGATGTTGGGCAGGCCAACAGATAATGAGCCTTCCGAGGCGACTAAATCTAACAAATGAAAATGAACTTAGGATCACACCCGCCGGTGATATTGAGTCACTGCGTGGCGATAATGTTCAATTGGTTGACCGGGAGATCCCTAGCAACCAAGAGACGATCCTTTCCGAAATCGCTGGTAGTTCCTTTGAGCTCAAGGTGGAAATTGACACCCAAGATTCACCTATGGTTGCTTTGGATGTTCTTCGGGCGCCAGACAAACAGGAGTACACCCGTATAGCATTCTACCGTAACCGAGGATTGAAACCGGTCCTTCCTGGTATGGGTTCGAGCACCCCAGCAGATGGCGTTGGAGTTCACAGTTTGATCTCTATTGATTCCTCTTGCTCCTCAATTTTACTCGAGGCTCGATCAAGACCACCTGAAACAGCTCCTGTTTTTTTGGAGCCAGATGAATTTCTTAAATTGCGCGTGTTTGTGGACCGAAGTATCGTTGAAGTCTTTGTTAATGATAAACAGTGCATTGCGGTTCGTGTCTACCCTGGACGTGAGGATAGTACTGGTGTTTCTGTTCTTTCCCAGGGTCAAGGATCGCGAATTATATCTCTGGACGCTTGGCAGATGAAAAGTATCTACGATAGATCGTAGGATATTATATGCTTCAATGATGCTTTGGGGGACAACGAGCATTCTCAGTTGAGGTACCTTTTATAGGACGACCGGTTAAACCTCATTTTAAAGCCAAGATGAGATCTAACGGACCTGATTATATGTTAACCTTGGGTTGAATAGAGGCAGCCGAGGAGGGGAATCGAAGCTGTAGAGTTAATAGTTTTTTCGACTATTCGAAGCCCTTCATTCCTTGATCGATTGCTTCGCACAACTGCATGGTTTTAACGAGGTCTTTGAGCCCACTCCATGGTTCTTTATCCTTGCGTATGCATTCTACGAAGTGGCGGGTTTCGTTGAAGTCCCGGCCGCCTACGGAATCCAGGTCGAGTTGTATCTGAAGGGGGCTTCCGGATTCGTAAAGTTCGGTTTTTCGGATACTGTTTGTTAGATCCAGGTAGGCCGAAAAGGAATCGGCATGAACTTCGGTCCGTTGGATACGGGAACCGACAGAGTAGTGGCTCATCATAACGGCATTGCATTCATTTGTGAAATGGATGAGTGCATTATAGTGATAACTTCCCGGATGGTTTCCCTTCCAGGAATATGCGAAGACCTCGTCGAAATCTGCTGGTTCTTCGAGAGATGGTCCAGCAAGCCAACGGATTAGATCCACATGATGTATGGCATCGCAAATTATTGGACTGGGTATAGCATCGTCGGATCCATGAGCAAACAGGGGATTTAATCCCTTGTTGTAAGTAGCTGATACATGAACGGCGCCACCGTGTTCCAGGATGAGGTTCTTGACCGCAAGAACTTCGGGATAGTAGCGGCGATTGACAGAGACAATTGTCTTCCCATTGCTTTTTTCAGAAGCAGCCAGCATTCGCTCAGCTTCCTGAGAAGACATGCCCACTGGTTTTTCGATAGAGGTATGAAGATCGCGTTCTAGACAGTCTAGGACTATCTCGGTGAGATGAGCAGGCATTGTTTCTACGTAGACGACATCGAGCTGGCAGACGTCGAGCATTTCGCTGTAGTTACTAAAAACTTGTTCTGGAGCGTATTCCTTCCGAGCCTCCTCGAGACGATCGGGATTAATCTCAGCTACTGCGGCTAGCATCATTTCAGGCTCTTGATGGATCATGTCTAAATGGGATCGAGCATGCTGCCCGGCACCGATCACTGCCACTCGTAAGGGATCCATTAATTCCTTCTAAACGATAAAATGGAAAAGTCAAACATGCCAGGCTAATTAGAATTCAACAGATTCAACGTAGAGGATCTCTAAATACCTGAATACCAACCTGATATTATTTTGGTTTCGACCATTTCCATTCAATACATTAAGTCCTGGTTTGTGAAATGATTAGTCAAGTATTGGTGATGAAGGTAGCTGTATCTAGGATCCTTAATCTGACTCCTTTCCTCCTCTAGAAAAGATTGGTTTCATGCTTTTCAGGCTTTATAGAAGTGATCTCAAGGGTTTCAGAACACACTATTTCGCCCGATGTTCTTTTAGTAGTTTCGGATTTAAGACTGTGCCTATTCCAGGCTGATTGGAAAGGTGGTAATGCGAATTAGTGATGTGTTCCGGAGGGTCGACCAACTCGGAACGCCATGTGTTCAGGCCCCATGGATATTCCATTACTAAGAAGCCGGTGTGTGCCGCCATGACCTGAGCACTGGCTGCTAGTGTTACGGGCCCGAAGGGACCGTGAGGAGCCACTCGAATGCCGCAGCTCTCGGCCATTATCGATACTTTGTGAAGTTCCCCAATCCCTCCAACGATTCCTACATCGGGCATTGCGATATGAAAGATTTCCCTTTGGAAAGCTGGCCAGAATCCCTGGAGGAATTCGTAACGCTCACCTCCAGCGAGAGGAACTGCGCAACGCTCTTTCACTTTCAAATATCCCTCCCAATCATCATTCGCCACAGGTTCTTCAAACCAGTAGAGGCCCACATCACTCAAGTCTTCGATTATTGCCAGAGCTGCTTGTGGAGTAAAGAGGCCGTAACAGTCCAGCATGATGTCAATATTGGGACCTACGGCAGCTCGTACGGAACGCACACATTGTAGGGATTCTTCCAGATGTTCTGTTTTTTCTATGGGACCCGGTCCTACGAATGGGGCGAGTTTAACGGCGCTAAATCCATCTGCAACTGCACCCTTAGCGCTCTTAGCGAAGGCCTCTGGGGTCAATCGATGGGTGGCCCGGGTGATGTTAGCATAGAGTCGGATAGTATCGTGATTGCTTCCACCCAAGAGTGTATGGAGCGGAACCTGCAACGACCGAGCAAGGATATCCCATAGACATTGTTCAATTGCGCTGAGAGAGCGTACTTCAACGAGTCCCAGTGTATCTTTTTTCAGATCTGAAATGATTGTATTGATAATTCGAGGATCACGGCCTCGGAGATTGTCTCCCATCTGCTTCAGTGTTGCTACGCATGCTGCGCGAGGCGCAGATGGATTCAGCTCTCCCAGCCCAGTAATATTGCTATCTGTATGAATAAGTACGAATACCCAGGTCTCATAATTGTTTACCGTTACCGTTTCTAGTTCCAGATGCGTTATTTTCATATGGATGTTAGTTGAGATTATCGAATGCCATAAATACTTCTGTTCAAGGACGGGATAGCAGATTCTATCTTCTTGTTTCTAAAGCAAATTTTAGACAAATTTAGGGATTTTTAAGAGGTGAAAAAATACGATATAACCTGGGATTCCTATTGGCAAGTTAACCGAAACATTCAGTCTACTAGGTATGAGTGACTTATGGAAAAAATCCCGCGGATATTATCCCGGCGATTGGGTTAGACCTAGAAGCAATGGAGGTTCATGGCGTCCGCTGGTTGATTGGACGGAGGTGTTTCCAGGGCACCGATCGGTCGATCGGAAAAGGCAGTTTAATCTCTACGACGCACCCGTCGACGTTCGTCTTGCCATTGAAGAAGCCGAAGGGTCTGAACCGCTCGCATTCGATGGGCAGGTTGATGATTTGGGAAATTCAATTAAAGTTTGGAGATCTAAAGGAGGTTACCATCTACTCTATTATGAGGGTGGGCGAGTTGCTTACGCTTCAAGTGAAGATGCGTTTCATTGGAGGAGACCTTCATTGGGTATTGTTGAGAAAAACGGTAGTACAGAAAACAATCTGGTAACCGAAGTGGGTGGGGATGCTTTGAAATGCGTTTTTGAGGATCCAACTGCGTCCCCAAATGAACGCTTTAAGGGAATGGGGTGTGAGGGTGCATTACTAAATTCTGCGACTTGGGAGGTGGCAAATGAAGGGGAGGATGTCGACGACGAGCTGATTGAGCAATGGTGGGCAGATCAGGAGTATCTTGGGCCATCATTTAAGGGACCTAGATTAGTTCTGAAAGGGAGAGTGATTGGATGGACCTCTCCGGATCGCATTCACTGGAAACGGTGTGATCGGATTCTCGCTAACTTTCCGATGGATGGTGGTCTTTCTATCAGTTATGATGAATCCTCTGGCTTCTTCTACGGTTATTGTCGCCTACAGGGGGTTCCACAGGAGCAGTTCGACCTAATGGGTAAAGGCAAATGGGAGAGCGAGATTTTCCATCGAGCAATTGGCCTGACCCAAACTAGGGATTTCCTCAACTGGTCGGCTCCTAAGCTTGTCCTTTTTCCTGACGGGCAGGATCCTCCTGATACTTCCTTTTATGGGGGTGACTATTTTTCCCATCCGGGTCTTGATGATCTCCACTGCATGTTAGTACAGGTTTACCACCACATAACAGATCATATGGATAGCCAGATTGCTTTTAGTCGAGATGGTGTGATTTGGCAGCGACCAGAGCGTAGGGCCATTATTCCAGCTGGTGTGGCAGGATCTAATGGACCGTCTATGGTGTATTCTTGGGGTAGTGGAATCGTTGAACTCCCGGATGGATTATGGGGTTCTCTATTCGGTGCCCACAATAAATTGCACAACGAGCCTCGTTTAGATGGGGTAAATTCATGTTCGTTGAGGTGGGCGCGTTGGAAGCCCTTTCGATTTTGCGGCATCGAATCCAAGGCCGAGGGCCGTTTTACCATTGCTACAATAAAACGCACGGCTGCCGAACTTAGATTAAATTACCACTGTAAGCCAGGCGGGTGGATTGAAGTTGAGATACTTCGCCAGATTCCTTCTCGAGTTCATCCAGATGTCGACCCGGTTGCCGGATTTACATTCACGGATAGTGACCGTCTCACAGGTGACTCTATAGACAGTGTCGTTACTTGGGGAGACAGGAGCGATCTATCAGAAGTCGGAGAGATGCTTGCGGTCCGCCTAAAAATGTTTCAGGCTAAAATTTTTGCCTACCGAGTATAGTTGGTTAGAAGAATTAATTTAGCATCACCAAATGAAAATCCTTCTCCGCCAGTGTGATTTATCCGACGAGTACCTCCACTTTGTGGCTCAGATAGGGGCTGATGGGATCGATATTCATAATGCGGAGAGTATTCCTGGCTTCATCGAACAGGGTTATCCTGACGAGAAAGCGTTGCGCAGAATTAAGGAGCGAATAAATGGATTTGGTCTAGGTCTTTACCGAATTGCTCCGCAGGACGATCCGCTAGATTTTATGCTGGGGAATCCCGGAGGTGAAAAAGATATAGAGGACTTGAAAAGGACCATAGAAATTATGGGACGGCTCGAAATTCCTTTTCTCTCTACGCCCTTTCATTTTGATCATCCAGGTCATTATGGAGCTGTGAAGTTCACTCATCGTTGTGGTTACCAAATGGGCGGGTTCAGTGTTGATAAAATGAACGCTAGCAGGACCGAAAAATCTTGGAAATCCAGGGTTACAATCGAAGAGCATTGGGAACGATCTCTCGAGCTCTTGCGAGCGCTAGTTCCCGTGGCGGAAGAAAACAACGTCAAACTGATAACCCATCCAGGCGACCCTCCGCTATCCAATGCTTACGTATCCCCACAGCGCTGGACCGACTTGATGTATCAGGTTCCAAGTACCCATAATGGTCTTCTATATTGCGTTGGCACACGCTATGAGTCAGGTGTGAATATTTGTGACGATATCCGGAGGTATGGGAGGAAGGGTCAGATATTTCACACACATATTCGAAATGTAAGAGGACAAATCCCTACTCACGGAGGTTACCAGGAGGTTTCCATTGATGACGGGGATATCGATCTGTTCGCTGTTCTGAAGACCCTTCGTGAAGTGGGATTTGATGGCGGCCTCCAACTCGATCATATGCCTGATTATGCCTACGACGATCAACACCGTAAAATCGCTTGGGCACAAGCTGTTGGCTATGTCCAGGCTCTTTTGGCTGCGTTGTATTGAGGTGTTTTCAGTAAGGATCGTAGGTTTTTAGATTACAGAGTTTCTTCGGGAAAGGCCCAATTATTAACTGTGCATTGAAAGGTGAAACGAATGGGGAAGAGGGCAACCTTTGGCGGTACGGAAGTTCTCAGTCAGTGTTGACTGAAACCTAAAAAAGGTAGATCTTCCGGTCCATAATGTCTTTTAGAGTTAAGAAACGGGGCCGTTTGACCTACTACTACACCGGAGACGCTCCGGTTCTTTCTAACCTTGTAACCGAGGAACTTGGAGGTGGTGACCTGAAAATTCACTTTGCTGGCCTTACAGGCGGCTACTCAGCCAAGAGTGTTCTGAATCGTCAGGAGCTTGTTACAATGGAGCCTGAGATAGAGGTCGAACTGGTTTTCCGTTCCTGGGAGAAGTGGTTGCAAGATGCCGAGATTTGTGACTCCATTGGCAAGATTGACTTCGTCGAATTACACGCTTTCGCTTCACAGCCGAAAGCACCGGATCCTCGACTTGATCCGGCTGGGTTCTTGAACGAGCAGAAACGTCTATATCAGGCCTATGCTGATGCTTACAGCGGATTCTTTAGGAACCACATGAGTCATACTGGGGTGCCTTCGAGATTTACGGTACATGTCGTGGATTTTCCAGATAAGGCTGCTTCTTATGAGTTCTATAGCGTCGGGTTGTATCAAATTGCGCTGCACAAGTAACATGTAATTCCCCAACCTTGATACCTTGTCACTTCCTTTTGATCCCATCGGTTTTATCAATATCAAGTAGGATAAGGATTCCTGGCTCTTTTCGCTGTTAAAAAAATTTCCCCGGGTTTGATTTAAATTAAGGCATTCTGAGAGTGCCAAATGTAAGTTTAAAATTTGAGGAAGGGTTTTCTATGAATGATATTCTTTCTTTGTCAGCGGTGGATCAGGCTGCTGCCATAAAGAAAAAGTCGATTTCAGTGGTAGAGGTGATTCAGGTTCATCTTGATCGCATTTCAGAAGTGAACCCGGCTCTTAATGCCGTGGTCCAGTTGCGAGCTGAGGGAGCTTTGGCTGATGCTCGTGCCGCTGATATCACACTTGCCCGTGGCGATGAAACTGGGCCTTTGCATGGTGTCCCTATGACGATCAAGGATTCGATCGATACGGCCGATTTGATTACGGCAGCTGGCACCAAGGGACGGGAATCCTTTGTTCCGAGTAGGGACGCTTCGGTGGTGGCTCGTTTAAGAAAGGCTGGAGCAATACTTCTTGGGAAGACCAATACTCCCGAACTCACATTAAGTGCTGAGACCGACAATCTGGTGTATGGTCGAACAAATAATCCTTATGACACATCCCGTTCTTCCGGTGGAAGTAGTGCTGGTCCTGCTGCAATCGTAGCTTCCTGTGGTTCCGCGTTTGATTTGGGTAGTGATACCGGAGGTAGCATTCGTCAACCCGCACACTTCTGTGGTATCTCTGGGCTAAAGCCAACCTCCGGCCGTGTTCCTAGTACTGGACATGTCCTCTCCTATGACTTGGGTGTATTGAGTCTTCTGACCCAGATTGGCCCCCTTGCACGGTCGGTTGAGGACATAAAACTTATTCTGTCTATTATTTCAGGAGTAGACGGATACGATCCCAGTGTGGTTCCGATGCCTTTAGGTGATCCTGGACAGGTAGACCTTAGGAAACTTCGCGGAGTGTTTTGTATCGACAACGGAATTGTGTCACCGACTTCAGAAACTATAAAGCTGATTCAAGATAGTATCAGTGTACTCGAAGACGTTGGGATCAACTTTGAAGAAGCTTGGCCTGATGAAGCACTTGAAGCGTCCGAGTTGTTTCACGAGCTTATTCTCGCCGATGGTGGCGTATGGATCGAGAAAATATTAAAGGAATGTGGTACTACGGAGGTGCATCCTGTGTTGAAGGATCGTTTTCTCGGGAGGGCTCCGATCTCTCTTCCCGAATACACAGCTTTACTAACACGGATTGATTGCTTTCGCAGTGGAATGCTTCGGTTTATGGAGAATTACGATTTTATTCTGTGTCCGGTAAATGCTTTTCCTGCCGCACGGCATGGAGAGATTTTCGCAAGGGGAGATGGATATACCTATACTCGGGTATTCAATATGACAGGTTGGCCTGCTTCAGTGGTAAGAGCAGGAACTTCTCCTGAGGGGTTGCCTATTGGTTTTCAGGTTGCGGCGCTACCGTGGCGCGAAGATTTAGTGTTGGCGGTTTCAGCTTTTCTAGAATCTAGATTGGGGGGGTGGAAGCATCCACCGCTTTAGTAAGAACAGAGACTATTGAGAAAACCTATGATGTTCTTTTCTATAGAGCTTGCTAATATTTCTTCATAGGTTGTAAATTATTTATCAGACAACGGGTTAGATCGGGGTTGTAGATTGGATCAATCGATTTATTCTCCAAATATTTCGGGAATGTTGCTTGTCGCTGGGAAATAGTCTGACATGAATGATAGCGAATTCACGATTCACACTGAGAACGTCCTTCGGAATGGTTACACTGTGATACCGGGCATGCTTACTTCAGAGGAATGTGATACTGCTACTCATGAATTAAGCCGACTCTTAAAGAGTAAAGAACCAGGTAATTTTGAGTGTGTTTTCAATAAGGCTCAAATTTTTGAACGGTCCTACCAGATTCCGGAATTGCTCCGAGTTGTGAGACATTTTTTGGGAGAGGATGCCGTTCTTTGTGCGGTTCATGGTTCGGTTATTGAACCTGGGGGTGGGATTTCTGGTTTGCATGCTGATGGCGATGTTACCGGTCATTTACGGCTGAGGTCACAAGCGCCGATTGATCGCGATAAGCGAATTACAAGTCATGCTATGAGTATCAATACGATCTTTTGTATCAGTGATTTCACTAAAAGGAATGGGGCCACTCATCTGGTGCCGGGAAGCCACCTTATTGAATCTCTCGGCATTCCTGATGATGCTGTTGAAAAGACTCACATCATTGAAGCAGAACGAGGATCAGTATTGCTCTTTCATTGTAATATTTGGCACGGAACATCGGAGAATAGAAGTTCACAGAACCGGTATGCTATGATCGCTCCGTGGCGTCGTAATTGGTCGAAAGGTCCCTACGAGCTCTGCCGGATGGTTAGGTCTGACGTACTAGAACGGGCTGGAGAAGAGGGAAGACGAATATTCGGATTCGATTCACTCCAGCCCTACCTTGAGAAATGGCAATGGGATCGAGAAAGAGGGGAACCTAAGACTGAATTTTCAGGATTGAAGCGGGATTAATCGAATAGGCAGCCTGCATTTCCGTTTTGCTGGATTTCCTAGATTTTCCTTAAAAATGCCGTCAGAGGGAGGATTAGCAACATGGCCCCTCCGGCCGTATAAAATGCGATATCTAGGCCCCATTTATCTCCAGTAAGTCCGAAAATGATGGGGGCACAGGCTGAAGCAATAAAATTGAGCGTGTAATACATAGCGTACCCACGGCTGCGTCGTGTTGGAGTAAAAATCGGAACTAGTCCTATATAAAGCACCGATGATGTACCGTTAAGAACAAAGCCAAAAAGGGGTAGAAAAATGAACAATGCCTGATTATTACCAATATGAGGCAAAGCCAAACACCCCAGAATCATAAGTGTCTCTGTCAGGATTATAAGACGTGCGGCCCCTAGTTTTTGCATAGGCATGCCACAAATAAGCTTGCCCATTGCCCCTCCCAAAAAGGTTAGTGATATACACCAGCCTACGTTTGTTTCCGTGATTCCCTCTCGAATCAACAGGAATCCGAGGAAGGCCATAACCGCTGATCTAATGCCGGTGTCCAGGGAACCAATCAAAGCATAGAGACCAAATTGTCCAGGATGGGCAATACCCCATTTCTGGAGGCGATGGCCGAGCCCCAAACCTCCCTGGGGAGGAATTTCAGGTTTATCTTCTTGTTTTCTGCCTCGAAGTTTCTGAATTTTTATATCTTTTCCAAAGGAGATGAGGTAGATAATTCCTACTGCTACCCCGGCGCAGCCAAGAAGGCCACAACTGCCGCGCCATCCAACGAATCCGATCATGATCCCGGTTGCCGCTGGGAATACAACTTTTCCTATATCGCCAAAGAAGTTTAATGTTCCGATTGCCTTACCCGATTTTTCTCCTGTAAAGGTGTCAGCTATGAGACCCGTGCCGACAGGATGGTACACCCCTCCCCCGATACCGGCTCCAAATACGGCAAGCAATGCTATTGGAAAAGAGAATGCAACGAGAAGAGCAGCATAACCAAGGCCAAAGATGGCAGTCCCTGACCCAAGTAGGAGGATTGCTCCAAGACGTTCGGCTAGGAATCCAGCCGGAAGTTGTGCTACACAGATCGCACCGTAGTGAATGGTCTTTAACAGGCCGGATGCGGTATAATCGAGCCCAAGATCAACTGCGATAAAAGGGAGGAGTAGGGAGAGACTGGCGACATAACCATCGTTGACAATGTGGTGTAAGTTACACCACCAGAGATGCTTCCTGGAATTATCGGATGATGAATTCTTCATCATTGTTTGAGATGCTGAAGCAATCTTCGAAGGCTTATCTTATTTAAACCAGGAAGGATGGGTTCCCGATTACAATCAAGGGGATTGTATTCAGTTTGAAAAGTAGTAGATAATTGACTGCTGAATAGAAGTTCAAGTGTTCTAGATTGCCCAGTTACATCTAGATTTCAATGTTCACTTGTTATAGGTCCCGCTTGCTGAGAAAGAAAATGGATACTCTGGACCTGAAAGAATTTAACCGAAGATACTACCTCGATATATTTGGATTTTAAAGAGTTGTACATAAGAGCTTCAATTAAATAAATTTTAGGCTTCATAAGGAATTTATGGATCGTTTATTACATCCTAGACATTGACTGATGTATGCTTCTTTAGTGTGATATTTGTTTTCGATCCATTCGGTATTGTCATTGTGTAAATTGATGGTAAAATTATTGCCGTAATATTTGTGACTGATCTGAGAAATCTCGTTTCTTCTGACAGGTGTTTGAAGCAGAGGCAAACCTTCGGACAGTTTTGGCGGTTGGAGATATACCGGGTTTTGGATGGTGAGTCCTAGGGGATCTAATGGTGTCTGTCGAACGCGATAAATTTCTCAAAGAGGGCTACTTAATTGTTAAGGGAGTCATTCCGTATAATAAACTCGAATTCGTCAAAAAGGCATACGAATCGCTCGTCGATCGGCAGAGGAAAATCTGGAAGGAACAGCGTAAAGATGGGGATCCTCCTGGTGGGGAATGGGAAACTAGTCACCAACCGCGCTTACTCTTGCAGCGGCCGCCATTAGGTCGTCAGCTTGGTCCGGAAGAGGCCCCCGCTGTTAATGTTTGGTTGGAAGAGAAGATCCGGGGAATCAGTATTGAACTCCTTAAAGAGCCTAGGGCGGCTGTTACTGAAATGATGATGATGTGTAGCCCCGTAAGGGACTACGGTCCGGCACCGTGGCATCGCGATATTCATCCTATCGATACTGCTCCCCTGCAGGGCTACATAGACGATATTATTGAGGGTGGTCCACGCTACATTCAATGGAACATTCCTCTCTATGATGATAGTGTTTTGTGGGTTGTTCCCGGCAGTCATTTAAGGACAAACACAGTAGAAGAGAATGTAAGTCTTTTGAATGATCCTCGTCGACCCTTGCCTGGAGGAGTGCAGACATTTCTCGAGCCAGGAGACGGCGTTGTCTACATTACTCCGATCCTGCATTGGGGCAGCAATTACAGTTCAAAACTTCGTCGAACTATTCATGGAGGTTTTTCTGCTTATAATTGTTTTCCTGATCTCTCATTTATCGAACATCTCGACTCCGAGTCCAAACATGTCTTCGACCATTGGAATCGGCAATCTGACGATATGAAGGCGCATACGGAATCAGCGTTGCGGGCCGTAATTGACGCGAACGGAGCCGCATACAACAAAGCCTTAGAAAGGCTTCATCCGAAACGGGGTGAAAAGGGTAAGCTTCTAACCACTGTGTTCCTATCCAAAGCTGCTCTTTCAATACGACTCGGAAAAGATCCTCCCTATCCTAGTATTTCAGAAGATCTTTTGAACAGCGTCCGGAACCCCCACTACACAACTCTTAACTGGGGGCCTGAATTTTCTAGTCGATTTTCAAAATCGGAAGCTGAATTACTTTGGCATCGCTTCAAGCCTCTCGATACTTTGCTTCAAACGGATAAAGAACAGTTTCAGCCAGGTTTTCAATCTGGGCCTATGAAGTATTACTTCAATGATATGCCGTCAAATTACACCACAACAAAATTTATCGCGAGTTGGTCCTGAATAACGGGATATTCTCTATTAACAAATTTAGTGGGCTGAAATTCTAGTATGCAAATTCCGTCTCCACTTTTAACAATCTTCAGATATTTTAGATATTAGCCATTGAGGTGACTGTCGTTTCGACGCAGAGACGTTGCCTTTATAAATCTCTTTTTCAAATCATGAAAGCGGTTTTTCTTTTAGAGTCAGTTAATCACGATTTTCTCATTTGATTTTGCACTATCATAGAGTGCATCAAGTATCCGCATAAAGGTATAGGCTTCCTCAGCATTTACTTCTGGCATTACTTCTCCAGCAATAGCCATTGCGAAATGTTCAATCTCGTAATAGAAGGGGGAAGCTCCAGCCGGTGCGGTAGTGTGAGGGATATCATATTCCTCAGTAATCTCCTCACGTTCGTAGCCGTTTTCGGTTAGTCTAAAAATCGCTTGGTTAGGTTTTTCGTCGGGATTTGGGTTGATGAGACCACAACGTTCGTTTCCTGCAACTGCTCCTTCTTCACCGTGCAATTCACAGATTCGGGGCGAGTCGGAGTGGGAAGAGTTTGTTACGTCGATCTGAATGGTTGCTCCCTCGGCGAAACCAAGAATGCCACTAAAGTAATCTTCCGATGGGCCTTCCGGCCCATTATAAGTTGGGTGAATATTATGTTTGGTGGCGAACGCCCATTCTGGGGCCGGGGAACCCATCCACCACCAGATAAGATTGAGGTCGTGAGACATATGTTGCGCTAGTACGCCTCCTTTCATGCCGTAAATCAGAAGCCAGCGGTCAGCATCAGCGTTTGAATTAACCGGGCGGGCATTTTTACTGAAGTAACGGCCATGATACGGCCGACCAATCTTACCTGATTTTATTGCCGCTCGAACGGAACGGTTTTGTGGATAGTGCCTCAGGTAATAAGAGAATTGAATTACCTTTTTGGCACGTTGGGCTGCGGCTTCCATCTTGAGGATTTCTGGTGCTCTAATAGCATGCGGTTTTTGAACCATCACGTGCTTGCCGGCCGAAAGGCTGTCAATTACCATTTTTAGCCGTATATTAGGTGGTACACCGAGATAGACGGCTTCGATTGTTTTATCTTCGAGAAGCTCTCGATAGTCGTGATAAGCCTTCGGAATTGAGAATTCGTCAATTACAGGTTGAAGGCGATCTGTATTGAGATCTGCCATTGCTACTGAATTAATTCGAGAGGGTAGTTGAGAGGCGGCGAGGGCTGCTTGGCGACCAGTAAACCCGGCACCAATGATTCCAAGACGGATGGGATGGGGATTACGCATGTCGAAATTTTGGTTTTGTGAGGAATGGTTTGTTTATGTCGGCTGAATCATTTGTTCCTGTTCCTTGTGCTGGGAAACATGAATAGCATGTTAAAAGAAACTGGGTGTAATCAATCATGCCCTAGTCGAAGAAATTAAGACGTTACAAAAGCGTCTGGAAGGTTATCCCCTAGACAAGATGCTGGTTCTTGAGCCTTATGGTCACAGATATTACTTGCCGTGAGATTTACTATTTACTTCACCGGTCCGAAGTGAGTGCTCCACTTATCCGAAAGAATGCGTCCCGCGGATATCAAATGGTCTCGTTCTACTTTAGAGAGCGGTTGGTAACGACGAACCCATTCGATATTTTGCAACAGTTCTGTTTCCCTATACATTCCGATTACAGCAGTAGTTATTCCGGTCAAACTCAGGGCATATCTCAGGGCGAGTTCGTACTCTGAATTTCCCGCCGCTTCCATCGCCGATATGCGTCCATCCTCTCCTTTAGAGAGTCGATATTCCATTTCATCGGCACCCCCGTAGACCTTCATTGCGGCAACGGCAACGTTTTGTTCGTGTGCAAGATCAAGGACCTTTCCTTGGAAGTTGTAGGTGTGCAAGTCGCCTGGATTTAGTGCTACCATAATGACATCGATTTGAGCTTTCTTCAGAATCTCTTCTACCTTCCATGGCTGGTTGTGCGCCGTGATACCGATAAAGCGCGTCCAACCTCGTTTTTGTGCTTCACGCAAACCTTCAAGTGCCCCTTCAGGGCCAAGTAATTTCTCAACATTACGTTCTCCCATGTGATGGACGTAAACTAGATCTGCGTGGTCGGTCTGTAGGTCCCTAAGACTCGTTTCAAGAATTTTAAGTGCCTCTTCTTTTGTATCAACTTGTGTCTTGGTGGCGAGGAACACCTCGTTGCGTCGGCATCGCATGATTTTACTCAGTTGATGATGGGCGTTGCCGTAACTCGGAGCGGTGTCGATATAGGTAACGCCTAAATCGATGGCGCGATTGTAAAGTGAGGTTGCTTTACTGTCTGCCATTCCGATACCGCCAGGCCCAGTTCCTAAACCTAGCATCGGGACTGATTCCCCTGTCTTGCCCAGAATACGATGGGGTAGGGGTTTGGTTGTTAATTCCTTGAGTGGTTCAATTACACCTGTGGCCATGCTTTTGAGCCTGGAAGAACTCTCTTTAAAAGCGAGTTCATAAATAAGAATTTGCTTTCAGTATAAGTTATAGTCGAACGAAGGTTCCTGAAAGGAAATCGAAGCTGCAATTTATTATGACAAAAATATATGACGAAAAGATTTAACGGATTAGGCTAATTAAAAGGGAAAAGTTGTTATATGTGCCAAATGGAGTGCTGTTGAATAGATAAGCTCGATAATGCTATCACGAGCCTATCATTTCGAAGGGGCCCAGTTCATCGTCGACAAACGAGCGGTGGTAGTTTTTCCCCATCAGATATCGAGTTTCCAATTCTACATCGCGTGCGATTAAGGGAACGGTGAGTTCTGGGTCGCGTTCGCGCAGGATGATTTGCAATTGGTTCCCCCCCATCTTTGGCCAATGGTTATTTTCGAGTCTATAGACAAACCAGTAGGCTGAACCAGCACGGTAACGTGGTCGGCTCATTCTATACATCTCATTAATCTTGCGTAGGGAGGAATTTGGAAGCTCAACTCCATTGAGAAGAAAATCCACGCGATCAAGCTCAGTGCAATTATTGAGACGTATACGGAAGATAACTTCGTGCACGCGTCCGACTTTGTCCCACCTTTTTAGATCATCGCTTATGTTAACATTCACGGTACTCGGTTCTCCAACTACCAATTCTACGGGTAGTTCTATTCCTATACCGGGTTCGGTTTTGGGCTCTGGATATCTTCCAGTTGTGGTAGGTACATAATAGAATTTATCCCTTGGTGCCATGATGTCAGGGTGGGGTAATTCGCGCAATTTTTCGTAAAATTCAGCTTTGTATGGCCAGAGACCGAACCAGTGTGCCAGGTAGAGTCCGTCTATACCCTGGGCCCAGTAATTAGAGGCACAGGCCCGTGTTATCGAGATGGGTCCCTCTCCGAGTCGATCGGAGTCAACATGGGACTGGATAGCTCCGATGATGCGGCAACTGGATCCTTGCGCAATTTGCACGAGATTGCTGTAATCAGCATTTGAATTGACTAGTTCGGGGCCCGAGAAGGTTTGGCCGACGAGTGCTTCTACGATCTCAGCTTTAATCCAGGCTTCGACGTCCATTCCGACACTGTAACAGCCCTCAATACTTGCTGGAATGCGAATTACGAGTTCTCGGTTTGTTCCGCTGGATTTAACCGCTTCGTGTACTTCTGCGATCCAATGAGTTAGTATAGGACGTCCTGTTTCTATCTCATTCGGATGAAAATAGTATGGTGTGTAATTCATTTGGAGTTCGAAACCGTCAACATCGTAGTTAGACAACGTTTCTTGAATTAGGGAGAGACGTTCTCGCCGTACATCTTCGTGCATAAAATCCAAACAAGTAAAAGCTGTGGATTCTTTTTCTATTCCAGGTTTGGCACCAATTTCCAGGTGAGTGTTATCAAACCTAAAGTCAGAACAGCGGACATCGGATTCGCGAGGGCCTCGCTCTTGTTGCACAAGTAGCGTTGGATAAAATGCAAGCCCCTTTTGATGGGCTCGGTTGGAAACAATGCGAAGGGGATCACAGCCGGTTTCTATTAGATGTTTAGCATTCTGGTGGGCACGACGAAAGATTGGATGCGGCCATCCTTCTACATTGTGGCCCCATAGCTCGCCTACCTTGGTTTCGTGTAGGACTGTACGACCGTCCCCGAGGCAGAACATAATTGCGTCGATATTGGTTCCAGCCAATTCGTCGACTGAAGCTTCATATTCCTCCTTTTGAATTGGTGGCTCATACATGTAGATTAACGGATGTCGGCCATCGTGATAGAACATTAATTTTGGGCGATCGGATATTTGGTTCATTACTTGAGGTGGACTTTGATTAAGGATTACGAGATTCCGGTCTCGTTAATGGAGGGTAGCAGAAGTATGCAATAAAGAAACCCAATGTCTCTTCTTGTTGAGCACGAGTTCCCATACCAAAGTAAATACGGCGTGGTCTTTAGAACGGCATGGAATTCCAGATCGAGCTCGACGAATGCATTCCATCGTCGAGTTTCAAGTATCCGGGTACAATATAAGATCATCTGAACCAATCATAGTGCAGCCCCAGGTCTCGGTTTTGAAGGGGAAGATCTATGCGAGTTCCGCCTTGAGTAGAAGATTCCTTAAGTGCGAGTTCTACTTCGATTGCGATTCCGACACGGCGCCCAGAATTTTTAGGTTCGTCGAGTTCCCCGGCTAAACACCGAAGTAGATCGTCGAGGCAATAAACAGCGCCGTAGGGAACATTGAAGTTCGGCTTCGGCCAAGGAAGTTGCGCTCTCCCTTGAGTGTTGTTATCCGTCTGGACATCTTTCCACAACCTCCAACCATTTTCAAAATCAAATACCAATTCACCTGTATCGCCTGTAATCCTGACGCCGCTAGAACCTTTTCGGAAATGAACTGCAAAATCATTGCTCCAAGCAAATCCTTGGCCAACGAATTCATTGCTACCGCTCTCCCGGCGATGTTCATCGCCGATTCCAACCACCCATTCGGGCAATTTATCTAGGAAGTATGACCAGTTCTGGTGTTGTGCAAAAACGTTGCCAGTTTCGATGGACAACAATTTTCCAATATGACCGTTACTAAGAAGTCTCTTTGCTATTTCGAAGGAGGCGTGGGTAGTGCTGATGGAGCCACAACTCAGCGGAACGCAGGCTTCTGAGCAGGTATTAACCATTCGGTCGACTTCCTCTAGAGTGTGGGCCATGGGCTTCTCGGTCATGATGGCTTTAGCTCCGCATTCGACTGCCAAACACGTCAAATCTGCTCGATGCTTAGTGTTTGTTGCCACCGCGACGATTTCCGGCTTGAGCTCCTTTAGCATTTGCTCGGCATTAGTGTAAGTAGCGTCTATTCCATATCGTTGGGTAAAAATCTTGAGTCGTTTTGGATCCCTATCGGCGGCGCTTATGAGCTCTACTTTAGGGCAATTGTGGAGGGCATCGCAATATGAGGTTGGATTTCCTTCTCTATTGGGACGAATGCGGTGATGAGTGTGTCGGTGGATATCGAGAGTAGGGGTCGGGCGATTGACATCATCTATATGAAAGCGCTTTTTTGAGCGCGGAGCCAAATCGTATAGCATTCCCATCCAGCCGAGTCCGATAACGGAGGCGCGATATTTTTTCATTTTAGGTTTTATCTTTGCGAGTTATTTGAATGCTCATATCTGTCTATGTTGAACGAATCAGCAATTTCGGTGACGATTTCCTGTTCGATTCGAAATCTACGATTTCCTGTAACATACGCCCCAAGGCCCTTGGAAGGCTCATCTTTCCCTCGGCCAATTTTGCCCCCAACGGATACACCACTTGGAAGCTTGAAAGAGTAATGATATGGGTGATTAGTTTTTTCGGGAGAAATGGTTCTCGTTTTAGGTGTTGGTTCGTTAATTGGTGATACCTCATAAAGTTCACCTTCCTTGGTCTCAAAAAGGAGAATTTCTCCTTCGAGATTGTCTGTTGGGTTTTCCCCTCCCAGGTTTTTACCCTCTGACACTCGACACGGTTTATTCCATGGGTTGCGTAGTCGGCAAGTCTCGCCGAAACGGGACTCAATCTGAATGAATTCAATCACGCCTCCACGGATTGATGACGTAACTAGGAATCCCCCCCTTGCGAGTAAGCTGAAGGAAGCGTCCCATTCTCGTGGCCATGCAGGAAAGACATTAATAATCTCAGGTTCCCCTGGTGTCGGTGAGATACTTTGCATTAGGCCAATCTGAAGGGTCATTGTAATCAAGCCAGAATGCTCAAGGCCCATTGACTGTATACCCTGTTCAAATGTACTGAGTCCGTTAGCGAGGTGCGGCCTGTAAACGTAAAAATTAGCTGCAAGAATCGCGGGTAAATCCTCTCCACGTCCCGCCATGGCAAAGGCAATCGGCGTACGGACTAGAGATGGAAGCCAATGTCTCCCAGACATAATCTTCAGGTGATTGGGGCATAAGTCGATGAGAAGTTGTACAATCCTATCTTTGTCCGGATCGTTGTTCTCCATAGTCCATGCTTCAAAGGTCTCAATCGGATGGGCCCATATGTCTTCATATGGGTAATGGCGGCTGTTGATATTAACTCCGTCAAAGTGCCCAGCTGCCCAGACGTTTTCATTCAGTGTTCCCCAAGTCAGTGCTTTCGATTCCGTCTCGTGGCCCATTGGGAATGGTGCTAGGTTATCGATTATGTCCTGCCATTCAGAACGCAGATCTGCGTCCTCGTTAAGAATTATGGAAGCTCGTATCGCGGGCGGAAAAGTGCCGCGTATTGCAGCTAAATCCTTGAGGCTGTCTTTCACGAGAAAGAAAGATTCCATAACATTGGTACCTTCTAAATGGTACCGTCCATCTGTTCCTTTTTTTATCAGGTGCCGATAGAATTCAACTGTCCCACGAAGAAGAGGATAGCCCTTATCACGAAGCCAGTGGGTGTTCCCGGTGCAACGGTAACGCCACCAGGCCTGGAGAGCAATCTTACTCCCAGTAGAAGCAATATGGCCAATAGAACAATATGGATTTGCCCCAGGGGATTCACTATCGCGATGGTGTTTGCAGATATTGTGGAGGTGTGAATCGTGCTGACAAAGGGCTAAGGTCGGAGGAGATAAAGTGTCGCTTCTGGTACGACCGAGGAAGTAATTCCGGAACTCTTCGCTGTTTTCATCGGGGAGGTGGGTAGGTCCATCAACTGGAGAAGTCTCAGGAAAATATGCTCCCCCAGCGACACCCCAACGCTGTTGGGCTGCTTTTTCGCAGAGAGGTAATTGCTTTAAATACATATTAAAATATGGATCTGTAATGTCCATTGCGTCGGCGGCAAAAAGAGGGCGGTACATCGACTCGACGATCCAATGCCAGAGTTGTGTACCGAGATGTGGAATGTCACCCTCAGTTTGAAAAATCAAACCGGCTCCCTGAGGAACAGGCACATCGCCGCGGGATGAAGATGCTGAGTAGTAGAGATGTAATACCCGAATTCGTTCCATGAAATCAGCTAAGCCATCTTGGCTTGTGATATGGACAAATGTACGGGACCAAAAATTATGCCACCACCTAGTATGCTCAACACGAAGGGAGTTATAGGAACGTATCTTTGTGTTATGAAGCTCTAACAGGCAACGTTTACTGAGAGCGTCTTCCTTTCTGTTTGAGGCTGTGGTTGAAACAAGGATCGTCCTTTTCCCCTGGCCTGAGGCTGCTACTATGGAGCGGGCCTGAGGTATACCCTCAGTAATTCTTTTACGTTGGAATTTGGCATGAAGCGGTTTCTCATCCCATTGCAAATCATCCGATTGCCAGGTTGCTTTTTCAGGGTTTTCGATTCGGGTTTCACCTCCTCCTACGTGGAGGGCAACTGAAGATCCCCCGTTGTACTCTTCATTACGAAACTTCCGAGTCTCATGAAAATTTTGTTCTACGAGGATTATGTCTTCCAATTCGCTGAATTGGTACCGTGCAGTGTGAGTTCCTGTATCAATTTCTTCGGACACCCAAGTGTTTGAAGGCCAAAGATAAAGCGGTGTTATCACTTTCGGTGGCCGCCACATCGATATTGTGACCGTAATATCCTTGGGTATTGACCGCTGATCTTCGACTTCTAGGACTAAGACGTCCCGTTCCGAGGAAACGAAGCATTGGACACGAACATCGTCACCTTCGATTGTGCAATTGGCGTCGTAGATGGAAAGGCGTTGGCAAAAGGATTTTGCTTTATTGAAAATCGATTCACCGAAATCAACTTCAAGGCGGGAACATGGACCTCTATAGTCAACCGGACATCCGTGGGATCCAGCATGATTTCTGTCTGAAGAAAAGAGATCGTTACGGTTAATTTGGAATCGGATGGATCTTGGCGTAGTCCAAACCGTTGTTCCCATGCAGCCGTTGCCAATAGGGGTTCCTTCGATGGATACCTCTGCAGGGCTGTGGTAGATTACGTCGGCCCGTGAGACTAATCTTCTGTAGTCTACATCGAACAGATTCGATTTTTTCATCCTCCAGGCATCTTGATGTCGGATATGTTGTGAGTCGAGTTTAGAGAACTGAAAACCAAAAAGAATTGCCGTAACGTTATTCAGAATATCTCGTAATAAAGCATGTTCGGATAGTTAATTAAAATGTGATGTTTATTAACTTGCGTCTTTAGAATACTAGGGAGAATTACATTATCCACCCCATAACAAAATCAGCGAAATTTAACTATCTGTGAGGAGACACGATAAAAGAAAGTTGGAGAATGATCGAAGGGTAGACCGATTACTCCAATCGGAATACGGGCGATCTTCGTATTGGGAGATTCTACTCCAAGCAGGCCGAAAAGACTCGATGATTAGTTTGCTAGAATCGACTCTCCATCTTCCGGGAGATGTAATCGAATGCGGGGTGTACCGAGGTAATTCATTTCAAATGATCTGTCGGGCTGTGGCTGAAACCTCCCCTGGTAAGAGGATCTATGCGTGTGACAGTTTTGAAGGCTTTCCAAAGAAGAAGGTGGGGAGGATTGACCTAGGAACTCATTGGATTCTGAGCCGAGTTCGACGAAAATATCGTTTATGTCAGGATACGCCTGCTCGATTAGAGCGATTTTCCGAATCCTTTAATGTCAATGGGCAAATTGTGAAGGGGTTTTTTTCGGAAACCCTTCAACGGTTCTCAAATGAACAGTTTTGTTTCATCCATCTTGACTGTGACTTATATGTGTCATACGGACAATGCCTCGAGCTTCTCTACCATACTCTCGTGCCGGGAGGCGTCTTTGTCTTTGACGATTACGGCTCACCGAATTGGCCCGGAGCGAAGAAGGCGGTTGACGAGTTCTTTTCGAGGAAGAAGGAGTCGGTTTGCCTCTGTGAGGATTTGCCAATACCATCCTGGTATGTTCGAAAGCCTCAATAGGGATAATTTTACCGAAATCATGCCAAAGTATTTTGGCTACTCTGCCTTAATTCTTGCCGCAATCCAGAAACCATTTTCGGATAGTCGGTGAAGACGCCGTTAACGCCGTAACGCAGCAACTTTTCAAGTGCTTCTTTGGTTTCCGTTAGCGACATTGCCCAGACGGGTCGACCCAGTGTGTGGGTACTATTAATCAGAGTGGAATCCTTATGAATCCAATCTGGGAATAATCTTATGATGTCGATTCCCTTTTCAGCAAAGATCTTAATGCTTTTCTGGTTAGGAATGAATCCCAAGGTACGAAGGTTAGGGTTTAAGTTTTTAATGGTTTCAAGTTCGTCTATCGATCTGGTAGCTAGAATAACGTTCAGGGTTAACCTCTGATTTTCTATTTGTTTTACGATCCTGCAGACTTCTCGGTGCGAGGTGATCTTTAAATCAAGTAGGAGTTGTATGTCAGTTCCTGCAATCAACTCCAATACTTCTTGGAGTGTGGGTACCTGCTCGCCTCCACCTGCATCCAAATCTTTGACTTCAGCCAGGGTTTTTCCTGTAATTGGACCTGAGCCGCTGGTTGTTCGGTTAAGGGTTGAGTCGTGGAGAACGACGATTTCTGCATCTTTGGTTGACCGGAGGTCAATTTCGATTACTTCAGCCCCAGTCTCAATGGTCTTACGGAAGGCCATCATAGTGTTTTCAGGATATTCGGGGACAAGACCTCCACGGTGGGCAATAGTAATGAAGGATTCGGGCCGATTTAGAGATGATCTGGAATTATTTAAAGTCATACAGATGGAATTCGTCAAAAAGACCTATTGCTCAAAAATTTGATAGTTACTGAACACTTTCAAACTAATTTTGTTATCATTCAAAAACAATTCAGCTACTCCATGATGAGCTGATTTAAATAGTTGCAGGCTAAGTTAAAGTTCCATCTGGCATGTAGTGGCGATGGGCTGTTAGCGCAGTATTAATTCCCCTTGATTTTTGTTTTTCGCCAAATTTTTATGGTAAAATTAAACTGTCTTAGTTTAGAGTATTTTGGTTTTAGTTGCTGCCCATCTAATCTAGATCGTGGAAGATGAATAGGCCACTTTACAACTACTTATGAAACCGCTTCAGGCTTTTGAATTTGAAAGCAGTCATGAAGAAACAATGAATATTCAGGAACACATAGATCGAATCCATCGCGATGGGTGGAGTGTGGTTCCTAGAGTTATTCCAGCTGGTAGGATAGATGCGATTCGGAATCAGGTCTGTCAATCCGCTGCTGAGCATGGGCGAGCCAAAGCTGCGAAATTAGGAATCGGACAGGTGCCTGGATTTATTCGCTACGATCAGTCGCTTTCCCCTTATCTTTCCGATCCGAAGTTGATGGTTCTTCTGGAAGCTTTGTTAGGACGATATCTGAAGGTCTCTTTTATTACTGCCACTATCAATCATCCCGGTAATCCCCGTGGAAGATGGCATGCTGATTGGCCTTTTAATCAAAACAACGCTGGCCATATTTCTGCACCCTATCCGGACGTGATTATGCATCTGACGACCTTGTGGATGCTCTCTCCATTCACGAAGGACAACGGAGGCACTCTGATCGTTCCAGGAAGCCACCGTTGGCCGAGCAATCCCACAGATAACATTGGTGTCGATCCTGAGGCCCCTTATCCTACGGAGATGCATGCTGTAGGTGAGGCTGGAAGTGTCCTTGTGTTGGATAGTCGAATTTGGCATTCTACAGCGTCGAATTATTCGGACGAGTCACGGGCATCTGTTGTCATCCGCTATGCTCCTTGGTGGTTAAATACACGGGTGTTGGCACCGGGATCGGAAGAACGAGAAATGATGGTGGAGGAACCAGGGGCGATGGAAAACGACCAGCCCTTGGTGCCGCGTAATGTCTATGATGATCTACCGAAAGCCACCAAAAGATTGTTTCGGCACTGGGTCGAAGGTTAACTTTTAAAATAAAAACCCAGCGGATTTCTTGGAAGGAATCTAACGTCTTGTTTTCTGTTTAGAGGCGTTTAATCTTTATTAAATCGAGATCGCATCTAACCACTTTTTATTCACTTCGATCCCAAACCCTGGGGCATCGCTAGGGATTAAATTACCGCCTCTTACGACTGCGGTTCCCGGTATGGCCACAACATTTTCGAGTTTTACCCCCGGAGAGGAAACTCCACCTGATCGCTCTCCCAAGGGAACTGCGGGCATGGCGTATGCTAAGTGTTGCCCATATGGCCAATTCATGCCTCCATGAGGGATCACCGAAACACCTGCTGAGCGGGCCATATGACATATGTGTACACACGCTGAAATTCCCCCTGACCAGAGAAGATCCGGCTGAAAAACATCAACCAGTCCTCGACGCATTGCAGTGTAAAAAGTCTGGGGCAGGTACCAATGCTCGCCAGTTGCAAGAGTCTGCCAAGGTATGCGTTCTCGCACACGAGCGAAACCCTCCATATCTTCAGGTAGAAGAAAGTCCTCAATCCATTTCAAGCGATATGGTTTAAGGATCTCTGCCAGCCGTACAGTATATTCCACGTCCAAAGCCATCCAGCAATCGAGCATTAACTCGATTTTGTCTCCAATGCGTTGACGTGCTATTGCAACCAATTCCTCCGTCTTTTTTAGACCGTCTAGACCATCCATGGGTCCAAACGGCATAGGAAGTTTTACAGCGCGAAAGCCGAGCTCAATATACCATTCAAGATCAAATCCCGTTGCATAACACGGGATTGACTCCTTCTGCGGGCCACCTAGAAGTTCATAAACGGGACGTTCGAGAAGTTTGCCCTTTAGATCCCATAAAGCCAGATCAACCGCACTGATTGCAAAGCTGCTTAGTCCGTAGGCCCCGTAGGGGGTAGCGAGACGACAGAGCATGTCGAACGCTTTTTCTGTTGCCATGCAGTCTCCGCCCACAATGTGGGAGGCAAAATGATCATTAACGATCCGTACTACGGGACCGGAATTGTTTGATAACCCAATTCCAAATGTTCCATCTTCTGCTGTGGCAATACATGCCATAGATTGCCATTTCGGTCCCCATGAGGAACGTTTCCCATGGTAGGCTGGATAAGATTCCATGGGGCTCGCCGGTTCTCGATCCTTCATTTTGTAGGATCCAGTCTGTTTCTTTTCCCCTGTACTGTCTATTCGGCCTCTTGAAAGATCGACTTCAAATGCTTCTATTGACTTGATTTTCATTGTTGGGATATTTCTGGATAGGACCCAGAAGCTATTAATCTAACTTCTTTAGTTGCGCAATGGATACTCAGTATTGCGAATGGAACCCGTCGTGAGAAAACGATTTTGGGAATCTCGGATTTTTTGGACAATCATTAGATTTGAAGGTTCAAGTTATTGGTGTTCAGTTTTTTTTATCCATATTATATTTAAGTTAAACCTTCCCTTCTCGTTGCAAAATATCGGCAGCGATAGCATAGGTAGTTCCATGCATGGCGATTACTACGAGGCCGATTCCTGCTGCAAGGTAACCGCCTAGGTAAAGGTTGGGGATTTCTAACGATTCATAGTTGTGGGGATGGATCTTAGCTTGGTGCATTTGGAAGCGGTAGGCGTCATGCTTTTCGACCAGTTGAAGGGGTGGGAAACCATCGAGAATCGAGTAGTCAGCAACGCCACCGATTTCTGTAATAACATGGTCAGTCTCTATTATACGATCATCTCCCGTTTGCTCCAGCAAAACCGTTCCATCAGGTCTAATTTCCTTAATGGAAGTGTTATAGAGCGTTTCCATTTTGGGTGAATGGGCTTCTAAAATATCAGCGATTCGAGCGTAGTAGGGAAGATGCCAACGGCTTTCGTTAATCAACCTCCAATGGACGCTTGAATCCTGACGCATAACGTAGGTGATTTGCTTGCCCGCATCGTGCAGTTCGGTGGCAGCCCAATCTGCCGATCGGCCTCCACCCACGATGATGATACGTTCGCCCATGAAATCCTCTGGTTTATCGTAATTAGGCGTTACCCAATCAAGTTCCTCACCAGGAATACCGAGTTGACGCAAAGAGGCACGTTGCCCTGTTGCCAGGATAAGATATTTGCAGGTATAGTGTTTGACTTCACCGGTGAAAGTGTCGCGGCTTTTAACGAGGAAACCTTCACTATGCGGTCTTATTTGTTCTACATTCGTACTGGTTCGAATTCGCTCTTCCTGCCCGAAGCGTGAGGGGATACTATGGTAATAGTCCAGCAACCGATGTTTGATGATAAGAGCGTTTGCATCTATTTCGATCCCTGCCTCCATTGCATGTTGGTACAGTGGGTAGAAGGCCAGTTCCATCCACTGACCGGGAGAGAGTGTAAGTAGATTTTTTGGGACGTTATTCCAGAGTCCACCAACAGATTCTCTTGAGAGAAGGAGATAATCGATATTTGCCTTCTGCTCAAAGGCCATTGCGATCTGTTCGATCTCAACGAATTTTTGCCTTGGGTGGTGTAGGGCGCGGAATAGATCGGCTGGTTGAATTCCATTCTTTACCCAATCTTGTAGATTAAGGGATAAAAGGGATCCGTTATGGCGCTTGAGAATTGGGTCTAGCTGTGGGTAGCGTTGGGAAAATATTTTGCTACTTTTGAAAAAAGGGTGCCAGCCTCCTAACACGACCGAAAGTGCAAGACCCGCAGGACCGGCACCAACGATAATGGCGGTGTGATGCTCAGTCTCCAAGGCTCACTCCCACCGTATCTGTGGAATGGAAATCCCTTTTGAAAACATCATACCCTGATACGCCGGCTTCTTTAGGCCAAGGTGCGTTGCAATTCATGATCCGGTTATGTTTCCTTCAATCACCTTGGTTTTTTATAGAGTATAAGCCGTCTCTCAATCAAACGGCGTGAAATCCGAATTTGTAGATGACTCATTGGCCAATCTAAGGAATTACCCTTAGGTTGTCGCAGCTCCTGTCGTGCCAGACTGAAATCGATGGCTTAGTTTAATATCGAGATATCGAGAGGAAACACTAGGGGCATTGATGATCCAGGATTAACTTCTTTTTCTCAGGTGGATATTGTTTCTATTCAACATTACTTTTTTACCGATCATTACACATTAATACCAATTCGTTGACCGGTTTCGCTTGATTCATAGGCGGCTTCTATGACGCGTGCGACCTGGAGTGCATCTCGGCCTGAGGCAGGCACATCTCGTTTTCCTTTGGCGGCGAGAATGAAATCACGAATAAAGGCCTCGCCGTAGATTCCTCCATAGGCAGGTGATTTTGCAATAGAGTAATCTGTTACTCTAACAGGAGCATCAGCCCAGGAGGGGTGTGTTGACTCAACGGTAAGGCGATGGGGCTCGTTGCTTCCATTCCAGTAGAGGCGTCCGTCTTTACCGTTCACTCCAATATGGGAATCGTAGGAGGGCATATCCCCATACTGGGGACCCTTTAAGGCTAGAGTATACCCGGTGTGTAGAGAAGCGATGGTCCCCGTTCCCAATCGCATGGAAAGACTAGCGATATCCTCAACATCGATTTCTTCGCCGCTACGAGTAGCAACTTCAGCTGCTACCGACACGATCTCATCTTTGCTGATAAACCTTATCATGTCGATATAATGACATCCAAGCCAAGCAAGCATCCCACCGCCCGCAGACTGTTTGTTAAAAAGCCAACTACCTGGATTTCGAAATTTCGGTTGAGTGGTAAGCATCCGCATCTCTATGGACATAAGGGGGCCAATAATTCCATCCTTGATGAGACGCCGAACTTTGAGAACCAAAGGGTTGTAACGATTCTGGTAGCAGGTCCCAAGGGCTAGGCCTTTCTGTTCAGCTTTCTTAACTAATTGGGCAACTTCCTTTGCTGTGGGAGCGATAGGCTTTTCTCCCATGATATGAATACCTAAATCCAACATTTGGTTGAAGATTTCCGACTTCAGATCATTGCGTGTGGTGGCGATTGCAAAGAAGATATCGTCCTGTTTTAGAAGTTCATCTAAGTCAGTAAATACAGCCGAAATTTTCGCTTTCCCTTCGAATGCTTCCAAGACATTTTCGTTTTCACCCCAGAGAATTATTGATTCGACTTCGGGTAGTTGTTGGAGGGTTGCAATGTGGGCGTCAAAATGAGGCTCACCCGCTCCCAGAACTGCTGCTTTCATATTTTTGAATTAAAGATTTTTAAGGCTTTGTTGGTTGTTTAATATCCCATTTTATTCTCATTGGGACCACGCCACAGTAGGGTTAGTGGAGTCCCTTGTTATTTTCTTATCTCTAGTCATTTTCGAAGCTGCTATTACAGATCGACTCGTAAGTTCCCGAGCTCATGAGACTTGAGGAACATAAGTAGAATTTGAACTGTTTTGCGTGCCTCCGTACCTGGTGAAACTAATTCTCCACCATTCTCCAATACGTCAATTAGCTCTGCTACTGCTCCTAGTTGATGAGTGTGCATATACTCGTCAGGTTCAAGGATGGTACGGGAGGATCCGGATACAAATGAGCTTTCAATTACGGTCGCAGTGTTATTATTAATGTCGATCCTTCCTTTTTCACAAAATAATTGCCAGTCCGAGCCAGAGGAAGATGTGGTCTTAAGACCGTTATAAAATGCCCGTATGCCATTAGCGAAGTGAATGTAGCCTGAGGCGGCAGGGTCGGTCGCTGGATCTTTACCGCCGTCGCCTTTATATTCCGTAAAGTGGCTAAATCCTTCTTCAAGCTCAGCAAAAACCCATTGGGGGGCTGATTCGGCGAAGAAGCAGATCGTATCAACAATGTGAGTGCCGTTTCGGAAAAGCATGGATCGCGGACCGAGGAGATTGGCCGTAATTCCATTTAACCTTCCGAGTTCACCACTACGAATAAGCTCGCGAACCGCATGGAAGGTTCCACCCCACCTGCGGGTGTGCTCGACTGAAAGAAGGGTGTCATTGGCCTCAGTGGCAGCAATCATCCGGTCAACATCTTCCAATGTCGTGGCAAGAGGTTTTTCGCATAGGATGGCCTTTGCTCCTCCTTCCGCGGCATTGACTGTTATGTCCGCGTGAAAGTGGTCTGGGGTGGCAACACTTACCATGTCCGGCTTTTCATTCTCCTGCATTTCCTTGTAGTCCGTGTAGTAATGCATTTCCGGCCAAATATCCTGCCACTCTTCCTTGAATGCGTCTAACTGTTCTTGACGAATATCACAAACTCCAACGAGGTCAGTTTGCGGGTGCCGAAAGTAGGCTGCGGCGTGGGATTTGGGCTTTGAGTAGAAAATAGGTAAATGGCTCGGTTCCTCAGAACGACGAGCACCGATACCAGTTAATCCAACGATTGTAGAGCGGTAGGTGGACATGTGTAAGTTTCCTATTTGGATTTGAAGCTAGCGCGGGACTTCAGCGCGTTTAGACAAACAACAACTGGATTAAGTACGGGGAATTTTGTAGCTGAGGCAAGAGGAAATGCTACTTTAAATTCGACAAATTGCCATTTTGAAGCCTACCAGTCGGCTACGCTTCCGTCGGAATCGTAAAAATATTCGCCGCCGAGTTCCTCTTCATAGATGCCGCAATCTTGTTCGGCTTCGCCCTCGTCTATCTCAAATCCGAGGCCAGGTTCGGTGGGCAATGCTATATGGCCATCTACGACTTGCCAAGGTTTCTTGAGCAAGCCCTCCCCAAGACCAGCATCAACCTGTTCTTGGATTAGAAAATTCGGCACGGCGGCATCAACTTGCATACAGGCGGAGAAAGCAACTGGTCCGATAGCACAATGCGGCATAATGTGGACATAATACACCTCTGCCATGTTTGCGATCCGTTTTAGTTCCGAAATCCCCCCTGCGTGGGAACCGTCTGGCTGAACATATGCCGCAGCATTGCTTTCAAAAATCTGACGAAATTCCCAACGACTGAGGAGTCTTTCTCCAGTTGCAATGGGGAAGGGTACATGATCGGAAACATTCTTGAGGGCGTTGACGTTTTCCTGGGGAACAGGTTCCTCGACAAACATTGGCCGCATGCCCTTAATCTCGTGACATATCTCGATAGCGAGAGCCGGCGTTAGCTTGCCGTGAAAATCAAAACAAATCTCGACTTCGTCGCCTACCCACTCTCGCATCATGTAGGCTTTTTTAATAAATTGATCAATTACGGCAGGTGGTTCGTGAGCTCGCCATTGCCCACCAGGGCCACTTTTATAGGCCTTGTATCCTCCCTTTTTCTGAAGCATCTCTAGCCTTTTTCTGGCAGTTTCCTGGCCCCGTTGGGAGAGATCTGTAATACCCCAATGGGCATAGACCCGAATACGGTCTCGAACGGCGCCACCGAGTAGCTGATAAATTGGTACATCAAAGTGTTTCCCGGCTATGTCCCAAAGTGCCTGGTCGATCCCTGATAGGGCTGACATAAGAACATTACCTCCTCGAAAGAAGGCGGAGCGATAGATGTGTTGCCAGTGATGCTCGATCCGGAGTGGATCTTTGCCAATCAAGTAATCGATTAGTTCTTCAACGGCTGCATGTGTGCTTTTGGGCTTGCCTTCAAGAGTCGTTTCGCCCCATCCGACAATCCCATTGTCAGTCGTAATTTTCACTAATCGCATACGGTGACGTGGGAAAAATTGATTAATTTTAGCGATCTTCATTAATGGATATTGGGGAGTTTTTAAGAAGGCGGCCAGACTTCTCTTTTGGTTTATAATCCGATTGGAGAGACATTGACTTACGATTTATATGCACCACTGTCGCTTCTGTCGGAAAGACGAAAATTTCACTAAGGTTGAAGATCATAACAAATAATCCGAATTGAACGGATAATTACTTTGGTCTATTAGGATTAGCTCACAGTACAATTCATTCCATAAAGGGATAATCTATAATTGAAGGGTTCCTCTGTATGAAAATTACTGAAGTAAAAACGGCTGACGTGACCGTAAAGATCGATGGTAAGAAGGGCTACCGGTACCACTACGTACGAGTATTTTCGGATGAAGGGCTCTACGGAACTGGGGAGACCAGTCATGTTGACAGCGGTTGGCGAGGGACGACTCGAGATATGGCAAATCTAATTATTGGAATGGATCCACGTGACGTTGATGCCTGTTTTGAACACATTCGGCGGCAATATCTTTTCCGAGGAGGTTTTGCTGGGGCGGGGATTTCGGCATTGACCGGAATCGAAATTGCACTTTGGGATTTGGCAGGGAAGGCACAGGGACTGCCGGTTTATCGACTGTTAGGGGGTAAGTTTCGTGATCGGATTCGTTTATACGTCGACAGTGCTTTTACGGATTACAAGGAGCGCGTTAATGAAGTTAGAGAAAGGGGTTTCACGGCAGTAAAGTTTGATCTTGATGATGCACAAAACCCTCACAAGTTGGATCGATGGAACTGGTCAGTGACTCCGGATGAGCTAAAGTCTATTGTGGACTCAGCGTTTGCGATCAGGGAAGGGATAGGAGATTCGCTGGATCTGGCGATGGATCTTCACGGTAGGTATGACGCGACTGCGGGAACAAAATTTGCGCACGCATTAGAGCCACTTAACTTGCTATGGTTGGAAGAGCCGGTTCCTCCTGAAAACATCGAAGCTCTTGGAAGGATTACCCAAGGTACACGCACTCCAATTTGTGCGGGTGAAAATCTTTATTTACGGTATGGATTTCGTGATCTACTAGAAAGACAAGCTGTGGATATTATCATGCCTGATATTTCTAAATGCGGTGGCCTGTCCGAGTGTAGGAAAATAGCTAATATGGCAGAGATTTATTACATACCTTTCGCGCCTCATAATAATAGCAGCGCTCTTAGCACTGTAGGTGATGCCCATGTTTGTGCCAGTGTTCCTAATTTCCTTACTCTGGAATTTCACCGCTTTGATGATGCTTCTTGGGACAATATTTTAGCGACGAATGAATCCGTAATTGAGGAAGGGCATGTGGTGTTAAGTGAGAAACCTGGACTCGGAGTTGAATTGAACGAGGAGTTTCTTTCTGCCCAGCTGGAGGAGGGGGAAAGCTTGTGGAATTAATCTTGTAGAAGAGCCGATAGAGATTAAGAAAATCGCCTAGAGCATCTAGGTCTTTTTTACTTCCGTTTCGTGTTTTTCAGTTGCCTTTTCAACTGCTTTATCAGCTCGGCCTATGAATTCGGGCCGGTTTTCTGAGGCCCAGTCCATGCTCGCTTCCCGCCCTTTGTTCAAATCGTTAAAATGAGGCATTACATAGCGACCAATCAGTTCAAAGCTTCGCTTAGTTTGCTCAAAATCAGCCCAGTTATGGGCCATTTGAAGAAAACAACCAAACCCACCAGTTTGCTCCCATAGGCGTTCGATCTGATTTATAGCGTCCTCAGGGGTTCCGATTACACCGAAACTCGACTCATTGATCTGGTCTATTAAGGAATCACAGTTTCCTTCCCAATTGAAAGCAAGTGCTGCTACTTCATTGAAATACCAGACCCACTTCTCCAGGCCGAAACGCATATTTTCGCGAGCCTTTTCACGGGTCTCAGCAATGTGCATTGGCCCTACCAGAGACCAATCGTGTTTGTGTACCTGTTGACCGTGTTGTTCAGCTTGTTGTACGGCGATTTCCCAATTCTTGGGTAGAGATAGAAACCCAGATTTGCTGGTGGCGGCAAAGGAAAGAAGACCTATTCCATGTTTGCCAGCAATGCGGGCACCGGTAGGAGACACGGCGGATGCAACTGCAATGGGGATTTTTGGATTGGAGTAGGGAAGTAACTGTAAGCGGGCTTCTTTGAGCTCGAACCAATCGGCCTTTTTGGTAACGGTTTCTCCTCTCAGGAGAGGCACGATCACATCTACAGCTTCCTCCAGCATGTCTCTTTGGCGAATAGGATCGATCCCCATCATGAATGCATCTGAGGGTAGGGCTCCTGGCCCCATTCCAAACATAAAACGACCCCGCGTTTGATGATCCAGTTGCATTGCCCGATCAGCCAGCATAAGGGGGTGGTGATAGGGAACCGAGGCAACTCCGGTGCCTAATCGAATACGGCGCGTGCGTTCTGCAGCTCCAGCAATGAATACCTCAGGAGAGGCAATGATCTCATAGCCACCGGAATGATGTTCCCCTACCCAGACTTCGTCGAAGTTCAGCTCGTCGAGCCACTCCACGAGTTGGAAGTCGCGTTCAATAGCCAAGTTAGGATTTTCATCTGCGGAATGAAAGGGTGCCAAGAAAATTCCGAATCTTAGTCTACGTCTGCTCATTGGTATTGGTTTTTAGGGCATTTAGGAAAGAGAATCTAAGACCCATTTTCCATTATTTATCAACCATCTTCATTCTATTTAGGCCAGCTAAATCTAATAATGTTTAAGTGTTTAATGGCAGATTAATCTGATTGCCTAAATTTAGTATGCGAGTAGCGTAGGGAGGTGATTATTAATTACTCCTCTGATAGAGTGTTAAGTTGATAACTACCGAATAGAAGAAGAGGTTCATGGCGGGTGAAAAATTAAAATTACGGATTCACAACGGGGAGATCATTGAAAGCGTATCAGTCCCGAAGAATATTCCTAGAGGGGAACTGGAAGGGATTTTGTCGGAGCGTCACTTTGATTTTCTCTACGTAGACTGTCAACATGATGCCCACAATGAAGAAAGCTTAGTAGAATTCTGCAAGATGGCGGAAGAGTTATCCCTTCCGGTCCAGGCTAGAATTAAACATACGCGTGATGCTTATCTCATTGGCACTTACCTTGATCTTGGGCCTTCAGGGATCATGGTTCCCGAGGTTAAGGAAGAGATAACAGTTGATGAAGCCTTGGATGCGTTCTACTACCCGCAAAGGGGCAAGCGTAGTTGGGGAGGTCAAAACAGAGTGGGGTTTTCTGAACGAAAGGGTCGGCTCGAGTATTCCAATTGGTGGAATGAAACCGGGTTTCTGACGCTCCAGATCGAATCTGTTGAGGCGGTTGTGAATACCCGTTTTCTAGCTAAGTCGGGAGTGGATATTCTCGGTTTTGGCGAAAATGACTTGATGTTTAGTATCGAAGGAGATCCAGAATTCCCCTTTCGGACTCAGGATGAATGTCTACGCCACGTTCTTAATGAACTCCAGGGGACGAATGTTCGGGTGTCAATGTGCCCCGAGACAGAGGAAGCGAGAGAAAAATATCTTGAGATGGGGGTGACAGTTTTTAATGAGCGGAGGGATCAGTAACGGATCACAACAAACTTCTCTATTTCTTCGTCATCAATCTCTTCTTTTACAAGGAATCCTTGAATTTTTTACTATTTAGAGAACCGATGTCAGTCCGGGTTCTCATTGAACTGCTAATCTATTAGCTTCAGAGATGGTAAATTACCTATGCAGACAAAATTGCCTAAACTTTTTGTTCCCAATTAGAAATTCACCTTCCAGTTAGTTCGAGATGAATTTTTAAGTACCTCAGGATTTACAAGGTTTTTGGGCGGTTCGCCTCGAAAGACACAGAGGATGTTTTGGGCGGCAGCGATAGAGGTCCGCACGAGGGCCTCACTGGTTTGGCCGGCAACGTGGGGAGAGCACATGAGGTTGTCTAGCTTAAGGAGAGAATAATCTTCCGGTACCGGTTCCTGTTCGAAAACATCCAAGGCTGCCCCTCCTATTTTTCGATGGTGGAGAGAATAGAAAAGTGCTTTTTCATCAATGAGACCGCCTCGGGCGGTATTCACAAGGAAGGCCGTGGGTTTCATGAGATCTAATTCAGTTTTGCCAATAAGGTGCCGAGTTTCTGAGTTAAGGGGAGTGTGCAGCGAGATGAAGTCAGACTTCTGGAGCAATTTTTCAAAAGATATAAGGCTTACCCCAACTTCATCAATAGCGCATCTGTTGGGATAGGGATCATAAGCAAGTACTTCCATTCCAAACCCAAGGGCGTGTTTAGCTAGGCGGGATCCAATTCGACCTAGGCCAATAATACCAAGAGTTTTTTGATGGAGCTCCACCCCCACAATATCATCACGCTTCCAGATGCCGGACTTGACTTCGTTAGTGGCACGGGTGAGGTGACGGGCGAGAGAAATCAATTGAGCAAAAGCATATTCGCTTACTGCCTCCGAATTAGCGTCGCCGGTAGTGGCAACCGCAATGCCCAGCTGGGTGCACTCGTCGATGGCGACATTGTCGTAACCAACGCCGTGGCGGGAGACAATTTTGAGTTTTGGAGATGCCGTTAGCACCTCTTTATTTATCTGGGTAACACGTGCCAGGATAGCCGCGACATCTTTTGATGAGTCGATAACTTTCTCAGGTCTCGAGTATGATTGAAGGACTGTGAGTTCAATCCCGTTGTCTTTAAGAAGATCGAGGCCTTCTGCGCGGACGTTATGGTCGGGGACAAGGACTTTGTGTTTAAACATCAGGTTGTAATTTCGCCACTTGGAGTGCAGATACTCTAACTGAAGCGGTTAGTTTGGATCGAGGGCGACATCAGTTTTTCTGGGAATCGATGTCAAATTTCCTCAGGGATGCGATTTTCGGTTGTCCAAGTGAAATTAATTCTCCAGTAATGATAATTGCAACTTATAAGCGATCCCGAACCTAGTATAGGTTTGTAATGTAACTATTTAAATACCAACAGGTAAATAATCATGAGCCAGATTTCATCAAATATTCCAATCACCGATCCGCCAACTTGGGCAGTTTGGGAACGACGTCTGTTAAAGGCTATGGATCAGTCGGTTTATCCGTTCCTCGATCATTTCACGGGAGATAACGATGAGTTTATATGGAAAGATGAATGGGGCGGTGGTAGTCCCGATGATTTCCTCGAGCCTTTTTTTAACTGGCCTTTGGTTTATCTTATGGGTGGAGGTAAGCACCTTTTGGAGCTGGCTAATCACCACTGGGAAACAGAGATAAAGCACCTTACCCGTTTGGGCACCTATCATAAGGAGTACGGGTTTAAGGAGGACCAGATGCATCAGGCTGAGGCTGATGTTTGTTTTTATCACCTTTGCCTGGCAAATCCAGCGAGTTTAAAGCATCGCAAACGAGCCCAGCGCTTCGCCGGGTTTTACCTGAATGAAGACCCCGATGCGATTAACTACGACCCGGTACACAAGATTATTATGTCTGGCCTTAATGGGAGTAAGGGTGCGTACTCCCTTGATCCTGAAGCTCGAGAAGTGCCCTACGCTCCGCCCGCTGGCGGCAGTATGGCGCCCTATGGCTTGCCTTTCTTTGATTTGCCTGGGATCAAAAGCGTAGAGGATCTCCAAGCGGATCCGGAAAAAGGCCGTGCTATGGGAAGGGCCATGTTTGACCGTTGGCGTCAGGGGGATACCGTTGCTAATCTATCGATAACCTCAGTGGTAACTAACGCTTTTTTACTTACTGGAGAAGAAAAATACCGTGATTGGGTTGTCGAGTATGTGGATGCCTGGGTAGGAAGGGCCCGAGAAAATGGTGGTTTAATTCCTGACAATGTCGGTCTCTCCGGAAAAGTAGGAGAGTATACTGGAGGCAAGTGGCACGGCGGGCGTTATGGATGGACATTTCCCCATGGTTTTTTGACCTTGCAATATGCTGTCATCGATGCCGCGGCTAATGCCTATCTACTGACGCGAGACGCAGATTATCTAGAACTTCCACGAACGCAGATGGATCGGATTTTGGATCTTGGTCGCGAGGAAGAAGGGAGGTTCATGGTTCCGTATCGGCACGGGGATGCCGGATGGTTCGATTGGCATCCGATGGGTCCAGACTATATGGCAACTCTTTGGAGTCTGTCAATGGATCAGGGTGATTGGGATCGGATGGAAAGGGTGCGAGCTGCTGATTCTCATGACTGGAACGCAGTGTCCCCTTTTCATGGTAAAACGGATTCGGGGCACGAACATCCGTGGGTGCGTTTTTTGGCGGGAGAAAACTCCGACTACCCGGAACGGATTTTGCACGCTAGCCATCAGTTGGTTTCTCGTCGGGTGGAACAGAATATGACCGACACCTCAGTGGGGACACAACATCACGTGCACCATTGGCAGTGGGCGAATCCGGTTTCATCCGAAGCGCTTATCCAACTGACTTTGGGAGGACCGCAGCCTATATACAATGGGGGATTGCTTCACTCGCGTTTAAGGTATTTCGATCCCATTCGGCGTCGACCGGGACTGCCGGAAGAAGTGGGAGCTTTGGTTGAAAAACTTGATGCCAGACGTACTGTTCTAACCCTCGTCAATTTGAGTCCTTGTGAGGACCAGAAGGTCGTGATTCAAGCGGGTGGTTTTGGGGAACATCGTTTTGGCGAGGCAAAATACCAGACCCGTATAAGCGAATATCCTGGTGGTTTAGGAGGATATGCTGGTCATTATGCTGCGCCTGCTTTGGAGACTGAGGAGAGAAAGGTAATGGTAAATTCGAATCGATTGGAAGTAGATCTACCAAGGTGGTCTGAATTGCGTTTGGACTTGGAGACCGACCGTTATGTTAACGAACCATCTGCTAGTGAGTTATAGTTCGTTGAGATCTTAGGAAATTTGTTAAAATCCGGAATGGAAAAGTCATGAAACACAAGCCAATCGAAAATCGAAGTTTACGCGTGGGCGTTTACGGAACGGGGAACTTTGCCAATCAGCAGCATCTCCCAAATTTGAGTAAGCTGGAAAATGTCGATTTAGTAGCAGCCGCTGATATCAATAAAGATGCTCTCAAGTCGACGGCTGAAAAATTCGGTATCACTCATACTTACGAAGATGCCCACGAGATGCTGGAACAGGAGGATCTGGATATTCTCTATTCAATTGTTCCCGCATTTGTTCGAACAGATGTGGAAGCGACTGCTGCGGCCAAAGGCATTCATCTTTTTAGTGAGAAGCCGCAGGCTCTAAAAATGGCGGTTGCGCGTCGAATTGCTGATGCGGTAGACGAAGGTTCCGTCTTTAGTTCGGTTTGTTTCCGAGAGCGGTATCGTCCCATTTTCATGGAAGCCAAAAGACTATTGGAGGGAAAGAATATTATTCATATTCGCTTTCAAAGTTGGAGAGATCTTGTCCCTAAAAAAGAAGAAATGGGTGAGGGTTGGTCCAACAATGTCGATTTGGGTGGGAGTGCAGCTTTTGACTGGGGTGTGCATGCAGTGGATTATTCACGATACATGAGTGGTCACGATATTGTTCGAGCTCAAGGATTTGTTCACCATCCCAAGGAATTTGCGCTTCCCTTGTCGAACAGCTACAATTTCGTCCTAGATAGCGGTGCCACTCTTCATGTTAGTTTTGTTTCAGCTGGGGATATGCCTACCCATCAGCCCTATTTCCTGATTTTCTACGAAGGTGGATATCTTGGGGTTCACGGATACGACTTTATCGAAATGAACGGAGAGAGGGTCTACACAGCAGAGGAATACAATCCATGGTTCGAACTTGACCGGCGCTTTATTGAAGCGGTTAGGCAGGGTGACGACAGTGATCTTTTGAATGATTACCGGGATGGATTGCTTTCGCTGGGTCCGGTACTGGCGGCGTGGGAATCTACCCGCCAAAAGGGTGAGATGATCGATGTAGTTAAATTCATGGAGAACTGACCAAAGATGAATAAACTCGAACTTACACCACAACAACTATCCTTCATCGATGTTTTTGGATATTTGAAGTTTCCCGGTCTGCTTCTAGATCGAATTGATGAGATTATAGAAGCATTTGAGAGGGTTTGGGAAGAACGCGGTGGTGGCCATAATGGAAAGATCCACGATGGTACCGCGCGCTCGTGCATCGTGCCATTCCTTGACCAAAGCGAATATCTCTCCTCGTTGCTGGATGATCCACGAGTTAATGGAATCTTTTCTAGCCTCCTGGGAGAGGATTTTCAATTTCTCGGTAGCGATGGAAACTACTACGTAGGGAATAGCAGATTTCTTTCCGACGGCACTTGGCCGCGTCGAATTATCTTCTACTAGTTGGGTCTTTTTCTTGATTTTCTCAATGGTGTTTCTGGAGCACTTAGCGTGGTTCCTGGGAGTCATCGATATGGGGAAAACTACGCAGAGGAACTAGAACGGCAAATTCGCCAGCCTGAAGAGTTTTGGGGTATGGGTGGTGATGAAGTTCCGGCGATGGCTTTAGAGACAGTTCCAGGTGATGTAGTGATTTTTAATCAAGGAACTAAACACAGCTCGTGGGGAGGCGGAGACCGACGTAGGATGTTTACGATAAACTGCACTCTGCGTCATACAGATGAGCAAATACCATTGCTACGCGAAGAAGTGAGCGGATCCGCTCGATTTCTTGTGGATTCAGTCTATGGGGAAGCAATGCTTCAAAGCGCCGATTCGGCTCGTATGCGTCACCTGGAGCAAGGGTTGGCGAACCAAGATCACCTACCCGAGCTTGTACGGAGGGAACGAGAGCAGCGTGACGAACCATCACGGGGCTAGTGTAGCCCTTCTGAGAAATACGGTTTCTTCAATACAAAATACAGTATCCCTTCTTATTCCACTTAGAATCCCTTAGGCTTAGACCTCTTCTACAATAAGGGAGGCGAACTTTTCCTCGTCCCACTGCGCTCCCCACCCAGGAAGATTATTGGGAGCAATGTGGCCGTCCTTGATGATAGGGGCGTTGGTGAGACCCCAGAGAGCACCGGCGTTTCTTAGGCCGTTGGCTCCCTGAGCGGCTCCCCCATTGTATTCATAGAATTGAGTGTTTTCAATGCAGCATCCGAGCGTGGCGTGAACAAGGCCGAACAGACCTCCAGTGCCATTGAGTTCGATTGTGCCACCATGCATTTCGGCAAGATGGGCAAGCTTTAGGACATGGGTTGTTCCAGCTCTGGCGTTTCCTCGAAGAAGGTCAGTCCCACCCTGAATGAGCCATTGGGAAGTTATTCCGATATCGTTCATAAGCATCTCGGTACCCATCACCGGGATGGTCAGTTCATCGCACAATTCCTGATAGAGATTGAGTTTGTACTCGTGCATGGGTTCCTCGAGCCAAACGAAATCCAAGTCTTCCATTACATGACCAACCTCGATTGCTTCCCTTAGGTCGTAGGAGCATACCGGATCGTTTAATAGATCGTAATCAGCACCAACAATTTCCCTCACCTTGGTGAAAATTGGGATATCTGCCTTGCCGCCTTTGTAAGTGTGGAATTTGTAGGCGTTTATTCCAAATGATTTCCCAATATCAATATGTTCCAGATATTGTTCTAGAGTAGAATCACCGGCAGTGAGATAGGCCGGAAGACTCTCTCGAACTCTTCCCACCAAAGCGTGGACAGGAAGGTTAGCTGCTTTCCCAAGGATATCCCATAGGCAATTATCAAAAGCTCCGAACCATCCTGGCGGTTGGTAAACCCATCGCGTTCCTTTGTGCAACTTTTGCCAGATTGCCTCACGGTTAAAGACGTCCTCACCGATTACCTGATTTTTGATTATGGACAATTGTGTTGGTGTTATTGAAATTTCTGTGGTGGCGATACTCTCGATTCCCTCGTCAGTGATGACTTTGAGGAAAGTGTTTCGGGTCTTAGCAGTGCCTGATTGCTTCGCGCGACCGTGGGTGTACTGGATGCGTCTTAGGTTGGGGATAGTAGTTAACTTCCACTCACTAACTGGGTGTTCATCGTCAAGTTCTAAGGTGATCAGTTTGATATCTGCTATCTTCATTTTATAACTTTTTGTAAGCTTCTTATTTCAGGGAGCGTCAATTATTGCAGTCTGGAACAGTTTGAAATTGCAATAGAAAACTTTGAAAATAGAAATTAAGAAGGAGCTTTTGCTTAAGGATAGTTTTGGTTTCAAGCCCTCTATTTCTTAATAACGACCATTAGTTAGAAATTTAAAGACGTGGGAGATGGTCCCGTGTAGAAAAAGAATCAGGTGAAGACCAAGAATAATCATTTACAGTACTAGTCGCAGTTAACTTCGGGTTTGGGTGATAAAATCTCGTCACCGTAAGCAAAAAGAGCTGGGGTCCCCCCTGTATGTACAAACACCACTGTTTGATCCTTGGTCCAACGCTTTTGTCTTATGTGTTCGATCATGGCTCCAAAAGCTTTACCGGTGTAGACGGGATCTAGGAGCAGTCCTTCCGTTCGTGCCATTAAAAGAACAGCGTCTCGGCCCCGTTCTGTTACGGTCCCATAGGCTTCGCCAGCGTAGTTTCCATGGCACTCAAAATCAGCCGGATTAATTTGCAGCGAAAGATCAAGCATGAGAGCAACCTTTTTAGCCACACAGGCTAGTTCCCTGCTGGATTCTTCATTTTCTCTTGGCATTGGCTTAATTCCGATGACTTCTACTGGAATCCCAAGCGCGCGAGCTCCAATTACAAGGCCGACATGGGTATGGACTCCAGAACAGACATACAATGCGGCAGGATGAATGTCTTGGTCCTGGAGTTGCTTTGACAACTCCAGGAAACCATCCACATAGGCGATGCTCCGTAAAAGATAACCGTCAGTGCTAGTGTTGTAAACACGATGTCCTTCTTTCCTCAGGCGGTTAATGATCTCAATTTTTTCTCCAGGATCATCTGTAAGGTAAATGTCGGCGCCAAATATATGAGACAGAAGAAGGTTCCCGGTAATGGGTTCAGAATGATCGTCGCGTTGTCCAACCATGACAGCTTTTTTCCCCAAGCGAGCTGCTACCGCTGCGGTGACGCGTGATTGATTAGATTGGGATGCTGCACCATGAAGAAGGATATCATAATTCCCTTCGACGGCAGGGGCTAGGGAGTATTCAAACTCACGAATTTTATTCCCACCAAATGCAATGCCGGTTTGATCCTCACGCTTGATGAGAATGCGAGGGCCATCCAGTTCTTTAGACAATCTCGGGCAGTCGAACAAAGGGGTGGGAAGATCAGCCAATGAGAGACGACTGAAACTGTCGAGCCGAGCTTTAAGATCTTTTCTTGTGATGGAATTCTTTTGGTTAAACACAGACTATACTAACGTCGCGGCTGAGGCGGGCTGTCAAGCGTCGCCTCCAGCCGACTTGTTCGGCGTAGATGTTCCATCCATTGCTTAGGCCCCCATTGGATGGACTATTCCTGTAGAGCGCCCAGAAATCGCTCAGAATAGGCTGTCTCTCGTATGAGCTGACCGTGCACGTTATGCATAGCTGGGTAGCCTAGTTGAGGAATCGCAATTGGTCCAGACGGATCTGGCCAGTAAGCAAAAGAATTATAGGGAGTTTCACTTTGTTATTGTATACATTCACCAGCAGGGATGGAAGATTGAAGGTCCGCTTCATCTGCAAATGATATTCCAGACTAAAGAAAATTTATGATAGGAATTCTAATTTATAGGGCTGTTCAAAATACTCTGAACGGAAGGATCTTTATCGTTAAATAGGTAAGGTTGTATGGATTAGCCTTTAATGTTCATATCCTTTCCGGATAGATATAATAGTTCTTGGTGCTTTAGAATTAAAACCTCCTATCTAAGTTTGTTCTGAAGTAATTCGGTTCCGGCCTGAAACGATTGATTGCAGTTGGATTGCTACTTAGGTAGAACCAAATTCTACTGGAAACGATATAAGGATGGAAATAGTTAACAAAGTTGAATGGAACGCTGTTCGAGAGGAAGTAACAAATCATCTCCAGGAACTGATTCGAATCGATACAACCAATCCACCTGGTAATGAGATTCGCTGTGCTGATTACATCGCAGGTGTTTTACGGAGCGAAGGAATTGAATACAAAGTAACCGAGTCAACGCCGGGGCGCGGAAATGTTACAGCACGCCTAGAAGGAGGCCGTAAGGCCCCCCTTATGCTCTTAGGTCATACAGACGTAGTTGCAGCCGAATCAGAGAAGTGGACTCATCCTCCATTCAGTGGTGAGCTAGTGGAGGGGGTTGTGTGGGGCCGAGGGGCTTTGGACATGAAGAATATGGTGGCAGCTGAATTAATGGTTTTTCTGCTCTTTAGAAGACTGGGGTTGTCTCTGAATCGTGACCTGATATATGCGGCAACCGCGGATGAAGAGGCTGGCAAAGGCAATCATGGGATCGGTTGGTTGCTGGATAATTTCCCAGATCAGGTTGAAGCCCCATATGTGCTGACCGAAGGTGGTGGAAATGAGAGGAGAATTGGAAACACAAGTTTCTTCACAATACAAACGGGCCAGAAAGGAATTTGTCGTTTCCGATTGCATGCTAGAGGTCGTCCAGGGCATGGATCTGTGCCTCATCGTGATAATGCAGTAGTAAAGCTTTCAAGAGATGTAGCGGCATTGGGGCAAACGATATTACCGATACATCCATCTCCAACGCTAAAGGCCTATATCGAAGGGATTGCTGAGCATCAAAATGTGGAAGCAGCAGAGCGATTGAGAGCAATTTTGGATTCTGAGAAGAGTGAAAAGGCTTTATCTCAAGCGACACTTCCAGCAAACG
>CAZIUG010000007.1:0-525645 GCA_964542645.1 uncultured Opitutales bacterium | reverse complement strand
GAAGCGATCGACAGGTGCGTGAAGTAGAAGGTTGGTTCTGGGAGCGTTTCCTCAAAGGATGTTAATCGAAGGCTCGGTCTGATTGGTCAGGACTATTCGGAAATTCTTATCAGGGTATTCTATGACGAGTCGTTAACCTCGGAAACGAATGTCTTTAGTATCCGGCTTGCCCGCTACCCTTTTCCAAAACCCCGAACTGAACCGCGGATCGACAAACCTGGCGAATTCTTCAACTGCAATATAGCCCTGCAAAAACATATCGGCTGACATTCTCGCGTCTTTCGCTGGATAAAGCCTTCCCCGGTGACTTATGACCCAATCATCCAACTGCCGGTGGAGACGCTTAGTCTCCTCTCCTTGATTTGGGAAATCAATAGTAAAAGTGAGACCGGGCATCGGAAAGGAAAGCATTCCCGGTGACTTGATAGTTCCGAATCTCTTAATTGTCACAAGAGGAATTGGGAGGTCAGAACCAGCCATGAAATTCAGAATTTCGAGCATTTCCTCTTCGCCGCACGATTCAGGAACGACAAACTGATACTGATGAAATCCTCTGCCACCATAGATGCGGTTCCAATTGGTAAAACCGTCCAACGGGAAGAAAAAGGAATCATAGTGAACCTGCCGTACCTTCCCTTCTAAACGCTGACGGTAACAATAGAGCCCATTAAGCATTCTTGTGCTGTGGCGATTCAGTAACCACCGAGGTATAACCATCCCGGGCAATCCACCGCTTGAATGGACAGTCAGCCTTTTCCCAGTAGCGGAGGAACAGTGATTAGCACGAAAGTAAACTCCCCGACCAACTTGACCTCTCTTCGCCATCCCATCCACCCAAGCCGCAGAATACTCGTACTTTTCCTCACCTTCAATCAGTCTGAAAAATTCACTGAGATCCCGAAACGGAATCACCTCTGAATCGACATATGAGGTTTCGATCTTCTTCAATCGCAAATCTATCCAAGTGATCAGCCCAGTGAGCCCGAGACCGCCAATAGTGGCCAAAAAGTAGTCGGGGTTCTCCTGCGACGAACAGACCAATCTCTGGTCATTTGATCGCAGTAGCTCAAATCGCTCCACGTGGCAACCAAAGGTTCCTGCAACACGATGATTCTTCCCGTGTACATCGTTAGCAATCGCTCCTCCTACAGTAATATTTTTCGTCCCGGGGCAAACCGGCAAGAACCAACCCCGTGGTACAATAACTTTCAAAATTGAGCTCAGTGATGCCCCAGCCTCACATCGGAGAATCCCTTGCTGGTCATCGAATGCTATAAATCGATCGAGCCCTGCTGTCTCCAGCATGACCCCACCAGGATTCAGACAGGAATCACCATAACTTCGACCGAAACCGTAGGATAGACATGTTTCACCTTCACGCAAATACGGGAAGGATTCATTTCGCCAATAAACGGGTTTTGCTTCTGCCTCACAATCTACCGTACGCCCCCAGGATTTGAATTCGGCTTTCATATTAGGAATCTATCGAGCCGTCTCGTTTAATTAGAGTATAATTTTCAAAGTGATCCGATGGCTTCTTGGGGCGTCATCGTCCCAATATCGGACTCGAAAGCAGCACACAAACCATGATCAACCCCAAAATGACATAACTAGTTCGATCTTTGATAGCAAAAATAATGGGATCGTCATCCAGTAGGCCACGCTTCGCCCGGTACCAGACTCTCGAGATCCAGACAAGCGTCAAGAGTACCCCGATCCAAATGAATTCTGCCTTGCGGTACAATGTATCAATATGACCGCTGTTCATATAGAAAGCTAAAACTATTATGGAAAGGACTCCGCTCCCCGCCCCTGACAATAGAACAACCCAGCCATCTCCAGTTCCATAGCCTCGTCCTGCGATTTTTGTAACTGGAAGATCCGCAATTCGAAGCAACTCAACATAACGCTTTGACAGAGCCAGACTCAAAAAGAAAAAAAGGGAAAAAATAAATAGCCACGGAGATACAACAACATCCACTATCTCGGCTCCTGAAAGAATCCGTAGGAAGTAGAGGCCTGCCAATACAACCACATCGACAAGATAAATCTGCTTTAAAAAAAGCGAATAAAGATTAGCTCCCAGCCAATAAATCAACAAACAGGCAAGAAAACCCTCGGGTAAACCCAACGCTAGTAAAACACCTACTACCAATAGTCCCAAAGCGAGATAAATCCCCTTTGAAATCCGAAGCTTACCCGAAGCGATCACTCGAGCTCGTTTCGATCGGTGTCGCCGATCTGATTCTATATCAAGAAGATCGTTTACCAAGTAGGCACTCGAAGCACAAACCCCAAATGCGACAATTCCTATCATCAGTTTGATCCATTCCGAAATATCAGTAAAGCGGTGAGCCGCCACAAGCGGAACGAGCAACAGAGCATTCTTGATCCAATGGTGCATCCGAAGAGCACGGGCAAAATCGAACAAATTAAGGTTTAACATTGGCAACTTCTCGATATGACTTCCCCAAGCGCCCATCCGCCTCCTCAATTTTTCTGAAGCGTTGACCACATAGGCTATTCGAGCCTGTTCCCAAACAGCGATATCGGCTTGGTCATTTCCAACATAATCGAACCCTTGTCTCCCATAGGAATCGACCAGGGTTTCTGCTTTTCGTAGTCCCTTCAAATTGATCTTCTCATCACTACCTAAAGCCCGATCAAAAAGACCAAGATGCCGCGATACGATGTCCGCAATCGACTGGTTGGCTGCTGTTGCCAGAACGAGGCTGCGGCCCTTTGCCTTCTCTTCCTTGAGAAACTCTAAAATCTCCTCGATGTAACCCAGGTGTTCGGGCTCAAAAGCGACCCTCGAAGCGACCTCAGCCTTAAAATGGGCTCTCCCCCGCAACAACCAAAAGGGAAAACAAACAACCATCCATGGCCACCGCCGTAGCAACCTGATTACGCTTTCCCACGAAGTGTCCGAATAAACCAGTGTGCCATCGAGATCGACACACAGTGGGACCTCATCGGATTCCTCGAACTGTGATTCTGTCGGCTGTGATCTTTGATCTTTTCTAGCTACTGTTGATCTCTCTTTTTTTTCAGTCACCTTCTCTGCCTCTTGTTTGTTCTTCCTCACCACTTCTAATAAGGCATATTAGACTTCAATATCTCTTTCTTTATCCTACTCTCTGTTTCAGTTCTTTAACTTTCCCTCCCCCCCCTTTTTTTCCATATCTGGGCTACCCCGAAACGGCATTCCCTGACTGGACAGTAACTGCGGAGAAGAGATCTAATTTTTGCTGATACTTTCCCATCGGACTTGTCAAACATCCTCTCTCGTCAAATTTATTCGTGGATGCTTCCTTTTCCCAATTATACCATACCAACATTGCTTATTCAGTTCCCAAGGCATTTTTCCATCGAATTCGATGGGGCGGCTTTGATCAAGGCCCAACGACGCAGAGCTTGAGGTTTCCGAGAAGCACTCTTAGATCTATCGACAATCTCTTCAAATGCCTTTTCGTCTACGAAAAAATTACCAAGAACTCTTCGCCCAGACCTCCCATCAAAGGACCGATTGGGTGCAACCAGTTTGCATTATAATACTCGCAATTACCGGCGTGTTTTTCATCTATTCGGCCCAAGCTTATAGCGAATACTCCCAGTGGATGAGACAAATCGTCTGGCTTTTGCTTGGTGCCGGTATCTATCTCACCCTTGCCCGTATCGATTACAATCTCTTCCTGGAAAAGGGGCACCTCATATATTATGCGTGCATCGGACTCCTCCTTATGCTGGAACTCTCCTCTCCCCCTTTTAATCTTCCCTTCCTCGGCATCAAACGATTCAACGCTTGGCGCTGGCTCGACTTCGGTGTAGCCTATATACAGCCCTCTGAAGCGGCTAAAATTGGTGTCCTCATTATAGTCTCAAGCCTGCTCGCCCGATCGGAAATAGGGACTTTTCGCGAGTCCCTAGTTGTCCTAGGAAAAGTCGGTCTCGTCGTCCTTATACCAATTTTATTGATTTTTATGCAACCGGACTTAGGATCGGCTCTCGTATTTCCCCCCGTGGTGTTTTCTCTTCTATACGTGTCGAAACTATCCAAACGGTTCTTTGCCGCCGTCTTTGTTATCTTCCTCCTGTTAATGGGGATCCTAACGGTGGACATTTATCGATACAACGCCTTTCTGAAAGAGAATGATATCCCTGCCTTTCAAATTGGCGGACGGTTTGAAAAACATTCGTGGGTTCCTCTCAAAGACTTCCAGCGCAATCGAATTCTTGGCTTCGTGGCTCCTAATGCTGTCGATCCCAGAGGTATCGGGGTGAGCTGGAACCTTCGCCAGTCGCTCATCTCTGTCGGTTCTGGTGGTCTCACCGGAAAAGGTTGGAGCCAGGGCACGCAAGCAAAACTGGGCTACCTTCCCCAATCGGTTGCCCATAATGATTTTATTTTCTCGGTACTGGCAGAGGAAAAGGGATTTCTCGGAAGTGTGGTTGTGATAGGTTTGTTCATGTTGATGCTGGGGAACGGCATTCGAATAGCCAGAAGCGCGAGAGACCGCTTCGGAATGCTTCTCGCCGTCGGCGTTAGCATTATTTTTATGGTACATGTCTTTGTCAATATCGGCATGACAATCGGTCTAATGCCTATCACCGGCCTACCGCTTCCATTTCTAAGTTACGGAGGGTCCTTTATTTTGAGCTGCTGTATTCTTCAGGGTCTTGTCCAGAGTGTCTACCGTTATAGGAGGGACTTCTCGTGAGGCAATTCTACGCAAAAGCACATTCGCACCCTGAGATGCTAGCGCAACCCAAGAAACGGGCCCGTTAACCCCTTTATTACTGATGCATTATGAACTCATCAGATGCCCTTCGCGGTACAGAGATTTCTTCAGAAATTGAAGAAGACCTTCAACACGCACCCAAAGAAAATCCGGTTATAGATGTAAGTCCCGGAAAGCTTGCCCAAGAGGCTGAGGAGCGCTCCAAGGAGCGCCCCATAGTCCAGCGATTGGTCAAAGCATTAAAACGGGATGATTCTCCCTTCCGCGAGATTATCATCAATTCGGAGCCCCTTCAGCATCGCGTCGCTCTCCTAATCGACGGGATACTCCAAAAATTCGAACTCGAACAGCTGGGTGAGGATCGTATTGTCGGGAGTATTTACAAGGGTCGCATCCAGAATCTCGAGCCGGGGTTAAAGGCCGCGTTCGTCGATATTGGCATGCTTAAGAACGCCTTTCTCCACTATTGGGACATTCTCCCCGCCGCCAACGATTCCTCCATTGAAGTCGTCCGGGACACCCGGAGCGCGGAACAGAGGAAGAGTAAAGATAAAATCAGTCTAAAGGACATACCCAAGCATTACCCCGTAGGGAAAGAAATCGTCATTCAGGTGACGAAGGCCCAGATCGGGAGCAAAGGGCCTCGCACCACCACTAATATCGCCCTTCCCGGACGTTACCTCGTTTTGATGCCCTTCTCCGGACAATGCGGAATATCCCGCAAGATAGAGACAGGAAAGGAACGACAACGCCTCAAGCAGATCCTCCGCACTCTCACCATCCCCGAGGGAATGGGAGTCATTATACGCACCGCTGGGGATCGAAAGAAACTTCGATATTTTGTCCGGGACCTTCACATTCTCCTCCACCAGTGGGAAGAGATCCAGGCCCAAATGGAAACTTCCTCCCAACCAATATGCCTTTACGAAGAACCTGATATAATCGAGCGAACAGTCCGAGACTTCCTTACTGAAGAAGTCGATCGCGTGCTCATCGACAGTAATGAGGATCTTGAACGTATTCATGCTCTCGTTGATCGCATCTCTCCTCGCTCAAAGAAAAAGATTGTACGCTTTACAGAGAGCATTCCAGTCTTTGAAAGGTTCAATATCGAGAAACAGATCGAGCAGACCTTTCAGCGTACTGTTCCTCTTCCCTCGGGCGGCGAGATTGTCATTGAGGAAACGGAAGCTCTCGTCGCCATCGACGTCAATACTGGCTCTCACAAACAAAAACCCGGAGACAGCAAGGATTACATCCTTCAAGTCAACCTCGAAGCGGCCCAGGAAATCACGCGCCAGATCCGCCTTCGAAACATCGGTGGTCTCATTATTATCGACTTCATAGACATGAAGCAACGTCGAGACCGAAATGCGGTTCACAGAAAAATGCGCGAGGAAATGGAAAAGGATAAAGCCAAGAGCAACATCCTCCAGATTTCTCAACTCGGTATCATGCAAATGACTCGCCAGAGGCACCAGGAAAGCGTCTCTTCGGGAATTTACTCTGGTTGTCCCTATTGCAATGCCCGCGGTATTGTTAAATCAGATCGTACCATGAGTGTTGAAATTCAACGCCGTATCATCAGTGTCCTCCGCCGCCTCCGCTCCCAGATCGAAGATACCGATAAGCCCATGGTCCTCCGTATCCTCTGTCATCCCAACGCCCTGGAACGCCTCCGCTCCGAAGACGAAAATCTTCTTATTGAGATCGAAGACCTTTACAACGTTCGCTTGGCCTTTCGCGGCGATCCAGCCTATCACTCCGAAAATTTTAAAATCCTAGACGCTGAGACCGGTCAAGAATTGCTTTAGGCGAATGTATCCAGCCCGCAGGATTGATTTTCGAACTACAATCCCATTCTCATTTAGTTCCTTGACGGTAAATCTCCCTCAGCTCCCGACATCCGGTTTCCAGTCACATACGCTTATTTATGCCTCATAGTTACGCCAACCCCATTCCCTACGACAACTCACTGGGGGGCTGAACGGGTAGCGACCACGAGCAAGAACCTTCAACTAAGACAGCTCAGGCCTTGAAAATAATTAGAAATAGAAACGAGATCCCCACACCCGCAATTTAAGACCTACCATTATGTATGACACCAAGACCGGCCTTCTTTCTCAATCTGATTCTCTCCGAGATCGCTACCGGTTCTGTGATTAAGACGTTAACCCGATTCTTCACCATTGCGATTACTCTTAGCATTTGACTCTTTCAAGGACTCGATGGCTGCGGCAACAGCCTGTCAGATAGCGGTTGATGTGATTCAGTCAGAAAAACCGGACTGGGAAGTGGCGAGCGCACCACTAACCGACGGGGGTGAGGGGTTTTGCACAATTCTTACGGAATCAATGGATGGCGAGCTCGTAGAAAAGGTTGTTCGGGGTCCGCGCTTTGAGGAGATCACTGCACAGTTCGGGCTAGCGGATCTAGAAAAGTTGGGGAAAGAGTTTTGTGATTGGCTACGATTCCCAACTTCGGGGACGATCGCCATCATTGAGATGGCAGAGGCAAGCGGGTTAGAGCGAGTCCCAATGGAGGTACGGGATCCGGAGGTAACGTCTAGCTTCGGCACAGGGGAGCTAATCAATGAAGCGCATCAATGCGGGGCGAAGGCAATCCTCCTCGGAATCGGCGGCAGCGCAACTAACGACCTAGGCCTAGGAGCACTGGAAGCGCTTGGACTAAAATTTATCGATTCTGAAAAGCATTCAATCGAGAAATTATCTCCATCGAAATGGGACAAAGTCGCAACTTTCAGCGCAGGGGTACCTTCGGATCTACCGCCAATCCGAATTGCTTGCGACGTTGAGAATCCGCTTTTCGGAAAAAACGGGGCGGCGGCGATCTTTGGCCCACAGAAGGGTTTGAAGGCTCAGGATTGGATAAAGATTGAAGAGGGTGGAAAGCGTATGGCACGTATGCACTGCCATTATCACAACGTAAGTGACTCTCTCTGCGAAGAGATAGGTAGCGGGGCAGCGGGTGGAATTTCCTTTGGGCTCCGTGCAGCATGCGGTGCCACCCTGGTGCCGGGAATTGAGTTGGTGTCTCGCTGGCTGAAATTGAGAGAGAAGATAGAATGGGCGGACCTGGTTATAACGGGAGAGGGGAGATTCGATCATAGCTCACTTCAAGGCAAGGGGCCAGGAACACTAGTTCGGGAAGTGCTGAAACAGGGGAAAAGCGCCTGGCTGTTTGCAGGAATACTCGCCGAGGATCTGCTGGGGCAGTTACCGAAAGGACTTAAAGCAAGTGACCTGGTTCAGATTGCCCCGGCTGGGTATTTGCTCAGGCAGTCAATTGCTGAAGGGAAGGAATTGCTAAAGGAAGCAGTTCGGGAGAAAGTAAGAACAATTGGGTGACGAACTGTCCCGTTCAGCTGATTTGATCTGGGGTTGCCAACACAAATTCCCGCCTTTGGCAGCTCTAAGGTTAAGAAAATTGACCTGAATTTCACTGTAGCATTAGCCACCTTGGCTCTTCCGTAACTGAAGAGCCATCCATGTTTAAGTCAGAAGACTCCGGCGACTGATAAATTCTCAAACTTTGATGTCGATATACCCGCAAAATTTAATACCCTTAGGTGTGAAATTTTAAGTTCCCTGAACGCTCAGATGAGCAAGGCTATGCCTCCTGAATTCACAAATCTTAAAGAAAAGCATTTCTCTCGCATTCGCCGGGTCAAACGACTCCTTCGCCCACTTCCGCGGCGAGCAAATCTGCACCGGTACCCTTTCATCAAATGGTTTGCCAAGACGGCACGCAACCGGTCCTTTCTCTGGTCTTTTCGCACCACTCATGTCGTACCCTCCCTTTATGCAGGTTGCATTCTGGCTTTCATGCCTCTCTACGGCGCTCAGGTTCCGCTGGCCCTGGTCGCAGCATTAGTTATCCGATGCAATTTACCAATTCTGGTAGGCCTGCAATTCCTTTCTAACCCACTTACCCTGCCAGTCATATACCTTTCGGCCTACGGTATCGGAGATTTTCTTCTCGGCATTTTCGGTGACAGTAACAGCATGGTTGCTTTTTGGGGAATAGATGAAGAGAAAACCCTTCTGATGGAGTCTGTTTACACTGTGACGGCTACGGTTGTGGGCGGAATAATCATAGGCTACTTCGCGGGCGTTCTGAGTAGCGTGGGTTACCGCATCACCGCCTATCGAGCCGCTAAGAGTTTTCACCCTCCTAGCGAATTTCGAAAGGCAGCGTCTGGACCGATGAAAAAAACCTCTGACTTGTAGAAGACCTCGGCGGGCAGTGGACAAGACTCGAGAAACATCTGCCAGGTTAGTCGAAATTGCCTGTTCAATTCCGGCATCAACGATCTCACTGTGCTTAAGCTGGGCCAGATTTCGGTCGATTCAGCTGAATCGGTTCCTTCAGGGTCTCTCAAGTCCCCAAAAGGTAAATCTCGTCGTAAAGCTTATAGAGCGATTAAGAGTACACTGGAGTATTCTAACCCAATTAAATCTATCTAGCTTTCTATTCGCGTTTTTCCTATCGAGCACACTTCTGAATGGGACCAAGTGCGAAGCGACAGTTTACCTTGGAATTGATGTTTTAGAGCAACGCGATTTTCAGATTCTCAAAGGAAAGCGGGTTGGGCTTCTGACGCATCCAGCCGGAGTTAATCATAGAGGGGCGAGTACGATTGATATTCTTCGGAACAGTAAAAATGTAAGTCTAGTGGCGCTCTTCGGACCAGAGCATGGTATCTATGGTAATGAAAAGGCCAGCATTCCGGTTGAGAATCAGTTCGATCTCAAGACTGGTTTGCCGGTTCGCTCTCTCTACGGAAAATTCAGAAAACCAACTCCGCTAATGCTAGACGGGATCGATGTCTTTGTCATCGATCTGCAGGACATAGGGGTCCGCTCCTACACTTTCGTAAGCGCCATGCGTTTAAGTATGGAAGCCTGCTTCGAAAAAGGCGTGGAAGTAGTGGTTTTGGACCGTCCTAACCCCCTGGGTGGACTGAAAGTGGATGGCCCTTATCTAGAAAAACGTTGGATGAGTTATGTTGGCGCCTTCCGTGTACCATATGTTCACGGGCTCACAATTGGGGAATTAGCCAATATGGCCAAAGAGATTCCTGGGTGGATGGAAGTAGACCATAAGACACAGCAGCGGGGTAAACTAACCGTCATTCCGATGCGAGGATGGCGACGCGACATGATGTGGCCTGACACCGGCCTAAAATGGATTCAAACGTCACCTGCGATCAAGGATCTTTCAGCTGTCCTAGGATACGCGATGACCGGACTGGGTTGCCAGTTGGGAGACTTTTCCCATGGCTACGGGTGGCAACATCTTTTCCGAATTGTACGATATCCGAACAAAAGTCCGGAGGAAATTCGAAACGCACTGTCGGCAAGGAGGATACCAGGCCTTCAAGTAGTTATTGTTCCTGTTCGTCAATCTAATGGAAGGCATGGGCAGGGCGCCTATCTGAAGGTCGACAACTGGCGTGCACTCCGGCCAACCGAGGTTAGTTTTCATATGATGCAAATCGCCACTAGATGGAGCGGTGGGAATCCCTTCAGTTCTGCTGGCAAGAGGGAACAAATTCTCTTCAACAAACATGTTGGATCGACTAAGTGGTGGAGGGCAATCACCCGTAATGGAATCACGGTAGATGTGGATTTATTTATTAAACAATGGCAAAATCAAGCGAAGGCATTTCAGGCTATGAGCAGAAAGTATTGGCTCTATTAGGCATCCATCGGCTTGGAAGATAGACGGGAAATGCAAGTAATACTGTATTTTTTTACTCCGATTGACTGCAATCCTCGATTGAGCTAGTTTCTCATCCTGCGAGTTATGGAGATTAATCGAAAGTACGTATCGCTTATTATAAAGAGGACTCTATTCGTTTTCGGCTTTTTTTTGATTCCGGGATTATCGAATGGATCTGAGACATCACTGCCGGCAAAGCCAACCACGGCTCTGAAGCAAGCTCGAGAGCCAGTTCGAACCCAGAAAGAGACTCGGGCCGAACGGCTTTTCAAGGATGGCACGAAACTGATGACATCGGAGCAGTATAGTCGGGCCATTGCAAAGTTGAAATTGTCAGTGCGATTGTGGCCGGATTTAGCGGAGGCTCACAGCAATCTCGGATATTGCTACCGGAAACAGAAACTCTATGGAAAAGCGATTCCCGCCTATCTTGAAGCGATAAGACTCAAACCCAATCTAGTGGAAGCGCGAGAATACCTTGCCGAGGCCTACGCTGAACTTGCTGCTCTGTATCGGGAGAAGGCTAGGGAGGAATTGGAAGTATTGAAAACCCTCGACCAGGAAGAAGCAGAAGCAGTAGAGATGCTAATGAGGAAATTAGATCTTTAGGTCGCCCGCCAATTCAGCTTTCAATGAAATTTGAACTAACAGGCAACGATTTTTCCTTCTTTGAGTTCCAAGAAGTTAGAGATCGAACTTAAGAGGTCGTCTGGATGATGAGAGACCATGACCACCTGGACTCCTTGGCAAACGAAAAGGTCAAGACAGGCACGCATGGTCTCGCGGTTATTAGCGTCGAGACCTTCGAGGGGTTCGTCAAGCAGGAGCATTGAAGGGGAATTGACTAGGGCTCGAGCAATCATAATGAGGCGCACCTCTCCGTAAGAGAGCGCAGCGATCGATTGCTCAGCGAAGTTAGTGAGGCCCATTACTTCTAGAAGATCGCGAGCGCAGTTCCATTGATCATCAGTTGGACTTTCAATCAGGCCTATGCTTGAAAAAAACCCGCTAGCCACAACTTCAATGACACGAGAGGGAAATTTGTGGGCAGCCTGAAGGTCCGGAGAGACCAGACCTATCCGATTTTTCGCTTCTTGAGCACTGAGGATGCATTGTCCCTCTATTCGTTCGATCACTCCGCCAAAGGCAGGAGTAAAGTCACCGTAAATAAGCCGAAGTAAAGTGCTCTTGCCGGAGCCATTGGGACCGGAGATTGACCAATTTTCATGGGGTCTAATCACCCAATTGATTTTCTTAAGGACCTTCCTCCCTGTGCGAAAAACGTCGGCTTTTTCGATTCTTATAGAAATTGGTTGAGACAGGCTTCCAAGGCCTTTCCTGATCCCAGATATTATCGACAATGGAGGCTGCTTTAGAAATCTAGATTTGGGAAGATCTTCTTTACAGTCATCTTTTCTCAGAAGCAGCCCCTCCTTCAGTTCTGCTATCCGGGTAATTCCAGCAACCCTTTCATCTTCCCTATGGGTCGTCATCACTACTTGAGAACCGTTTCGAATCACCTCGGCGATCAACTCGACTATTTGGTTACGGACGTAGCAATCCAGTCCCCCACTCATTTCATCAAGAAGAAGAACAATTGGAGACTTTACCAGCGCTCGTAAAATGAGAATTCTCCTCAACTCTCCCTGTGAAAGCTCCGAAATTCGGGACTTCCTTAGAGACATCAGGCCGTAATCAGAAAGGAGAGCATGGGCCCGCTGCATTTGAGTTCTACTCGGGCGTTGATAAAGAAGATCAGTATCCTCGAATCCGGTCAGGATAACTGCCTCGGCAGAAAGATTCCAATCACTTCGCTGGTAGCGCATCTGTAACTCGGGGGATACCAGTGATATTTTTTCATCCAATCCCACAGAACTCTCAGTCACTTCGCCGCCAACATTGTAGGTGCGTCGTCCTCCACCATTTGGATCCGGCCAAATAAACCCCTTGAGAAGTCGCAAAAAGGTGGATTTGCCACTCCCATTCGGACCAGAGACAAACCAACTCTCGCCCTTTTGCAGTCTCCAGGAAATATTTCGAAGTACTGATTTACCATCCAGAACTACATTGACCTGATCGAGCTCGATTAGGTTATCGAGGTTCATCGTATAGCAATCTGTTCCTTTCTCAGTGACATGGGTTTTGCCAAATAATGATTCCCGCTTGATCTGTTAGAGTATCCCGCCACACTTCATTCCTCATCCTCGACCTTACTATCAAACCGTATCGACAAAACTTACCAAGCGGAATATATAAAGTTGGAAATATTTGAATTCGAGGCTGAACCGATAGGGCGCTAAGCATTGAACATCGTGGACTGGAATGCGAGATATGTTATCGGAGACACTCCATGGGAAAAGGGAGGTCCAGCTCCCCCGCTTGCAGAATACTTGGATTCGAATGAGGTAAAGGGAAGGGTCCTAGTTCCCGGCTGTGGACTAGGCCATGATGTCCGCCTCCTAGCTCGTGCTGATTGTACTCCCATCGGGTTCGATCTCTCTCAATGTGCTTTGAACCAAGCGCAAAGCTTCCCTAAGGTCGGAAAGGAAAAATACGTGCTCGGGAACTATTTCGAACCTCCAGATAACTACCTTGAAGCTTTCGACTGGATTTTCGAGCACACGTTCTTTTGTGCCTTTGATCCATCACTTCGGCAGGATTATGTTACAAGGACTCACTCTCTGCTGAAAACGCGATGCTATTTCCTTGCCGTTTTTTTTGTGGAAATTGAAGACCCGGAAGGTCCACCATTCCCTGTTTCTACTAAAGAAATTGATCAATTGTTCGGAGATCGATTTGAAACTGTCAAGGCGTGGGTCCCGACTAGGGCCTATGAAGGGCGGGAACTTCTTGAAGAGATGCGGGTGATGCGAAAATTGAGCTAGTGATCTATTGGACTCTGCTGTTCCTATACATGGAAAGTTCTCGGGATAATCCGATCTCACTCCCAACACCAAGACGTTTGTTGCTTAAACTTGCAGTTACGGTGACCAGAAATTAATGAGAATTCAGCTTCATTGAGTTCAACAGACAAAATTTTCCTTCCTCCCTATACTAGCATCAGCTCGGAGGGGAAAGAGACACTGATGCTAGCACTTGGCTGTTGGGCATTCGCGGGAAATGATTGGGGTAGCCAAGATGACAGGGATTCGATAGGCGCCATGAACGAAGCTTGGGATCATGGAGTGCGACATTGGGACACAGCCATCGCCTACGGGAGCGGCCACTCAGAAAGACTTTGTGGATTGTTCTTAAAAGATAAATACGAGGAAGCATTTGTCGCTTCTAAAGCAAGTGTAGGAAAGAAGCCTGGGTCGATTGTCCGAGCACTTTATAAGTCTCTTTCGAATTTGAAAACGGAGAGGATCGATCTCTACTATCTCCACTACCCAAAGAGAGGCGTTGATATGCGTCCCCACATGGAGTTACTAAGGCGTGAGAAAGAAAGGGGCCTGATCGGGGCCATTGGGGTAAGCAATTTTTCTCTGGAAGAAATGGAATCGCTGCGCGAAGAGGGAGAAATTGATGTTTGTCAGATCGGATACAACCCCATCTGGAGAAAGCCGGATGCGGATATCCTACCTTACTGCAGAAAACATGGTATACCTGTTGTAACCCACAGCTCGATCGGGCAGGGTATTCTGACCGGCAAGTTTTCCATGGAACCTAAATTTCGAGAAGATGATGTCCGCTCACGCAGTGTCTTATTTGATCGACAAGTCTGGCCCAAGATCTACCAATTGATAGAGGAGATGAAGGCAGTAGTTCTCCCCCTAGAGCTCCCCCTCCACCACCTGACAATACAGTGGAATCTCCGGCAGCCGGGAATTACAACAGCAGTGATCGGATCTCGCAGCAGTGATCAGTCAGCGGCAAACTTTTCGGCCCTGAGCTCTCAGTTTTCGGAAAAAGCCTTCAGTGATATTACAGCAATAAGCGATCGACTCCAGAAGGTACTGCCAGATGAGACCAATTTGTTCCGTTGGTACCCCTAGCATAGGGTTTTCACACACCGCTAACACTGTGAGCGAAACTCGGATAGACACCATCAGGTTACTAACAAAAAATTCTAAACAACTTTATGCGATAATCAGAGCCCAGAAACTAAGATCAGCTAATCAGTTACTTCAGAGCATCCCATCTTCGGGTGGCCAGCTTGGGCAAATATGGATTGAGGTAGAGCGTTACGTTTAACAGCAACCAGCTCTGCTCGAAAAGTTCCCCACATAGCTCTTCCCTGCATCCTAACAGGAACCCGGTACTGATCGTTTGATACCCAGACTTCGGCGAAAGCTCGTTTTTTCTTCCCAAATGCAGTTGCGATCATTCCAAAATCCAAGGTAACGATCTGGACATCGAAATCTCCTACCTTATTCCTATGTCGGCGTTCTTTCCCGACTTCGATTTTGACTTTCTCAACATACTTACCATCAGTCACATTCATTGAGTAATTCGCACCTTTTTTTAACTCTAACAACCGGGCCGCGAAGATTGAGGATAGAGGGTCGAGAGCTGATTCAGGTAACGGCACGGGATCACGCCCCACGCCTTCTCGAATGTATTGAACACTGCGGGTGTACCAGTTGAAGATAATGTCAACATTTCGGCTTTTCTTGTGCTCATTCTCCCGTCTTGTATAAACAAGGGCTCGTTTTAGGCCCAGCCCGGCAAGGCTAGTGTACCTATTTCGCACTTTGTAGAACAAATCTCCAAAAGGGTTAGTCTTGACGAAAAAAGTGAACTTGTAGGCGCATTCATCATCAACATTCCGAAACTCCTTCACTTCCGAAAACGCACTCCCCACACCAAATGGGCCCCAGCTTAGCTTGTATGTCAGCCTCTCTCCTGGGGAAAAGGGAGGAATCGATTGCGATGATTCGGAGGCCAATGCTACTTTAGCTGAGAAAAGAATCGCCACTACACAAGTTGCGAAAATCTTCGGCTGAACATCTAGCTGATGCATCTTTCCAGTAATTCACGAGCGTGTTAGCTCCAACAATAATTCACTTATAAGTGCCACTGGCTAACCTAGGACCCGTCAGATTTCCGAGCTAAAGAATAATAGCAAGCCCTTTCCTGTTAAGCCCGAAACCGCATAGCAATTAGATCTGAAGGTCAGAAAGCACCCTTTAGCCTTCTCTCTATATCAGCCCGAGAGAGTTCGAAGAAAGTGGGATTGCCACTGGCATCGGTTAAGGGATTTTGGCAGACAAGAAGCCGAACGGGAAGGGCCTCCATCTCCTCTCGAGAAGGTGGCGGATTGGCCTTTTCGGGCAAAAATGAGGCCCGCCGGGCTAATTCCTCATGTAGAAACTCACGATTGACTGGATTGAGGCCTCTTTCTTGAATCAAACCCAGTAGGTCCCGAAGAAGATTCTCTGCCTCCGACGGTTTAAGCCAATCAGGAAGGGCCTCAACTCGATAGAAGTTTCTACCAAAGGGCTCGATATTGAATCCGGCATCGGCAAAAAAGGAAAGATTCTCTTCCAGAATTGCAGCGAGAACTGAATCCAGCTCCAAATGGGAAGGGAATAGCAGTTGCTGTTTCATGATCTCCTTATCTCTAAGTCCCTCGAAAATCTCCTCGAAACGAATTCGCTCAATTGCCGCCCTATAATTGAGGATTACGATGCCCGCATTTGTCTCGTAAATAGCGCAAACACCATGAGCCAATCCTAAGTATCTCCAAGGAGACGACAAAGGGACACCGTCAATCTTGTTGGACACTGATGTTTCCAATGAAGATACTTGAATTTCTTGATCTAATCGGGGAGGTTCGCCAGTGCCAATTACAGGGAGCGGAGTGTCCTTCAGTGATGAAACCGCCTGAGAATCAGGGTTTATGGGTCGAAAGGAATCTCTGGGAAGGATGGGTGCTTCTGAACTGATGGTCGTTTCCGAACCTCTACCGGCAACTTCTCGAAGCCGTGATAATACCTCGCTTATTACGAACTGTCGGATCCTTCCCTCCTCGCGAAATCGAACTTCTTTCTTGGCCGGATGCACATTCACATCGACAGTACTGGGATCCATTTCGAGAAAGAGAAAAGTTATGGGATAACGACCCTTGGGAATAAAGGTGTGGTAAGCTTCGATCAGAGCGAGATTAAGCGTTCGACTGTTAACCAAGCGTTGATTTACAAAGGTAACAAGTTCTTGGCGAGTGGACCGCCCCACCCCAGGTTTTCCAATTAATCCTCGCAGGCAAAATCCATCCGCTTCAACGCGCAGATCAATCAGGTTGTCTGCCAACTGTCGTCCAAAAACCTCCGCCACACGGATTTCGAAATCCTCGGTGACAGGAGATTGAAAAATCTTCTTATCATTTTCCAGAAGAGTGAAGGCTATCTCCGGATGTGCTACCGCGTAGAGTCGGGCAATATGAACGATATGCCCAGCTTCTGTATTATCCGTCTTGAGGAATTTTCTGCGAGCTGGAACCGAATTGAAAAGATGAGCAACCTCAATTCGAGTTCCAACCGGCATACCGCAATCCTTACGGTGGATAAATCTACCGCCGTTGATAAGCATCTCTGTTCCGTGATCCCATCCCGCTTTTCGTGTCCTTATCGAAAACCGTGAGACACCTGCAATTGAAGGAAGGGCCTCTCCACGAAATCCGAAAGTGTCGATTGCTAACAGATCGTTAGCTTCTCGGATTTTGCTGGTGGCATGTCTTTCCAACGCTAGTAAACTTTCGTCCGGACTCATACCACACCCGTTGTCTTCTACTCGAATATAGCTCTTCCCGCCGCTACGAAACTCAATCTCAACCCGTGTCGCACCGGCATCAAGACTGTTTTCCACCAGCTCTTTGACCACAGCTACGGGCCGTTCAACTACTTCCCCAGCCGCAATCTGATTCGCTACTCGATCCGATAATATTCGAATCTCAGGCATCGCTGCTAGAATTTCTGGATTGAGGAAATTAACTTTGCAATCTTCAACGTTCATCTGGGGGAATGAGACCAAGAAAAAGTTCGCTTTCGATTGCTATTATCCCTCTCCACGACATGCTCGCTGCGCATTCCGATGCAAAATCGTCTTGCAGAAGAGAAGAGTCTATACCTCCAACAACACGCTGATAACCCTGTTGATTGGTATCCGTGGGGCCAAGAAGCTCTCTGGCGTGCTAAACAAGATGGGAAACCGCTACTCGTCTCTATAGGCTACAGTTCCTGCCATTGGTGTCATGTTATGGCTCACGAGTCCTTCGAGAACGATTACATTTCTCAGCTCATGAACGAGCATTTCATATGCATCAAGGTGGATCGGGAAGAACGACCCGACATCGACCAAATTTATATGGAGGCAATCCAAATGCTGAACGGAAATGGGGGATGGCCTCTTAATGTATTTTGTTTCCCAGATGGTCGCCCTTTTACCGGGGGTACCTATTTCCCACCGGATGACCGCGGCAGCGGAATTGTTCCTTGGCCCCAACTCCTCATCAGAGTAGCGGATTACTTCCAACGCAATCGAGACGAGCTAGAACAAAATGCTCGGGCTATTGTCGGCAATCTTACCGCCAGCAATCAGCCGGTTGAGCCTTCGGAGGAGCCGATTAATCCAACCTCAATAATTGAAGCAGCTCAAACGATCGTAGAACAACATGACGACAAGTATGGTGGGTTCGGTGACGCTCCAAAATTTCCTTCCTCTTTGACTCTAAGCTTTCTTCTCGAGTTGCGTGGAAGCGCGACCATCGATTTCAAACATCAAAAGCTGGGAAACAAGATTGACCAGGTTATCAACTCGACCCTGACGGCCATGGCTCGAGGCGGAATCTACGATCAAATCGGTGGTGGATTCTCCCGTTACAGTATCGATGCCTTCTGGCTCATTCCTCACTTCGAGAAAATGCTTTATGATAACGGCCTCCTCCTGGATATCTACACCAAAGCTTATTTACGATATAGAGAACCGCTTTATCGCTGTGTAATCGATGAAACGGTAGCTTGGCTGGAAAGAGACATGACGTCTCCGGAGGGAGGCTTCTACTCATCCCTCGACTCGGAAAGTGAAGGGATTGAGGGCAAGTACTATGTTTGGACTCCCAGGGAAGTGGAAGAGATTCTTGGGAAGATAGAAGGCAGCGAATTTTGCGAATTCTATGGGATCTCAAAAGAAGGGAACTTTGAAGAGGGGAAGTCAAACCCAGCCCTTCCAGTGGCCACATTTGAAGAACGGGAGAAGCTCCGGTATTTTCGTGAAAAGCTGCTAGTGGCTAGACACGAGAGACATCCCCCAGCTAAGGATAAGAAGCAACTAACTTCCTGGAACAGTCTCGCTATACGGGGACTTGCGGAAGCTGGTTTTTACTTTAACCAGCCTCAATGGTTCGAAATTGCGAAAAAAGCTGCCGACTGGATCTGGGAAGTGATGCGATTTAATAAGTGCCGGCTTTACGCCGTCCACAACGAAGGCGAAACTCGATTCAATGGCTATCTGAATGATTATGCCTTCTATAGTGAAGCTCTTCTCAGCATTGCCTCAAAAGCAGAATGGGTTCATCCGGGAGCCAGTAAAGTCTACATCGAGCGAGCACGCTATATAATCGAATCGATAATCGCACACTTTAAGGATGAGGAATCCAACAATTTTTTCTTCACGAGCGGTGATCACGAAAAACTGGCAACCCGAAAAATTGACTGGTGGGATAATGCTATGCCTTCTGGTACATCTAGCCTAGTCCATTGTCTTTCCAGTCTTTATGCTCTCACGAACGATTCACAATATATAGAGAAACTTATCTCACTGAGCCGGAGCTATTCTGCCTTGGCACAGAAGGTTCCAAATGGAGTCCCGTACGCTTTAGCTGGGCTAGTCTCTGATGCGATTGGTGTTGCGACTATCAAGATCAAGGGAACTAGCAACATTGACGCTCTTCAGGATGAACTGGGCCAGAGACCCTGGCGCCGTACCTTTCTCCTCCAGTCGGATAAGCATCAGTCCGCTATCTATCAATTGTGTATCGGAACCCAGTGCCTCGACCCAACGGACGACCTTGGGGAGATAGTGAATCATCTCTGCTTTTAGTGCTCATATTCGGAAACTGCACTTGGCTATCCCGCAAATCCTCTATCGCGACTTGTATGATTTATCCGGATTAGTGATTCATTTTACAGAATAGATGATTCCCGATCGGCTAACCTATTTTAATAAGGAATGATATTCAGAAACAAATGCAAAGCGGTGTAGATAAGGGTCGACAAAATTTTGTTGATCCTGGACGCTCCTTCTTAGAAGATTGCTCCGCCTCTACCATAGGGCGTTTAGTGTGGTGGAGCTGGACTTCAAAACCAATTCAAGAAAGGAATAGACGATGTCAAAATTCATTCCCATGATCAGTTCTGGTGCAGCCGGACCATTAGGTGTCTTGCACCTTCCTAGACTTTGGCTAAAGGTCTCACTCGATTCTACCGGACAATTGAATGACGAATATCCCGCAGTTGGGGCAGGCTTCGATCAAATGGTCCTCGATGGTCTCGGGATCGACAAAGAGGAATTTCTCTCTTACATGAACGAGAATAAGCCAAGCTACTGCCAAATGGAGAGCTGGATCCTACGCCAGAAAGGAGGCTCTCTTGATCAGAACGCCGTACAGGAGTTAAATGACTCGATCGTTGGATACAATCACGACGACGATACTCGGGCTGGGATTTGTGATCTCGCGGGTCGCTCAGATGACGGATCTGTTAAAGATGCGGTGAATCTAAACAATCTCGAAGACTGGGCTGAATTCCATAAGGAGAATATAGCCTGATTTTTCAATTCAGATTTTAGGATGACGATAGAGCCGGTTGTCTCCCCTAGGGGCAACCGGTTTCTTTCTTTCATTTGCTAGGAAAGGCAATTGGTAAAAATAAGTGTTTTGAGCTCGGGCACCTTTAAAAAATCATCTTGCTCAACTATGGGGGGGGACGGGTCCGCAGTTCCGGTCGAGAATAGAGAAAGAATGTCACTTAAAGGGGAATGAAGCAACTCGAGAAACTCGAAGGATTCGGCAATGTTCGCATGATTGAAGTCGACGATCCGAAACCGGGTCCAACCCAAGTACTTGTTGAAGTCAAACGAAGTTTGATCAGCCGGGGGTCTGAACTCTTCCGCCGCTATATCCTCGATGAAGCAGTAAGCCCCGATATTATGGGCTACTCGGATGCCGGCGAAGTGGTGGAAATAGGCGATCAAGTTCGATCTTATTCCGTAGGTCAGCGAGTTGCGGTAAACGCCCCACACGCTCAATTTGTCATCGCGGAGGAAGAGAGTGGGCGTCGGCGTCTCTTCCCTCTCCCCGATCAGCTGAGCTACGAGGCAGCAACTTTTCTTACCCTCGCCACCAGCGCCGTAATGTGGATGCGCTCTACCCCGATCGAACCTGGTGACACAGTCGTGGTACTCGGACAGGGACTGGTTGGCACCCTCTGCGCCCAGGCTTTAAGGGCACGCAACCCAGGTCGAATAATTGCGGTTGACTCCCACCCTCTTCGCTGCTCGGTCTCCCAGAAGCTTGGAGTCGATGTAGTTATCGACCTCTCAGAAAGAGATTCGATAACTGCGGTGCTTGAGCTTACCGAGGGGAAAGGGGCAGATGTTGTGATTGAGTGTGTAGGTGGAGACGCCGGGATTAAGTCCTTTGAACAAGCTCAGGAAATGCTTGCCCCCCATGGAGTGATCCACCTTATCTCGAAGTACCAAGGAGCCCCGCTTCCTCTCCACGGAGATAATTTTATGAATAAGCTCCTCATTGCCGGAATCCGTATCAACCAGCCAAGAGAAGAATGTCTACCTCAAGCAGCCCAAATGCTTATTGACGGACGATTGCGCATTTCGGAATTGATCACCCATCGTCTCCCATGGAATCAAACGCCCGAAGCCTACCACCTCCTCTATCAAAAGCCGCAAGAAGCATTAGGAGTGATCCTGGAGTGGGACTGAAATCCATAACCGTTACTCCCTTAGAGTAACAAGACCAACTGCGAATAGGATGAGCCTCCATGAAAATACAGACTCCATGTTAAGAAGGGTTGATCTTAACGCGAATCCCTTCCTCCAGTTTGAGCAATGGTATAAGGAGGCAGGGGCATCGGATATCCTTGACCCCACGGCAATGACTCTCGCTACTGTTTCCAGCAGGGGAAGACCTTCTTCTCGCACCGTTCTGCTCAAGGATTTCAACCAAAACGGCTTCGTTTTCTTCACAAACTACGAGAGCCGTAAAGCAACTGAAATTGCAGACAACCCATTTGTCTCACTTCTCTTTCTTTGGCTGCCCCTCCGAAAACAGGTTTCTATCGAGGGCCGGGCAGAGAAAATATCCCCATCGGAATCGACCCGATACTTCGATTCCCGTCCGCTCGGGAGCCGGATCGGAGCGTGGGCCTCACGCCAAAGCAACCCACTTGAATCGCGCTCTGTTCTTGAAAAACATTTTGAGAAGCTAAAAGAAAAATATTCCACTGGGAAGGTCCCGGTCCCATCTTTCTGGGGGGGCTACCGTGTTTCCCCTTACTCATTCGAATTCTGGCAAGGGCGGGAAGATCGTCTCCACGATCGCTTCAGATACAGATGGTCCGAGGTTGGCTCCTGGGATATAGTGCGGTTATCACCCTAATAAAAACAGAGAGAATCAGCTAATTGGCCACGTTTTCAACACAGACGACGAAAAACGATGGACGGAAGACGATCCTATTCTGCAACACTCGAAGCAAATGTATCGGCCTCGACCAGCGCCCATTCAGATACTAGGAGTGACAAATGGTGGTTACACCTTCCTTGGTGCTATCAATTGGGAATTTTAAGCCTTTGACCGATTTGTAAGCGTCTAGGATCGACACCTGGATTAACTTTTAAGAAGGCATCGACAGTGGTATTATATTGGTTAGCGAGCCTACCGAAATTATCACCCCTCTGGACCACATGATACCCGGCATTAGATTCCTCCGCCCTTTTTTCCGCCCCCGCATCCATTGTGGATATAGCAACTCCCGTGGCAACTACAGGTTCTTCGACTGCTTGACCTCGTATCCCAGCAACCTGCTTGTCGAACTCATCGATCCATTTTCGATTCCCTTTGACTCCTCGTCGAAGTTCGTCGTACGCCTGATGGTTTTGGTCTCGGACTACATGCATCTGATTCTTAATACGAACAGTTTCGGCTCCGACTTTTACGAGCCGTGACTCGAGTGAATCCAGGTCAGCCTTGAGTGCAACCGTCTGGGCAGGCCTGGCTTTCAATTCATTCTGCACCGAAAAAAGCTCGCTGCGAACCTGTAAAGCGAAGTAAAGAGCAACCAATCCAACACACAACCCGAGCACGAGTAGCGCATTTGTAATAAAAGGTCCTACCTTACTGATCCCTTTTCTCTCTTCAGGGAGAAGAGCATCATCAAAGTCATCCATGAATAAGATTGTAGGGCTTCTCTTCGCTGGGGCAAGAAGCTTTGCGAGTAATCTGTGGATCTGATTATCTTTATCTGCGGAACTACAAGGTTTGCTTTAGTGGGAGCAAATAAAGCTAAGTGCTAGAGGTCGAAAATCCAATAATTTCGCTACCCCACTAGACCTAACCTATATTTAATTTAAATCGACGACTCCTGATTCAGGTGTCACATAGGACAAGGTAGCGATATTATGGGAAGACAGGTTATGTTAGAGTTTGGCCTTTCTGAATAACAATCCGATCCACTACGAAAAATAAACATAATGCGAATTGACAAAATGGATGTCTATTGTGTGGCCATGCCTCTACTCTATCCTTGGCGAACGGCATACGGTGTTGATCATGAGATTCACACGATCTTGGTAAAGGCAACCAGTGGCGACCACGAAGGGTGGTCAGAAAGCACAGCCTTCTTTGCCCCAACCTACCTAACGGAGAGTGCGGGTTCATGTTTCCACCATATCACTGAAATATTCGCACCACACGTTATTGGCCGCCAATTCGAGAATCCGGCCGAATTGAACGAACGTCTAGACACCTTCAAAGGCAACAGTTTCGCCAAAGCAGCAATCGAGATTTGCTGGTGGACACTTCAAAGCGCAATAACAGAAACACCGCTACATCAGCTGTTGGGGGGAAAGACGCGGGAAGTGCAAGCTGGGGCTGATTTTGGGATTCAAGACTCATTTGATATGCTTCTGGGCAACATCCAGCGAGCTGTCGACTCAGGCTTTCCTCGTGTCAAGCTCAAGGTTGCTAAGGGATGGGATCTTGAGATGCTTCGCACCGTTCGAAAAGCCTTTCCAAAAACTACTTTTCATATCGACTGCAACTCAGGATATACTCTCGATGATCTGCCCTTTTTTAAGGCCATCGACAATCTTGGTCTCGCCTTTATCGAACAACCCTTGCACTACTCCGATATTTTGGATCATGCCAAGCTCGCCAGAAAAATTGGAACTCCGATCTGTCTCGACGAGACTATCGTCAGTATCAGAGCCGCAGAGCAGGCCATACGGGCGGGGGCCTGCAAGTTTATCAACATTAAACCTGGCAGAATCGGGGGCTTGTACAACTCTATTGCAGTACACGATCTCGCCAAGGAAGAAGGTATCCCTGTATGGGTTGGCGGCATGTTGGAGAGTGCCGTAGGCGGCTCAATTTGCATCGAATTGGCCACGCTCGATAACTTTACCTATCCCGGAGACTTGCTCCCGAGCTGCCGATTCTATGAACATGATCTGGCCACACCCCCGACCGAGCTAACTCAGGAGCTAACATTTAAGCCATATGGAGTTGAACGGCCTGTGCCTGACCCCGCGCGACTCCGGAAACAAACCCTCAGATACAAAACAATTTCATCCAAGTAGATTTAATCTGACGGGGAGGCATACTATAGCTACTTCCTGGATTGGAGGCCGCTAGAACCTTGTCATAATCACCCACATCATCTTCCTGTTAAAATCGTTAAACTCTCCTTAAGGTTCATAGTTGAACAACTCCAATTTTCCACCTAGTTTATTCTTACCAGACAATATGAGGCGGGACGTAGCTCAGCCTGGTTAGAGCACCTGCTTTGGGAGCAGGAAGTCGCTGGTTCGAATCCAGTCGTCCCGACCACTTTAATAGATTGATGTCAGACTACTATAGTAATCTCAGCGAAGGAAGTGGAGCAGACTAATATGCTTGAGGATAATTCACCTATTCTGCCGGTGAAAAATGAATAGGTTTCACTCTCTTTTCGTCCTTTCGAGATTAAGACGTTGAGAATCCTTCTGATCTGAAGAATTCCTAGGGGTTCCCACCGATGAACCCAATATTATGGCTTTATTCAGCTAACTCGCGAAGCCCAGGTAGGGAATTCATTAGCTCATCAGCCTTTGAACTCCAGTAAGACGGCTTCCGGAGACCTGGGAACTCCAGCTCCCCTATAAGTTGGAGCTGGTCCTTCATCTCAGAAAATTCTTCTCGTTCCCAGTGAAGTACAGCCAAATGGTACGCGGCTTCAGCCCTTGTTGTGTCAAGCTCATGCAAATTGTTCGCGATTTCCAAAAGTGTACTGCCCCCTTCATCGCCGTAGCCACTTTGGATGCGAGCCATGGCAAACCCGAAGCGAGCACGACCCTCAAGAGGCGTATCCACAAGTGCTTCGATAGCTAGACGATAATGCTCGGCAGCAGCCAAAAACTCCCTTTCGTCATACTCACGATGGGCTTCTTCAAGGTAGGCAACCCCACTTAGCGGGTTCCCCGAATTTGCTTCGGCAAAAGAAATCCGTTCTTCTCCTTCCGAAGCCTCCTGATACACTCGTTGCAATGCTGCTTTCCTTCTCTCTCCGACATAAATCATCACCTGGTAGCAAACGACGGCCACAAGAAGCAGCCCTGCCGCCACCTCGATTACTCGCCGGTTACGATTCCAAAACTCAAGCAATATCTCCTCAAAATCACGCCCCTGAATATCGACTCCCTCAGCCTCCGAATCCTTACTCAACTCTGGGCCCTCTTCTGATTTTTTCTTCTTGGCACTCATATATCCTATGTTAGGAACTGACCGGACTTAAACTTCAGATCATCGCGTAGCAAGAAAACCCCGCCCAGCAGGCTCTCCGTAAACGTCTGCTCCTGCTTCAGCAAATTTCAAGCTAAATGAAGAACTGAGAAGTCGAGGGTTTGACAGTCCTTTAGGAATAAGTCGAGGTAGAAGCTTGTCGAATTGAACTTTAAAATTTTGGCATGAAGGGTAGTTTTTCGGGTAGGCACCTGGCCCTTCTGAGCCTTCAAGATAGACGATAATGAATTTTCAAAAAAAACTAGAGGAGCGATGGGGAAAAGTCGGATCCCTCCTCTGCGTTGGCCTTGATCCAGACTTCGACAAGTTACCGGAATCAATTAAGGGCCACCGCTATCCTTTCTTTGCTTTTAATCGCTTAATTATTGAGAAAACCGCGGATTTCGTCTGCGCCTTCAAACCTCAAATTGCATTTTATGCTAGCCGATCCGCCGAGAATGAACTTCTCATGACTTTGGATCTTTTACATAGCAACTATGCGGATATTCCCCTGATTCTCGACGCCAAGAGGGGAGATGTGGCAAACACAGCTCAGCATTACGCTAGCGAGGTTTTTGATCGCTACCGAGCCGATGCTTTAACCGTGAATCCCTATATGGGCGGGGATAGTCTGACTCCCTTTACAGAGAGAGCGGACAAAGGAGTTTTCATCCTTTGCCGGACTTCAAACCCCGGTTCTGGTGATATTCAAGAAATCAACATCGGGAAACAACGACTATTTGAAATTATTGCCCACAAAGCAGCTAAAGAGTGGAACGGAGGAAAAAACGTAGGGCTCGTTGTCGGTGCCACATTTCCGAAGGATCTAAAAAGAATCCGTGAGATCGTTGGAGATATGCCCTTACTAATCCCTGGTTTGGGTGCTCAAGGTGGAGACATTGAAGCAACGGTTACTGCCGGTCTCTGCTCCCGAGGCAGTGGAATGGTGATCAATTCATCCCGAGGGATTATCTATGCTGGCAAAGGGGTTGACTTTGCTGATAGGGCCCGATTTGCGGCACGTGAACTTCGTGACAGCATTAACCGCTACCGCTAGCCTAAAAGTGCAACATCATTCTCTTCTGTAGCCTTCTTCCGTTTAACAACTTCTCGTATCGACATGATTTTGTCTTGGTTAGGACACTTTCATGGATCCTAAGCTCCTCTACCAGCCTCGCCTGTACATCCTGTACTTATTGCGACACCGCCTTTCTTGTCCCCCTTCAGGGCGACCTCGGGGCTTGTTAACTGGTCCTGGGTTTTATGAAGCCGATTCCGATTCGAAAATATCGCATAATCCCGCAATCCAGACCACCATCCTTGGGTCATCATTGGAGAATCGAATCGTCTTCGCCAGATAGACTTCTATCCTGGAAGATGACATGATTCAACAGTACCGGGGACCCGGTTCTGCTATTGCATGAATACGTTCTCATCCTCAAGATTACTAGAGATTTCTAGAAAAAGATAACCCAAGCGGGCATAGTTTAGCGGTAAAACCCCAGCCTTCCAAGCTGGTGTCCCCGGTTCGATTCCGGGTGCCCGCACCATTCTGGCTGAGCACCGGGAAAGCCATATCCTCCGAAAGATATTCTCACGGTGCGAATTAACCAAAATCAGAATTCGCGAATTCATTGTCGGCTCTCACTCCAAAGCGGTAGATCCCATTTTAGAAAGTACCACCCTTCCTGGCAATTCTTCTTCGGGGGTAGACAATAGGGTTCAACTCGCCCAATAAATTCTAGCAATACTAATCGATTGAACGGGAATGCAAACTATCTAACTCAAAGACTTAGGGTTTGCTGCTCTAATGCGATCGGAACCCTATCGCTTCAGAATTTTCACGGTGGGTCCAGCGCGATTTTTGGGATTCCCAACTTCCCGCTCTAAGGTCCACTCCCCAAAATCAAACTCAAATCCTCCTGGTGACTCAAACACCACACGGGATTGAGATTCTACATTGAGACACTCCCCGACGAGACGAAGGATGCGGGAGGCGCTTACCCCCCAAAGGTCGTAGGGAGGGTCTACAAAAATCAAATCGAAGGTCCTCCCTTCCGTACGACGCCATCTGAAAACATCTGCTTCGAAAATCATGAAAGAGTCTGGAGAAATCCCTATACTCTTGCAAACCTTACTGAGATTTCGCCGCACAGATTTGGCACAGATTCGATTCTTTTCTACGAATACTCCATTATCGGCTCCTCGGCTTAAAGCTTCCAAACCATAGGAGCCGCAACCGGCGAAAAGATCAAGAAAGGTCGCCCCTGAAACTCGGGATCCAATTATAGAGAATACGGCCTCACGCATTCGATCTAAGGCGGGCCTCACACTCCGCTTCGGTACTTCCAACTGAATACCTCTTGCTCGCCCGCCAGTCACACGCATCTTCGCCAGCCTTTTGCTCCTATCCGACCTTCAATCGCCCTTCTGCAGACACAAAGAACTAGGAATTTGAACGAATTCCTCATCCCTTAAGTCATAATTTCTAAGAATTGGCAATCTGTAACAATACGATAAATCGCCTGTTTTCTTAGTTTATGACCGGTTTTTAGTTTGGATGAACTGTTGTGAACGCCACTAGTGAACCGTTCACCATTCATTTTTTTCCTTATTTTGAACATTTTTCCCCGACTGCGATCTAAATATTCAAACCTAGTATCACGTCAGTTGTATTTGAGAGAGGTTTTACCTGATTTAGAGTTTCAGTTTGGTTTGTAGTTTGTTACGCAGTGGGTGGCGCCGTAGACTTGAGTCTGCGGCGCCTTTTTTTATAATCCTTTGAATTCTCCGCCTCCTCACGCAAATTAGAGATTTCTCCATAAGAAGCATCTAGCCAAAACCAGTAGACTATTTCCTATGCCTCGCTACCGCTCATATTTGGATCCTTCGGAATCGACTATCGAGGAGACTTTTTCTCTGAGCTCTGAGGAAAGCCATCATCTTCTCCGGGTCCGAAGAGCAAGAGTTGGGGATCCCGTCACCGTCTTTGACGGTAGAGGAAACGAATACAAATGCCTCCTCGAAGGTGTTTCCGCCGGCAAGGCCACTCTAAGAGTTGATATAAAAAAAACATGCCCACCTCCCTCATGTAGAATCATACTCGCCCAGACCATCCTTAAGAGCCAAAAAATGGATCAAGTTTTTCAAAGGGCCACTGAACTTGGAGCCAGCCATTTGGTTCCTGTCTTGTCTGAACGTTCGGTAGCATTGTTGTCTAACGCCCGATATGAAAAACGGTTTAGAAGATGGAAACTCCTCACCGTTGAAGCATGTAAGCAGTCTGGAAATCTCTTCCTACCCTCTATTGGCCCTATCACTTCACTTAAGGATTTCTGCGGTCAGTCCAAAAAAGAAGAACTCCGACTGATTGGAAGCCTTGAGCCGAAAGCGAAAAACATCGCCTGTGTAATATCTGAATTTCGCCAAACTCACTCGATCGACAATCCCGCTTCCACTGTCTGTTTGATCGGCCCGGAAGGTGATTTTACGAGGGAGGAGTATCAGATCGCCCGGAAAGCAGAGTTTATTCCAATTACCCTCAACGCCAACACCCTTCGATCCGAAATCGCGGCCACCGTCTCCGTCGCTCTCCTTAGACAATACCTAGGTTAGCTCAATTTCTTCAGGGTAGGAAAGTTGCTAAGAAATCAACTAATATTTCCGTCTCACCTCCACTCGTGTCTGGGGAATCGTCCTTGCAATTCCTTTCGAATCTGAGGATAGGTGTGGGACCAGAATTTCTCAAGGTTTGATGTAACCTGGATAATCGTGGCATTGGGTGCAAGGACCTCAATAAGTAGCGGAACCTTGCCCTCACCCAAGGCGACTCTTTTTGGTGCGTCATAGAGTTGTTCGATAGTCGCCCGCAAAAAAGCCCTTCCTTCATCATCATACCTAACCCTGCACGATGTACACTCTCTCAGGAAAACACGTTCGGGAACAAGGGACTGTAGAAGGTCGTGTTGCTCCTCAATCAACCAATCGTTTAGGATTGGCCATACTTCACGGTCCTTGATCTCGCGGTAGCTAAAAGCTCCATAGCAAATTTGTTCCAACAAAAGTTTGCGCTCGTCAGTGTTGATCGAAGGTATTTCTGATTCAGGGAAATGACGGGCTGCGAAATTGATTCGGTTTATCCAGCTTTCAACTTTCTCATTCCATTTTTTTAGCTTTAATCGCCTATGTAATACCTCTTCTCCGAGGATTCGGGCAGCCTCATCAGGCGAAGGATCGCTATCTTCGCTCGACTCAAGGAGGAGATCTTTAAATAACCTTACACGGGTCTTAAGAACTCTTCTTAGTTTTTGATCGAAAAAGATTTTTTCGTCCTCCACAAAAGATTTGGGGGACAGCTCTCGGATCCATTCCTCCTGGACCTCAGTATTAAGGCCCAGCAAAACTGTGACCTCTCCTCGCACATCGCGCTCTTCGATCTCAGCGGATACAAGTAGCGGCGACTTTCGGACCACGCTTTGACGACGTACTTCCGCTTTCCGACCTCCTATCAGGTTGCAACGCAAGCTGCCCCGATCAATCCGCTTGGCAAGATGGTCAGAGAACCCAACTACCAGGCAGCGCTGGATATCCTCGGCACAAAACGGCTTTTCGCAGTCCTTAAGGCCCTGAGCCTTGGCAATTCGGAGGAATTGCTGCATAATCTGGCCTACCTTCCGAGCTGCATTTCCATGAATTCCCCATTTCCTGCAGAAACCCGAGGCAAAATTGTGACTCCGCGCTAAATCCCAAGCCCGCAAGAGGAGGAAGAAATCTGACTTCGAGGTCATTTCATCACCCAATAATTCGTCGCGCTCTGCGGCGCGGCGCTTATCATCCAAAGGCAGTAAAAATGCCCGAACCTGGGTAAAGGCAGCGATCAGGGTAATCGGTCTCAAGCAGCCGGATTGATGAGCGGCAAGGAAGAGACGGGAAAGCCGAGGATGCAATGGAAATAAAGCCATCCTTTGCCCAATCTCAGTTAATTTCTGCTGACCGGGCTCTAATGCCCCCAAATTTCCCAAAAGCTGAAGTGCGCGGTCCATTATCTTCTTATCCGGAGCTTCAAACCAAGGAAATTCAGCCAGGTTCTCCACTCCGCTTGCGAGTAGAGTTAGCGCAATTTCAGCAAGTTCTAATCTGTGAATTTCAGGACGCTCTCTTACAGGACGAAGGGCATGATCTTTTTCTCCCCACATTCGAAGACAATACCCAGGCCCGGTGCGACCAGCGCGGCCAGCCCGTTGTTCAGCTGCTGCCTGACTGATTTTCTGCACCAAAAGTGTATTGATTCCGCGATTAGGGTCGAATGCTGGTATCCGTGCCAAGCCGCAATCAATTACGATCCTAATTCCATCAATAGTGAGAGAAGTCTCTGCAACATTAGTTGCCACTACCACTTTCCGCTTCTCAAAGTGATCCAAAGCCGCATCCTGACGCTCTGGAGGCAGATCCCCGTACAAGGGAAGGAAGATAAAGTCACGTGCTCTCAACCCTAACTGCAGTTCCTCAATTGTTCGATTGATTTCAAAAGCTCCTGGCATGAATATTAGAAAATCTCCGACAGGAAATCGCTCCACCAACCTCCTGAAATGGAAGCCAGCCTGTTCCCAAATTGGTTTTTTCGAGACGCTTTCCGATGCCTCGGAGTAAGCGATTTCAACTGGGAAAGTCCTTCCATCTGAGCTGAATGAAGCACAAGGAGCTAGATACCTGCTGATTTGCCCTTCATCCAGAGTAGCCGACATCACCAAAATTAAGAGGCTTCTTTTTCTCTCAGCCTGAATCCTGAGGATCTGGGCCATGGAAATATCGGAGTAAAGATTACGTTCGTGGAATTCATCGAAAATGACTGCCCCAGTCCCAATAAGGTTTGGATCTTCCATCAACCGACGGAGTAGGATTCCTTCGGTTACGTATTTGATACGAGTTTCGGGCCTCGAAATATTTTCGAAGCGCACCTGATAACCTACTTCCTCACCCAGCCTCACTCCCCGCTCCTGAGCCACCCTTTGCGCCAACATGCGTGCAGAAATACGGCGGGGCTGCAAAACAATCACATCCTGCTCCGCAACCAATCCTGCATCGATCAGCATCTGGGGAACCTGCGTCGATTTTCCCGAACCCGTCGGAGCCCGAAGAACTAATCGCTGGTTCTCCTTCAATGCCTCGACCAACTGCGGTCGAATCTCATGAATCGGTAAATCTAAAGGTTGCATTTCAATATTATAAAACCCCCACTGTAAATCAGGGCAGTAAACGGTTTATCAAAGCAGGCATAGGAGGATAGTAATTCAAACAAATTCATAGCCCTTGACCGGAATCAAAGTCGAGAAGAGGATACCGATACATTCATCCGATATAGTGAAGTTAACGATTTTCTCGCGGACCAGATTTCTTAAAATAGGCGAATTTGTCCTCTGTTTCATTCTAATCTTGGAAACTTGTCGTTCGCAGGCGCAACATAGAGAGATTTCCGGGGAACTTGACGGTGTTTTTTTCGATATCTTATATCCGGAACAGTGGAAAGGGGACCTCCTAATCTACAATCACGGATTGATTTTTGAGCATCTTCCCCCCTCCACTTACCTCGATCCTTCACGAGAACCATTTACTACCCTCCTTGAAAACGGTTGGTTACTTGCCTCCAGTTGTTATCGCCGAAATGGTTTAATCATTGGCGACGCCGTCGATGACGTTCTTGAACTCATCGAACATCTCCGGGAGCGATTTGGGAAACCGCGAAATACGTTCCTTATTGGTGAATCCATGGGAGGGGCGATCTCCCTTCAACTTTTGGAAGACCATCCAAATCAATTTCAGGGTGCTCTCATTCTCGGCCGTGGCCTCTTTACAATGGATCCTATGTCTCCTTACACCTATCGATATCAACCAGACGCACCCGTTCTTTTTCTGTGTAATGTCTCCGAGATCGATCAGGCACAAGAGTATGTTACAAAAGCAGCCGACCGCGGGAAACTTCTCGCTCTCTGGGAAATAAAGCGTGAAGGACACGTCAATATCAACCGTGCAGAATATCTTGCCGCGCTCCACGAGCTCTTCCTTTGGGCGAGGGGGGGGAAGATCACGTTGCGAAGGGATGCAACCATAAAATTTGAAAAAAAGACTAGCACTGCACTCTTTGCTGATGGCGGTGCTTACGGACGAGTTAACAGTATCGATTCAACCTTCGGAAATCTATCCACGACTTTCGTGGGTGCTGATTGGACTCGGCTCGGAATTGCAATCGGCCAGATCTTTCACCTTGAAATCAATGGAAAGGTCTACCAAGCCTCCCTCGTTTCGACTTATACTGATGTTCCCAAAGGCCATTGGCTAGCCTTCCGCTCAGCTGACGGTTATTTTACGATCGCCATTAACTTTGACAACGCCGCTCAACGGGCTGGTGTCCTTTCTCCAAGCGAAACAATCTTTATTTCAAATCCCCAACGTCATCTCGATCCTTGATCCCGAAACAAATTGAACTCAAAGAATAGCGCATTCCCTGATGTTATGGGGTTAAGGTAAAAATCATCGCTTCAGTTTCCCGTCCCCCCCCACTCTCAAAGCTTGCGTGGACCCCCTCTCTTACAGCCATTGGAGAAACTACCATAAAGTTGTACATCCTTTAGCTGATTTTTATTAAATCCCCCAAAGTAAAAAAGGGCCAGTTCATTTCGGGACCGACCCTTCTTAACTTTCAGTTTATTCTCCTAATCAACTGTCCTAGTTCCCAGGATAGTATGGTATCATTTGCCACTTCTTGCACTATTAGCAACAGGGCATAGATGACGAATCCCGCTGAACACGTTCAGAGAGCTAGGACTGCGGAAACGACAGTTTTCTTATTAGTTTATCGCGATTAGCTTTGGTTGCCTCTTTGGCGGTTTCGGAATTAACACGGTCAACACTCCATCCTTCAAATTAGCCTTCACCTTGGAAACTTCTGTTTCCTCTGGAATTCTAACTGATCGATTAATCGAAATCCCTATCTCCTCATCTTTTTGATTTTCCCTTCGCTCCGCTTTCAGTGCGATCACCGATTCATTCAATTCCAGGATGATATCCTCCTTTTTTACTCCTGGAACTTCAAAGCGTACAACATAATTATCGCCTTTTTCATCCATTCTGACTGCCGCTCGATAGGTCCTATCTTGCGGCTCAATTCTAGAAACGGGTTCGAGGTTCAGCCCAAAGTTGGCAAACGCATCGTCAAACAATCGGTTGATCACGGAGATGCTATTAATATTAGGTTTTCTATATCTTATTATGGTCATTTTATTTCCTCCTTTATAGATTAGGTCTTATTAGTTCCATTCGTTAGAATTTCGACTTTCGCTTCAAAGTAATGCTAGATTGATGCCAATTTTATATTTATCGTAACTCTTTAATGTATAGGTGGATACATGATTATTACGATATTCCAAATGTGCCATTTTGGCGCGGCTTCCCTGGGGCATGCGCTTGTTCTCCCGAAATGTGCCAAAATGGCCCATCCTGTTTAAATCGATTCTGTTTCTTGATCAAGACCCGCTGGAGCTGCGTGGACCTTGATCTTCAGGCACGAGATTTGAACCCCAAAAATCTGCCAGTTTTCAGAGGGATTAAAAGGTCAGATTGATTGATTCCTAAGTCGGACGAGGGTGGCTCCCCAGCCGCCCCCTGATTCATCAGCCAACCTGAAACCAACCACAAAAGGTGATCTCTCTAGTCTGGAATGAACAAGCCTGCGTAGCGCTCCAGTTCCTTTGCCGTGGACTATCCGCAAGTCAAAGATTCCATTTCCCAGACAAACCTGGAGATAATCATCTAGAAGTTCTCTTACATAGGATGGATGAAACGTGTGCAAATCTAAAGTCCCGTCGATCGGCAAATCGTAGATCTCTTCTTCGCTCACAATTTGTAAGGACTCGATTCCAAGCCTGACCCGTACCCTTTAACTTACCTTACTATCCGGGAGCATCGGATCGGATTCAACCAGTTCTTCAGATTGGGGAGGGGTACCTATTCTTTCGATTGGTTCTAACACCTCAACATCCCGGTCGCTGCCGCTGCCAAGCTCCTTAAATTTCCGTGCAGTTACTAGCACCCTTGATTCCGTAGAACGCACGGCACTATTGTATGCTTCCACGGAACGATTTAGGTGCCCCCCGAGCTTCGAAAAATGGGACGCTAATGTAGCAAGTCTTTCATAGAGCTCTTTTCCCAATTCGCTTACTCGAGTTGCGTGTTTAGCCATCTTTTCCTGCTGCCAGCCATAGGCTACCGCCTTAAGCAAGGCAATAAGCGTGGTTGGAGTCGCCAGGATGACCTTTTCGTTAGCGCCGAATTCAATCAACTCCGCATCTTCTTCCAAAGCAGCACTGAAAAATGCTTCACCGGGAAGAAACAGTACCACGAATTCTGGGGTCTCGTCAAACTGACGCCAATAAGCCTTCGATCCAAGCGTTCGAATATGTTCACGTACATGACGGGCATGGTCCTGAATCCGAGCCCTCCGGCTTTCTTCGTCTTCCAATGTGAGGGCGTCTAAATAGGCATTCAAAGGGGTTTTGGCATCGACTATGATACGCCGATCGTTGGGTAGACGAACGATCAGGTCTGGGCGTATTCGGCCCTCCTCAGTAGTCGTCGACTCTTGCTGCACAAAGTCACAGTATTCAACCATACCGGCGAACTCCACTGCCCTTTCTAGCTGCACCTCGCCCCACTGCCCTCGCACACTCGGCGTCCGCAACGCATGAACCAGTTTCGCGGTTTCAGACCTCAAATTAACCTGAGTTTGGTGAAGATCTTTGATCTCCTGGCGCAACTCTTTATAGGCACCTTCCCGGTCTTTTTCAATGGTCCGAATGTTTCCGTCCACTTTGTCCAGGGATTCTTTAACTGGCTTTACCAGCTGATCGATTGCCTGCTTACGCTGCTCCAAATCTCCTTTAGAACTCTCCTGAATCTTCGCGAAGGAGGACTTGGCCAAATCCAGAAAAGATTGGTTGTTGCTCTTAAGTGCTTCCGACGAGAGTGCTTTGAAAGCATCGGTCAGGCTCTTGGCCGCCTCATCTAACAGGATCAGCTTTTCTTCGGCCGACTTTTTCTCAGTCTCTACAACCGCCTCTTCCTTTTCCAGTCGGCGATTCTCTCGCAACAGTTCAGAAGCTTCCACCTCTGTTTTTCTGAGTCGCTCTCTCAAATCTCCCTGCTGCGATCGAAATAACACCACCGCCAAGCCTACCCCGAGCGTGAGGCCAACAACTAGAATCATCACTGCCGTCAATATATCCATGAACTCTCCTGGTGGCTAAAATACCAACCGTCTAATTTGGATAGCCCCTTCTAGGAGCTGGAGATATTCAACTCTTCTCTGCCAACACGTTCAATCGGAATCTAATTCAATTTTAGGTCCGGGAACAGAGGCAAGGCACTCCCTCCCTAGAACCTTCCAAGTTCTTCTCCTGATCCCCAAAACGCCAATGCCTGCCGAGAGCTTCATTGGGCCAATTCGTTTTTCTCTGTCATACGCTATAGAACCACTAATATTATACTACTTCGAAAATCTCAGGAAAGACAGGCTATAGAAGTGTTAGAGCCCGATTTATTTCGTCCATCGTATTGTAGCAATGGGGTGAGAATCGGATCCATTGTTTGCCATCCGGAGTCGCGCGAAGCGAAGTGACAATGCCAGCATCAGCCAGCGTATTGTAGAGGATTTGGGTGTCTACACCTTCTTTCCTAAACGACGAGATACCCGATAGACGGCTGTCATCGCTACAAGCCAGGGTATAACCTTTCTCCCGTACCTGTTCACGTATATGTGTCGTATAGCCGGTAACTCTCTCCTCCACTGCCTCGATAGTGAAGTCCAGGAGGAGGTGGAGAGACGCGTTAAGCGCAACAAGTCCCGTCAAGTTTGGCGAACCTGCCTCATAGCGCCTTGCATCACTTTTAAATATTAATTCCTGTGGAGTGATAAATTCCGGACACTCCACACTGTGCCAACCTAATAGAGTCGGTTTCAGTTGGTCTTCGATATCTGGATTGACATAGAACAATCCAATTGCCGGAGGACCAAGCAACCACTTGTGAGCATCAGCAACTAGAAAGTCGAGTGACTCGACATGTGTGCGAATCGCACCCACCGTCTGGATACCATCGACACAGAATAGAGCATTTGATTTCTTAACCCACTCACCGATCGAATCTAGATCAATCCGAAACCCACTGATGAAGTGCGCGGAGGAAAGGGCGATTAGTCGAGTTCGACTGTCCACCAATTCTTTCAGGTCATCCACTCCGATATTACCCGGCTCTTTTGGCAGAACCCTCCGCAATTCCACCCCTTTCTCCGCCAAGTTCATCCAAACTACTGCATTAGAAGGATAGTCACCGTGATAATAGACAATGTTATCACCCGACTCGAGTGAGAGACCATTGGCTACCAAAGAAAGCCCAATCGACGTAGGACCCAGGAGGGCGACATTCCGAGATCGTGCCTGAAGAAGCTTGGCGGCAAGTTCACGCGTCTCCTCGTAGAGGCCCTCGTAGCTATCAAAGTCAATCGTAGTCTGTATCGCTTTATCGATGAGAGTCTTCATTGCCACACCCACCCGTGTTGGAATTGGACAAATAGCGGCATTGGCAAGAAAGGCTCCTTCCTTCGCAATGGGAAATTCCCTCAATCGAGTCTCCTCGCTTCGGTGTAATTCGGAAAGTTTCATCACAGAAGATCTTGAATTTGAAAATGTTATGGCATATTATTCTGAATTGTTCGACACAAAATGTGTGGCCGCTATGCATTAACGATAAACCCAGCTGAGTTATCACAGCGATTCCTTCTCCGGAAAATAAGCGAAGGGTTTGCAACAACATTTAAGCCACGGTTCAACATTTGTCCGGGCCACCCAGTGACGGCGGTTCGAACTTCATGTAAGGATGGATTACGGGAGGGGGTGAACCTAAGCTGGGGATTGGTGCCCCCTTGGGCCACAACCTTCAAGGTTGGTTACAAGATGATTAACGCTCGCAAGGAGTCGGCAGCGGATAAGCCCGCGTTCCGCGCCGCTTTTAAGCATCGTCGATGCATTATCCCAGCAACTGGATTTTACGAGTGGAAACACCCAGGTTCCAAGAAATTGAAACAACCATTTTTTTTCAGTTTGAAGGACAATGAACCGATGGCATTGGCTGGGCTATGGGAACGATGGCAGGACTCCGCCGGAATAAATCGAGAGACCTGTGCAATTCTTACAACCTCAGCCAACAAGATTATGCAAGATATTCATCACCGCATGCCCGTGATTCTGGAAAAAGAAAGTTTGGATTTGTGGCTTGATCCTACAATGTCGGACAAAGTCCGACTCAAGTCCCTTTTTCATCCCATCAGTTCGGAGAAGATAAGCTACTTTCCCGTTTCTAAACTTGTCAACAATCCAAAAAACGATGGCCCTGAACTCCTGCAGGAAGTCAGACTCGAACCCCAGTCAACATGCCTGCAAGGCTCTCTATTCCCCACCCTTGACGGCGATTGAACAAGGCTCAATGATTCAGATCCAGAGTTATAGAAAAGATGCCAATATTTGAATATAATTGTTCCAACTGCAGTCACGGCTTTGAGCTTCTCATTCACCCAACGACAAAAATCAAGTGTCCAGAGTGTGGCAGTCAGAATCTTGCAAAGCAGTTTTCTAGCTTCTCCCCAAGCAGCAATTCGGGCCAAAGCGAATCTTCTGCTCCATCCAATTGCCCCACTTGTGAAATTCCTGGAGGCAGCTGCGGTTTAAACTAGGCCGATTCATTTCAATTAATAATCGATTCGGCCACACTCGAATTTATTTTTTCACCGTTGTGTCCTGCATGTTTCGAAAAGGGCGTTATGAATCCAGATGGTCATTTCGAATCGTTCGGACAGCAATTTACTTCTCTATTCTCCTGCTTACCTCCCACGGCCACGGCTCAGAACTAAATGTGATAGCAAACGTATCGCGTGTTACCTCGGCTGACCTTCCGATTGAATCCTTTGCTGACCGGAAATTAAGGGATATAATCGGAAGACAGGAGGCGATTTTCAGAGATATCGAAAAGAGGGAAGGTAGCTACAGTCAGGCCGAATTTGAGAACAAACTCCAACAAATAACACATTCTTACGAGGAGTATTTGCTTCAAAACCCAGATAAAGTGATAGCCTATATCCTCTACGGTAAACTCCTCTATAAGGTCGGCCAATACGAGCATGCAGTCCTCCAGTTTCTCAATGCTGATCAGATCGATCCCAACATCGCTGTAGTCAAACAACAGCTTGGGAACTATATGGCAGAAAATGGTAAGGTTGCAGAGGCATTGGGGTTTTTCTTTCAAGCCGTAGAATTAAGCCCTAAAACCGCCCTCTATTACTATCAGATTGGCGAAGTTATGCATGTCTTTCGGTCGAAAATACTCACAACCGGATTATTTAGTGAAAGCGAACTCGAAGAAAGCATGCTTCAGGCCTTTGCTAATGCGGCTCGTCTTGCTCCCGATAATCGCACCTTCCGTTTTCGTTACGCTGAGTCATTCTACGATGTCCAGAACCCAGATTGGGAAACCGCGCTATCGCTTTGGGCCGATCTTCAAAAAGGAGCTAAGCCTGGCCTAGAAGCAGATGCGGTTCGATTGCATCGCGCAAGATCCCTCCTCATGCTGAAACGATTCGATGAAGCTCTGGCTCTGGCCTCAATAGTTGAAACGCCGGCATTGGCAACGAGTCGACAGGAAATCATCGATCAAGCCAAATAAAACCGCTTCCGGCGCTCAGGAAAACTCCAGGTGCCCGTGTATTCAGCTTAATTCCTGAAAGCCTCTATGGAATAAAATCTAGAAACATATTTACATCCGGAGAGTAATAAAACAGTAAGTGGACGATGGATCCAGATACGGTCGAAATATTGCGGCAGGGGCTCATTGTCTATTTGATTCTTGCCAGCAGCATTGCTATCCACGAATGGGCTCACGCCATCGCCGCTGACCGGTTGGGTGACGATCTTCCCCGACTTCAAGGTAGGGTCACTCTCAACCCGTTGGCCCATCTCGACCCCATTGGAACGGGCCTCATACCCCTCTTCAATATCTTTTCTCCCCTGGTATCCGGCCAGGGGTTCTTCATGCTCGGATGGGGGAAACCCGTACAGGTAGATATAAACCATTTTCGCCGAAGACCCGGCCAACACATGATAGTGGTTGCGGCAGGGCCGTTTTCAAATGCTATTATCGCTCTAGGGGCAGCATTTTTGGGCGGGATCCTAACGCGGGTGGGCATAAATATCAATCCTCTCATCTACTCTATCATTACTATCAACTGCGCACTGATCGTATTCAATCTCATCCCAATCCCCCCTCTCGACGGATCACATTTCCTACGCTACCTAACAGGAATGAGCGAAGAGAGTTTCTACCGGCTCTCTATGTATGGTCTGATAATCATGCTCGTGCTGATTAACCTCTCGCCATTTCGAATTCTCATTGGAACAGCAGTCGAATATCTTCGTTTCCCATTCCTTGTGATCCTGCTCCTTGTCGGAGGCTGATGAGAATCAATCTAGGGCCAGAGCGCCCACGAAGGCCACGCGGACACTAAGTTTAATTCCGTGATTCTCCCAGGATGCTGTCGTCAATATCGTAGTTTGCATAGACGTGCTGAACATCTTCCAGTTCCTCGAGTTCCTCTATGAGACGAAGAACCTTCTTAGCAGTGTCGCCATCACCAACAGAAATTAAGGTATTAGGAACCCAGGCCAATTCCGATGACTCCGACTCAATTCCGGCCCTTTCGAGCGCTTGGGCAACCGAGTCGAAATCCCCTATTGGGCACAATACCTCGAAGTGATCCTCTTCGGCTCGAATGTCTTCGGCCCCATAATCGAGAACCGCCTCCATAAGATTGTCCTCATTAGTTTTTTCAAAGCCGATCAGAAACTGACCCTGCTTTTGAAAATTAAACGCTAGAGCCCCGGTCCCTGCCAGATTTCCACCTGCCTTGGTAAAAGTGCTACGAACCGCGGAGGCACTCCGGTTTTTATTGTCCGTGGCCACCTCAACAATCAGCCCCACCCCCCCCGGCCCGTATCCCTCATAAGTAAGTTCTTCGAAGGTCATGCCAGGGAGCTCTCCTGTCCCCTTTTTCACCGCCCGATCGATATTTTCACTGGGCATGTTTGCCGTCTTAGCCTTGTTCAGAAGAGTGCGAAGCCGGGGGTTGAATTCTGGGTTTCCCCCACTATCACGAGCGGCCAAGGTAAGCTCTTTGGCGAAGACGCTGAACAACTTTCCTCGTTTTGCATCGACAACCGCCTTATGGCGTCTAGTAGTCGCCCACTTGCTGTGACCGGACATCGTAAAATAAATTATCCATCCCTGCGCTTCACCCTTTTCCCTTTTTTCTTGGGATTGGGAGACGTAACCGTCTGCGGCGGTTCAGGATCCTTTTTTCGATTTGTTAAATACTGCTGTAAAATGGAGAAGCAGTTTGACATTGTCCAATAGAGTGTAAGGCCAGCAGAAAACGTGTAAAAGAAAACTATGAATACCAAAGGTAACAGTCGGTAAATTTTCTGCTGCACTGGCTCCATATTCATTGGCGTCATTCGCATCAAGTAGTACATGCTGGCAGTCATCGCTAACGGTAAAGGATTGAGAGGAAATCCTGCAATCGTCGCGATCGTGTCAGGCATGGAGAGATCCCGAATCCAGAGGAAGCTAGCAAACCTTAACTCCGAGGCGCTGCGCAACATCTGGAAAAGGGCAAAAAAGATGGGAAGTTGAACGAAGACAGGAAGACAACCGGCGAAAGGATTAACTCCATGGTCCTTCCACATCTTCATCATTTCCTTGTTCAGTTTCTCCTGATTATCCTTGTATTTCTCTCGTAACTCTTGCAAAGGCCCCTGAAGTTGCTGCATCCGCTTAGTCGTCTGGGTTGCTTTAGCTGTAAGCGGCCACATGAGAAGACGGATAATCACCGTCATCATAATAATCGCCAGCCCGTAGTTGCCCACCCAATCGTGGAGCCAGAGCATAAGGTGGAGCATCGCTTTACCAATGGGTCCAAAAAAACCGAACTGCATTACCAGATCTTGTTTCTGTTCCAACTTACTGAGTCGTCCGTATTCTTTAGGTCCTACATAGTACTGGAAATTCAACTCCAAGTCCGAATTCGGCTTTATCGACGGCAGATCGAATTCGATATTACCAGTAACCCCGGTTCGAAGAGGACCCCTTTCGTATTCGGAAGAGAGAAATGAAGGCTCGGCAAGGATCCCGTTACCAGGATTTTGAGGTGTTAAGATGGATGTAAAAAATTGATTTGTCGTTGCAGCCCAAATGGTTTGCACGCGATCCCTTGTCGAGCTGACCGGATCCTTGGCAAAAAACCCGAAGAAGCCTCGACTCCCTTTGAACTTGCTGACGTTTATGCTCTCGAAATCCTCGGGGTGATTATACGAAAAATTGAGAATATACCCGGAGGGGTCAGAAAGTGTCGGCGGTGCGGTGCCGACATTAACAAAGATTTTGTCAATATTGAAGATACTACCGGACCGATTTTCAAACCGGGAGACATGATGAAGAATGTAAGGGGCCACGCCTTCTGAAGCCTGTGATAGTTCAAAACGACGAAATAACTCGATTCCAGAGTGCAATTCGCGGTGAAATTCAATCGCCGAATTCTCCAGCCTTAGGAGCTTGTAGGTAGGAGCGTACTGTTCAAGTGATCCGTCTTCTCGCAATCGACTTATCCCTAAAGCAGGTAAGTCACTGCCCTCATTAAAGACATAAGGCCGCAGCTCACCCTGTACCGCTTTGTGTTTCTTCAACGTTACCTGGCTGATTGCCCCTCCCCGGTTTGTAAACTCTACCCGGATAAAAGAATTCTCGAGGACATAAATCTCTTCCAAAACTTCCGACTCCGGGCTAGAGGTGGTGCTTTGAATTCTAACCAATGAATCTGTGGTCGAAGCAAAATTGGACCTCTGTTCTTTTTCTAGTTTATCTTCACTATCGGTCTCGATCGGTCCGAAGTCTTCCTGCATCTTCCCGATCTCACCGATGGGATCAAGAGGAGCCGATCGTTCTCTGTCCGAAACCGGCGGTTGCAGGAACAAGAATGCTGCCGCCGTAACGATAAGCAGAAGCCCTAAAATCGTATAGATTCTATCCATTATTAGAAAAGCGAGGGCTTGGAGCGGTCTTCGGTTTTGGCTCTCGTGTCTTCGGAATCACCGCCCGGCACCGGATCGAATCCACCATCATGAAAAGGATGGCATTTCAAAATACGCTTAACGACCAACCAGGCTCCAAGACCAAGGCCAAATCGCCGGAGACTGACGAGCGCATACTGTGAACAACTAGGATGAAAGCGGCACGCAGCCTGGGGACCCAGAAGTCCCTGTTTGAGGGGTGATATTAGGAGCTGGTAACCTCTAACTAACCAAGCGGCCCATCGACCCATCAGCAACAGCAGATTCTCACCTCGAGTTTTTGGAATTGGTCTAAACCTGGACTTCTCAAAAAAGCGTAACATCAATTTAGAGCCTCAAGGTTATTAAAAGTTTTCAAGTTCATTCGACAGATTCACCCCCCGCTAATATTCAAAGGGGTAAGCCCTTGACAAGCCTGCAAATAACGGATCTGCAGCTCTTCGTATGCAAAAGTGAAAATACTTCTTCGCGCAATCATCACAACATCGACCCTTTGAGGCAAAATCTCCTGATTTGTCCGAAAGAGCTCCCGCATCAGCCGCTTGGCTCGGTTTCGCTTTACCGCCGACCCCATTTTTTTGGACGCAATTACTCCTACACGACGGATTGGCACGTGACCAATCGGATCCGGAATAAACTGAATCTGCACGATAAAGGGCCCACAATCGATCTTTTTCCCCAAACGCTTTACTGCAGCAAAATCGATTTGCCGATTGAGGCGCTCCCGGCCCGTCAGACGTTGGCGCATTACAGCGGCTTCTCGCCTAAGAAGACCGTTGAATAGAAATGGTCGTGATCTGTGGACATAAACCTACGATCCAATGTTGGAGTTGATTACTGAGTACACTGTTAACAGTACTGAAGAGGAGGAAACAACACCCACCCAATTGCTAGGCGGAGAGCCGCTTCCGTCCCTTACTTCGGCGGTTCGCCAAAATCTTTCGGCCGCCCCGCGTTGCCCGGCGAGCTCGAAAGCCGAATTTCCGTTTCCGACGAATTTTTGAGGGTCTATAAGTTGGCTTCATCTAATCTTGGTGCTAAGACTCACATCCACTATGACCTCGACGGCCAAATGAGTCCGGCCAATAAAGCCGGTCCAATTCAGCAAGGTCAACCTGATTGAGTCCTTTCTGCACTACGGAAAAAGACGAAAGCAAATGTCTTCCTCTCTCCTTGTCAAGCGACATTAGAATCATATCCCCCTCATTTTCTTATTGCGCCGTAATTAAGTGGACATAATTCTGTAGTCTTCTTTTTTCTGAGTCCCGTTCGTCTAGCCAGGTCCAGGACACAGGGTTTTCATCCCTGTAACAGGGGTTCAAATCCCCTACGGGACGCCACTTTCCGCTATGGATCCGGAGGTCAACCCCACCCCGAATTTTATGATCTCCTCACATCAAGTGTGGATCCTTGCCCTTGCGTTCCTTGTGCAACACGCCTGTGGCGTGCTTAAAGGGAGTGACACTCAAGCTTTCGCTAACCGGCTGATCAGCGAAAAGTCACCCTACCTACTTCAACACGCTTTCAATCCGGTTGACTGGTATCCTTGGGGAGAGGAGGCTTTTGCAAGGGCCCGGGCTGAGGACAAGATGATCTTCTTGTCAGTTGGTTTTTCGAGCTGTCATTGGTGCCTGGTTATGGAGCGTGAGTCTTTTGAGGACTCAGAAACCGCTACCCTTATGAATCGGCATTTTATCAACATAAAAGTGGATCGAGAGGAACGTCCAGATATTGACAGCGTCTATATGCGATTCGTCCAAGCCACCACAGGGAGCGGGGGCTGGCCCATGAACGTTTGGCTCACACCAGATCTCAAGCCGGTCTTGGGAGGAACCTACTTCCCTCCTGAAACCCGTTGGGGGAAACCCGGCTTTCCTGTTGTCCTGAATCAAGTCGCAAAACTCTGGGAATCACACCGCGGAGACCTCGAGGCGCAGGCTGAGGGAATGTTGCAGGCTTTGCGGAAGAGCACCCTTCCGACCTCAATCAACGGACAAATTCCAGACCCCAATATTCTCGAAACTGCCTACTCTCAATACGCCGTCAACTTTGACTCAAAAGAAGGAGGCTTCGACACTCCGCCAAAATTCCCTCGGCCGGTAAATCTAAGTTTTCTACTTCACTACTTTGCATCCTCGAAAGCGTCAGCTCCTCAGAGGCAAAAGGCCCTGGAAATGGTTCTCTTTACTCTAAGAAAAATGGCGGAAGGTGGGATTTATGATCACCTTGGAGGAGGTTTTCACCGCTACTCAGTCGATCGCTTCTGGCATGTCCCTCACTTTGAAAAAATGCTCTACGATCAGGCTCAATTAGCTTGTATATATCTCGACGCCTACCAGGTAACAAGTGATCCAATATACGCAAATGTTGCTCGCGACATTCTAATGTACGTTACGAGAAACATGAAGGACACTCTTGGAGGCTTCTATTCGGCCGAAGATGCAGACAGCTACCGCACTGAAACCGCCGCGGAGAAGGTTGAAGGCGGTTTCTATGTTTGGAGGAAAAAGTCTATTGATATCTTACTAGATAAAGTAAGCGCCAAAGTCTTTAACAGGCACTTCGGTGTTTCAGAGGTGGGAAACGTTCCAGTCAAGAGCGATCCACAAGGAGAATTTATAGGATGGAACATCCTAAAACGAATGGAAAGTATCGAAGAAACCGCAAGCTATGCAGATCTGTCTGTTGACAAAACACAGGCTCTCCTAACCACAGCAAGGGCCAAGCTGTTCGCATCCCGAGAAACCCGACCTCGACCGCATTGCGACGATAAGATTATAGTCTCATGGAATGGCTTAATGATCTCCGCTCTAGCACGAGCCTCCCACGTTCTACAGCAGCCGGAATATCTTCGTGCCGCTGAAGAGGCGGCTACTTTCCTCTCTCGGAATCTGTACGATTCGGATTCGAAACGTCTCATTCGAATCTATCGAAATGGGCCCTCTAAGGTGGATGGCTTTGCCGAAGACTACGCCTTTTTCATTCAGGGGCTTATCGATCTCTACGAAGCTTCGCTTGAAATAAACTGGCTTAAACTCGCGGTTGCCCTTCAGGAGACCCAAGACGAATACTTTCTCGATGCCGACAATGGCGGTTACTTCACTGACTCAGGGATCGAATCGTCAATTATTATACGGATGAAAGAAACCTACGATGGGGCCGTGCCTTCTGCCAATTCAATTTCCGTTCTGAATCTTCTCCGCATAGCGGAAATGACCGGAAATAAGGAAAAGCGCAAAACAGCGGAAAAGACTTTACAAATGGGTTTGGGACAAATGAGCGAGGTCCCATTGGCTATGCCTCAAATGTTGGTCGCATATGACTTCTTTCTTGATACTCCCCCTCAAATCATCCTGGCCGGTCGAGCAAAAGGTGAGAAGACAAACTTAATGTTGAAAGAAATATTCCACCACTACATTCCGAATAAGGTTGTTCTCCTTGCTGATGGAGCCGCTGGCCAAGAATACCTCAGCCGAAACTTGGTGTTTTTTAAATCCATAAAGCCAATTCAAAACAGTACCACTACCTACTTCTGCGAAAACTATACTTGCCAACTCCCAACTGCGGATGTGGCAGTTTTGAGGCGTCTCCTGAATCAACATACAAACTAACCGGGAAGATGCCACAAGCATCTTGATCTCCTGAGTAATATAGAAGAAATATGAGGAAGAGATCTACGGGCTATTGACAGCTCTTCATGGAAATTTAGGCTATGCGTCCTTTCTTGGCATTTGCATTGTCCCGTTCGTCTAGCCAGGCCCAGGACACAGGGTTCTCATCCCTGCAACAGGGGTTCAAATCCCCTACGGGACGCCACTTCGATAAAAATCATATCCGCGACATCCTTGAAACTAACTGCGAACTAATTGGGTAATGAGTGCCTGAAATTAGCTCGGGAGAAGCGGTTTATTTTAATTCTACCGGGTGTCTCCTCTCGCTGCACAAAGTGTGTAGCTTGGAGTGTTACCCCTAATTGAGCCCGAGAATGTGCAGCGCACAAGTTCTTATTCGATGTTATAAGAACCCAAAAGCTTATCGACCCGAATTTTACTCAGCTTGCTGTAACTTGGTACTCCGTTGTCGTACGGAACGGGTACCTCGCCTTGAATAAGCGGAGTGGCATATTTTATGAACTGGAAGTTCAAGCTTACACCGTCCTCGTTTATCCAGGAAACCGGGATGGACTTCACCCCATTAGCAACTTCGGAAAGGCTACATAAACCCGTTTCGCTTGTGTATTGCTCGTTGTCTCCTCTCAGAAGAGTAACCATCATATCACTCCTCCCGTTGACAACCGCTTCTTTAACTGCGGCTTCCCCTGCGAGAAAGGCCTCATCATTGTCCATTTTCGAGGAACAGTGAGCTGCTGCCCGCTGAGTGATCCCCAGCTTCGCAGAACGAACTTTGATCCCAAGGTGTTTATCCGCCAGATTATGCAAGAAGTCTCCGGCCCCTCCCAGTTGGGCGTTACCAAAAGAATCGAATTCCCCGCCTGTAGTCGCGATATAGTTTCCGTCCTTGTCCACCAACCCTTCGCCCACAACCACAAGGCAATATCTCTCCCGACTTAAGACCCTTTGTACGTCATCAAGGAATTTCTCGACCGAAAACGCCACCTCGGGCAGGTAGATTAGGTGGGGCGGATCGCTGGGTCGGTCCCTTCTCTTTGCAAGAGCTGCGCTGGCTGCAATCCAGCCCGCATTTCGTCCCATAACTTCAAGGATCGATACCAGATCTCCGTGCCCCATGGACTCATGGTCGCAAGCTATCTCGCGGACTGTTGTCGCTACGTACTTCGCTACGCTGCCGTACCCAGGGCAATGGTCAGTACCAACAAGATCATTATCCACCGTCTTAGGAATTCCGATGACGCGTAATTCGTAGCCTTGACTTCGCGCTAGATCCGAGATCTTGCCCGCGGTTTCCTGGGAGTCATTTCCCCCAACATAGAAAAAGTAGCGGATGTTGTGAGCTTCAAACACCTGAACTATTCGCTCGATATCCTGCGATTTATTCAACCGATAGCGACAAGTGCCAAGTGCCGAGGCCGGTGTGTAGCGCAGAGCCCTTATAGTCTGTTGCGACTCAGCCGCTAGGTCGACGAAATCTTCATTGAGAATCCCTCGGACTCCATTGAGCCCACCATAAATCTCCTCGATGCATTCGTGGTTCAGCGCTTCGTTTATGACACCGACTAAGGTTGCATTAATCACCGAAGTGGGTCCTCCCGACTGCGCTACTAAACAATTTCCAGTAAATTCTTCCGCCATAAAATGGATTTCTGCTTGTTTTTCAAAAATGTGAGGAAAGGAGATATACAAGCTTCCAGAAACGCAAATTCTTTTTTCCCTTTAGAGAATCTCATTTCGAACCACTCCTTCGGCTTCTGGGAAGCGTTTCTCCCAATCTCGGACTCGTTCGACAAATTGGTCGACCTGCTGAGCCGAACCACCGGCCCAACTACGGAGACGATCAATAATCGCATTGAGCCGACGAAGGTCGATACCGATACGGCGATCGGAAGCCAATCGCCTCATAAAATCGTTCTGGGATATTCGTCCAGACCGTAGATCACGCAGAACGGCAAACGCGTGTTCCCGAATCAGCTCATGAGCTGATTCCCGCCCTACTCCTTTTTGAATCAATTCCATCAGAATCGAGGTAGTTGCAAGAAAGGGAAGGTATCTCTCATTTTCCTGACGAATCACTTCCGGGAAAACTTCCATTTCATCCAACACTACCAAAAGCGTTTCGAGCAGGCCATCAACCGCGAAAAAACTGTCTGGCAATGCTACCCTTCGCACTACAGAACAGGACACATCCCCCTCGTTCCACTGATCACCAGCTAATCCTGCAACCATATTATGGTACCCTTTTAGCAACGTGAGAAATCCTGCGATCCTCTCACAGCTTCGTGAGTTAACCTTGTGCGGCATCGCGGAAGATCCGACCTGGCCCTCCGTTATCCCCTCTCCCGCCAATTCATGTCCTGCCATTAATCGCAGGCTACGGGCAAAATTGGCCGGCCCCGATGCCAATGAAGTAAGCACCCCGATAGCTTCAAAATCTAGGCTGCGCGGATAGATCTGTCCCGTCGACATCAGTCCTTTATCCATCCCTAGATGTTTATAAATTCTCTCTTCTAAATGGACAACCTTGTCCCGGTCTCCATCGAAAAGAGTAAGACAATCCAGCTGGTTCCCAACCGCACCCTTTAGGCCGCGGATGGGATAATTCTCAATCAGATAATCGAGACGCTCGACTGCTAGCAGCATCTCCTCGCCGAACATGGCCAATCGTCTCCCATAGGTTGTTGGTTGGGCCGCGACATTATGTGTTCGAGCTGTAATCACCAATCTCTTGAATTCCCCGGCTCGGCGTGAAAGAGCGTTTAAGGAACTAATCGCCTTTACCCTAACAAACTGGAGAGACCGCAATACTTGCAGCTGCTCAACATTTTCTGTCAGGTCACGACTCGTCATACCCTTGTGGATGTGTTCATAACCGGCAAGATCACAAAAGGCATCAATTCTGGATTTAACATCGTGCCTGGTAATCGATTCGCGCCTCTGGATGTCATCGAGATCAATCTTTTCCCTGGCCGCTTCATAGGCACCAATTGCCTCATCGGGAATTTCCAAGCCCAATTCTTTTTGAGCCTTCATGACCGCTATCCAAAAATCGCGCTCCATGAGAATCTTCCCCCTTAGAGACCAAATCTCCTTTAGTTCAGACGAGGCATAACGCAGAGCCAGGATGTTAGGTATCGATTCCATCATTCAGTAGATCAACCTCTACCGCTCAGGAACTGGCAACAAGAAAATTTAGTCCTTCTCATAACGCTCCTTAGAATAAGACGAGTCCCGGCTGAGGCATCTTACAACAAGATTACGCATTGTCTCCTCCTGTTCCCCGGCACGATCCAGAATCTCCTCAAAAGCACAAACGAAAGCCGACTGAAATCGGATGAGATTCTTAAGAGAAAATCGGTCTGCATCAGCGCAGAGATGGCGAAGATACCACGGACTCTGAGAAAAAAGATTGAAATTTCGTTTTTCACGGCTCTCCCCGAAATGCTCTTGGTAGATATTAGCGGCCTTCTCCAACGACGATGGGCTTAGCTGTCTTCCTCTCATTGGAATCTCTCCACCACCCATCAAGGCCCGAAGTTGAATTAGGAGGCGGTTGCGGCCCTGCAAACTTGCGATCAGCCCACGTGCATCTCTGTTTCCAAAAAAATGGCGCCGGACTGCCTCCAGGGCCCGTTCTATGTCAGCGCTATAGAATGCCTCCACCGCTTCGAAGAACTTACCTTCGCCATATTCCGGAACCAACTCCGTGATATGGATTTTTCTGATTACATTTCCCTCTTCCCCCAAGTAAGAGGACAACTTCCGTAACTCCTCAACGATCAGGCGGGCATTGCCTCCCAGTTTCTCTACTAGATAATCTTGCGCTCCCTCTTCGAATCCAACCTCTAGGCGACCACACTCCTCCTCGATCAATGGGATAATTGCACTATCAGCACCGCGCCCACCACCCGTCATGTGGAAGTCGGAATTCTTCTCGCACCACCTCAAAAAGGAACGTCTTCGATCGACTGGAAATGCACTGATCACCAGGTCGACATTCTCAGGATTAATCTGCTCCAAAGTGTGTTGGAGGTTTTCCAATTGGATCCGTGTTCCCTCAGCCCGTCCGGTAATTGAATCAGCTAAAAAATTCACCTCTTTAAACCAAATCACTTTCTTGCCCCCAAACAAGGGCAGTGTCTGCAGGGCTTGGCGCAATTGGGTAACTGCTATTTCTACTTCCTCCACCGTATTGGCTGCGCCGGCAACAATCTCCTGGGAGAACTCGCTCTCCAAATCGCGGCTCTTTTCGGCCAAAATCGACTTGCCCAGACGGGAGACAAAGTAGTCATCTCCACCGCAAATAAACGTAAATTTTCTGGCTACTTTCACCTTCGAAAATCAGTCCTAGCTCCCTCGCTCAAACTCCTAGCACCGAATAAGTTCGAGAACCTTTTTGACCCTTTATTGTTCAGTTTCTACCTCATCATGTCAATCGTACCGATCGTCACACGGTGCTAAATTGCCATCCGATCACTAAAATAGTGTCTCGCTAATTTCAGCTAGCGACCCCAAGAACCATAACCAGACATCGACCGGATACTTGTGGACAATACAGGCCACGGCATGCTTTTAATTAAACCATTCAATGGCTAAAGAAAGCTCCATTTAGAGTTAAACCTCTTCCACCTCAATCCGCCGTAACAGGAGAAACCCATCATCACTAATTCTTTTCAGTGCGCCGAATCCTTGATCATACTCGCCAGGCCTAATAATGGCAATTTAGTGCCGCGCCCAGCGATCTTGTAGGATTAGAGTGTATGCTCCAGATATCAATTCTGCTTCTTACAAATGCCAAAATTTCAAGGAAGTAAAATCAAAGGGAGACTTCGAGAACTGCCACGCCAACCGGGCGTCTACCTTATGAAGGACCGGTTTGGTACTGTACTCTATGTAGGCAAAGCGAAAGACCTGAAAAAAAGAGTCGCTACCTATTTTCAAACCTCCCGGAGGTTTCTCAAAACCCAGCCCAAGATAGCGGCGATGATGAAGTTAGTAACGCATTTCGAACACATCGAGGTGCGCTCCGAGGCCGAAGCTCTGCTTCTCGAAGGAAGGCTGATTAAGGAGTGGAAACCTCGTTACAACACTGATTTCACTGATGACAAACGTTTCCTTCTGGTGAGAGTTGACACCGGAAATGAATTACCCTGCTTTCGGCTCACCCGCATTCGCAAAGATACCAACTCTCTCTACTTCGGACCCTTTGCCCATTCTCGGCTCTTGCGTAAAACGCTTGCCGAGATGCGTCGTCGTTTTGGGATCCTCCTTGGAGATGGAACCCCCAAGCAGATGCCTGACGGCAGTTGGATGCTTTACGACGATGCCCGGTCTGAGATCTACGGCCATGACAACATTGTTTCCCCTGGGGAATATCGGGAACGCGTGAACAAGGCCTGCTTTTTTCTCGAAGGTAAGTCATGCGAGTGGCTGGCAGAGCTAAAACAGGAAATGAGTCAAGCTGCGGGAAAAAAAGAATTCGAAAAGGCAGCAGAGCTCCGCGACATCGTCTTTGCCCTGGAGAGAACCATTATCAAAACACGAAAGTTCATCCGTGAGCCCAGAACTTACAAACAGTTCGATGAATCCGACGCACTTGAAAAGTTAACTCGCCTTCTGAAACTTGGGGAAAGACCCCAACGAATCGAGTGTTTCGACATCAGCCACATTTCAGGAACTTATGTGGTAGCCTCGATGGTTCACTTTCGTGATGGGCAGCCGGACAAAAGCAACTACCGACGCTACAAGATAAAAAGTTTTGTCGGCAATGATGACTATCGTGCTATGGAAGAAGTAGTCTCTCGTCGCTATCTCCGACTGAATGTCGAAAAGAAATCCTTGCCTGATCTCATTGTAATCGATGGTGGCATCGGGCAATTGGGTGCTGCCCTAAAAGCCTTTCTTGCTCAAGACCTCGATCCGCCCCATCTCATCGCCCTTGCTAAACAAGAAGAAACCATTGTATTTCTCGATCAAAGGCCTCCTCTTAATCTTCCTCCACACAATCAAGCTCGTCTACTACTGCAAAGAATCCGCGATGAAGCTCACCGCTTTGCTAATACTTTCAACGCAGAATTAAGATCCAGGAGACTCAAAGAGACGATCCTAGACGAATTCAAAGGAATTGGACCGGTACGTCGAAATGCGCTTCTTGCACATTTCAAAACTATAAAAGCTCTGAATAGGGCCGCTGTCGCTAACCTCCAGGAAGTCGACGGCATAGGTCCTAAACTAGCCTCTGAACTTTTTCTCTTCCTAAAGTCAGCAAAATCAACCCATTCGCGTTAAACTCAGTTCCCCCACGATCACCGCGATTTGCTTTGATAACGCTCAAATTAAGTCAGTCGGACAAATCACTTGTACTATCCATTGCACAGGAACCATCCACTCCCCCGCTATTCAATTTTCCTTACATCGCATCCTTTACGCACAAAGACTGATAACTAAGAGGTTGGGATTAAAAGACGCTATTCGGCTTTAATCCCAGGTTCCACCTCCGCCGAAAATGTTATGATATTCCTTCTTAGAATCACCTGTGAAATAATTGGTGAAGTTTCAAAACTTTTCTGTTTGGTCTACCCAAATGATTTTAAACTTGTTTAAATTTATTAGTCGCTACTAATATTCTATAGGAAAGCTAATATTATGTTAGCAAGCAGTTCATCGTACCCACTAATGCGCATCCGTGAAAAAGAATACATTTACCCAATCCCAGCCTCGATCGTTATCAAACGCCTACGCAAATTCGCGCAGCCGCAACCAACACGAACTGGCAGAAGATTATGTCGAACTGATTGACGATCTAATCCAACAGAACGGAGAGGCCCGAGCTGTTGATCTCGCCCGGCATTTGGGTGTCTCCCACGTAACGGTATCGAAAACAATCGGTCGTCTTAAAGATGCTGGCCTAGTTAACTCTCAACCCTATCGTTCTATTTTTCTTACCCCTAACGGACGAAAGTTAGCAACCCAGAGCCGCGAAAGACACCATGTGGTCACGCGCTTTCTCTTAAAAATTGGGGTTCCTAAAAAGATTGCGGAGCTCGACGCAGAGGGTATCGAGCATCACGCTTCGCCTGCGACTTTGACAGCCATGCGGAAATTTATTAAGACCCGGAACTAACCACCCTGTTTTACCTTGACGTTTTCCATAAGGGTTGAGTAGATGCGGAATATTGTAGCATATACTATACTTTAGTATAATCGCTAATTATACAACCATAGGTTACACAAAAAATCTGTAAAGGGACTGGAAGTGACAGCCAGAAAAATCCGCATCCTAGCTCTCATAGGAATTCTCCTTTCAATTCTCACAAAGGGGGGGGTGGTGCACGGACACATTGTCCCAGCAGAGACATTTTTGGCTCCGGTGGAGAGTTATCGACGGTTGATCTTCACTCTTAATCTAAACCCGGTTCCTTGGGGGCTAGTTTGGTCGGATGCGGCTTTAATTGTGGACGAAGTCGAAGCAGTGAATGGAGAAATGGGAGAGTGGCTGAATAAACGAACCCAAAAAATTTCGGTTTCAGACCGGCTTGATAAGCTGTCGCTGGAGGAGCGTACAGAGGCGAGGCAAGAAATTTTCTGCGCGGTCACGGAAGGGATGGCTTTTCTCCTTAGTGATTCTCTTGAGCAAGCAGAGGCTAGTCTCGATGATTATCGAAAGGCAACCGCAGCATTGAAGCGGGCCCGCCAGCTCTGGGCCAGTTTCGAACATGAGGTGAAATACTCTGATCAGGATTCTTTCAGAAGACTAGGGCAGGCATGGCTGGAAATGGCAAGTGCGCTGGGTAGATACGGCCTATTCGTTTCCGAAGGAAGAGTCCCGGATATCGCAGCATTTGCCAAATCAGCGGAGGAAGTGAAAAAGTATGTGGAAGAAAACTATAGGGAGGATTACACACCCCTTAATCCCAATTTGCTTTCACCGGTCCCGTGGGCAAGTCCTACCTTTGAAGATGACACAGTCGTCCCGGTAAAACTACCCCCAGGCAGCGAAACAAACAAACAACTTCCCCGACCTCGCCAAATTCTAAACATGGCCGAGCGCGGAGTGGATGAAAGCGAGACCGTACTTATCGCACTAGGAGACATGGGATTCGACAGCCCCTATATTTTTGGCGAGCCAGCCCGCTCTCTTCAAATCTCCTGCAACACTTGTCACAACAAGAGTATCACCAATCCAAAATTTTTCATCCCGGGCCTTTCCTCAAGCCCAGGCGGTATGGATGTCTCCAATAATTTTTTCGCGCCTCACGCTAATAATGGCCACTTTGATGCATTGGATATTCCCGACCTTCGCGGTATCCGCTTCACTGCACCTTACGGACGCAACGGACGCTTCGATTCACTCCGTGAGTTCGTCCGCAACGTAATTGTAAATGAGTTTAACGGACCCGAACCTGATCCCGTCCTGATGGATGGTATTATTGCCTATATGCTCGAGTTTGACTTTCTCTCCAATCCGAAACTAAGGCCCAACGGTACCCTCCGCGAAAATACCTCTCCAGCTGCAAAACGAGGCGAGGCCATATTCCACCGAACCTTTACCCAAATGGGGGGGATGAGTTGTGCTACCTGCCACATCCCGAGCTCGAACTTTATTGATCACAGAAGACATGACATTGGAACCGTTGCCGGAAGTGGGGAAAACTCGCGGGACCGAGCATTAGATACTCCTACTCTCCTAGGCATTAATTACAGTGCTCCCTATTTTCACGACGGTAGTCAACCGGACATTCGCTCCGTCAATCTATGGTTCAATACGAACTTTGAGCTCGGCCTCTCTGAAAAAGATATAGGGGATTTGACAACCTATGTGATGACGGTGGGCGACGGCATCGATGCCTACGAGGCAACTATCCACACGCTAGAATCCGAACTTGAGGAATTTAAATTCTTTCTATCTTCCTATGATTACTTAAAGAAAATCGGAAAGTTTGAACTGATAGGGATCACCTTCCAGACCATTATCCAAGAGATTAATGCCCACAAGTGGGACCTCCAGGATCATAGCTACATCCAGATATTAAATAGGATGGCAAGCCTGATGGAAGAAGCATTCGCCGCAAATCTAGAGATGAAACGCGACCAAGTAGACCAAATAGTGGAGGAATATCATGCGCTCTACGAAGAATATGCCGAACATCTTAACTAGGAGAACCACACTGTGCCCCGTTTGTTGACCTCAAGTCTTATCTACTCCCTTTTCCTGCCTGTCTTATTGTCTTGGGGTAGCTCCCTTTTTGGTAATTCTGGCCCGGAACTGAAAATTGTATTCATCGCCTACGAGAATCCTGATCAACTCGTCGAAGAAGTAGCGCCAGTTATAGAATATCTTGAGCGAGAGCTCCAGATCTCGGTCAAAGACTTTGTTGCTACGGACTACTCGGGAGTAGTGGAAGCACTTCGAAACCAGACCGCCGATGTAGGCTTTATGGGACCACTTCAATATATTATGGCACACCAACAAACTGGTGCGGTTCCTCTCCTCGGTGAAATCTACAACGGGAAATCAACATACGTTTCGCGAATATTCGTCCGTAAGGATAGCGGATTTAACAAGCTCGAAGACCTTAGGGGGAAGAACATTGCCTTTGTTGATCCCATCTCTTCGTCTGGCTTTATGTACCCGCTGGATATATTCAGACAAGCTGGCTTAGCTACTGGGAGACCGGAAGATTACTTTGGAAAGATTTATTTCGCGGGTGGCGACGAACAGGCAATTCGGGCTGTCTATAACCGTTTTGTAGACGCTGCTGGAGCAGGTCAATTCGCCTACCATCTATTGCGGCCGGAGGAGCGAGATTCTGTTGACTTGTTGGCTGAATCGAGGCCCATCCCCTCCCATTGCCTGGTGGCTAGAAAGGGTCTCGAAGTAACAATTATCAACAGGCTTAAAAAAGCATTGCTGGCGCTGAATAAGGAAGGGCCAAATCATCATCTATTGAGCTATCTCTACGGTGTCGACGGTTACATCGAAGTAACACACGACAATTATGCCGGGGTTGCAGAAATAGCGAGAGCCTATGGATTCATCAAGTGATCAGCTCTTTCCACTGATCGAGATCTCAAACTTACACGTTCTTTTCGGGAACCATCGCGCCCTCGATGTCGAAATACTACGGGTCAATAGGGGAGAGCGTATTTTTGTTTTGGGTAGAAGTGGGTCGGGTAAAACCACTCTAGCTTGCTTGATCAAGGGGAGAACAAAACCATCGGCGGGTTCGGTTAAAGTTCTTGGTGTGGATCCCGCGGCACCTGAGGTCAACCCAGAATTAGGAATGGGTCGCCGTATCGCCATGATTGATCAGGAATTTTTCCTTGTGCCTAGAATGAGCGTTATCGCTAACGTTCTGACCGGCTGCCTTGGTCGAGTTCCCTCCTGGAAAAGTATCATCGGCTGTTACCCCGAGGAGGAGCTGTTGAGGGCGGAAGCTATACTTCGAGAGGTGGAACTCATCCAACTAAGCGACCGAAAGATCGACACCCTGAGCGGAGGACAGCGACAACGAACTGCCATTGCGCGCGCCCTTATGCAGGAATCAGAGATCATCTTAGCCGACGAACCCGTCTCAAATCTTGATCCGGAATTGGCAGAGGATGCCCTTGGGCTTCTTAACGAATGCGTCCAAAGGCGCGGCGTTACATTGGTCGTCAATTTGCACCAACCATCCTTAGCGCGTAGGTTTGCCGACCGTATAATTGGACTCTCTGAAGGAAGGATCGTCTATGATGGGCCACCCAAGGATTTTACAGCGGCAGAGGCGGCCTTCCTCTACCAGGGAAAGGGAATTGACTAGAAAGTGGGGCTACTTAGCTTCTTTAAATTGGCCTGCAAATATGAGACCTAAGTCTGCAATCGGATGCATCCTCTGAAAAAAAGATGGCTTCAGCAAAGTTTAGTCAGAACGGCCGTTATTATCGTCGCTGGCACTCTGATTGTCTGGTCAATGATCTGGTCCGAATTCAGCCCGAAGATTCTCTTTCAGTCCGGTCCTCGCTTCACTGAATTCTTCACTCGGCTCGTCCCTCCCGATTGGAGCGTTGCCCATCTGGTCATAAAGTCGACCGCGGAAACCTTGATGATTACATTGGCTGGTACAACTATTGCGGTTATAATCTCTCTGCCCCTGGGATTCCTTGCCGCTGCTAACGTAACGCCTTCTTGGATCGCACAGCCGGTTCGCTTACTATGTGGACTAATGCGATCAATCCCCTTGATTATCGTCGCCCTGCTTTTCGTTGCTGCAGTTGGCTTGGGTCCATTCCCGGGCGCGCTGGCGATTGCCTTTCACTCCACAGGTATGCTGGCAAAATTTTATGCGGAGGAATTCGAGACCGCCGATCGTGGAATTATTAATGCGGTCAAGGGAACCGGCGCTTCCTGGCCGCAGACTCTCCGATACGGGTTAATTCCTCAATGCCTCCCACAAGTTATCACCTTCACCGTCTTTCGATTCGAAATGAATTTCCGCGATGCCGCTGTTCTTGGACTAGTAGGTGCCGGCGGAATTGGCTATTACATCCAACTCTACGTGCGCGGATTCCAATACGAGAAGGTCGCCGTTCTCCTGCTTATCATAGTCCTGATAGTAAGTCTCCTCGACCAACTCACTTACTGGGTCCGTCGATGGGTTCGCTGATACTCCCTTAATTGTTACGTTAATTGAGTATTTTCCTTACATATTTTCTAATGTTTTTTGGGCATCCAATCCGGTTCATGGAAATTCTAATTCTATCACAATGGAGAATTGCGGTTAGATGGCTATTGTTTGGGATCCTTATAATTGGCTATTCAGGACCCTGCCCAGCCAATACAGAAGAAGACATTGATACTCAGAGGGTGGTTTTCAGCGAAACAACTGGGCTGAAATCGCTTCATGCCTCTGGAATTCAGCCCTACGGAGTATTGACTGCAGAAATCGTGGCCAATCTAGAAGGAGGGAATGAGACCGGATCCACAGGGTTGGGTTTGTTCGATTTTGGCATGGATCTCGATCTTGATAAGATTGGAGGATGGGATGGGACTCACGTGCATTTAGGTGCGCTGGCTATTTTTGGGGGCGACCCTACTAAGGATCTAGTGGGCGACTTTAACGTCTTAAGCAACATCGCAGCCTTCAATACCGTGCGACTCTTTCAGGCGTGGCTTCAGAAAGAGTGGCTCGAAGGAACCATAGCAATTCGGATTGGCCAAATCGCACTTGATGATGACTTTATGGTCTCCGAAAACGCCGGGCTTTTTCTCAACAGTGCCTTTGGGCCGTTACCAACCGAATCCGGCAACATCAGCGCCCCTATTTACCCTTTGGGCGCTCCAGGAATATGGACAAAAGTTAGTCTCACCGATAGTAGTTACTTGCAATTAGCCGTTTACAGTGGCGACGCCGGTGATGAAATAATTAACGATGACGGTCTCGAATTCAGTCTAGGTGGAGATCGCGGGGCCGTGATTTTCCTTGAATACGGTATTGAGGTCCAAATACACAGCTTACCTGGAGTCTATAAAGTTGGCGGATTTTACCATACCGCAGATTTCGAAAACCTTGGTACTGGGTTTACTGCCGAAGGAAATTCCTCGCTCTACTTCTCCGCCGATCAGACCCTTTTTACAGAGTCAGATCCTGATCAAAGGCTTGGTTCTTTTTTCAGAATCGGATACAGCCCCAGCGAAGATCATAACACTGTCAGATTCTACAATGATTTTGGGCTAACTTACAATGGAATATTCCCCGGCCGGGACTCTGATATCTTTGGCATTGCTTTTTCTATAACTCGATTTGGAGACACTTTTCTTATCCCTAAAGCTGGCACCCGGGATTCATCCACCAAAACCGAACGCATTCTCGAAATCACCTACCAAATCCCGATCACCCCCAACATCACTTTGAAACCCGACCTCCAAGTGATCTTTGATCCTCTGGAAGGTGAAAGCGATGCGTTCATTTTTGGACTCCGTGCCGATGTGATTTTCTAGATCTTGTAATCAGAGGAGCTGAACCTATCACATGAATATCCGCCCCGCAAATTAAAGGATGTTCGCGGGGTCCTCTCAGGATCGCGGAACCTTAGAACAGTTCCTTGATCTTCCTTATCTCATCTCTGAATCGAGCTGCTTCTTCGTATCGTTCCATGGAAACCGCCGTCTCCATCCGGAACTTGAGGCCAAGAATTCGCTCATTCGCGGTTTGATCAAACTGTGCCTTTTGCGGAAGCTTACCCATATGTTCAATCCCTGAATGCAACTTTCTTAAGAGAGGCAGAATTATACACCCAAATGTTTTGTAACATTGTGGACAACCCAAGCGACCTTGCTCTTCAAGGGCTTCTAAAGTGAATCCGCAGGTTAAGCAAGAAACCCCATCTGCAACCCGCCCCAGCACCTTCTTTGGAGTCCCTTCAATTGTGTCTAAAAGGTCATATACGTGCTCATCAAAAAGGCCGGCCTCTTCCGCATCATCCCAACAGAACGCGGCCGACTCTAAGCTTCCACCTTGAATAAAGGAAACGTAGACAGAGGCGGTTTTCCCTTTTTCCGCTCCATCATTCCCACCAGGCATATAACCAGCTAACAGATCATTAGCCCAAATCACAATCCTTCATTTTTAAATTTACACTTCCATTTTCTGCGAAGGCTACGACCGCTTTATCCGATATATCTTCAGCATCGTTTTAACAGTACTTCTCAGCCATATTGACACGGGGTTGCCTTTGAACCAATTATTGTACCATAAAACAAATCCAGAGTGCATCTCATTACTGGGAATTGAAAGTAGGCTCCATGAAAACCGTCAAATACCACGGAAATATCATCAGAAAGTGGACAATTGGTTCATCTACTTACGTCGCCTGGCCCGAAAGAGGAGCAAGACTGATGGATTGGCACCTGCGACTTGAAGATGGTTCCACTCGCGACATCGTATATTGGCCCGAGACTCATGACCTCAACAAATTCGGCGAGATTCGTGGGGGCAATCCAATCCTTTTCCCGTTCTGTGGCCGAACCTATGCCAACGGGAAAATCGGATTCTGGGAATTCGAAGGAGTACGGAGGCCGATGCCACTGCACGGGTTCGTTCGGGAAGGCACATTTGCAATCGATGAAATTGATGAAGGAGGTTTCACAGCACATTTTATCCCAGCAGAAGCAGACCAATCTGCGTACGATTTTAAGTACCAATTCTCGGTGAAGTATCGTTTCCGAGAGCTTTCTTTCCAAGTTGATCTTTTTCTATCCAACCTAGATTCCAAGACTATTCCTTGGTGCGCCGGCCATCACTTTTATTTTCGACTTCCTTGGCATACCGACTTGGGAAGATCTGATTATCGCATCGAGATTCCCGCCCGGAGCGCTTACTCTCACGCTTCCGATGGACACCTTGAGCCAATCAAAAAATTCAGCACTGACTTTACATTCGCTGACTCACAGGCACAGGATCGAATCCATTCTCACTTAATGCGTAATCCGGTCCGGTTTGGCCCTTTGAATGGCGAAGAAAATATCTCGATGTATGTGGGGGCCAACCCGGTCCCGGACAAAGACGCAACAATTGTAACCTGGACCGAGTCCACCGATGCACCTTTCTTCTGCGTCGAGCCCTGGATGGGACCACCAAACAGCCCTGAACACAGATCGGGCCTTCGCCTAGTCCCTGCTGGAATGACCGACTCCTTTACTGTAGAAGTCAGTCTCATTTAAGCCAAAAACTGTGAAGCCTTAGACCTACCCCTCCTTTCGGAGTATGGAAAGAGGCGGGAAACGAGCGATACCACGACTATTTAGGAGGCCAATCAAAAGAGTCATGACAGCGATAATAAAGACAGGAAAAATGATGCTAACCGGGGAAATATGATAGGGAATCTTGAAGATGAACCGAGAGAGCCCAAAGGAAGATATAAGCGAGAGAAAGCACCCAGCAGAACCCGCTAGAATCCCCAGGATGAGGTATTCAACCGCCATAATCAAACGAATGACTCTACTAGAAGCTCCCAACGTTGAAAGCAACACACTCTCACGAATCCTTTGATATCGACTCGTAATCACCGAAGTAGCCAAGACAACCACACCCGTTGCAACTGAAAAGAACGAAATAAAGCGTATAACGAAACCGACCCGATCAAGTATCGTAGTCATTGTCTCCAAGACCAGAGAGAGATCAATTGCAGACACGTTAGGATAGGCTTCAACCAGACTTTCTTGAAACCTCGCTGCTGCAAGTTGATCGGGAGCGTGGGTCAATAAAGCATAAAAGGTTGGCGCCTCTTCCAGAATACCTTGAGGAAAGACAACGTAGAAATTTGGCCGGAGACTGGCCCAGTCAACTTTGCGGATACTCGAAATTTCTGATAAAATCCTGACTCCCTGAACATTAAAAGTCAAAGTATCGCCCAATCCCACCTCGAGCTCTTTGGCAATACTCTCCTCTAGGGAAATAGGAACTGGATCGATTCCTTTCGATACCCCAAAAAACTCGCCCTCAATAATTACCTCCGTATCGATCAGCTTTTTCCTGAAAGTCACCCGGTACTCCCGATTGAGGGCCCAATGCTCCACTTGAGATATTGGGTCTCTTTTGATAGCAGCAACCGTTCTTCCGTCGATTGCGTCCAGTCTCATCGTAACTATTGGGACCGTTTCCGTCACGGGATAACCGGCCATCAACACTTGCTCAGTAATTCCAGCCACCTGATCCTTCTGAACGTCGAACAAAACCAAATTCGGTTGTTCACCTTCACGATCAAATTCCGCCTGCTGCAATAACATCCTCTGGGCGTGGTGGATAGTAAAGATGAGGAATGTGCCCATTCCTAGAGTGATCAAGAGGAAATAGGTCCGATTATTCGGGCGGTAAAGATTGAGGAGTCCTTGCCGCCACGGATAGGGCCAGTTCCTTGGAAAGAATCGCCTCAGGACCCACATCAGGGCAGACCCAAGGCCTCCTAGAAGAAAAAGGCTCCCGGTTAACACGCCGACGAAGATCAGTCCGCTAGACCAGCGGTTGGTCTGCGGAATGCTGAACCCAAGAACCACACAGGCTATTAAGAAGACCACAACCCAGAAGAGGGGATCCTTTCGTTGTGATACCTCTTCTTCTGATGCGAAACGTAATGCCCTAAGAGGAGTAACCGAACGCAGGGAGAGCACAGGAATGAACGAGAAGAGGAGGATTACGATCCAGCAAAAACAAGCACTTTTTATAAGGCTGATCCAAGACACGAATACGGGGACTTCGAATGGGAGAAAGGAAGAAAGAACTGCAGGCAGCAAATATTGCACTGAAATTCCCACCCCAGAGCCTAGAAAGACACCTAGTAAAGCAACTGCAATCACTTGAACCAAACTGATCGAAAAAGCCGCGAAGACTCTAGCTCCTAGACATCGAAGAATGGCCACTGTATTCAGCTTCTCCTTAATATAGACCTGAACCGCACCTGCCATTCCGATTCCGCCGAGCAAAAGCGCGACGAATCCAATCAAATTAAGGAATTCGTAGAAATTATCCATAGCCCGGCCTAGCCTTCGCTTCTGGCTTTCAACTGTATCGAGTTGAATCCTTTCCTCTACAAAGAGTGTTTCACGTGCTCGTTGCAGTTTCGCCTCCACCTCAGCATCAATGCCGCCTGTCAGTTTGAAGAAAACTCTATGGCTCGCAAGACTGCCACGTTGCATCAGTCCGGTCTGGGGAAGAAAGCTCTGATCAATATAGATTCTCGGAGAAAAGAGGCCCCGCACTTCATTCTCCCCAGGGACCTGAAGCACGCTTCCCACTATTCGAAAATCAGACTGTCCGAGACGAACCGTGTCACCCACCCCTGCGCCAAACTGGATAAGGAGACTTGCTTCCACCAAAGCCCCTGCTTCGGTTCCTTCGCGGAACTCGGCCCCTGCCGGCAACGTTTTGATCTTTCCGTAAAAGGGATACGCGCCTCCCAGCGCCCTCACCTGCACTAGTCGCGGCTTCCCTTGGTCAACAAAGTAGGCCATCGAGCGAAATCGAACCTCGCGGGCCTGCTCCCCACCCATTTTGGAAATAAATCCCTCCATCTTCTTACTGAAAGGCCTCTGAGACCTAAAGGAAAGGTCAGCTCCCAGAAGAAGTTGGGCCTGAGCATCGATTGTCTGCTCCAGATTATGGCGGAAAGATTCGATCGCCACTAGAGCCCCTACCCCAAAAATAACGCAGAGAGTAAACAGAAATAGTTTTCGACGGTGGCCCCTGCTGTCTCGCCAAGCCATCGCCAGAATCCACCGTAGAACAATCAGACTCGGCTTTTGATAAACTCTACCAGTCAACATGTTCTAATACAAATATTTCGAATTGATCTCCCGATTGAGGATCGATTCGCGTCCGTTCATGTTACTTTTAATTTTTTTCTTGTCAAAGGTTCAGGCTGAAACCAGCTAGAAATGCACAGCAGGGACCCCCAGCCACTCGTAAAACTACTACCCGATCCCGCTTAAACAGAATCCAGCACTCCATCAGTAATTCGTAGGATTCGATCTGTGCGTCTGGCTAGTTCTGTATCGTGAGTGACAACAATCAAAGTTGTTCCCTTCTCCCGATTGAGCTCAAAAAGAAGCTCCGCAACATGCTCACTGCTTGCTTTATCAAGGTTTCCTGTCGGCTCGTCTACAAAAAGCATCCTGGGTTCGTTGACAAATGCCCGAGCCAAGGCCACTCTTTGTAATTCACCCCCGGAAAGTTGAACTGGATAATGCCCCAATCGATTCGATAGCCCAACCCTGGCAAGTAAATCTGCAGATCGGTCAGAAGCATTGCTTCCCCTCCCCAATTCCACAGGCACCATGACGTTTTCAAGCGCCGTGAGAGTTGGTATAAGCTGGAAATTCTGAAAAACAAATCCTACCCATCGGTTGCGAATCTCTGCTTTCCTATCCTCATCAATGCCATTTAGCTCCACCCCATTGAGGATGACCGATCCCGCGCTCGCCTTGTCCAGTCCCGCGCACAACCCCAAAAGGGTTGTTTTCCCACTGCCAGAGGGACCCACAATGGACTCTGCTGCCCCTCGTTTCACTTCAAAACTCACTTCCCGAAGGACGGTTAATTCCCTGCCGCCACTGATATAAGTTTTGCTTAGATTTTCGACTTTCAGAATATTCTCGGGGGCAGACATATTGAAGATTCTATAACGGATGAATTCGGCGGGTGCCAGAATCACTATTGCGCAAATCGATTATCGTTCAACCGTATATTCCGAACTTCTAATTGCAATTCACTGTCTTAGGCTTAATCGCATCCCCTAATCCGTTTGAAAAAATGGAAAACAATCAACCTTATGATCTCAAGTCGAAGAAATCTATTACCGAGAATTCATCGGAATACGAAATTAGATTCCTGTTTAACTCGTTTTGCCCCCTCCTGGATTCCCTTTAGATTCTTCGCTCTGCTGGTCCTGATCTTTTTTCTAACGGCAAGTCTTTCCCCCGGAGAGATGGAAATGCCTCGTATTCTTTTTTTTGGTAATAGTCTCACAGCAGGATATGGCATCGATCCGAATTTCGCATTTCCCGCTCTGATACAGGAGAAGATCAAAAAGAAGGGCTTGCAGTTGGTCGCAGTAAACGCAGGACTGAGTGGCGAGACCTCCGCAGGCGGTTTTCGGCGGATTAATTGGCTAATGAAAAGTCGGATCGACTACTTTATCCTCGCCTTGGGAGCAAACGATGGATTGAGGGGCCTAAGTCCGGAGGCGACTGCAACTAATCTACAGTTGATTATCAGCGCTGTTCGTAAAAAATTCCGGGATATTCGAATTATTGTCGTTGGGATGAAAGTCCCCCCTAATATGGGCCATCGTTATAAGAGTCAGTTCGAGCCGATTTTTTCCCGTCTTGCGAAGAAAAATAATGCAGTCCTCATGCCCTTTCTCCTAGAGGGTGTCGCTGCGATTCCCAAACTCAACCTCCCTGACGGTATTCACCCGAATGAAGAAGGTCATAAAATCATCGCCGAAACAGTCTGGAACTACTTAGAACCTCTTATCCAACAAGAGCTCTAGTTACGCACGTTCTTTCTGTTTCCAGCAAGGCTCATTAATACTTAAAAGGATATTGGGAAAAGCCACAAACTCCTAAACCCCGACTGCAAACCCAGCGTTTCCTCTCACTTAGAAGAGAGTCATCCCCTGCCAAAAGGCACGAGAGACCCAAGACCGAGACTGAGGTGAAGCGTAACAATCCAAAGACAATTACCCAATCTACCGGTGACTCCCGGCATCGCTCTTGACCAATTTATGATAGAGGGATTGGGTGGGTGGTAGCCATACTCGAATAAACCCACTACGTGGAACTAATCGATATTATACTCAAATTGAAAGGTGAGACCAGATATCTCGGCGAATTCCGGTCTCTGAAAGATATTTGGAGCAGCCATTTCACAATAGGAATCTTCATTGAAATGACAGGATATTCCGGTAGATCTTGTGAGCCCCAAAGACTACATTGTTGAGCAACCTGGGCAGCCGCAAAGTCCACCCCCGCGTTACATCTGTCCCATGTGCGCTGAAGTGGAATCGGACAAGCCTGGCGACTGTCCTTGTTGCGGTATGGCTCTGGAGCCCAGAGGCACGGTCTCTCGAGAGGATTGCGAGGCAGATGAGACCCGTACCCTGAACCGGAAACTCTGGGCGTCCGGGGGACTCAGCTTCCTAGTTTTGTTTCTCGCAATGGGCGAGCTTGTTCCAGGTCTAGAATTAAGAACCCGGTTTTCACCTGCCGTTGTGCAGTGGGGGCAGTTGTTTCTAAGCACACCGGTCGTGGTTTGGGCTGGAGGTACATTTTTTGTTAAGGCTTGGATGTCGCTCGTCAACCGTAGCTTAAACATGTTCACCCTCATCGCAATGGGGATAGGGGCGGCCTATCTCTTCAGCGTCGCAGCCGTTTTGTTTCCTGAGATTTTTCCGGAGCCCTTTAAACGCAATGGCGAAATAGGACTCTATTTTGAAACGGCTGCAATGATTACGAGCTTGGTACTACTGGGTCAACTCCTCGAAACCAAAGCACGAAGCCGCACCGGCAAGGCTCTGAAAATGCTTCTCGCTTTGTCTGCACAAACAGCTCACAGGGTCCGAGATAGGCAGGAAGAGGAGGTTTCGATTGAGGATATTAAGAAGGGCGATCTTTTACGCGTCCGTCCGGGAGAGAAAATACCCGTCGACGGAACAATCGTCAATGGGTTGAGCAGAATTGATGAATCGATGATCACTGGCGAGCCCACTCCAGTAGAGAAAAAGGCTCCCGATTCGGTAATTGGTGCCACTATTAATCAAGTCGGCAGTTTTATCATGCGGGTCGATAAAATGGGGAACGAGACCCTTCTATCTCAGATAGTTGAAATGGTTGCTGAGGCACAGAGAAGTCGCGCTCCCGTCCAAAAATTGGTAGACACCGTAGCGGGTTTTTTTGTTCCTGCGGTCGTCGTTATCGCACTGATTACATTTGGAGTCTGGGCTCTTGAGGGACCCGATCCGGCTATGGTTTATGCTCTGGCCAATGCTATTGCGGTTCTAGTTGTAGCCTGTCCCTGTGCCTTGGGACTGGCTACACCGATGTCGATAACAGTGGGGGTAGGTCGTGGGGCTCAGATGGGTATACTCATCAAGAATGCCGAGGCAATTGATAACACAAGTAAGATTACTCATCTTGTAGTAGACAAGACGGGAACCTTGACAACAGGGAATCCCTCAGTGGCTCACTGTTTTGTATCTTCCAACTTCGACGAGGATTCGGTTCTTCGGATTGCCGCATCTCTTGAGAAGGCAAGCGAGCACCCATTAGCTCGCGCCATAGTTAAAGCTGCGAGCGATAGAAAGGTTGTTCTAGTTGAACCGGAAAACTTTCTATCTAGTGCTGGAGAAGGAGTGACTGGGACCATCGACGAAGACCAGATCATCATTGGGAATGCTGGTTATCTTTCGCGACATGGGATCAAATTCGAAGACAGGCTTTGGGAAAAAGCAAGCGAGTTACAGGCAAGTGCCCACTCCGTTGTTTGGGTTAGTATCGATGGAAAATGTGCAGGCATTCTTGGAATCACCGACCAGGTTAAGAAGTCGACTCCTGGCGCCATACGCGATCTCCATGGCATGGGCCTGAGAATCGTGATGTGTACAGGCGATAATCAGAAGAACGCTGACCATGTGGCTCAGCAACTGGATATCGACGAAGTGCATGCGGATATGTCATCAAAAGAAAAACATTTCTTCGTTAGACAACTACGCTCCATGGGGGCGGTCGTTGCAATGGCCGGGGACGGGATCAATGATGCTCCTGCCCTTGCTGAAGCCGATGTCGGCATCGCGATGGGCACGGGAACCGATATTGCTATCCAGAGTGCTGGAATTACGCTTGTCAAAGGAGACCTCCAGGGTATCGCTAAAGCCTTAGCTCTAAGCCGTGCCGTAATGCGCAGCATCCGACAAAATCTCTTTTTGGCCTTTTTCTACAATGCCCTCGCCATCCCCGTCGCAACTGGGTTGCTATATCCCTTTACCAACACTCTATTAAATCCGATGATTGCCGGTGCCGCAATGAGCTTGAGCTCCATTTCGGTCATCGCCAATGCACTGCGGTTACGTAATATCAGGTTCTGAATCCTTAATACCCCGATGAGACATCAGCACCTTAGTACTATCTCCCGCCTGTTTACACCGCAGAGACTGAATGTTCTGGCGCTTGACCTCACACATCAATTTTTGTACAGTTCCCCTATAGCCTCGGTTCGAATACAAACTGACGTTTCGCCTAATCAGATCGTAGGCGTTGAAGTCGATAGCGGACAACCCATTCAGTAACAGATAAAAACCCATGTGTGGAATCGCTGGAATCATGTATAAGGGAGCCCAGAATAGGCAACCAACGGGCAAATCACTTGTCGGCATGTTGGACGGCTGTCAGCACCGGGGTCCGGATTCAACCGGTTTTGCACTTTACGAACAGGACCATAAAGGTGAATTGAAGCTCCGTTTTCTCGTCGGTAGAGACCGGGAAGCAGATGAAGCAATCAAGCGTATCCATCAAGCCCTCGGTGAAAATGGTGCAGCTCCAACGCAAGAAGAGAAGATCGGGGATAACTACCGTGTGACAGTAACCTTTACTGGGGACCTACAGTCATTTGCCTACGCCGTAGAGCATGCAGCCAAAGTGATCTCTCTGGGCGCAAGCCTCGATATTATCAAGGATGTAGGCAGTGCACAAGACGTGGACAAACGCTACAACGTAGGAAGTTTCAAAGGGACTCACGGTCTTGGCCATGTGCGCTTGGCTACCGAGTCCGATGTCAAACCCGAGGCAGCCCACCCTTTCTGGGCAACTGGTTTTGCCGATGTTGCAATCGTTCACAATGGCCAAATCACCAACTATTGGAAGATGAGGCGGCGGCTTGAATGCAGCGGTCAGGAATTTCGCACGGATAACGATAGCGAGCTTATCGCTGTCTACCTTGCCGAAAAGCTCACTACAGGGGCACCTTTGAAGGAAGCTCTGCAGTCCTCTATCGAAGATCTCGATGGTACATTTTCTTTCTTAGTTTCGACCAAGAATGAGATTGGCTACGCCAAGGATCGATTGGCTGCCAAGCCCATGATAATGTACGAGAACGAGAATTTGATCGCGGTCGCTTCCGAAGAGGTTTCTCTCAATCGGCTCTTCCCTGGCCAGGCCCTCAACACAATAGAGCCGCCGCCCGGCAGCTTTGACACATGGGCTCGATCGACCTAGCCGAAACCACGGTCCGTGCGGCCAACGAAGTCATCCAAAAGCATGGCTGTAACGGGGAGGATATCGAAATTCTCAACCCAGATGCGCGTCATCATATAGGGGTCGGTCTAACCGAGAAAATTAACGTAAGGATCAAAGGATCGGCTGGCTACTTTTGCGCTGGGTTAACCGACGGACCTCATTTTGAAATCAACCATAATGCCGGATGGGGATTAGCTGACAACATGTACCGCGGTTCGGTTGTGGTAGGTGGCAATGCCGGGGCCATTGCCGGGGTAGCGATTCGCGGGGCCGAAATAGTAGTCCGTGGAAACATGGGCTCGCGCGCCGGGCAAGTAATGAAGGCAGGGACACTCTGTTGCGGCCGCAACGCCAACTTTATGGCTGGTTATATGATGTATGGCGGCCGCATCATCATCGTAGGTGACTCGGGTGAGCGAGTCGGTGAAGATATGACCGGCGGTGAAATCTATGTCGGCGGTGAAATACAATCGCTCGGATCCGATGCGATGATCGTTGATGCTTCCAGCCAGGACATAGATTCGCTCATGGAATTTCTAGCCCGTTACAGCATCTCGTCTAAAGGACCTTTCAGGAAAATCATAAATGCCGGGAAGAAGTTACGCTATGAAACCAGTGAACAACAAATGCGAAGCATTCCTTTTTCCACTTTCTCAGGCACTTCCGCTTACTGGAACGATAAAGTACAAGAGGATATTCAGATCAAATCCCAGATTGGGCGCTATCGCATCCGTGGCTACGGTGGTGCTCGCACCCTTCCCCATTTGGAAGACCTGGCTTTCAAAAAAGACCTGTCTCGGGCAGGATCAGACCCTGACGTCCTCTCTAAGGTAAAGATGTACACCGAAATTGGAGGTATCAACGGGGCTAATCCGCTCCAGCTCAGCATGCCTGTAATGATCGCACCAATGAGTTACGGTGCCTTAAGCCGTTCCACAAAACATGCTGTAGCGATGGCCTCGGCTATGTCTGATATCGCGGAAAATACTGGAGAAGGCGGCATGAGCGACGCCCAGCGGAGCGCTGCTAAGCAGCTTATTTTCCAGTGCCTGGGGGGGCGCTTAGGCTGGAACATACACGATATGAAACGCGCCAACGCTCTTGAGATCTATATCTCTCAGGGAGCCAAGCCGGGCCTTGGAGGTCAGCTCATGGCCAAAAAAGTTACAAAGGAACTTGCCACCATTCGCGGTATTCCCCAAGGAATCGACCTGCGTTCTCCATCGCGTCATCCTGATATCTTAGGAGCTGATGACTTAGTTATTAAGGTCGAGGAATTTCGCGAGGCCACTGGCTATCAACTACCCGTGGGCGTCAAGCTCGGTGCCGGACGCGTCAGCGACGACATAAAAATCGCAGTAAAGGACGGTTTCGACTTCATCGAGCTGGACGGGATGCAGGGCTCCACAGGAGCAGGCAGCTCAGAAGTCATCGATCATGTTGGAATCCCTACCCTCGCGGCCATCATGGAAGCACTCGACGCACTCGAGGAGATTGATCGTCGCAAAGACATAGAAATCGTTTTGATGGGAGGCCTGCGTGACGGGATTGACGCCGTCAAGTCACTTTGTTTGGGATCTAATGCTGTGGCTTTTGGGTCTGCGGTCATCATAGCTGGCGGTTGCATCGCTTGCATGCAATGTCATGTTGGCCAGTGTGTAACTGGTATCGCCACCCAGGACCCCAAGCATGAAAAACGCTACACCCCTTCTGTGGAGGCACAGAATATCCATCGTTTCTTGGAGAGCGTTCGTTGGCAGATTGCAGCAATCACCCAGGGTCTTGGTTACACTAGTGTTCACGAGCTCTGCCGGGAAGATTTGGTCGCATTAACTCCGGAGGCGGCAACAATCACCCGCCTTCCTTACGAACCTGGCTACAGGGATCATGTCTCTGGCGAACTTGAAATGAAAGTAGGATGAGCGTCTACGATATTAATCGGATCAGTGTACCTCCGGCACCCCCGGAATATAACGACGATACAGACGACCGTCATTTCGTCCCCGCACCCTGCCAAGTAGCATGCCCTGTTGGAACTGATGCCCCTTCCTATCTCGCCTATATTTGGGAAGGGAAATTCAAGGAAGCCTTTGAGGCTATCACCGCAACTAATCCGTTTAGTTCCATATGCGGGAGGGTTTGCGACGCTCCTTGCGAACCGGCCTGTCGACGTACTGCAAGTGACGGTCCTATCATGATTCGTAATCTTAAGCGTTTCGTGATGGACAAGGTGGGGCACCGCTACGACCCACCTTCAATTCCGGTGACCAGAAAAAAAACCATCGGAATTATCGGTGGCGGTCCGACCGGGCTAACAGCCGCCCACGATCTCTGCGAGATGGGCTACGAGGTACATGTTTATGAAATGACAGATCGCTTGGGCGGCCTAATGGTCTGGGGCATTCCCGCATTCCGCTGTCCTCCCGGTGTCATTAAGGAAGACATCGACCGTTTAACGACACGTTGCCCGGGCTTGAAGGTACATCTCAATAGGAGCCTGGGACAGGATATCAGTCTTACCGAGCTCAAACACAATCACGATGCGGTACTACTCGCAATTGGCGCTTGGTGGGGAAAGCAAATGCAAATCCCTGGAGAGCAAGCTGCTGGGGTGGTGGACGGGGTAGGCTTTCTCCGTAAAGTGAATGATGGAGAACGGCCGCATCTTCCGGAGACGGTTATCGTGATCGGCGGAGGCGATGTCGCCATGGATGCCTGTAGAGTAGCTAAGCGCTTACCCGGCTGCAAAAATGTTAAGGTCATCTACCGGCGTGGCCCCAAGGAAATACCGGCCCGGCGTATTGAGTTAGAGGGCGCTATCGAAGAGGGTGTCGAATTTATTTACAATACTCTCCAGGTCCGAGTTGAACGCAATGAACACGAAACCATCCTACATTGTGTAAAAACAAAATTAGGGAAATGTGGTGAAGACGGTCGACGACATCCAATCGAAATTTCCGGAAGCGAACACACCATTCGATGTGGTATGGTCATCGCAGCCGTAGGACAACAGGCGGAGTGTGCAGAGCTGAATAAACTGGGTATGATGTTGCCTGATCGTGTGCGTGCCGATTTCAGCAATATGCGTACCTCCGATCCAAAAGTCTTTGCCGCGGGAGACGGAGCCTTTGGCGGGTCTACCATCGTCATGGCTATGCATCACGGCCAGAAAGCAGCCTACTACATCAATGCGTTTCTCGAAACCCGATCCGACCCATTGCCCTACCGCACACCTTACCGCACCCGACGGGTACCTGTAGCTCAAGACCTTAGGTGGGAAATTCTACCGCAACAGGAACCTGAGTTCTTCGGTCTGGGCAAGAAACCGACCGAATTTCCTGAGATCGAGTCAACCTACAATTTGGAAACGGCTCGCAAGGAAGCAGCTCGATGTTACCGATGCGATGCCGAAACTGGTTCGTCAGACTATTCTATCCAACATCGTGAGGATATCTTTTCCATGGCCCGCGCTGGCTCCGAGGAACATCTCAAGCAAAAAGTGATGATTAACAGCAGGCTGAAAATGCGAGACAACCCTTTCCCAGAAGGGCGCGAGGCAACTATTGATGATCTTGTTTTCCTTCCGGCTAATCTTTCCCGTCTGGTGATTGATCCTTATCGTGAAGAATGTTCAATAGAAACCACAATTTCAAGTAAGTTGTCTCTGGCACAACCTTTCCTCGTATCAGGTTTTGATTATGCACCTGAGGAAATACGCGATGCACTAGCCTCAGCCCTGGCCAAAAACCAATGCAGTTACATCGGTATGAAACCGATTGGTAATTCCGTACCTTGGTGTCAAGTTCTGGACTCAACCGGACACAGCGTCCCTTCCCCCCAGGCCGCGGCACAGATACACAAAGTTGAAGAACCCTTTCAGTCCATAGAACCCATTCGACTCCATTCCAACCAGATTCTGGGCCTGGCGATTTCATCTAGGGCATCACTGGAATATGCGCTCTCCTTCGCCCTAGACAAAGGATTCGACATGCTGCTATTAGACGGCGCTCCTGGGCCAGGTCACAGGTGGCCAGAACTAGGCGGGGCTCCGCATCTAGAGATTCTTCGCGATGCTATTCGGATACTGCGAAGGCTTAACAGCGAAGAGGCTATCGATCTAGTCTATTTCGGGGGAGTACGGTCAGGCACGGACGCAGCCAAGTTGATCGCTCTTGGGGCCACCGCGGTCGTATTAGAGCTCTCAGTAGCACTCGCCCTCGGAGGTCAAATTACAAAAGAGAACGGGGTGGAATTCACTACTGACCGAAGTCGTGAGGAAAGGACTAAGGCAGTTCAATGCATTCTTGATGCTAGCACTGGTGAGGCTTCTATGATGGCCCGCTGTACTGGTAAAACTAATTTGCATAACTTGGAACCTGAGGATCTCCGTTCTATCACTCTAGCAACGGCGGAATCGACTGGGATTCCGCTAGTAGGACTAGGAGCTTGTCCGGCTAAGGACCCGTAACACCGACGTCAGCACTTAGGACCCAAGAACCGGCCTGTATTTCAGAGCCATTAATACTCAATTTGCCTCTTCTAATGGGTATATTTTCCATCTCCAGTTTTGAGCGTGATCTCCGCCATAATAGTCAGGCATTTAGCCGATGTCCTGGCTGGTGACATTTGCTGCTGATTCATTCTGGGGAGCCTCATTGACCTATCCCGAGCCCTCATTAGGCCTTTTAGTCACAATAGTGTGTAGATGTGTAATTGGCCAAAATTGCTCAACTAAACAAAATCCAGATCTATGGCTAGGAACTAAAACCAGTAGAAATTCGGTCATTTCTATCAATCTACAACCTCTTTTCAGAGATTGGCCCGATTCTGGCTTAAAAGAGCTTTAACCCCGAAAGGTCGTGATTCGCAGGACCCGACGATAACCAACAAGCATAAGAAAATGATGAAGCTTAGCTCTTTCTATACATTTGTCACTTTGCCCTTTCTCATCCTTTCAGCAACCGTTTCTAGTACAGAGGCGGCGAAGGATTGGTCAATCAGCACCACCTTCGGCTATGAGTCTGAGTACGTCTTCCGGGGAGTTCAATTTGCCGACCACTCATTCCAGCCAGCCGTTGATATCGCCTATGGTGAATTCTATTTCGGTACCTGGGTAAATCAGCCTATCGTTGATCCTAAGGCGATGTTTCTCAATGAGGTGGATTTCTATGGCGGCGTTGCTTTCGACGTTAACGACAATTTAAGTCTTGATTTTGGTCTTACCTATTACTGGTTTCCGGAGGAACCTGCAACGGACACTCAAACACGTGAACTCTACTTAGGGGTTTCAACTGGAAGTTCTTGGGCTCCGGATGCAACCTTCTATTATGATTTTGATCTCGATACTTTTACATTGGAAATTGCGAAAGGGTGGAGCATCCCTTTGGATGGCAGCCCTGCTTCTCCCTTGACCCTTGACCCGGCTATTTACATAGGCTATGTCAGCCCCAAAGGAGCGGATGATGGGCTTTACTATGGGGGCTCAGTTGATATCAATTACTCCTTTAATGATTATGGTTCTGCTGGTATTGGTGTGCGAGCTTCTGGTATTGACAGTGCGCTCACCAGCGGGCGTACCTCCAATATGTGGTGGGGCATGGTCTTTTCGGTTGGGTTCTAAGAGGGTCCCGACCAGGCACATTCCCTTTTTTCCAGGAGAACAGTATTCTTTTATGCTTTGGGCGAAATACTTGCCGAAGCCGCTATCACTCTAGGATCCTGGGATCTACATCTGAGAACACCATGACGCCGGGACCTTAATCAAGGCTCGACGATGGGCCAAGGGTTAAATCCCGATAGCCAGCATTGGCCACGAATATTGACAAACTGTACTCACCTATCATTCGTCGAATTAGACAGCACTGCCTGCAGTTAGGCTAATAAATACAACCCCCCTACTCCACCGTAATTTGATAAATCAACTCACTGTTTCTCCATCCGGCTTGGTATCCAGGAACACATCATCTTCGTCTTTCCGTATAGCTCATCCGTCACCTCAAAGATAAATAGTTGAATGAATCACCTCATCCAGATTCCATAGTAGCTAAATGAAAGTTATAGCTGATCTGTGCATCGTGCCTCTGGGGGTTGGATTATCGATTTCCGAATATGTAGCGGCCTGCCAACAAGTTTTATCAGAAGCAGAGCTTAAAATTCAACTCCACGCTTACGGGACAAATATCGAAGGAGAATGGGAAATTGTATTCGATGCTATCCGCCGTTGCCATGAGATCATCCATGAGATGGGGGCCCCCAGAATTTCGACAACTCTGAAATTTGGAACTCGTACAGATAGGAATCAAACTATAGAAGAAAAAGTGGTAAGCGTTGAGCAAAAGATGTAGAGTGAGGGTACCCTCGCGATCTTCTTGCTGCATTTAGAACGCAATTTCAAGCCCCTCGCGGTCGAATCGAGGAATTAACGGTATTATCATCAACTCAGTATTTCTCGAGGAAGCCCGTGCTTCTCGCATTGATTAGGTTATCAAAGTACGGTATTCCTTCATTCAACGTTCTTATTCGAATGCCGTTGATTCCTAACTTTTGTCCAGTTTCTTGCGGGACTATTTACGTCCACCTGAAAATTTGAATATTACTCGATGAATTATCGCTGCTGCATTCGTTGCCCGTGGGCAGATCTAACGAAGCCAAAATACATTGAGTACCACGACCGAGAGTGGGGCGTACCCCTGCACAACGATAGGACCTTCTTTGAGTTCCTCACTCTGGAGTCGGCTCAAGCGGGGCTGAGCTGGTATACGGTGTTGCGCAAGCGGGAGAACTATCGTCATGCCTTTGATTTATTCGATCCCGAGAAAGTCGCCAGCTACAGTAAAAAAAAGATCGCACAATTAATGACAGATAAGGGAATTATCCGAAATCGCCTCAAAATTAATTCCGCTGTCAACAATGCTCAACGGTTTCTTCAGGTACAGGAAGAGTTTGGCAGCTTCGATGCTTATATATGGCGTTTTGTTGGGGGCAAGCCGATCGTGAATGAACTCAAGGAAATGAGTGATTATCCCAAAACTAGCCCCGAATCAGATACCTTGAGCCAAGATCTTCGAGAACGAGGATTTAAGTTTCTAGGTTCGACCATCTGTTACGCTCACATGCAAGCAACGGGAATGGTTAATGATCACATAGTTGATTGCTTTCGAAGGGCCGAAATTCTTAGCCAGTTTTAACTCGACCAACTGATCACTATCGAAAGTTGCGACAGTAAGAAAAGCTGAACATCTATTCTACTAAGATACTTCCTCGCCACTCAGTACTCGTCCCAACTTTTGATCTCTAAACTTTGGAGATCTTTTTCACAAAGGGCACTGGCAAGGCGTTCAGCGAGCTGAATATTTGTAACCAGAGGAATACCGTGATCCACTGCTGCCCGTCGAATTTTGTAGTCATTTTCGAGTTCTTCCCCACTCGCATCTTTCGGAATGTTCACAACTAGATCAATTTCCCTCTTTTGAATGAGCTCGAGAGCATTTGGCGATTTGTCTTCAAGGGGCCAATAAATGGTATCGACGGGTATACCCGAATCGGACATGAATTGCGCCGTGCCAGGCGTGGCATAAAACTTCACACCGCTTTCCCAAAGCTTTCTCGAACTTTTTAGAAAGGCTGCCTTTGTTTCAATTGGTCCAGTGCTCAGAAGAATGCTTTTTATGGGCAAGTTGTACCCAACAGAAATAACCGCCTTGAGAAAAGCATCGTCGAAATCGCTGCCAATGCACCCCACCTCGCCAGTGGAAGCCATCTCCACCCCCAGGATGGGATCAGCTCCTTCCAGACGGGTGAAGGAAAATTGGGGCGCCTTCACGCCGACATAATCTAATTCGAATACCGAAGCTTCAACGGTGGGAATCGGCCGGTCCATGAGGATGCGGGTAGCCAGGTCGATTAAGTTCACCTTTAATATCTTAGAAGCGAAAGGAAAAGAACGAGAAGCTCGCAGGTTACACTCAATAACCATAACATGATTATCCGTTGCAATGTATTGAATATTAAAGGGCCCGTTAATATTCAAAGCTTTGGCTACTTGTGCCGCAATTTGTCGGGCCCGGCGAGTCGTCTCTACGTAAGTGCGTTGCGGAGGGAGGACAAGAGTTGCGTCGCCAGAATGAACTCCAGCATTTTCCACATGCTCGCTCATCGCGTAGACCTGGATGATTCCATCGCGAGCTACAGCGTCAATTTCGATCTCCTTTGCTCCGGTGATAAATTTCGAAACTACAAGTGGGTGCTCAGGTGAGACATCAGATGCCCGATGAAGGACTTCGCGTAGACTTTCACTATTCTCCGCAACAGCCATCGCCGCACCAGAAAGAACATAGCTAGGTCGGACGAGAACCGGATACCCGACTTCTCTAGCAAATCTCTCTGCTTCCTCAATGGAAGGAACTTCGCTCCATCGAGGTTGTTCGACACCTAGATGATCACACAGCGTGGAGAATTTATGTCGGTCTTCCGCCGCATCAATGTTATCAGGTGAAGTCCCGAGAATACGAATGCCCAATTTTTTGAATTGGGGCGCAAGGGTATTGGGAGTCTGCCCACCAACCGAAACGACCACTCCATGGACTTTCTCTCGGTCATAAATCTCCCTCACCGTCTCTAGAGTGATCTCGTCGAAGTAGAGCCGATCACATTCATCGTAATCGGTGCTCACCGTTTCCGGATTGCAATTAAGCATGATCGTTGGATATCCCAAATCCCTTAAGGTCTTGACGGTATTCACACAGCACCAATCGAACTCAACTGAACTGCCGATTCGATAAGCCCCACAGCCGAGCACGAGAACGGAATTCTCTGAATTGAAATCAACATCATCCTCAGACCCATTGTAGGTGAGGTACAGGTAATTTGTAACGGCCGGGTATTCGGCTGCGAGGGTATCTATCTGCTTTATATAAGGTCGAATGCCGGCAGAGAGGCGTGCTTTCCGTACCCCCTCAACACTATGGCCGCTAAAATCCGCAATCTGCTGGTCACAGAATCCCGATTTTTTCAGTTCCAGCAAGAACTCAGCATTCAATTCTCGCCCTTTTTGCTCCCGTAATTTAGCCCCGAGATCTGTGATTCGCTTTACTCTATCGAGAAACCAGCTGTCGATTCCGGTGAGCCTTTGGGTTTCCGCAACCGTCATTCCCATCTCAAAAGCACTTGCCAATGCAAAGGCCCTTCGATCGGTTGGTTCCCGGAGTTCGAGTTCTAGATCATTGAATTCCACTCCCTTTCTAGGAATCACTCCAAGCGCACCTACATCGAGCATACGTAAGGCCTTCTGAAAAGCCTCCTCAAAGGTCCGCCCAATACCCATTACCTCCCCCACTGACTTCATACCTGATCCGATTCGGGTCGAAACCATTCGAAACTTATTAAGGTCCCACCTTGGAACTTTGACTACAATGTAATCGAGAGCCGGCTCAAAGCAGGCACTCGTGATACCTGTTACCTTGTTCCCAAGAGCATTGAGAGGATATCCAAGCGATAATTTAGCCGCCACAAAAGCTAAGGGATAACCCGTCGCCTTAGAGGCCAAAGCCGAACTCCGGGAAAGTCGGGCATTCACTTCGATAATGCGGTATTCGTCGGATTTTGGGCTGAGAGCAAATTGAATGTTGCATTCGCCCACCACCCCAAGATGGCGAATCACTTTAATGGAAACTTCGCGGAGCTTGTGGTACTCGTGATTAGTAAGAGTTTGGCTAGGAGCTACGACAATCGATTCTCCGGTATGGATCCCCATCGGATCAAAATTTTCCATGTTACAAATCGTAACACAATTATTGTACTGGTCCCTCACTACTTCGTATTCGATTTCCTTCCAACCTTGCAGCCACTCTTCGATCAAAATTTGCGAAGTATGAGAAAACGCTGCGGATGCCCTCTGCTTCAATTCCGCTTCGTCAAAGCACATACCAGAGCCCAGCCCTCCCAGCGCATAGGCAATTCGTAGCATCACTGGATATCCAATTTCGGAGGCAGCATGCAGGGCTTCTTCTACCGAATGGACAGCTTCACTTTGAGGAAGTGAAACCCCAATTTCGTTAAGGCGGTTCTTGAAAAGACCGCGGTCTTCAGTCTCACGTACCGTTCGAATGGAGGTTCCCAGAATTTTGACGCCATGCTTCTCAAACACGCCTTTGTCCTCGAGACCGATCCCACAGTTTAAAGCAGTCTGCCCACCGAAGCCTAAAAGGACGCCATCTGGCTTCTCCTTTTCAATAACCTTTTCGACAAAATAGGGTGTAACTGGGAGGAAATAGACTCGATCCGCGAGATGCTCGGAAGTTTGAATAGTCGCGATGTTGGGATTGACCAGGATTGTCTCGATCTTCTCCTCCTTCAGAGCCTTGATGGCCTGGCTACCAGAATAGTCGAATTCGCCTGCTTCGCCAATCTTCAAAGCAGAGCTTCCCAGAAGAAGAACCTTTCGCGGATAAGTATTTGTCATTAAACCTTAATGAGAACTACAGGGGTTTCCTTCACCAATATCGATCTCAACCCCAAAATTCTTTGTTTCTATGCTGCTCTAAATTTGAATTCAGCCATTGTATTAACTAACCATGTCTACAAATCGATCGAAAAGACCTACTGTATCAGTCGGGCCTGGAGTTGCTTCAGGATGAAACTGAACACTTCGAATCGGTTTCCACTCATGTCGAATACCTTCATTCGTTTGGTCATTTAGGTTAATAAACCATTGCCGCCACCCATCGGGTAGTGTTGACGCGTCGACAGCAAATCCATGGTTCTGAGATGTAACATAACAGCGAGTCGCACCCACTTCGTGACAAGGCTGATTTTGCGCTCGGTGCCCAAACTTCAGCTTGTAGGTGTCAGCGCCCGCGGCGAGGGCCAGCAATTGATTTCCCAAGCAAATTCCAAATATGGGAATTTTCCCTTCCAAAGCTTGGCTTAAATTAGCAATCGTCGCCTCGGCTAATTTTGGATTGCCAGGCCCGTTAGATAAAAAAATCCCATCGTACTCGTCGTCGAAAAAGTCGTAGTCCCACGGCACTCGGAGAACTCTCGCGCCCGCCTTAACAAGACAACGAATAATACTTGCTTTGACTCCCGTATCTATGAGAACAACTCGCGGTCCCTCAGTGCCATATTCTTCAGGCTCTGAAATGCTAACCTCCGCAACCAGGTTTCTAATATTGGGATCGTGGAATGGGGTATCCTCACCTTCCGGTACGATCTTACCCAACATAGTCCCCTTATCACGTAGAGTCTTTGTTAGTTCTCTTGTGTCTATCCCCGAGAGTATTGGTACTCCAAAGGATCGAAACCAGTCATCTAGAGTACACTCCGCCGTCCAATGTGAAGAATCTAAGGAAGCAGTTGAAACAATAAGCCCTGAAACCTGGATCCGGTTGGATTCGAAATTCATTGGTAGCCCATGATCATCCAGCTCGAAGGCAGGAACACCGTAGTTTCCCACAAGCGGATAGGTCAATGTCAGGATCTGGCCACGATAGGAAGGATCAGTAAGCGCTTCCGGGTAGCCAACCATTCCCGTGTTGAACACTACCTCTCCAGCCGAAACCTCGGGAGCGCCATAAAGCTGCCCCTTGAATTCACTCCCATTCTCTAATACAAGCTTACCGTTAATCATATATCGTGCATTCCAAAATTCTCGTCAGATCAATTGGGGCCTCTCGGAAAATTGCAACGAAAAGTTCAAAAGGAACTAGAGATATTGAATTTATTTGTCACTGCACAAACGTTTGGGTTTCTCCCAGAACAGTCGAGTAAAGCAAGACATCAGCAGTAGTTTCAGGTGCGAGGCCCATTAAAGATTCTGCATAAGCTTTAAGTTGGTTTGCGTAAGTATTCATCAATTTGGAACCAGCATGTACCTTCGTTTGGTCTGTTTTCCAGTCAACGACCAGCCAATTTCGGCTTGTTTCGTTCCAGGCAACGAGGTCAATAAACCCTTCATAGGCAATCCCTTTATTGCTTTTCCAGAGAATAGGTACTTCGGTAGTGATTTTGAGTTCTGGAGATAGAAGTATCTGGACCAACGGTGCATTGCTAAAGAGCTCTACTTCGATTCTGCCCCGATTAGGATCGGGGCAGAGTGCGAGACTCTTATTGAAATGGCGAGTCCATTCCCCAATGCCCTCTTTCCAGTGATTCGATTCCATCATCTGATGCCACCAATTGCCATAATCGATTCCGTCCTGTCTCTGCTCAATGACAAACATTTCAGGAAAGGACGGAAGAGTAGCAAGATCCGATTTTTCTCGATGCAAAGATGCTCCCCCTGCCACCGCTAGGGAACTAGGAGTAACCCTTCGGACAAAGCAGCTTGCTACCACAGCTGCCTCGTTAAATACGGAAGGATCAAAGCGGTCTACTAGTTCTTTCGCACCCGGAGCATCGGCAGGAAGTTCTAAGTCAGCATTTTGTATTTTTGGATCCCAAGGCAGACTATTCCAAATGGGATGATTTACCTCCCCTGGGAGAATTTGCAAGAGTTCACCGAAGGAGAACCCGCGTCCAATTGGACCGTTCTCATAGAAGGACGAAGAATCGACCAGGACCAGCGACTGCCTTGCTCGCGTAGCGGCAACGTAAAGAAGGCGTTCGCATTCTTGCATCCTATCGCGGTCCAGCTGTTTTTGCAACGCTCCTAAATCCTCCTCTCGGGACAGGATCATTCTAGAACTCCTTTTTTCTGGGGCTCTGACGATCCTAGGATATGGATCGGAGAAAAAGTTTATCTTGCGAAATAAAAATGGCAGAATCACGACATTCCACTCTAATCCCTTTGCCTTGTGACAAGTGATGAGGGATATTTGATCGGAACTTCCCTCAACATCTTGGACTTCCTCCTGGAAACGGGTGCGTAAAAGAGCCGCCACTTCTGTTAAGGAATGGCCTTGCTCCTCCCAATCAGCTACCTCCTCGAGCAAAGCATCCAGAGTTGCCATAAGCAATTCCTTAGGATAGCCAGGCAAAACCGAGAGGCGTTGGCGCAGTTTCGTCTTATCTACCAAACTAGCCAAAACCTCATAAAGCGGCAATGAGTCCACATCAGAACGTATTTTCACAAGAGAATTCAATACCTCTACGACCTGTCCTTCTCCCATAATTGGGTCACATATCCGAACAGGATGGAATCCGCTATCTACATAACTGTGTCTTTCTTCCACATACCTCGCAAGGTCATGATCAGACACTCCGAAGATCTCGCGAAGAACCCCGACAATCTCAAAAGAGTTATCCGGCTCTGCCATAATAACTACTAAGGCTGTCAACCACGCAACAGCCGGACTATCTCCCCAGATCTCTTCGCTAGATTGCAGCACTACTTTCAAACCCACTTCTTCGAAAGCGGAAGAGAGTGTGGAAAGCCATCTCCTCCTTGGGCAAAGGACGGCAACTTCCGCCCATTCTTTGATTCCAAGTCCTTCCGTTCCAATACTCTGCAACCAAGCTGCCAGAGATCGAGCCTCATCCATCGACGAAGTTTCCACATCTCGATCCGGCTTAAGGGCTTTCGTCGGCCTTAGTCGACAGCGAATAACCTGCCCTGGACCAGCATCCGGCCGTGCTGTCAGCCGTTCAAAACCCACTTGGCCGTAGCAGTCGTTGAGAATAGCAGAGAAGCAGCGATTCACTGCGTCAACAATCTGTCGATCACATCGAAAGGTCACCGAGAAGTTCAGCCCTTCACCAACCCCATGTTCGACGAAGCGCCGATGAATATCGAGATATGTTGGAAGATCAGCTCGACTACCGTAGATCGATTGCTGCGGATCGCCAACCATGCAAAACCGTCCAGGCTCTGGCGGCGGACCTTCACCGTTCAACCAATCGCCTTTCGTATTACCCGATCGAGTAAGGCCAAGCAGTACTCTAAATTGGTCGCGGTCTGTATCTTGAGCTTCGTCCAAAATGACACTATACGCTCGTGATCGAAGCCTGGGGCCAGCAACCGGGTGCGCTAAGAGCGTAGTGGCAAGGTACACCAAATCATCGTAAGTAAGAAGGCCCCTGTTTACGCGATAGTCACGATAGTCACGCGCCACTTGCTTCACAGCTTCCATCCCAAAACTTTCCAACCACGTGCGTAAAGGAAGAAACGCTCGATTCCAGAGCGCTTGAAATTCCCGCCCACCCTTGTTAAAATGAGGTAAAGGCAGGTAAGATTGATTCTCTTCAAAGAGTTTTTCCCAGCGATGCAAAATCGCTTTTCCTTCTTCCACTCCTTTTTTTGTGCGCCCATTCGGTACAAAATTAAGAAGCGGCGCCAGGTCCGGTTTCGGTAAGGGCTCCAGCGTCTTGTTGGTTGGCCCCGAACCTCGCCACTCCCGGGCTAATTCGATGACCTTGCCAACCTCACAATGACGTCGGAATCCGTCGAGTTTACTTCCCTCCATTATATCTACGACTCGGTCATTCTCACGAATGAATTGCAACCAAAGGGAGGTATGGTTATTCGCAATTTCGATCGCTGGGGACAGTCCCAAGAAATGCCCCTCTGCTCGAATAAGCTCGAGGCAAAAGCTGTGAATAGTCCCGAAAAAAGCCTGGCTCAAACGGACTAGAGATTCCGGGCGGGCACCCTGCTGGAGCAAGGCGTTACGAGATCGGATTTCCATATCACGCGCCGCTTTCCTAGTGTAGGTGACGATTGCTAGTGGTCTTAAACCCGTGCCCTGTCTCTTATCATCAATCTGGACAATATTTACAACGCGATCGACGATTGCTGTAGTCTTGCCTACCCCTGCGGGTGCTATAACGGAAAAATTACACCCGAGCTCCTGGCTGAAGCGTCTCCGCGCTACTGCATCTTGTAACGGGTTTTTAACCTCTCTCCAAACATTCGGTGACTTCATTCCTCAGTCTGGGATTCCTTACCCCCTCGCTTAATCGCCCGTTTACGCTCAATTATCGCTGGATCCACCCGAAGGGTAGCGAGAGGATAGTCCCCCTTGAAGGAAAAGTTGGACCGCAGCTCACTCGACTGGCCCACTACCCCAGACTTGTGAATCTTAGAGATCTCTTGCCAAAGAGCATTTGCGGTTGTCAGGTCTTCTTGGTCAATCTGGGGTCTTAGTGGAGAGTGCGAGAGAGCTATACTCATAGAAATGGATTGGCATCCCATTGTGGCCAGAGACTGTGCGTAAAGGCCTATTTGTAGGCCGTATCCTCTTAAAAAATTTCGGGATGTGAGAGGCCTCGCTCCGGCACTGGTCTTAAAGTCGATAATCCAGGCCGAGGCATCAGCAGGCCAAGCATCGTCACATTTACAACCGTCGATGGATCCGTTAGCAAGGATCAGGTCCATCCGTCCTTTTATAGGCAATCGCGTACCATCAGGAAATAGAGCGGTACCATTTATCGGGAGAGGCCGTTCGCTTGCCAGATGGGTCCATTTAGCGATGCCGGTTAGCCGCTCAAGGAATTGTTCAGCGACCTCAGTTGCTTCGTTCCATTGAGAAAGCCACCAGTCCGGAATCTCACGCCCTGCTTTACGATAAGCTAATGAGACCTTGTCGAGTGTTAAATTCGCTGCATTTCGAACTGATTCGCGCCAATCATTGGCCTTAGGGAAAGGGATGAATCCACCTCTCTCATTCCCAATCCGCAACCACGAATGTACCCATGAGCCATGCGCCAAATTAGACCCCATTTTTTCTGACCAGTTTTGCCTTTTCCTCAGTTTCAGGACATGTTTGAGCCAGACTTCTGCAGGTCGTTCCATAAGAATATCCCACGCGCTTGCAGACAGCAAAAGGCCTCCCGATGGAGGCTCTCGGTAGCTGAATTCGAATTCGCTAAAAGGTTTTTCAGAATCCCTTCGGGCTTTGAATGCAGATAACATGCGATCGGTTTCATCCCTGCTGTCTAACGGTTTGTTAAAAGCCCCATTAAGCCACCCGTTTGTTTTCTTGATTAGCGTTTTCAATTCATCTCCTTCGAGAAGACTTCCTCTATCAACCCAATAAACCTTAATCAAGAATTCGCTCGGCCTAACCATCTCGAGGGTAGCAGTTCTCCTCTCAGCTGAAAATGTCAACGCAAGTCCTCGACGCGGAACACGTAAGAGACGACTAAAATGAACAAAGCTGGACACCCGAAGGTCGGAGGATGAATGAATCCAGCTGTAATCTGCCTCCAGCACAACGTGTCCTTCTCCTTGACGTCCCTGCTTCAACACCCTCTGATTCAACTTTCCTATCTGGTCCCCACTAAAGAGTCCGGAATCTACCCAGCAGCGGGGCCATTCGTCAGAATTCAATCCTCCGACAATAAGATGACTCCAGCTTTCGCCGCTGAACTCGTCGAATGAAAGGATGTGAATTCGGGAGAATGGATTTCGCCCAAGCTCGTTCCTGCTCCGCTGAGGATCCTTGAAAACATCGCGAAGCCATTGGCAGAAATTATCTCGGGAGACCTCTATCTCCCGTAGCGATTCTAAGTCTTTTGCCTTTCTTTGAAAATTTGAAGTCACCTTGGGTGAATCCAACAAAGAAAGAAATTTTTCGGTCCAATCTATTAGTTTACCTATCGACGCTACCTTTGGGAAAAGCACCCACGAGGAAAAAAAACTTGCTGCGGAAGATTCCACTCTCTCTTGCAAAACAAACGCCTTCATTACAGCTAGATCGTCGGTCAATACTTCCTCCGCCGCCTTTTCGCAGATGGTTTTCATGCTCGTGGAAATCTTCGGGTCGAGAAACCCTTCTGTAGCAAGCGCGCAACTAAAATCCAAAAGAGAATCAAGCCGCTGTTCCTCCTGTAACTGAATCCACATATCAAGGAGCTGCTCTATGGGCCCCCGGCCCGGGACATTGCCTAGCGAGTCATAATGTGGAATGCGGAGCGTGCATAGATAATCCGTAACCAATCGTGAGAGGGCAGATGGCCTTGAGAAAACGACTCCCACTCGTACCGAATCAGCTTCGGATAAAAAGGTTAGAGCCTGGGCAACAATAGCTTTGGCTTCGTTGTCCCTGTTCTCGGTTACGCGATAAATGACCTGCTTTGGCAAAGATTCTCCTACTCCCGATTCAATTAACCCTTCGAGATTGTCCGTGACCATGTCGAATCCTGATTCTTCTCTATCCCTTTTCGAAGCCACTGTTTCGGCGTTCCCAAAAAATTCTTCCCAGGTTCCCAGCCAACTCCTTCCGGCATCATCCAAGCCCTCTTCCAAAAGGACCACCGTTGCCCGTCTAGCAAAATTGACAGCCGACCGCAGGAGAAGCAATTGGGGCCATTCTCTCTCCGAAAAGCCATATATCAAAACCCGTTGAAAGAAAGGTTTCATCGTTTCCGATTCTCTGAGAAGCCGTCTGTCCGCCTGTTGAACCGTCTGCATCCCGGCACGGTCCAGATAACTGGAGAATTGGTGTGCTATATTTTCCGCGTCTTGATTCTCCCAATCTCTCAGTTTCCATCCCGCCCCGGTTATCTGTTTCAAGAGATGGAGAAATGAATCAGGTGAGCGAGACACCGCCTGTGCCACTCGGTTTTCGGAAATTTCCTCAGCTGCCAGGGAGACAAATAGACGGGCATCTTCCCGCGATACAAGGGGTGGAAGTGTCGCTAAATGCCGTAGAAGAAATTCGCGCAAGGTGCGAGACGTGAAGAAGAATATTCCGAAAGAGCCGGATTCTTGTTCCAGCAGACGGGTTTTGAGAAAAGCAATACATGAAACATGAGGGACGATCACCGCGGCAGTTCCAGCACTGACTTCCCTACTCAGAGACTGTTCGCGAAACCAGGGATGTAAGATAGCCTCCCAAGAATCCTCAAAGTTCTGACTGCGATAGAGACCTACTCGTTCCATCGCCATGAGCGTTCGACCGTCAAAATAACCTGTCTCACAATTTCACCTATACCTTGGAAATCCGCTTGAGCTATCGGTCCTCGTACTTCGAGAGCGGAAAGTCCATCGGTAAACGGAACCGCCAAAGCACTTGAACTTTGTCTAGTTACTCCCGTCAGGTAGGCATAGTTACGAACCTGAATTTCGCTTAGCTGTCGCCGCAAATCTCCAAGGCCACCTATAAATCCCGGTATCGGCCTTCCCCGATAGATTCTTTCCACTTCCTCATCATTTTTTCCTGCTAACAAAACCAAACCCGTGCAGCATGTACTTGCCTCTTCTAGACTGTCCCACGCCATCTGAGCTATTCCATGTTCAACCACTATTTTGGAGCTTTGTTGTTTTCCCTCGAGATATGTTACCATTCCCTCCCACATTACTCCGAAGGCAATGTTATGTTTTACCTCACGTGAAAGCAATCGAATCGCTTTGTCTCTACGCCACTCCAGTTCTGATCCCTTAAAACTTAAATTTGCTAATACCTGGATGCCTCCTCCAATAAGATACCGTCGCCCATGGTCTTGTTGGACCATTCCCATATGAGCCAAGGTTTTCAAAAGCCTATGAACCTTTGTTGGCTCCATCAACATACGGTTGGCCATTTCACTCACGCCCACCGGTGTTTTCGATATCGCGAGTACTCGCAGACATCGCATTCCATCAATTATTCCCAAGTTTGGTTGTGCCGGAAGCATATTTTGCTATATTAGCAAGTTTTATGCATTTATTGCATCTTATCTGACTCGTCAAGTTTCTCCGAGCAAATTCTGTGATCCTAACAATATTACTTAATAACAGAAAAACCTCTTGCCCTCCGGGAAGTGCATAAAGAAGTATCAAAGCGGAAGAATGAAAGAAAACCGATCAAGTAGTGCCAAGGAGAGATGGGCGGCGAAACAGGTAGAAAAAGGTGCAAAAGCCCTGGGAAAGCCGGTAGACGGCCGTCTGCCGGCGGGTCAACACCTGACCGAAGGGTTTCCGGTTCTCGACCTTGGGATTCAGCCTGTTATCCCTCTTTCTGAATGGACCCTTAAGATTGTAGGCAAGGTAGAAAGGCCTATCGAACTGGACTGGAATGAATTACAGAAACTTCCTAAGGTTTCCATGGTAAGCGATTTCCATTGTGTAACGACCTGGAGCAAATTCGACTGTCGATGGAAAGGGGTTCCGTTTACCATGATTTGCGATCTCGTAAATCCGCTGCCTGAAGCAGCGTTTGTTTTTTTTACTAGTTATGATGATTATACTGTAAATGTTCCGCTCAGGATTCTGGTCGATGACGATGTACTGATTGCTACAGAATTTGAGGGTCGTCCGCTTTCTCGAAAACATGGAGGGCCAGCTCGCATAATAGTGCCTAAGCTTTATGCCTGGAAAGGTGCCAAGTTTGTTAAACATATCCACTTTTTGGAAGAAGATCGCCTTGGTTACTGGGAAACGCGCGGATTTTCAAACACGGCTGACCCCTTCACGGAAGATCGGTACGCCTGACCTTGAATTTTCCGCGTATCCGATGTTCCTCGGAGATCGAATTAGCTGCAAGGAGGCAAATCTAACTCTTGAGAATCTTGGCGACCCCAAATATTGCCAATTCGAGAATTCCCCAAAGTTTTCTGCCCATCGCCCACCCTAATCCAGTAAAGATTGCATGGGCATTGAAAGGATGCTTTGGAAATGATCAAATCCGGAGAAATGAGGCCTGAAATATTGAGGGATTCTAAGCTGACTTTCCCTTATTTCTGCGATCCGGATTGGGATAGGCATTCAGCTCATCGGCTTGTGAATCTTAGGGTAAGAAAAGAAGATCCGTCTTCCCCAAACTTAGATACCCTGACTGAAGGATACGCGATCTAAGACCGCCTTTGTTCTCCAGAGCTTTTTTCGTGCCTGGCAAAATAGCAACGTCCATCCAATTGCAGGGAGCACAGTGTTCGGAGCCTTCGAAAACAACTTCTTGGATCTGAAATCGTTTGCCGATCAGAAAATTAAGATCGATTCCTTTTAGGATAACATTTCGCCGTGAGGCCGAAGGTGAAATATCCGGTTTCCCGAAAGTCGTTCTCAGTTTCTCCAAAATCTCCCATTCAAAGAAAGTGATCTGCCCCTTGAAATTTTCGCGAAAACCGCAGAACCGATCTCCCTCGATTCCTTGTCCCGCCAGACAATGCACATTTTTCTTTGAGCTTACCTGATTCAACAACCTCTCCTTACCGTGGCGACCGATGAAATCGTGTCCGGGGGAGACAAAGAGGCCCATCACTTCAATTGGATTCCTCACCTAGCAATAGATAATTAATTCCAGTCCTAAATTAAACCCTAAAGTCCGCGTTCCCTGAAAGTCTTTCGCTCTTTTATATGTTCCTATCTCGAAAGCACAATATCATTGTCACTGTTAAAACAACTCATGTAACCAGGGCCTGTTCGAGCCTTTAAGAAGTTGTTTAGATCCCTCGATCTTTGAACTTCCCCGTTCATTTTCTTATTGCTAGGTATCTTTTGGTCGAGCTTTGTTGATGGCAAGTTAATCGCATTCGAGATCCCGAATGCTCTTTCTCATCCAACTTCACCATGAAGCAACCTTTCCAAGTAACCTTCAGTAATCAATCAATGGGCGAGTTGGAAAAACTCCCACTCCAGGAACAGCTTGAGCTTGTAGAACAGATCAGCGGAGTGACTCCTGAGCAGCTTTCCCGACCTCAGGAACCTTTGGGCAAATTCCGACGTCGTGGAATTATATTCTACAGGCTCCGTGCAGGAGACTTTCGAATTTACTTCGAGGTAAACGGCAATATACTTCACAGCCACTATTTACTTCACCGAAATACGCTAACTGATTTTATTTTCCGCTCCAAACTTCCCATCAGCGAAGAACAGATGATCGAACAACACCAGTCGTTCTGGAGATATCTCGAAAGTCTAAAAAAGGATGCCTGATCCAATTCCCAACCAGGAAAGCTCCCCTCCGCCACCGAGTCTAACGCACGAGGCGAGTCGAATTTACTTTCTCCCGAATCTCATGACAGGAGGAAACCTTTTCTGCGGCTATCTTGCTGTTATACGCTGTATTCAGGCCAAATACGCATCCTCTTCTACCCTTACTAATGAGGCGCTCGCTCGTGAACGATACACAGAAGCGGTTTGGTTCATTCTTGCAGCTGTAATCTTTGATGCCCTGGATGGCAGACTAGCTCGCCTTGGTGGAAAAGAGTCTCTCTTCGGAAAAGAGTTCGATTCCATTGCAGATATTGTTTCTTTCGGAATGGCGCCAGCCCTGATGGTCTTTTTTCTCATTCTCTCTCCTACTGAAGCCTACCCATTCTTCCTTCAAGTTGGCTGGCTTATTGGCTTCCTTTATCTGTTCTGTTCTGCCGTTCGCCTAGCCCGCTTCAATGTTATTTCTAATCCCCTTCTCGCTGAAAATGGAGTGTCCTTGACAACGGAATTTAAAGGGCTTCCGGTTCCCGCCGCAGCCGGAATGATCGCTTCCCTCGTCCTGGTATTGAATAGTTACGATTTGCGATCGTGGTCCATTTTTCTCCCAGTCCTTCTCTTGCTTATTGCTTTCCTAATGGTCAGCAATATCTCCTATCCCAGTTTCAAAACAATTGACTGGCAAACTCAAACTCGTCTGCGCACCTTCGTCTATTTGGCGGTCGGATTTGCTCTTGTGTACTTGTTCCGATCGGTTGCCATTTCAATTCTATTTCTGACCTATATCTTCTATGGTCTTGTCCGACAGTGTCTGAGAACATGGGAAAAACGTAAATCAATTACGCGTCAGTTAACAGAGGGCGATTTCGGCTCTCAGGAAGATTCAGAACAAGACAAAACTGTTCCCTATTCGGACTTCAAGGATTGATTCTTTAGAGGCGGTTCCATCGATAAATTCTCTGTTCGAACACTTCGTGAATAAGCGCAGAATTTCTCACAATCAGGCAGCAATGGTGTAAATCATTCACGTTTATCCATAAGTCTTACACGGTGGAAGTTTTCTGTAAGATATTGTAGTCCAACAAATAAATTCGAATACTTTATTTGTTCACAGAACATAATAAGAGGAGAAGTTTAAGTACATAATATCTGTTAGTATATAATGATTGTCAGTAATAGTCCAATCCCTCTTACTAACCAGGAGAAATGAAATTCAAAATTAACCGAGACCATTTTACAAGCGGACTCCAGCAGGTGATCAATGTGGTGGGCACAAAGATCAGCATGCCGATTCTAAACAATGTGCTTATCGAAGCGGAAGGAGACTCTATAGGCCTTACAACGACGAATCTCGACTTGGGAATCCGCTGTCGGATTGCAGCTGAGATTACAGAAAGTGGAGGAATCACTCTCCCGGTTAGAAAATTAGCAACCATCATTCGAGAACTACCCAATCTAGATGTCGAGATAGAGTCGTCCGCTGGGCATCACATAAAGATCACTTCAGGGGGTTCGCAATTTCTTATGACGGGTATTGGAGCAGACGAATTTCCCGCATTACCGACTTTTAGTGACGACCATGTTTTCGAGCTTAGCCAGGAAACTCTAGCGTACATGCTAAGAAGTGTATCTTACGCACAGAGTACGGACGAGTCGCGCTTTATTATGAACGGAGTTTATTTCGACTTCGCGGATGAAAAACTAACCCTTGCTGCAACTGATGGGCGTCGGCTGGCTCTTGTCCATAGTAAAATTGCAGTGAATGAAGATAATGCAGGACATTTAATTCTGCCAGCTAGGACCGTGGCCGAGGTAGAACGTCTAGTGGGCCAAGGGGAGGTCGTTAAGATATCCTTTAATGACCGACAGGTTGCTTTTGAACTAGGTACTCAGAGCAAGGATGAAACAAATGGTATCATTGGAAGCATTTATCTTGTTTCAAAGGTTGTCGAAGGTAGTTATCCCAATTACCATCAAGTTATTCCCCGAGAGACTGAAAGACGCATCAAAGTGGAAAGAGAATTGATGCTAGACTGTGTAAAACGAGCAGCCTTAGTTACGAGCGACAAAAGCAATTCCATCAAAATAAAGGTGAGTGACAGCTTGATGGAAATTACCGCATCCAGCAGCGAGTACGGGGACTCACATGAATCAATTGCTGTTCAATATGAGGGACCGGACGTAGCAGTTGCGTTCAATCCAGAGTTTCTTATGCATCCTCTTCGTGCACAGACGAGGGATGAGCTGATTTTTGAATTTAAGGATGAGTTGAGTCCAGGGGTGTTTCGTACCGCAGACAGTTTCCTTTGCGTGATCATGCCAGTTCGACTGAACTAGGTATTGAGAAAAGCGGAAGCCATTGGTGGTGGATACGGCTTCTTTATTATTCGTGCAAAACTTTGTGCTCTTAGGTCTAATCGTCTTTTTAACAATCTACCTCGATCGATTGTCCGCCTCCCCTATTATTGCAATCTTCAGCCGATGGTTTCGGTGGATTGCAGTCTCAATGGGAGTCCCTTACCTAATTGTTTCCCTAGAGTGGAGCTTACGGCCATTTGGGGTGCTATCAATTTTTTGCTTCCTACTCTGGTTTCTTCTTGAAACACTTTATAATTGGGTTGCGATTGCGGCTATGAGCCGAGGGGATATCCCGCTTTTCCCAAGGTACGAAAGCAATGACTCTGGCGATGAGTGGCCTTCTTCAAGAAAGTATATTGGGCTGCGAGAATGGATCCGCGAGAAAGGATTTGTCCGAATCGAGGCCGCGAGAGCCGCATACAGTGAGGAATATGTCCTGAGAAGCTCCATTTACCAAAACGAAGAAGGTACGGTCAGAATACAGATCTATTTTCTGCCTCACCGAACCGGGAAGGTATCCGTTTGTTACAGCATCAGTTCGAGATTGAAGAGTGGTATTCGCCTTATAACCGACAATCTCTATCTACCCTTTGGAGGATTTTTTCCGGAAAACTGGGAACTAGAAAGAAACCCATGGACACGGTCTCTGCGTTCTCTTCTGAAAAAACATCTTGATCGACTTGAAACATTTGGCGTTGAGCGTGAGTGCTGGGAAGATGATCCGCTCGATGACCTCAATAAGCAGCAACAGATCATTGAAAGTACCAACACTCAGCTAGGCATTCTCGTTCCCCGACATCAACATGAGGAGTATGGACGCATTACATGGGAAGGGAGATATCGATTCTGGAAAGAGCTCTGGTTCTTGAATTACTTCGGGTGGACTTTGCCCGGGTAAACCAGACTTGCCGAGGTACAGCTTTAAGAAAATCGTAGCAAACCGCTGGAGATTGATTTGCCTTTAAGCGTTATCTATTGAACCAATTTCTCCTTTTTCGTTGTGCTCGATAGGGAAAGGTTTTTCGGGGAAGAAGAAAGTTTGAAGATCTGATTGCTTACTTCCAAGACCGATGTAACACACTCATTATAGTGCTGTATCCGGCCGGTTAGGATCAACCTCCAATGTAAGACATCTCTACCTTTAGGCGATGAAGGTGCTGCTTAAGAATCTGGGTACGTTGATCTGAGTATCGATCACGACGATTCGACCAAATCTCACGAAGAGTTTTCAGTATCAATTCGTCTGTTTCCCCTCCTCTAAGCATCTCTTTTAGATCCCAGCCTGAGTTGGCAAATAAGCAGGTGTACAGCATGCCGTCGGCCGAAAGCCGAGCCCGAGAACAAGCTTTGCAAAAGGGTTGGGTTACCGAGGAAATAAGGCCAATCTCGCCGCCACCTTGGAGGTAGCGATATCGCTTGGCTACTTCCCCTGGATAGTTTGCGCCTAAGGGTTCGAGTGGACTCTCTTTGTTGATTTCTTCCACTATTTGTTTCGAAGGATAAACCTGATCCATGCTCCAGCCAATGTGGTTGCCAACATCCATGTACTCGATGAAGCGAAGAATGTGGCCCTTCTCTCTGAAGAAACGAGCCATCGGTAAAATCTCACTGTCATTCACACCTTTTTGAACGACCATGTTAATCTTCACAGGTATTCCGGCATCCGCCGCCGCTTCGATCCCGTCGAGCACTCCGCGAACCGGCACGTTACGGTCATTCATTTTCTGAAATAGCGAGTCATCCAAAGCGTCCAGACTAACGGTCACGCGATCGAGACCGGCACTTTGGAGAAGTTCGGCATAGCGAAGAAGGAGAATCCCGTTTGTGGTCAGAGCGATGTCATCGATACCCTCAATCTCAGATAGCATTTCAACGAGTCTAGCAAGATCCCGTCGAAGAAGAGGTTCGCCGCCGGTTAAGCGAAGTTTGTGGACTCCGGTCGTTGAGAAAAGCTCAGCCAGGCGATAAATTTCTTCAAAAGTCAGCAATTGCTCGCCTTTTAGAAAGGCATAATCTGGGCCAAAAACCTCGGAAGGCATGCAATATCCACACCTAAAATTACATTGGTCTATCACAGAAATTCGAAGATCTCTCAAAGATCTTCCCATGGTGTCTACTGGTCTTTTCATCGGATTTCTATTGGCAGCTGCGATCAATAGCCTAATTTCCTTATTTTGGTGCAGGACCCGGATCGCTAATTTCGTCCTGTAAGGACACTGATATCTTTTCCTCTAGAATCGACCAGCCTAATCGTCCTACCTTTGGAGTTGATTCAACCGATCCTTTGGCTGATTCTCTGGTTTATTCTTGCCTATGTTATCAAGTCGGGAAGCAGTTCAGATTATCGAGGAAAATGCGGCTCTCTTGCCGATAGAGGAAGTTTCATTGCAGGACGCGGTGGGTCGAGTGCTACGTCGCCCTATAGCAGCCGATAGAGACCTACCTCCATTCGATCGGGTTATGATGGACGGTATTGCGATCTCTTATCAGGCGTGGATCGAAGGAATTCGGGTATTCAGAATCAATGGAGTTCAGGGAGCCGGAATGGATCCGGTCAGACTCGAAGATAAAAATAACTGCATCGAGATTATGACCGGGGCGGTTATGGCAGAGGGCTGTGATTGCGTGGTTCCGTATGAGGATGTGGAAATCGCGAGTGGGAAAGCATCTGTCAAAGAGAATTTCAATCCGCGTCCGAACCTTAATATTCATCAGCAAGGGTCAGACTTTATCAAGGGCGATTATCTGATAGACTCTGGCGTACGGTTGACCTCAAGGGAGATTGCCGTTTCAGCTTCCTGCGGTAAGACGTCCCTGTTGGTTACTCGCGAGCCTCGGTTGATCATCGTTTCTACTGGAGATGAATTGGTGGAAGTGGACGAAAAGGTCCAGCCGTTTCAAATTCGCCGTTCCAATAACTACGCCCTTGAGGCAGCGCTGCAGGGATTGGGCTTCCACGAGATAGAAAATCTGCATATAAAAGATGATCCCGTTTTGATTGAAGAAACACTGGCAGCTATCCTTCGTCGGGCTGATGTTATATTGCTGAGTGGTGGAATTTCGAAAGGGAAATTCGACTATATCCCAACAGTCCTCGAAAAACTGGGCGTAAGAAAGCACTTCCATGGTGTACGGCAACGTCCGGGAAAACCGTTTTGGTACGGTCAGGGGGAAAGCGAACAAAGGATTTTTGCCCTCCCAGGAAACCCGCTTTCGACCCTCATCTGCTTCCATCGATACGTTGTGCCAGCGTTGCAGAAGATGCTTGGAATGGATCAACCCAAGGAATTGTGGGCGGTTTTGGCCAAAGATTTTCTCGTTCGAACGCCACTGACGTTTTTTCTACCCGTGAGGGTTGAATCGGAAGAAAACGGTATTTTGAGGGCACAACCACATCCGGCGAACAATTCAGGCGACTTTGCTTCCATCATTCCCACCGATGGGTTTGTTGAGCTCCCAGAAGAAAAGGGAACGCGGTTTTCTGAAGGTTCCAGCGCGCAATTTTTCTCGTGGAGTTGATTATATATAAACACATGGCCAAACTATCCCATATCAACCGAGAAAACCTACCTGAAATGGTGGGAGTGAGCGATAAAAGTATAACTTTGAGACGAGCCCGGGCTCAAGCCCAGTTGAGGGTGACAGACGAGATAATGGCACAAATCGAAGGCAGTGAAATGAGGAGTAAAAAAGGTCCGGTTTTTCAAACCGCTGTCTTGGCAGGCGTAATGGCTGCAAAGAGGACTCATGAGCTCGTCCCTCTCTGTCACCCCGTTCCACTCGAAGATTGTAAAATCGAGGTCAATGTGGGTAAAGAAAATAGAGTAGTCATCGAATGTAAGGTGCAGGCGACTCATAAAACTGGGGTCGAGATGGAAGCGTTAACTGGCGCCTCGGTGGCCGCTCTTACTGTTTACGACATGTGCAAATCCCTCTCTCATGAGATTGTCATTGAATCCGTCCGTCTAATGGAGAAAACCGGCGGTAAGCGTGACTTCAATGTAGAAGATGTGGCGAAGAGCTAGACGTATTAATGACCGGAATCACTAAGTCTGATAACGATCTAGCCGGACTCGTTTTGGCCGGTGGGCGTAGCCAAAGAATGGGACGAGACAAAGCAGAAATGGTCTATACAGGGCAGACGCAAATGAAAAGGACGCTCGATTTGGTTGGAGGGTCCTGCTCGATGGGGATTGTTGCTCTCCGTGAAGATCAAGCCGTCCCGAGAGAAGCAAATAGATATGGTGTTAGAGTAATTCGAGATCAATTTGGCGATATTGGTCCACTCGGTGGCCTTCTTTCAGCAATGAATTCTGTCCAGGGAAAGAGTTGGTTAGTGGTAGCAATAGATCTTCCTTTTCTCGATTCTTCGACCCTAGAGTATCTTGTCGCAAATAGGGATTTACGAAAGCCCTTCACGGCATTTCGAAACCCGCGAGACGGTTTTCCTGAGCCGCTATGCACAATCTACGAGGTTCACTCTGAAGCAATTTTGTACAAATTCTGGAAGGAGAAGGGCATCTTGAGTCCCCGGCGAATTCTCATTGAATCAGATGTCCATCTTTTGGATCTTCCTCAATTCCATGTTCTCGAGAATGTTAACACACTGAAAGCCTACAGGAAAATTCTCGAAAAGATGGAGAGATATTCTTATAGGTGCTGACGAATGGGCGACCGGAAAAAGAAGGTTAGGTTACAATATTTTGCTCTGTTAAGAGAACAGAGGGGAATAAGCTACGAATCGAGAATAACAAGTGCGGTCACTCTTAGGGATCTTTTTGCGGAACTAAAAAAAGAGTATGAGTTAGGTCTCGAAGCAGACGATCTGAAAGTTGCAGTGAATGGAGAATTTACAGAACTAAATGCATCTTTGAAGGACGGTGATGAGATCGTCTTCATTCCACCGGTGGCAGGTGGAGCGATCGAGCCCCGGAAGGGCTTGGCGGTTAGCAATATAAGCGGAAAGCTATCGAGATTAGAAAGATCCAAACAGAAACTTGGTTAAATCCAATTGGCTACGAGTTAGAAAATGATCTGCACAAAACAGTCTAAGGGAAGGGCGCAAAAATTTTTAGCTAATGAATCCTCTTTTCAAAATTTCAACCTCACCGCTTGAGGCTCTCGATCTGCGAGGGCCTCTTGCCGATGAAAAAGCAGGTGGGTATGTATCATTCGAAGGATGGGTGCGAGACTGTAATGAAGGGCATGAGGTCATCTCGCTCGAATATGAAGTCTACGCGGAGCTTGCCGAGAAAGAGGGAAGTCGTATTCTATCAGAGGTTGCCGGGAAATTCGGTGTCCGAGGAGCAAGGTGTTTTCACCGCGTGGGGCACCTGAATCTTGGCGAAATGGCTGTGTGGGTAGGGGTTACTGCGGTTCACAGGGACAACGCTTTTTTAGCTTGCCGCTACATAATCGATGAAGTCAAAAAACGAGTCCCAATCTGGAAAAAAGAACATTACCAGAGCGGTGATAGTGGTTGGGTAGGCAGCTCTCCGGCCAGTACAAGCGTTCCCGACTCGCAGCCTTCTCAGTAGTCCCGATTTGGGGGCTTGATTCTCACAGCGCAAACGCAGTTTCTCCGAAGGCCTTCCTCCAAATCCGCATATAAAGGATCCTGAAAAAACAGGGTTGGTTTGAGAAGGAGGATTCGGCTCTGAAGCTGTTCCAAACAGATCTATCATTGCTAAATGAGCCGCTTAGCTTTTTCATCCGAGCTTAGCGTGGGGGAGTGGCCCTTCGGGAAATGCAATTGTGGTAATAATTCATCGGAAAAAGGAAGAAATGACTAAAGAGAAGTCAGACATAGGCCTTATAGGTTTGGCTTTGATGGGACAGAATCTCGCTCTCAACATAGCGGATCACGGGTTTCAAATATCCGTTTATAATCGCACCCTTTCCAAAACAAAAAAGTTCCTTGCGGCCAATCCCAACACACCTGGAGGTTTGGTTGGTGAGTTAACGTTGGAGAGATTTGTAGATTCACTTTCGATGCCCCGAAAAATCATTATTTTGGTACGGGCAGGTCCAGGGATTGATGCTGTAATTAATGCTTTGATTCCGCTCTTGAACCAAGATGACATAATCATCGATGGCGGAAATTCGAATTGGATTGATACGATCCGCCGGGAGGAAGATTTGGCCGAGAAAGGATTCCGCTATATCGGGTTAGGGGTATCTGGGGGAGAAGAAGGCGCCCGCTACGGGCCTTCACTTATGCCGGGAGGAAAGCTTGAGACTTGTCGGGAATTGGAACCGGTGTGGAAGCTTATCGCGGCTAAGGTGGATCCGGAGTCGAGAAAACCGGCAGAAGGAGGGTTTCCCTGCACAGCTTACATCGGCGAGAACGGGGCTGGGCATTATGTGAAGATGATTCACAACGGGATCGAGTACGGCGACATGCAGATGATTTGTGAAGCCTACGACTTAATGCGTACTCTACTCCATATGGCCCCTACAGAAATTGGAGAAGTTTTCTCACAGTGGAATAATGGCGTCCTTGATTCTTTCCTTATCCAGATAACCGCGGACATCCTAAAACAAAAAGATCCGGATACGGGCGCATCATTTGTTGACATAGTCCTCGACACTGCTGGCCAAAAGGGGACCGGGAAATGGACCAGTATTAACGCTCTTGATATGGGAATCTGCGCTCCAACAATTGCTGAGGCGGTTTTTGCCCGCTACATGAGCGCGATTAAATCCGAACGGGTTACTGCTAGTAAAGTCCTTAAGGGGCCGGTTTTAGACTTTGGAGGTGACTCCAAAAACTTCATATCGTCTATTCATGATGCTCTTTATTGCTCGAAGATCTGCTCCTATGCTCAGGGGTTTCAACTGATGCGAGAAGCACAGAATGAATACGACTGGCAGCTGAAATTTGGTGAAATAGCCCAGATTTGGAGGGGCGGGTGCATTATTCGGGCAGCTTTTTTGCAAAAGATCACAGAGGCCTTCGATCGCAACCCAAAATTAGCCAATCTCCTTCTCGACCCTTATTTTAAAGACGCTGTGGACAACGCACAGAAAAATTGGCGGAAAGTTGTTGCCACAGCGGTACAACATGGGGCTGCTATCCCAACGCTTTCATCCGCCTTGGCCTACTACGACGGGTATCGGGCTTTTCGCCTACCTCAGAATCTACTACAGGCTCAGAGGGACTATTTTGGAGCCCATACCTACGAACGCACTGACCAGCTGCGAAACAAATTCTACCATATTGACTGGTTTGATCCCAAGCGACCGCAGCACAAAGCTTAGCTGTAAAGACTGATTCTTCCAATTTTGAATTTGAACAATAATCAAATGCTCCGGGCTCGGAGAGGATACCCAAGATTACGTGATGCTTGCGATCCAAATTCGATAGAATGGTTTTCTACCCGAGGGTTCTCGCTTTTTCACTCAGGTAGATATTTCTGAACCTCTGATAATCTTCTTCCTTGCTCCCGCTGATGAAAGAGTGGTCGAAGTGGGGCCACGCTTGGAGTTCAATTTCTGCTGTTTGTAGGCGGAAGGCGATTTCGGAGGAGCTGTCTCCTCTTTCCATTAGGCGGTCTTTGGCCTGGGTGAGGTTTTCAAGGCGGACAAAAACTGAAACTAATCGGTCTGCGAGAACGGAATCATTCTTGGCAGCGCTACGATAGGTAGCAGCGCCTTGGACATCGATATTGAGGAGAAGATCAACCCCAGAAGAAAGGCTTTCTTCAATCTCAGTCTTCAAGGTGCCGTAGCTATGTGCGTGGACCTTGGCGTGTTCGTAGAATTCCCCAGCTTCAACTTTTGCCTCAAATCTTTTTCGATCGAGAAAGATATACTCAATTCCTTCACGTTCACCGTTTCTAGGGCGACGCGTAGTAGCCGTTACGACCTGTTTCACCTGAGGGGTGAATTCCTTTGTAAGACGTTCGCAGAGAGTGGTTTTTCCGCTTCCTGCCGGTCCTGAAACTAAAATGAGCAGAGATCGCTTCACGTTGGATTAGGTCATGTGGCAGCAGCAGAGTGGGCCCGGCGCAACCAACTTAGAGCTGCAACTTGAGAGCTGTTGCCGCCTAAGAGGCCATAGACGATTTTGATGAAAAACGTGGGAGACATTGGGGGTATCGATAGCGTCAAAGCAAATCTCCGGCAGATTTCTGGGAAACATATTTATCCAGTGATGGAAAACTCTGTGTATGTTCGTGCTACAACATGACCCAAAAATCCAGCCCAAGAACTTTTTATGTTTCTCAGCACGCAATGCAACGCACAGGCATTCTGTTCGCCGAGGGTGCACTGAAAATGATCGTTTATAAGGGGAAAGCACATTTTTATGGGGCTTAGAACGCTAGTATGTAAAAGCAATACCGCAAAGAAAAATACCGTAGAGGCCAAAAAGGTAACCGAGAAGTTTAGCACGTTTGTCCTTGGCAAAAAGCCAATCAAAAAAGTCGCGCAATCGGTAGGGTGCGGTTCCTAAGTAAAGGGCGGTAATAACGCAGAGATAGACGAAGCCTACCATAAAAAGCCGGCTCTGCGGTTCTTGCATGTAAGCAGCTTCGAGCAGGACCTTCGCCAGTAACATCACCAGAACCGCTCCGCCCCGAACTGCGAGAAAGTCGCGAGCATGAAAAAAGGCGAAGAAGCAAATTCCCAAAAAGAAGATGAAGAGGAATTCTTTATAATTCCCAAAATCGGCTACTCCCAGACGAATTATATTATATAGAAACCAACTTCCTGCCACACTCATTATGATCAGCGTGACGGGAAAGGAGCGGAGGGATTTCTTGGCGAACTGACCTACGGATCTCCTATTCCAAACCAAGATTCCTCCTGTAAGAACAAGGGATACTCCGGCGAACAAGGTAGCAGAGAAAAGGGACATTAAATTGAGGATTTTGCTTCAATCAATAAATAAGGGCTTTGAGAATCAAATGCATTTGATCTTGGTTACATTTCGAATCGGTTAGGCACTTACTGGAAGCAGAGCTCCTTGCAGAGTACTGACGGTTGCGCCTTCGATTCTTAAGGGCACTAATTCTCCTACGAGATGTTCTTGTCCAAAGAAAACAACTTTACGATTACCGCGTGTTCTCCCAGTAAAGGTATTTTGCCCTCTGCGAGCGGGACCTTCTACCAAGACCTCCTGAGTGGAGCCGACAAGGGATTGACTGCGATCCAGAGAGCCTTTTTCGAGTATTTTAAGGAGAATCTGATTCCGTTCCTCTTTCACTTCTTTGGGCACTTGGTTTTCCATTGTCGCGGAAGGAGTTCCACTGCGTTTGCTGTACTTGAAGATATAGGCCATATCGAAGCCGATCTCTTGGAAAAACTGTTGTGTTTCCTCAAAGTCCCTTTCTGTTTCTCCTGGGAACCCAACAATCACGTCGGTTGATAGGTAGATATCGGGAACAACTGTTCGGAGCGCATTTACGATCTGCCTATAGCGCTCTCGAGAGTAAGGTCTCTTCATCGATCTGAGGATTCTATTGGAGCCACTTTGGAGAGGGAGATGGACGTACTCGCAGAGTTCAGGCAGCCGACCGTAAGTTTCCACTAGATCTCTTTTGAAACCGAGAGGATGGGGCGAGGTGAAACGGATCCTCTCGATACCGATTATCCTACTTACCGCCTCAAGAAGCTGGACGAATGGTCCTTTCCCGTCCTTTTGGGGGATTTCGCCTCGACCATAGCTGGTCACAATCTGTCCGAGCAGAGTCACTTCACGGGTTCCAGAAGCAGCGAGTTCTTCAACCTCCTTGACGATGTCGTCAATCGATCGACTGCGTTCAGAGCCGCGCGTTTTTGGCACGATGCAAAAGGAGCACTTCATATTGCATCCCTGCATAATGGAAACGAATGCGCTCACTTTTCGCTTACCAATTTCGTGTGCGCGGATTGTATTTTGAGAACCTGCTTCTTCGTCTAGATCGATAATAGAATAAGGTTTCGGGCCTTGTCCCTGAAGAGCCGCCTTCAAGTTATCAAGATGGTCTGGGACCCGATGGAATTTCTGAGTGCCGACAAGGAGATCGAGGTCTGGAAGACGCTCGAGCAGAGCAGTTCCCCGATTCTGGGCCATGCATCCAAGAATTCCTATGACAAATTCTGGATCCCGGTGTTTACGTTTGGCGAGATAACCGGTCTTCCCAATCGCCTTTTGTTCGGATTGATCACGAACGGCACAAGTATTGAGCAGGACAACATCGGCGTCGTGCTCACTGTCGACTACACTATAGCCACGTTCACGCAGCATGGCTGCTACTGCCTCAGAGTCACGGATGTTCATCTGGCAGCCGTAGGTCTTCAGGTATACTCGGTTCATCTCTGTTTTTAGGCCAAAATAAAGCGTGAGATTGCCACTTGTTGCCTTTGGGTCAATGGGGAAATCCCCCCCTTTGAAAACGCGGAAGGATTAAAAATGCAGTAACAATCCGAGAAGGTAACTTCGATGCGATAAGATTGCAGTTGCATCTTTTCCTTAGAGGATTGGGTCGAACTAGGAAGCAGGGCCAGGTGTGATTCTGCGGTTCCTTTTTGGGTCAGGACGAGGACCCTTAGTTCTTCTCGATTGCAGTTTTTGTGCTGGAACTACTGCGGGTGAGGCATTCTCTGGCGATGATCGGTTTGGTTTCGCCCGAGGCTTAGTTGTTTGCGAGGAATCTTTGGTTTTCGTCTTTTTCTTCTCGATCTCCCCTACTCCGGATTTCTTGGGAGCTTTCTTAATTTTTCGAACCGCTTTATTCGCTTGGGATTTCCCCCCCTTTTTTAATTTGGGCTCAATGGGCTTCTTTATTTTTCGGCGTGGGCTAGGGGGTTTCTGCAAAACGGATTCCTTGGCCGCGCTAGAGGATTCTTGAGATTTCTCCTCCTCTGATTTTGTCCGCGGGGGCATATCTTTTTTTGATATCTTTCTAGCCTTCTTTGCTGCGCTGGCTATGGCTTCCTCAGCTTCAGCGAGAGCGCGCAGAGTAGATTTTGGTCGGTCTGGAGTAATTGCTCTGGGGATCTTAGGAGAGGGTATGAGAAGTGGTGCGGGGATCGGTCTCTCGGTAAGCCGCTGTGGGCGGATGACAATTTCCGTGATTACATTTTCGTCGGACTCACGTATGATCCTCTCGACCGCTCTAGCGACGGCATCAGGAGCAATGGTGGTCTGGGAACCTTCCGAATGAGTGTCGGCTTGAACCGGCCCCTGCCGGTTCGCCTGCGGGAAAATGGTTGTGACCTTAACGCCAGACCCACGACATTCCTCAAAAAGCGCCTCCCCCATCCAGCGTAAGCCTCCTGCAGCACTTGCTCCGGCAGGACCGCCACGGGCGGATTCCGGAGAGCCTGACGCGATATTAATTATAAAGCCTTGTAATTTCTCCAAGCTCGGTAGTGCCAACCGGGTAAGAATTAGAGGGCAAAGGAGGTTTATTCTGATTACGGTTTCGAATTCAGCTAGATTTACTTCATCGAGAAAGGGCTTTGATCCGAAGTATTTCGCGTTATTGACAAGTATGAAAACACCGCCTTCTTTGGCTAGAATCTGTTCGACCTTCTCTTTAATGGCCTCAATTTCGGTCAGTTCGCAAGGAGTTGGAATAAAGTATTCGTGGCTGTACGGCGTATTGACGAAATTGCCGCCTAAGCCGTAGACCCGACAACCTATCTCGACGAGCTTTCTGGAAATGGCGAGCCCTATTCCAGATGCAGCGCCAGTGACTATAGCGACGTCCATGCTGCTATCCTATCTTTAGGAATATACATTTTTAATTTCTCGATCATAAACTTGTTTATCTCAGAATTTTCGTTTTCCGAATAAGAGACAATGTTTCCTTTTCTTTTGTATGGATAGTAGAGAAGTGCGGAATCGTGTCGAACCGAGCGCATTTCCTTGAAATGATCGGCACTTACACGAAATCCGCCTATTGTAACATCGTGAATGCTGTTGGCTGCAATTACCTTGAATGTCTCCTCAATGCAGGCTGAGTAATGTTCCAACCAATTCTCTGTGCGGAGTACTGGATCAAAACAAAGCCGCACTTGCCAGCCGTTATCGATGGCTCTCTTGGCAGCCTCAAGTCGATGGAGTAAGGGCGGAGCTCCTTTCTCATAGGTACGAGTGACGATGGAAGGAGACAGTGTCCAGGCCAAAACCACCTGGTCGGTTGGTTCTAAATCCCTGATTGATCCAAAGTTGGCGCTTTTGGTTCTGATCTCGATGAGAAGTTCAGGCGTATTTCTAGCAAATTGGACCCATTCGCGGCAGTAGGGGATGATGGATTCAAAGGCAAGCAAATCGGTGTCATAGGAAATAGCGAGATAGAGAGGAGAATAAGGATCTTCCCGTCTGTGAAGAGCTTGGCTTGTGGCTGTGAAGTAGTCTTCTAGATTAACAAATAAAAGCGGATTTCCAGAAGTGTACATACCCTGAAGGTAGCAGTAGGTGCAGTCGTAGAGGCAGTTTAGAATAAGTGCGTTGTAGTAGAAATTTGTCAGGCCAAAGTTCTGTGCATTAGGGCTCCCCGGGTAAAGAAAGCGGTCTTTTTTCACAGCTAGGATTAATTTCATACTCTCCTTCTGTAGTCGGAAATTCTGTCCCGAACGGGTAAAAACTTCCTTGTAATCGCTTATATGGATTACAGCTGCCTTGGGAAATCGGGTAAGGATGTGTTGCGTCCATTTGTAAGGAATAGCATTTTCCTCTATGTAGATATGCGAAAAATTGGGACTTAATTTCATTGCGAAAGGATAGCCTTTATTTCTGCCAGTTTTTTATTTCTATCTCGCCTATTCACCGATGACCTAGTAGAAAATGATTCCAGACTTTTAAGACTGGTCCCGTTCCTAATGACGAATCCCAATGCCCATAAGTGCATCTGGTGCTTTTGGGTGAATGTTAAGCGGAGGTTTTTCTCAATTGCATTGAGAATCTGTGAATCTAGAGAGTTAAAATGGTTCTGATTTCTTATAGGGAGGCGTCCGTTTGCTAAAATCTGTTCGATCTCCCCTACTCTAGCTTCCACTAGATCCTCGACAGCTTTTGCCTCAAATTCTCGCGGCTCCAAATAATCTGACACCAACTTTAGACAGAGAATACGTTCAAGCGGCAGGGTCTTTGCGGCTGCCTGGAAGAAACCGCTTGCTTCCATATCGGCCATCCCGGCCGGCGTGCCATCGTGGGCATCGCAAAAAACTGGTGCATCATGAGTCGTTAGCGAAGATTCGACGGATGTGTGACGGAACAAAAGCTCGGGATAAAAATTACGTCCGGATCCATGGTCCGTAATTTTATTTATTACCGCTAGGCTACCTAGCGGAATGTTTCTGTCCGCACATCCGCAGAGGCCGAAATTTAATGCTGACGAAGTTTCGCGGCATTCGGCCTGATTAAGAATCCAGGTGGTTGCAATCGCGGATAGAACCTTCCCTACCCCGCTCACGACCAGAGTTATCTCTTTACTCTCAAAGCGTTGAAAGGGGCTCGATGAGGTGTTCTGGCTGAGTCCAAATTTGCGGATTAGGGGAACCGCTTCAGCACGGAGCGCTGTTACAATGAATTGCATCCTCGTCGAAAACCCCATTCTTCTAGAGTATTCCGAGTTTGCAACAATAGTCTGAATAGCAAAGTGAGATCCTCGACGAGAATATTACCACTCAAGTAGCCGATGCGGTGATGAATTTTGCGAATAAACTTCTTTTACGAGGGGCCGGAGTTCGCGGGGCGATGCGTCGTGTTGCTGGCCCGAACCTTCTTAATGAGTCTTGAAATATTCGCGGCTGCCCGACCGGAATTGCCTCCTTTAGTTTAAGGAAAACTTTAAAACCTAATTCTTGGCCCATAAAAGACCGCGGCGGATGATTTCCTGGCACCCAGGAATCTTAAAATCCGCGACTGTGTGTCCGAGCGAGCAATAGAAAACTCTTCCCCTACCCCAGGACTTTGTCCAGACAACTGGCATTACAACGCCACATGTCCAGGGAGCTCCAGTTCCGTCGAAGGTTGTATTCGCAAGGACGTGATTTGCCGGATCAACGTGTAAATAATACTGTTCCGAAACAATTTGAAAATCTTCTAATCCTGCTGTGATAGCATGATTTTTATCGGTTATATTTACCGTGTATTCCTTTATTCCCCCAGGGTGGGCGACAAATTGTCCTCCCGTAATAAAATTGTATCTCGCATTAGCCCTAAAAGCATCTCCCATACCGCCGTGCCATCCCCCTAGCCCAGTTCCAGATATTACGGCGGCTTCAAGACCTTTCACTTGTTCGTCAGTCAGCGATCCCATCGTCCAATTCGGAATGATGAGGTCGTATTCTTTAGAAAGATTGGGGTCGGTTAAATCCGCCAATGATTCTGACCGGGACACCTCCATCCCATCTCCTTCAAGGATGTCGGACCAAAATTCTGTACTTTCCAGAGGTTCATGGCCCACGAATCCACCATAGATGATCAAAGCTTTCTTCATCGCTACTCATTATTACCCGATTACCTTGGACTTTACAAGATAATCATAGATGTTGACATGTGAACATTTTTTCACGATTTGGCTTGATGCTAGGGAAAGTGTGCCCAGATTGATGTTAGGGCTAAATGGAGGTAAAGAGGGAAGCAAAATGGTAAAACAGGCAACCGCAACTGGACAATCTACGAAAGAGGAAGACAAGAAAACTTTAGATTTTGCGATATCAGCCATTAATAAGCAATTTGGGGGTGGATCCATCATGCGAATGGGAGATGCCGCGCAAATGAACGTAGAGGTGATATCAACGGGATCAGTTGCGATAGATTTGGCTCTGGGTGTAGGAGGTTTGCCCCGAGGTCGTATTTGTGAGATCTTTGGGCCTGAATCTTCAGGAAAAACAACACTTTGCCTCGCACTGATTGCGGAAGCCCAAAAAAAGGGAGGTACCGCGGTATTTATTGATGTGGAACACGCTTTAGAGCCCCGGTATGCTCAAATAGTTGGTGTTGATGTCGAGAATTTGATAGTTTCTCAGCCAGAAAGCGGTGAGGATGCGCTTAATATTGCCGAAACACTAATAAAATCAGGAGCGGTCGATATTGTAGTAATCGATTCTGTAGCAGCTTTGGTATCGAAACAAGAACTTGATGGCCAAATGGGAGACGCGACCGTCGGTTCCCAGGCGCGGTTAATGAGCCAAGCAATGCGTCGACTTACTGCTGCAATCAGCCGGACACAGTGTATTTGCCTTTTTACGAACCAGATTCGAGAAAAAATTGGTGTAATGTTTGGAAATCCTGAAACCCAACCAGGAGGTAGAGCCCTTAAGTTTTTCTCATCAGTGCGAATGGATATACGTCGGATAGGTGCAATAAAGGATACAACCGGAAAGGTTGTTGGAAACAGAACGCGCGTGAAGGTGGTGAAAAATAAAGTCGCCCCACCCTTTGCGGAATGTGAATTTGACATAATGTACAGCGAAGGGATTTCTAAAACGGGTTCTGTTTTGGATTTAGGGATGGAACATCAAATTATTGAGAAAAAAGGTTCATGGTACGCCCATAATGGGAACCTTGTAGGCCAAGGTAGAGAGGCAGCAAAACTGTACTTTGCTGAGAATCAAGATGTTATGGAGACAATTACGGAGGCTATACTGGAAAAGGTTTCCCTAGCTAATGGAGGAGAAAGGCCTGCAACGGGGGGTAATCAGGGCTGATCTTCGTATTAAGCTGATCCAATTAGAATGGTGTTAGCCATACATGAGAGCGGTTAGCATCTGCTAAAACTTTAATTAAGACGCGCTGGTTCAGCCGGATTTCGATGGCTTCGAAGGACACAATCGTTGCACCAGCTACCGCGGATGGAGAGTCTGCTATTTCGGTAATAAGAGTAGGAGGCCCCTCCTGCGAATCCTTGGCCAGGGATATTTTTCATGCCAGATCGTTGGAACCGAGGAAATCTCAGTTAGGTCAATACCGTGCTTTAAATGGTATAATCATCGACCAGGTTGTTTTTACCTATTTTAAAAGAGACGCTTCCTACACGGGTGAGCCAACTCTTGAGATTTCTTCCCATGGTAATCCCTTTATTACAAGAAAGATTCTCGATGACCTTTTATCAAGGGGTTGCCGAGCTGCTGATCCGGGGGAATTTACACGTCTGGCATTTCTTAACGGGAAAATGGATCTTACCCAGGCTGAATCTGTATTAGAAGTTATTAGGGCCAGGAGCGATCATGCATTAGCAAGTGCAAATGCAAAGTTAAACGGTGTGATCAAAAATACTGTTAAACTTTTGGTTACTAATGTTTTAAGTGTAATTGCAACCTTAGAGGCATATATAGACTTTCCCGAGGATGGGTTGCCCGAAGAAAACATGGAAGAATCCGAAACTATACTATTTAAGGTAATAGAAGAATTAGAAGGATTAATATCCCATGCAGATGCTTATGAACAAAATTCTGAAGGATTGCGTGTTGTAATTCTGGGCGCGGTTAATGCGGGTAAGAGCAGTTTTATGAACGCCTTTTTAGGTGAGGATCGAGTTCTGGTTAGTGATGAGCCTGGAACAACGAGGGATTTCGTTGAAAGCCGGATCGCCTTAGGTTCGCATCTGATCAATCTTGTAGACACAGCTGGTATTAGGGAGACAGGAGGGCCGGTTGAAATCTTGGGGATTGAGAAAACAAGGGCACAGATCGCAACGGGGGAATTTATATTTTATGTCCTAGACAGTGCTGGGAGGCAAGAGGATGGATTTACCCAGGATTTAGAGTTAGCTAATATAGAAAAGGAACGTATCCTGGTAATTGAGAACAAGATCGACAAACAGAATAGCGAAATTCATTCTGAAGTTTTAAGAGGTTCAAGGCATTTTCGAGTATCAGCTTTAACCGGTGAAGGCATAAAAGGGTTTAAAAATGATTTTGAAAAAATTTTAGATTCTGTTCAGGCATCAATGCCCAAAGGAGCAATTTTGGTCAACGCTCGGCAGGCAGCAGCACTAAAGCATTCGGAAGAATCAATTCGAAAGGCATTTAGAGGAGTCACGATGTCTGATTCTCCGGAACTAATTGTGTCGGACCTCCGGTTTGCACTAATTAGCTTGGGGGAGATAACGGAACCGATTGATAACGATTTGGTTTTGGATGAACTTTTCAAAAACTTCTGTATCGGTAAATAGGATGCCAACTAATTCTGAAGCAAGATTTGATGTTTTAGTCTGCGGGGGTGGACATGCAGGATGTGAAGCGGCATTAGCTGCGGCAAGGATAGGAGGTCGAACGCTTATTCTTACAGGAAACATTGATTCGATTGCACAAATGAGCTGTAATCCAGCAATAGGTGGCCAGGCAAAGGGTCAAATAGTTCGTGAAATAGACGCTTTAGGGGGCGAAATGGCGGTGAATACTGATACAACCGGAATCCAATTTCGGCTTTTAAACGCGTCTAAGGGTCCGGCCGTTCAAGCGCCGAGAGCACAATGTGATAAAAAAGCTTATCAATTTCGGATGAAACACATTCTTGAATTGCAGGAAAATCTAAGTTTGTTTCAAGGGATTGTAAGTGAACTTATTATAAACAAAGGGCGGATTTGCGGTGTAGACACGAATCTAGGGGTAAAATTCTATGGGGAAAGCGTTATTGTAACAACAGGTACATTTTTGCGTGGGATGATGCATATTGGGAAAAATCAGAATGAAGGAGGTCGGCTTGGTGATTTTTCCTCTAATACTTTGTCAAATAGTTTGATGAAGTCAGGAATAGAATTAAATAGGTTGAAAACAGGAACTCCACCTCGAATCTTGGGTAGCAGTATTGATTTCAATGGGCTCCTAGAACAAAAAGGGGATGATGATCCGACCTTTTTTAGTTTTTTTGACACAAGGGGAGCTGAGGATTTGTTCCACGTGGAACAAGAAGGGCAGAGAAAGCTAGGGTGGACTCCGGGAAATCAACAAGTTTCCTGCTGGACTACCTATACTTCATCAAAGACAAACCAATTAGTTCGGCGGAACTTGAAACGTTCTCCTTTGTACAAAGGAATAATTGAAGGTGCCGGCCCTCGGTATTGCCCGAGCATAGAAGATAAGGTTGTGCGGTTCGCTCAACGAGAAAGGCATCTGGTTTTCCTGGAGCCGGAGGGGAGGAATACTGATGAATGGTATGTTAACGGTATGTCTACAAGTCTTCCTTTTGATGTACAGATAGATATGTTACGGACTGTTAAAGGGTTAGAATCAGTCAGGGTATTAAGACCAGCTTACGCAGTTGAATATGATTTTGCTCCTCCAACACAACTTTTATCTTCTCTTGAGTCGAAAAAAATAGAAGGACTTTTTTTTGCAGGCCAGATTAACGGTACATCAGGTTATGAGGAGGCGGCTGCTCAGGGTCTGATTGCCGGTGTTAATGCCGTGATGAAGGTTAGGGGAGAGGATCCCTTAGTTTTGGGAAGAGATGAAGCTTATATCGGTGTTTTGATAGACGATCTCGTTACGAAAGGAACTAAAGAGCCATATAGGATGTTCACCAGCCGAGCAGAGTATAGATTGATGCTTAATCATGGGAGTGCAGAGATCCGGCTTGCGAAACACGCGAGAAGGCATAACCTGTTAACGAAGAAGCGGTTAGGAAATATTGAGGGCAAGATAGATTCAATAAAGAAATGGATCAATTTGCTTGAAGGGAAAGCTGGACCACATGGTACGTACGGAGATTTGATACGAAGGGGAGGAGATACCTCTAAATTGCCAAACGAGTTTTTGGGCCTAACTCAGGCTATAAGGGCGGAGGTTCTGTACCAGGTTGGCTTTAGGGGCTATTTAGAGAGGGAAGCTAAACAGGCCGAAAAGTTTAAGTCATTAGATTTGATAAGGATTCCAGAAGGGTTCGAATATAAAGGAATTACGGGATTGAAACAGGAATGTATAGAAAAACTTGAGTCGATTCAGCCGTACACTTTGGGCCAGGCTGGTCGAATTAGTGGAGTAAATCCAACTGATATAAGTATTTTGATGGTATTGTTGGCAAAAACGGGAAAAAAAAGGGATTTGGTTGAATAAGGTAATTTATAATTGCGGCTTCTATCTGTAATGGAACTGAATCTTTTCGGGGAGGTTGAATTTAGGTTAAATCCCTAACTAAAATTACGACATTAATTGGGTTAATAATAAAATAAACACATGGGAGAATAGGAAGGTAGGTAATTACCAGGAATATCTTGAACGCTCGCGGATTAGAAAGGCAGCGCTTAAGCGTAAGTGTATAGAATTATTTAGAGAACCTACCCGGTTGACCTTGGAGGTTGGATGTGGGCATGGCCATTTCCTGGCCGCCTATGCTGAAACTTACCCAAACGAGCGATGCTTAGGTGTGGATATAATCAGAAGGAGATTGGTAAAAGCATTGCGAAAAAGAAATAATAAAAACCTGGAGAATTTAGATTTCCTCAGGGCAGAAGGAACCGAGATCCTTCAAGCTCTGCCTCCGAAGGTATCGGTAAAAAAGGTCTTTATAATTTTTTCAGATCCTTGGCCAAAAAAAAGGCATCACAAGAATAGGCTTATTCAAGCTTCCTTTTTAAGGCGGTTGGGAGAGCGGGTGGAGGAAGGAGGCGAACTCTGCTTTCGCACTGATTACGGGCCATATTTTGATTGGACCCGCGAGCTGATCGATTCTAGTTCGGATTGGAGGATAGATTCGAAACGTGCCTGGCCCTTTGAGGAAGAGACATTTTTTGAAAGGTTATTGGGTGAATATCAGTCCTTGGTAGCTGTAAGGGGAGAAGGTTTGGGATGTAGCGTGAACCATTTCAAACTTTTATAAAATTCTAAAGGGGAGTAAAATTAAGATCTGGCTGGGGAAAGAATCTTCCAATCGTGTGGATGGCTCCGTCCTTCAACTGGCGGTTCCTTTTATGTAGAGGTTTGGGAGGATTTGGAATAGTACTTACTTGTGCTGGAATCAGGGGAGGATGGTCGTGGGCCGGGGATAGATTGACCTCTGATAAGGGCAGGACTGATATTTAAATGAAAATGAAAGATTGACGCAACCCAGATGGCCGGCTCATAAGTCATCGGGTTTCGCAAAATTCTTCGAGTTTTCGGACAATAAGGGCAGGACACTTGATTAGAATCTATAGGCTAACGTTATACCCCCTTGCTATATTCTCTGCTACAAGTTCTCTTTGTGCGGCGGGTGATACTGGTGGAGTATCTCCGTATGCCTACAAGCTTACGGATTTCTCAGGGCTTCCGATTACCAATTCTATGGTAACTAGTTGGGTGTTTTCTTTGTTGATCATTCTGGTTTTCCGTCTCGCAGCTGGAAGTCCGAAGCTTATACCGACCCGAGGACAAGCTGTTGTAGAGAGCCTGATGGAAGGGATTCGCGATATTATTGCACCGATTGTCGGAAAACGGATGGTAAAGCCTACTTTCCCGCTCTTACTTGGATTTTTTACATTCATCCTAATCCACAACTGGAGTGGTTTATTGCCGGGAGTGGGAAGCTTTGGAATCAAGGAAGGAGGTCTTCTGACCTACTTTTATCGCCCCGCCAACACTGATTTGAACATGACGCTCGCTCTGTCGATTGTATCCTTTGTCGCTTGGGGGTTTTACATAATGAAGTACTCCGGGCCTAAAATGGTGCTTTATGACCTTTTCGGTAACAAGGCGGACAAGTCGGAGGTTCCTGGTGCACTGTATATTTTTCTATTCTTTATCTTTCTTGCCGTGGGGCTGATTGAAATCATTTCGATTCTCGTTCGGCCTGTTTCTCTTTCGTTTCGACTTTATGGGAATATGTTTGGAGGGGAAAACCTGCTTACGAGTATTACCGGAATGGCCCCTTGGGTTGTCCCCGTACCTTTTTATTTTCTCGAAACACTAATTGGACTTGTGCAAGCTCTCGTTTTCACTTTGTTGATCGCCGTATATATTGGCTTGATTTGTAACCATGAAGGGGAGGAACATGGGCATTAACATGGGGAAGAAGATTTTTAAGAATTTCCATAGGGTTATTATGTCAGCGGTAGCCAATCCGTGCCGAACGTAGACTCTGTGGTTGTCATTAGAAGGTTAACCTTAAACAAAGTAGATTAGATGATACAGTTACTCGCAGAAATGAGCGGAAACATTCACTATGGGCTTCAAGGGGGCTTGGGTTGTCTCAGTGCTGCCTTTGGGGTAGCGCTGGTCGGCATGAAGGCAGTCGAAGCAGTGGGCCGAAATCCAGGAGCATCAGGGAAAATTTTGGTGCAGTCCATTCTTGGGATGGCGTTAGCGGAGGCTGTCGCCTTTTACGCGCTTTTCCTCGGAAAGTAAATTTAATTGAAACGCGTGGCCGGAAATATGGGAGCGAGCTGCGGCGTTTTCTTTTTATAAAATGATTGATTCGCTGTTTTTGTTTGTTGCTGCCGCAGGGGGAGCTGGAGAGGAGCTGGGAACCGTTGCCAGCCTGGCCCGCCAGTTCGGGGTTGATTGGCGTTTTCTCATTGCCCAGATCGTCAATTTCTGTCTGGTCGCTTTCATTCTCTATCGGTTCGCCTTCAAGCCTGTCCTTAACACGATAGAGGACAGACAAAAGAGGATAGCTGATGGACTTCAGTATGCGGAAGAAATGAAATCGAAGCTGGAAGAAGCTGAGAAAAAAGAGGCGGAGACTCTTAAAAAGGCGCACCAGGAAGCGCAAAATATTCTTCAAGAGACAAGAGAGAGCGCGAAGGTTATGTTGGAAAAGCAGTCGAAGGAGGCTGCTGAGAAAGCGGAGGACATATTGAGGCGAGCAGAGCAAACAATCGAAATGGAACGCATAAGAATGCTTGCCGATGTTCGACAAGAGATCGCCTCGTTGGTCGTGCAGGTTGCGGCCAAGGTTCTGAGGCGGGAACTCCCAGAGGAAGACCGAACTCGATACAACGAAGCAGCGTCGAGAGAGCTGGCTAGTGTGGAATGATAGCAGATCAAGCACTGAAAGATTTCGCCCGAAAGTTGGTTGAACTAAGTTTGGGGAATGACGGACGGCTCTCTGATGAGCGAGTACAGGGGGTTTTGCAGGTATTGCGGGAGCGACCTCCGAGCAACCTGAAACCAACATTTCATTTTTTGCATATAAAGGTTCTCAAGCTTTATCTCTATTACGTGAAACAGGAGATTCGGAATAGCGAAGCAGTCGTGGAGCACGCAGGTCGCATAAGTTCTGAGATCTTCGAATCGATAGAGCAAATGCTCTCGACACGCTATGGGCGGGTGATCACGAGCCAGCGCCGTGAAAATCCTAACTTAATAGCAGGAATTCGAGTTAGCATTGCAGATGATGTTTTTGAATCCTCAATAGCCGGTAATCTAACAGGCCTCTCCGGCAAGGCCGAATAAACAGGAATACACGGGAGATTCGTATGAGTACAATTGTCGAACAGATTCAGCAAGAGATCGCGGGTCTTGAGACTAAGGTCATAAGGAAAAACACGGGAGCTATCACTCATGTAGCTGATGGGGTAGCGAAAATCGAAGGACTTTCCGAAGTCATGTACAACGAGATGATCGAATTTCCGAAAGACGTCTTCGGAATCGCTCTCAATCTCGAAGAAAATGAGGTGGGGTGTGTTATCATGGGTGAAACCAGCCACCTCAAAGAGGGAGACGAAGTCAAGACAACCGGTCGTTTACTTTCTGTTCCGGTGGGGAAGGGCCTTTTGGGCAGGGTAGTTGACGCGCTGGGTCGCCCAGTTGATGGGAAAGGACCGATTGCTTCGGAGGAGTATTATCCGGTGGAGAAGACAGCACCCGGCATCATACCAAGGCAGTCGGTTGACCAGCCGGTACAAACCGGAATTATGGCGATCGACTCCATGATTCCAATTGGGCGGGGCCAGAGGGAGCTAATTATTGGTGACCGCTCGACCGGTAAGACGACCATAGCGATTGACACTATCATCAATCAAGCGGTTATCAACCGTAAGGGAGAAGAAAGTGGTGACCCTGATTTTCGACCACTCTATTCTATCTATGTCGCGGTGGGACAGAAGAATGCCAACATCGCTCGCACTATCAATGTCCTGGAAGAAAACGGTGCGCTAGAATACGCTATTATTGTGGCTGCTCCTGCCGCAGACAATCCCGCTAACCAGTACATAGCTCCTTATTCCGGTGCGGCTATGGGAGAATGGTTCATGGAAAACGGGATGGATGCTCTAATTACCTACGACGACCTTTCCAAACACGCCGTGGCCTACCGTCAGATCTCCCTTGTCCTCAAGCGACCCTCGGGAAGGGAAGCGTTTCCAGGCGATGTATTCTACCTTCACAGCCGACTTCTTGAAAGGGCGGCGCGTTTGAATTCCGAGAATGGAAACGGATCTCTTACTGCACTACCGATTATCGAGACACAGGCAGGGGATGTATCGGCTTACATTCCTACAAATGTAATTTCGATAACTGATGGTCAGATCTTTCTTGAAACGGATCTCTTTAACCAAGGCATTCGGCCCGCCATATCTGTGGGATTGTCGGTCTCCCGTGTAGGTTCAGCAGCCCAAATTAAAGCCTGTAAATCAGTCGCCGGACAGGTGAAGTTGGAACTTGCGCAGTACCGGGAGTTGGCTGCTTTTGCTCAATTTGGGTCAGATCTTGATGCGAGAACTAAAGCTCAACTCGATCGTGGTTCCCTGCTCGTTGAGCTTTTTAAGCAGGCCGCATTCTCCCCGAAGCCAGTAGAAATCCAGATTGGCCTCCTTTGGGCAGCCCAGAATGGCTATTTGGACGAGGTTGAAACAAGTAAAGTCGTTGAAGCCAGCGGTTCGATTCAGGAGTATCTGGATAACCGGCAGAGTGCTCTCTTGGAAAAAATCGGAAGTGAAAAAGAGCTCACAGAAGAAATCTTAGATGAGCTTAAGTCCGCATTAGAAGATTGGAAAAAGACATTCAGCTAAGGAGTGGTGTTTTTATAGGAGTACGACTCAGGATTCGAATGTTTAGTTGGTAAGTTCAGTCTAATATGCCTAATACCCGAGATATTCGCCGGCGAATTCGGAGTGTTAAAAACACTTCGCAGATTACCAGGGCTATGCAGCTGGTAGCAGCTTCGAAGATGAAGCGTGCGCAGGACATGGCCCTGCAAGGCCGTCCCTACGCGGCTCTGTTGGCTGAAATTCTCAGTGCGGTGGGTGAGCGAGTAACTGATTTCGAGCATCCTTTTCTCAAGGAGCGCCAGGTGCGGAGGCGAGGCATTTTGCTCATCAGTACCGACAAGGGACTCTGCGGACCACTGAATTCAAATTTATTTCGATTACTTACCGAGGTTGAGGAAGGAGCGCAGTTCGTCACTTTGGGCCGAAAGGGAGCACAGTTTTTAAGCCGGGCGAGAAGGAACTTAGTCGCTGAATTTTCGGTCACTGACCAGGTTCGATTTTCCGAAGTGAGACCGGCAATTGAATTGTTGATTAAGGCCTACGAAGACGGAGATGTCGACACCATAGAAATCATTTACTCCCGATTCGAAAATACTCTTATTCAGACACCGTCTCGTAATCCTCTTATTCCACTCGTGGATTTGAAGACGATACTAGAAAAAGAAGCTGAATTGGTGTCTGACTCGGCAAGTCTTCGATCTGATGACCGTGAGATTCTTTTTGAGCCAGCTCCCGACGTTATTCTCCATGAACTCCTTGATCTGTACGTTAAGCAGGAGGTTTATCAGATGGTGCTAGAAGGAAAGGCTTCCGAACACAGCGCACGGATGGTGGCGATGAAAACGGCAACAGACAATGCCAACGGCTTAGTGGACGACCTTACACTGGAGTATAACAAAGTGCGTCAGGCCTCTATAACACAAGAGATCCTTGAAATCTCTGCGGCCAGTTTCGCAGGCTGACGACGATTTCAACTTTTGAGATAATTGAAAATAAAGAAATGAATACTGGAAAAATTGTGCAAGTTATCGGAGCAGTCGTCGACGTTCAGTTCGATGCGGGAGAAGTTCCAGAAGTGTATCAGGCCCTGGAAGTAGATTTTGAGGTGAGTGGGAATAAAAATCGGTTGACACTCGAAATCCAACAGCACCTTGGCGAGGGAATCGTTCGCACTGTGGCTATGTCTTCAACTGAGGGGCTGGTGCGAGGAATGGAGGTTATGGATACTGGTGATTCAATTTCGGTTCCTGTCGGCGATGGTGTGCTCGGACGAATTTTCAATGTGATAGGCGAACCGGTCGATGAGCTTGGGGAGGTCCAATACGAGAAGCGTTATCCTATCCACCGTCCGCCCCCATCCCTTATTGATCAAGATACCCAAGCAAATATTTTGGAAACAGGTATCAAGGTGATCGATCTCATTTGTCCCTTCATCAAGGGAGGCAAAGTGGGGGCTTTTGGCGGCGCAGGTGTTGGGAAAACGGTTGTCATCATGGAGTTAATCAACAATATCGCCAAAGCGCACGGCGGCTATTCCGTGTTTTGTGGGGTAGGGGAGCGTTCCCGGGAGGGAAATGATCTCTATCACGAAATGTCCGAGGCTGGCGTAATCGATCAAGAAAACATTGCTAATTCGAAAGTGGCACTCTGCTATGGACAAATGAATGAACCGCCCGGAGCCCGGATGCGGGTTGGACTGAGCGGTCTCACAATGGCTGAGTACTTTCGGGATGAGCAGAACCAGGATGTGCTCCTCTTTATTGATAACATCTTTCGTTTCTCTCAAGCGGGGTCTGAGGTCTCTGCTCTACTTGGGCGCTCGCCCTCGTCAGTCGGTTACCAGCCGACGCTTTCTCAAGAGATGGGACTGCTACAGGAGAGGATCACTTCTACCAAGAAAGGGTCAATCACTTCCTTCCAGGCGATTTATGTTCCGGCCGACGACTTGACTGATCCCGCTCCGGCCACAACTTTTGCGCATCTTGATTCAACCATCGTTCTCGAGCGTCGAATTGCGGAATTAGGGATCTATCCCGCAGTGGATTCTCTGGCTTCAACCTCCAATGCCCTAGATCCTGCGATCGTCGGAGAAGAACATTTCCAAACTGCACGAGGGGTCCAGGGCGTTCTACAGCGCTATAATGATCTCCAGGATATCATAGCTATTCTGGGTATCGATGAGCTTTCGCCTGAAGACAAGCAGATTGTATTTAGAGCTAGAAAGATACAGAAGTTTCTCTCGCAACCTTTTCACGTTGCAGAGGTCTTTACTGGCTTCCCCGGAGCTTATGTCCGGGTGGAGGATACGATCAAGGGGTTTAAGATGATCCTAGATGGGGAGTTGGACCATGTTCCCGAAAACGATTTTTACATGAAAGGTGGAATTGACGAAGCGGTTGCCGCCAGCGAGGCTAACGCCTGATTAGAGCAGGAAATGTTATTACTCCTCGAAATCGTTACTCCCGAAAAAAAGGTCTATAGTGGGAATGCCGATTCTGTGGTTTTGCCGACCGTGGAGGGTGAAATCGGTGTGCTCCCTGGACACATCCCGATTCTAACTATGCTTGATCCTGGAGAGCTGGAGGTTTCAGTGGGGGGAAAGATCGAGTACCTCGCAGTTGATAAGGGATTCGCTCAAATTTACGGAGATAAAGTATCTGTCCTTACCGAGAGTGCCATTAATATTGAAGAGATTGATCTTTCGGCTGTGGAGGAAGCCCGAGCCCGAGCCGAAGCAGCCCTTAAAGAGGCAGAGAAAAGTGGTATCGACCCGGCTGAAGTGGAAAAACTTGAAACTATCGTTCGCTTTTCTCTGGCCCAGAAGCTTGCCAAGCAAAAACGAATCTAGAAGGATTCTCGGTTAGGAATTCGTCTGATCTGTGACATATGAAAATTATAATCACAGATTCCAATGATGATTTCGCAAGATGTCGCGGGAGGGCGGAACCGGAAGAATCCTAATGGAAGAAATGTCCTTTTATAGCCTTTTCGGGCGGTTGTATGCTTACAAGACGGAACTCTACTGGTATATGCTGGCGCTGCCTTTCTTTGCGTGGGGTGTAGGATCGATACTCAAGAGAATCTCTCCGCGCGTTGCTAATTGTTTCCTAGCCTTTCCGGTCTACCTCGCGGTACTGCCAGGTATTTGTACTGCAGTAGCTCTGGGTTATCTTATCTTCATTGTGCGGGTCAACATCCTCGAGGAGGTTGATCTCATCCTCTATGGAGGGTCTATCCTTTGTATGATAGCTACTCTTTACGCAATCTCCCGAGTGTCCCGATTTGATGATATTCCAGGGTTTGATCGCCTGTCGGGTCTTATGGTATTAGCTGGTCTCTCCTTTGCTCTCACTTTATTCGTTGCCAAGCTCCGTTTTCTTGTCGGGGTTTTTGCTTCCCTCACGACCCTTTTTTTCCTTTTTATTATCATCTTTGCTTTTTTCATGTTCGGGATGACGAAAATCAAGGGAAGGAAGTAGCCCTTATGATGGGTTGCAATTTAAAGTGATAACAGGCGATTGGACTTTGGACTTTGGACTTGGGCACGACCTCGACTTTTCGGTTGCAGAATCAGAACGCTGGTGCAACGCTTGCTGGAAGTTTTTCGATGGATAATTCCACTGGCAGAGTAAGCCGACGACGAATTTTGTTAGAATCCCGGAACCCACAACTCAGATAGGTGGACGAATCATTCTTTAAATTTCTTGCTTGGTGCTTCCTGATAATGGTGGCATGCGCTATATTTTCGGGCGGGTGTTCCAAGCGACAGGAACGATATAATGTCGATGTTCAGACTGTGGTCAGAGCGGCCGATGGTCTGGATCTTCAGGCGGTTGGCGATCTACTTAAAAGAGCTAAAGATGCACAGCAGTTAGAGCAGCTGCTAAATAGTTCCGGGGAGGGGATAAACAACCTCGATCTCGATGAGAATGGAAAAGTCGACTATATTCAGGTGGATGAGTACGGGAGTGGTGATAGCAGAGGATTCTCCTTTACCGTTGAAACGTCTCCAGGAGAGGAACAAGAAATCGCCACCATTGAAATCGAAAAATCTGGCAGTGATGCAAATGTGCAAATTCATGGGAACAGCCAGATCTACGGACATAATCAATACTATCGCCACAGGTTTGGTTTGGCCGATTATCTCCTGCTTGGTTACATTTTTCGACCGCATCCGTTTTACTTCTCGCCCTGGCATTACGGTGCCTATCCGCCCTATTATCGGTCCTACGGAACCGTCTCCAGGACGGCCTATCGTAACCGAACTGCTTCGGCGCGTCGTTCGGCTGGGATGACACGGACTAATACCAGCAGCTTGGGCTCGCGCCCGCGTTCTCCCAACGCAGGAAAGACGGCATCGAATATACGGGCGCCCCTGAACAATCCGACGGCCTCGCAAAAAAGTTTTCAATCTCGCAATCCCTCAAAATCGGTTCGTGCAGGCGGTTTTGGGAGAAACCGGCCTTCGCGCCCGTCAGCTCGTGGCGGTAATATGATGCGAAGTTCCTACGGGTTTAGGGGGAAGTGAATCTTTTTGGGAGACGGTACCACTTGCCATTTGATATATAGCTTCGGGACAGGATCCCGGGTTCATATTAGGAATGCCGATTAAAATTAGACGGACCGACTCATAGAGAAACAGTGAACCGTCCTTACACGATCTCGGAAGCAAGAAAGAGAGAGTATGCTGGAATCTATCTTCTTGAATACATGGTGAATAGCCCGGCGACCTTTCCACTTCTCTTGGGCGACGGTGATGCTTTTCTTGAGACCATCCTGGAATGGCTTCTTATCAAGGGGTACGTTGAAATTCGAGATAACGAGAAATATGTTCCAGCAGAGAACGGACGAGAGATATTGAAAAATTTCCTCGCTCGGTACAGCGAATACCTAACCGTTTTTGATGTCTTCTGTGCGGTCGATCTAGAGGCTGGGGAGTTTGCCTTTGCCTCCTATTTCGATTATGGAACATCAGCCGACTTCAGCGATTTTTTGGATGATGAGCGCTGGGAGGATCTTCGGATTGCGGTTGCTGAATATAAGAAATTGTCTCCGGTTGAGATTGTCTTCATGAGTTTTATAGCGGAAAAACGTTTTGGCAGGGATGGAACCGGCTGGCAGTTTGATCTGCTCCTTGGGTCGGTTTGGGACGAGATTTTGGGTATCTGTAATTCGGCTTTGGAGTGGAAAGGTTTAGGATATGAAGATGACGAGGGAGAGGTCACTGGGGAGCAGGTGATTGAGGAAGTTATCAAACAAGGGGCTAAATTGATGATTGATCTTCATAAGCGAGAAGCGGAAATGGTCCCGCCTATTGAACATTACGAAGATCCGGATAAAGGAGATAGTGAAGAGGACTATATTGTTGAGAGAGTCGTTACCCATGATCATCCCATTGACTACTATTATCCCTACTTTGATCCTTTTTATGTTTCCCCTTTACTTCTCGCAGTCTGGCTCTTTTAGGATTTACATATGGCGAGATGCTTAGGTTTTTAGTGTAACGGTAATTCCCTTAGGTCGCGATCGGAAGGAGAGGTTAAGCTTGAGAAGTGTTTGTTTAGAAATCAGCTGTCCGAGCAACTTTCCTAGAGTACGAATGAGCAAGTTGTAACATCTAATTCCTCGAGGGGAACGAAAAATCAGATGCCGACTAAGAGTGAGAATCTCAAGCGGCAAGCATATCTCCAGGAACTCTGATACCATAATCCATCACGCTAAAAACCTAAGCATCTCGCCACATGGAAATCCTATGATTATACAACGCATTATAGCGTGGATCTTGAAACGGGGTTCTGTGCAGCTTCGAGTTAGCAAAGGGCTTTTTCTCGCTTTGCTCTTAAATCTGGTTTTCGGTGTCGGATTCTTCCTTACAGAGCACAGCGTACAGCAAGAGCTCACCTTGGCCGATTCCATCTGGTGGGCTATGGTTACAATGACGACAGTGGGGTACGGGGATTTCTATCCTGAGACCTTTGTCGGCCGCTATGTGATTTCGTATTCTTGTTTCATCGTGGGGATCGGGCTACTTGGTTATCTCGTTGGCACTGTAGCCGAAGTAATGTTTGAAAGGGTCTCCAGGAAAAGGAGGGGATTAATGAAGATTAGAGAGACAGATCATGTGATAATTTGTAACTGTCCTAGTACTGAACGAGTTCTGCATTTAGTTATGGAATTGCGTGCTAACGTCCGGTACTCTTCCAAAGGGTTTGTTCTGGTGACGGACGTTCTCGATGAGTTGCCAGAGGAATTCAAAGATCAAGATTTGCTTTTCCTGAAAGGCAACCCGACTAGGGAAGACATCCTTTTGAAAGCCAATGTGACAGAGTGCGATGGAGTTATCGTCTTAGCGCAGGATCCAGAATCGGCGGATTCGGACGCCCAGACCTTCGCAGTTGGAGCCATAGTGGAGATGATCTCAACCGAGCGGAAACGAGAAATTAAGGTAGTTACTGAATTGGTAAGTCGACATAATCGAAAGATGATGAAACGGGCACGAACTGATGGTATAGTCTCGACTGACGGGCTAACCGATTGCCTTATGGTACAAGAGTATCTTCATCCGGGGTTGCATGTGGTTTTCGAACAGGTGTTGACGAATTTTGAAGGAAGCCAGTTCTACATATTTGACACTCGCTTGAGTGGATTTATGATTTCTGAGATCCACATGGCTATGATGAAGTATCCAGCCAACCTTCAAATGATTGGTATTTACAGAGGCGATCAACCAGTCCTCAATCCTCCCAGACATTTTACAATAGGAGAAGACGACCGCCTGATCATGTTGGCGGAGAATCGGGGAGACTTTCTCTCATTCGAAGAACAACTGGTTAGCAAAAAAGTTAGTTAAGGGATTCAGTTGGGCGTGGGAGCGGTATTTCAGTAGCGGTCAACCAATAGAGATATGCAAGACAAGGAGTGAGAATGGTAAATGTAAAAATTAAGTTAAGAAAAGAGGAAGACTTCGACAGATTCCTAAGTCTCCATAATTTCGAGGTCGGGGAATTGGGTAATGGAGTTTACCGTGTTGCACGCGAGGATGAATTGCCGGTTTATGTCAGTATCAACGAAAGCAACCTCTACTTCGAAGTCGATCTTGGAAATGTCTCCTCATTTGCGGATGCAGAGTTCTACTTCAAGATCCTTGATCTAAACACCGAAATCCAGCCTGTGAGTTTCGGGATTAACAATACAAACACGAATGATCCCCGTTTGGTCCTGGTGGAGAGTCGCGAGGGAGGGGATCTCAATGACGATGAACTCCTAAGTGTTTTCGATGCCCTGGAATTAGCGGTGGACAGGGCGGAAGAGTTACTCACCGCGAAAATGAAGGACTAATTCACTAAGAAGAGGGAAGGGGATTCCATGAGTATTTTTTCTCGCATTTTCAAGATTGGCCAGGCCTCCGTTCATAAAGTTGTGGAGGAGCTGGAAAAGCCTGAGCTCATGCTCGAGCAGGCGATCAGAGACAAAGACGATCAAATTCGTGATGCCAAGAAGGCAATTCAGGAATGCATTGCTACCGAACGCAAGACCAAGGCGCTTTTGGAAAAGGATAAAACGGCTCGGTTTTCCTGGGAGCAAAAAGCGGAAGCAGCTCTGAAGGCCGGCAAGGAGGAATTGGCAGTCAAGGCCCTACAACGAGCGACAGAGCACGATCAGAAGGCAAAAACCCTTGATGAGAACTGGAAATCACAAAGGGATTCAGTTGACTCTCTAAAGACAGACATCTCAAAAATGGAGGACGAGCTAGCCGAGTTCAGGCGGAACAAGGACTTTATATTGGCACAGAGCAAAGCAGCTGCAGTGAAAAAAAACATCTATGAGGCCAAGGCGAAGATCTCTAAAAAGGACGATGCAGATGACCTAATGGCCCGGCTTCAAGCTAAGGCCGAGCGGCATACCTACGAGGCTGAAGCAGCCAAGGAAATGTCTGATTCATTTTCCGAGGCTGATAGTTTGGAAAAAGAATTTAAAGACCTCGGTACTACATCCGGAGGATCCGATGTTCAGGAAAAACTCGCGGCAATGAAGGCAAAATTAGGCGGGGGGGCAAGTGCCTAAGGAAATCCTTGGGTTCCATCGTGATTGCAATTTTCGGGTGCCCAGCCGTAATTTGGCCCACAAAGGTATTTTGACCATTAAGCAGTTAGCTGATTTCTGATGAAGGGAGCGATTGATTACAAGCGAGAAGGCTCACGGGAAGCGGTTACCTGCAGGGTTCTGGGGCGCCATTATTTGTTTGAACTGTACGGCTGTGCCGAGAAAATACTGGTTGATATCGAGGTGCTAAAAAGGTCTATGATCACGGCCGCTGAAACTGCGGGCGCAACGGTTGTCAATTCGGTTTTCCACGGTTACAGCCCTCAGGGATTGAGCGGCGTTGTGGTGATATCGGAGAGTCACTTGACCGTGCACACTTGGCCGGAACTAAATTATGCTGCTGTCGATGTCTTCACCTGTGGGGAAGGAAATCTTGGAGAGGATATCGGCCAGGCTTTAATTCGCGCTTTTGAGGCAAGTGAGTACCACAGTCGGGAAATCGATCGTGGGATTTCGATTTAGGAATCTGGTAGGAAACTAGATCGATGGTCGATATTTCGGAGATCGTCGATTTCTGCCTGAGAGATATCGATGCTACTAAGCGGGAATTGCAGAGGCAGGGTCTCGTTTCCGAATTCGAGATTGATTATGAGATCCGGATGATTCTTTTCCTGGTCGCTCATATCGATGGGGAGGTGAGTTCAGCCGAGTCGAAACTTTCAGAAGCGGTGGCTGAGCAAATGAATTGGTCGCCGATGTATCGAAACTTGCTTCAAGCTAAAATAGAAAAACAGCCGACCTATAGTCTGGAGAATTTGAAGATCGGGATTGGGTATTCCGGTATGGCTGAGATTCTGTATAGCCTCGGGGGCGGAATGGCGTTAATCGATGGCAACCTAAGTCAGGATGAGCAATTTTTGATTACGAATCTAGCTGACCTGCTGTTGTCATCCGATTCTGAATTGACAGGCCGTGTCAATCGTGAGCTGGAGAGACTTTTCCAGTTGGATTCGGGAACATTGAGAACTCCTGAATCGACCGGTAACGATAAGGACCGCACCGTTGGGACAGGTGGACCTGAGGCCATTTGGGAGGAAAATGATCCTGTCGACCTAGACACGTGTATGGCTGAATTGGATTCGTTGGTAGGGCTAAACGGGGTTAAGAACGAAATCAAACGACTGGTCAGTTACCTTTCCATACAGCAAAAGCGTAAAGAGATGAAGCTTTCGCAAACCAATCTTTCCCTCCATATGGTATTTACTGGAAATCCAGGTACCGGGAAAACAACGGTTGCTCGTCTTGTGGCCCGCATTTACCGAGCCCTAGGGTTTCTTGAGAAGGGACATCTAGTAGAGTCGGATCGCTCAGGATTGGTGGGACAATATATTGGGCACACTGATGTGAAAACAGCGGAGGTGGTGAACCGAGCTCTTGACGGTATTCTCTTTATCGATGAGGCCTACAGTCTCTATAAGGGAACTGGAAATGATTTTGGCCTCGAAGCGATCAACAGTCTGGTAAAACGAATGGAGGATTACCGCGATCGCCTCATTGTCATTGTGGCTGGCTATACAGAAGAGATGGAGGCCTTTATTAACTCCAACCCCGGGTTTCGTTCACGATTCAATACCTACATCGAGTTTGCTGATTTCTCAGTTGACGAGCTAGGCAGGATATTCGAGCAAATGTGTGAGGCGAATGATTATAGTATGGATCCAATGGCGAAAAAAAGGCTCAAAGAAATTTTACAGCGGGAAATCGAACGGGCAGGCCGTGGCTTTGGAAATGGTCGCTTTTGTCGAAACCTATTCGAGCAGATCCTCCGTGCCCAGGCCATGCGCCTCAGCGAAGCTAAGGTAGCGCTCACCAAAACAGATCTTGTTGCCTTGGAGGCAAAGGATTTCTCGGGAGTATGAGGTCTCGCCGATATTTCAGTTATAGGGTTTTTGACGCGGGCCTCCACTCTTGATAGGAGAATTGCTGGAGAGGCAGTTTCTCGCTCGAAAGTAAAATGCTGTCGTAAACTTTTCCCCTCATGGCCATGCTTGTTGTTGGAGCGGATTGACGAGTAACAGAAATAGTTAACTATCTATTTGCATTCGGCGAGAATTTCAGCTGCTGGAAAGACCGTTTAGAATCTACAAAGTGATGATTGCCACCCGGTCCAAATATCTGTATCCCATCTTCTGTATTCTGAAGTCTCATCCCGGGCCCTTAGCTCAGCGGTTAGAGCAGAGGACTCATAATCCTTTGGTCGGGGGTTCGAATCCCTCAGGGCCCAATTCTCGCTGTGCTGGAAATATAAGCCCTATGTTTAAAGGGGGGTTTGTACTATAGACCATCCAAAATCTATAGGTTCATCCGGCGGGGAAAATTATGCTACGAGGGTAGGTAGGGCAAGAATTGCCCGAGAACAGATTAGGTCGTAACCAATGACCATAATCGATAAGTCAACAATCATGTGACTTATCCAGACACCATAGAGAGTTTTATGCTTCGCGTACAGAAGGCTCCAGAACACCCCTCCGACTCCTACGAGGAGGCCAAACATTATCCCGTAGGAATTGGGAAAGTATTGGGTGGCTATGACGATATGATGAGCAGAAAAGGAGAGGCCAGCAAGGATATGCGCCCATCCTGCGGGGAGAACTCGGGTAAGTTGCCCATAGACAAACCAGCGCCAGTAATACTCTTCTATCAAGGAGTGAAAGACCGAGATAAAGATGGAGAAGCCCCAGTAGTAATTTGTGATTCCAAGGGTGATAGCCTTATCGCTAATTCGGTCGGTGCTTTCGCGAATCATCTCACCTGCCGGTGTCCGCATGAGAGCAAACAGCAAGATTGCGATTAGGAATCCCATGCCCATACCCGCTGGAAGAGCTTTCCAGTGAAGCGAATCCTTCAATTGCCATCTTGGAAGTGTCTCGCGCAAAATCCATAACACTGCCATTGCGGGCCAGGCTAAAGTAAAGATCTTGATGCCAACGTAGGCGAAACGGACAAATGCTGGCTCCCTGAACCAAACGAAGTAGAAAAGAGAAGCTATCAGTGGCATTAGCATTGCTGGTGCTACCCCGCACCAGATTCTCTGTATATTCCTATTTCCCATCTAGTCCTATTTCAATAATGGCTTGGGAAAGCTACCTCCTCTGGTTACTGCGTCGAAGACATGAAATCCGTACAGGTTTTAGATTCTACTTCGTCTACGCATTTAGTGGGATACATAAGTATTTCGTCTTCTGGAAAGGCGACGGGTCATCTGCGAATCTTTCGATAAGATGTAATCCTGAAAACAAGCTGTTTCCGTTGAACAAATAACGCAAAAGGGAGAACTTGGGCTCCTACTTAAGAGCTTTTCCTAAAGGGATCTTCAGAATACTTGCTTTCCCACTCCACAGTACTTTCAAGAAACTGGCTGCCTCATAGCTTTTCGTGGATCTTAAAATAGACAATGGTTGTTTCGCCAGCAGCTATTACCAGTCTAAGCAAGACTTCATTATTTCAGATGGCGAAGCTGATCAGGGGGCGGGCTAAAATGAACGCTCATTGCGACTGTGAATCATTTCCCGGCCGAGGACTTTAGAAGATTGCAATCAGGATAAGGGCCAGGGAAATCGCGGAAATTCCCTCAACTAAAGCTGCCCCCCAGTTCCGATCCTTGCTGATTTCCTCGTCAAGGAGAGTCCCTGGCAGGATTGTTTTGTCAACCAAGTAACGACAAACCAGGAGAAGGAAACAGGAAATTACGAACCATACTAGAAGGCCGGGGAGGGATGCGTTCTGAAGAATATAGCCACACATAAGGACGCCAACGGCGATCATTGTCATTCCAAATCCGACTCCAGCGGCTACATTGTCTTTTTCGATTTCTTCGTGGAGATCATAGCGACTTACCTTAGAATAGATAAGTCCGAATAAGATGAAGGCTAATTGTCCAGCTGCGAAGTAGACCAGAGTTGAGACTACTTCGACGACCGGTGACCCGCTGCCTTCGCCGTGTAAGGCGGCCATAATCACGAGGCCCGAACCAATATATGCACTGCCCTGGACCACTCCTGTTCCGACATTCTGGTCTTCAATGATCTCTTTAACATTCCTAAACTTGTAGAGCAAGAGACGGTCATTGATGACCCTTGCTAATTGGAGAAGTAAGATCCCAATTATGGCCCAAATAGCTGTTGCCATAAGCTGAGGCAACAATGCGTTTCCCGGGAGAACCTCTTTATCGACTGCGACTGGACTGATAAGAACGCCCCAGATGATAATGCCGATGGCGAATATGTAGCCCATGAAGGACATGGCGAGAGCCTTGTTGTCCTTCTTTGTGAGCTCTTCGTTCAGGTCGTAGCTCGTGCACCAGTCATTGATGAGCTTGCCCACAAACAGGACGATTATAACGACGACGAGGAAAATCACAGCGGTTGGGTCCAAAAGCAACCGGATATCCTCAACATTAATCCAAGATGTTATCAGTTCATTCATGATAGTGAAGCGTTCGGATATCGAGTTAATGGTGTAAGAAAAGCATCGAGATCCGCAGGGATCCTAGAAGAGATAGCCAGCAAGTCCAGTTAATCATTGGCGTTGCATTGGGTAGCTTCTCAGAGTTTTATGATCAGCTAAGTTAGCTTGGCGGCACTTATTCCGGAATCCAAGGCCTCGAAGAATAGGGGCAATCGACCGTTGTCGACACCAGCGAAGACGATTTCGGGGTAAAGTCTGGAATCGTTGGCATCACGGAATAGGTAACCTGGTTTGGGAATTGGCATTGCGTGCCCCATTGCTTTAATGTAGATAACCTCAACGAGGTCGTCGATGGGGTGACTAAACATTTTGTTGAGCAGTATCATAGCGCGGGATGCCCATCGCTTGGCTTCGGCCGGATCTTCCAAGGACGTCAGTCGCCAACGTTGATCCTCGGGGAGGCAGAAATAGGCGGTGAGAACGCGTTTCTTCGGGTTTGGGTTGTACTGGGCATCTGAATCTACGAATCCGAGGAAATCTGTTTCCTTACCAAGCCACTCGTTCTGCCAGAAAGATCTGTCCCGATGGTGATCACTGAGGACGAAATTTAAAACGACCCATGGAGCGTAGCTTACCTTATTAAAGAAAGAATAGAGTTCCGGAAGGATATATTTTAAGCCCAGCTTATGTCCCGCAAAGATCACGTTTTGGCACCGAATTCGGCGTCTCCTCCCAATCGCAAAGTCCGAGACTTCAACTTCAACCCTCCGTTTCTCTACTGTAATATTTCTTACCATGTGATGGAGATGAATCTGTTCCGGCGGCAGTACATCGAGCAATTTTTGGACAAAATAAGCGTTGCCTTGGGGAGGGGAAAAAAGTTCCACCTTCTGAGAATAATAGGGCCGACAAGTGTAGTAGTGCACCCCAGCCAGAGCAGAGATTTGGTCTCCGGTTGATCCATAGTCATCAAGCATTTGATAATCAATTGCACGTTTGAGGGGTTCCGGCAGTTCCGATTCCGCTCGGATGTATTCATGAAAAGTCATTTTGTTGAGCCTACGGTTTTCCTTTTCAATTAGACGTGTAGGAAGAGGCATACGGCCCAAATAGGGCTGTAGGAAGTCGAGAAACCGATCCTCGATTCCGTTTCCTTCTGGCATGACACCTTCCCGTGGCTTACCCCGATCAAAACAAATGCTCTCAATTGCCTGCGGGATAAGATACTGCTTTTCACGGAAATCCCACATCCTACGTATACCATCGAATACAATGACATTAAGCCGTTCCAGTAGACCGAGAGCTTCAGCTCCATAATAATCAGGATAGGCAAGTTCGTAGTGGGCCCCCTGGGAAAATTCCTCTCTGCCATGCTTTTGGCTGGAAGAGGAGCCGCCCCAGCGATCTGACAATTCGAAGAGATGGTAATCCCTAGCTCCAAGGTGAGCCGCGGCTGCGAGTCCCGCGATTCCACCTCCTACAATGATTGTATCGGTGTCGATAACATCATCCAGTGGCAAAACATTCCCCTGGAAGAGTTGATGTGCCTGCAACCTATCCGAAATCACCTTGATTTCATATTGATTGTCTTCCGAACTCTGGCCGCCGCAGCCTCCGGTAAGCCCGGCAAGAAAGGCACCACTAGATAATCGAATGAAACGGCGACGATTCATCTCTTCGTCTTCGTTTGTTCAAGAGAGAATAGCCTTAAGATCGGGATTTTTTTGGCTACGTTTCCAGATAAATCCATCGACAATATAGTGAGTGGCCTGGGGGACAGAAAGTAGTGCCAGGGCAAGGGCTTGGGTGATTGAATTGTCCAATACTGCTATTGGATACTTTAAAATGGTCTCAAAGAATTTGGAATAGTCCCTATAGAGAAGCATATCCCAGAGGAACTCCTCAAAGGTTGCGAAGACTAGAATTAAAGTGATCATCCCGGCCGATCGAATCCAGAAATTCCGGGTGAACTGATCATTGCTAGAGAACCGGCTCGGTTGTTTAATTACTTTTTTTCGCTCCACGTAGAATAAAACCAGGACGATATAGGGGATCCCATGGGCCACCACATTGGTAACGGTAAAGGCAAGGTCGCTATTGAAGTAGACGATTCCTAGATACCAGTTGAAGGCAGTTGTCAGCATCCAAGCGATCTTGCCCCATGGCATCGCGATTCCTGTGCGCTTGTGGATGACGACTTCCTCAATGAACCAACACAGGAATAGCAACCAATAGAAGCTATTGCCGAGGTGGTCAAGAATCCATTGCACAGATTGCCGGTCTATTGAAAAAAGCTCGAAAGTTAAGAAACCTCCGTCAACAAACCAGGAGAAATATCTATCCGAGATTAAGTGCCAGTAAACGATGGGGTAGAGCATGGAAAAATAGATCATCCATGAATCGTTCAAGTACTTGAAAGTAGAGGATTCACGCCGACGCGTCGCGTAGAGCCTCATAAAACCAAATTGCTGGCGAACAAAGTGAAAAATAGCAACATAAGTAAGAATACGCCAGAACCACAGCTGGGAGATTGCCGCAATTAAAAAACAGATTGTAAAGCAAACTAGAGGGGAATAGAGTAAGAGGCTCCGATGGCGACGGAATTCTTCTCGGTCTAAGTAGGTACGAAAGATCGTGCTCCAAACATGACTAACGTCGATGCCAAGAACGAAAACTACAAATACCCAGATCGGAATTGCCGCTGAAAGCCAACTCTGGGGCGCAACAAAACAGAATCCCCAGGTCAACCAAACCGGAAGGAATAGAAGGAGCAAGTCGGCCTTTTTTGAAAAAAGCCAATTTCGAACCGATTGCATCTGGCTACAATAACCTGATATTTTCCGCGGGCAAGCGCGTTGGGTACGTGATAATTGGAGATTTTTATCTATGGTAGTCTTCGGCTGACAGATTCCTTGCCAGTGGTTAGATGAAAGAGTGTTATTAATTTTATGGCCAAGAAGAACTCGGAACTTCGATAGGCTCCAGGTCCACACCTAAAATTTAATCGTAGCCATTCCTATGGAAACTGAAAAATCAATGCCAAAGCGAGGGAAAGAAAGTCTTATCCTTGGATTCAGTATGTTTGCCATGGGAGGGTGTGGGCTTGCATACGAGTATACTTTCAGTAAGACCGCATCAGATCTTCTGGGCAACAGCGCAAGGCAATGGGCTATTATAATCGGAGTGATGCTCTTCTTTATGGGAGTTGGTGCAGATGTGCAGAAATATGTCAAGGATCGCGGGCTAATTGATAAACTTCTCCTCAGTGAACTTCTCCTGGGATTTCTGGGTGGCTTTGGTCCGATTGCTCTCCTCTTCGCTTACAGTCACTTTACGAGCCATTTCGTCCTAGTTCAGTATTTCTTTATAAGTGCCATAGGGTTGCTCATTGGATTCGAGATCCCACTTATCACGCGCATAAATGAGAACTACAGTGAAGATCTCAGGATCAATCTAGGACGGATTTTGAAGATGGATTACATAGGGTCTCTCTGCGGGGCGCTCGTTTGGATATTTATCCTTCCGCACTTTTTTACCATGGTCGAGGCAGCATTTGTCCTTTCGTTTTTTACCACTGGCGTCGCTTTTCTCGGGTTGTTTTACTTCCGGCGGATGTTGGTTTTCTTCCCTGGAGTTCTAGTGGCGGGCTTGGTAAGCGTAACCGCATTGGGGTTTGCTTTTACCCGGGCTGGGGATTGGACTTCCTACGCTGAGCAATATCTCTTTATCGATCGCATCGTTTTCTCCGGAACTTCGAAATACCAGCATATTGTACTGACGGAGAGTTCCCAGGGCGAGATCTCCTGCTATATTAACGGGCGTTTGCAGTTCAACTCTACAGACGAGCATATTTACCATGAAATGTTGGTACATCCTGCAATGGAACTTGTTCAACGCCGTCGCAAAGTCCTTGTCTTAGGCGGGGGGGACGGGCTCGCTATCCGCGAGATTCTGAAATACGGGGATGTAGAATCTGTCCTCCTGGTGGATATCGATCCGATGATAACTGATCTAGCATCAGATAATTCCTACTTCACTGCATTAAACGAACATAGCCTCAGCGATGCACGAACCCAAGTGATTAAAAATCGGGCTCTTATCGACATCGGCAAGGAAAAAATCGACGTGCTCAATCGTAATTTTCCACGGGAGGGTAGAATTGGGACTGTAGCAGAAATCCATATTCTCAATGCAGATGCTGCAAAATATATCGAACAGATTCCTGGCCGGTTCGATGTCGTGATACTTGATTTCCCCGATCCCAACTCGCCGGAATTGGCCAAGCTTTACAGCTTGCAATTTTATCAGCTGCTCAAGAGCAAACTTGCCAAGGATGGACTCTTCGTCCAGCAGTCTTCTTCTCCGGTACACACTCGGGAAGCATTCCTGTGCATTGGGCGCACTATGGAAGGAGCTGGCTTCACTGTCCTTCCCTATCGTGAGAATGTTCCCAGTTTCGGAGAGTGGGGATGGTGGATCGGGGGCCACCCTGAACGCTGGACTCGGGAGCGGTTGCAAAACCGGTTCCAGAATATCGAGTCGCTCTCCGTAGAGACCCGTTATATGACTACGGAATTGATGCGAGCCTCCCGGCATTTTGGGAAACGACAACTGACTTCTAATCACTTAGATGTCAGCACAATTACCTCTCCTCGGGTTTATGACTATTACCTCCGGGCTTGGGAGAGTGAAGACTAGTTCAAAATATCCGTAGGTGTAGATTGCTATGGATTTTGTTCTTCCATATGGATTGCAAGTGCTTTCTTAGCTGCTTTAGCAAGATTTCTTTCGGCTATTTCCAGGATGTCTTGGTCGACATGTTCTGCGGAGTTTCGATTGACAATGGAGGAACAGACACAGGCGGCCTGTAAACCAAATGTACGAATTACAGTGAAAAGGGTAGCAGCTTCCATTTCGTAGTTGAGCACGTTTAACTGCTGCCACTCCTGAAAGGAACCTTTGAAACGCCGAATAACGTACTGAGAGAAAGAATCGTAGCGTTCCTGTCCCGGGTAAAAAGAGTCGGATGAGGCGGTTATCCCGATGTGGTGTTCAAGATGTAACTCACGTGCGGCTTGGACAATCGCAGTAGTGAGTTCGAAATCGGCAACTGCAGGATACTCAATTGGGGCATAGTGTGTGGAGGTTCCTTCTAGCCGAACTGCGCCAGTAGAAATGATCAGTGAGGGCACATTAATATAGGGTTGAATAGCTCCGGCGGTTCCAATTCTCACGAAATACTTTAGGCCGATAGCCGCCAGTTCTTCAAGGGCGATGGCAGTCCCAGGTCCACCGATACCAGTAGAGCAGACAAGAAAATTGCGGTTCTTGAGTTTTCCAAGATAGGTGGTGTACTCTCGGTGCGAACTAAGTTGACGGGCGTTTGGGTCGATATAGAGCGCGGTTTTAGCCACGCGACTGGGATCGCCGGGAAGCAAGACGTACTCGGCTCCTTCGACAAGACTGCGATTCAACTGGAGGTGATACTGTTTACCCTGGGCTGTCATTGGGCTTTTCTATTAGAGAGTTTGTAGCCTATTCGAATGGAAGCATGATCTGTGGATGGAAGAGACCTTTCGTTAGGGTTACGGGGTACTGCTCTTTGCCGCTCTTAGTGGCTCAGATTGGCGGTCTTTGTCTTCGATTCTACCTATTGCCCAGGTGGCGTGTTCAGCGATGAGAGGCTCCGGATCCTGGGCACAACTTTGAAGAGCGGCGAGATCGGCATTGGTCCCGATATTACCGAGCACGATACAAACATTGCGAATCCACCGGACACGTCCTAGCCTCATAACAGGAGTTTTACGAAAGAAACGTCTGAATTCACCATCTCCCCAAGCAAGCATTTCTCGAAGGTCAGGGTAGTGTCGACTTTGAAGTTTAGCTTCTTGAGTTATGCGGGCCCAACGGTTCCAAGGACAAACGTCTAGACAGTCGTCGCAACCAAAAACGCGGTCACCGATGGCAGCACGGTAGGGATATGGGATAGACCCTTTGTGCTCAATGGTCAGGTAAGATATACATTTCCTTGGGTCGAGTTGGTAAGGTGCGGTGATGGCTCCTGTAGGACAGGCATCAATACAGGCAGTACACTTTCCGCAGTGATCATTTTGAGGGCGATCTGGGGGAATTTCGAGAGTGGTGAAGATTTCGCCAAGTAAGAGCCAAGTGCCAAAAGTCGAATTGAGGAGCATCGTACTCTTAGCTTGCCAACCAAGGCCAGCTTGCACAGCAATTGATTTTTCCAGGACCGGGCCCGTATCGACGTACGGTTTATTGATGCCTCCTTTCTGTTGGAGCCAACGACAGAGGGCCTTGAGGCGTTGGATCATGAGATCATGATAATCTTCGCCAAGGGCGTATTTAGCAATCCGGCCTCTCCTGGTTGGTTGAGGTTGATAGTAGTTAAGCCCCACACAGATAATAGACCTTGCACCAGGCAGAACATTGGTCGGATGGAGCCTACGGTTGTTGTTGCGATGCATCCACTCCATATCCGCTTGTTTCCCCTCCGCGATCCATTTCAGATAAAAATCACGACGGAGTGGCGCGTCGACCGGAGCGATACCGCATACCTCGAAACCAAGACTTTTGGCTCTACTTCGCAGACCCTCCTTCAACTCTTCTGAGTCCAAGGGTGGAGATCTGTCGGATTTTTGGGTTCGCAACATTCCTGGACACAGGATTAGGCAATAGTACCGTTTGAAAAAGCTTGGCTCACCATCTTCTCACCATTTCGAACTAAGCCAAGAGTAATGTTTAATTAGGGGGCGGAAGCTGTTACAGGGGCCCTGCCAGGGGGAATATTAAATACATAGGAGTGGCTAAAAATTGAGGAGTTTGGTTGATGACGGAGGCTTGCGTTATTGATCCGTAAGCATCATCCTCTGTTTGTCAGAGAATGATGGGTACTAATTCTAGCAGTCAGGTTTACTCTGGATGGAGTGTGTTCTTTCTAATCGCATGCCTCTTTTTTCCTGGAGAAGCGGCTAACGGTAAAGATTTTCCAGGCAACGATATTAAGAAGAAGTCCGACTTAGTTTTAATCAAACAATCAGGTAGAAGCGACGCAGGTATCAAGGAGAAGGAGCTGAAAACTGATTCTCCCGTAGTTGAGGAACTGGGTGCCTTGCCCTTGGAGAAGCTGTTGGAGTCATCTGAAGAATCTCTTCCGGCTTCTCAGGAAGAAGCTGAGGTGAAACTTGGTGACGATGCAGTGACTCAAGATAGTGAAGTTGGGAGATCAATTACTGGTGTGAGAGCAATGCAGCCGGTACTGGAGTCCAGCGACCCCAAGGCCATTTACGTAATCCCGATTCAAGAAGCAATTGGCAAACCTACGCTCTATATCGTAAGGCGCGGCCTAAAAGAGGCGATAGAAAACGAAATCGATGTTGTTTTCCTCGATATGCATACGCCTGGGGGCGAATCAGATGTGATGCTTGAGGTCATGGAAATCTTGGACCGATTTGAGGGTGAAACTCTGACTTTTGTCAACGTCGACGCATTTTCTGCGGGCGCTTTTATCGCAGCCTCGACGGATCACATTTACTTTGCGCCCAAGAGTCAAATCGGTGCTGCTGCACCGATATTTGCAACGGGCCAGGAAGTTCCTGATACACTGCGCCAGAAATTCGAGAGCGCGATTATGGCAAAGGTACGGAACTACAACGAGACGGACCCTTATCGTGCAAAGGTAATCAGGGCTATGATGAGCGCCGATTATGTCCTTGAGATTGAAGGGGAGGTAATCAAACCGGAGGGAGAACTTCTCTCCTTAACAGCTTCCGAGGCTCTAGCAGAATACGGGGATCCGCCACGGGCACTGCTTGGGGCTGGGATTAAAGAGACTCTTGAGGAGGTCCTGGAAGATCGATTCGGAGTAGGAAACTTCAAGATAAAAGAATTTGAAATTACTTGGTCCGAAACCCTGGCCCAATACATGGCCATGGTTTCTCCGCTTCTAATGGGAATTGGGTTTCTTTGTCTTTTGGTCGAATTTAAAACTCCGGGATTTGGTATCTTTGGTGGAGTAGGAGTCATCTTATTGCTGATTGTGTTTGCAAGTAATTATGTGGCCGGCCTAGCGGGGCATGAGGCGGTACTTTTTTTCCTTCTTGGAATTGTTTTGATAGGAGTCGAACTCTTCCTTATCCCAGGAACCGTGTTCCCTGCTCTTGCGGGGATCCTTCTCGTTTTTGGCTCTTTGGTCTGGTCCTTGGCTGATATTTGGCCAACTGGGGGAGGAAGGAGTTTTGAGTTGGATCTGAAGGTTTTGTGGCAGCCGGTCTATGAGCTATTGCTGAGTTTGTTAGTTACTGTTACGGCTGGGTTTGTTTTGTGGCGATTCTTACCTAGAACTTGGATCTTTGATTCTATTGTTCTCTCTGGACAGGTGGCTGCGGCCGACCCGGTAACGGCGGGAGGTGGGAGCAGTTTAAGAGGTAGGGGTACTCTTCCTGAGATTGGGGCAGCTGGAATTGCGGCGACTGACCTTCATCCGGCGGGTGAAGTCGAAATTGAAGGCACGCGCTATCAAGCTACGCTTGGAGTGGGGACTTTGAACCGTGGGAATTCAGTTAAAGTGGTGGGGCACAGAAGTTTTGCCCTACTTGTAGAAAAGGTGGATTGATGAGTATCGTAGTTACGCTGATCGCAGTTGCTCTACTTCTGTTTTTTTTCGAAATTTTTGTTCCGGGTGGCTTTCTCGCAATCGCAGCGTTACTCGTGCTCGTTGCTGCCTGTAGTTTTGCCTATACAGAAATCGGGCCAATGGCAGCGGTTGTGACTTTCACAGTCTCTGTAGTACTTTCGCTACTAATGTTCCTTCTCGAGCTAAAGATACTCTCCAAGAGCACTTTCGGGCAGCGCTTCTTTCTCAAGTCTTCATTGAAAGAGACCAGCGTCAAGGTACAGGCAGGGCAGGAGATAATTGGCAAAGAAGGTCGTGCGCAAACCCGGCTGAACCCAACTGGGATGGTGGAGGTAGACGGGACTTATTACGAAGCTTTTTCTCAGAACGGACTCCTAGAAAAAGGAGCTACGATTGAAGTCATAAGCCAAGATAATTTTCGACTGATTGTAGGTAAAATCTAGGAATCTGTCGAAAGGCCCTGGGTGGCTCCACCCCGTTTGGGTTAAATAACCCAAAATCTTTGACTATTGGCAACCCTTGACAACGGTGAAGGAGCGGGACACTCTAGCCTTTGGATTGGGCAATTAAGAGCTTTTGATTCGGAATGCTCCTGTCCGCTAATCTTCACCATCTAGCGAAATAATCAGAGCATGAACACTCCTATTCTAGCAGTCACGATTCCACAGATTATGTCGATCGTTATCGGCATCTTTATTCTGATTCTTGCGTTCATCATTATTTCGTTTTTTAACGTATGGTTAAGAGCTTGGCTGTCAGGGGCTTACGTTGGATTTGGAACTCTGGTGGCGATGCGATTGAGAAAGAATCCTTACGCATTAATTGTAGATGCCCGGATTAATGCGGTGAAGGCTGGAGTCGCGATACCAATCAATCAGTTCGAGCAACACTTCATGGCAGGTGGTGACGTCGGGCAGACAACCCAGTCGTTGATCAATGCCTTGAAGGCAGGAATTGAACTCGAATGGGATCGAGCCTGTGCTATTGACCTGGCGACGAAAGGAACCACGAAGTCGGTTATCGAGGCAGTGCGCACTTCCATTAATCCCAAAGTAATTGATTGTCCCGATGGGACTTCTGGTTCCCGCGTGACTATAGATGGGGTGGCGAAAGACGGTATTCAGGTGAGGGCGCGAGCCCGTGTCACAGTGCGGAGCAATCTTGATCGCTATGTTGGGAGCGCCCAAGAGGAAACTATAATTGCTCGTGTTGGCGAGGGCATTGTGACTACGATCGGTTCGGCGGACAGTTACAAATGGGTGCTGGAGAATCCGGATTCAATTTCGAAAAACGTCCTGGATCGCGGTCTTGATACGGGTACCGCTTTTGAAATTTTATCCATTGATATCGCGGATGTGGATGTTGGCGAGAATGTCGGGGCCAAATTGCAAGAAGCGCAGGCGGAAGCGAACAAGAACATGGCCCAAGCCCAAGCAGAAATCCGGCGAGCAGCAGCCGTGGCTTTGGAACAAGAGAATAAGGCTAAGATTGCAGAAATGGAGGCAAATTTGGTTGAAGCGCAAGCTCAGGTACCGCTTGCAATGGCTGGTGCTTTAAAGTCCGGTAATCTTGGCGTGATGGACTATTATCGGATGATGAATATCCAGTCTGATACTGAGATGAGAGGTTCTATCGCAAAGCCCGGTGATGAAGATGGAGAGCAGCAATAAAGATAGTTTTCATTTTGGCCTAATTCAGTTAAATTAGTCGTAGCCGTGGATAGATTTAACCTGGACTGGATCGCTCCGGTCATCTTCCTCCTCATCTATTTTCTAAGCCGTCTCTTTAGCCGGAGGTCTGGTGATGAAGATGCTGAGCAAGCACCGGGTCTTCCTGATGTTGCAAAGCGTACCAGGGACGTTCAAGAGGAGATCGGGAGGAGAATTGCCGAGCGGCAACGTCAGTACGAGGTACAAGATTCGGAGGTGCCTCGTGAGGAACTACGTACTCCTGTTCAAAGTGAAGATGAGGTTTTTCAATCACCGACCAGGGAATACATGTCGATACCGGATCTTGCGGAAGCCCGGGCGAGGATGGCGGAGCAGACGGAGGAGTTAAAAAAGTTCCATGAACAGCTCGAGCTCGAAAAGCCGATAAGAAAACTATCGAACCCGGACCAGAGAAGATCCAAGAATGATGCCTATGGACGTGGAGTTGGTGTTGGCTCCGACCGATCGAAGGAATTAAAGAAGGTCCTTCGTCGTATGGGAGGCAATTCTCGTGCTTTGAAGTATGCCTTTCTTTATGGAGAAATCCTTGGTCCTCCAGTTGGGGTCCGCCGTCGCCGATTCATGCAGATGTTCGAGGAATAGCCTAGTAGCTGAAACTGTCCTCTTTCGGAGTTGATTGATCTTTTTCGGGTGTAACTTGTTGAACCGCTAATCTAGGCTTCGTGTTCCAGGGCCGGACTTTCCCATACTGAATTTTTGCCCGCCTTTTTCTACGATGAGATTATCTCCTTCGAGGAAACTGATCCGAACGGGTCCGTATTTGATGACAGTTATGGGTTCTCCCTTTTGAATTGAACCGCTGAAGAGTTCTTTATTGTCGAGTTTTTGACGGACCACCACATTAACATCGTCCAATGCTATAAGAGTGATTTCCTCCTGATCCACTCCTTGGGCATCGGCTTCAGGCGGATTAGTTGGATCGGTTCCGTTCGATATTGCCGAATGCTGTAATTCAGGATTAATTTCCGGCCCCTTTTGCGATAGTACGAGGTTGACCAGTAGGGCGATGAGAAGAATGACAATCAAGACACAGCCCGAAATCAGAGCGACTTTGTAGTACAGAGTTCTATTCGTGGGGGATTGTGTCTTAGGGGGTGATTCAGCATCCTTATTATCAGAGGAACTAGACCCTGCGCTAGCTTCGGGTAGGTCCATACGGCCAAGGAGATCATGGAGATTTTTTTGCGGCTCCTTTCCTTGACTTAACCCAAGGGCATCAAAATCGGTAATGATTTGCCCCGCATCCAACTTTAGGAAAGTTGAATAATTCCTAAGGAATCCTCGAATATAGACATCCGGAAGAGAGATTTCCAATGAGTTGTTTTCAAAAGCGAGGAGGTAATCGCTCCTGATCTTTGTTACATCGGATGCCTCTCGTATCGAGATCCCTTGTCTTTTTCGAGCTTCTTCCAGCTTTTCTCCTATATTTTGCATGGCGGTAGTTAGAGGTTATCAAGGTCCTTTAGTATTTCGCGAGGCTGGGCTCCATTCTCCGGTCCGACAACACCTCTCATTTCGAGCATTTCCATAATTCGTGCGGCGCGATTATACCCGATTCGCAATCTTCTTTGCAGCATAGAGGTTGAGGCTCTCTTGGAGGACTTCAAGACTTCTATAGCATCCGGAAGTAGATCGTCGTCATCGCCATTTTCAAAATCCTCACTCTCCTCAGGAACTTCCCCGGTTTCTACGGAATGTTGAAATTGCTCGTCGTAATTGGGAGTGCCCTCTTGTTTGAGATACTCAACTAGTTTCTTGATCTCTTCGTCGGAGACAAAAGCACCTTGGGCTCGGATTAGAACAGAAGACTCGGGAGGAAGGAAAAGAAGATCACCCCTCCCTATTAGATGGTCGGCTCCCATGGCGTCCAGTATTGTACGACTGTCGACTTTGGAAGCGACCTTAAATGCTATTCTACTGGGTAGATTAGCTTTGATGACTCCCGTTATGACATTCACTGATGGGCGTTGAGTCGCGATAACCAGGTGAATGCCGGCGGCACGGGCGAGTTGGGCGAGACGTGCCACGCAGGTCTCTATTTCGGCAGGGGCCACCATCATAAGATCGGCCAGTTCATCTATTATGCAGACGATATATGGAAGTCGATCCGGGATCTCGATTTCTTCGTCTCGGGGGACTTCGATGGTGCTAACTGCAGCCCGTTCTTCCGGTGAAAGATCTGCCTCGAATTCCTTTTCTTCCGCAGCTTTTTCCTCTCCTTTGCTCCGCGTTGTCCGGATAGCATTAAAGCCTGCGATGTTTCGAACACCGGATTTGGCAAAGATCTTATAGCGCTTATCCATTTCGGTGAGGAGATATCTAAGAGCTCCCGGTACTTTTTTAGGATCAGTTACGACCGGAATCAACATATGGGGTATATCATTGAATATCTGCATCTCCACGATTTTCGGATCGACCATAACGAAGCGAAGGTCTTCTGGACTGAAATGGTAAATAAGAGAGGTTATTACAGCATTAATACAGATAGTTTTGCCCGAACCAGTGGCACCGGCAATGAGAAGATGCGGCATTTTGTTTAGGTCAGCGATAAGAGGTCGGCCGCTCACTTCCCGACCCAATGCGATCGGAATCGCCGCTTCGCCATCGATCCAATCCGCAGATTCCAAAATTTCTCGGACCGAAACAGTTGTCGGGTATCTGTTCGGAACTTCGATTCCAACACATCCCTTTCCCGGAACTGGGGCAAGAATGCGGACAGAAGTCGCCTTGAGGCCCATGGCTAAATTTTTGTCTAGATTGACGATTTTCTCGACCCGGACACCTGCTGCCGGATGGATATCGAAGCGAGTAATGACCGGGCCCGTGTGGACCTCACCCATGGTCACCTTGACGCCAAATTCGTCCAACGTTTGGAAAAGAGCCTCAGCTGTACCTTCGTGATCCTCAAGGCTCGGATCTTGCGAGATTGGCTCAATCGTTTGGAGTATTGAAAGTGGAGGCATCACATAATCTCCCTTCTTAACCGGAAAGGAGCTTTGCGACTTTTTCGTCTGCTCGCTAGCTATTATCTTGAGAGACTTGGAGGGGAAAGGTTGTGAGGATTCAGAATGGGACGGGGGTTCGGAAGTGGTAGGGCTCGTTGTCGAATCTGAACGGGGCGGTTGTGTGGGGTGGTCCGTACTGATGGATGGCTCAACATTGTCCAATATATCGTCCAAATCGCCCGTGGTTTTTGTTGGGATGGGAATATTTGTAGCTTTTCTCGGCGAGGACCGAGTGGGCTTGAGGTTTTCTAGTAACTTTATTGACGGGATGAGTTTAGTTAAGAAAAGGCTGAATTTAGGTTTCCCGGCTGCCTTTCCCTTCCCCGCTTTGGCTGCTCGATCCATCTTCCATTTTTCCCATTTCACTTTTAGCCCGATACGGCCGATATTATCGTGAAACATTGCGACTGAGCCGATAATAAATACAGCCGCTAGTACAAAGGTGCCGCCAAAAACACCCAGGAGGTTTCTGAGAACATCATCATATACCCAATCGCCTACAAAACCACCGTATCCTGCTGGATAAAAATCACTATCAATTTCCGTTCTGATCGCTTTGACCTGAAGCATGGTGGTGAGGGCGGATGCGGAAACTAGACAAAGGAGGAGAACAAGAATCTTGGAAATTCTGAGTTTATGAGAGAGGGCAAAGAAGTACATATAACCAATCCAAAGGAGGTAACCCGGAATAAGCCAGGTTCCGATTCCGAAGGTCAGGAATGAGTAGAAACCAAACTCGGCGCCAAAGCGACCGACAAGGTTTTCGCCACCGCGTTCGGTTGTAATACGGGAGCTTTGCTCTGGGGCGTAATCCCAGACTGAGACCAGAATCAAGATAGCGAGGCCCAGGAAAATAATCCCCAGAAGAGGCTTAGATCGTCCATCCTTCGGGTTAAAGGTAGGCAGCGTCTGTGTTTTTTCAGCCGGTTTTTTGGCCATTAGATTAGAGATTGCAAAATTGAGGATCGCAAAATTGACGTTGAATTTTCCTTTTATGGCAGCACGATGCGATGTGCTAAACGGCCAGTATTCATATGGACCGGCTTGAACATCCACATAACAATCGAATCAGAAAGGCGCCTAGCGACCCGTGACTTCACTTGCCTCATGACGGGCAACAGTGGACAGTTTTACACATTTTAATTGGACCCTCTAAACCGATTCCCAAAGTTTCAGGAATAGCTCTACTTTAATTAAATTCTCAATGAATTTTATAGCTTTTAACCCTATTTATCAAGAGCGGGTTTGGGGAGGAACCAGAATTGGATCCAAGTTGGGCAGAATCCTTCCCCCGGGAAAAAGAATTGGGGAGAGTTGGGAGGTAGTTGATCGGAGTGAGGCACAATCAAGGATCGCGGCCGGGAGGTGGGAGGGTATGACCTTCCAGGAAGTGTTACTGGTGCACGGAGAAGAGATAATGGGCCCGAGATACAAAGTGGGAGAACCCTTTCCAATACTAGTAAAGTGGCTCGATTGTGCTCAAAGACTGAGTTTACAAGTGCATCCGCCGGAAGAAATGGCCCGATTGTTGGGAGGCCAAGCCAAGACAGAAATGTGGTACATTCACGAGGCTGAGGAGAGTGCGGCACTGTTTGTGGGGCTTAAGTCTGGTGTGAGCCGAGGGGCGTTCGAAGAAGCTCTACGGCGCAAAGGGTTAGAGACGGTGGTTCACAGAATTGCCGTGAATGGGGGTGATTCAATGTTTGTCCCAAGCGGACGGTTGCATGCGGTTGATGCGGGTAATCTTATTCTTGAGATCCAGCAGAATTCGGATACTACCTATCGGGTTCATGACTGGGGGAGAATTGGTCTCGACGGGAAGCCAAGAACTCTTTACTTGGATGAATCTTTGAAGTGTATCGACTTTTCAGATTATGAGCCGTTACCTCTACGCTCGGCGGAGGGGTTTCAAATAATGGCTGAAACTGTCGAGTTCAGAGTGACCAAATATGATGCTTGCGAAGCGGAGGAAAAATTTAACTTCCAGTCCTTTGAACAACCAAGGCTATTGCATATAGTGAGGGGGGGCCTAAAGGATTTGGAATCGGGTGCAACCCTGCAGGTTGGAGACAGTATACTATTACCCTACTCGAATTCCTTCACCTTCCAAACTTTGGAAGACACTCGGATTCTGATAACCGATCAGTTCTGTTAGGATTTGTCCTATGTTATTCAAATTGGTTGGTAAAGTATTTAGCTGCCTGACGACAATCCTTGTCATCTTGCTTCTGTTAGGGCTAGGAGTTGGTTGGGCAATACTGCATTTTTTGCCCGTTCTGATAGAAGATAGAGTGGAGGACATGACCGGTTTCCGAGCCGACTTTGACGGGTTCGAATTAAAATTGTTTTCCGGCGAAGTCCGTCTGGCAAGGGCCCGGCTAGAGAATCCGGAGAATTTTCCCAGCCCTGAGTTTATTGCCATTAAAGAAATGAGGGTTGATATCGTGCCCTCCGCTTTCCTTCGCAATAAAATATTGATCAAGGAATTGGTTCTCGATATCAGTGAGTTTGGTTACATCAAGACTGCACAGAACGAGATCAACGTAGTTCAATTTCTCGATTCACTTCGAGGAGCCGGGGCGAGTGTGAATCTAGGGGAGGGCGAAGAGAAGGAACCCAGAGAATTTCTCATCGAAAGATTCTCGTTGCGACTCCGAAGCTTGAAAATCGGTGATTTTTTTCGAAGCAGTCCCCGCGTTCGTCAGATTGAAACAGATATAGTCTTGGAACTCAAAAATGTGCGCGATGTGAAGCAAATCATGGGGCCGCTTACCCGCGAGTTGGCCCGGTCTGGTCTGGCCAGTTTACTTGGGCCGATTGCCTATTCCGTGATGGAAATGGAGACTTACCGCGATCTAGCAGGGAGTATCCTGGCAGTTCCGGTTGAGACGTTTGAAGAGGGCGCAAGGAGCTTGATAGAGGGTGTAGAGGAAACCGGAAGCTCCATTAAAAATGTGATTGATTCCATCAAGAATAAGTAAAACGCTATTATCGGTTGGTTATCCTCCAGAAATAGATTGGGCTTCCTGCTTCGGTGCGGAAATCTGTTAGTAGATCAGGGCCGAACGGATGGAGAACCAAAATTGAGCATAGTGTCATAGGTTGGCTTATTTAGAGTAGAATAATTTACGTAGTTAGTTTCGCATTTTCAAGGATTGATAGGTGTAAGAAATGGCGAGAGGAAAAAAGTCTAAGGGAAAGCGAAAGGGGGAAAGTCCGCTAACAGAATCCACTTCGAATGGTGATATGGAAGAAACGAAGTTTGCGGCGGAGTCAGATGGGAAGATCGACAGTTCGGGTCAGGCAGAGGCAGCAGATGAAAATGTCGAAGATGCAGCAACGTCGGAAGTAGACACACATGGGGAACTTTTAAAGCAACTCGATCAAGCGGTAGCACAGGCCGGAGAGAGCCACGATCGTTATTTGCGAGCGGTTGCGGAACAGGAAAACTTCCGGAAGCGAACACTTAGAGAGAAAGAGGAATTGAGAAAGTACGGACCAGCTGGATTTATCGAAGATCTCCTTAGTGTTTTAGATAGCTTCAACATCGGATTGGAAGCGGCGCGGAGTAGGCCTGAAGCGGCATCGGTTGTAGAAGGGTTTGAAATGGTACGTGCCCAGTTTAAGACAGCTATGGAGCAGCACGGTGTTACTGAGATTGATCCAGACGGCGAAGTGTTCGACCCCAATTCGCATGAAGCCGTCTCCCAGCAACCGAGCGGTTTGATCGAGGAGGGAAAGATCTTGGCTGTGACAAGGTTGGGCTATAGGTTGCATGATCGGTTGTTGCGTGCGGCTACTGTTGTTGTGTCGAGCGGTATGCCCTGCGAAAAGGAAAAGGTCGAACCCAAGGAAAAGGATGTCGTCGATCCGACGTAGAGATTCCATCGCCTTTGATCGATCTTATAACTAAGTGAATTTGATGAGCCGTGGCTAAGGAAGACTATTACGAACTCCTGGGCGTTTCGAAGGACACGTCGGCGGATGAACTTAAGAAGGCCTATCGGAAGATGGCTATGAAGTACCATCCGGACAAAAATGCGGGTGACGTCGCAGCAGAAGAAATGTTTAAAAAGGTCTCCGAAGCATACGAAGTGCTCAAGGATTCAGAAAAGAGGGCTGCCTACGATCGATACGGACATGCTGCATTCCAGTCTGCAGGTGCTGGGAGAGGCTCTGGATCTGGGGGATTCCATGATCCCTTTGATCTTTTCAAGGAGGTTTTTAGCGGCAGTGGTGGAGGAATTTTCGAAGAGTTTTTTGGCGGCAGTCGTGGGGGGGGCCATGGAGGTAGCCGTAGTGGAGCCGATTTGAGATACGATCTTGAGATCGAATTGTCAGAGGCAGCGAAGGGTGTTGAAAAGCAGATCTCCTTTCGCAGAGCGGCTACCTGTGAGCGATGTGATGGGGATGGAGCTGAGCCAGGCTCGCAGAAGACGACTTGCACAATGTGTGGAGGCCAGGGCCAGGTTACTTCCCAGAGAGGCTTCTTCAGCGTTCGCCAATTGTGTCCTGCTTGCGAGGGGAATGGAGTCGTAATTCAGAATCCTTGCGGCACATGTCGAGGTGAAGGAAGAATGACAAAAACGAGTAAAATCAATGTGAGGATTCCTCCAGGGGCAGATACTGGGACACGGCTTCGATCTCGAGGGAATGGGGAGGCAGGATTAGCGGGAGGAGAATCGGGGGATTTATACATTATCATTCACGTATTGGAACATGAAATTTTCGAGCGAATCGGTGATGATCTTCTCTGCGAAATCCCCATCAAATTTACGTTGGCCTCGCTTGGTGGGACAATTGATGTTCCAACCCTCAACGGCAAAGCGTCTCTCAAGATTCCAAATGGCACCCAGGGCGGCACTACCTTTCGTTTACGCGGACATGGAGTACCGGGACTCCATGATGGGCGATCAGGTGATCAGCTGATACGTGTTCAGATTGAAGTGCCGACGCGTCTTAACAAAGACGAGCGAAAGAAACTTGAGGACTTCGCTATAGCTTGCGGGGATGCTGATCATCCGGTGTCCGATAGCTTCTTCAGAAAAGCGAAACGTTTTTTCGAATGATTCTGCTCTCATGTCAGGTCTCGGAGGATCTGGCGGATATGCTTGAGCAGTACTTTTGTGGATTAGAACATTCGCCTTGGATGCTCATGCGAATGGAAGAGGAGACACACTTTAGGCTAAGTGGTTACTTTGATAACCATCCTCAGGCCGAAAAAGATTGGAGGAAGCTCCGTTCTAGATTTGGCGTTCTTCCTGAAATCACAGAGAAAAAAGAGATCGAGGAAGAGAGTTGGATAAACCGATATCGAGAGAGTTTCAAACCATGGTCTTGCCGCGGGCTTCATTGGATTCCCTTATGGATGAGAAACTCAGTTGATGCCCCAATCGGAGAAGCAGTTATCTTTATAGAACCAGGCTTGGCTTTCGGGACGGGTGACCATCCGACAACTCGGTTGTGTACTTACCGGCTGCTCGACTTTATTGACTCCCGCAACGGCGAAATTAAAGATTGTTCGGTCATAGATGCCGGGACCGGATCAGGTATTCTCGCTCTTTCTGCTGCTCGATTAGGATTCGGGTCTGTTTTCGGATTTGATATCGATCCAAATGCTATTCAGGTGTGTGCAAGGAATCTGATTTTGAATCAACTTGAGGGACAAGTGGAATGCCAACAGGGCGGGGTGGAAGATTGTCTGAAAGGGAAAAGAGTAGATCTTGTTCTTTCCAATATTGAATCTGACATCTTGTGTCGAAACAGCTCAGAGCTTCTTGAGGCGATTAAACCGGGAGGCGTTCTCGTGCTTGGTGGGATCTTTAGCCGTGAGATCGATTCAGTTTTTGGTCATTTTTTGGAGAGCGGAGAGAAACTAGGGGTTCGGTTCACTTTCGACTGTCGGGCGGAGGGCGACTGGTGGGATTTAGCTGTGAGATCGCTAGTCTAGTTTCAGAGCTGGGGGAAAGATCACTTTAGAGAAAGAATCGTTTAAATTCCCGCACTGCTCCTGCTGTGTCCTGTGCGTTGAGGACATCGGATACGGCCACGATTCGTTCAGCGCCGCTTTCAATCACCTGTGCGACGTTTTGCCTCTTTATACCTCCAATGCAAAAAAAGGGAGTTGGTGGTTTCAAATTGCTTACTTTGTGAACCAGCTTGGTTCCGACAGCCTGATATTCAGGTTTGGTAGGAGTAGCATAAACCGGACCTACAGCGAAGTAGCTGAGCATGGGGCCAAGATCAATTGCTCTTTTTGCTTGTTCGAGAGAGTGAGTAGAGAGGCCAATAATACGATTGGGACCCAAGCTTTCTCTCGCTATTATAGGCGGGGTATCATCTTGGCCTATATGCAATCCAAGATCAGGAAAGGCAGCCGCAAGTTCGACGTCATCATTAATTACCAGAGGAATCCTACTCGATTCGAAGATGGGGATAAGCGATTCCGTGATTGCATACCGTTGCCGACGAGACTCTCTTTTTGCCCGGAGTTGAATAAGATCAGCGCCTCCCGCGATGAGATCTCGACATTTGCCAACTAGTTTTTCGGGTGCAACATAACCGGTATCCAATATAGCGTAAAAACGCGCTTGATTTATAGAATCAATAGTTTTCTTCGCTTGAATTGGACTGGTGGACATGCCTCCAATTGAATTTCGTGTTGGCGAAAGGAGAGAAATCGTTGCTACACCCTATCCTCGTCCTCGTCAGATTCATAGGCTTCTTCGACGGTGGGCTGAGCCGTTGAAAAGGGATCTCCTATGAAACCCGTGACAACGATATCAATATTCCCGAGGCGCTCGATTCCTAGATTTTCCTGCAGTGCCTGGATTAGTCGGGTCTGAAGTTCCGTGGATACGTCGTTAAGCCGGCTCCCGCCGATCAAACGGATCCTCATTTCGATGTTCAAAACATCGCCTCGAGTATTGATCTTAGTTAGACATTTACCTACCGATGCTATCGATTGGCTGGTCCTTTGAGCGAGTTCTTGAATTGCCTGTCTTGAGACCTTGACATCCCCGGTAGCGCTATCAAAGGCAACAATCGGTCCAGATTTTCTTCGAGATAGTAGGAACCAAAGGATGATTAGAAGGACGATAGTTAGAAATGCGATCCATAGGTAGGGCCTTTCAATCAGGTGTTCTAGGATATACGAGGTCCTATCTAGGTATTGCTGAATCATCGATGGTTCCTAGAAGTCACAAGTTAGAATTGGCCGGATATCTAATCAGTGTGTTCGCCGGCAGGCCAATTCTCGGTCTCTTCCTCTTTTTCTATCTGCTGTTCAGTCTGTTTGATGTCCTCAATGATTACGTCTACCTTTGCGACCTGTTTATTGGTCATCTTCTTAACATGGTCACGCACTGTAGCCTGGATGTTGAAGGCAGTTTTAGCTAATTCGACTCCGAAGGATAGGATGACCTGGATGTGGATGTGGTAGTGATCATTCCCGTCCAGTTCTACCCGGATACCCGCTCCGGCTTCTTTTTTGTGGAATATACCTTCGATACGATCAACAAAATTGCTTCCCGCTACCGCTACAACTCCCTCTACTTCGAGCGTCGAAAGCTGAACGATATTCGCCACCACTTTATGATTGATTTTAATTTCTCCAAGAGCCGAGGAATCCTCACTGATGGTTGGTATATGACCAACGTCGTCCCTTTTGGCTGACACGGTTTTTTTCTTTGGCATACCAGGCCTAGTTCAAGTGGTTAGTTTCAAGTAAAAGGTTTTTCGGGGACCGGCCGATAAATTCTTCGACATAGGCAGTGGTGGCACCTCCCTGTCTGAAAACAGGATCTTGAATAACGGCCATGGTGAATGGAATCGTAGTCTTAATTCCTCTAATCAGGTATTCGCCTAGGGCGCGATGCATCCGGTCGAGTGCAAGGTCACGGGTTCTCGCGCACGAGATAACTTTGCTGATCATACTATCGTAGTGTGGAGGAACTATATATCCTCCATAGACGTGTGAGTCAACCCTGACCCCAAGCCCACCCGGTGGGTAGTAGAGGGAGATTTCTCCGGGGCAGGGGGCAAAACCCCGGGTCGGGTCTTCGGCACAGATCCGACTCTCAACCGCGTGACAATTGAATTTGATATCTTTCTGATCGATTTGCAGCTTCTCTCCAGCCGCGATACGGATCTGTTTCTCGATGAGATCATATCCCGTGACTTCTTCCGTAACGGCGTGCTCGACCTGGATTCGCGTATTCATCTCCATGAAGTAGAACTCGCCTTTTTCGTCGACCAAAAATTCAATGGTTCCTGCGTTTACATATTCACAGGCTTCTGCAGCACGGATTGCAGCGCGTCCCATTCGTTTTCGCAAATCGTTGCTGAGGAAAGGTGAAGGCGATTCCTCGATCAATTTTTGATGTCTTCGTTGGACCGAACAGTCACGCTCCAACATATGGATCACTTTCCCGTGGTTATCAGCGAGGATCTGAAATTCAATATGGCGGGGATTTTCGATCAATTTTTCTACATAGAGGGTCCCGTCACCAAAAGCCTTCTCTGCTTCAATTTGAGCATTGGCAAACTCCTTTAACAAGGTTGCGGTGTTATTTGCCGTTCGCATACCCCTTCCTCCTCCGCCTGAGACTGCTTTTATGATTACAGGAAAACCGATTTGCTTCGCAACCCGCAGGGCAGCTTGCCCATCTTCCACAGGTCCTTCGCTCCCTTGAGTGACTGGAACTCGTGCTTTTCTCACGGTTTCACGAGCCTGCGCTTTGTCTCCCATTAACCGTATGGTTTCAGACTTAGGTCCAATGAATTTAATGTTGCAGCTCTCGCATTGCTCTGCGAATTCCGCTTTTTCTGCTAAGAAGCCATAGCCTGGGTGGATTGCGTCGACGTCTGCGATCTCGGCGGCGCTGAGAATGCGGTCCGATTTTAGATAGCTTTCACCGCTAGGTGAGGATCCGATACGGATAGCCCCGTCAGCCAGTTGGACATGTAACGATTGTTCATCTGCTTCGGAGTAGACGGCTACGGTTTTAATCCCTAACTCTTTACAAGCACGTATAATCCTCAGAGCGATCTCGCCCCGGTTAGCGATTAAAATTTTTTGAAACATGGTTCCGACTCCGTTTTGCTGATTCGGATTCAGATTTTTCTGATCTTGAAGAGCGGTTGGCCGAACTCAACCGATTGACCATTTTCAATGAGGACTTCCAGAATTTCTCCCGACATTTCAGCTTGGATTTCGTTCATTACCTTCATTGCCTCTATAATACAGACAACGGATTCGTTATTTACTTCAGTGCCTTTTTCAACGAATGGCGGACTCTCAGGCGATGGAGCGAGGTAGAATGTCCCAACCATTGGGGAGGTAATGAAATCACCTGCCGGCTCCGACTCGCTTTCTGATGATATTTTACCGCCAGAAGTTTCTTGAGGGGTCGGGGGCGGTGACCCGTGGTGTGGAGCAGAGAAAGCTGGAGAGAGGCCCGTTGTGAGAATGTTAGTTTGGTCCTCTTTGCGACGACTTATTCGAAGCTTGAAACTATCTTCCTCGATCTCGAACTCTGATAGGTCCGAACTTTTCATAAGGTCGATAATCTTTCTGATTTCCTCTATGTTCAAGATTTCTGTCTCCTTAAGGAGTGATGAGAATTTCTGAGTCTAACTTCTAGCCTAGAGTTCGACCTGACTTAGGCAATTTCATTATTACGTTCTAAGACGTTTCAGTTGAGTGAGGCTTTCCCGATCATTGATGTTGTTTTTTCCCTTAGGCGTTTCCAGGCAGAGAGAAATTGGGGCAAAAGCAGGGTGGGTTAATATGGTTTCAAAACAAGGCCAACCGATTTGCCCGCGACCGAGGACTTCATGCCGATCGAGATGCTGGCCGAGGGCTCCCTTGCTGTCATTGAGATGGAGACAGAGAACCTTTTCCCAAGAGAGATGTTGCCTAAAGTGTTTCAGGTAGGATTCGATGTTAGTCTTGTTTCTCACATCGTATCCGGCTGCGAAGAGATGGCAGGTATCGAGACAGATGGCGAGCCGATTCGGTTGTTGCGAATGCTTTATAAGGTAAGCGAGGTGGGATGTTTCGGCTCCCAGTACCGTACCTTGGCCAGCAGTCGATTCAAGAGCGATTTGGGTGTCCCCCTCGTAACGGTCAAGAACCCAGTTGATTGATTGGACGACCTGGTCCAAACCCTTTCTTTCCCCGGCGCCCATGTGGGCGCCAGGGTGGAGCACGATGAAAGGCAGTCCAAGGAGGGAGCAACGCTCGAGTTCGTCAAGAAGTGCCTTCTGGGATTTTTGTAAATTTCCACGGTCAACGGAAGCGAGGTTGATAAGGTATCCGGCGTGGGCGAAGATGCGATTAATGCCGGTTTTCTTCTTGGCGCGTGAGAAATTGGAAAGAGTTGTTTGTTCGATTTCTTTGGCTGACCATTGCATATTGTTCTTTGTAAAAATCTGAACAACTTCGCAGCCCAATTCCTTTCCTAATTCGAGGGCTTTATCGTGGCCGCCAGCTATAGAGCAGTGAGCTCCTACGGCATGTTGGATATTCGACATCAGTTCACGGTGTTCCCGCTTGAGATTCTTCATCCTCTTCTCCGTCGAGCGGGCCGATTGGGCGAGGGGAAAACGTAGGGGATTCAAAAATATTTGAGGGATGGACTGAAAAACGCCATTGCGGGTTAGCAAGCAACCCCGAGAGCTCGACTTCCAAGGAATCTATGAGTGGCTTAAAAAGCGGACTTAGGGCGGTTGCTATGGGGTTGATTACACGTTCCATATATTTCACTTGTACTTTGAAATCAATTTCATGATGAGGGAAAAGGAGGTCTCCTCTGGCCTGAACAAGAGCGTTGGGGCCATAAAATCTAAGATCTGGAAAACTAATTTTATTTTGATCGAGAAGAAAATATCCTTCTCCCCGTTCTAGGCGAAGGGTTGTAAATCCGATCCACGAACCATAGAATAGTCTGGAGAATCCACCAAATAGATGAATTTTCCCCAGACTTTCTTGTGACATTTGTAACCAGCCTGAACCCCTGAAATCGAGGAAATCTTTAGGATTTCCTATCGCCTTGAGATCAAGGTTGACGATCCCGCCTGATGATTCCGGCTTGCTTCGTGTGGATTCGCCATGGGTTGGGGTAGAAGATAGACTCTCCTGCAGACCTATCATCTCTAGTAACCTTTCTGAGTCAGCTCCACGGAGAGACAAGTCGAGAGAAACATCTGAGGCTGACCCACTTCGGTTCCATTCCAGACTCCCATTTCCATTGCCTCCAGCAAGACCAAATGACAGGGAGTCTGAAGAGAAAGTTTCGGACCCAAGACGCCCATCCAATCCTAGGTGGTCGAAGGAAAGCATTCGGTAATTGAACGGTCTTTTCGACTCTGCCTTAATGCGTAAAGCTCGCTGATTTGATGGTGTTGCATCCCTGTTGTAGAGAAGCCCTGTTATTTCCAAGAGAGGAGGGTTGCTGAATTCGAAGTCGTCAACAAACGACGCGGATGAATCCCCGACCAAAACTGAAAGGTTAGCAAGGTGGAACTGGGTCGTTATGTCGAGAAACCCTGCCATTTTGGTAGGTTCCTTGAAGGTCCACCACATCGAGCCTTCTGCTTTTCCTTCTGGGCGTTTTGATTCGATTTGGAACAGCTCAAAAAAGCCTGGAATGGCCCAACTGTTTAATCTAATCTCTGAGATATCCATGCCCCGATAACTGAGGTTTTTCCCGGCTATAGCGCCATAGTGGAAAAGCAGGTGCCCTTCTTCCCAATTGGTCTGAAATTCGATATCTCCTCGGAGGGGTTGTCCGAAGAATACAAAGTCTTTCCAAGTTTTGGCCCACCAATCAGGAAGAAGCGAATTAAACTGTGTAGGGTAAAGGTGGCCCTTTAAAAGAGTACGAATCTGGTCGGTTACAAGGTCTATCTTAATGGATCCTTCCGTTCGATGGCCTGACTGATCGAATTCGATTTTCCTGAATCGAATGGAATATGGGTCGAAGGAACCGCTCATCCGAAGATTCGACAATTTGGAGTTTCCCAATTTTAGCCAATCGGAGCTAAAGGAAAAATTGGCGTCGTACAATGAGAAAGACTTATCGATGGTGAGATCAGCATTTAGGTAAGATGTTTTAGGGAACGCGAAGAACTTCAGAAAACGATACTTAGAGGGACCGACGATATTTTTCAGATGTTTTAGGTCTGCTTCCGAACGCAAGCTCAGACGGCCAGTTCCTCGCTCCATATCGATCTTCCCTTTGATGACGAGTGGTCCACCGTCCAGGCCCACAAAAACGCTGCCTTCAACCAACGGATATTTTTCTAATCTGAAGTATCCCGATAGGCCGGTTTCGGCAAAGACGGGAGAATAAGAATTTGGGGAAGAAAAGAAGGCACGAAATAACCCGTCAGATGCTTCCTTGTGGATTGATTTGGCTTCGATTAGAAAGCGAATGAGACTCGTCCTAATTTTTCCATCGATGACGAGAGAGTCGGCATGTATTTGAATTGGATCCAAGAGGTCCAAAGTAAGGAGGTCGATCCTAGGGGCATGCACGTGGAATCTTCCAATCTGAGGTGCGTTCGGCCAATGAAAACCTTGGCCGAACAGATCAACTTCAAGAGAGGGGTGAAAACCCCGCATTTCACGTAGCCGGATTATTGCATGAGCATCTTTTAAGGTAGAGAGCGGTTTTTGCAGTTCCGAAAGAGAACGGCAGAACATGAGAAATTGTTTGAGTGGTTCTTCTTTCATCTCAGGAGTTAAGACTTTATCGCCACGGAGGATAGCCTCTGGCAGCGGACCTCGTATTCGAAGCCGAAGATTATGAAGAAAGAAACTCAATTGCCGGATTTTCCACCCATGCGAAGTGTTTACGAAACTGCCGTTGAGTCGTTGGGCAATCGCTTCCTCCGATCCACTTAAGGAGTATAGAGAGGGGCAATTTAGCTTTGCGTTTCGGATTTCCAACTCTTCAGCCGCCGCTTTCAGGAGGAAGAGCATGGGAAGTTCAAACGCTATAATCACGCTCTCGCTTTTCAATAGGAGATCTCGTGTTTCTTTCCGAAACAGTTGTAAATTATTGGCATAGAGGCGACCGCTCGTATCAAAGGTAAATTTATCAACCTCAAAATCGATTCCCAATTTGTCGAGTTCCCGATCGAGATCTCGCAGGACGAATTCGGGCAGAGGAATCTCCTTTTGAAATAGGACGAGCAGGACGAGTAAGCCCTGAAAAATTGCGATCAGAATGAGAAGCGAATTGAGAAGATTGCTGTAGAGTCTAATCCCCCATTTGAAGCCTTCATTCGTCCTGATGGGATTCACAGGTCGAGGGGTTCGGAACCTCGTTCAAACGTAAAGTGGAAGAGAGTATCAATTAGATTTTGATCGAGAAGGAAAGTTATCTCGAAATCAGGAGAACCTCCAACCTGTGTGCTGGCTCCCAGGCGTTCTGTGAAAAAATAGGTAAGCGATTTCCTTTGAGTTTGTTCCCCACCCGGAAGCACAATTTCAAAGCGGAGGCGGTATTTCCAAGGAAATGTCTTCTGTCCTAAATCGTATCCTTCGGTAAAGGACTGAGTGATGTAGGAGTTTACGGTAAAGCCTTTTCCGTACTGCAGCAATGACTGCACCGGCCCCAGATCATCATGTGTGACTCCGATAAGATTAGGCTCGGGATCGCCCGGACCTTTTGGTTTCAAACGGAGATCAAGCGAAAGGAGGTTCTTTTTCCCAGCCAGATCCTGTAGATCGACGGTTTCAATTTTAACAGCGTTCGACTGTTGCCCAAAAAGCCGAAGTCGATAATGTAAGGGGCGAGTTTGGAGGAAGGGAAAGATATATCCGCTGTCAATCTCATAGACAGTAGGGCTATCGGCTATTTTAGCGAATACAGTGTTCTGATTGCCAGTAAGGTTGCCGATTAAAAGAACACTCGTTTGATCTTCGCTGATGAGCTGGACTTTCCTCTGGGGATCTTCGAGGCCGAATGCTTCGAGGTCAGTTGTAGAAGGGGCGTCGGTAACGAATGAAAAGGCTTTCGTCCCGAGGATACCGTTGAGCATCTCGGCAATCAGAATTGGGTCAGCAGGCCAGTTAGCCAAATCACCGGTTGGCTCATTGCGCGGTACCTGCCAATCCCCTGTTTCCAATTTTTGAAGCCGTACTGCTTCACTACCAACAGCAATCTCGATTGCATTGATAGAATCCGGTGAGATACGGACTAACTGACGGTTACGTAGTTTTCTTTGTGCTTGGAGTAGGTCGCCGAAAGGTTCCGAGGGGACGGTAAATACGGAAGGGTTGTTTTCTAGACGCGCGTAGTAGAACATTTCCCCAGAATTCTCTAAAACCTGGTTACCGAGAAGGAGGGTTTCTCTGCGGTTATTTCCTTCAAAGGTTATTCTGATAGTAGGGCTATCGAGCCCCTGGCCGATGGGGTCCGGGGAATGGAATCTAACTAACCGAATCCCGCTTAGTTTATTCAGGACAGTTTCCACTTTAGCGGTGTCAGCCTCGGCCGTGATCGGCGTTTCGAACCGCCAGCCTTCGCCGCGTCTAACGATACGGAGAGGAAGACTTTTTCGCCGCAGGCTAATGGAACGAATCTCAAACAAGGGAATATCAAATACCAGTTGATTGCGTAGATCCTCCAGCGCAATCGTTACACTATCGAGCAGCTCGCGGTTGACTACGAAGACCTCGCTCTCATCGTGAGAGAGGATGTAGAGACGATTTCCCACTTTGGTTGAACTCCCGATCTTAATCTTAGTTTCCATCCCATCGTGCGAGAGCACGAGGATGGCGCTGGGTTCGGCTAGTCCGTAATCGCTCAACGACTGTCCCGCCCTATTAATGTCCCGGACCGAAAAACTCGTTATTCGTTCGATAAATTGCAACTGATTGAGAATTCGGTTTACGGCGAAGCGGTTAGTCCTCCATTCAATTGGGTCAATGATTAACCAGTTGCTTCCTTTTCTCTCGAGGACCCAGCGGAGGGCAGGATTACGTATCTCAATGCTAAGTCGGTTTACTCGGTCGAGTACCTCTTCTGGAATCACGGTTTCGAATCTAGAAGAGGTTTCAGGGGGATTATTGTCTAGGACATAGAGTGTGCCAAAAAGGATGGCGTTGAAAACAATTAGAGAAATGGTTAATCTAATTCGCATAGTACTAGCGCCGGCGTGTCCAGTATATCACCAATCCCCAGACTGCTATTATTGAGGGGACAGTAGAAATCAACAATCCCAGTTGATTGAGTTCCTTACGGCTGATTAGCATCTGGTAAGTCTCTACAGCCCTACCTCGAATGGCGAGGAGAGTGTCACGGTCCAGACACCATTTTACCGTATTGAGGAGGAGCATGTGATTGCCAAATGAAGAAATTCTCTGATTAGTGGCAAAGTCAGAGTTCCCGAAGACGACAAGTCGGCCACCGGCAATGCTGAGAAATGGGGAGGAGACAGTTCGTTCGGAAGAGCAAGCGATTGGTACCGGTCCCCTGAGGTCGGCGATGGGATCAAACTGCAGGTTGTCGATTTCTCGGGCTTTTTGGTAGGAGCTTTCAGCCCAGCTCGTCGGTGAGCTGCCAATCAGGGAAACGGTATTCCGCCGCTCGTCAGGGGGCGCATCCAGGTCGGGCCGGATTGGTCGGCTTAGACCGACTATCACCGGGATGCGATTCTTCAAATGGGGATCCGTGATCGGATGGTCGGCAAATTGCCGAATTATGAGATCTCCACTGGCAACTTGGAAATCTGGACCATTATCTACTATCAGCATTTTATCGGCTAGGATACCCCATTCATAGAAGAGGTCGTCAAAGCCATGGTTTCGCCATGGATCGAGGAATACAATCAGCCGTCCGGCGCGATCGGAAAGGTACCTTCTCAGTGCCTCACTCTCATTTGCAGTCAGTGGACTCTGAGGCGAGACGGAAATAATGAGATCAGCATCTTCTGGGACTTGCTTCTCTTTGCTGAGATCGAGGGCCTTGAGTTTGAAGCTCCGCATTTCTAGTTCGTGAGCGAATTGGGAAAGACCCCGCCTGGGGTCGACATCGTCGATTTGCATCTCGCCGTGTCCGACAAGAAAATAAACTCGATCCGGCTTTTCGTCTGTCACTTCAATAATGGCTGAAGTAAAGGCCTGCTCGCCCCAAAAGGTAGTCGTACGTTCTTCACTTGAATGAAGGAGATCAGCAGGCAAAATCGTCCTTCTCTTGTCCCCGCTGACAACAAGAGTCTCGTTGGGATTTTCTATTCCGTAGCTACGGGAAATTGCCTCCGCTTTACGAAATTCACGAAAGACATCGACAAATTCGACTTCAATTTTCTTAGCTGTTCCGTCTCGTCCCGCGTTCTCGTACTCCTGGAGTAAGTTCCGAACATATCGATAGAGGAGGGTGGTGCTAGGTTCCTCAGAATCGGGAGGTATGGTGACGATGATTTTGACCGGGGTTTTAATTTCGGAAATATAGGCAATCGTTTCAGGAGAGAGGGAATAAAGGCGATTTCGTGTGAGATCGGTCCTGGAATAGTGTCGGGAGGCGAGGTAATTTAAACCACAGATAAAGGACACTCCAAGAAGGATTTGGAGGATACGATTAGTAAGGTTGAAGCAATTGACGGTTTTGAAATTATCGGGGAGATTCATAAGGATTTTGCATCAACTACCAAAACGGATAAACCCAGGACAAGGAATGTGTTACTGAGGTAAAATATTAAGGGTCTTGAGTCGAGAACTCCGCCACTGAAATTCTCCAGGTGCCGAAATGGTTGAAAATAGTTCAATGTTTGGGATATAGCAGGAAGCCAATTTTCGGCTTCCTGCTGGAGTTCTCGAAATCCTATGATGATGACGAAGAGAGTACAGAATGACAGCATACCCGCAACGAATTGACTTCGGGTCAAGCTGCTGCAAAGGATCCCAACAGCGATAAAAAGGAGACCGCTGCTAGCGATGAAGAGATAACCGCCTATGAGAACTCCGGGTTCAAGAAGCTGATTCTTGGTCAGGGTAGAGCCAAGCGCCGAGGCGACCAATATGGGGTAAGCCAAGGTCAATAGCCAGAGTAGATTGTAGAGTAAGTAGGCGGCGGAGAATTTACTCAAAACAATTTGGAGGGCTGTAACCGGTGTCGTCTTCAGTGTTTCGAGGGTTCCAAGCCGCCTTTCTTCCGCTACACTTTTCATTGTGAGAAGAGGTACCACAAAAAAAACAGGCAACCAGAAAAACTCAAAGAAAACTCGCGAGGGAAGGTCCCGCTGAGGCTCAAGGCTAAGTTGCAATAGTATCCGCCAATAAATCCAGCCCATAAGACCGAGAAAGAGAACGGCTACGGTGTAGGTAGCGGGAGAGAAAAGGAGCGTTCGTAATTCCTGCCTTAAGAGGATAAAAAAGTATCTCACAGTGTTTCGTCCCAACTTCTCTTGGTTGCTGCAAGAAAGATATCCTCCAGGCTCGATTCAGAGCGGACTAAAGACCGAACTCGAGCTTCAGGGTGGCGGGAAATTATTCTCATCATTCTCCCTGAAAGATCCTCCATAGAAGAGGATTCGAAAACAACTTCCCGGCTCCCGTCTTTCCGAATTTCTTTCTGAATGAAGTCATGGAAACAAGAATCGAGTTCCTTGATCGAGGCAAGGAGCCCGGTTAAGTCTCCGGTTACAGAGAGGATATACTTTGCGCTGTTGGCGAATTCATTTCGTAGCTGGTCTGCGTTCCCATCGGCTACTATTCGACCTTTATTGATTATAATGATGCGATCGCAGGAGAGCTCTACTTCGGCTAAGATATGGCTTGAAATGACGACACTCATATTTCCTCTAAGGGTGTCGATTAGTTCCCGAATAGCTAGGACCTGATGGGGATCCAAACCAATCGTAGGTTCGTCCATAATGATTACCTCTGGTTCCCCTAGAATCGCATCTGCGATTCCGACTCGTTGCCGGTAACCTTTTGATAGAGTGCCAATTATCTGCCTTCGGTGGGTTCTATTTAGCTCGCAGAGAGCCATCACCTCCTCGATTTTTCTCTTCCGGTCCTTCCCTCTTATGCCTTTTAGGCGACTCCGGAAATCGAGATATTCAATCACCCGCATATCTGCAGGAAGGGGATTGTTTTCGGTCATGTATCCGATGCGGCTTTTGATTTCCTCAGGATGACTAGCTACAGGGATTCCACAAATTTTTGCAACTCCGGATGATGCAGGTATTAAGCCGCATAGAATGCGCAATGTGGTGCTCTTCCCGGAACCATTAGGCCCGAGAAAACCAACGATCTCACCACTGGATACGGTGAAGGAAACATCTCTAATAGCAGCGACCTTGCCGTATTGCTTGGTGAGCTTGCCTGCTTCAATATTTAGACATGAACCACTCATACTCTCAAAACCTGATAGGCACGGGCGAGACCAATCAAGGCAATACCGGGATTAAAGGTGATATCAGGTAGCCATGTTTTGGGTAGGATACCAGCGCTCCCTCCGGTTGTAATTACAGTTGGATTCCTCTCGCCTAGGCGGTTCAATTCCTTTCTCACACGCAAGAGTAGAGCCCGAATCATACCTTCCATACCAATTACGCAACCCAATTCCATTGCCTCAAGAGTTGATTTCCCAATGCCAGCTGAAACCATTAAATCGTCAGGATCAAGTTTGGGAAGCAAGGCTGTTTGCTCGTTAAGGTACCGTGTCATCAAATCGAGTCCAGGCGCGATTAAGCCTCCTTCATAACCCCGACTTGAGACGATATCAAAGGTGACCGCAGTTCCCATATCAATGACGACCGCTGGTGCCTGGTAGAGATATTCAGCTGCAATGGCATTAGCCAGACGGTCCTGTCCAATTTCCTCTGGATGTGGGAAATTCAGCTGTAGGGGGCAATTCTTATAAGTGAGTTGGAGTGCCGGTAAATTCCACTTCGCGTTATGCATTGCTTCCTTAAACAAGCCAGTACTCTTAGGAACTACAGAACTGTAACAAAGCCCATCCGGCTTTGGATTCGCTTTAAGCACAGAATGCAAAATTTGACGAATTCCCCTCTCCGGGTTGTCCAAGCGGTTCGTCGGAATGCTTTTGCGTTCGACCAACCGATTGTTTTGGACGGTACCGAATTGAGTATTCGTGTTATTAATGTTAACCGTAAAGACGCGCATTGCGCACCCGGGACTTTGCAATCGTCTCTGTCTTTTTAATCTTGTCGATCCGATTGGAATTCATCGTATCAGCATTATATTACACTTGTTGCAGATCAAACAATCCTCGAAATGTCTCAGTATACATATAAAAATCTGTCAATATTGGAGGCTAAAGGCATAAAGGATCTATTTCGGATAATTCTCCTGTCCGGAACTGTCGCCAAGCCTGTATGACCCTTATTACAATCATGGCAATAAAATGATTCAAGGCCAGCTGTTTTCCTGCCTCTTCGGCTAGCGAAGTGGCGATCTTTTTAATCGATGGGGGCCACTGCGAGCAGCGGCAATTAACGTTAATCCCAACCCCGAAAACGAGATAGAGCAACTTTTCCCCTTCGGTCCGGCTTTCGCACAGCATCCCTCCGACCTTTCGATGGCCTACTTTAAGATCGTTTGGCCATTTCATATGAACCGGGATCTTACACTCGTCTCGAAGGAGGCGACAAATTTCAAGGCCAATCCAGCAGGTGAGTTTCTGAAGTTTATCTGGCTCTGCATCAGGAGTAAAGGCAAAGCTTAGATAACAGTTTCCCTCTTCTGGGCTGTGCCAGCGTCTTCCCAGTCTTCCCCGGCCAGACTGTTGCTTGGAAGCAAGGATGGCAAAGGGAGGTGATCGCCCCATATCAAGTTGCCGCTGGACTTCGAGATTGGTGCTATCGATTTCAGGGAAATGAAGAATCGGAATATCGAACCCCGTGATTCGCAGGTGATTCCTGATGCGGGAAGCATCAATTTCCTTGGACTCGCTATTTCGACAGTTATATAAGGACAGTTTTGCGTCATCCATTTTCTAGTAGTGGTACTTGGATTACAAAAATCAGCCACGAATTTCGGTAAGGTAAAGAAGCAAAATCCGCTTAGTCGCACCAGATGAGATTCATCTCTTTCCGAACGCTTTGATTGATGACGGTGCTACAAGAGACAAAGTCGAGGCCAATATTAGAGAGTTGCGATATATCCTGAAGACAGTACGGACCACTCGCTTCACTGAAGGCTGCGGTTCCGATTAACTCTATTGCCTCAGTTAGGTCGCATAGCGAAAAATTAAGCAATCGTATAACTTCGACTCCAGTCTCTACAATTGCAGGTATCTGATCCAAACAATGGACTTCTACTTCAACAGGTAGATTTGGATAACAATGACGGGCTCTGTCAACTGCGTTGGCGAATCGCTCGGTAGCGACAGTGTGGCTTTGGCAAAAATGCTTTTCGCTGATCACTATTCGATCAAAAAGACCGACTCTTTGATTCCATCCTCCCCCCTGTGCTACAGCATATTTCTCCAGGACTCGGAGGCCAGGCACAGAATTCCGATTGTCGATCAACTTGGTGGTACTCCAATGCAACTCTTCAACAAATCTGGCTGTGTTTGTCGCGATACCGGAGAGGTGTCCCAGGAAGTTCAAAATTACACGTTCGGCGGTTATGATGGACGTCGTCGAACCCGAAAACTCCGCGAGAACTTCCCCTTCCCGCACTGGGACCCCCTCTTCCACCAGAGCTTCAAAGCCTTGGTCTGTTCCGTAGGTATCCAAAATCAGGGGGACCAATGGTAGTCCGCAGATCACGAGTTCCTCGGAAGCTACGATCTGCGCTCGTTTTGTTTCGTCAGTGGCAATGGCACTGGTTGTGACATCGCCAGGAGAAGGCGGGATAGCTTCCAGGCCAGCACCTTCCAGATCTTCTTCCTTCGCAAGCGTGATTAGCTGACGGATATATTCTTCGTCGAGATCTTCCCATCGCAAGAGATGGAGGAGCTGATCGTGAAACCTTTGGTTTTCAATGCTATTGGTAGACATTGGTTGATTTCTCTCAGTTTCCCTCATCCCCTATTGTTAGGCCCTGTTGGAGATTGGGCTAATAGGGGGTGGTAATTATCTCGCCAGGAAGTCTCTTTGCCTGACTTGAGCTATCTATGCCTTTAGAGATGCGGCGCCACACTTAAGAAGAAAACGAGCATTGGTAAAGATGAGCAAACTTCCTTCTATTCTAATTGGTTCCTATTTGAGTTGTCCTGATCCGAAGATCATGTACTTGTAAGTCGTTAGTTCGCGGAGCCCCATGGGACCGCGGGCGTGGAGTTTGTCCGTCGAGATTCCAATTTCTGCGCCTAGTCCAAATTCGAATCCATCTGTAAATCGGGTGCTTGCATTCCAGTACACAGTCGCTGAATCGACCCCAGTAAGAAACTTTTTCGCCGATTCCTCATTCTGAGTGACAATGGCGTCACTGTGACTGCTTCCGTATCGGTTAACTGCTTCGATAGCAGCCTGTAGAGTGGGGACGATCTTTACCGCCAATGTCATGCTCAGATATTCGGTGTAAAAATCCTCTTCCGATGCAGCCTGCCAGCGTAGATCATCGATTCCGTGTAGGATCTCGCGGGAGGGCTTATCAAGACGAAGCTCCACATTTGCCTGGGCCAAAGCACCTGCTATTTTAGGCAGCATAACATGAGCCGTTTCTTCGTGAATGAAGAGATTCTCGGCGGCATTGCAGACACCAGGACGCTGGGCCTTCGCATTCACCACAATCTTTTTGGCTAGCTCAATATCAGCTTCCTGGTCGACGTACACACAGCACACCCCTTTGTAATGCTTTATGACGGGAATAAGAGAGTTCTCCGTCACAAATCGAATTAGACCCTCACCTCCTCTTGGAATGATGCAGTCTACGGTATCGTCACATTTTAGCAATATATTGAGCGCCTTCCGATCGGTGGTTGCGACAAATTGGACGCAGCTTTGATCAACCTCATGCTGGAGGAGAGCCTTCTTAATAAGATTAGCGAGGGCTCCATTGGTATGAAAAGCCTCTTTCCCTCCTCGCAAGATTGAGGCATTACCGCTTTTCAGACAAAGGACCGCACAATCAATTGTCACATTCGGTCTTGATTCGTAGATGATACCTATGACGCCGATTGGCACTCGCACTTTCCGGATCTCCAACCCGTTGGGCCTCCGACTCCTTTCCAGCTCTTCCCCCACTGGGTCTGGAAGCCGGGCAACTTTCAAGGTGCCTTCCGCCATCGCTTCAATTCTCTCTGGTGAGAGAGTGAGCCTTTCCAGAAGGGATTCGGCAAGTCCTGCTTCGACACCTGCTTCTAGATCCTTGGCGTTCTCCGCAAGAAGGGAATCGGTGCGTGCATGGAGAAGGTCTGCCAAAGTTGTCAGGACGGCATCCTTGTTTTTTGTTGGAGTAGTAGCTAGCTCGAGGGAGGCTATTTTGGCACTCCTCGCCATGATGCGCATTTCTTCTTCCATAGCAGTGTCCCCCGCAATGGCTGTTTCGGCAGAAGTCATCTCTCTAAATCCTCTATATCCGCACAATATTGACAAGCTCGATATACCGCTGCTCGATTGCTTCCGCTCCGGCTAACTCGAGTGCGTCGCAACTGAAGGCTTCAATGGTTAGACTAGCAGTAACGGCGGCATAGATCATTGCTTTTTTGACCGAGTGGAAATCGGTCTTGTCTTTCGCAGCAAGGTAGCCGACGAAGGCTCCTGCAAATGAGTCACCGGCCCCTGTTGGGTCCTGGACCGCTGTGACCGGATATGAAGGCAGTGCAAAGAGTCCCTCTGGGTGAAAAAGATAAGCACCGTGCTCACCCTTTTTTATAATCGCCATAGTCGGGCCCATCGTAAGTAGCTTTCTCCCGGCCCTGATTAAGTTTCTTTCCCCCGTGAGGAGAATTGCCTCGCTGTCATTTAAGGCCAGGCAGTCGACTCGTTTAATGAGGGCTCTTAGTTCTTTATTTTTCGTATTGATCCACAGATCCATACTGTCGGCTACGGAAAAAAATTCTCCCTGGAGTTGTTCCAAGACATGAAGTTGCAAGTCAGGATCAATGTTTCCAAGCAAGATATAGCGTGTGTCAAGATACCCAACCGGTAAATTTGGTCTAAATCTTTCGAAAACGTTAAGCTGAGTTTCAAGCGTCTCTCGACTTGAGAAGCCCTCACTATATTGCCCTGACCAGAAAAAGGTTGGACCCGAATCATCCCGCTTTAGTCCTTCCAGATCGATTTTTCTTCGCTCGAATCTTTTCATGAACTCCGTGTCAAAATCGTGGCCTACTACTCCGACCAAACGGACCGGAGAATAATAACTGGCGGCGATACTAGCATATGAAGCTGCCCCGCCCAAGGTACGGTCGATACGCTGGGTCGGCGTGATGATTTTATCGAAAGCCACCGACCCGACAACTAAGGCTGCTGGCGAATTTTCCGAAGAGAATAGAACGCGGTCTTTTAACTGTGACATTTAATGTAGAGAGATATAGCCTTTCTATTCTGTCAGCTTTTTTCTCGAGAGAGAGAGTATAGGGTAATGCCGGCTGCAACGGACAGGTTAAGAGAGTCGATACCATCCGTTTGGTTTATGCGCACAGTTGTGGCCCCTTCCGCGGCGTTGGGAGGCATTCCCTCTCCTTCGTTGCCGAAGATAAAAGCTGATGTTGATTTCACCTTTAGGTCCGAAAGACACACCTTTCCTTCTTTGCTCAGCACGAACCGGGGCAATTTTGCGTAGGAGAAATATTCCTCGATCGAGTCGAAGTAGCGAAAACCGATCTGGAAAAGGGCACCCATAGAAGCGCGAATGACACTGGGATGCCAAAGATCGACCGCCGGTCGTATCAGTATAAGGTTTCTTAGCCCGAATCCTACCATACTTCTTATGATGGTTCCCGCATTTCCCCTTCCTGTAGGATGGTAGAGCAAAATGTGATGGGAATCTGGGACCAATGGAGGGTTCGTTTTACGAAAAATTCCTAGGGCATGACAGTCTTTTCTTGAGCATAGGCGCGCGATTAGGCGATCATTTTTCTCCAGATGAAGGGACAGTTTAGAACAAAGAGTATGGAGACGGGTGTAGCCTTCGCCCGGAACTATTTCCGTCGAGGTCAGAACCCGTTCCGCCAGATCAGGCCTTTTAGTCAGCAACTCAATCGTGGGATAGACCCCGACCGTATAGCTGATATCGGAATCCTTTCTGTAGGGTCTATATTTTCGAGCCCCCAAAACAACTTCTCTCTTTTCGATTGCGGGATTAATCGAATTCTATTAACTCTAAGATCTGGTGAGATGATCGGTTTGTCAACTGAAGGTAATATGGGGTGCAAGGTATGAGCAATTCTTCCGTAGATTGAATCAACGGAGGTGATATATGCGTAATCATGTTTTACCTTTACTGTACGTTTGCTTGTCTTGCTCTTCTAGTTGGCAACGAGCGGTAGTAGCATGCCTTAGTGCTGAGTTGGAAGAGACGTTAGCGAGGTTGTCAGATTGACTAGGAAATCAGAGGTGCCGAGAATATGGCCAAGAAGCTGGCATTCGAAAATGAGATAATGCAGGAACAAATAAAAGATAATGAAACTGCTATGGCTGAACTGAAGGACAACATTAACGGTGGCAACGTCATTCTCGATCGGATCCAATCTTTCCCGATCAATAAGATCCGAAAACAGGCACGTGATTACCTCGGCCAACTTTTACGTATCTACAATGGTAACAGATGGCGTTATTCGGATCAGATTCATGATTCCTACGTCGGTACAAAAATCTCGTTCTGGATTCAATTCGAAAATGGAGTTGTTTCCGAGTGCGGTTGCGGAGATCAGCAATGAAGTATGTTTTCATAACTGGGGGAGTAGTCTCTTCCCTTGGGAAAGGACTCACTACAGCAGCCTTAGGTACCCTTTTGGAGCAGCGTGGCCTTAATATCGTTCTGCAGAAATTCGATCCCTATTTAAATGTTGATCCAGGGACTATGAACCCATTTCAGCATGGCGAAGTATACGTGCTCGATGACGGGGCTGAGACGGATCTGGACCTGGGGCACTACGAGCGATTTACTTCAGGGAAGCTTTCCCGTCGAAACAACCTAACCTCGGGCCAGATTTACGAATCACTAATTGCGAAAGAAAGAAGAGGCGACTATCTGGGACAGACTGTTCAGGTGATTCCTCATGTTACCAACGAGATTAAGAATCATCTCCGCTCGGTAGACGGGGACGTTGATGTTTTGATTACGGAGATCGGTGGCACCGTTGGCGATATTGAAGGACTGCCATTCCTTGAGGCCATGAGGCAGTTCTACCTGGAAGTTGGAAGAGAAAATCTCATTTTTATCCACGTTACCCTTATCCCCTACCTCGACGCGGCTGGCGAACTTAAGACCAAGCCCACCCAGCAAAGTGTGGCTAAGTTGCGCGAAATCGGTATCCAACCTGACATCTTGGTTTGTCGCACTTCGAAGCCGCTTCCGCAAGAGCTGCGAGAGAAGCTGAGTCTGTTCTGCAGTGTACCGGTAAAGGCAGTAATCGAAGAACAAGATGTTGAGAACTCTATATACGAGCTTCCCTTAATGTTGCAACGGGAAAACCTCGACGGTCTCGCCTCTGGACTTCTGGGGTTGAAGGGAGATTTACGAAAGGATAACGGATGGGACACAGTTGTACGACGGCTCAAGTTTCCTTCTAATAGGATCAAAATTGGAATTGTTGGAAAATATATAGAACTTCAGGACGCCTATAAGTCGGTCTACGAATCCCTCACCCATGGGGGTATACAACATGATTGCGCCATTGATATTCACAAAATTGATTCGGAATCTCTGGAAGATAAAAATGAGTTAAATAACTTACTCGAGCTCGATGGAATCTGTGTTCCGGGCGGATTTGGATCACGAGGGATTGAGGGAAAGATCTCAGCGGCGCGTTTAGCTAGGGAAAATAAAATCCCTTATTTCGGACTTTGTCTTGGCCTTCAGATCGCAGTCATCGAATTTGCTCGGAATGTTATTGGAATTAAAAATGCAAACAGTACCGAATTCGATGAAGGAACCATGGACCCTGTTATTGACATCATGGAAGACCAGAAGAATCTTGAGGAGAAGGGGGCGACTATGCGGTTGGGTGCATATCAGTGTCGTCTCACTAGCGGGTCAAAAACACAGGCAGCCTATCAGGAGACAATAGTATCAGAACGACACCGCCACCGATTCGAATTCAATAACAAGTACCAAAATACATTCGAGAGATCTGGGATGCGAGTAACGGGAACCAATCCTAAACGTAATCTTGTTGAGATTATGGAACTGCAAGACCACCCTTGGTATATCGGAGTGCAGTTTCATCCGGAATTTCAGTCCAATCCTCGAAGGGCCCATCCACTTTTCGCAAGTTTTGTATCTGCCTCTCTCGATCGCATGAAGGCAAAAAAAAGTGGGCAAATCGAGTGACCAAATCCTCGCTATTGTAGGGGGGATAAGGAGGACGTTGTTTGCTTTCAGCACTGCCGCGGTACTGCAGAGATAATACTAATGGATTTCCCTTAATTGGATCGCCGTTCAGAGAAACGATGGAGAGTCCAAAGATGAGCGAAAAGCAATTGTAATTTATTTTTCGAATAGCATTCTGCACTTGTTTTAAGCTATTTTATTCAACGAAACTATGGCGGGCAACTGTCCGTTATCACTTATCTAATCTCAAAATAATGGCATCAAAACAGCCCACCTGGGGAGGACGTTTCGCATCGCCGCCGTCGGAACTTATGCAGCGTTTCAGCGAATCGGTCTCGTTCGATTGGCGGTTAGCACCGTTTGATGTTGCTGTAAGCAAGGCTCACGCAGCGATGTTGAAGAAGATCGGACTCCTCACTACTGGCGAGTGCAAGGCCATCCGGGAAGGATTGGACGTAGTGCTCAAGGGGATTGAGAGTGGTCGCATCCACCTGAAACCTGAATTTGAAGATATACACATGAATATCGAGCACGCCCTGACTGAGCGTGTGTCGGCAGCGCAAAAGCTCCATACCGCTCGTAGCCGCAATGATCAGGTTGCAGCCGATATGCGTCTCTTTTTTAAATCGGCCTGCCGTGAATTGGATCAGATTCTCGAAGAGCTTCTTAGGGTGTTGCTGCGGTTAGCTGAAAAGAATTTTGACCTCCTGATCCCAGGATACACTCATTTACAGCGAGCCCAGCCTGTTTCGGCCGCGCACTATTTGCTCGCCTATATGGAGATGTTCCAGAGGGATCGAGATCGAATCGAATCGGTTGCAAAGAGTGCTAATCGGTGCCCGCTCGGAGCCGGTGCGGTGGCCGGCTCTACGCTGCCTATTGATCGGGAATCCATTGCTGTGGAATTGGGCTTTGTCGACAAACAAGGGCGGCCTCTTCTCTCAGAAAACAGCATGGATACGGTAGCGGACCGTGATCTCTTTATCGAATTTGCTTCAGCCTGTGCGCTTTGTGGATTGCACCTCTCACGGCTCGCGGAGGATCTCATCCTCTGGTGTACAGCGGAGTTTGACTTTGTTTCACTGCCTGAGGCCTTTACAACTGGTTCCAGTCTTATGCCTCACAAAAAAAATCCTGATTCTTTGGAACTCATTCGAGGAAAAGCAGCGCGCCTGCAAGGGAGCCTACAAACCTTATATTCACTTCTGAAGGCTCAACCCCTCACCTATAACCGGGACCTGCAGGAAGATAAGCCGCCAGTCTTTGACTCTTTCGATCAGACGCTCCTATGCCTGGAAGTGATGTGCGGAGTCCTCAAAGGTCTTACATTCAAAAAGGAGAGTTGCGCCAATGCTGCGGCAGATCCTACTCTTCTTGCCACCGATATCGTCGAGATATTGGTAATAGAAGGAGTTCCGTTTCGTGAGGCCCATCATATAGTGGGTCAGCTCGTCGCCCTTTCAGAAAAAGAAGGTGTTTCTCTTAAGGGGCTGGACCTGGGGAAGGTCAAGCGCGTTCACCCCACATTGGCCGGGGTTTGGAGTGAGATCTTCGATATCGCTAAGTCGCTAAGTCGACGGGAAAATCGCGGAATGCCTGGACCAAAACAAGTGACGCGACAGTTAGCCCGCTGGCGGCGATTACTCAGGTAATTGGCCCGTTGCAGTGCGACCTATAGTACTACAAGTTCAGGAAAGCAGAGTAAGAATTGACCGCTCCCCATATTAAAATGGAACAGGACGATGTAAAAGCGCAAGCTAGGGCACAGCAAGAGATGATGGATGCCAAAATGCGAGCGGTACGCGAATCCATAACCCAGCAGAAAACTGAGGAGATAATTGATCCCGGGTCATCTTCAAAAAGTTTTTTTAACAAGCAAAAAAAGCGAATCTTCAGTATCGCTATTGCGATAATTGTCATACAGATCATCGTCAATATCTGGATAAGGCTCTCAAGCACGGCTAGCGAGGGGCCTTATGCTATTGAGGAGAGACGGGAAGAGGTCCATGATGTGACTGAACCCAACAGCCGCCTTGAAATCCCCGGCAATGGAAAGCAAAACAACTGAAGTGGTGAAAACGTGGTGGGCAGAGGGTATTTTCTCGATTCCACAGCACCAAACTATGCCAAAATAAGGTTTTCTAAGACGGCGTTATCTTCAACTATAAAGACACTCCATAGTGCAGACTTTAAGGGCGAATATGAATTTCGGTAAAGAAGGAATCGTGCTCTAATTTACTGATGGAATGGAAGTGAATAGAGACAAAATGGAGTTGCCTCAATCCGGTGCAGCCAGACCAGCGTATGATTAATAAAAAAGTCTCTCTTTTTTAAAACTCCTAATGAATCGACTGTCAGTTCCTCCCCTCCATAGTGTTACTCAAGAACTTGCGGCCGTTGCTTCCGGCAGGTGCCAGCCCCAGCTCGTTATCGCTGGAGCCCGGTCGCTTTCTGTATACACGGATCGCATCCTTTCAGAGCGGGAATTTTGGATACAGCGGGGTAGGAGTGCAGCGGTCAAACCGTCTGGGACAGCAGCGAAAAGTGCATGCGGGCACTACTACGATGCGGAAGGGGGAATTATTGCTCCGGGCTTGGTCGATCCCCACATCCACATCGAATCCAGTATGATGTCGGCCTGCGCCTACGCTGAAGCGGCTCTCCTCAATGGAACCACAACCCTATTCTGCGACAGCCACGAAATTGGTAATGTGTGTGATCGCGAGGGAATTGAGTGGATGCTGGAAGACTCTAGGGCAGCACCTCTCAACATTTTCCTGACCATTCCGAGTACAATTCCGGCAACCAATCCGGGTTTAGAAACTGCCGGCGGAGATCTCACTGCAAAAAAAATAGGATCGCTATTCGACAAGTGGCCTGAGGCGGTAGCGCTGGGCGAGAAGATGGACTTTGTTCCGGTTTGCGTGGGAGATAAGCGAAGTCACGCGATAATTGCCGAATCACTCAAAAGAGGAAGGCCCGTTTCTGGGCATATTTACGGGCGAGAGTTCGTTGCGGCCTACGCGGCTAGCGGGGTAACCGATACGCACGAAGCAATTGACAGAGAAATTGCAGAGGACTTCGTCGAAGCAGGTATCTGGATATTCCTTCGTGGTGGGCCCCCAACAACACCATGGCACAGTCTTCCGGAAGCGATCAAAGTTATAACTGAGCTGGGGGCGAGCCACAAGAGAGTTTGTGTCTGTACCGACGACCGCGATGCAGATGATCTCTTTATGTTTGGTCTCGACTGGGTAGCACGCCAGGCGGTGGAAGCAGGAATGCGCCCGACCCAGGCATGGAGTATGGCATCGTTACATCCTGCGATGCGCTATGGGATGGATATGGAGATTGGAGGACTTGGGCACAGCCGAAGAGCTGATCTGACCCTACTCAACGATGATTATGAAGTTCAAAACACTTGGTACGGTGGTGAGCTGGTTGTACAAGGTGGATCAATTACTCCACTACTCGATGAACAACTTTCTAATCACCGGTACAACTATCCGGATCGAGCCTATCAGACAGTCACACTAGCAAAGGATCTGAAACTCGTTCCAGATCTCCCAATGGTTCCCGTTCGGATCAATATTATCCGTACTGAATTACCAGGGATTGTGACACTCCGAAAACAGCTGGAAATCTCGACGACTCTCACAAAATGGGAACCTCTACTCTTCGAGAACGATCTCTGTTTCCTTGCGGTGGTGGAAAGGCACGGCATGAATGGTGGTGTCGCTCACGGGTTTCTCCAGAACTTTGGTCTGAAATCCGGGGCTGTTGCTAGCACCATTGGTCACGATGCCCATAATCTAGTCGTGGCAGGGAAAAACGAGGAAGATATGCAGCTAGCAGTCAGTGTCCTGAGAGAAAACAATGGGGGGGTGGTGGTGGTAGAAAATAGTGCAATTATGGCCTTGGTCTCGCTTCCTATTGCTGGGCTTCTTTCCGATAAACGGGCAACAGAGGTTGCAAATGAGGCTTCGGTGCTAAAGAAAGCCTGGAAGAAGGCGGGGTGTACGCTTCCCTACATGGGATTTAACCTAATCACTTTATCGGTAATTCCCGAAATTCGAATTACCGACAAAGGGCTCGTGGCGGTTCCGGAGATGGAATTACTACCCCTGTATGAATAAAATTCTTGATCCCTTATCCGAGAACCCTATACGGTTGTCGGAAGGTCCGTAATGCCTATACCAGAGTACTTGGTTGTCTAAATAAAAAACTTCCTTCAATCGCAAAATATTGCGTCAGGGGCATTTTGAATAAGGGAATAAAGCATCAGTTTCAAAATGTTGCATTACGCTCCGAATCCGGAGCCATTTTTACAAATTGGGCTAGTTCTATGATGTAATAGCTGTTGCAGGGATATTGAAATCTATTATCATAACATATTGGATTTCAATGATTTAAAGATCTCTTCTATTGCGCAATGATCAAATATAAGAAAAATGACGAAAAAAATAATACATGAGAACTTAACCGAGCTGTTTTTGGTTTTCGCTCTTGTCTTTAGCCTTAATATAGCAATTGCGCAGGAGGAATCAGAGGTTGAAGAGTTGGAAGAATTTGAGATTGAAGAAGAGGTGATTGATCCCGTTGGGATTCTGCCCCAAGTTCCAGTTAATTCTGTTTTCGGATTTGGTCAAAATATTGTTGATACTCCTCGCTCTGTTAGCTCAATCAGCGCCGAGATGATCGAGCAATATGGCATTGATGATATCAATGGACTAGTTGCCTTTTCGCCTGGCACTTTTACCACTTCATTCTTCGGCGTGGCCGGCCAACTCGATATCCGCGGTGCTCCTGGAGAAACTTATTTTAGGGGAATGAAACGTATTGAGAATCCAGGTAACTATCAGACTCCAATCGGCGCTTCCGACCGGGTTGATGTAGTCCGTGGTCCGCCATCTCCCATATTCGGGTTCGGGAAGATCGGGGGATACCTGAATTTCATTCCGAAATCAGCCCGGGCTTCGACGGGCAAGTACTACGAAAAGCCCAAGGGAAGCATTACTGGTACCACTGGGTCATGGGATAAAAGAGTGCTTCAGGCGGAAGTCGGTGGACCAATGGCCCTGGAAGGCAAGGATGGCGGATACTACCTATTCGCACTGGTGGAGAACTCAGATAGTTTCTACAACAATGTTGGCACCGATCAGTACATCATCCAATCTACCTTCAACATCGATCTCTCGGACCGCGCACGAATTGAGTTCGGTGAACAGTTCCAATACTACAGCTCGACAGAAAACGCAGGTTGGAACCGTGTTACGCAGGCCCTTATAGACAACAACTCCTACACTGCGGGAGCTCCATTGGTAAATCCCGACTTGGCCGAGCATGGTGGCGATGGGGACGGGTTCCTTGACCAAGCTGAAGCCCAAACAGTCCAAGATATTGCATTTCCACTATCCTATTTTCTAAATGCTAAGTTGGGGTTTCCGCTTGAAGTTCCAGGATTTGGGAGCATTCCGCCATCCGCCGGAGGAATTAATTCGGTGTTGGCTCTCAATCCAGCCACTGTACGCACCACAACAATCCACGAGTCGGATGTTTTAGTGGACTCTCGCGATTATCTAGACTCTGAAAGTCTGGGAGTTTTCTTCGACTTAATTTTCGACGTGAGCGACAACCTCAGTTTTACCAATAAAGTATTTTTCGACTGGCTGGACCGTGAAAAGAGAGCCAGCTACGGGTTTTCCCAACGAAACGATGGTTGGTCGCTTGAAGAGAAAATTGTTGTAGCAGGAAATACAATATTGGGGGATAACATTCGGGCTGAATGGCAAGTTGCGCCTTCATTTCGGATTTACCACGCTGAGACATTTCAGGATTTTGTTGTGGAAACCTTCGATCGCCGCGACCTCTCTCTAAATGGGGGTACCGGGACCCCTAACGACCGTCGTGCCAATTCTCTCGACAATCCGGAAAAGAATCCTTGGACCGGAGCCGACGTTACCGATTTCTGGGAATTTGGTACCGGACTTTTCTCGAATGTTCATATTGGGGATAAACTCCACCTTCTTTTGGGAGGCCGAACAAATTTTGTAAATGTCGAAACTGAAGCGCTGGCCGAGAACAATCGCGACGATGATGCCGGAAATACCTACAAAGCAGACAAATGGGAGTGGGCTTACAATCTTAGCGCAACATACGAAGTGCCAGCGGGGTTCAATATCTATGCCACAAACGCTCGACAGCCCTTGATAATGACGGATCAAACAGGAGGTGTCCCCAACAGTATTACGAGGAGCGGTGACCCTATGGCCAATACTAGTCTTTGGGAAGGAGGCATAAAAGGCAAAGCTATGGAAAACAAGGTTTTCTATACTTTCGCAGTCTACCAGCAGACCCTACAAGCGTTCAATGCACAGCAATTGACGGTCACGGCAACGAGGGGAACCGGTTATGAGGTGGAGTTTCGTATCGTTCCCAACGAGTTCTGGGCCTTTTCCTTTGCGGCAAATTGGCAAAAAACGGTTTATCGCCCACTTGTAGCAGGAAACGCCGATTTCGCATTTCTTAATCCTGAACAGGTTGCATATCTAACTGGACTCCCAGCAAAGGGGGAGAATTTCTGGGCCGGAACACTATCCAATTCGAATGCCTGTTGCGAAAAAGCCCATGAAGAGCGACCCGGTATCCCAGACAAAACCCTCAGTTTTAATACGACCTGGCGTTCTAGTGGCCCCTGGGAGGCAAACTTGGGTGTAACATATCTTGCCCCGGTTGCGGGCGATCGGTTGACTCAACTTGCACTCCCCGAAGCTTTAATTGTTAACGGAGCGATCGTCTACAATACCGAGCGCTGGAATATTCGTTTTATTGGAAGGAATATTACAGACGAGCGTTATTTTCGCGGAAACTTTCCTGGTTTGTTTGGAGGTGTTACGGTACTGCCTCAATTACCCGCAAATTGGGAGGTCAGCGTGACGCACAAATTCTAAAAGAAACGACCCGTATGTTCTAATTAGAGGCGCCCGTACGATTGGGCGCCTCTTTTTTTACCATGAAGCGATTAGTAAAAGGTGACTTAGACGGCTTATTCGCTCTCGGCCTAGACAATCTCATTATGTTCCTCCTGATGAGCAGTCTCTGTCTGGGGTATCTCGGGTTTTCCAATGAACTCTTCTATGGACGAATTCTTCCAGCCATGGCGATTGGTTTAATCATTGGGAATCTCTATTATGCCCGTATGGCATTGAAACTCGCAGACAAGGAAAACCGCGACGATGTCTGTGCTATTCCCTATGGCGTTAATCTAGTTACGACCATTGTTTTTGTTTTCCTAGTTATGCATCCGGCCCAGCAGAAGGCGCTATTGTCTGGTCTCTCCCCGGAACGGGCTAATGAGATCGCGTGGCAGGCCGGTCTAGTAGCCTGTCTCGGTTCTGGATTGATCGAGTTTTTCGGTGCTTTCGTGGTCGAGCACATCCGAAAGGTCACACCCAGGGCTGCTCTTCTTTCTGCCCTTGCTGGGATTGGAATTGCCTTCATCGCTATGGATTTCGTTTTTCGTGGATATGCGAACCCTTTGATCGGATTCACGACCTTTGCCGTTACATTAGTAATCTATTTCGGACGTGTCCGGTTTAAGTTTGGAATTCCGGGTGGCTTGGTTGTGCTTACGCTGGGAACCCTCATTGCCTGGCTTCTGTATGCGATTGCCGGTGAAAGTGTGGTGCCAGTGGGCGTTTTGGCATGGGAGCAGGTCGGATTACGTATTCCACTTCCCGTGTTTTGGGATCTCATTTCATCTTTCTCATATCTCGTTGAGTATTTGCCTGTCATTATACCTATGGGCTTTATCAATCTGGTCCTCTCTCTGCAGAATATCGAATCGGCGGCTGCAGCCGGCGATTCCTACGAGAGTCGGCCGGCGCTAGCATGTAACGGACTAGGAACTATCGGGACCGCCCTCTTCGGATCTCCATTTCCCACCACAATCTACATTGGCCATCCAGGCTGGAAGGCTATTGGTGGGCGAGCCGGGTATTCGACCCTTAACGCTGTTGTGTGGTCCCTCGTCTGTTTCTCGGGGACTCTAAGCGTTATTGTTTATTTCATACCGATCGAAGCTGGCATGGCAATTCTCATTTGGATTGGTCTAATGATGGGAACCCAAGCTTTTCAAGCAACCCCAACTAGGCACGCGCCGGCCGTTGTGGTGGGGATTCTTCCAGTTATCGCCGCCTATGTCTCCGTCACGATTAAGCATGCTCTTTTCGTAAGCGGAGTTGCAACAGGCGTATTCATTTTTAAACCTGAAGTAAACGATCTTTTCGTAAGGATCCGGAGTTTCTATTCCGACGGTGCTTTCGCCTTGGAACAGGGTTGGGTCTACACATCAATAATTCTATCAGCTGCTACCGTATGCATTATCGAACGGAAGTTTCGTAATGCTGCTGCCTGGTTCCTCACTGGCGCCTTTCTCTCGTCGATCGGGTTCATTCACACCTACCTATTCGTGCCCACAGATGTTCTTGGAGAAATTGGATTCTCTATTTCTAAGTGGACTTGGGGATATCTTATCATGGCAGCGATCCTCCTTGTTACCCCTTGGATTACCGAGGAGACGGATGAGATTGGTGTGTTGTAGGTAGGGAGTTTTGCCACCGCTCCGGTTGAAACTCTTTCAGCTTCTCATGCTTTCGGACTCTTGGTTCCCACCATCCTGGCCTGTAAAGCCCCACGAGGTGACTCCCTAGCTAATTCGAAGGACACTCCTTCAAGGTTTTATCGCCCGGAGAGATTGGGATTAAAGCACCAGTGCCATGGTTCGTATTTGTACCCGTAAGGATTATCCCTCGGGTACGACAATCGAAAACCGTAGCAGGAAGCATGGGTGGTCAACCATCGAAAGGCCTGCGTTTCCTCAAATTCCTCGGTTAGTTGTGGGCCATCATTGACAGTGACGTCGACAGCATTTCCAGTATGATGCTCGCTATATCCGGGTGCCGCATTCACGCGCAAAATCGATTCGATTTTTTCTCCCCGGTTTAGTTTTCTTCTGATTAGCTCCCCTTGGTAGGCTACGGATCGGAATGCTGAGACTAGACGAAGCGAGACGCCAGCTTCTCCAGCTGCATCCTTCATTGCATCCCACGCTGTAGCAGCTTTGGGAGAAAGCTGGTGTGCTCTCTTGTCTTCAAAAACTTCAATAAGTTCAGATGCTTCCGGCTGAAGCGGGAGCCGGCGATGTGCGATTTTGGATTCACAGATACCCAATTCTTCAAATAAAGAGATCACTTGGGCAGACATTGAACTCTCTAACATCCTGCTTGATGTTTAAGATCGATTATAATCGATAGCTACTTAATTCGAATCATCGGATTCCTCAGAGCCCAACAAATTTCCAAGAGGGACCGAGATCAACCACTGATCCCTGATCGGATGCTTGGTCAATAGCGAAGCATGTAACAGCTGCTTGCAGCCCTTCCTCCATGCCGACGGTAGGGGTAAAACCATCAAGCATGCTGTCTGCTAGTTCTTTTACCAATATTTCATCTCCCCCGCCGTGTCCACCAGAGACTGAACTCGATTCTTCCACTTTTTCTGTCTCGAATCCAATTCGCTTGGATTCTATTAAGCCAGATAATAAGTCGGCTCGAATTGCTCCTTCGGTGCCCAAAATGTACATTCTTCTCTCAGGCAAAGCTGAATTACAGTTGGTGTGAAAAGTTGCCCGGACTCCGTTTTCATATTCTAGTATAACGACCTGATTGTCGTTTATATCTTTGGTCGATGTAAATGGGTTGTGTTTTTCTAGGCCTTTCCAGGTAGAGTAGGCTTTTTCCCCTTCGCTACTTTCCTCGATCTCCCAAATGCGGTGTTGGTTCTTCGTGGTGAAAAAATTGAGTCCCCCGAACGAAGCTACTCTACGGGCGCGACTTCCAACCATCCAGTTAGCTAAGTCGATATCGTGGCAACACTTTTCCAGAAGGTGCGTTCCGGCATTCCTTTGAAGCCTCCGCCAGTCACCCATGATATATCCTCCATGATTGAAATCAAGTGTTTCATTAAATTCGAAACTGATTAGGTCGCCTACCAGGCCCTCTTCAAGCATAGAGCGTATTCTCCGGTAGTGGTTTGAATAGCGTAGACTGAAACCGAGATTAAATATCCTTTTTGCCTTATGCCATGCGTCGAACATCGATTTAGCATCCTCGATAGTCGTTGCCAATGGTTTCTGGCAGAATACGTGTTTCCCGGCTTCAAATGATGCGACTGTCTGTTCCTTGTGAAAGCAATTCCAAGAGGCAATCATTACCCAGTCAATTTCAGGTGACGCAACTAGATCACTGTAACTATCGAAGACGAAGGGATCTGTCATGATTTCCTCACGTGCACTCTTAATTGATCTCTCGTCGGGATCAAAGATACCGCGAACCTCAAGAGGTTTATCCAAGGCAAGAAGCTTCCGAACTACAGACATGCCCATTCCGCCACAACCAATTAGCCCGATACCAACGTTATCCATTATTTTGGTATCTTATTGTGTCCAAGTGTTGTCAAGTAGTCTGGGGTCATGCTAGACGGACTAGGTATCTCTGTCTTTATTTCTGGTGCCGCAAAAAGAGTAGAACACATACACCGCAGTTCCATCCTTTGGAAAATCTATGACGGATCAGCGCACAATTTCTAAACGACCAATAGTAAATTTAAGTGTCAGTCGGTGATTTATTTTTCGGACTTGAAAGTGTTCACTTGAGATTGTCTATCCGGTCCATTTTCCTGTTTACTACCGAATCGTATAAGATAGCCTCTTGGGTTTGACCATGCAACGAATTAAGCCCTCACTGATCGATCGGATATTGAAGTCGGAATCGGCAATTATCATGGGCATTGGCGGGGGCGGAGATATTATACAGGGGATCCCAATCGCCAATTTGATGCGGAAACTAGGGGTCAAGAAAGTCTTTATGGGTGGAGTCAGTTGCCAATGGTGGACACCCGATGGAAACCCTTTGGCCAATGAATGGGGGAGTGCGGTCATGGGACCTACTGTCTATCCCGTGTCCGACTTACAAGAAGCGGAGCTTGTAGCCCCGCATTTTGCATTTGTAAATGAGAACTCGAACTATAACGGAAAGCGACCCTGTGAAGCTCGCCTGGCAAGTCTGATCCCCGCCGACAAGGTCTTCGTGGCAGGTCTCTCGGGGGGGGTCATCGGATTGGCGCGAAGCCTCAACCAATTTATTGCCGATGAGAGGATTGATCTCTTTGTTGGTGTCGATATCGGTTCTGACTCCTTTCACGATGGGAACGAAGCATCTCCGGCAAAAACTACTCTAGTTGATTTTATCAGCTTGGGCGCAATTACACGACTGGAATGTCCGACGGTTTATGGCGTTTCTGGATATGGCTGCGATGGGGAGATGCAGTTGGAAGAGCTGGATGAGCGGGTTAGCCGAGTTATGCAGGCGGGGGGCTATCTAGGTGCCCATGGTCTTACGCAACAGGATGTGTTGGAAATGGAGAGGGCAAGCGAAGCTTATCCTGATCCGATTGAGCCGATGTCTTTTCGTGCTGCGCGCGGCGAATTCGGCTTCAGGAATGTTTGGACCAACGGTCCCTACGGAACTGTGGTTAAAGTGACGCCTCTGGCTTCGGTCATGATGTTATTTGACCCTGATGTCCTCGGAGAGGTATGCTCAACCGGGATTGCCGATCTCGTGCAGACGGAGTCCTTGGAAGAGGCTGAGGAGATATACAGAGAAAAATTAGGACAGTTCCCTGAATCGCGGATGCACCATGTGATCGATTTCTTTCGGACGAAATAGAACGGTCATGGGACAACCCGTTGTGAATTCCTTGATTCAATTAGATTACTTGTTGCACCAATGAATGTCTTTTGGGTGGATATGGTTGAATCAAAGAAATTAACCCATGGTTCCTGGCTATGAAATGGTGCCACAAATCTTTTGATATGGGAGTTCAAATCTAGATTCTTAACTCAACTCGACTGTCCACAAACCCGAATTAAAAACTGCTATCCCGTTGTTTTCGTGTAGTTCAGTTCTAACGCTTCTATGAAGATCTCTTTTAACAACTGTTACTACGTGACGAAGAGATAGGGTTCAGGGTCTCTACTGTGTAGAAGGTGAAAAGATTTTTATCTATTTCTTTCGAAATCTACGTTGTGATCTGGACGTACTTGTTCGTTTTAGATGACCTGGGGATCGAAGTTGCTGACGCCGCTCTTTACCTGCTCTTCCTTCCTCCTGCATTTTGGTTCAAAATTATTCTGCGTCTGGATAATGGGCTACTGCCAAAAACTATCGACCTCATGGTATTCGGCTTTTGGTACCAAAGAAGAAGAGAGATTTTCGCTATGGGTGTATCTGTTATCCTCTGCTTCTCAACTTTGGAGTTAGTTTTTCGGAATTATCTTCACCTTTTGCCTCAAACCATCGCCAACGAAGTTGGTACAGGGTACAGCGAATGGGGACGAGGCATTGACTATAAAGATCATGACACCAGGACATTCCGAATGCGACCGGGGTATTCCAGAGAAATGTACTTCAACGGATATCGATGGTACCATCAAACTGATTCAAGGGGATTTAGAAACGACATCGAATATACCAGTGCGAATATCGTCCTAATCGGAGACTCTATGATCTACGGTCATGGAGTGGAATCGGATTTCACAGTAGCATCGAATCTCGAGCAACTGACCGGGAGGAAGGTCTACAATATGGGTAAACAGGGAGCCTCAATTCACGAAGAATTCCAATTTTTACTTCGCGATGCGCTACCGCTCGAGCCAGATTGGGTTTTCGTCTTCTTCCTCAACAATGATCTTAATGACTTGACAGTGAAACTCTCAGTAGAGGAACAAATTAATTTTATAAACTCGGCGATTTCAAATCCCTTCTATTCCTACGTGAGCAAAAAGGCGAGGGGAGGAAAGCCGATTTTGCACGCTATCGAACAGAGGCTTCTCTACTTCCCTACGCTACGGCTCTACCGGGTAGGGACACTGCACCTAAGAAAATGGTGCCGAGCTTTGGGCAACGAGTTTTTTACGAAGACACAGTCAACTCTGGTGGACCGAGTGCAAGTGCCTCCGATGGCATCTGTTGCGAAGGTTCGACTTCCAGAGTCCTCCAAGGTCCCGAATCAAGAAGCCAATCAGAAGGAACTAAAAGAATTGTTAAACCATGATGATTTCCTAGGGATGTATAAAGACTCCGAACCATTCATTTCCAGGCCTGATTACCTCAGGGCAATGAGATTCCAATTACACGCCCTCAAAAAGATTCAGTTTTTGAGTCAACAAGACACTTTTAACTGGGGCTTCGTTTATATATACACAGGGCAGCAGTACGATCAAATTTACGAAGAAATCTTCGGTGAGTTCTGTAAGATTGAAGGAATAGAATACCTGGATCTCCGAGACACATACGAAGCCGGAAAGTACTCCCGTTTATTTCTACCCAACGACGGGCATTTTGCGCCTAAGGGTGCTTACGTAACTGCTCAAGCTCTATCGGAACACTTTTCTCTCTCTGATTAGAGAGTCCTCATAGGATATTTCCATATTTCACTACAATGCGACCACGACGGCCTTGGTTTCAGTATAGCTATTCAGAACTTCGTGTCCCATTTCTCGCCCCCAGCCCGACTGCTTATATCCACCGAAAGGAAGCGAGGAATCGAATATATTGTAGCAATTTACCCAAACGGTTCCAGCGCGAAGTTGTGCTGCGGCACGATGGGCTTTTGCAATATCTTTGGTCCAGACGGCAGCAGCTAAACCATAGGTTGAATCATTGGCTGTTGTCATCAATTCATCTTCCTCGTCAAATGGTTCTGCTACTACTACAGGGCCAAAAATTTCCTCACGGACAATTTTCATATCCGGCTTGATATCGGTGAAAACAGTTGGTTCTACAAAGTAACCCTCCTTCCCGAATCGCTTTCCTCCAGTCGTTGCACAAGCCCCGGTACTAATTCCATCGTCGATGTAGCTGGTAACGCGTTGAAATTGCTCGTCGGAAATAAGAGGCCCCATCTCAGTATCGGTGGCTAACCCTGGCCCAATTTTGATTTTTTTAGCCGCATCCGAGACCCCTTCTACTACTTCATCGAAGATATCTCTTTCTACAAGGAGCCGAGATCCAGCGCAACAGCACTGGCCATGGTTAAAAAAGATAGCATTGGCTGCTCCCTCAATAGCGGTTCCCATATCCAGGACATCATTGAAAAGGACATTGGGGGACTTTCCGCCCAATTCTAGCGAGACTTTCTTAAGATTGCCGGCCGCAGCCTTGACAATCAGTTTTCCGACTTCGGTGGAGCCAGTAAAGGCCACTTTGTCAACGCCATCATGGGCAGCTAGAGCAGCACCCGCTGTCTCACCGAAGCCAGTTACGATGTTGACAACTCCATTTGGAAGACCGGCTTCCTGGAGAATTTCTCCAAGCCGCAATGCAGTGATGGGAGTCTGTTCAGCAACCTTTAAAACAACTGTGTTCCCGGTAGCCAGTGCCGGACCGAGTTTCCAAGCAGCCATCAGGAGAGGAAAATTCCAAGGTATTATCTGTCCTATGACACCAACAGGCTCTCGCGTTGTATAGGCGTGATAACTGGTGCCGGGGGCATAGGGAACTGATATTGGAATTGTATTCCCTTCAATCTTGGTAGCCCATCCTGCCATATAATGGAAAAGGTCGGCCGAAAGAGGTACGTCGGCTACCTGAGCTACTGCCATCGGCTTTCCATTATCAATGGATTCTAACTCGGCAAGCTCATCCAGATTTTCCAGGATCAAGTCTCCAATCTTCCAGATCATCTTCCCTCTCTCGGAAGGTGTAAGGTTTGGCCATGGGCCCGATTCGAAAGCTCTCCGTGCCGCTGTAACAGCGAGATTGATATCTTCCTTGTCTCCCTCAGCGGCTTGGACGATTGTCTCGCCGGTGGCTGGATTAAATACGTCAAAAGTTTTTCCTGATGCCGCATTGATCCACTTCCCATCAACAAGAATTTTTTTCGGTGAAGAAAGGAATCCCCGAGCTTTCGAACTGAAAGTGATAGGTTCGCTAATAGCTGCCGTTGCTGTCATCTTTTTCCTCCTAGATATAGTTATTCACCTTTATGTAACTTAATATCGTTACCTATTTAAACTCCTCCGGACTTCGTTTAACGTACATTTGGAAGAACGGGAATATTAAGCCCCGACATTGTTGTGTTTCCGCAAATTGGTAGCAAGTCAAATTGCATAATCACAATGAACGTGAAATGAAGATGTCATGGCCTTCCTTTCGGTGCACTGGAATCCTCGAAAAACGCCAAGTCCATCGCTGGAACAGCAACATGGAGTGACTAGTCTCACAAAACATTTGACGATTTGGCCGCTATGGTGGGAATTGGAAGCCCAACATCTAGGGAGAGGTCGTTGGGCCGAGACAGTCTGCCGATAGTATTAGCGGGTTTCAGTGGATAACTCATCGCAACACCAAAGGGGAAATTCTTTGGAATGAAGAATGCTTTTCCCCAGATTCTGGAGGAGGTCCGCTTTACTTTTGCAGCAAACCTAAGGTTGCTGCTGGGTGATTACGTTATCTAAACTTCGAATTCACTCAGAAATCTGCGTTTGATGGAACGGGTATTCATAGGTGAACCCATCTTAAAAGAATCCAGAAAAAGATACGAAACAAGACCCTAATCTATGGTCTATTTCTTCCCCATCAACTGTATTTATTCATTCCTTGGAGCGATAAGGATAGCGGTCCCCTCTATCCTGACATCGTAAATCGGCACGGGTTCGAAGGCGGGAGGAGTTTCCTCGCCGGTTTTTATATTAAATCGAGCACCATGCCGCGGACATTCAATCTCAAAACAATCAATGTCCCCGTCTATTAAAGGCTCTCCATCATGGGTACAAATGTCCGAAATGGCAAAGATATCGCCCCCTACATTTATTAGAATCACGTCTTCGCCCTGGTAATCAATTCGGATTTTCTCGCCGGGACTAACTTCCGATAGAATTGCAACTTTAGAGAATTCGCGCATAAGTCAGAATAAATTCTGGGTGTATGAGGGTAAAGCAAAACCGGGAAGGACTGACAAACGCGAATGGGGGCTTGGAACTCTAGTTCTCCAATGTCCCATTTCTCAATCCATACTAGCAGCGATAGAGTTAAGTTCTTCGATGCATTGATCCTTTGCCTCTCCTTCCCAAAGGGCGATCTCAAAACCATTTCGCGCGATATCGACGAGTTCCCTTTCCGTAAAATCTAGCTCCTGAAAGAGAGCATAATATTCCTCGCTCAACGTATTTCCAAACATGTAGGGATCATCCGAGTTTATCGTGACTTTGACATTCGAATCAAATAACTGACGAATTGGATGCGCAGCCATATTTGGAATTCCTTTGACGGAGAGTTTCACATTACTTATCGGGCAGACATCGAGGGTGATTCGTTCTTTAACTAAACGTTTCACGACAGCTGGGTCCTCGATGGATCGTACCCCATGTTCAATCCGGGTTACCTTAAGTTCATCCAAAATCTTTGCGACAAAGTCCGCTCCCATAAATTCTCCGGCATGAGCCTTAGTGAATTGGCCGACATCTCGTGCCCGAGCCCAGATTTCGGCGGTCCAATCTTCAAATGGCCAGTATTCTGGACCATGGAGATCAATTCCATCGAGTTCCTCCCATCGATGGCAATCGCTGACAATCTCCTGTCCGATTCCATCCATGGCGTTGTGGCTCATTCCCATGAACACACGCACTTCAAGATTGTCAGGGGATGCGCTCTTGATCGCCCGAATAAGCTCTGGGCCAGTGTCCTTAATAGTATTAAAAATTCCACAGTGAAAGCTCGTCTCGACATAACGCACATTCTGCCGGGAGCAGTTGCTTAAAACAATTGCTGCGGCTCGATGGTATTGATCTGCGGAAGTGAATACGGTTTCGCACGGTATTCCATACAGCTCCATAAAGTGATCGAAACTTGAATAGCGAAAACTATCTGCCCACATTCTTGGTGGGTCCTTGAACTGAATCGGATCTATCTCTCGTAGTAATTCAATCGGGCAGGCTCCTTCGATATGCAGATGCGTCTCGGTCTTGGGGAGACTGTGAACAAACTCCGCCAGATTCGGGTCGGCTTGATAAGGCATTGATCGGCACAATGCCGATATCTACCCTCCTTGCAATGCTCCATTGTACCGCGACCTCGAATCTCTAATGAGAAATGTGCAGGGATATCACTAAAATTTGGGATGACCAATCCAGCGTGCTAATCTAAACTGGCAAATACAATCGATGCGAGCCCAACCAGTTGATTCCTATCCCGATGCCAGTTTTATCGCTTCGGACAAATCAACCCGATTTTCATAGAGCGCTTTGCCGACAATGACCCCATCAAAATTCTCGAATTTTTCCTTAATTTGTACGAATCGTTGTATATCAGATATCTTTGAAACCCCTCCGGAAGCAATTACTCGGGCTGAAACTTCAGACAGCATCTTGCGTTGGGCTGAAAAGTTTGGTCCTGTTAGCATCCCATCACGCGCAATATCAGTATAGATGATATGCTGAATGCCCGCAGCATCTGCTGCCTGGGCTAAGTCCCGTGCGGTAACTTCGGTTGTTCTTGCCCAGCCTTCTACTGCCACTTTCCCTCCTCGGGCGTCGATTCCGACTGCTAGTCGATTCCCATGTTGTGACGCGAGTTTAGACAGCCAGTCCGTCTCACTTGCTGCCTTAGTTCCCAATACTACACGGGAAACTCCGCTATTAAAGGCTCTTTCGATGTCCTCTTCACTCCGCAGTCCTCCTCCTAATTCAACTTTGAGTCCAGTTGCGACTATTGACCCGATCGCCTCCCAGTTTTTCGGCTTACCGGCAAAGGCGCCATCCAAATCAACAACATGAATCCATTCTGCACCCGCTTCTTTCCAGCGTTCCGCAGGTTCAAATGGATTCTCGAAATAGACAGTCTCTGCCTCCTTCCTACCCTGTAGGAGGCGTACTACTCTACCTTCCCTCAAATCAATCGCTGGGTAAATTATCATAGATTTTGATGGTCTTTCTGAGAACACCTTGTTCAATCTCACCCCTCAAGAAAAAAGCAATGCCAAGTAAAAAATACTCTCCACCAAAATTTTTAATAGACCTTTTGAATGCTCGTTCCCCTTCCGGATTTGAAGAAGAAGCACAGGCTGTTGTCGATCGGTACGTTCAGCCGATCGCTGACAAGTATTCAAAGGACGTATTGGGAAATCGATTCGCTACTCTCAACCCTGATGGCAAACCGGGTCTGATGTTTGCCGGCCACATCGATGAACTGGGACTCATCGTAAAATACATTGATAATGACGGCTTTGTTTATTTCGACACGATTGGCGGACATGATCGCATCATGATTTCGGGTCGTCGTGTTTCGATCATGACAAAGAAAGGGATTGTCAAAGGTGTTACAGGAAAACGCGCCGTCCACCTTATGGAACCGGAGGATCGAAAGCTTGTCCCAAAAATCCACAATATGTGGATCGATATTGGTGCTAAGAACAAACAGGATGCGCTTCGATTAATCAGTATCGGCGATCCGGCAACTTATGACCATGGTTTCGAGGTTCTCCGCGGAAGCCTTTGTGTAGCACGGGCTTTCGACGACAAAGCAGGGGCCTACGTTGTTAACGAGGCGCTCCTTCGATTGTCAAAGTTCAAATCCTTCAAGACGAAATTAGTGGCGGTATCGACTGCCCAGGAGGAGATTGGAACCCGCGGCGCGATCCCAGCCGCATATTCTGTCAATCCGGACTTCGCAATAGCCGTCGATGTAGGGCACGCGACCGATCATCCGGATTGTGACAACCGGAAATTTGGCGAATTCAGGTTGGGTAGCGGTCCGATTGTTACACGGGGAGCAAACGTCAATCCGATTATCTATCGCAGGCTTATTGCGTGTGCCGAAAAGGAAAATATTCCTTATCAGATCGAGGCCGATCCTCGGCCAACTGGAACCGATGGAAGAGCAATTCAAATCGGACGAAAAGGAGTTGCCACAGCGGTAGTCTCGATACCTTTGCGCTACATGCACACGCCGAGTGAAGTCGTCGATCTAAATGATGTAGAAAACTGTGTTCGCTTGCTGGTATCTTTCGCCCGTACCCTTCTTCCAGGACAAACCGGCCAATTTTAGATCCGCAGCCTAGAATTTTCCGGTCTCAAAATTTAGAAGTGTGGGACGCTGGCGATCACACGTAAAACGAGGTTTGCCCACGCGGTTCTAAACCTAGTTTTTCAAAAACCTAGGCGGCTGATCTCCGGCTACCCTTTGGGGCAGTTCGATATTTTGGTTTCTTTTTTCCGTCCACTACGGCCCGGTTAATGGTAACTTCCTCGACGTTTGACAAGCCAGGGAGTTCGTACATCACGTCCAACATCAATTTTTCCATTATGGAACGGAGGGCACGAGCACCAGTTTTTAACTCCATTGCTTTCTCGGCTACGGCTTTGACGGCATCACGTGTGAAATTCAGACGCACCTTTTCCATAGCAAATAGTTTTCCGTACTGTTTGACGATGGCGTTGCGGGTGTCCAGGAGGATTTTTTCCAGTTCGATAACGGTTAATTCATCTAAATTCGAAACAATGGGTAGACGGCCGATAAATTCTGGGATCAATCCATACTTGACCAGATCTTCCGGTGCTAGGTGTTCCATTAGATTCTCTGAATCACCATCTTCGACCTCTTCCTTTATGTTGTAACCCAGAATTTTGCTTCCTACTCGCTGTTTGACAATGCCTTCTAGTCCAACAAAGGCGCCACCGCAAATAAACAGGATACGACTAGTATCAACTTGAATATATTCCTGGTTAGGATGCTTTCGACCGCCCTGAGGCGGAACGTTACACACTGTACCCTCGAGAATTTTCAGTAAGGACTGTTGCACGCCTTCGCCTGATACGTCTCTAGTAATCGATACATTATCCGTCTTGCGACCAATCTTATCAATTTCGTCTACATAGATGATCCCGGATTCTGCTTTTTTTACCTCGTAGTTTGCTGCTTGCAGGAGTCGGAGGACGATATTTTCCACGTCCTCACCCACATAGCCGGCCTCGGTCAACGTGGTTGCATCGGCAATGGCGAAGGGTACTTCAAGCAAATTAGCCAGGGTCCGCGCGAGTAAGGTTTTACCACTTCCGGTTGGCCCAATCAGAAGAATATTGCTCTTCTCAAGTTCAATGTCCCCAAATTCAGAGTTATCGGTTCCGAGCTCCGAATTCTTAGATGATGCTTCCGAAACGAGACGCTTGTAGTGATTATAGACGGCTACCGAAAGGACTTTTTTGGCGTATTCCTGGCCGACGATGAAGTTATCAAGCGAGTTCTTGATTTCTTCCGGATTGTTCAATTTGAATTCCGACCGCGTTTCCTGCTGAGAGGATTTAAGTTCTCGATCGATGATAGTTTTGCAGACCGTAACACAGGAATCGCAAATATAGACTCCTGCTGGACCAGCAATCATCTTGCGTACCTCATTCTGCGATTTACCGCAGAATGAACAGAAAGTCATTTTAGTCGATTTTGCCATCTGTCGAAAGCCCCGTGATCAGGCGCTATTCTATTTTTCTTCTGTATCTTTGTGGACCTCAATAACCTGGTCAACGATGCCATATTTTTTAGCTTCTTCCGCTGTCATGTAGTAATCTCGATCAGAGTCTTTTTCAATCTTTTCGACATCAGTGTCTGTATGTTTTGCTAAAATTTTGCTCATGGTCTGTCTCCACCGAAGGATTTCCTTGGCGGCGATTGATATATCCGAGGTCTGTCCTGTAGCATATCCGGTTGGTTGGTGAAGCATCACCCGGCTGTGAGGCAGAGCATATCTCTTCCCGGGTGTTCCTCCAGCGAGGAGCACAGTCCCCATGCTAGCGGCCTGCCCGATGCAGGTTGTGCTGACATCGCAACGAAGATAGTTGATCGTATCATAGATTGCCATCCCATCAGTGACACTCCCTCCTGGGGAGTTTATGTAGAGACTGATGTCTTTTTTCGGGTCTTCCATATAGAGGAAGAGTAGTTGCGCAATGACCCCATTAGCAACGTAGTCGTCTATGGGAGAGCCGATGAATATAATACGGTCCTTTAAAAGTCGGCTATAGATATCCCAGTGACGCTCGGTTCGACCGTCCGTTTCAACCACACTGGGTATAGGTAAATAGTAACTCACTCGAGGTTTTCCTTTCTAGCAAATTCAGTTTTGAGTATCCGAATCCTTTTAAAGTTAGCTTGGCGATAGCACTGTTTTAGGTCATTTGCCATCTTTTTGATCATCCTCAATTATTGAGACGATCGAATTCTCGACCAGCATGTCCCAGGTCTTATTCATTCTTATGGATTGATGAATGTTAGCCAATCGGTCGCGATCACGCCGTATCTCTTTGATAAATTTCTCTGGCTGACTTCCCGAACTAATAGCTTCCCGAACAAGACACTGCTGTATGTCCTTTTCATCGACAGCGATGCTCTCTTTTTCACTAATCCTACTCAGGAGAAGGTTCATCTTGACTCTATCGTTGGCAGCGAGACGAGCGTTCTGAAAGATCTCTTCCTTGTGTTTTTCCATCTCTTGCTCGCTTACTCCGCGCCGAAGATTTTGTGCCATCAGATCTCGCATAAGGGCCTGAGTCTCTGATTCAACGGCGCTTTCAGGGAGGGAGAATTCGATCCGTTCATTCAATCGATCGTGGATCTGTTGCCTCTGGTTACTCCTATTAGATGCGTCTTTGGAAGCCTTGAGTTCATCACTAACTCGGTTGCGAAACTGATCTAAGTTTTCCATTTTCATAGTCCCGAGCAGTTTCTCATCGATATCGGGTAGAACTCTCTCCCTTACCTCATGTACCTGCATGTGGTAAATTGCTTTTTTCCCCGCGAGCGCTTCTACTGGGAGGTCGGAGGGAAATTCCATTTCTACCTCCTTTTCCTCGTCCACATTCATACCGACTAAGCCATCAACTACTGCCTTGATGCCGGTTCCCTCCTCGCCGCCTGCCTCTTCCCATGTATTTTCTTGTTTTCCGTAGATTTTTATGTCCGGCACTAAGTCTGCAATAGGTTGATTATCGATCATTCCATTGTAAGACACCTTAATAAAGTCTCCTATCTCTGCAGCCCGGGTTACCACCTCGAAACTCGAGCGTTGCCTGCGAAACTCCTGGATAGCCTCATCGATCTCCTTGTCAGTTACCTCCGTGGAGGAAATCTCGGTAGGGATTTCCTTGTAATCGGGAAGATCAAAATCCGGATTAATGTCCACCGTGATTGTCAAATCGCCTTCCTCCCCCGGTTTGATTTCTTCCTTCGCCAAATCAATGACGGCAAAGATATCCATCTCAGATTCTTTGACGGCCGTTTCGTAGGCGAGGGAGGTGATCTTTCGATCCAATTCTTCCGCTAATTCCTTTCTGTAGCGCTGCTGAATCAGTGATTGAGGTGCCTTCCCAGGTCTGAATCCCGAAATTCGGGCATGACCGGAGAAGTCCTTTAGAATTTTCCCCTGTTCTTTTTCAACTTCCTCCGAAGTAAAAGATACATGGAGTTTTTTCCGAGTTTCGGTAATATCTTCTATTGTCAGATTCAATGATCACATCCTCTTTAAAATAGTAGAGGAGCCTGGAGCCCGAGAACAACTATCGGGAGTAAGCTCCTATGGAAAGCGAGAAGCTAATACAATATGACTGGATGCGGTCAATTGTAGAATAGCTACTTTCCTTTTCCATATTCGATAGCATGAGCAAAAAAATTACTAGGTATGCAAACCATCCATCCGAAACACCATTGTGGTGTGTGGAGGCAAAATCAGCCGTATAGAATACGGTTGACCCTCGTGTGGGATCTGTTCACTCGATCGACCGCAACCATTGCCCGTTCCGCTCCCTCCATAAAAGGAGGCATTGGAATTAAGTTCCTCGGCCCAGAATCCTGCCCGTGGGACACCGACACGGTAATTCGAGAGTTCAGGATCCGCGTAGTGACCGACAACTAGAAATATCTCTTCAGTCTGAGAGAGATATCTCAGGAAACATATTACCGAATTCTCGGAATCATTTACGCTGATCCAGCGAAACCCATTGGGATCACAATCTGTTTTGGATAGTACGGGCCATCGGCGGTAAAGTTTATTCAGATCCGCTACCAAAAGCTGGATGCCTCGATGGTCCATGTACTCTAGCAGGTGCCAATCGAGAGAGGCGTCATATTTCCACTCTGAGGACTGGCCAAATTCGCTTCCCATGAACAAGGTCTTTTTCCCGGGCCAAGTCCACATCAAGGCATAAAGAGACCGTAACATCCGTGCCCTGTGGGACATTGAGTGGGCAGGCATTTTCCACATCATGGATGCCTTTCCATGAACTACTTCGTCATGAGAGAATACTTGTACAAAGTGTTCTGAGAATTGATAAGCGGAGCTGAAGGTCAGATTTTTGTGGCGTTTCTTTCGTTCTTCGCCATTGCACGAAAAATAGGCAATAATGTTGTTCATCCATCCCATGTTCCATTTCAAATCGAAGCCTAATCCTCCTTTCCTGGTAGATCCTGTTATTTGGGGCCGGGTCGAGGAATCCTCCGCGATCATAAGGAATCCCGGGTACCGTTTGTGTAGGACTTCGTTCGTTGATCTTAGAAATTCTAAGGCTTCGAGGTTTTCCCGACCGCCATACTTATTTGGAATCCACTCACTCTCTTTTCGAGAGTAATCCAAATAGATCATGGAAGCGACAGCATCCACGCGGAGGCCATCAACATGGTAACGGTCTGCCCACGCAAGCGCGCTTGCTGTCAGAAAGGCTCTGACTTGCGGCTTACTATAGTCAAAAATCAGGGTTCCCCAATCCTGATGCACCCCTTGGCGGGGATCGGCATATTCGTATAGATGTGTACCATCAAAGCGTGACAAAGCAAAAGAGTCATCGGGAAAGTGTCCGGGGACCCAATCCATTATTACTCCGATGCCTTCGCGATGGAGGAGATCGACAAGGAACATGAAGTCACGGGGTTTACCATAACGGTGGGTTGGCGCAAAAAATCCCGTAACTTGATATCCCCAAGAGGGATCAAAAGGGAACTCTGCGAGGGGCATGAATTCAACATGAGTGAATTCCATTTGGTTAACATATGCAACCAACTCAACGGCAAGTTGCTGATATGAGAGCAACTGATTCCCATCCTGATGGTCGCGTCGCCATGATCCAGCATGAACTTCATAGATACTGATAGGTTCCTCGGTCCAGTTCCGCGAGTTTCGGGTCTCCAGCCATTTATGATCAGTCCATTCAAATCCGTGTGTATTATAGAGAACAGATGCGTTGTGTGGAGGAGACTGAAAGGCGGTTGCGAAGGGGTCCGATTTTAAGAATCTACCCTTTCCGGGAGACCTTATTTCGAACTTGTAAAGCATTTCATCTTTTAGTCCCGGGATGAATAGTTCCCAGAAGCCCGAATCACCAAGAGCACGCATAGGATGGTAGCATCCGTCCCAGTTATTGAAATCACCCACCACCGATACTCCCTCTGCTCGGGGTGCCCATACAGCAAAGGCGAATCCTTGTACCCCGTTTCTTTTTCGAAGATGGGCTCCAAGAACTTCATAGGTTTTCGGATGTTTCCCCTTGGAGAGTTGCTGCAGTTCTTCGTGGGAAAAAAGGGGAAGAAATGAGTACGGGTCAACGATTCGCCGAATCTCTCCGTTTTCTTGTACCACTCTCAGATAGTAGGGGAAGCAGTGACTCGCTCCCTCGAGAGGGCCTTCGAATAGCACAGCGTCGCTCCGCTTTCGCAAAGGGTACCTTCTTTTATTCCCCTTCTCCAAATCGACAACATCGCATCTGGCGGCATTCCAAAGCAGTGCCCGAACAATGATTCCTTTCTCTCCGTCAGCATCCGTCGAGTGCATACCCAAAAAACGATGGGGATTCCGGTGTCGTCCGGACAAGAGAGCTTTGAGTTCCTGAGAATACATTTGTTCCACACGAACAGGTTTTCACAGCCCGGTGTTGTGGTCAATTGCTTGGTGTTGGCGATGTTGGAGCTATTTCAATTGAGTTCGATTTCCAATGAGGAGTACGTTAGTCTGAGAATTATACGAATCTTCGTGAAAGTCACTAGCATGCATCTCGAACAATGAGACAATGAAGAGATTAGAGATATGAAGAACCGGTAAAGTGGCCATATTGGGATGACTTACTGTTCACTCAAATTGGACTGAAAATTGGCAGAGAGGGCTTCCGCCCTATTTTCTTCCAGTACTATTCTGCGCAGGGTTAGATTCTACCCTGAAATCCCAAAAATCTTAAGGGCGAGAGGACAGGGCTTAAGGAAACGCGTGGTCCATCTGAGTGGGTTTTTCCGGTAGAGCTGACTGTGTCAGCTACAGCATTGGACCGTCAGAAAGTAAACATTTCACCCTTTCCACATCGGGAAACCGGCTTGAACTTCACTCCTTAACCTTGTCGACAACTTAGGAATCATTAATTCATACTGAGAATTAATTTGTGTGCCTAAGTGAGTACTTGGGCGTAATTCCCAGGTGTTTCAGGGGCAGAATTACCCGATAAGAAGATCAGATATCGTTTCTCTTCCTCGTGTTCGAAAATTTTCGAAGGTCGCAAAGCTGTCGTTTACCATTCCCTTCCCAATTACAGTGTGTGGTGGGGAGTATCAAGGGTTTGTTAGCCAATACTTGCTCGCCTATTCAAGCCTACCCGAATCGTAGAGAATCCAGAGGATCAAAGAGACGGCCGCTCTCTCCCAGCCAATTCGGTTTCTTTGCGTGTATTGTCCTTTTCGCAAGTACATGCATTGCCCGCAGCGACGAACCCATTCTTAGCTCCGATCAGCCGATTGTATTCGACTTTGAGAAACAACAGTTTCTAGCGCGAGGTGATGCTACCATCGAATACCAAGACCTTCATGCTACTGCTGACGAGATCCAATACTTTAAAAATGAAGGGCAGGCTACAGCATCGGGAAATGTTAGGCTAAATTTCCAATCTCTACGTTTGCTCAGTCCGCGCCTTCTCTACGACATCGGTTCGAGGCAATTTACTTGTCCAGAGTTTCGTGCCGGATATTTCCCGTTTTTTGCTGAAGGGAAAGGTATCAAAGGGCGCCCAGGAGAGATTGAGTTCCAGGAGGTTAATCTTTACTGGCGTGAGCCGACACCAGTCTCACCAAATTTCAAGGCGAAGCATTTTAAGATCATCCCTAGTGAGAGAATCATTGCTAAACAGGTTCTTGTTCGGATTGGGGAATTTCCGCTTTTCTATTTGCCGAGCTATTCTCAAAAGGCTGGTGAATTTGATTCCAAGATTGGTAGTGAATTAGGTTATCGTGGAAACTTGGGAGCTATTTTCAAGTTAGAGACTCTCTTCCCAGTGTCTACTCACTGGAGTATGGGGGCCATCTTGGATGCTTATTCCGAAAGGGGATTCCTTGCGGGTTCCTCCTTTACTTGGACAGAACCCGATTTAACTGGCCGTATCGTAGGCGATTTCAAAAGTGCCTACATAAATGACTCTGGTCCTCGCAGTATCGACATAAATGGTGAATCGATCAAAAAAGATCGTTACTTTTTAACTTTTCGACACAAGCAATTTCTCGAAAAGGGGCTAGCTATCGCAGCCGAAATAAACCTATGGAGCGACTCGGAGGTCACCCGCGATTTTCGCCCCGAATCATTCCGTCATTATCAGCAACCAGATAATTTCATAGAAGCCCTTTATGTGACAAAGAGCGGCATTCTCTCTCTCCTTACAAGGTTCCATGGAAACGATTTCTTTATCACTCGAAAGCGTCTTCCCGAAGTCAGATTTGATATGACGACTTCCCCTTTCTTCGCAACCCCGTTTTTTCACCGTTTTACCGCGAGTTACGCCCGGATAGAGGACGGTAATGTCATTGATCTGAAAACGGAAAACGCAAGGCTCGACTTTCTCTATTCTATCTATCGGCCGGTTCGGGTGAAGGACTGGCTCAATATTTTACCGATATTCGGGACCCGTCTTACCCATTATTTTGAGACTCTGTCATCTAATGGTAGCTTCACACGAATTATGGGTGAGCTTGGAATCGATGCTGAAATCAAGGCCTATGCTGCTTGGGAGATTCAGAGCAAAATTTGGGATATCGACGGCCTTCGTCATATCTTTAGACCGATTTTCAGGTACCGCTATCTTCCCGGAGGAGCCTCTGGGAAAAAGAAAATTATCCCAATCGATCGGGAGGTATTCAATACTTCCCTGCCCCCTATTGCCCTTGCTAACATTCGCTCCATTGACGATCTCTTGGACCTGAATGTCATCCGAATAGGCATTGAGAATTTCCTTCAGACTCGAGCCGAAGAATATGGCTCGCGTAACCTCGTGGAACTTAACCTGTACCAGGACTACCATTTCAACTCCACAAAATATCATAGCGGATGGTCAAATTTCTTTACTCAATTAAATCTCTCCCCAGTCGAATGGGTGGACTTAGACTTGTTCAATCGGTTTCAATTTGATAATCTGAGATCAATAGAAACGAGAACTCAACTTTCTATCAATGATGGCGAAATCTGGACAATTGGCTTCTCTTTGAATAATCTCCGGGACGAGATTAATCAATGGGACGTGGATTTTTTCTACAAACTAAACGAAAGATGGGCGTTTCGTACTCGCCTTAGGTTTGATGTACGTCGGAATGAATTTTCAGAACGCATTTTTGCATTACGCCACAGAATATCTGGTATCTGGGAAGTCGAGTATCAGGCTGTCTTTCATGAGGGTAGCAACAGAGAAAATGAAACCAGCTTTAATATTCGAGCTGGGTTACTAAATTTTTGATCCATATGATTTCTACCAAAGAAGGTCTCGTGCAATCTCTCGAGCATCCTATTCGGCTGCCTATTTTTGAAGGTCCGCTTGATTTGTTGCTCTTTCTAATTAGGAAAAATGAGATCGACATTCACGATATTCCTATCGAGGCCGTTGCCCGGCAGTACATCGAAGTCCTTAATGAAATGGAAGAACTGCAGTTGGAAGTAGCTGGCGAATTTTTTATAATGGCAGCTACGCTCATGCACATCAAAAGCCGGCTTCTTCTTCCCAAAAATGAACAACCACTTGAGGAAGAGAGCGAGAGTGATGAATTAGATCCCCGCTGGGAGCTTGTTCATCAGTTGATCGAGTATAAAAAATTCAAGGAGGCTTCAGAAGGTCTATCCGTCCTGATGGAAACAGCTCAGAATCAGCTTCCTAGACGGTTCTCAATTCTCAAGGAAGAGAGGATTCCCCGGCCGCTCGAATCGAGTGACCGACTCGAAGTATGGAACGTATTCAATCAAATCCTGCGAAGGATTTCTGACAAAATTACAGTCGGACAAATCCATGATGATAAAATCACAGTGACGGATCGTATGGAATTTATCCTCGCTAAACTTGCAAATCAAAGGAACTTCTATTTTACGGAATTGCTTCCGGGAGGGGCCTTCAGCCCCGCTCTATTCGTGGCCACCTTCCTAGCTGTTCTCGAATTGGCTCGCCTTAGAAAACTAAATATTGAGCAGGCCGAAGCCTTTGCTGATTTGAAATGTAGTGCTGGTGAGGATAAAGAAATCTTCCGCCCTGGAATTCTCCAATAATTTTTAGGCCCAAGGCTTTGCCGCAAAGCAAAGATCGTCACAAGTTAGAAATTCTGAAGGATAAATCTTTCTTGATTAATCTGCAAGAGACTACACTTTAGGGCCCGTGAGAGAAAAACCGTCAAAGGATGGAGCGAAGGGACATCTTCTTGGTGTAGGCCTCGATAACAAAGATGGGCACAAGCGTATCACTTTAGCGGAGAAGTTTTCGATCGTCGGTGGCTCTGAGGAAACTCATGAGAATATGACTGAAACTGTGGTTAAAACTTTTGAAGCGCTCGAGGAACGCGGCAAAGAACTTGAATCGGTCGAACCAAATGAGTTAGCTGATCTCTTGGCAAAAAATACTCCATCTTGTTGAAGCACCTGTTGTGCGGTCCATTGTGACTCCCAGCTACTCGATGGCTCCCGGGGATGCTTGTCCGGGATAATGGGCTCACTATTACCAAGCTTTCGGGACGAAACTTAATTCCAATCGTTTTATTCTGAATCGTGTTTCCGTTCTTATCCTTGGTCTAGGGAGAGTAGTAGGTTTTGTAGACTCACCTAATTGGACACTATTGACGATCTAGATTTTGTGGGTGGCATTCACTAACCTTAGTGCTTTAGGAAGTAAGCGTCTTGGTTAGAAATAGAGTGACGATCCCTGGAAGTTCTGGGTCTCAGGAAGAATGCACAGAGAGAGTTTGCAAATCGGGATGCTAAAATTTAAGGATTAGGAGAGCGTATATTTAAGAGAGCAATAAAATGAAAACACCCAGAATTAAAAAACTCGAGCTTACCTCCTTTGAATATCGTATAGAGAATCTGGGGTGTGATTACAATGGATTTAACCAGGTCTACGAGAAGGGAAGTGCGATGACCCGGCAGCCGGTAATACTAACTGTTCACACAGACACTGGCCTTAGGGGAGAATATCCGATAACCTATGGAGAAGCGAAAGCAAAGAGTGATCTGAAGTCTATCTCAAGTTATCTAATCGGCAAAAATCCTTTCGAAAGAGAGAAAATCTACAACGACCTAAAAAGAGGGCTGCGTCATACGGATCGCACTGCCATTAGCATGATTGACGTTGCCCTTTGGGATTTAGCGGGTAAGGCGTACGACGCTCCTATCTATCAACTGCTGGGTGGTTATAAGACGAGGCTCCCTGCATACGCTAGCACATATCACGGAGACCAAAGTGGGGGGCTCGATTCGCCAGAAGCCTATGCGGATTTTGCTGAAGAGTGCGGTGAATTGGGGTTTTCTGCTTTTAAGATTCATGGCTGGGGAGATACATCTTCTAGGCGGGAGGTGGAAACGATTCACGCGGTAGGTCAGAGAGTCGGTCATCGTATGGATTTGATGGTTGATCCAGCCTGTGAACTAGAAACATGGGCTGACGCCTTGAAAGTGGGCCGCGCCTGCGATGAAGAATCATTTTTTTGGCTCGAGGATGCCTACAAAGACGGAGGAGTGTCGATCTTTGGGCACAAAAAACTACGCGGTTTGCTCAAAACCCCCATCCTTCAGACCGAACATGTTAACGGACTTGAACAGCACGTCGACTTCATCGTCAATGGGGGGACTGATTTTGTCCGGACGGGTGTTTTTGAGGATGGAGGCATCACTGGTGCGATGAAGATAGCCCACGCTGCCGAGGGATTCGGGCTCGATGTTGAATTCCACGGCGGCGGATTACCTCATCGCCACTGTATCGCGGCAGTTCGCAATACAAACTATTACGAGTATGGACTCCTGAACCCAAAAGTGGAGAATACGAAACCCCCTATTTATCCTGCCGAATTTCTCGATGAACTCCACAATATTGGGAAAGACGGTCATGTTGTTGTTCCGCAGGGACCAGGACTCGGGGTCGAGATTAATTGGGACTTTGTAGAAAAAAATCGAGTAGGCAGTGTCATTTTTGACTAATGCGTCCGGTGAATTTAAGCGTACTTATTTCAGAAATCCTGGGCACAAAATTTGTCTTTAGAATCGGAGGCGAATCCTCTCCAATCCCGCCTAGGTGAGATCAATTGGGTGTGGGGTTTTGTATTTACCCGATTTGTTTTTATGTTTCGGATCCCAAGAATCCCGGTTCTCAAAGAGTTCGACTTTAGGATTAAGAGGTAATGGAATTCGAGGAATTAAACCTAGCAGAAATCTACAACCTATTTTGCTGCAGATTGACTCGATGTCCTTCCTCTCCGATCTTAGCCGAATTTACCCGCCGAACCGCTTCCTTAACGAATCTGCGGAGATTACACCCTACGAATCTGACGGACTGACTGCTTTCCGGGCTCGTCCTCTCGCAGTGGTCCTGCCGGAAAACCAGAAGGAAGTTATCGAGACGGTTCGTCTTTGTCACCAATATGCTATACCTTTCGTCGCACGCGGCAGTGGGACCAGTCTGTCCGGAGGTTCCCTTCCGAACGCTGAGGGAATTGTGATCGGGATGAATCGTATGAACCGGATCCTTAAACTGGATCCGGAGGCGAGCATCGCGGTTGTTGAACCAGGTGTGATTAATTTAAACGTATCGGCGTCTGCAGCTCATTACGGCCTCTACTATGCGCCTGATCCTAGCAGTCAGCAAATTTGCACTATCGGAGGTAACGTCGCTTTTAATTCCGGGGGAGCCCACTGTCTCAAATACGGAATGACAGCAAACCACATACTTAAAATTAAGGGTGTACTACCGGATGGCGAAGTTGGGGAATTCGGTAACGAGAGTCTGGAATTTGTTGGACCGGATTTAGCTGGCTTGTTTTGCGGGAACGAGGGACTTTTTGGAATCGCACTGGAAATCACTCTCAGGCTCTCGCCTAAACCAGAACACTATCGAACGGTTCTGGCGGCCTACCGTTCCCTTGAGGATGCCGGCAATGCTGTTTCTAGCGTTGTGTCTTCCGGTCTCCTCCCTGGGGCTATCGAAATTATGGATCAACTCTCTGTCGAAGCCGCAGAGGCAGCCGTTAACGCTGGTTATCCTAAAAATGCAGCGGCACTTCTTTTGGTTGAACTCGATGGTGAAAAAGACGCTGTCGAAGGAGATTACGAGAGGTTGAATGCGCTCATCACTGAGACTGGGGCCTACGAAACACGTGTAGCTGTGAGTGAAGAGGAACGGATAAATTTTTGGAAGGGAAGAAAAAGCTGCTTCTCTGCCGTAGGACGCCTCAGCCCCGACTTTATTGTCCAAGATGGAGTCGTTCCACGAACAAGACTGGGAGAAGCACTCGTGGAAATCGAGAAACTAAGTCAAAAACATGGTATTCGCGTGGCAAATGTATTTCACGCCGGTGATGGAAATCTTCATCCTCTAATCCTATACAACGGACTGAATGAGGGGGAGCTGGAATTAGCTGAAGAGCTCGCTGGAGAAATCATTCAGCTGTGTGTCAAATTGGGTGGATCAATTACAGGCGAACATGGGGTGGGAATGGAAAAAAAGGATTATCTTTCCGAGATGTTTTCTCTCGAGGACATTCAGCTCATGAAAGAGATTCGCCGCTCCATCGATCCAAAAGAGATCTCTAATCGGGGTAAAATGTTTCCCGGTGGCGATGCGCCCGCTCTTTCCTTAAAAGGTCCACATCCCCTTGAAAAAGCAGGAATTCTCTCAAGAGAATAACTCAGTATATCTTGAAAATGCCATTCGTCTTAAGATTTTATCTTGTTCAAAGTTCTAAATTTTTCCCACACCACTCAATAGGATAACTATTTTCCCCGTTGAGGGTTACGTCTGGATGTCAACAAAGGATCTAAAAAACGGCTTCTATCCGGAAGCGGCAGATGAAATTTCCGAGATTGTTCGGACTCATCGGAGAGTCCAACCCATCGGGTGTGGGACCAAGTCAGGGCTCTCGCATCTTCCGGAGGATTGTATTTGCATGCGATTGGAAAAACTTAGCGGTATCGTCGAATATGCGCCGGAAGAATTCACAATCACCGTCAAGTCGGGGACGTCTGTTGCCTTGATCCAAACGGAACTTGAGACAAACGGACAGTCTCTCCCTTTTGACCCTCCATTAGTAGAGAGAGGGGCAACGATTGGAGGAGTTGTTGCATCAGGTCTGTCTGGACCGGGAAGTCAAAGGTATGGGGGGATCCGCGACTTCATTCTAGGAGTTCGATTCGTCGACGGACGCGGTATTCAAATTAGAGGGGGTGGAAAGGTCGTGAAGAATTCAGCGGGCTTTGATTTGCCTAAATTAATGGTCGGCAGCATTGGACGGCTAGGCATTCTAACGGAAGTTACCTTCAAGGTCTTTCCCAACCCAGAAGATTTCCAGACTTTGAGATTTGAGTTCCAATCTATTGATCATGCGAAAGATGCAATCATATTGTTAATCTCCCAATCTCTTGATCTCGCTGGTCTCGAACTAGAATCTGATGCTACACTTTATGTTCGGATCGGAGGGCTCAAGACTTCTTTTGCCGCGCGTATTTCACGTATTCAGAGCCTCCTAAGGATAACGGGTGAAGTCTTTTCGGGGCGTTCCGAAGGGCTTCTGTGGCAAAATTTCCGTGAATTTAAGAACACTGAAAACTATCCAACCCTCCTTAAGATGCCAATCTCGCCGCCGCGTATTTCTGAAATTGAAAATTTGCTCAATAATAGATCTGCTATGCGAAGATATGGTGCCGGTGGTAGGGTCGCCTGGGTTGGACTCCCAAACTCGGAAAGTGTGGTTGCATTTGGAGAGGACCTTAAGACACTGGGTTTCTCTGCACTTGTCTTCTTAGGTGAAAACGTATCGCCTCTGATCGGTGCCTATCCGGGACGGTTTTTTCTGAATCGAATAAAGAGCGCAATCGACCCTGATGACAGATTTCTTCCCTTTTTATAATTACGACATGGTGGCGAATAGCACCGATCTTTTTTAACTACTAACGAGATAAGCTGACTAAATGCAGCATAAGATCCTAAAGGAACATTTGGGTCCCCAAGGTGACGCAATGGTTAAAGCTGTGGAAGCTTGCGTTCATTGCGGTTTCTGTCTCCCGACTTGTCCCACCTACGTTACCATGGGAGAGGAGATGGACTCGCCTCGCGGCCGCATCATTCTTATGAAAGAAGTGATGGAGGGCAACCTAGATGCGGAGTTAGCCAGACCCTATATCGACCATTGCCTGGGTTGTGTTTCCTGTGTCACTGCCTGCCCCTCCGGTGTCGAGTACGGTGACCTTCTTACACCCTTTCGGGCATTGTCTGAAAAAGAGTCGAAAAGAGGCTTAATTGAACGTCTGCGCCGCCTTGTTTTAATGCGGATCTTGCCGTACCCGCAGCGATTTCGAGTGGCAGTGTTTTTCGGGATTATCTTTCGACCTTTCAAACATCTATTTCCCGCACAGCTGCGGGCCGGACTCGAATTGCTCCCTGGGAAGCTGTCGGACTCAACCGCTCTTTCAAACTTCTATCCTGCTATGGGAAAACGGAGAGCCCGAGTAGCGCTGCTCGCCGGTTGTGCACAACAGGTTATAGGCCCCAACATTAATCTTGCCACCATAGGGGTTCTCAATCGGAACGGTGTCGATGTTCTTGTTCCTAGTAAACAAGCATGCTGTGGTGCCTTAGCCATGCATATCGGTGAGGAAAAACAGGCCCGTGCGGTGGCGCGAAAGAACTTGAGTGCATTCCCGACCGACATCGATGCGATCGTTACTAACGCTGCTGGCTGCGGATCTGGAATGCGTGAATACGGTCTTCTATTTAAGGGAAAGGCAGAGGAGCCGGAAGCGATTTCTTTGTCAAAAAAAACCATTGATGTGAGTAGTTTTCTTCACTCTCTCGGATTCAGTCCTCCGGAGAATTCGATTGAACCAACTCGAGTTGTTTACCATGACGCCTGCCATTTGGCGCATGCCCAGAAGGAACGTATTGCCCCGAGGGAACTTCTTTCGGGAATCCCGAATTTAACTCTTCTCGAGCCTCCTGAGTGGGAGCTCTGTTGCGGATCCGCTGGCACCTACAATATCGATCAGCCCGATTTGGCCAACCAGCTCGGAGAGAGAAAAGCCCGGAATCTCTTATCAACCCAGCCTGAAGCTATTGTAACTGGAAATATCGGTTGTATGACCCAAATACGAAAACATCTCAATTTATTGGGTCAGGATATGCCTATCTATCATACAATGGAGCTGCTTGATGCAGCTTACCGGAATATTGCGTCTCCTTGAATGCGGTTATCCTTTCTCTGAAAGCTTTTTTCACCTATGCACTGATTTTTGTTTAGTACCTATATAACCGGTTGATCTAATTTCAATGTGGTATTATTTCGCAAAAGTGGTTCTCACTGTGGTGCTCATTATCGCAATTTCGGAAGCGGCAAAGCGAAGTTCACTTATTGGTGCGATACTGGCATCAATACCGTTAGTATCGGTCTTAAGCATAATTTGGCTTTATCACGAAACCAAAGATGTAGCTCGAATTGTCGCACTGGCTAAGAGTATTTTTTTGTTAGTTCTGCCATCTCTTGTTCTATTCGTCTCTTTAATCCTACTCCTCAGGAAACAACTCGAATTTTACTTTAGTCTGGGTATTTCAATCGCGGTTACTGTGACCTGTTATTTCCTGATGATTTACTCTCTGGCCAAGCTTGGCATCAAACTCTGATTTGGAATGGGCTTTAATGTGACTTTTTGTGGAAGATTTCCTTGGGAACCGAGGCATATAACCGGGGAAACGGTTGTTGATCGTAAGCGCCTCTGACTCGCTAGAAGAAACATAGAAGTAACGGACAAGTCCAGGAGCAGGACTCACCTTCCGAGTGCAATTCCAATTGAGAGCAGAATACTGTAGAGAAAAAGAAATTGTGCCGAATCAGCGAGAACTTGATTCAGTTGATTTCCTCGGAACTCCTGCAATCTGCGTCGTAGAACTAAGCTCCAAGGCCAACAAACTATAGGCAGGAGCATCCAAGGTCCGAAACCGAGTCGCCATAGAACTATTGGAACGACGAGCGCAATCAGGCAGTTCACCTGATACTCGCGCAAGGAGAAATTCTGTCCAAATCGAACTGCCAAAGTCGATTTCCCGGCTTGGCGATCCGAATCTATATCTCGAAAGTTATTAACAACGAGAATATTTGTAACAAGAGATCCAGCAGCAGTAGCTGGGAGTAGGGAAATTACCGAGAAATAACCAGCTTGGGTATAAAAGGTAACTGATACGGCAATGATACCGAAGAACAAGAAGACAAAAAGGTCTCCAAGTCCGTGATAGCCGAAGGGGAAAGGTCCTCCTGTATAAGCGATTCCCGAGAGAATGCTGGCTATGCCTACGGCTAGTAACCACAAACCTCCATAATAAATCAGTCCACACCCAACCACGAAAGCGAGAAGGAAAACTGCGCAAAAAGCTTGTCGCATAAGTAGAGGGTCAACTAGCCCTGCTGCAACAGCGCGTGTTGGTCCTATTCGATCTTCAGTGTCTGCGCCCTTGGCGTGATCGAAATAGTCGTTCGCAAAGTTTGTCCCAATTTGAACTAGGATAGCAAAAAAAAGACAGAGCACTGCCGGAACTTTTTCAAATGTCCCTTCACGGAAGGCTAATGCTATCCCTATCAGGATCGGTGAAATAGCTGCGGGCAAAGTCTTAGGTCGCGCTGCCAGTATCCAGACCTTCATAATTGTTATGCGAATTTCGATCAATTAAACAACTTCGATCCCACATTCACTGATAATTCTATAGCGCTTTGGGTAGGTAAAATATGTGACCACAGACTTATCTAAAGGAATCACGCGCTCACCCGAGAGAATCACTGCCTCAAGACCATGGTCAAAAACCCATTGGAATTCTCTATAAAAGGCTGGGAATCTCAAAGATGCTAAAAACGAGATTGTGCGAAAGACTTGTCGCTGACTCACCATGTCCCAGTTTGGTGGTATCAGCTTTATCGAATTTCCAGTTTTGTTATGCATCGCATGATCCGACGAAGCAAAGATTGAAAACCGACAATCGTTCACGGACAATGCTAATCTGAGACGTTGACAGAGGTATTAATTATCCTAGGATCCGATTTCTAGGCTGCGTGGATCAGCCCGTCTGAAGATTTTGCTAGGCGGTCCCTTTAGCCAGAGCAGATTTGCCTGCTTCAGGATATTGCCGGTCCTTGTCAAGAACGGGTAATTGTCTAGTGACGCGACTTTCACATGCACGAAAATAGCACACAGTCCAAAACCATCCGAGTTGAAGGAATCTTTGAACCGCAACAGAATAAGTCGGGGCAATTGCTCAATCCAGAACACAACGGGAAACCGAGAAGAGATGACCCCTTCCTTCCCCGCGATTTGGTAAGTCGATTTAAGATTAAGACGGGTAGCTGGATAGTTGGGCAAGCACAGGAGGGGGATAGATTTCCCAATCCAAAACTCCGCTATATTGAGAGCATCGATGGTTTGTCAGTAGAAAACCGACAAAAGGTAGCTGATTTCAGCCAACTTACGACCATTACTCCAGACCAATGGCTTCGGCTGGAGACGTTAGATGGAGCAATGACAGTACGGATGATGGACATATTTTGTCCAATTGGTCGGGGACAGAGAGGTCTTATCGTTGCTCCACCTAGAACCGGTAAAACTACTTTGCTCAGAGATATTGCCCTGGGGGTTCTGGAAAATCATGCAGATTGTCATGTAATGATTCTGCTTGTCGATGAGCGGCCTGAGGAGGTCACAGACATTCAGCGAAGCGTGCCAGCTGAGATGTTCGCCTCTTCTAACGATGAAGATTTGAAGAACCATCTTCGTGTAGCCAACATTGCAATCGACCGTGCAAAGAGATTAGCTGAAGTAGGAAAGGATGTTGTCTTAGTGCTTGATTCCCTTACTCGCCTCGCGCGGGCCCATAATGCGTCTAAGGCTGGTAGCGGGAGAACGATGACTGGAGGTCTCGACATACGTGCCCTGGAAAAACCGAGGCAACTTTTTTCGACCGCCCGGAATACCGAGGAGGCCGGGAGCATTACGATAATAGCATCAGCGTTGGTTGACACTGGCAGTCGGATGGACGATCTCATTTTCCAGGAATTTAAGGGAACAGGGAATATGGAGATGGTCCTCGATCGAAAAGTAGCCGACCTTCGATTATGGCCTGCAATAGACATTGCGTCCTCAGGGACAAGGAGAGAGGAGCTTCTGCTCGATTCAAAAAGACTCGACCGCTGTCATTTTTTTCGTCGGGCCCTCGTGAATATGAAAGTCGATGAAGCAGCCGAAACCGCCATTACCAGACTGGCCAAGACAGATTCAAATGATAAATTCCTCGAGATGATTGAAATCTAAACCGAAATGCTGAATTTTGCTGACCAATGCCTAGATATGGCCCGTTCCACCCTGGGCCACAGTTTGGACTCAATTAACGAGGATGGCTCAATTTCGCCATTTGGTAACGAAGCTGCACGACTTGAGGAACCTGGTCATGCGGTTCTCGCCATGGGGGAATTTTATCGCCTCACAAATGAGGCCCAACTTGGAGAGCACGATCTTATCGACCTTTCTGCTCGTTGCGTCACAGCTCAGGCCTTTACTGAACAATCAAATGAAAATGGATTGGCTTTCGCTGCGCTTGGGCTGCTGTCTTTCGGGGCATCCAAAGATAGAAATCCCATATGGGAACGCCTTCTTGACCCGACCCGAGATCAGCTTGCCGACAGGTTACTTTGCCGAACCAACTATTCAGGTTCCCTACAGGCCTTCAATGTAGCGAAAGCAGCCGCCCGATTCAATATGGGTCTATCTAAGAAAGATGAGACGAGCAACTTGATTGATCGTTTCATTGAGGGAATAAATCACAATAGTTCTGCGAACTATTGTGACAATGTACCCGAAAAAGGAATTGGTGGAACTTTTGATCTTCAAGGCATCCTAAGCTTTGTCTTTATCCGTCAAGTCCTACAGCTTCACGCTAACATAAGCCTTCGCGAACGAAAACTTCCTAGCCTAAGAACCTTTGCCGAGAAATACATCCGTATCATGCCGGACATAGTCCGTCAGGATGGGTTGGGCTGGATTTACGGAAAAGGAATTGGGGCCTACGGCCAGATGCATTGCATAAGTATTATCCTTCAGGGAATGCGCGATGGATGGATATCTGAGGAAAAAAAACACCTCTATTTCGATATTTTGCGTCGGCTCTTTCAGTTTTTCTTCATGACCTACCTCGACCAAGAACAAGGGTTTCTTGTCATTCGCGACGAAGAACGGGGCACGGACGCGGAGAATACTACTAGATTAGCAAATTTCGATGGGGCACGGTGTTTTTGCCAGTGGGCACGTCTTGCGCGGGCCATTGGCGGAGAGATGATTCCTGAAGCTGTGACCGAACGGACCAGAGGGCGGTTTGTGATCTTCGATAAGTCCAATCGAAAGGAACAGGGCGTGTTTATCTATCAGGATACCATAAGCGGTTTGCAAATTCAGGTTCCCCTAGTGGGTGCAGGTTCCGAGGAAACCTCCGACTCCCTTTCCTTTCCGCATTGTCCTGGAATTTTTGATTGGCCAACAGATCACTACATGCCGATAATGATTCCGGAGCTTACTTTTGGCGATCAGATCATTATTCCTTCCTATTACGGAAAGCGATGTGTCACTGGTTTGGGCTTAAGAAAATCATTCTATTTTCGTTTCGAGCAACCCGAACTGATCACCAAAGACGAAAAGCTCGTTCCAGGTCTGGGTTCCTCAAAAGTTTCTTGGACTTTTTCTGAGAATAAAGTTACGAGCGAATTCATCTTTTCCGTAAAGAATCAGGTGCAGATGGATAAGATGCGTTATGTCTTGGCTATTGCTGCACCTCACTCGGTTTACCGCCTTTCCACCTCTTATACTTTAGGGTCCGAAGGTCTTAGATGTATTGTCCTTAAGGACGATTTTCAGGCTTCTTGGGCCGAGACGGAGGTGGTTACGAACGAACCCCGCTACAAAACTTGCTACGGTAATATCCATTATCTGCAAATTCTTAAGCGAGATTACCCTCTAATTATGCGGCCGGGTCAGCAATACCGCCTTTCCATCTCTTTCCAACCCGATATAGCCTTCGCCGACGAATAGTGATTGGATCAACATTTTGTTGGGATATTTCATTAGCCTATTCTGAGCTGACTAATCCATTCAGCTTACCTTCTCTTCCCCTTTGGGGGATCAGCTTCTTCCTCGATAAAACGAAGAGCTTTTTGATAGCTGCGACGCTCAAGAAAATGCACCAACCGTGGTTCAAGATCGAGCCTGTGCGTGTTTAGAATGTGATCCAACTTCTTAATGTTTTCCAAAACCTGATTATTGTCCAAAGTGTTATTGAGGATCTTTAGGCAGTCCGCGATATCAGTGAGATTCATTTGGCTTTTCCAATTTATTTGATTCTGTAACAATCGATGCCGCATTCCAAGTCAACGGAGAGCACCCCCCATACTGCGTTTTCGAATTTGTTCGATATCAAGGTCTCTTTTAGAATCAATTCAAAATCCCAGTCTTCTATCATTTAAAATCTGATCATGGCAGAGAACAACTTCAATTTAATCGTCATCGGCGCCGGACCGGGCGGCTATGTCTGTGCTATCCGGGCTGCTCAACTTGGACTCAAAACAGCGATCATTGAAAAGGATCCTTTTCTTGGGGGCACTTGTCTCAATGTGGGATGCATACCAAGCAAAGCGCTACTCCATTCTACTGAGATGTATCACTTCACCGCTCATCAGAGCCCCTCTCATGGAATTAAAACGGGAGACGTATCCATCGATATAAATAGCCTAATGAGGAGAAAGGATCAGGTTGTTTCAAAACTTCGGAAAGGAGTAGAGATGCTGGTGGGCAAACGGGATATTCAGATCTTCCATGGGGTAGGGGAGATTATTGAACCTGGGTCAGTTAGAGTACAGGGACCTGACGAATCGCAGATAATCTATGCATCCAATATCGTGATCGCTACAGGGTCCAAAGTGTCAGAGCTATCCGGAATTAGTATCGACGGTAATCGAATCGTCTCCAGCGATCACGCAATTGCTTTTGATCGTGTTCCGGACGACTTGGTCGTTGTCGGAGGTGGGGCGATTGGACTCGAGCTCGGATCTGTATGGGCTAGATTGGGCACTAAGGTTACAGTTGTTGAATTTCTACCCCGGATAGCTCCAACGTTCGACGAGGAGATTAGCACATTGGCCGAACGCATATTCAGAAAACAGGGATTTCGAATAGAAACCTCCGCCAAAGTATCTGGATTGGAAGAAGGTGAAGAACAAATTAACGTCTACGTCGAAAGGGGGGAAGAGCGTTTTGAGATCGCGACTGAGAAAGTGCTTATTGCGGTAGGGCGATCCCCTTGTACTGACGGATTGGGGCTAGGGAAAGTAGGAATCGCAACCAACCATCGAGGGTTCGTTGTCACTGATGCAAGTCTCCAATCCAATGTTACAGGTATTTATGCAATTGGGGATGCTGTGGAAGGCCCAATGCTCGCTCATAAAGCCGAGGAAGAAGGAGTTGCAGTTGCCGAAACAATTGCAGGGCATCATGGAGCCGTGAACTATGACGCCATACCCAACGTCATTTACACAAATCCCGAGATTGCATGTGTAGGATCGACCGAGGCTTCCGCAAAAAAGGACGGTATCAATGTAACGACAGGAAGGTTTCCTATGGCAGCAAATGGGCGAGCGATTGCTTCAGGTGTCACCGATGGTCTCGTAAAAGTGATCGCGGATACTGAGAGCAATCGTATTCTGGGTGTTCATATCATGGCCCAAAATGCTTCGGAGCTAATCGCTTCAGCGGTTGCTCATATTGAGTACGGCGGCAGTGCGGAGGATATTGCTCGCACTATCCACGCTCACCCAACACTCTCTGAGTCGCTTAAAGAAGCTAGTTTGGCAGTTTCGAATTCAAGTCTACATTCTCTTTAACCTGTAAACCTAAATGACATCTATGTCTTTACACCCTCTTAAATACGAGGGTGGCGTTGTGTCCGCCGAATCCCAGATTGATACTCATGGCGACATCGACCTTGGAGCGAATTTTTTTATTGGGGACGTAGTTTAAATCGCACTCCGGATCGGGCACTTCATAGTTGATTGTAGGAGGGACTTCACCCTTCTCAATAACCATGGCGCAGCTTGCTGCTTCAATCCCCCCCGCTGCGCCAAGGAGATGACCGGTCATCGATTTCGTCGAACTCATTAAGATATTTCTGGCATGGTCTCCAAAGACTTCCTTGACCGCGTTGGTCTCGGTTCTGTCGTTGTAAGTAGTGGATGTGCCGTGCGCATTGATATACTGGATTGCTTCGGGCTGAACATTTGCGTTATCCAGAGCGTTTGTAATGGATCGGGAGAGTCCCTGTCCGGTGGGGTCTGGTGCTGTTATGTGAAAAGCATCGCAAGTGGCCGAATAACCCGCCACTTCACAGAATATCCTTGCTCCTCTCTTTTCTGCGTGTTCTAGGGATTCAAGAATTACGACACCGGCTCCTTCTCCCATTACGAAGCCATCCCGGGTCTTATCGAATGGCCTACTCGCGCGATGTGGGTCGTTATTACGACTCGCCGTCATCGCCTTCATATTACAGAAGCCCGCGTAGCTAAGTGGAGTGATGGCTGCTTCGCTTCCACCCGCAACCATGATATCTGCGTCTCCTGTCTGGATCATCCTAAGGGATTCCCCAATGGAATGAGACGCAGTTGCGCAAGCGCTAACGATACCGAAATTCGCACCGCGGGCTCCAATCTCAATTGCAACCACTCCGGATGCCATGTTAGCTATGAGGGAAGGGATTGTGAAGGGCGATACTTTCCTGGGACCCATGTGGCGGAGACGTGCGGACTGATTCTCAATTGTTTCCATACCTCCAATGCCGGACCCTAAGAGAACACCAATACGAAAAGAATCGAGTTTGCTAACATCAATGGAGCCATTACTCAGTGCGCTTTTTGTTGCCGCCATCGCAAAGTGCGTGAATCGATCGTTACGCCTAACATCCTTGGCATCCATCACTGATGTAGGATCAAAATCCCTCACTTCCGCGCCTACCTGACACGGATAATCCGTAACATCAAACCGGGAAATACGTTCAATCCCGCATTCCCCTTTGATAAGATTAGCCCAGAACGTTTCGACATCGTGACCAAGTGAAGTCAGAACACCTAACCCGGTGATCACGACCTTGTGATTTGGTCTGGCGCTACCCATCAAAGGTCGGGGAATAGAAAGTTACCAACGGGTTGTAGTCAACTTCCTGATTTCTCCTTGAGATACTTCACCACGTCCCCAACCGTTTGGAGGTTCTCTGCCTCTGACTCCGGAATCTCTCCTTCAATTTCGCTTTTGAACTCCTCTTCGAAGGCCATGATGAGTTCTACCGTATCAAGCGAATCTGCTCCCAAGTCATCGAGAAAAGAAGCTTCCGGAGTAACCTGTTCGTCATTTACGTTCAGCTGATTAACGATAATCTCTGTGACGCGCTGCTCAATCGATTTTTCTGCCATTTCTCCCTATCTAGACGTTTATTCAGTTACCTATGTCGCATCACATCACCATGCCGCCGTCAACGGTAAAAACTTGCCCAGTAATATAGCTGGCTTGTTCTGAGCATAAAAACCCTACAACTTGTGCGATATCGTCGGGGCTACCCAAACGGCGTAATGGGATGTTCTTGAGAATGTGATCGGTGGTCCGGTCGTCAAGCTTTGACGTCATGTCAGTTTCAACAAATCCAGGGGCAACTGCATTTACTGTAATTGACCGGGAAGCAAGTTCACGAGCGAGGGATTTGGTTAAGCCGAGCATCCCGGCCTTAGAAGATGAATAATTACACTGGCCGGCGTTTCCGGTTAAACCGACTACCGATGATACGTTGACAATGCGACCCCAGCGTTTTCTTGCCATGGGATATGCCAGTTTTCTTGTCCAATAGAAACAACTGGTTAGATTAGTGTCCATTACCTCCCGCCAGCTTTCGGCCGACATACGTAGGATCAACCCATCTTTGGCCATACCAGCATTGTTGATGAGGATATCTACACAACCAAAATCTTCCAGAATCTGCTTTGCGGCGCTAGAAACCGCTTTCTCGTCGGATACGTCAACAGCGTAAGCCCTTGCCTCCCCGCCCGAAGCTAGAATCTCATTCGCGGCCGATTGGCATCTGTTTTCCGTCTTGCTTACACAAGCCACTGCTACACCTTCAGAGGCCAACAATTTTGCGATGGCCTTCCCGATTCCCCTTCCGGCTCCTGTAACCAAGGCCTTGCGGTTATTGTAAGTTAACGGCATCCTAAACTTTTAAGTCGAACTTCACTTTCCGCAACCATCATAGCTGGTCCCAGCATAAAGTATTGGCTCCCTAAGTGAATAATGATTGAATCCATAAAATCGATGCGAATACAAAAGTTTCTTTCTGTGCAGGGCGTTTGCTCGAGGAGGAATGCGGAGCGGATGATTAGCGAGGGGAAACTTCGCGTCAATGGCGAAGTAGCCTCGGTTGGTCAAAAGGTTAATCCAGAAAAAGACCGTGTGACGATTGGGTCCCGGGTAATCCCCAGCTCAAAACATTCGACACTCGCCTATCTTGTGAACAAACCCAAGGGCTATATTTGTAGCATGTCGGATCCCTATAATGAAGACACCGTATTCTCACTTCTTCCTAAGAGTGTATCTAACCAAATTCGGTTTTGCGCCGGGCGTCTGGATAAAGACAGTGAAGGTATGGTCATACTGACGAACGATGGGTCGTTGGTCCAATGTCTCACTCATCCTAGCCAGAGAGTCGTAAAAAAGTACCGGGTTTTACTTGATAAACCTTTTTCTGATTCTTCTTTACCCTTCCTCCTCAAGGGAATTCATGATCAAGGCGAACATTTGAAATTGGATAAGGTCCTTTCCGAAAAGAGGGGGCTGCAATCGAGTAAAAGCGTAGAAGTCCACCTGTCCCACGGGAAAAAAAGAGAGATTCGGCGCCTCATGAAGGCAGCTGGCTATAAGGTTGATCGTCTATATCGATTTCAATTCGGGGGTCTCAAACTCACTGGGTTGGGAAAAGGGAAATGTCGTCCTCTAACTCACAAGGAAATAGCACTCCTCACCCCCCCCAACTTGAGCACTCATTTACCGAAACCCCGATATACTGGCCGGGGTATTGGATGAAATTTGCCTGACAATGTTATATTCTTTAAGCTATTATCCCTTTAAAAATGAAGAGGTTCGCGATTTTATCTGTCCTCATCTGTATTCCGTTTGTCTCCTATTGCGAGACAATCTATCTCTACTTCGAGCCAGATTCTGAATCGCGTGTTGTGCGTGAACTCGATTCGTCGAACGAACAGTTCCAAAAAGCTGAGTCTGTTTTTGATGCGGCTAAACTTGCCGAAGGATGGAATTGGTTTGAATATGAGGGTTCCTTTCAAGGATTCGTCAAGAGTGAAGAAGTAGCCAAGGACCTGGAAGTTAACATCGGCGCCTTGGTGTATCTTAGACCGAATTCAAATAGCCCAGTTCTTTCTACGATAGAAGAGGGAGACCCTAATAGGGTGATTCGAGTTGGGGATTGGATGGAGATTGAATTTATAAAGGCGGTTCCCGTTTACTTCCGATATCCTGTCAATCGATTAAAGAAGGTGCCATTGATTCCCTTTTCTTCCCCTGAAGAAGGTTCTACGGAAATCCACGAGCAAGGATCTTCCCCTCAAAATTCTAACCTTACTTCAGAGTCCGATTCAGCTTCGGAAGGACTGTTTGTAACCGACCGGCCACGTTATTTTGACGGAATTCTCCAGTTTACTCTCAAGCAGGTAACAAGTATTGAGCCATTCCAATGGAAGCTAGTCGGTTCCTCAGGCGAACGTATCGCGTATGTGGATACCTCCAAATTACTGATCGGTAGCCCACTGCAGGAGCTTGAAGGACAAAACGTCATCATCTACGGCGTGCCCAGCTCGATTAAGAGCTCAAAATCTATAGTTATTATCGCAAGAACTCTTCGTCTTAAGCTTTGATCTGAAATTCAAATTCCTATTGGAATTTCGGGTAGTAAGTTCTCTTCCTGGCCGAAGGGGTGACTTAGAACAATTGTCTTCCTTATCGGCCCGGGAGCGCAGCGGGTTTTACTGAGCGACCTAACCAAAAAGTATTTGTGTTTTCTCGCGCTACGCTTTGGTCGAGTATGCTCCCCTTCGGCTTCTGGTCCCTTTTTTAATCCCATTTCAAGGAGAGGAGTGGGCACGAACTGCAATAATGTATCGAGAATCAATAGCAGACTTGATCGATCAGGGGAAAATCCAATCTCGGAAAACGACATGGTTCACGTTGTACATAAGTCCTTCGAAGGTGAGTTTTCCCCTTCGCGACTGAAATTGCTCCTAAACCCTCAATTTCAACAGCAAACCGATGCATGAGACCGATTCTATCCCATAGCTCCTGTTAGGATGACAGAAAAATCTTGCCTAATCCTATCGTTGTCACCTTATCTCTTTCCCTTGATTATTGCAGGGTGGAGCAGTCCGGTAGCTCGTCAGGCTCATAACCTGAAGGTCGGGGGTTCAAATCCCCCCCCTGCACCCACTCTGAGTCGAAGGATTAGTAATGCCCGCCATCCACGACGTGGCCACTCTTGATAAGAAGGTCAAATACTTGGCCCCCCTGGCCATACGAATTAGTCGCAAAACACAGAACTAGACATAAGAGCCCAAAGGGTAATTCGGTTGTTGCTTTCATATGCTTTTACTCCTCCATTTGCCCAACTTGGCTTGCGTTCCCGGGTTTTATCGCTCTACTCAGTTAATCCGAGACCTCTTTTACAGAATAGGTACCATCACTTGAAAGTACTCGATCTTAAAGCAGAGAATTTCTGCGAGATTTATATCTTGGCTTCTAATTTAAAGGCTTTTGTACTCTGGCCTAGAGCAGCGTATGGATAGGATAGCTTATAAACAAAAGATCAGTGGAAACTATCTCCCGTTGCCCACGCCGTTTCACGACGACTTTAGCTTGGATTTGAAGTCTCTTCGGAGGCTTGTCCGATGGCTCATCGAGCGCGGTTATCGTACAGGGAATGGAGTGTTTTTGGTTGGTGGTGCCGGTGGTGAGTTTGCTTCCATGCGGACAGGAGAGCGTAAAAAAGTCATGGAGGCTGTTGTAGATGAGACGGCTGGTCAGGTCCCAGTTGTTGTTGGAGTGCAGGATACAAATATGGATCGTATTCTTGAGCTCGCACGTTTTGCCGATCAGATTGGTGCCGACGGATTGCAGGTCAGTGCACCGTATTATGATCCTGCTACACAAGATGACATCCTTGAGATGCTGAAAGCGATCTCCGATGCCTCGTCTGTTCCAATGCTTGTCTATAATACATGGTGGACCGGATCAAGTGAAGTCACTTACGAATGTATCTCGGAGGCGCTGGAAATTGCTAATATCGGGGCGCTGAAGTGGCATTCGCCGATGATGTGGAGTTACGAGAATGTTATCCGTGATTTCGCGGAACAATTACCTATTGAAGATAATTTCCCCGTAGAAGTTTACTCCCATATGCTGGGAGCTACTGCCTTCACTAGCTACGCTGGGCTCATCTGGCCCGAATTTGGTCTACGGTTATGGGATTGTCTTCAAGACGGTAGTTATCGCGAAGCAATGCAGATGGTTAAGAGTTTCCGTATTCCCCTCAATTCTCTGCTTTTCAAAGCCTGTGATTACACATGTAGCGAGGGGCATTTCAGCAAAGCAGCGTTTGAGATAATAGGGCAGCCAGTCGGTCCCGTTCGACCGCCGGCCCGGGCACTTCCGTCTGATATGTACGAGCAACTACGAAAAATATTGGTCCAGGCAGAGGGTTCTCAAATAGGCGATGAAAGCCTCTCAGGTCCCTGTCTTTAGCTAATGTTTGATCCCAGAACCCTCAATAGCTGAGACTACGTAATCGCGATTAAGAACTGAAAAATCTAACGAAACAGAAACGCCTCAGTATTATTGTCCCCTTGATAGGATTTTATCCTAAAATCTGTCATTAGGACGTCCGTATTTTACTGGTATAAATCTTTCTGCTATGTGTCCAAAAATTGCTTACTTGCCAACCAAATTACAGAAATTGGCGTAAGGCGAATCCCAAGCATCCGTGACCGCTGGGAGAAATGTTTCGGGGGGGAATGAATTTCTAATTAGTTCCCTTCCCTCCTTTAACCCAGAGATTTTCCCCATCGCGACCAATTGCATGATAAGGTTTCCCAGAGCGGTTGCTTCCACAGGACCCGACAGCACCTTTTTCCCTGTGGCATCAGCGGTGAATTGATTTAAAAGACGGTTTTGGGCCCCTCCCCCGACGATATGTATAGGATCGAGCGTTGTTTGGGAAACTTCCTCCAACTGCTCCAGGATATAACGGTATTTCATTGCAAGACTTTCTAGAATGGTTCGAATTGTCCGACCCTTGTCGTTCGATATATTATGTCCTCGATCGAGGCAGTATTTCCATATCCTTTCCGGCATAAATTCCGGCTTTATAAAGTCGATAGAATCAGGATCGATGAGTGCTGTTAAGGGCGTTGCCCTGGATGCCATATTGGTGAGGTCCGCGTAGGAATAACTCTCTCCTTCCCGTTCCCACTGTCGCCGACACTCTTGTACCAGCCACATTCCGGTTATATTCTTTAAGGTCCGAATTGTCCCCGAGACTCCTCCCTCATTCGTAATATTGTACTCGAATGTCTTTTCCGTAATCAGAGCGTTCTCAAGTTCGATCCCAAGCAGAGACCAAGTTCCCGAACTCAGATAAGCGAAGCGCTCACCTTCTGCTGGTATCGCAGCCACGGCAGAACCTGTATCATGACCAGCGACTGCGATTAGGTCGACCCCCTCAAGTCCGGATGTGTCCCCAATCTTAGGCTTTAATGGTCCTAGCTTCGTCCCAGGAAGGATAGGGCGGGGGAGAATTCCAGAGGGTATTGAAAGATTCTCTAGCAAGGACACACACCAGTCGCCGGTTCTCATATCCATGAGTTGGCTCGTACTAGCGATCGTATATTCAGTGCGACTAACCCCGCAGAGCCAGTAGTTCAATAGATCGGGAATAAACAGTAATCGATCAGCCTTTTCTAGGAGGGTATCGGGGCTCTTTAATTCTGCCGCAAGTTGAAAAACTGTATTGAGGGGCATGATCTGGATTCCCGTCTTCTTGTAGACTTCATACCGCGGGATAATCTCAAAGACCTCGTCGATGACTTTATCTGTTCGATTATCCCGGTAGCAAAAGGGCTGTTTTAGAAGATTTCCTTCTCCGTCGAGAAGCCCGTAATCCATTCCCCAAGCATCCACCCCTACTGTCCTGACGTCCTTTCCGAAGAGCCGCCCCGCTTTCGTTAGCCCTTTACAGATTTCTTCAAACAAAACCTCGATATCCCAGTGGAGGTGTCCCTCTGTTTTTCGCGGTGCGTTTGGGAATCGGTGCACTTCTTGCAGAGATAATAATTCTCCACTAAGCTGCCCCGCAATAATGCGCCCGCTTTCCGCACCCAAATCAACCGCTAGATGGATATCTCGATTCACCGACCTTCCAGGCATGGGATATCGTTTCCTGTCTCAGGGAACCGAAATCAGGATAGAGCTCAATTTTTTTGACCGCATCCTTCGTATCTTTGCTAACTGCCCCGCACTGCTTTTCTACGAAAACTTAAATCCTCTTTGCTACTCCGTATGATCGGTTTCTTTACCGATCGCGTCTTTTTCTGGAATTCGACATATCACACTTGGATGAAACTTTCTATTGTCGCAGAGCTCGGATTCGGGTAGTTCGGACCTCCGATCTTCCATACCCAAACGCTTTCGCATTTCAATCAGTTCTCTCAGATGGGAGGGGCTAAATGTACTGAGTTCGCGTCCTAGCTGTGATGCAATCCAGACTGTCTGACAGTAGGCATCTGTATTCTCCATTTTCCAGTAAGCATCCTCGACGTCCTTGCCCCAAGTAATAACGCCATGGTTTTCCATCAAAATGGAATTGTGATCAACGCCAACTCTCCCTACTTCATCTGCATTTTCTATGGTTCCAGGTGTTTGGTATTTTGCCAGTCCAATCTTTCCCAGAAAGATTTCTGCTTCGGGTATCATACAGGTAGGAGGCGCGACAGATGCAACCGCGAAGGCCGTAGCATGGACGGGATGAGCATGTACACAGGACTTTGCTCTTGGTTGACGACGCATGATACCAATATGAGTTTTAACTTCACTAGTACGCTTTCGCGAGCCAGCAAGTTGGTTGCCTTCGAAGTCAACCAGACACAAGTCCTCTGTTGTCATGAAGCCCTTGGAAATCAAAGTTGGGGTAGAAAGCACCAGATTGTCCCCAACGCGGATTGTTATGTTTCCGCCGTTTCCATCGACATAGTTTCTTTCCCACAGCCTACGCCCTATATTCACCATTCTTTCCTTTAGGGTTTCAATGGGCAGAGATCTGAAAAAACTCTCAATTTCCTCTTTCGTTTTTGGATCGGTTTCTCTAGTCCATTTGTGTTCGAGGTCCGGGACTATGGGGTTTTTTCGCTGAACTGTTTCCTTCTGCTCACTTTGGAGCAAGTTTAGGGCTTCTGGCGTCAGAATAGATTCTTGCAGAGTGACTTCGATTTCACGTTTCCGCAGCACGAGATCTGCGACATCTTGGGCACTCAAAACTCTATTCATTTTTGAAATTTTCCGGTCCTTCCCATCGGATTCCACATATCAAATAGAAAATACAGATATTTGCATTCCTACAAGATGTTAGTCTCCCCACGAAGAGTCGATCTTGTTTGTAGACGGAGTCCCAGGCACTGGGGGCGCTTGCTGGTCCTTGTTACTTAGAATGGCTTTGAATTAGCAGGTCATCGGTCAACTCAATATCCACCGGTAGTTGTCGAAGAGGTTCGATCTTAGCTGTCTTTAGAGCGCTGTGGTAGGCTTTGACAGCTTCTATAGGTCCGATTTCCTCATCGGCAATTCGCCGCAAAAACTCGATAAAAGAAAGAGGGTCTTCCGAAAGATTGATTTTCCGGCCGAACAACGCAACACGTGCACCGTATTTTTTGGCGTCGTAAATGAGTTGGAAGGCATCACGAGTGGTTCCAGCGCTGCCACCGAGTATGCCGACAATCAGTTGGGGATCGTAGGAAACAAGCTCTTCAAGCGGACCGGGTCCGTTGTATGGGATTTTAAGAAAGAGAGGTCTTCCTACGCAGGGAACACCTGCCAGGCAACGGATAATGTGATCGTTCAAGAACGATCCAATTTTCTTCGGATCAATTCCTGGATCTATATTTGGATTGAAGACTTCTAGGAAATACCGAAAACGTTTTTTCTCCGCTTCCAGTCGGAAATCGCGAAAAGAAGAGAGGGATCGACGATCCCAATCAAGATCATTTGTAAACGTGATTGAATAAAGACCCAGATCAGCGCCTTCTATCGGTTTTGAATGATCTTCCTCAAGACGACCATATTTAATGTGGTCGATGGTGGTAGTTCTGAAAGGACGTGAAGGAAAATTAGTGTATTTACCCCCTCTCACCACCCAAATGTCGGTTGTATCATTCGCCCTAGCTGCAGGCGTTACTGAGGATTCGAAGAAACGACCTTCCTTGATTCCTAGCTGTTCAAGATTTGAGGTAGATAGGAGGACTACATCAACGATACTCTGATCGATTACTGCCCGGATCTGATCTCTGTAATCCTGTAATGTCTTCCATCGGCTTCCGGACTTCTCAGCCCTTTTCCCTCGGTTGATTCGGCACGGTCCGGGTGCCGTTAGGCCAAATCCCATGTCGCCGTCCTTGGCATCAGCAATTATGAATTCGTCACACTTAAAAGGATCCCTTCGAATCCTTTCCAACTTTTCATCCAGACTCTTCTTACCCCTGATCATATCCCTCTTGTGCTAGTTAATTACTTACCGTGAAACTGAACCAAAATAGAACGTCCTAGTATCCCCAGTCTTTGTTCTAGCTGTCAAGGAAACCGCGGTCATCACTCAAAATGTCTATAACATACCGACCGGCGAGACCTCCTGGAAGGCAAGTAAGTCCCTAACATGAATTAGAAGGTTATAATAAAGGCCAAGAATTTTGGTTATTGAGAGGTTTACCTAATATCTGATTGCAACAGTAGATTCCGTTCGTCGCTATTAGAGAGTGGAGCTTTTAACAAAAATGAAGATAGGCGAAGAACAGCGTCATCAATTCAACGAAGATGGGTATTTCGTTCTCGAGCGTGCGGTACCAGAAGGATGGGTTCAAATTCTAAGAGAGGAGTGTAGCTATTTTATCGGTTGTAAAGACCAGGAATTAGAGCAAAAGGGGGATTCTACTTCGGGTATCACTCATAAAGGGAAGCGATATTTTATATCGAGACAGTATCGAAAAAGTTCCCGTCTCTGGCGTTTCATCTTTTCCGACTTGATGGCCGAAATCTGCCGGGCCACTTTGGGAAAGGAGGCTTATCTCTTCAACGAACAGTGGGTTGTTAAAGGGGCCAAAGCGGGAATGAGTTTTGCGTGGCACCAAGATTCCGGCTACGTCAAATCCCGTGATCCCCATACCCGACACAAATCCTACTTGAGTTGCTGGACCGCACTCGATGATGTCAACGAAACGAATGGCACTATTTACCTCCTTCCCCATTCGCAAGCCGGGACAAAGAACCATATTCTCAGTCACCACCGCGAAGAGGGTACAAATGACCTTATTGGTTACATGGGCAACGACCCCGGGGTTCCGATTAATACGGCAGCTGGCTCGATAGTATGCTTTTCTAGCACTTCCCTACACCGTAGTGGATCTAATACAACTGAAACCATGCGTAGAGTTTATCTAATGCAGTATTCAGCTGAGCCGCTTTTAAGTAGTGATGGCATTCCATGGGGAGACGCTGTGCCGTTTGTGAAAGATGGAATCAATATCTACGATCCGGCCAAGGACGACCTAGAGTCGTAACCGTCGGGTATCAAATATTTCTTTCTGATTTATGGCGGAGCCGCATATGTTTACAGCTCGCGGGCCGAAGTGAGTCCTGGAGTGGCCTTTTAGGACTCTGGAAGTGTGACTTACGCAAAGGATGGGGAAGAAATGTATCACGGTCTCATTTAAAAATCTATCTAGATACGAGTATTCTTAGTTCAGAAAAAGGGAGTCGGCATATTCTGTTAAAGTGTTAAAGAAGATAAAGTGGCCTCGCTCTTATCAAGAGCTTGGGCACTTTATAGTAAGACGCAGCTCCTGAATCGGTCCTTTATAACCTCAGGATTCTCAATCTTCATATCACATGAATTGTAATCATGATGACGGTTAAGGGGAGAGACAGTGACTGGATAGCGATTCGAAAGTATGGAGTTTACAATGCATATCTCCCGTTAAAAGAAGGCACATATTTGATCTCGGTATGCCTTTATGGCTGATCCGATCCAGATGGGTTCCTAATAACAAATCTCCACCTCCTGGGCTTCATCCAAATCAGTTGACGTGCAAAGCAAATTCAGCGATTAGAATTGATTCTATGACTGACTGTCTCCGTATCGGCTCAATTGGTGCCCATCCCTCTCCTTTCGGAATCCGTGGGTTGGCGGTTCAATCCGGTGCTCAAATGAAGCCACTCGAAGGTGTTGAGCTTACAGCAGTTTCCGAAATCAACGAAACAGCAGCTCAAGCAGCCCAGCAATTTTTCGGTTTCAAGGAACGTTACGTTGACTATCGCGAGATGTTGCAGCAGGCGAATCTGGATGCTGTTGTTATTGCCCTCCCGACGAATCTTCACAAGCAAGCCACCATCGACGCCCTGGAAGCGGGTTGTCATGTTTTATGTGAGAAGCCTCCCACTAATACTGTAGAGGAGATGCAGGAAGTTGCTGAGGCCGTCCAAAAAAACAACCGTAGATATATGTTCGTCCGCCAATCAAGATTTCTCCCGAATGTCCAACGAGCTCGAAAAATGGTATTGGCTGGAGAATTGGGTGAAGTCTACGCGGCAGAGACAAGTTGGGTAAGAAGCCGAGGCGAACAAATTAAAGGTACTGCTTGGCGATCACGTCGGGACGAGGGTGGCGGTGTTCTCCTCGATCTCGGAATTCACGGTATCGACCAAGCCTGGTTCTGTATGGGGAATCCTAAACCGGTCGAGGTTATGGCCATGACCCACACCGCATTCAGACACTTCAGTATCCGTCCAGACGATTACACCGCTGATGACACCTGTGTCTGCATGATCCGATTTGACACAGGTGCCGTGCTTCAAGGACTCTTCGCTTTCGGTATGAACGCCATCGGGCCGCCTGGCGAGAAAGACAAAGCTTTGCCATATTCTAAAGAATGGCAGACATCGAAGCTCTTTGGCACCGATGCCGGGCTCGACATTAATCTCAAGTTGATCATGCGGGGGCCGGCCGATGACGTTAAGGTGACTTCAATGAACGTGCCGGAGGAGCACGAACATCCAATGGTTAGTCAGGCCCGCGAATTCATTGCTGCTATACAAGAAGGTCGTGAACCGCTTAACAACGTTGAAAACGCCCTAACTCTCATGAAAATGCTGACTGCTTTGAAGAAGTCCGGAGATAACAGACAAAGCGTTTCGATATAGAAATAAAAAATTTGGTTAATAACGAGAGAGGTGGCCTAGGGGTGAGTCGTGCTTTTGATGCTCCCCTTCAAAAAAAGAACCAATTCCAATCAAAAGGGTGATGGTGTTCAATACCTCCAATACCCCAATCAGGGAAAACTACTCACCCCTATGGGCTGGATGAGGCATTTTTGGAAAGCAGAAAGCGAAACTCAAAACAACAATGAGGATAGGGCGCAGGTTCTAGAGTTCCGTTGAAATGCTGACAACCTCGGCACCTCCGAGTTTAGCTTCATCTATTGCACGAACTACGGTTCCCGATGAGGCGTTTTCATCTACCTGAAGGATGACAGGCATTTGATCTCTGGTAGTCAGTCTTCTGACAATGGGGCGAATTCCGGAGATGGTCACTTCGCGTCCACCGTAGATAACCTGGTTAGTGTTGGTGATTGCTATGAGGATGCTATTCTTTTCTAGGTCTTTGGCAGTTACAGCGGGTGGTTTATCGATATCGACTCCTGGTTCCTCAACAAAGACTGTAGTTACAATAAAAAAAATCAGGAGGATAAAAACCATGTCGATCATTGGAGAGATGTTGATTTGCTCCAGATCAGATTCTCCTTCAGTTACACTTCGGTTTTTCATTTTAGTGCTCTTTACTCTGTTTCCTAGAACTAGAATCGGGCGAAAGAGAAATCGCCCTCCGCAGTTTTAGGAAAAGTAAACGGTGATAAAATTGCGCCTAATTAGTGGAGGTTTTTGCGCTCCTAATGTCTTGAAGGCCATTAAGAAAGCCAATTGAAGTTTGTTCCATACTGGTGAGAACCCCTTTAGCTTTTCTACTTAAAAGCGCGTATAAAATTAGAGCCGGAATGGCTATGATGAGGCCGAACTTCGTCGTAACAAGAGCTTCGGATATACCAGCAGAGAGGTTGCTTGCGTCTCCAGTTCCAAAAACGGTTATGAGGTTAAATGTTTTGATCATTCCAGTAACTGTCCCGAGGAGACCGAAGAGGGGTGCGGTGGCGGCAGTCACTGCGATTAAAGGTAACATACGTTCCAATCGCGGCTGTGTTTTGAGCATCTTTTCGTATAGGATTTCCTCGATCAGGTCGAGGTCAGCTTCGGCATTGGTGACTGCTGCGGTGAGAAGCTCTCCGCTGGGACCCTTGACGGATTTCGCCAGCGCGATAGCTTTCTCTTTTTCCCCCGATTTGAGATGTTGCAGGATAACTCGGAGGTCTTGCTCGCGAGCTTGTTTTACGCTGCTGATTTCAAACCACTTAAAAATAGCTACAATAAAAGCAAAAGTTGCGAGGCCAAGGATCGGATACATTACCAAGCCGCCTTTCTTAATCTCCTCGAGCTGAGTTTCCCTAGTCGCCTCGATTTTAAACGCATCTCCCAGGGTGGCATCTATTGGTACTATTCCTTTCCGGGTACTGACCAACCCGCTGATCCCTTCCTCTAACTGACTCGATATTGAAGAGACGATCGGATCCAGCGAGGTGACACCTGCTTCAGGCAGACCTATTTGACCGTTAGTGCCCAGAAAGTAGGAGATGGGTCCCAGGGTCACAAAGGTTCCTTCCTCGTACTCTCCTCCCGGCATAATTGCTCTTCCTGAAAAGGAATGCCCCTGGATTGAATTGTCGAGACGCTGGAAAGCGATGTCAGTAGCATCGAGTTGAGAACGAAGCTTTTTCGCCATGGACAGGCTGCGATCATTTTCACTAGCCTTAGCCGATTGAAGCGGATCACGATAAAGTTGTCTCTCGCTTACGTGGATCCTCGACTCAAAAGTGCGAATGTAATCGCTGAGGCTAGCAGAAAGAGAGCTGTTTTCATTTTTTAGTCTCTGGATCAGTTCTTCCAGTGAGCTGAGGTCGACTTCCTGATTGGCGGTTAGGCGAATGTTCTGATCGGCTTGAATGCGTTTGTCAGCCGCTCTCTTTTCAAGCCTACTGAGTTCCTTAGCTAGAGGAATTCTCTCTTCTTCAATCTTACTCCGGACTTCACTGAGCCTGGCTATGGTCTCGTCGAGATCATTTTGTGACCCTTGCGCCGACAACGGAAGAGATGTCCAATAAAGAATGACGCAAATTAGGATGATGAATAGTTTGAGCGATTTCATTTCGCGTACCGGATCCGTCAATCAATTGTAACCGAAAGAGGAATGAATTCGGCGGGTTTGATGGCGTTTTCGTACATAAGGATGGAACGATTAATATTTTCCGAGAGTTCTGGGTGCGAGGTCCACTCCCATTGGTCGTTTACGGGTATTCCGACGCCTGCGAACTCGATATTTCGATCAACATAGAATGCATGGGCAAGTCCAAGGTACATTGTCTTGACCTCAACTCTGTCTCCAGAACTAACTAATTTCAATTCGCTGACTACGGTTACACTATTATTGAATTTGTCTACTTCCTCGAGGATATTCAAGACAGTTGCTAAGCGTTCCTCTAACGGCATAGTGGAAGTGCCGGGTTCAGCAGGTAAACGAGACATAAACTGAATGATTCGCTCGTTCAGCGCAGGCGGGAAAATGCCACTAAGATTTCGAATACGATTCTCGTAATCCGTCACCTTTTTATCCACGATAGTGGACGCATTTCTCAGGTTGGACTCTTCGTCGCGAAGAAGATCGGTTTTTCTCTCTGCCTCCCGAGCCTGCTCTTCAGATTGGGAAATCAGTTGCTCCAAATCAGTAATTTCTGTATTCAAAAGGTCAATATTATATGTGAGGAGTGCTTTAAGTTCTTTCCACTCGCTGACCTCAATGGAGATCAAATTAGTTACATCCACCCACTTCTCAATTACTTCGGTAGAGTCATAGGTAGCAGAATGTAATTCGTGTCCGATGATCCCCACTTGCATTAAGAGGACAAGTAGAATCCGGCCAGGTCTCGCGTAGAGTTTCATATAAATTGATCTTTTACTTCCAAAAAGGGCTACCAACAGTGGTGAGGAGTCCTCTGCTTTTCAATGAAAAAAAGGGCTTGTATGAGTGTGTGCCTGCTGGAGGCCCAAGATTCTGGAAATTTAGCCCTTTACAAGCGGGAGCTAAATGCATTGGCTCCAGGGCTTTTTAGCAAGGTGTAATGCATAAAACACGGAAATCCTTTTCAAAACGCTTTAAGGTTACGGGAAGCGGAAAAGTTCTTCGGCGAACATCCGGTAAGCGTCATTTGTTGCGCAAATTGAGCAATAAGCAGCGGCGCAACTACAAAAAAGATAGATCGGTGTCTAAGAGTTTATCGCTTGAAATGCGTCGGGCGGCTCCAGGGCAATTTTAGGTAGGAGATAAACGGTAATGCCAAGAGCTACGAACGCGCCCGCTACCCTAAAACGCCGCAAGCGTATATTACGAACGGCTCGCGGCTATTGGGGGAATAAGTCAAGACTTTATCGCTTTGCTAAGGATGCGGTTGATCGTGCTGGGCAGTATGCCTACAGGGATCGTCGAAAAAAGAAAAGCGAATGGCGAAAGTTGTGGATTGTTCGGGTCAATGCTGCCTGCCGTGCAAATGGGATCAGCTACAGTCAATTTATTCATGGACTTAAGGAGGCCGGGATCGAGCTCAACCGTAAGGCGCTTTCTGAGATTGCGATTCATGATGAAGCAGCTTTTAAGTTGCTGGTCGTTAAGGTGAAATCAGTTCTCGGTTGAGGACGGAGTTCGACCAGGTTTAGCCTCTAGGAACGAACGGTAAGACGATTTTGTTTTCGAGTGTGGCACCCCGATGCCGCTTTTGTTGAAAGTAATAGGTTGATTCTTTATCGCCTTAAAGAGGAACAGAGCTGTAGTGGAAGGTGCTGAGTGAAAAACAAAAAAGTGACTTTAAGATGTCTGGGCTAAATAGTCTTGATTCGCTGCTGGCTGAAGCGGAAAAGGGAGCGAGCGAGGTTGGCACGCGTGCCAACCTCGAGAAGTTGAAGGCCTCCTTTCTTGGGTCAAACGGGTCCTTAACACAAATCCTGAAAGGGATCAACCAGCTACCGAAGGCGGAGCGCCCGGCCTTTGGAAAGCAGGTCAATGAGATCAAGCGTCACCTGGAGGGGCTTTTCTCAAGAGTGTCGGAAAACATCTCCGAGATGGAGTTGAAATCAACGTTAGGACGAGAAATTGACCCCACTCTCCCGAGTCCTGAATGTGAGTCTGGTGCCCTGCACCTACTTACCCAAGTCCGAGAGAATATTTGCTCAATTTTTCGGCAGGCTGGATTTTCGGTGGCAGAAGGTAGTGAAGTAGAGACAGAATTTTTTTGCTTCGATGCACTCAACACACTACCTGATCACCCAGCGCGAGACCTTCAGGATACTTTTTATCTCCCGGAAAGTCTTTCCCTCGGGAATGTTTTGAGGCGTGGGGGTGAGCGCTATCTTCTAAGAACCCATACTTCCGCAGTTCAGATTCGGACTATGCTGGAACGTAACCCTCCCCTGCGGATTTTATCGCCTGGGCGTGTTTTTCGTCGAGATACGGCTGATGCAACTCACAGTCCTAATTTTCATCAAGTTGAAGGACTGTACGTGGACCGGAATGTGTCTGTGAAGGATTTAAAAGCGGTTCTTGATTTTTTTTCTCGATCCCTTCTGGGGCCAGAAGCAAAAACACGGTTTCGCCCACATTTCTTTCCTTATACTGAGCCTAGTTTTGAAGTCGACTTCCAGTCCTCCCACCTGGCTAAAGTAGGCACTGAATGGACGGAAATTTTGGGGTGTGGGATGGTTGATCCAGCAGTCTTTGAAGCCGTGGGGTACGATTCTCAGGAGTGGACCGGATATGCTTTCGGTATAGGGATTGATCGTGTGGCGCAGATCCTACACGGGGTTGATGACATGCGTATCCTTTTCCAGAATGATGTTAGATTCCTAAGGCAGTTTCGGTGAAAATAAGTTTCGAATGGTTAAAACGGTATCTTCCTCTGGAATGTGCCGCAGAAGAAGTAGAGGAAGCTTTGACGCTTATAGGTTTCGAGGTCGAGGGCGTTGATCGGATCGGTATTCCTTTGTTGGAGAACGTACTCGTGGGGGAAGTAATCTCGATGACCCGGCATCCAAATGCCGACCGACTTACCCTTTGTAAGGTAAGAATTCGCAAGGCAGATGAAGCAAATGAGATTGTATGCGGGGCATCCAACTACAACGTGGGAGACCGAGTAGTGGTAGCGCTAAATGGCGCAGTCCTTCCCGGAGGGGTAAAAATTAAGCGGTCGAAGATCAGAGGAGTGGTGTCAGATGGAATGATGTGTAGCGCACGCGAGCTCTCTCTCGGGAACGATCACGATGGCATCTTGATCTTAGAGAGTTGTCCTGAGATTGGAACTCCAGTAAATGAAGTGTTTCCTGAGGGTGACGTAATTTTTGATGTCGAAATAACTCCCAATCGGCCTGATTGTCTCAGCTGCATTGGAGTGGTTCGAGAGTTGGGTGCCTTTTTTCAGCTGCCGGTATCTTTACCGGAGATTTCTTCGGAAGATCCGGATGGATCAGCCTCGCCCCCGAGTGATCTATTAAAAGGCGTTCGAATTGAGACCCCTGGAAATTGCTTGTACTATCTCGCCTATTCGATTGTTGGTATTACCATTGGACCAAGTCCGGAATGGTTAAGTAGATTGATTATGGCTATAGGGCTAAGACCAGTCAACAATGTGGTAGACGTAACAAACTTCGTTTTGTATGAGCTGGGGCAGCCCCTCCATGCCTTCGACGCGGCCAAAATAGGCGGGCAAACGATTGTGATCCGCCAGGCTCAGGACGGTGAAGAGATCACAACGTTGGACGGCCAATTGAGAACTCTTAAATCCGAGAACATGGTTATCGCTGATTTGGAAAAGCCCATGGCGGTAGCGGGAGTAATGGGTAGCATTGATGCTGAGCTAGATGAAGGGACGACAGACGTTGTGCTAGAGTCGGCCCATTTTGCACCGACAAATATAAGGAAGACCTCGCGACAGTTAGTTCTTTCGACCGATGCCTCTTATCGTTTTGAGAGAGGCGTGGATCCTTCTTTAACAGAACGGGCTGCCCGGCGTGCAATTGATCTCATCATGCAGGTAGGAGGGGGACGTTGTTTGGGGGTTCCTCACGTAGCCGGGGAGTTGCCAAAGTTTGATCGGGAAATCGAAATCGACGCCGATTTTATTGAACGGCGCCTGGGATTTGAAGTCGAAAAGGAACGAATTTGGAAAATCTTCCGTTCTCTCGATCTAGAGGTTGGAGAGCCGGTCGGAGGAAACGACGGTCGTGCAGTGCGGATCCCATCGCATCGAGCGGATTTGGAGCGACCTATTGATCTAGTAGAAGAATTTTTACGTATATATGGGACGGACCGTATTCCAAATGCAGAGGTTTCCGCACCCTCCGTGGCACAGGAAGACGATCAGGTGAGCCAATTTCGAGCGCAGGCGGCATCATTCTTTCGGGCTCAGGGATTTAATGAATGCATAAATATGTCGATGTGCGAATTGAAGACGGTCGACGCATGGCATGGAGGCGATGCTCCCAATTTGCTGAAACTGGCTAATCCGCTTACAGAAGACCAGGCCTATCTACGTCCTTCCTTGATCCCGGGTCTTCTAGACAATCTGCGGCTCAACCGATTTCGAGGAAACGACATTGAACGACTTTTTGAAATCGGCAGCATTTTTCGCACTGATAGGGGTAAGTTGTGGGAGATACTCTCATTGGGATTTCTTCTTGTTCAGGCGCCGCGTCCAAGTGGTTGGCTGGTGAGAGAAGAGCCGGACTTTTATACGGTTTCAGGACTTGTAGAGCGTTTGTTTTCATTGCTGGAAGCAGATCTAGCGGACTTAAATTTTCAACCAATAAGAGATGACAATACATGGCAGAAAGGACATGCCGGTTGTTTTGGGAAGTTTACAGACGGATTCGAGGCTAAGGTTGGAACGATCGATCTAAAAATACTGAAATCCTGGGGAATTGAGGGGATAGTATTAGCTGGGTCCCTTTCTTTCTTACCCAAATTTTTAAGAAGGAAATTCCCGACATCAAGTTATCAACCTGACAGTCCCTATCCCTCGGCGACCAAGGATATTTCTTTAGTGGTCCCCGAAACGGAATCAGCCGGTGCGGTCCGATCTAGATTAGAGTCAATCTCAAAAGAAGCAGTTGTCGATCAGTTTGACGTCGAATCGGTTTCAATCTTTGACGTCTTCCGCGGTGAGGGATTGCCGGATGGAACAAAAAGCCTTGCTTTTGCTCTCGCCTTTCGATCAGACCAGCGTACTCTGACTGATAACGAGGTTAATTCTGCATTTGAACAGATTGTCTTGCGAATTACCGAAGGCACCGGTTATCAACTGCGGAGTTAGGAATCTTTCGGGTCGGTAGTTTCGTGATGTTCGAGGTTAATGGCCTTCATAGTGAGAACGGTTCGAGATCGGTTAGGCCGGCAAGGATTGATTCCTATCCCGATGGGATCGGTCGAAATTGGTGACTAAGAGTTTGGCTGTGACAAGGTACTGCAAATATCGGAAATCAGTGTAGTTATGGCGGAAGAAAAAACGATAGATGTCGAGTATGTATCAAAGTTGGCTCGGATCGAATTGACTAAAGAAGAGTCGCAAAAATTCGCTGAGCAGCTAGATCAGATAATGGAGTACTTTCGAAAACTCGACACAGTCGATGTTGCAAATGTAGACCCGACAGCTCATGCTTTCCCCGTATTTAATATATGGCAGGAGGATGTGGCAGTAAGTGGATTTTCGGTCGAGGAGGCTTTGAGAAATGTACCCGAAGCTCGCGACAATCAGGTGGTGGTGCCAAAGGTTGTTGAGGGAGCATGAAGCCTATCATCTTTCGAAATTCTAAAGTAGAGAGTGAAGCTTGATTGAGGATGAGCAAACTCTACTACGAAACCGCGACCGTTCTGAGTAGCCTGCTGGAGCGGAGAGAAATCTCGTCGGTTGAATTGACGGAGGCAGTTATCGAGAGAACAGCTGTTGTCGACGATCGGATAGGAGCCTTTCTGCAGACAGATCCAGAAGGAGCAATTAAGCAGGCGGAAGAAAGCGATCATCGGAGAGCGCGTGGCGAGGCTCTCAGCCCGTTGGATGGGATTCCAGTGGGAATCAAGGATGTTATTGCTGTGAAGGATGCCCCGCTGACCTGCGGCAGTAGAATTCTAGAAAAATTTATTTCGCCTTATGATGCCACGAGTATCTTAAAATTGAAGGAAGCCGGGGTCGTGCTCTGGGGTCGCCTCAATATGGATGAATTTGCGATGGGATCTTCAACGGAGAATTCCGCATTTCGTACGACCCGGAATCCTTGGGATCTAGAGCGCATTCCGGGTGGCAGTAGTGGCGGGAGTGCGGCGGCAGTTGCAGCGGGAGAATCGATCCTAGCCTTGGGCAGCGATACCGGAGGATCAATCCGTCAACCTGCTTCTCATTGTGGAATTATCGGCATGAAGCCGACCTATGGGCTCGTTTCCCGTTACGGCTTGGTTGCCTTTGCTTCTTCTCTAGATCAGATCGGACCAATGGGACGAAGCGTTACAGATGTGGCCTTGCTTCTGCAAGAAATCGCGGGACACGATCCACTCGATTCAACCTCTATTAATGTCGAAATTCCGGATTATGTAGCGAAGATCTCTCAGAAAAAGGCTCCTTGGAAACTTGGGATCCCTAAGGAATTTTTCGGTGAGGGGCTGGATTCAGAAGTGCGGTTCTGCATTGAGGACGCAATTAAATCCTTAGAAGGCGCAGGGTGCTCCGTTCAGGAGGTATCGTTGCCGAATACGGAACTGGCAATTCCGGTTTATTATCTTATCGCGACGGCGGAGGCTTCTTCTAATCTTGCTCGATACGATGGAGTTCGATATACAACTAGAAGCGCTAGGGCCGAAGACAGTGTGGACCTCTATTTCAAAACCCGGGGAGAGGGTTTCGGTGAAGAGGTAAAGAGACGCATTATCTTGGGAACTTATGCTCTTAGTAGTGGATACTATGACGCCAATTACGGCCGAGCCCAAAAGGTTCGAACTTTAATACGCAACGATTTTCTGAAAGCTTTTGAGACAGTAGATGCCCTTGCGGTTCCGGTCTCGCCGACAACAGCTTTCAGAATTGGAGAGAAATCTGACGATCCTCTAGCTATGTACCTGGCGGACATTTTCACAATTTCCGTTAACCTGGCCGGGTTGCCAGGGATTTCCGTGCCGTGTGGTTTCGATAATCAGAGACTGCCGATTGGTCTGCAGATTATCGGTCCTCCGTTCAAAGAGGCTGAATTGCTCTCACTGGCGCACCTCTACGAGAGCATTCAGAATTTCTCTTCCGTGCATCCGGAACTCTAGCCAGGAAATTTCACAAGATTTCAGGACTCAATCGATGAGGAGGCAGTTCGAAAATTGGGTATGATCTCGCAAGACCTGGGTCCTTACGCAATGAAGTTATACGGATTATTTCTAGAATAGTGAGGCAGGATCCGAGGCCATCACTGTCATCCACCTCTCTGTTTCACTAGACTCCAATTCTCGCGTAATCTATTCGGGATTTTTCGGATCGACGGGTGGGTCATCAGTTTCTCATGGCAGTGAAACTTCAAAGGGTTTATCTCCACTTCCGCTTTAGCTAACTAAAGATCATCTAATCGGTCTGCTTGTTCTCAAAGGCCTTGCGGAAGCGTTTCTCGTGCTGCAGCGAACGCCGATCTACGTAGAAACGAATACCTAGGTTCACGGCAATTCCCAAAATGAGTCCCACAATCTCTAATTCGAAAACGACGCGTGCTACGATGGCGCTGCTTACCATAGCTATTATGGCGGCCATAAACCAACTTGTAACTACCCAAATTGCTCGTCCATACTTTAAATCCGCGTCCCCGAGTGTAAAAACTCGGTCGGCCCAACCAGTCGCGACTACGGCGGCAAAGGCGACGTAAGTTGTTGACACAGGTAATCCACGTCCTGAAGCGAAGGCGATTACACAGGCACTTACCGCCATAATGACGGAGGCCCGAAGTGTATCGTAGTGGACTTTTTTCCCTCTGTCGGAAATTTCTGATGATGGGGCAAGCTTGGTCTTTATTCCAGACCTGTTGACAAACGGACGAATAAGCATCCCAGCGATTTTAATGCACCACTGAGGAGCCCATAAGGCTACTTGATCAAACTGGCTTCCTGTGTTCACTGCGGCGCGAGTAACCCGTTGGGCATTGCGCGTCTGCATTCCAAGGACAATGAAGAGCCCACAACTGAAAAGAGCCCACATGGGAATCGGGATTTTCGAAGCCATTGCTGTACCCTGATCTGCATGGTTCCACAGCCATATGGTCGAGAGGCCTGGCGATGCACAGTTAGCAAGGTCATTCTGGCCGAAGGCGAAAGAGACGCACAGCATTCCGGTCAAGGTAGTGACATGAAAGAGATACCGTGGTCCTTTTTGACCGGAAAGAATCAAAGCTACATGAACGACTAGAGTGAATATTCCCCAGATGACTAGGAGTGTCATGGGTACTCCATAAGCATCGAAGATATCCGAACGTAGAGATTGGATAAATGAGACGGCCTTTAGGCCTTTCATAAGCATGAACCAGAAAAGGAAAGTCAAAATAAGACCTGCAACCCAGGGTCCGTGCAACAAGACTGTTTCGCGGTCTTGAGAGTTATCGCGAATTACGCCACGGAAGACCCGCTGAATGAGGAAACCTCCTATTCCACTGAGAAAAATCGAGAGGATAATCGCGCTTACAACTTTACCCACTACGGCCCAATGGACCACTGAAAGCCCTACTTCCGAGAGGCCGATTGAAACCCCGAGAGCTGCTCCGACCAGTTCAAAAACTAGAGAAGCCGTGGTGCTGACTGGCATGCCGAATGCTGAGTAGGCGTAGAGTAGCACTGTATCAACAATATAGACGCTAATGTAGACCGTCATAGCAGCCTGTATCGTAAAAAGCCCAGGATCAAAGATGCCTTTCCGAGCTGTTTCCATTACGGGCGACGAAAAGGAAGCACCCAGAAGGACAGCTACTCCTGCCAGCCAAATCGCGGTTTTCCTCCGAAGGACTCGCGCTCCGAAGACGGCGTTGATGAGATTAGCAGCATCGTTGCGCCCAACCTCGGCACAATCCCAAATCAACAACACTACAGCAGTTACAACGGCGACAGTAATAAACAGTTCCATGTGGTAATAGCGGGAGTAAAGATTAGGGATTCATGCCTGGCGGCATGGGTAAAATGCTAGATGGTTGCTAAGGCATATAGAGTCAAGAAGATTGAGTTTAGTTCAGGAATATAAGTTGATAAACATTCAACAGAATAATTCTTCAGTAAAAATTTCATTGGAAAATTTTAGTTAGAATGATTGGAAGGGAGGATATTATGAAATATGAAGCCGTTATAGGCCTTGAGGTTCACGTCCAGCTTAAAACCGAATCTAAGATGTTTACACGGGTAGGGAATCGGTATGGAGAGCCGCCTAATACCCTGACTGATCCACTGATCATGGGTTTCCCTGGCACCTTGCCAGTAATGAACCGGGGTGCAATCGAAAAGACAATCAAGGTCGGGCAGATGTTTGGATGCGATATAGCGGAAGAATGTAAATGGGATAGGAAGAGCTATTTCTATCCAGATCAGCCCAAGAATTACCAGATTTCGCAATACAATGATCCCCTCTGTCGTGGTGGTGAGATCGAGATCGAATTGCCCGGATCCTCGCGCAATATTATGGGGGAGCACCGCCGGATCCGCCTGAATCGGATTCATCTGGAAGAAGACGCGGCAAAATTGACACATTTTAATAACGACAGTCTGGTGGATTTCAATCGTTCTGGTGTCCCGCTGATCGAGATTGTAACAGAACCTGTCCTGTACTCTGAGGATGAAGTTTATGCATTTCTCGTCTCTTTGAGAACGCATATGCTTTATGGTTACATTTCGGACTGTGACATGGAGAAGGGTCAGCTCCGGTGCGATGCAAACATCAGCGTACGACCGCGAGGCAATGAGGCTTTGGGCAACAAGGTTGAGTTAAAGAACATGAACAGCATTACGGGAGTCCGCAACGGATGTGCATTCGAAATAAGGCGGCAGATCCGAGTTTGTGAAAAAGGAGGTAGGATTGATCAAGAAACCCGATTGTGGGATGCGGAAAAGGGAGTCTCGATTTTAATGCGTTCGAAGGAGGAAGCACACGATTACCGCTACTTTCCAGATCCTGACTTGATGCCGGTTAGGGTCGATCCCCGGTGGAGGGGTCAATTGGCGAACTCGATTCCAGAGCTTCCCTTTGATAGGCAGAGGCGTTTTTTTAAGGAATATGGGCTACCCTACACCGACACGTCGGTGTTGTGCCACGATCGGGAGTTAGCTGATTTTTTTGAGTTAGCAGTGAACCAATGCGGAAAGCCGAAAGAGGTTGCTAATCTAATTGTTAATGACTTGCTTCGCGAGCTATCAGCGGCGGGGGAGGAAAGGATTCTCCCGGTTGCCCAGTCGCGGGTCAAACCGGAGCATGTAGCCGATCTTGTTCGGATGACGGATGAGCGAGTAATTTCAAAACAGGTGGCTCAGGATGTGCTCGTAGAGATTTTTCAAACAGGATGTTCTCCTGCCACGATTGTTCACACTAAGGGACTACAGCAGGTCGGGCAGAATGAAGAACTGGATCTCTTATGCGCGGAGGCTGTAAAAAGTAATGGAAAAGCGGTCAGTGAGTTCAAGTCGGGTAAGGAGAAAGCAATCAACGTACTTAAGGGCCAAGTCATGAAGGAAACTAGAGGAAGAGCGGATCCCAGGCTAGTAGATGAGGTTTTGAGGGAGATTCTTAAAAAGCATCCAGATTGAATTGCCGGGGCCGATGTAACCATTGTCAGCCCTAAATCAAATCCTAAAGAATAAGATTTCTTTAAGAATATATTCCCCGACGGATGAAGTATTCTATCGAGTCGACGAAACCCAGCGTCGCAAGGCTGGGAAGTACGGTAACCGCGACAAGTCAATCGAGATGGATACCATCTTTTCTATAGCTACTCCCAAGAGTGTTAATTACATGCGATTTCTTAATATCTGAGGCGTGCTCTGCTTGGAGCCGGACGATGGCGAATGTGGTTTTAGTAAGGTGTTCCGCAGCCTGTTTATGTTACAGAATCTCTAAATCTCAATTTTGTGTTTCCAAATAATGCCCGATGAACTCCTGCCAGCGGCTAAAATTAAACCCCAGTTTCCGGAAGCGCAATCATCCTTGGTTTGGTCCTTTGTTGCCGAGTGCCTCGTGCGACATGGGGTTGAAGTTTGTGGTGAATGAAATAGGCTTTCGAGCAGGTGTAGAATTCTAAGGATTGACTGAGGCTCAAGTTTGTTCAGAAGTTGAGTCAGAGCAGAGATTATATTAAAATGCGAGTTACTACCCGAGTATTGATCGATGAAAAAATCCTGGGTTCTTTGTGAACCCAGGATTGAGAGCGTCCGGGTTAAGGGGGAGCTAGACGAAAAGGATGAGCGGGAAAGATTTTTCAGAGGTTGTTGATTTGATCGTCAAGGAGGATACTCGTTATAGTAAAGAGGCCTATTTCTTTGTGCGGAAGGCGCTCGATTACACACTAAATGGATTAAAGGGGGACCAAATCGAAGAAAGCAGGAAACACGTCTCTGGGGGACAATTGCTGGATGGAATCAGGAAATATGGTCTGGAACAGTTTGGGCCTATGACGATGACAGTTTTTGAACACTGGTCACTGCATGAGTGCTCAGACTTTGGGGAGATCGTCTTTAATTTGGTGGATTATGGTGTCTTTGGGAAAACTAAAAGTGATAAGAGGGAAGACTTTAAGGCCGGCTACGAGTTCAGAGAGGCATTCTTAAAGCCTTTTCTTCCTGAAGAAAGTAAAGGAAACGATAAGTATAGAAAGAAGAATTCTGAATAGGATTGATTCCCATCTTGCCTATATCTACTTATCGGTCTGGCCCGTTTTTGGTGCGACTAATCCTCCAGGAAAGGAATTCAATTAAGGAGGGTGGCTTGGGAGTCGGCCAGAAACGAAGAGCTTAGCAGAATGCACTCAATCAGATTTACAATTGCTAACTTTTGGGGTGGAATCTCACTAATTTTTGGAAAATTATTGTGATTGATGAAACCTCGTGGGGGCCATTTCTCGAAGAAGAAGCGGCTAAAATCATAAACGACCATCGTGCGCCAGGGCTTTCGATGATCTTGCTCCGAAGAGGGAGCTGCAACAGATTAGAAAGGTCCTGGGGATTGGCCAGCCTCGATCCTGAGCGGGCTCTAGAGTTGGATACACCTATTCGAGCCGGTTCGATCTCTAAGGTGGTAACCGCAATTGCCGTTCAGCAGCTAGTGGAGTCGGGCGAATTGGATTTGGGCATTCAACTCAGCGACGTGGTTGGCCGTCAATTGCCCTATGGCTATGGAGCCGCAACAATCGGCGATTTGTTGACTCATCGTGCTGGAATTGGGGAACGGTTTGTACGGCAATCGACTCGACAGGCTGAGAAAATTAAGGATTTGTCGGGATTTCTTGGAGAATCCCTGCCCCCGCCGGTAGCGCCGGTAGGGGCAAGTTTAACGTATTCAAATTTCGGTGTTTCCCTCGCTGGATTGGCCGTAGAAGTTGTAACGGGAAAACCTTTCGCGGACTACGCCCGTGATGCGATCTTCCTTCCACTGGGAATGAGGAGAGCCACGTTTATTCCGGATCTCAAAACGGAAACTGAATTGTCAGAGGGGTACAATTGGGTTTTTGGAAATTGCCGCAATCTGCCACTGCGACATTGGAAGGTTTATCCGGCCTCATCTTTGGTCGCTTCTCCTAGAGATCTCGGCTTGCTCATGGAAGTTTTCTTGGAGGATAAATCATTAATTCTTGATCAATCATCCTCCATTCTAGATGAACAAACATCTCTGCTTTCTGGATTACCTGGGATGGGAATGGCATTCTGGCTCGATGAGATGAGAGGGCAGAAGGTGGTCTGGCATACTGGGCACATGCCGGGACACCGGACTGGGGTTTATCTTTTTCCGGATGCAGGATTCGGAATTGTTCTCTACTATAACCTCGAAACCAATCTACTCCGTGGATTTCTAGAGAGGGTAGTCTCTTTTGCATTTTCTGATCCGCCGCCTTCCGAGGGCGCGGAATCCGGGTCTTGGCAACGACTTAATCAGTATTGTGGGTATTACCGACATTCTTGGTATCCCCACCATCATTTGGGTAAATGCACCGCTCTGTTAGGAAAAGAAGGGGAAGAGGTACAAGTAAAAGAACGAGACGGGAGGATCTTGATTGAACAGGAAAGCTATACTCATTTGGAAGGAGATGTCTTTTGGGAGAAAAAATTGGGAAAACGAATTGGCTTTCTCCGTGACAGCTGCAATCGCGTAACAGGTCTCTATCTTGGAGGCCGGGACCGTTTCGAAAGGATATCAATAGCAACGAAAGGTAGAACCCAAATGGGTCTTGCTGCGATATGTGCGCTTTTATTTTTTATGTGTTCTTTTACGATCCTGCTTAACATGTTCAAGGGTGCTCCCATACTCGCTTTTGAAATTGGTTGGGGGTTGTCGCTAACCTGCTTGTTTAACTTGGGGTTTGGGATTGGGATCATGATGATGGCGGCAAGAGGAGGCTCCCGTCTAATCCAGGATGCGCCCTTTCCCCTCGGTTTTCTTTTGGCGTTTCCCCTTTTGGGGGTTGTAGTTTGGTCGATGACCGTTCTAAGGGTGTTTTACTCCTGGGATGCCGGATGGAGCCACTCAGCGTGGGGTTATTCTACAGCAATTGTCGCCTGTCTTTCAGAGGTAGCTTTCATCTGGTTTCTTTTTTATTGGAGATTGCTGGGATGGAGGTATTGAGGATCTAGCCCGAACTTCCAAAGGGATTGACTGGAAGGAAATATTGGCGTCTGTATTCAAAGAACCATGCGACAGGGATATCGATGACTAAAGTATCGAGTCTGGGTGAGGGGTGGACTCCGCTTCTGGATGAATTTTTCGATGAAAGGGTAGAACGGTATGTACTGCGCAATGGGCTTGTGGTTCTTGTAAAGGAGGATCATTCGAGCAAACTGGCATCAGCTCAAGTGTGGGTAAAGGCCGGCAGTATTTGCGAAGGGGAAAATTTGGGCTCCGGGCTCTCTCATTTTCTTGAACACATGGTGTTCAAGGGGACGCATAAGCGGCCGGGTAGTCAAATTAGCCGCGATGTGCAAGAAGTAGGAGGAAGTATGAATGCCTATACAACTTTCGACCGGACAGTTTACTATATCGATCTTCCGAGTGAATCAATCAATCTAGCGCTAGATGTCTTGGGAGATGCAGTATTCAATGCACTCCTTCCGGCGGAAGAGGTAGAGCGCGAGCGTGAAGTAATTCTGCGCGAGATTGATATGGGCATGGACGATCCAGACCGTCGGGTGACGCAAGCCTTGTTCGGTAATGCCTACAGGTTGCATCCATACCAGAATCCAGTGATCGGATATCGCGAGGTCTTTGAGAAGGTCGAACGGGAGAGTTTGGTGACTTATTACAAAGCGCAGTATGTACCGAACAATATTGTCCTAGTGGTTGTTGGGGACGTTGATGGTGACACGGTCAAGGAGGAAGTGGAACGAAATTTTGGGGAGTATCCGCGGGTTTCTTTACCGGCTTCCATCTTATTCGAGGAACCCCAGCAGCTGGCGTTAAGGGAGGAGCATCTCTATGGTGACGTAAACATTTGTCGTGGCAGTCTTGCTTTCAAAACGTGTGGAATGGTTCATGGGGATGGTCCTGCGCTTGATGTTCTGGCCACGGTCTTGGGAGGGGGCAACAGCTCAGTTCTATGGAGGCGGTTACGAGAGGAGAGGAAGATTGTACACTACGTCGATGCTGCGACCTGGACTCAAGGGACAAGCGGAATGCTCTGGATTTCTTATCTCTGTGATAGCGATAAGCGTCCAATGGTGCAGGATGCGATACTTGAAGAGATCGAAGGTATTGGTGCCAATGGCGTTACCGAGACTCAGATTGAAAAGGTAAAGCGGCAAGCTTTGGTGAGCGAGATTGATTTACGTAAAACGATGAGTGGACAGGCATCTCGTTTAGGTCTAGCGGAAGTGGTCATAGGGGACCTTGACTATCCGAGAAATTACTTTCGCAGAATCGAGGCGGTCTCAACTCAACAGCTACAGGCATTGACGTCTAAATACCTGAGAAGCGATAGGTTAACGGCCGTTTCGCTAAATGCGAAGGACATTGTGGCTAGCACAAAAAGTAAATTGGTCAGAGAGACCCTATCGGTTCCCAAATTTGAAACCGTCGTACTGCCGAATGGAGCGCGAATTGTTTGGCAGAAATCAAAGCGTCTTCCAAAGGTGCATCTGCGTCCGGTGTTTCGCGGTGGATCGCTTTATGAGTCCCCAAAGAAGAAAGGTGTGACAGGAATTCTGGCTACTCTTCTCACAAAGGATACAATGAGCCGCGATACCCTAGAAATCTCGGAAACAGTGGAGAGCCTCGGTGCTGGTTTCGGCGAATTCATCGGGAACAACACGTTTGGCGTATTCCTTGAAGTGATGTCTTCAGATGTCGATTTTGCCGTGGAATTGCTTGGGGAGTGTATGCTCAGCCCCGCATTAAAGAACGACACATTCCAACGAGAAAGAATGGCTCAGATTGCCTCTCTGAATGAAGAGTTAGACGAGATTGTCGACTACGGGAAAAAATATCTCCGTGACTTGTTTTTTGGAGACCATCCTCTCTCAGTCGATCCTCTGGGAACGATTGAAACTTTGGAATCTCTGACTCAGGTAGATGTTAAAAGGCATTTTGGAAAACTTGTGAGAGGAGGGAATCTAGTCTTAGGGGTGTCAGGCGATTTTGATGAGGGTGAGCTAATCCCGAAACTAAGCAACTTGATTGGTGGGATGAAGAACACCGACTTTACTCCAGAAACGGCCCCCTTCGATCGGCCAGCTTGCTCTGGAGCGTTCGAGCGAAATCTTAAAAGGGAGCAGGCTGTAATCTTCCAAGCTTATCCTGACGTGGGAATTGTTGATCCGAGATACCACGCTGGCGAAATTCTGGTTGAGCTTTTCAGCGAGATGTCGGGGCGTCTTTTCCTACGCGTTCGGGAAGAACTCGGTCTGGCATATTTTGTAGGAGCCTCAAGAATATCGGGGATCGATTCCGGCATGTTTTATTTTTGCTGCGGTACACATCCGAGTTTTTATAATCAAGTCGGGGAAGAATTTGATGAAGAGATCCGTCGTGCTCGAAGTGGAAAGATTACTGAAAACGAGTTGCAACGGTGCCAGAGGCGACTCAAGGCGCAGAAGAGAATGAGTCTCCAAACGATTGGTTCATGTGCGATGCAGGCGGCTTTGAATGTCACCTACAATTTACCAGCGAACGATTGGAGCGACTATGACGACCGTATCGACTCAATTACGATCGAGGATCTGCAGAAATTTGCGATTGATATGCTTAATCCTGATAGAGCAGTGAGGCTTATTGTTAAACCCTGATTTATAAATCCAAAGCCCTAGATTATTAACTCGGAGATCGGAGGAGAATCTCTTTGGCAGACTTACCCTGCTGGATCATGGGTAAAACGTGTTCGTCATAGTGGCTAACGACTTCTAGTAGAAAGGGGCTATTGCATTCGAGCATTTCACTAATTCCGTCTTTTAGGTCCTTTTTTAGAATTACCTGCCGAGCTGGACAACCAAAGCTCTCAGCCATTTTTACGAAATTGGGGTACAGGCCTGCAGGATTTTCTGGGGAACCAATATTTTCTGGATCGCCTAGAATAGTTTGGGCTCGAACTCCTTCGTAGATTAGATCTTCCCACTGCATCACCATTCCCAAATGTTGGTTATTAAGAAGGAGAATTTTTACAGGAATCTTCTCGATGACTGCTGTGGCGAGCTCTTGGATATTCATGAGGAAGGATCCGTCGCCGTCTATATCCACAACGGTACGATCTGGGCAGGCTACTTTGGCGCCGATGGCAGCGGGAAGTCCGAATCCCATTGCCCCCAGTCCCAGAGAGCTGAGGTAGCTACGAGGTTTGTGAAATTTATAGAACTGTGCCGCCCACATCTGATGCTGACCAACTCCAGTCGTAATAATCGCTTCTCCACCAGTTTGGTGATAGAGAGCCTCAATCGCTTCCTGGCCCAGAACGAACCGATCATCGCTTTCGTAGTCAAACGGGTGTTCCTTTTGCCACATAGCGATTTGTTTATACCAAGACTCAAGATCTGGCTTCTTGAAACGTGTCTCTTTGGCCAGGTGTACTAGCCTTCCCAATGCGTAGCGGACATCAGAATGAATTGGGTACCGGACAGTCTTATTTTTTTGGTGCTCAGATTTGTCGATATCGATGTGGACAACAACTGCATCAGGGGCGAATTTACTGGTAGGCGCGCCCGTAATTCGGTCGTCGAATCGAGCGCCTGCAGTTATTAGAAGATCGCTTTCGCAAACGGCCCAGTTCCCAGCCACAGTTCCGTGCATACCGAACCATCTCAGGGACTGTTTGTGCGACTCAGGAAACGCTCCTAAGCCCATCAACGTTGTGGCCACGGGTACCCCTGTGATCTCCGAGAGAGCGGTTAGCTCCTCCTGAGAGTTTCCTGAAATGATACCTCCTCCAGTGTAGAAGACGGGTCTTTTTGACTTTTCGATCAGTTCCAAAACGACTTTGAGATCCTCATCACACGCGTGTGGCTCAGGTTGGTAACCTGGCAGGGTGATGGAGCTGGGGAAGACAGGCTTCGACAGTGCTTGCTGTATGTCCTTAGGAATGTCGATAACTACTGGCCCCGGTCGTCCAGTCGTAGCGAGGAAGAAAGCATGCTTAACCACCCTAGGCAGATCTTGAATATCGAGCACCAGATAACTATGCTTTACCACCGGCAGAGTCATTCCAAAAAAATCGGTTTCCTGAAAGGCGGCTTTACCAATGCTCCATTGATGTACCTGTCCGGTAATTGCGATCAGTGGTATACTGTCCATGAATGCATCAGTGATGCAGGTCATAAGATTCGTAGCACCTGGACCACTAGTTGCCATACACACTCCAGCCTTTCCGGTGGCGCGGGCGTAACCATGTGCCATAAACCCTCCTCCTTGCTCGAATCTAGGTAAAACGGTACGGATCTTTTGGCTTTTAGTAAGGGACTGATGCAACTCCATGGAGGCTCCACCGGGATATGCGAAGACGATCTCGACTCCCTCCCGTTCTAGAGCGGTAACGAGGATATCGGCACCATTCATTTCGGGGCCCTCTTCATCTTGAGGGAAAGTAACCACTTTTTCGGGTTTCATTGGTCTATTTCTTTTTCTGATTAAACGTTTCAGGTCCTCCGAGGAAAGGTACGACTTTGCCGATACCCAATTAACATTTTAACCGCTGACGGAAGAGGAACTTCTCTCAGAGTAGGAATCGCAGTTTAGCCTACATCTTCGGATACAACCACGACGCTAGAAAGCATAGCCTTCAACTTTATGGGTGGAAGAACAGAAAATCCTAGATTGGACCGGAGCGTCGTAAACATGCTGGGAGATCTAATAGTTCCGGACTCTGGATGTCCAACGTTTTCTTTCTTTGGAAATCTATAGGATTTCAATGGTCTATTTTGTGGTAAACCCGAGGTGCACGGTGAAAAAGCAGCTGCCGGTGAATGTACCACCGACGCCTTTTTTCTAATTGGCTGATTGATGGCAATGCGTGAAATAATAGTTGTAAATCAGGTACCTCAATTACAGATCTATGTATCATAGGTTGCTTGCCTCGAAGCGCTAAACCCATCATTTTACTTGCATGGTCAAACTTCTTTTTATTGGGGATATAGTGGGAAGGCCCGGTCGAAGCTTCGTTTTCGAAAGGCTTCCTGAGATTCGAAAGGAGTTGGAGGTTGATTTCGTGGTGGCTAATGCTGAAAACTCTGCTGGTGGTGCCGGTCTTTCTGGAAAGATTGCACAGGAGCTTAAAGAAGGGGGTGTAGACGCCATCACTCTCGGTGATCATGTTTGGGACCAACGAGGCTTTGATTTAGAGATCTCGGACTTGGATTGGGTGTGTCGGCCGGCCAATCTGCCCGAGAATTGTCCCGGAAGGAGATATCTCGTAATTGAAAGAGGGGGCATTCGAATAGGGGTATTTACTGTTCTCGGGCGACAGTTCCTGACCGCCCTGAGCGCTTGTCCCTTCTCCTCAGCGGATCAGATATTGTCGGAATTGGAGGACGAGGCAGATGCCGTAATCACGGAAATTCATGCTGAAGCAACTTCAGAGAAGATTGCTTTTGGCTGGTATCTGGACGGACGGACTTCAGCTGTTGTCGGTACTCATACCCATGTCCCTACAGCTGATGCGACAATTCTTCCCCGGGGAACTGGGTATCTTACCGATGCCGGAATGACAGGGCCCCATCATTCCGTCCTTGGAAGAGACGTGCAACCAGTGGTGGCACGATACCTCGATGGAATGCCGAGGAAATTTACTGTCGCGGAGGGGGATGTGCGACTTTCAGGTGCAGTCGTAACTATAGACCCAACGTCAGGCCTATGCAGGGACATCGAGCAGGTGCAAAGATCCTAGGCTAAATTTAGTTGAGAATGGGGCTAAAGACTTTCGATTTCTTTTCTGAATAAGGTCCGATTCTCGGATCTGAAGAAAGCAGTTCCTGCTACAAAAGTATCGGAGCCTTGCGCTCGGCAGAACCGAGCAGTATCCAGATTGATACCCCCATCTACTTCGATCCGGAAGTTCAGATTCTGTTCTCGCCTCCACGCATCAATCGCGCTGATCTTTTGTGCTGATTCCTCTCTAAATACTTGTCCTCCAAACCCAGGCTGAACCGTCATTACCAAGACCAAGTCAACCTGATCAAGAAAGGGTAGAAGTGTCTCAGGTGGAGTCTTTGGATTGATGGCAATTCCATTTTGACAGCCAAACTCGCGTATCTGGGTAAGCGTCTCTTTAACCGGGTAGGATGGTTCTACGTGGATGCTGATTAGGTTGGCCCCAGCTTTGGCGAATACCTCGACATAACGGTGGGGTTGATTGAGCATAAGATGGGTGTCGAAAAAGAGATCGGTGGTCTCGCGGAGGTCTTGGACAGTTTGAGGGCCGAAAGTAATATTGGGGACAAAATGTCCGTCCATAATGTCTAAATGAACCCAGCTCAGGCCGGACTCTTCTATGATACGGAGGCTTTCTTCGAGATTTGAATTCCTGCCGGCCAGAATTGACGGTGCAAGAACGACTGGGAGTTCCCCAGCTGTCTCAATCAAGGAGGGTTTGTCTACCATGGGCTGACAATAGAGTCTTTGATTTTTCGAGCTAGATCGCGGGCGAGGATGGAAATGGCTTGGTATTCAGCTGGCTGCAAGCCTTCGTCTGCGAATATTATCTCCGAGACGGTGAATTCCCGGGCATCGAAAAAGTGTAGGCCATTGCGCGTGTCGGTCAGCGTGGCGGTAGCCCGAAGGACGAGGGCGAATGAGCGGCCTCGGAGGGTGTCATTACTCTGGGTGGCGAATCGGCGGCGGTTTACTTCCTCGATCGTGACGGTGAGGAGAGCATCGGATTTATCCTCGGATACGATCAATACACTTCCGTCTCTTAGAAAAGTATCGACCAAATTCTGGGCAAGGAGAACGTTAATCTGGGGGAGCAATGAACGATTTTCTATTTGTTCGATATAAAGCGACTGAAAGGGAAGTTCATTAGGGTTGCCCAAATGGTAGCGAGAGCAACCGTTTAGAGAGAAAAAAACTGACAGAATGGTGAAGCAGACAGCTCCCATAATAACAGAACGAGGAAGGAGCGGGGCATTGTTCTGGTGCAATCTATTTTTCAGGGGTAGATTTCTCTTGATCGCGGCCCCTCCTCCAAAAAGTAAGAGTTTTTGAGATCCCCTTTCGGTCTTTCTTGATCTCTTCATCTGTACTGCCCGAGGCCTCAGCGACCTCAACTGTTTCGGGAGGAGCTTCAGTGGATGGGTCTGGGAGCTTATTGGGGGTTGTCGATGTTTCCGCTTCTTTTTGTTCTTTCTTAGCGAATGATCCGGCCCGGCCCCTTCTTTTAGAACGAGAAGCTTTTCGAGCCAATCGACCTATCCTTTCCTCCTCTGGTATTGTTTCGATGACAGAAAGAAAGTCCTGAGCCCGTTGTGCCGAGGCTGATTTGGGTGCGGCAGTGATAGCTTGGCTAAAAAAAACTTCTGCAGCTACATAGTTTCTACGGTTTTTGTAATAGAATTGCCCCATTATGAGCTTGCTTTTGGCATAGGCTTCTTGCATGCGACTAAGCCCCTCTTCGCCCAAAGCAACCTCGGGACTATCAGGAAAGAGTATGAGAAAATCTTCGAAGTACTTCATCGCCTCGCGGGTCGAACTTTGAGCGTATTGGGGGCCGTTAACAAGCTCGGCAAAGGATTCAGCCAGATCGAGGTAAGCATCGGGTGCCAGCATGCTTTTTGGATACATTTCGATCAGACGGTTTAGAGTCATGATCCTTTCCAGTGTCCTCCCAAGTTTGCCATGGATTAATGCATTATTCATCAGGGCCAGAGGAGCATACTCGCTGTAAGGGGCACCGCTAGCGATGACCTCAAAGTATCTCACAGCCTGGGAATAGTTCCGATATGGTATGACACCAAAATAGCGCGAGGTCTTGTTCGCCATTAAAGCACTAGCAATTTCGAATTGTTCCGTAAGAACATCTCCGTAGTGCTCGAATTCGGGGTAACCAGTTACAATTCTGTAGTAGTTCTCAAAGGACTTCCTCCATTTCCGCTTTTCGAAGTAAATTTTAGCCGAACGGTAGAGAGCGTCAGCGGCATGAACCGAACCGGGATACTTCCTATAAACGATTTTAAATTTGGAAAGAGCGGCTCTCTCCTTCCCCTTCTCGAGTGCGGCGAAAGCTTGCATCATCGCAGTTTCTGCCTTGGCGTTTTGAACTGCGATCTTCTCAGTCGGGGATCGTTTCTTTCCCCAAAGCCCTGCTTCCAAAGCGACAGGAGCCCCTATAGTGAAAAGAAGGAGAACGAGAATTAGCATTCTAATTGCCATCAACATAATCTTGTTGCCAAGGACACTCCGATGCAAGGTGTGACTCCCATGACATTTAAGGATGGTGAAAAGACTTTTTCCATTGGCCTGGGCCCGATCCGGTCAGAAATTAGTTTGGTTCACGTTGGAAGGGTATCGAATTCCTCTTCGCGGATCAACTTATTTGCTTGTTCAATTTCTTGCAATATTAGTACGTTCATATCGGTATCTGCGATTTTCTTGGCGGCGCGAATGGCATTCATTATAGCGAATTTATTACTGGAACCATGGGCCTTAAGGACATGGCCCCCGAGTCCAAGTAAGGGCGCTCCCCCGTACTGGTCCGGATTGAGCTGTTCGTTTAAATTGCGATAGACACCCTTAGATAGAAGGGCTCCGGTAAGGCGAATTGGGTTCTTGCTAACCTCTTCTTTCAAGAAGTCTTTCATCGAAAGGACAAGAGACTCGCACGACTTAAGTACGACATTGCCTGTAAAACCGTCACAGACAATTACGTCGACTTTATTGCTGAAGACGTCGAGCCCTTCAATGAGTCCGCGATAATCGACAATTGCTGTGATTCTCTTCAGCAGGCTGTGGGCTGCTAGGGTCAGCTCATTTCCTTTGCCCTCTTCAGTTCCGTTACTTAAAAGGCCGATTCTGGGATTGGATTTTCCGAGGATGACTCGAGCGTAGTGCTTTCCAAGAATCGCATTATGGACCAGATGATTGGGTTTTGCAGTGGGATTAGCTCCTGCGTCAATGAGGACAAAATGCTGATCTTTGGATGGCATCGGTTCAGCGATGGCGGCCCGCTCTATCCCTTTCAGTGGTCTTAGTTTTATTGTACTGCCGGCTACTAAGCTACCCGTATTGCCACAGCTAACGGCGGCTTGGCAACTTCCTTCCTTAACCAATTCAATAGCCCGAAACATAGAGGCGTCTATCTTGCGCTTGAGGCTCTGGATCGGCTTCTCTTCCATTCCTACCACTTGGGTTGCAGGACAAATACTGATCCTGGATTCATTGGATAATTTGGCCACTTTGAGCAGGCGTTCTAAAAGTTTCCTTTTCCCTACTAATACGATTCCGTCAATGTCATCAAATCTCTCCAACGCCATGGCTGCTGCACGAACAACTTCAGCCGTGCCCATGTCGGCACCCATTGCATCGACAGCGATTTTCGTTTCGCCTTGAGGCTGGCCCATTTGCATGCCGAGTAATTGAGCTTACGTTCCTTGCGGACGGAATCCGAATCTGACCTTTAGAGGTGCGATTAGATTTTTAAAAGCCGACTCGCGAGGGTGTTTAGATGAAGATGGTTCGCTAGGAACCGAATACTGTGGACGCAGGATTGGATAGCGAGGGATCCCAGGGTAGACTATACCTCCAAATCAAGAATTTGTCGGCCACGATACATGCCGTTTACAGGATTAACCCTGTGGGGGCGGAAGAGTGTATCGTCTGTTGGATCCTTTGAAAGCTGTGGAGCTCGAAAACGATTGGCTCCCCGTCGCTTTCGACTTCTCTGTTTTGAATGTTTTCTTTTCGGAACTGCCATGGGTGATCCGTCGTTTGATTACTGTTTCCTTGAAGCCGTTAATTAAGTGGAAAGCGGGCATTCTAAGTTGGCCGTCTGGCGCGTCAAGATATGAATTGACTACTGAAACAGGATTATAGCGAGGGAGAAAGCAAGGGCAATTCGATAGTAGGCGAACAAAGTGAGGCCATGTTTTCTGAGATAGGAAATCATCCATTTTACAGCTATGGCGGCAGAGAGAGCGGCAACCCCCATACCAAAAAGAATGGGAGTCCATCCAAGTGCAGTGTGCATTTCTGGCCCGACTTTCAGTATCTTGTAGAGAGCTGCTGCACTCAGGGTTGGTAGGCCGAGGAGAAAACTAAATTCGGCAGCGCGAGAAGGGCTGAGTCCAACCGTATAGCCTCCAACGATGGTGATCATCGAACGGCTTGTGCCGGGCCAGAGGGCCGCACATTGAAATAATCCGATGAGTAGAGATTGACGGGAAGATAGCTGATAAAGTTCGGGTCCGAAGTTGGGTCTTTCAGATTGGGCTGGCCGGATTCTGCGCTTCCGCCAATTTTCCACTAATAACATAAGGATCCCTCCAAGGAATAGGGCCAGAATCACTGAGGGAATATTAAAAAAGTAGAAGGTGATAACAGAATGAAAGACAAGTCCTGTTGCGGCGACTGGAAAAAAAGCGAGTGCCAAATTGCGCGCCAGCAACAGGCCTTCTTGATTCCTTCCGAGGAGACCTAGAATTATTAACCGAATTTTAGAACGGTAAAGTAAAGCCACTGCGATGATAGCCCCGAATTGAATTACGACGATGTATGAATCGAGGGCTTCGCCGATAGAATTCGGATTAACCCCTTGATAGGGATTTTCATGGTTCCAATCTGGAATGGATGCATCAGTCTGAGTCAGACCTAGAAAGTGGTTGGCTAAAATGAGATGTCCAGTTGAAGAAATGGGGAGGAATTCGGTGATTCCCTCGATGAGACCTAGAAGAATTGCTTCCTCAATTCTGAAACTTGGAAGACCGTTTGCTGCTCCATAGGATTCTGAAACGAGAGGATCGTTTTCCACAAGGACCAACCCTTTTGCTAGGGGCGGTTCCATTGGCTCAGTCGAGCAGAGCGGGCCGCCGGTGAGCAAAATTAGGAGGCAGGCTGTCCGCATGAGCCGTCCCAGTTAATGGAATCTCCCTTTCCTTACGATGTTTCTTTTTGTCTGAGTGAGTCTTTTCATCGCTTGCAAACTGCGTCGGCCATCAGGTAACGTAAGTTTGAAAGGTTATAGGGATGATCGAGGATCTCAACGATCTAACGGAGAAACTCAAGCAGGGAAATGAACTGTCCAGCAATGAAGTTGGGACAGCGGCAAGGATTCTAGCCTCTGGTAAGATTAATGATAGTAATGCCGGAGATTTCCTGATTGCCTTGGCAGATAAGGGAGAAACACCGGAAGAAGTGGCGTCCTTCGCGGCTAAATTCCGGGAATTAGCGATGGATCCAGGACTTACTGAATTCGCTGAAAAAGCGGTGGATATAGTTGGGACAGGAGGCGACCATTCGGGAAGTTTTAATATTTCCACAACTACAGCCTTTGTTCTTGCAGCTGGAGGAATTCCTGTTCTGAAGCATGGGAATCGATCCATTACCTCGAAGAGTGGGAGTGCCGATCTTCTCACCGCATTGGGAATCGAGATTGAGGCTGAACCGGAAAAAATTCGACAATCAGCAAAGGAGTTGAATTTCTGTTATTTCTTTGCGCCTGCATTTCATCCCGCTTTCAAAGCAATCATGCCAGTTCGGCGTAAGCTTGCAGCGGAAGGCAGAAGGACTATTTTTAATATCCTTGGCCCGCTCATCAACCCTTCGTGTCCAGCAAGACAAATGACGGGTGTATTCGCTGCAGAGTGGGTCAAACCCTTGGCGGAAGCGCATGAGTCTCTTGGATTACGGAGCGGAGTCGTTGTGCATGGGGAACTACCGAATGGTAAAGGAATGGATGAATTGTCCTGTGTAGGCCAAAACCGCGTCGCCGGATTTGGCGAATTGCGAGATTTAGACGGATACTGGAGCCCGGAATCAAGAGGATTCACCCGCTGCTCGGTCAATGATCTGGCTGGGGGTGACGGAAAAGAGAATGCAGCCTTACTCAAACGGATACTTGATGGATCGGGCCCCGCTGGCCTCATTGATACGATTGTTCTGAATGCTGGAACCGCATTCCTTGTTGTAGGACGAAAAGATGGTTTTAAAATAGCGCGGGAACTACTCCTCGGTGGTTCGGTCAAAGAGTGGCTCGAACGGGCCCGTGACTTCTATGCCGGATGAGTAGAATCTATTTCGGGACCGATGGAATTCGGGGCGAATTTGGCGGACGGTTGGTGAATCCGGCTTTTTTTGAGAGGCTGGGAGTAGCTTTGAGAAAATATTTGCGAGAGAAAGCAACTAATCACAAGCGGATGATTGTTGTTGGGAGAGACAGTCGAAAGTCAGGTCTCGAATTAGAGAGTGGCTTCATACGAGGTGTCTCCGATTCTGGGATTAAGATCGCCAAGATGGGTGTGGTGCCCACCCCGGCTGTGTCAATGTATATGAGGAAGAAACAAGCGGATCTTGGTGTAGTTGTGACTGCTTCTCACAATCCGTATACGGATAACGGAATCAAGTTCTTTTCTTCCGGTGGGTATAAGATTGAGGATGAAGTAGAGGAGCGGATTGAGGAACTTATTGCGGGTGAGACAAAAGACGATGTTTCGAGGGGGGAACCGTTAATCGAAGAAGTTGATTGGCTCAATGAGTATCGGGAATACGCTGAATCCCTACTTCCTCTCAATTGTCTTCGTGGTTGGAAAATTGTGGTCGACACCGCTCATGGTGCTACCGTTAATTCTACTCCGAATGTGTTGCGTAGCTACGGCGCTATGGTTGTCACAATCGGTGATGCCCCCAACGGGGAAAATATAAATGCTGGCGTTGGCAGCGAGTACCCTGAGGTATTGGGAGAGAGAGTACGTCTGGAGGGGGCTAATCTCGGGATTGCTCACGATGGTGACGGGGATCGAGTGGTCTTTTGTGATGAATCCGGTGCGGTGCTAAAAGGTGATGAAATTCTTACCATTTTGGCGATTGACGCCCTTAAGAAGAACAAGCTTCCGGGGAAGACCCTGGTCACAACGATTGTTAGTAGTCTTGGATTGGACAAGGCTCTCGAAAAAGCGGGTGCACGGGTCGAACGTGTAGCGGTAGGAGATCGCAACGTTACAGAAGCAATGCTTGGTGGTGGATATACCCTAGGCGGCGAAGCATCGGGCCATTTTGTGTTAGGTGATATTACTTCGACTGGAGACGGTCTGATGGCAGCTCTCCGTATTATCGAAGTCCTCCTGGAAAACAAGAAACCTCTTTCACAATTGCGATGTGGTTTTGAATTGTATCCCCAGGTTCAGTGTAACCTGTCAGTGGAGGAAAAGATTCCGCTTGAAGAAATTCCGCAATTGAAAAATTGCGTCGATAAAATTGAAGACTCAATGGCAGGTGAAGGACGTATACTAATCCGGTACTCTGGGACGGAGCCAAAAATCCGATTGCTAGTTGAGGCGACGGATGTCAGGACGCTGAACGGAGCGATGGAATCACTGAAGAAAGTGGTGATAGAACACCTGGAAATTAAGGTTAGCTAATCTAGTATTTGAGGCCTGACTCTCGTAAATTCCCTATTTTAAGCTGCGAACTGGGGTTTAATTTTTCAAGGCAAAACCTGAAAATCAAAAAAAGGAGTCGGAAAATATCCCCAATCATTTATTCAAGAGTGAGGATACCTCGCTTTAGACTAATATGACGACGGAGCTTTAGTGTTCTCTAACAAAGATCCACTTGTAGAGCCCTTATTAGAAAACTTGATAACGATGCACAATTACATGCTGGTACCGTCCGATTGTCAGAGTGCCTATTCCTCCCGTTGCTGTCGGATGAGAGTGGAGGAAAGCTCTGAACGGAAGCAGCTTTCAGGAAGGGCTTCGAAAAGATCAGCAAATTGTTCTGGTATTGAGATGTCGGAGAGAGTCTCGTATTTTTGGGAGAGTTTCCTACCTGCGACAAGGAATCGGCATCCATGGTTCCTGATGGAAACGAGGGCGGAGTTTAGAGCAGATTCACGATCGTAATAGCGATGGTGAATAATCCTTTCTAAAGTGTCGACGCCGATGATGAAAGTAGTGTTGTTGGCAATTGCGGCTTTCTCATAGAACCGGGGGGCAGCGGTCAGAAGCACTGGATTAGGGAATTGTCGGCGACGGGACTCAATTGTCGGAAGGTCCAGAGGCGGTTTGTCGACGTTGACGATTGAGAGCTCGAAAAAAACATCTCCATTTAGGAAGAGAGCAGCAGCTTGGGCGAGTTGGAGATGACCAGCATGGAGGGGGTTAAAGGCGCCAGCGAGTAGGCCAACTGGTTTCGGTTCTAGAATCGATCTGAGAGAAAGATCAGGCATGGACCAGATCGCTGGCAGGCGGCTTGCGCGAACGGATTCGAGTGTAGGATTTGTTCCGGGACGTCCTGCCTTATTCATAATGCTTCGTCAATAGTGGCCCTGCCGCTATTGACGGGCTCCGATAAAGATACAGTTCTTCCCTTGGGGCAAGAATGATTGGACTAGGAGCCCGTCAGCCGGGGACCAAAGAAACTATTATATGTCATGAATCGAATTTCCTCTCTTTAATCAAAAACTAGATCTTTCTCGCTTTGGATTCAGAATTAAGGGGATCTGCTTTCCTGAGCAGCAGTTGAAATCAAATTTTCGCTGAGATATTGTCGATAAGTCGAGTCTGGCCAAGTCTGGCAGCAACCAGAATTCGAAGCGATTGGGTGAATTTGGATGGGGAGAGAAGAGTGGAGGCGTCGAGAATAGCGACATAGTCGGGTTCGAAACCAGCCTTCCTCAGTCTCCTCATAGCATCCCCTTCCAACGCGGAGAAGGTTTTGACTCGTTTCGAGACTTCTCCTTGTAGCTCCTGCAGCGTTTGGTGAAGGATAGGCGCAATCGGTCTTTCCCTTCCAGACAGGTAGAGATTTCGGCTAGAGAGTGCAAGTCCGTCGTTTTCACGGACAGTTGGAACTCCGATGATGTCGATAGGCATGCTCAATTGCTGGACCATCGTGCGGATAAGAATGAGCTGCTGCCAATCCTTTTCGCCAAAGTAGGCTACGTCCGGCTGGACGATGTTAAAGAGCTTGGCCACTACAGTGGCGACACCATCGAAGTGAATAGGCCTATTGCTACCACAAAGGATTGAGGATAGGACGGGAACGGTGATAGTAGTTTGGTGATCTGGCCCCCCAGGATAGATCTCATCAACTGAAGGCGCTAAGAGAACGTCGACCTCCAGTCCGTTCAATTTCATTTGATCTTTCTCAAATGTTCTAGGGTAGTCGGCGTAGTCTTCTCCTTCACCGAATTGGATCGGATTGACAAAAATGGTGGTAACCACCGATGTGCAGTTCTTCCGTGCCGCTTCAACTAGTGCAAGATGACCCTTGTGCAGGTTGCCCATGGTTGGAACAATTCCAACTTTTTCTCCCTGCCTCCGGGTATGGAAGAAATTGCGAAAGTCTTCGATTCTCTCGATCGTCACCATTTATTTCTTCTCTCACGAAATTTTTCGGTTAGGTAAAGCAGTGTTCTGGGGCTGGAAAACTCCCTTTGTAAACCGCATTTGCATAGGCTTTGAATGCGCCTCTTACGCCTTCCTCGCTTTCCGCCAGAAAGTTCTTTACGAATTTTGGTATTTTTATCGAGGAGGGTGTAATACCTAACAAGTCGTGCATCACCATGATTTGCCCGTCGGTGTGAGGTCCGGCTCCTATACCGATTACAGGTATCTCCAGGCATTCGGCGATCTCGCGTCCCAGTTTGACAGGTACGCATTCGAGCAAAATTAGGACTGCTCCCGCTTCCTGAAGAACTAAGGCCTCCTCCAGCATCGCATTCGCTTTTCCCGGATCTCGGCCCTGAACGCGATAACCTCCAAAGCGGTTCACCGACTGTGGAGTAAGCCCCATGTGAGCGCATACCGGAATACCTCTTTCGGTAAGGAGTCTGGTGGAGCCCGCGAGCCAGGCTCCACCTTCGAGCTTAACGATGTGGGCACCGGCGCGCATCAGGGCGGCGGCGCTCTCCAAAGACTGTCCTTCAGAAGCATAGCTCATAAATGGTAGATCAGCCATGATAAGGCTGCCGCGGTTGCCGGTTCGAACACAATGCATGTGGTACACCATGTTTTCCAACGTGACAGGTAACGTGCTGTCGTGTCCTTGGAGGACCATGCCAAGAGAATCTCCCACCAGCATCACTTCAATACCGACAGAACTGATCAAATCGGCAAAACAAGCGTCATATACCGTCAGGGCGGCGAATTTCTCTCCCCGCTTTTTCATTCCGAAAAGGGTATTAATCGAAACCTGACTTTTTCGACTCTGCGGATTCATCGCTCAGCTCCGGAGAAAATATGAGGGTCGCCAGATGGAAAGGCAATCGGTTTTTTGCAAAGCGGCGCGTATGTTCAGAATTAACGACCATGGAAGTTGAAGGAGGGTGGAATTATTCCGCCCCGTCGGGAAATGTTGTCGATGTCCAGACGGTTTCCCATTCTTCGTCACAGTTAATTCCGTGGACTTCTGCATAGAGCCGGGAACGGGTCTTACTGGTTGGGGTTCTCTTTGAGAGGGATCTCGAGGCATTTATCTTCTTGTGGAATGTGTAAGCGACAGAGTCAAAATGTGTTTTTCCAGCGCAAAAAATTCTACTGCGACTAGAAAGAGAATCTCAATTTGATAATTTGGTGGGCAACTGTTTTGAGACTTTGAGTGAAATTCCCTTGCGGAATTTTCAGGAGGCTGAGTATTCTAAGAGTGTTTGCTAACGCAGTTTATCGACCTCTGTATTGTCAAGTTTAGAACTTAGAATGGGAGATTCCATGATAGGGAAAGTAGCTCTCATTACTGGGGGTGCGTCGGGGCTCGGCCGTTCTATCACTTCAAGATTTGCAGCTGCTGGTGCAAAGGTCGCGATTGCTGACGTTGATTTCGATGGGGGGCAAGAAACTGAGGCGATGATAAGGGAAAGTGGCGGTGAAGGCAGTTTCTTTCATGTCGATTTGTCTGTGGCGGCAGAAGTTGAAATTTTAGTGGAAGATATTTTAAAGGCTTTTGGTCGACTGGACTTTGCCTGCAATAATGCAGGAGTCCTTGCCCAGAAAATCGCACCTATTGCCGAATTCCCCGAGAAGGATTGGGATCAGGTAATTCGCCACAACATGAAGAGCGTTTTTCTCTGCATGAAGTACGAACTGCGTCAGATGGTTAAAGAGGGAAGCGGGTCGATCGTGAACACAGCGTCAAATTACGGGTTGGTTGGTGCCGGACACGGGGTGAATGCTTATGTTGCCAGCAAGCACGGAGTAATTGGTTTAACCCGGGCGGCGGCGCTAGAATATGCAACGAAGGGAATCAGGGTTAACGCGGTTTGCCCAGGCCACGTCGAGACTCCGATGACTGCTGGGTACCTAAGTGACCCTGACAGGAGAGATGAAGTTCTTTCGCGGTATCCTATGGGTCGGTTAGGTACCATGGAAGAGATTACTTCGACCATCTTCTGGCTCTGTTCCGATGAGGCATCCTTCGTTACTGGCCACGCGATGGCGGTCGATGGCGGCTATGTTGCAAGATGAGTTGGCTAATGCCAGCCAATCTTCTCAGAAGCTTATACTACTAGCTTCATTCTCGGAAAGCCAGGGAGTTTGACTTTAGTTAGTTGCCGATCGGTTCGGAAACTCGAGCGAAAATCTTCTTAAGACGCTGGAGTTTCTTCTCGGGAATCGGACCTTTTTGGATATTACGCACGTTTTCTTCTAGCCAAAGAACCTCGGAGGCGCCGTTCATAACGGTAGTCACCCCGGGGGTATATGCGGCATACCGGTACGAGGCTTCGATCAACGAGCCAACATCTCCTTCAAGGAGGAATTTGAGAGGGCTTTGAAGGGTGATATCTTTCTCAGAAACGACATTGAGTCGCAGTAGATCGGCCAAAATTTCTTTGAGTCTTCCTGGAACACCAAATACTCGGCGCACCGTAAAAACATTGATTACGCCTATGTTGTGTTCCACGCAGAAAGGGAAAACGGTTTTCTGAGCAGATTGGTTAATCATATTATGGGCTACCATGGCAACGTCGATTAGATTGGTCGGAAGGAGGAGTTTGAGCCATTCGTGGCTACCGTCAGAGCGGGATAGCTCGGAGGATCCAATAAAACGTATCTTTCCTGCTTGTTGTAGATCCTGAAGGATGGGAAGTTGGTCGTTAATGACCACATCCAAGCATTCCAGACTAGCCACTGCTATTAGCATAATGTCGATATATTCTGTCTGAAGACGGCTCAGGCTACGATCGACCGACTCCTTAATCGCATCGCTATGCATGATTTGGATAGAGTTGTCTGAGGCCAATCCTATGAGAGGAATTTTAGTGGATAGGATAAGCTCTTCTCGGGGGATTAAATTAAGGGCGCGACCGAGAATAGCCTCACTCTCCATGTATCCGGGAGAGGTATCGAAAAAGTTGATGCCGAGGTCGTAGGCGCGGTGGAGAAGTGCATGGATTTCGCGTTCAGGTTTTCCGCTAACCTGTCCGAGAGGGTCCGTTCCTCCCCCTGACCCCATTCCCATGATGGGCATCTCGAGGCCGGTTCGGCCAAGGGTCCTATAGATCATGGCCTACTCCAATCCAATCCCATCGTCTTGTTGTATGATAACGGGCCGATCAAACGGTTTGAAGGGGTAAGATGCCGCTGCTTCTTCGTTGAGTTCTATCCCGAGGCCAGGCCGGTTGGGAAGTTGCAGGTACCCATTCTCCACCACCGGGAGACCAGTAAAACAATCCTTCACAATTTGCTCTTCCAAATCTATATTGCATTCTTGGATGAGAAAATTCGGGACGCAGGCATCGATGTGGGCACAGGAAAAGAGGGAGACCGGACTACAAGCATGATGAGGAGCGAGAGTGACGTGGAATAGTTCACACATCGCGGCCCATTTGATTGTCTCGAGAATACCGCCATTAGCCGTCGGTTCGGGTTGAAGGATGTGAAGGGCCTCCCTCCGAAGGATATCTTTGAGCCGGTCGCGACTAATACAGCGCTCGCCTCCTGCGACTGGTATAGTAGTCTTCATCTTGACTTCCCGCAGCGACTCTGGGGCTTCAGTCAATGCTGGTTCCTCAATGAAATAGGGATTGTAATGCTCGATTTCACGGCAGAGTTTTATTGCGTCAGCCGGACTAAAACTACGACCGTGATAATCTAGACAAATGTCGATATTGGGTCCAACAGCCTCACGAACCGAACGCACCCGTTCTACTGCATCTCGATGGATTTGCTCGGGTGATTTTCGTTTATAGTCATCAGGTTGCGGTGTGAACTTCATGGCTGTGTACCCTTTCTCAACGACTTGCTTTGCACTCTCGAGGAGGGTTCCTCCGTCCCTCTCGAAGTGAAGCGGCTGAGTCACCAGCCCACTGGCGTAGACCCTTATCTTGCGCCTAAAGGGGCCTCCCAGCATTTTATAAACAGGCAAGCCGCAGGCTTTACCTGATATATCCCAAAGTGCCTGTTCAACGGCGCTGAGCGCACTCATAGTGGCTGTGCCAAGTGGGTATCGCGAGCCGCGGTAGTAGGCCTGCCAGTTGCGCATTACCTCCGTAGGATCCTTACCCTTTAGCCAGCGTTCAAATTCATAAATCGCGGCCTCGGTTGTCTTCGCTTTCCCTGTACCAAATGCTTCCCCGACACCGTCTATGCCTTCGTCGGTATATACTTTAACTAGAATCCAATTTTTCCCCCACCCGGTACCGTATGAGACACGTTTCCCTGGATTTAAAAGAAAGACTTTAAGATGAGTAATTTTCATAGGATTTAGGATGTTGTCGAGGTATCGTGGAAAGTTATCTGAAGTTCAATATGATTCAAACAGGCTTGATAAAATATTTGGGCTTTTCGGTGTCGAAAAGGATCGTTCCAAGACATTGATTATGGGGGATAATTGCTTCGACGGCTTCCAAAACAAATGGCCTGTAGCTACAGGCTCTGGTAATCGACCAAATTATTGTGTTACGCCTTGCCTTACATGACTCTGTTTTTACTCTTCCCTGTCTGGATAAGCACACCTGTTCGGTTTGGTTAGAACTAGAGCCCTGACTTATGCCTGAAGTTGTATCTCTAGGAGAATTAGTGGTCGATATGTTCGGTCGGCCCGCCGGAGTGGCCCTAAAGGAAGTCGGTACTTTTATGCCGGCGCCCGGTGGAGCACCTGCCAATGTGGCGGTTGCACTTGCCCGTTTGGGTGTTGAGGTCGGGTTCATAGGTGGGGTTGGAGATGATCCTTTCGGCGAAGGATTAACAGAAGTTCTCAAAAGTGAAGGGGTCGATATTACTCATCTTCAGGCTATTAAGGATTCTCCGACAATGGTCTCATTTGTGGCGTCGGCGAGCCCAGTAGAGCAGGATTTCACAATTTATCGTGGAGCAGACACGAAATTGAGATTGGAGGATCTGGATCGAGAATATATCACCTCAGCTAAGGTTTTTCTATATGGATCTGTGACTTTGAGCGGGGGGAGTCGGGAAGCGGTTCTTCAAGCGGCACGATGGGCGAAGGAAGATAACGTTTTAGTAGTTTATGATCCGAACTGGCGTCCGGCAGTTTGGCCTGACTTGGAAGGTGCTAGAGACGGGATTCTTAAGGGTCTCGAGGGTGTGGATGTGTGTAAAGTTAACGAAACAGAACTTGAGCTTATTACTGGAACCAGAGAGTGTCAGGGAGGAAGTAACCGATTGCTCGATAGGGGTGTTCAGCTCTGCCTGATTACCCTTGGATCAGAAGGGACCTATTTCAACAACGGCCTGGCCCATGATCATGTACCGGCTTTTCCAGTTGAGGCCGTTGATAGCACGGGTTGCGGTGATGCCTTTTGCGCAGGTTTCACGGCAGCCTTGCTTGAGACTAAAAAGATCTTGGGTAATCTAAGAGGTAGCGAACTATCGGATATCGTACGCTTCGCCAACGCGGTTAGTGCCATCAGCGCAACCCAAACCGGGGCGATGGCTTCCTTGCCTCGGAGGAATGAAGTGAATGCGTTTCTACAACGCATGTAGTTGAGTTTTTGTTTAAGTATTGTAGGTTCAAAGTCGTGATAATCTGAGGGAAGAGCATCCATCTTTTTTGGCGCTCTAATCAATCCTGAACTACATTCACCTTCACAGCTTGTGAGAATGAGAACAAAGATATTCAATAGCAAAATCGAGAAACGCCTTCAGCCGGTCAATGAACTTTGGCGACAGTATAATCCGGAAGGAGCGCGTTACGCTTTCCGGGCAAAAAACGTTCAAGAGGCGAAAAGCTGGCAGCGGATGACGAGAAAGGCATTAGCCCGAGTAATAGGACTCGACCGGTTGACAACAACTGATCCTCTTTCGCGGAGAGTAGAAAGGATAGATAAAGGTGATTATTGGAGGGAAAAAATTCTATTACGAACAACTACGCATACCTTGATGCCTGTTTATCTTTTGATTCCTAAAGAGAGCGATGGCGTCCCTCCCTTGGTGATTGCTTTTCATGGGCACGGTTATGGAGTAAAAGACATTGTGGGACTCTGGGAAAATGGTGAAGAACGAGATATTCCCAGCGGCTATCACAAAGATTTTGCTGTCGCTCTTTGCCGCTCTGGGTTTGTTGTGGCAGCACCGGAAATTTCCTGTTTCGGCGAGAGACAGACGGATTTCTCATACTTGGAGGATTCCATTGGTGGCCCAGCTCCGACCAGCTGTACTCACGCGGCGATGCTTTCGTTTCATCTTGGCATGTCGGTGGTAGGGTTACGAGTGCATGATGGGATGCGGGTGCTCGATTACCTCGAGACCCGAACAGATATCGACACCAGTCGAATCGGCGCAATGGGAATTTCTGGTGGAGGCATGCATACCCTTTTTTCAGCCTGCCTCGATACTCGTATCCAAGCTTGTGTGGTGAGTGGTTATTTTTCCACCTTTCGCGAAAGTATATTGGCGATGCAACACTGTGCCTGTAATTTCGTTCCCGGGCTTGGTCAATTCGGCGAGATGCACGATTTGGTTGGATTGATCGCTCCGCGGCCCATACTTTTCGAAGCAGGCAGCCATGATCCTATTTTCCCAATTCAGGCGGTTCGTAAGGGAGTTGGGAAGGCCCGCGCTGTTTACCGGACTTTTGGCGAAGGAACCGGTATCTCGACCGATTATTTTGAGGGAAGACACCAAATCAGTGGAGCCAAAGCGTACGATTTTTTTAAAAGAGAATTAAGATAGGAGGGCCTAGGCACAACATGCTAAAACCAGCGACATTCATTCCGCCGATCATCGGAATAAATATTTCCGATCGATGGTTATGAAACAAAGGTGCCATTCAAATCACTACGTTTGGAGGAGAATGGTTATGGCCGAAAAAATGGAACGTCACCATCGCATGGGTGGCTTACTCTAGAATAGCGATAGCACGATGAAGTATCAATCGAAATTGCCCCAGCGAACCTACGCAACCACACTCGAGGAACAGCTCGAAGAGCTTGAGACGGACGAGTTAATGCTCCGCTACGGTGCCTCGCGCCAACGCTTGTCTTCGGACCGTTACCGCCCAGTTTACCATTACGTCAACCCGGAAGGTCCCACAAACGATCCAAATGGGTTCTGTGTCTGGCAGGGCCGTTATCATTTGTTTTATCAGCAGTACCCTCCCGAAGACAAACGCCAGCACTGGGGCCATGCCGTCAGCGAAGACCTCGTCTATTGGAAGGATCTGCCCACCGCTATTTATCCTGGAATCGAAGACCGGTGCTATAGCGGTAGCGCCCTTACCGAAGATGACCGTGTTCTCGCTTGCTACCATGGTACCAAAGCCGGCATCATGATTGCTGAATCTTCAGATCCATTGTTGCTCAATTGGGAGAAAATCCCTGGATGCCCGGTCATCCCTGAAAAAGAGGCGGCTACGGCCGGTGATGGTGACCCTTACAAGTTCGCCGGCTCTTGCTTGTGGAAGGGAAAAAAAGGTTATTACAGCGTGACAGGCTCCTGCAGTGGCGAGCGCTACGTTGATGCGGCCCCGACTCCGCACTTGTTCTTCTCTGACGATTTGCGCAATTGGACCTACCGTGGCCTTTTTATGGAAGGTGACATCTTTACAACCGCTGGTGAAGATTGCGCTGTGCCCTACTTTTGGCCATTTGGCGACAAGCATATCCTCATCTTCTGCAGTCATCAGCAAGGTTCCCAGTCCCTGATCGGAAATTGGGATGAAGAAGAGGGTGTGTTCCGGCCCTTCGCACATGACCGCTTCTGCTTCGGAGCGGTCAACAACGGTGCTACCACTGCCCCTACAGCAATCCCTGACGGAAATGGTGGAATACTCGTTATCCACGTGCTCAACCATGGCTTGAATACGGACGGTTGGAACGGCATGATGTCGCTTCCGACCCGGCTCAGTATGGGACCACCGGGCAATGCCATCTTATATGAACCTGTGACGGCATTAGAGAAGTTGCGTGCTGATCATCAGCATATTGACGAGACTGCACTGCCGGCAAATACTGATATAACGCTTGAAGGAATAGCCGGAAATTCCATGGAAATTATCGCCCGGATTGATCCAAAAGAATCTCGGGAAGTTTGCCTGGAAGTGCTACGATCACCCGAAGGCGAGGAAACAACCAGTATCCGCTATTTGCAAAATGGAGGTCCCATAAAAGGGTCTCCAGGGACCTGGCATGATGCCATCGTCATCGACACCTGTCGTGCTTCCCTGCACCCTCAGGTACTGGCCCGTCCTCCAGAAAAAGCGAATTTTAAACTCGAGGATGAGGAAATGTTGGAACTTCGGATATTCGTGGACACAAGTATAATTGAGGTTTTCGCCAACAATCGGCGCTACATGGCGGTGCGCGTCTACCCCTATCGCGATGACAGCCTTGGAGTCAGGATGCGGTCCCAGGGAAGTGATTCCGTTTTGCTGTCTCTTGATGCGTGGCGGATGAAGAGCATCTGGAAGAAAGAGCTCTGACATTTTGAGAGATTGGATCGTATTTCGGAATCGAGCGTATTCTTGAGCCCTTGACTTACGCGTAAAGAGGTGCTGTTTTCCCGCTTTTGTTTTGTTGGTCGACTTCTTTTGTTCTTTCCCGTGTCGAAGTGGATTTTACTGCCATTTTATCCGGATGGATGGCACCGTCGCGACCTTGGGTTTTATAAGTGATTGATGGAGAGGTGCCAGAGTGGCCGAACGGGCCTGACTCGAAATCAGGTGTGCTCACTGCGAGTACCGCGGGTTCGAATCCCGCCCTCTCCGCCGGGTTTTGGGTATTTAAATCGAAAAAACATTGCGACACACCCCAAGACCAAATGGCCAACAGGCGATGAACGAATATTGAGCGACTTGAACAAACGATATCTGCTCATCTAAGGGATTGATGGAGGTTAATGAGGAAGTGTTCTACTTAATCGGCCACGCTCTTGATGCCCTGAAGCAAACGCTATTCCCCAATGAATGATTATCGAAATTGAAGCAGTGTAGTATTAACTCAAACAGCTTTTTTTATGTATCCAGCAACCGAATTTCTGAAAAATAAGATTGGAGAAACTCAACCTGAAATTGGTCTGGTGTTGGGTTCTGGCTTGAATTTCTTAGCCGATGAGCGAATGCAGCCAGATAAGATAATTCCCTATAGGGAGATTCCTGGATTCCCAAAAGCGACGTCTATAGGTCACAAAGGGAATCTGGTCTTTGGCGGGCTAGGAGAACGGTCGGTTGTCTGTATGCAGGGGCGCTTTCACTTCTTCGAAGGACATTCGATGGAAGACGTGATCAAGCCTATCCGGGTCATGTCGCAGCTTGGAGTGAAAATCATTATTCTTACTAACGCGGCTGGGGGAATTAATGAGAGTTTCTCGCCAGGGACGTTGATGCTAATCACGGACCATATTAACCTTCTTGGGACGAATCCTCTAGTCGGAAAGAATATCGAGGAATTCGGTCCCCGATTTCCGGATATGACGTTTGTTTACGATCGGGAAGTTCGTAGTTTGGCGCATATCGTGGCTGAAAGTTTGAGTCTTGAACTAAAAGAGGGAGTTTATTTGGCAACCACAGGGCCGTCTTTCGAAACTCCAGCTGAAATTCGTGCTTTTCGTTCCTTGGGAGCTGATGCTGTGGGAATGTCTACAGTTCCGGAAGCGATTGCCGCTAATCACGCTGGGTTGCGGGTCTGCGGGATTTCTTGCATCTCGAATATGGCTGCTGGCATGTCTGGTGTACGTCTGACTCACGAGGAGGTAGAGGAGACCGCGGGTTGTGTGAAGGCTCAATTCGCGGATCTGATTGAAGGACTGGTTGAAAATCTATCGAATTAGGGATTAATTTGATTTTGGGATGAGATTTACGGGTCCGCAATCCAAGTCTATCCAACCAATTTGCTTGAAGTGGAGAATACTGAATCCGATTGACGCCGGATCTATGCTTACTTTGAGTTTCAACCTGCGAGCTGTATCAGTGAGTCTATATGCAATGAGCTTTAACCTGTCTTCCGCAGGCTTTTTCCGATCTTGTTATAGCTCCTAGATCCAAAATTGAATCGGGTGAAGCCAGTTTTCAATATTGAAAATGTATTCTCTTTTTTTGTTTTTTTGACCTCATCTGGTTCCCCCATGGTGTCGTATTAAAGGGGATTGAGTATTTTATTGGCGGTATCTTCTTTTGGTTCCTTTGTAATTTGTGTAGCAAGGGTCCGATTATGGAGGGAATATGATTAAGATCGGAGTAATTAACGTATCGGACAGGGCCAGCGCAGGTATCTACGAAGATATTCCAGGGAAAGCTGCTGTCGATCTGCTAAAGACCTACCTTGTTAGCCGTTGGGAGCCTGAATATGCTGTTATTCCAGACGAGCAGGAAGGTATTGCGCGGAAACTAATAGAGTTTGCGGACGAGAAAGGATGTTGTCTGATCCTTACTACGGGAGGGACCGGGCCGGCTCCCAGGGATGTTACTCCTGAAGCGACTGAAGCTGTTTGCGAGAAAATTATGGCTGGGGTTGGAGAGTTGATGCGCACTACCTCTCTTCAGTACGTTCCGACAGCGATTCTCTCGAGGCAAACGGCTGGCATTCGAGGCCAATCCTTAATTGTTAATCTTCCAGGGAAACCCAAAGCGATCAAAGAATGCCTGGAGGCAGTATTTCCCGCCATACCCTATTGTATTGACCTGATTGGTGGGCCTTACCTCGAAGTTGAGGAAGGGGTGATCAAGGTATTCAGACCGAAATCAGATTGAATTTAGTTTCAGCAGATTGATAGCCTAATTATTATCTATTCGCCGTTTCCCCACGAACTTTTCAAGTTTCTCGTTTTGAGGCTTTTGCCAGAAGATATACTTGTGGTCCGAACATCAGGAGAAATATTACAAGCCCAAGAATATACGGAGATCTGGACCCAAATTGCTCTGCTGCGTAGCCCCCAAGGAAAGGACCCAACATAAACCCACTGCCGACAATGGCTTCATTGGTTCCAGCACGTTTACCTAGTGGACTTTTCGAGTTAAGCGTGTGGAAGATGGCAAAGGAAAATGTTACCCCGGCAGCCAATCCGAGACCGAGCAGTGCAATTGCAAAGACAAAGGTTGATTTGCCGGCGGTAAGGATAGCTAGGCTCGCAATGCTAATGAACTGAGCGCCAAAAAGAAGTGCAGGTCGAGACTGCCAACCTGAAATTACAGCCAAGGCGACAAAAGTGACCGCCTGGGAAACACCGATCAAAGCCATAAGGTTTCCTAGCGATACGGGGCTTATATCTAAATCGGTTGCGAGTTTTGGAAAAAGTTGGCGCACTGACGAGTGAGAGAAAAAGGTCGCAAAGTTTGCCAGCCAGGCAATAGGCAATATATAACTGAATGCGGGTTCGGTCTGAGGCGGGCGGGGGTCTTCTGGAGCGGAATGGGATTTTCGATTCCCAGTGGTTAACACAATGAGAACAGCCAGCCCGACGAAGCCTGCTGAAGCGTAGAAAGGCAAGATTGGATTTACAGTAAAAAGCTGTCCTCCAAGAACGGGACCTGCAAGTATGCCGAGCGACCATGAAACATTGTACACGGCTATGCTAAAGCGCAGAGTTCTGTGCCCTTTCCCCTCTCCCAGCCAGGCCTGCATGGGAGGCCAGCAATGGGATGTCGCCAGGCCTAACATAGCGGAAAGTGAGATGAGCCCACCAACCCCATTCATCAATGGGAACATAAGAATTATAATAAACAAAGCGATGGTCCCGCCGATGACTGTTCGCCGGTAGCCAATGCGATCTGAGAAATGTCCCAAGAAGTAGCATGAAAGACAGTAAGAGAGCGACCCTGAGGCCCCTATAAAACCGAGGTCCTTATAGTCGGCCCCGAGCTGAATTGCCAGCAGAGGTGTGCAAAGACCTACTGCAATAACACCGACGTCAATTAGAAAAGCGGTAAGGAATATTGAGAGATCCTTGTTCAAAGTGAATGTCTCTAGCGTTGGAAGAGCTGGTAGTCGAGAAGGATTGTATTCTTAATTTGCTGCCGTTGATTCCTGTTGGTCTTGGCGAGCGAAGGGATGCGGGCATCATGCCCGCGTTATTTTCGAGGCCAAAGCCGAGATGCTCGATGGCCCGACGCTATCTGGGGAAATGCGGTCCCGACTACCTACACTCGACCGACCCCGATACTTAGTTCGGTTAGCACCGGAGAAGATTACATCATGGGAGGGAGTTGAGTGGGCTGAAAAATATTTGGATTAATCCGGGAACGAATCTCTGTGATACGGGTTTTCAATGGGAACACCCACTCTTCGCACTACTAATTCTGGAGTTCCCGAAGCTCGTTTATGCTGAGCCGAATCAGGAGAGAGGCCTAAAGACTATTCGAGATTGATGCGACTTCCGGTCTCAGCAGATTCACGGCCGGCCTCAAGGACTTTGAGGATATTGAGACCGTCGTGGAAGTTAGGTGTGATGGGGTTATTGTTGATAATGGCGTTGAGGAAGTCGACTGCAGCATGGACGAATCCATGTTCGTAGCCGATGATGTGCCCAGGGGGCCACCACGCGGAGATGTAGGGGTGTGTGGATTCGGTTACGATGATATTCTTAAACCCAGCCTCGCTGCTGTCCTCCTCCCGGTTGTAGTAACCGAGCTCATTCATCCGTTCGAGGTTAAAGGAGAGGGAACCCTTAGAGCCGTAAATCTCAAAAGAGTTAAAATTCTTTCGGCCTCCCGCGAATCGAGTGCTTTCGAAGGAGCCCATGGCGCCGTTTTTGAATCTGACCAGCATGGAAGCAGCATCGTCCACCGTCACTTCTCCCATTTTTGAATCACCGGAGTAGACTGCTCCGCCAAAGGTGTTTTCATCTGCTTCATCAACCAAGGGGCGTTCCTTGATGAAGGTAGCGAGCAAACCTTGAACGGTAGCGATGTTGCCGACTAGATAGTGAGCGAGATCAACGCTATGGGAATTAAGGTCCCAGTGGGGTCCGCCTCCCGCAGTCTCTTTGCGTAGATGCCAGGAGAGAGGGATATTTTGATCCATGATCCAATCTTGTAGGTAACAGCCCCGCCAGTGGTAGATAGTTCCGATTCGTCCCATGTCGATGAGGTGTTTTGCGTAGGAGACTGCAGGACAGCGACGATAGGTGTGGTTAAGATAGTGCGTATCCCCATTTTTTTCGACTGCAGCAACTATACTAGCTGCTTCCTTTGAACTCATGCACATGGGTTTTTCACAAAAAACTGCTTTCCCCGATTCGGCTGCAGCTAAGGCGATGTCGTAGTGAAGATAGGGTGGAGCAGAGACATCAACAATATCGATATCATCCCGTGCCACCACATTCCTCCAGTCTGTTTCAGTTTCTTCCCAACCCCAGCGGTTGGCAAATTCTTGTAAAGGCTCGGCGTGACGTCCGCAGACCACTTTGAGTATAGGTTCCGCTTTAGTGTCGAAGAAGAGCGGGGCCTCACGCCACGCCTGGCTATGGGCTTTCCCCATAAATTTATATCCGATCAGAGCAACGTTGAGCTTTTGTTTTGCCATGGTAGTAAATCTTTTATAAAAGGCTTTCTCTTAGGTCTCTTTAGCACATAAATCGAAGTCCAAAGATTTTGACGATGGGAATTCTTACAAGCCCAAGAATTTTCTCTCCCATAGAGTGACATTGACCCGTGGAGCCTAAATTTTTGCACCTGTACGCATTAGCTGCAAGTAGACCTCGACTCCCATCTTAAGTTGTTCGAGATCGATCCACTCATCGGCTGTGTGCCCTTGGGCTATGTTGCCCGGGCCGATGACTACGGTGGGAACTCCGGCTTCGCTGAGGGTACTGCCGTCGGTACCGTATCCGACTCCTTCGAGTTCTGTGGGAAGATCCAGCGATCTTAGAACCGCTTGAACATAGCCTGAAAATGCTTCCCCTCCTTCGGGATTAAGCGCTACATCGACAATGAACGGCTCCTCTTGAAAGACTTTAAGATAAGGGTTTTCTCGACGTAAAGAATCGAGCAGCAATTCAACAGTGGGCAGTACATTTTCTGGGTCTTCGCCAGGAACAGTGCGCCGATCAACCGCGATTTCGCAACACTCTGGGATGATGTTGATTTGCTCTCCGCCTTGGCCCTGATTGATGCTGCATTCAGCTTTGCCAGTTAGAGGGTGGGTCGCGGAAAGGGAGGGGATGTAGCCTGATTCCAGGAGATCAATTACTTTTACCATCATACTGATGGCAGAGCGTCCGTTCGACGGCTTTGAGGAGTGGGCTGCGATACCTTCCGTGCGAATTTTCCATCTCACAGCACCATTGTGAGCGACTACTGGCGCCAGTTCTGTTGGCTCACCGACAATCACCCCGGAGGGATTCCATCCGAGATCTAAGAGATGATGTTTGGCAAAGGAGCGAATGCCCCTTTTTAGGATCTCTTCGTCGAGCGAGAAGAGAATAGCCACATTATTTGGTTTATCTGACCCGGCCGCATAGCACTTTAGGGCCCAGAGCATGGCAGCTCCGCTTGCCTTAGTGTCGCAAGCGCCTCTCCCATACATGCGGCCCCCTTCAATTTTTGCACCTAACGGATCAATGGTCATTCCCTCCAGGCTCACTGTATCAAGGTGACTCTCAAAGAGAAGCCAGGGTGCTTCTTCTGCTACGATATTGCTGACCATTAAGTTGAAGCCAGCACCGCTTACCGGAAATCGTTTTGTCTCAAAACCCATGGTTTGTGCTTCCGACTCAAGATATTTGGCAAGCTCAAGTTCGGGATCGGGCTGACCTGTGATGTATGAGTTTACGGTATCAAATCCGACCATCGCGGCGAGGAGACTCTCGCAATTACTATGCATAGGGAGGAGAATAGTGCGATATGTGATCGAATGTCAGCAAGATTTCTTTAGCCATTCTGTCTGACCTTAAGTAGGTTTCTTAGGAACTCAGTATGAAGGTAAAAGTTTTCTAGGCGAATGACACGGGGGGTTAAGGGTCTGTCCAACTTAGCTTGTATCGGTAGGGCAATGAGAGTCCGGGAGGACGGTTGACGATGTTGTGGCTTAATCCTGCGATAATTGGCTGTCTTGGGTGTAATTATCCCTTTCATGTCTGCTTCTTAGCCTGATTTTTAGAATCAGCTGCTGGTTAACGAGACCCGATTAATGTATTTCTAAAAGGATTTTATCAGTCTTGACAGAAGGCAAAAGTAATTTGCGGTTCGAGAAGCTTGACCGATCCCTATCGAATAGATGTGCTAAATTCCCGGTGTGCGTTCCTGGGTTCTTGCAAAACTAGCAAGATATAGAGATTTGTTTACAAAGAAATGCTGTGCTGATGCGTATAGTCAGGTGATTGATCTTACGGGAAAAGTGGCCCTCATTACGGGTTCCTCGAGAGGCATTGGGCGAGCCTGTGCCTTAGAAATGGCCAGGAATGGGGCTGATATCGTGGTTAACGATTGTAGTCACGAAGAAGAAGCAAAGGAATTGGTGGTGCAGGTTCAGAGGGCGGGGCGGCAGGCAATCTCGGTTGGTTGCGATGTGAGCGATCGGCCAGCCGTTGACGAAATGGTGGCTCGGGTAGCGGCAGAATTTGGACGACTGGATATCGCTGTCTGCAACGCTTATTTTAGTAAGCGACAACCCTTTCTCGAGCTTTCTTGCGAAGTCGTTCAGAAGACAGTGGATGTCACTTTTATGGGGGCTTTCCACACTGCTCAGGCAGCTGCGCGGTTCATGGCAAACAGAGGTGAGGGAGGAGCGCTTCTGTTTATCAGTTCAGTGCTCTCCCGTATTCCCATGCCGGGGTCACTAGCCTACAATTCGGCCAAGGCGGCGATGAACCAGATGAGTGCTACTATTGCCCGCGAAATGACGAGCCATCGGATTCGTTCTAACTGCATTGAGCCGGGTTGGACCGATACCCCCGGAGAGCGTCAGTTTTCGACGGATCAAGAGATTTTAAAATTGGGGAAAAAGCTCCCATGGGGCCGTCTTGCTAGCAGCGAAGACATTGCCCGGGCAGCTTCTTTTCTCTGCTCCGATGCGGCCGACTACATTACCGGATCGGTGCTCAAAGTAGATGGGGGATTTTCCTTAGAATCGTGGAGCGCTGGGGATTGATTGCGATTCATGATGTAGTGTTTAATGTCTATCCTAGACACAAAGTTGATCTTGAGAGTAGAGGTAAAAAGACGGTGGAAGAAACATGCTCGATCACTAATTTATGCGGGGTTAGCCCACGGAGCTTAAATCCAACGGTCTCTGAAAATCGATGAACGCTCTCGACTGGTCAATAGTTCTTATAATCAACGGAGGAATTGTCCTATACGGGTTGATCGTCTTCCGTGAACAGGGTGAGAGCTTTGACTGGTATCTAGCGGCTAAGTCGATGCCGTGGTGGGTCATTGGACTCTCTGCTTTTGGGACCGCTGTGGACAGTGGCGATTATGTTGCTGTTGTAGGGGGAGCTTACGACTTCGGTCTTTCTCAACTTTCGCAATGGTGGTTGGGTATTTCGCTGGGATGGATCCTTCTAAGTTTTTTTGTGGTGGTCCCAATGTACCGCTCTGGAGTCTTCACAAACGCCGAGTGGCTCGAGTTTCGATTCGGGCCCACAGCACGCCTTATAGCCGTTCTCATCAACATTCAATCACGAACGAATGTGTTGGGAAATATCTTCTTTTCCCTTTTTCTTGTTTTCAATCTTGTCGGGGGGTTGAAAGAGGGCTGGAGTTGGGGGATTGTGGTCACAATGGCAGTATCTGCCGCTCTCTACATCTTTCGCGGCGGACTGAAAGCAGGTGTTTTTACCGACGCCGCTCAAAGTACAATTATGATTGTCGCGTCAGTTGTGCTTTGGGGTGCGGTCTGGGGACGAACCGGGGGGTGGACAGGGCTGAATGAACGACTTAATGCGATTGAGCCCGGTTTAGCGGATACGCTCCTTCGTGTAGGTGGTTATTCTCCTCCTGGGGTTCCACCGCTAATGGTAGTGTTTGGTCTTCTCATATCCCTGATTACCTATGCGGTTATCAATCAATACGAGGCAATTCGATTTCTTGGTGCCCGATCAGAATGGGATTTCAAAATGGCGGCGCTTGTCGCCAGCGTGGCCACAGCGGTTTGTTTATGGTTTAATGTTAGCATGGGTCCTCTGGCCAGAGCTGAATTTCCCTACTTGGAGATTGTCGATCAGGCTTATCCTCTAATGCTCCGGGAATATGTTCCGGCGGGACTAATTGGGCTGGTTGTAGCCGGCCTTATTGCGGCAGGGTTCTCTACTTTTGATTCAGTAGGGATCGGAATTTCCAGTCTCTTCGTCCGCGACCTTTATGCGCGCTATCTGGTTCGATACGCTTCCGATGCTCATTACACTATGGTCGGTAAATGCTCTGTCCCAATTATATTCATTCTAGGGTTTGCTTATGTTCCTTTCATTCAAGAAGGGATGTTGAAATTCTACCTTCGTCTAGCGGGGGCAATTGCCGTACCGCTCATGGTTGTGATGATGATGGGAGTCTTTACTCGTGTGCATCGAAAAAGTGGAGCTGTTGGACTTCTGACAGGGCTCGGGTATGGTGTTTTCGCCATAGTTGCGGATTTTAGTCAGTGGGATTTTCCTGTCTGGTTGATCGATACTTGGTGGACCTATCTTTGGAACACGATCCTTCCCATTTCCTCAATGTTGTTGGCTTCGGCAATCATCTCGTCTTACCGCGGCAAGCCTTCGGAGCATGAACTGAGAGGGCTGATTTACTCGAGGCACGAGATCATCGGGGATTTACGGGAACTAATGGGTCGCCGACTAAAAGCGTTGGAAGGTACCTGGTTGCAGAAGACGCTGATTGAGGCACCGATAAAGCCGAGGTATCCATTCAAGATTCCTTCCAGTGGATTGCCTTGGTTCAAGCGACCTGGTCTTTGGGCATGTCTCTATCTTGTGGTTGCCACGTATCTGCTTTTTTTTGTTCTTTGGTAGCCCATTTTAGGAAGAACAGAATTTTCGGTTTCCCGGTGGGAAATTTGTTCTGTTATGATTCCGAATTCGGGTTGAGATATCATCCAACTTCTGGTCGGAGCGCAGAATTACGGAAAGACTCTAGCGGGGCAGATCTGTCGTTACTCCGTGTCCTGGACGGCGCTGATTTCGTCTTCGGAGATTTTATGGACACTCTTAGGGTTAAAAGTCTGTTTAGTATTGAACCTCAGCGCCACTTCGATTCGTCCACCGGTGAGGACGAAGAATTGAATAAGAAATCCTCCACCTTCCATGGCCTCGACTTGATATTCCCTTTCGTCCAAACCTGAGAACCAAGAATGCGCTTTCTGCTCAAATTCAGGGTGATTTATAACCTCCCCAGGTAAGGCCATAATCAGGGTTCCGGGTTGATCTGCAACCGCATCCCCGATCTTCTTGCGCGTTTCAACCATAAAGGGAATGACCTCAGCTGTATATTGAAAATCATCGACTTCGCCTCTCTCAGGAGGAGCAATACCCCAGGTCATGTGATGAATAAAGGGATTTCCGTAGCCCTGGGCCAGCATGTGCTTGCGTGCCTTGTCATCGACCGGATGGACTACCGCAACGTAATCGAACCAGCCCTGTTGCCGAGAAGGACTGTCATTGGGTAGGCCAGAAGGGACATTAATGTAGTCGCATTCATCGACCGGCGATGGGTAACACCGGTTATCCCAACCTGCTACGTATCCAACCTCTTTTAAGGGTCCGGCTACCAAGTGAGGGGGATCGACAAAGATCGCAGCGTGATCGAGATTAGGGAGTAAGGGAACCCCGGCCTGGCCGATTTTTTCCGCGACCTCAAAAGCCTCGTCGAGTCGTTCCGCTGCATTTGGAATTACGAGACGGTTGTTGAAGTCCTTAGGCAATATAACTTTAGTTTTCATTTAATGATGCTTCCATCCAATGGTGCTTCCTTGACATGGGGAGGCAAGGGGAAATTGGGTTGAATTCGATGAAGGTCACCGATCGAAGTGACAATGCGATTTGTAAAACTCTGTTAAATTCGTTTTAATCCGGCAGTTCAATTTTGCCTTCCACTTCGCAAATGAAGCGGTCGCCCATCGGGATGCAGTCGAACTTGCTGCCTCCCTTCATGCCCTTGAACCGGCCGGTTCCGTTGTAGTAAACGGCGGTTCCAACGTCGTGTCCGTCCTTCAGGTTGCTGGACCACTTTTCATAATATGAGGAGCCATCGTAAAATATGAATTTGCCGTAGCCTTGGCCTGTCCCCGTTCCGTCATTACGGTAGTCCCCTGAACCCCAGATTTCAATCTTATAGGGCGGTTCGATTGGACCTTTGAGGCGAGAACCCACGCCTTTTGCTTCGAAGAAGGCGATAACATGACCTGGTTCGTCTTCCACATTAACGGTTTCGAACTTGGTGGCGACATTGATGTGCTGGGATTGGAAATGAAATTCTTCGCTCAGTATTCCGCTATGCGATAAGACCATTACAGAAACAAAGAAAATGGTCGATGGGATTTTGTACATATGGCCTTTCGATAACTTAATTTGTGTCCATCACTTTGAGTAGCTTTTGAGCACGCTGCCGTTTCCCGGGGTTTTTATCGCGGGCCATTATTCGCTGCAGTGCGGAACGCGCTACTGGGTCACCGTCCTCAGCCATTTTAAAGGCCATGGTGTCTCTTTTTTCGTGATAGCTGTTGTCATAATCGACCATCTGCAAATCCCATTTTTTCCAGTAGTAATTTAAATAGCTGTGCGTATGCCATCGGGCGTAGATATCTTCCCAGGTTTGGGGTTGAGTGTGGGGCAGGAGACTGCCGGGAGCAATCGAGTCGCTAACTTTTTGGTAGCGGGCGTCAATGGACATGCGCAACTTATTACTTCGATTGGGAACGCCTTTATGGACCACCATACTATGAAAGAACAACACATCGCCTTGCGAAAACGGATTGGTTACCCAGGTGTTGTCTAGAGGATCGGTTACTTCCAGGCCGCCTGCTCCCATGGCTGGCTTAAAATTGTAGACACCTTTTCGGTGTGAGCCAGAAGCGATCTGAAGGCCTCCCATTTCGGGAGGTAGATCGCTTAGAGGGATCCATGCAGTGTAGGTGTCCGGAGTTCCTTGGATCGGAATGAAGTCCTGATGAGGTGGAGTTGTATAGGCCTCAAAACTAGGGAATATGGTGCGCCCAATAATACGCGGATGAGGGAGGACTGTTTCACCGAGGATATTCTGCAATAAATCAACCAACTCCCGTCTATGCTGCAAGGCATGAAATTCGGGGAGGCAATACATTTCTTGGTATTGCTTCATGTAGGTTGGTTCCGGTTCGACGCAGAAACTATCAAGTTCGGCGATGGCTTCATTCAGCGGAGTTTCCGCCTTAATCCAGCCTGCGTTCCGAGCCACTTCAAGATTCTTGAGACGCAATTCTTCGAGGGGTTTAGAGGGAAGGTGCGATGAAATAAAAAGGTAACCGTCGCGCTGGAGACGCCGGGCAAGCTCAGCGCTGTTTTCGATTACATCTTTGGAGTCAAGGAATGGTTGCATAAATCTAATGGGGGTAACGGTTCATGATTCATAGGACTGAATCCTCAGCCCATCATATTTTCGGTTTTTAAGCAAGATTACGGAGAAGTGTTCGGCGGATAAATGAGGATCTTGGCCTTTTTGCTTGGGCTTTTGTGAGGGTCTGACTGTCTACATTCGAGGAATTCGGTCGCGGAATTGGAAGACTTTAGAGAGGGCCTCGATAACAATTTCTAGCATTCTTGTGTCAGCTAGAAGCAAATTTTGTGTTAGCCAAAGTGCTTCGTGGGAACAGGCTCTTTCAGTGTTAGGTAGGGAGAATTGGTTGAAGTCAGGTAAATTATTTTCGTAGAATGAAGGTGGTCCCCCATGCGACCCGAAATTTCCTTCCATGAAAAACGGTTGTTTGTAAACGGGCAATTTATAGCCGGGACTGATTGGGATGCCTTCGGCTCGTATGGCATTCACAACCTCTTCCTTTGCAATTTCTCCCCAGGCGTCTGTGTCGAGGCGGAGGCAGAATAGATGCCAGGACGACCGCGAGTTTTCATCAAGTGGAGCAAGATTCAGGTAGCCTTTTATTCCCCTGATTTCGGATGAGAGAAAACAAGCGGCATTCTCTCTCTTTTTGTGGAGAAAAGGATAGCGATCGAGTTGTGCTCGGAGTAAGGCCCCTTGGAACTCGGTTAAGCGATAGTTTCCACCATAGTTTCCGTGTTCATACCAGGGACCAACTGCGGTCCTCCCGCAATCGGAAATGCTGCGACTTAATCGGGCAATGCCAAGATTGTTTGTAAGAATCATTCCTCCCTCTCCGCTGGAGATGTTCTTAGAAGACTGGAAGCTAAAACAACCCGCACTCCCCAGCGTTCCTGCAGAAGTCTTTCTATATTCAGCTCCCCAAGCCTGACAAGCGTCCTCGATGATGATCAGCCCATTATCTCTTGCGATATTCCTGAGCGGGTTCATAGAGGCGGGGCGCCCTGCAAAATGAACTGGGAGAATGGCCTTACTCCGCGTAGTGAGTGCTTCCTTAACACCCGCTGGGTCAATGTTCAGGGTATCCGGTTCAATATCTACAAAGACCGGTTTGGCAAGGACATCGAGTATGGGCGTAGCGGAGGCGACAAAGGTGTACGCTGGGAGAATTACCTCATCTCCGGGTCCGATTCCTGCTGCTCGCAAAGCGATACTGAGAGCTGCGGTACCGCTCGATGTAGCAATTCCAAATTCGGCCCGATGATATTCGGCGAAGGAGCGTTCAAATTGGGATACCTCCATTCCCCCGGTTGATCCCCACTCTCCGCTTTCAAGCACGCGCAGTAGCCCCGACCGTTCCTCCTCGCCGGAAACAGGCCAAGAGGGAAAGTGTTTATCAGTGACTGGGGGGCCTCCCCTAATCGCGAGATCCATGGGGGTTTACCATACAAACGGAAAGCAAGTCGTCAATAGGAGCTATGAACGTTGCCCGCCGTTGTCATTTCCATTTCAAGTGAATTTTATAGGAACAGACCTTTTAAGAATCCCCGTAAGTTTTGATTTCGGAAATCTTTTTAGATTTTCTGGCTAGAGGTAACCGCAGGTCCTAAGGAGAATTTCTTGAACCAACAGTTCGTGAGACCGGGATCGGTCGGGTTCCTGATCTCCTGAGATTGAAGCAAGCAAAGCCGCGAGCTCGAGTTCATATAGATCTTGGCGAGATCGGTTCTCTTCCCAAACAATTTGCTCGCCTTCAGAATATCCTCCGCGGGCTTGATCTAGGCAAAGCCGAATTTGCGGGCCTGGTTCAAATGGTTCCAAGATAATGGCACTACCTTGTGTTCCGTAAACCTCGAAGCGTCGAGCTGACGGTTTCGTCTCAAAGGAAGAGATGTCTATATATGCTATTGCATTGGCGGTCTCAAACACGGCGAGAGAATTATCTACTACTCCGACCGCATCGCTGTCGCTACGAAAAAAAGGTGTGATTTTTTCCGGGCGGCCCAGAAGCCAGATGACTTGGTCAAGCATATGGGCTCCAAGATCAAAGAAGATACCTCCTTTGAAAATTCCCAGTGCCTCCACTCTATCTTTAGGGATGGAAGACGACATGCGGCCCCGGACAGAGGTGATCTCACCAAGAAGTCCACCGCGAGCCCATTTAGCAATACGCTTGAAGGATGGGTGATAACGGAGCATATATCCCATTTGAATATGAAGGCTCCTTTCTTCCGCGGTGCGAACGATACGCTGCCACTGTTGCCAGTTATTCCCGGCCGGCTTGTCATACCAAATGTGTTTCCCAGCTTCAATTAAGCTTTCGGTTTGGTCGAGACTTTCAGAATTGGAACCTTCCGACGCTACTGCGACGATCGAAGCGTCCTCAAAAATCTGGCTCGGATCATTAAGCCAGTTGCAGGAGGAAAAGGGTCCCTCCTGATTGGAAACTTCCTCCCTTCTATTTGGATCCGGTTCGTATACACCAGCTACCTCCACATTGGGATTCCTCTGCAAGGCTAGAAGTTTTCCCGCCGCGTGGCCGTGTTTTGTACCGTATTGAGCCCATCGAATTTTTTCCTTCATGATTCTACCTACTCGCAATTTTGCGGCCGCGAGTATCGCTGTCAACGACCGGTTCTAATTTAAGGCATTACTTTAACCATGCCGGTTGGAGTTTTTGTGGATTGGTTAGCGGAAGGGCCAACCTCCATTTAAAAGGAGACTTATTGGGCTAATCCTGTAGAAACATTTTCGATAAGTTGCCTGAGGGTTTCGGCATCTTGGAGGAATTGCTCGGGGCTGTCCTCGCGAACGAATTCGAGCATCGTTGCGTATCGGCGAAAGGGGCTGTTGACGACCTTCAGGTAAGCTGTCCAGTCGTCGACACCTTCATTTAGAGGTCTGCGATCCAATTTTCCATTTCCTGATTTCCAATGAAAAACGTGAAGATTCAAAAGGTAGGGCAGGACTTTCCTTAGACCTTCCAGTCGAATTTCGGTAGATTCGGCATGAGGGGGCTGCCAAGAGAGTTTAATGTTGGGATGGGCCACCTCGCGAATTAGACATAGAGCTGAATCCGCACTATCCGTTAGGGTATTGCTGTGAAATTCGAGAACAACCTGAATATTGTGGGACTGGGTCGTGTCTCCGATTTCTCGGATATTCTCGGCAATTGATGTACGATATTTTCGGTCGACTTCAGCCGAACCTCTCCGGCCAGCCCAAATCCGAATAATTGGTGCTCCTAGAGCAATGGCCGTTTCGAGGACGGTGTTGAAGGAGAGTCCCTCTTCTTCGCTTGCCACTGATCGGTAATAAGATCCGTAGGCGAAAATTTGCAGCCCAGCGTTCTCAGTTCGGCGGCGGGTCTCTTGGGCTTGCTTAAGATCCCCATGTGGGATGTGGATATCGCCTCCCCACTCGATACCACTTAAGCCGGCCCTCTGCACGAGGTCAATGATCTGGTCCGAATGGAGTCTGCGGAAAGTGACGGATAGCAGACCGGAGAGTAGCATATGAGCAAGTTTCCAATTTCGAGCCTTAAGAAAGGCTTGTTTAGAATAAAGCTATTTCAGCGGCGATCGATCCACATATATGCTTTCCTTGAGTTCTCACAGAATACCTTGTGGTAGGCGGATTCGGATTTTGATCGAATATATTCTTGTGCGAGCTCGAGAACTTCCCCATAGCTCCGTTCACTATTGTCAGAAACTGGCCAGTCGCTTCCAAATATCATGCGGTCTTCGCCGAAGGCTTCCCAAAGAAGGTCGAGGACAGGAGCATAATGGGAAACATCGGTTGGGGCCGGTCGTATTTTGCATCTGAGGTCCATCATGCCAGAGAGTTTGCAAAAAACATTGGGGTATGAGGCAGTTTCTTGCATGAGAGCAACTTGATCTTGATCGGGATTATTTCCTTCCATGGGAAGTCCGGCACTGTGATTTACAATTATCCGAAGATCTGGAATCTCGCTGGCGATCTTTGCCGTTCCCTCGGTTAGTCCACAGTCAAACGATAGGTTACAGTCAGCGAGGAGACGAAGAGCATCAACATTGTTTGGGTCCCAGAGACGTGCCCGTATTCCGCGGAATACGGGGTCTTTAGAAAACCGGTAGATGAGGTCCCGAAAGCGCTGGTCGTTAGCATCCAGATTTCCGACTAGGCCAAAGATGAATGGATCTTCCTTAGCCAGGTCGAGGACCCATTGATTATCTTCGATCCAATGACTACACTCGACTACGATAGCACCAGTGACCCCGGCTGGGATAGCAAGTTCTTTGCACCGACTGGGCAGTGTTCTCTTATAGAGCACCTTGTCGTCCTGTTCGGGCCATGGGGTTCCTCCTTTTCGAAATGGATCATAGAGATGTATATGGGTGTCGATAATCATGACGGGTCTTCTTTGTGTTTTCTCGAGCGCATGTAAAACCTAGGAAGGGTATGATAAAGAGAACGAACAAGATTATCTGGAGTTTCTCATACTTCCATTCCAGTTCGATTGGCCAGCGAGCGTGGTGTGAGTTCGAAGAGATTCCCATGGCCCTCATGGTAGCGTTTCACTTCATCGACCATGAGCTTGAAGAAGCGCGGATGACTGGCGGCTGTGACGCCTGCTATATGAGGGCTCAGAAAAACATTCTCGAGTTGAATGATTTCACTGGTTGGCGGGATCGGCTCGGGATCGAAAACGTCAAGGCCAGCAACAATATCCCCACGCTTGAGACGCTCGATAAGGGCTTCGGAATCGATAATGGGACCCCGAGAGACATTAATAAGAACGGAACCAGAGGGGATTCGATTCAGTTCGCTGCGACCGATCATACCTTCCGTCTTAGGAGTTAGAGGGGCAAGACAGATGATGGCGTCGCACTGGGATAACACGTTATCGAGGGAGGTTTGAAGGAAACCGGATGCATCGGCCATTTCGCTGGACAGGTAGGGGTCATGGACCCAAATTTCAACCTCGAACGGGCGAAGAAATTTTATGAGGCGTCGGCCAATATGGCCACAACCAATTAGGCCCACTCTCTTGCCATAAAGATCGCCGTGTAAATAGCCGGGGTCGGCTTCCCTTTTTCCAATCTTGAACCCTTCTTTCCATGTGGGTTGGCCCGCGATGATCCGGCGAAAGAGAGCACCCGCATTGCGCATCGAAATGAGAAGTAGGCCAAGTGCCCATTCTGCGACGGGATAAGAGGATCCGTTGGTTGTGTCGACCGTTCTTATGCCCCGCTCCCATGCTGCCTCCAAATCTATCCGACTGGCAAACCGATCTCCTTCCAACTCCCCAATCAGTTTCAACTTCGGTGCACAGGCGAGTAACTCGGTGTCGATTCTAGGGGCACCATGGCAGAGGATAAGAGCAACGGTTTCAGTAAGCTCTCCAGCCAGTTTTGCTCTTTCTTCCGGCTGAGTATTTGCGTCTTGGATTCCTCCGCCTTCGAATTCAATCCATCTCCAATTGGCGAATTCTTCAAGGCGTTTTAAATCGTCGGGGTCCAGGTACTTTTCCCGTACTTTACGATTACACGCAATTACAACATCAATGTGTTCGAGACTCATAGGACGATGCTTGTAAGTTAGTACGGTCTGTCAAATTAGATATTGAATGATCAAGAGACTCGAGGAAAAATGTAAGCACTATTCTGTCCTTTACGGGAGGGAAGTCGATTCAGTGGACAAAACGGGGAGGCTAGGCCTAGAAGACTAAAAGTAATATAGGAGCGTCCGACAGCGTAAAGATACTCCTTTATCGGTAGTGAATTTTCTAGCAATGACGGGGATTCAGTGTCGAATAGTTTCTTCTTAGTCCCACCAGAGGCGCAGCGAAGTACCACCTAATATTTCGGTTTTCTCCTCATCGGTTATCCAATTAAGTTCCCGACGAACAAAATTAAGGCACCTAATATATCCGCCTTTAGAAAGAATGTGAGGCCAGTCTGACCCCCAGAGAATTCGGTTTGTTCCGAAGGCATCGAATGCAGCGCGTAGATTCTTCTGAGCTTGATAGTGAGGGTAGGGTAGGTCACCCCAGTAGTGAAGACCGGAAAACTTAATGTGGACCTTGGGAAATTCGGAAAGGCTGAGAAAAGTTTGGAAGGCTTCGCAGCCAATTCCATCCACGGCGGGAATTTGGGCAAAATGGTCGATTACGACTGTGGTGTCGGGAAACCGTTGAATCATTTGCTTCATGGCCGGTACCTGGTCCGGTGTGGCAAGTATACAAATTATTGCCGAAAGTTCTGCTGCGCGCTGCCAGAGTGGTTCGGTCTCCGGTTTGCAGAAGCTTTCCGGTTCAATCGTGCCCCGAATCCTGATACCGCGGATACCCTCTTCTTCCACTAGACGTGACAACGTGTCCGCTGCAGAAGGTCCTTGTGGATCAACCACTCCTACACCCGCAAATTTACCATCATGAATTTTCAGTGTATCAGCTAGGATTCGATTGTCGTACCGGTAATGTACTGGAAGGACTATGACGGCGCGGTCGACCCCGCTTTCGCCCATGTAGTCGAGAAGCAATTTGACTGAGCCAGGGTAGGGCGTCTCAGTCCGAGGGTATTGTTCTGTGTCTTCCGACCAAATGTGAAGATGGCTGTCGACAATCATGATTGCGGAGAGCGTGTTTGATTTTGTCTTTGGATTGAGTTATAAAGTCCGAAAGATATCAAAATGACTATTCTCAGGGCAATAAAAGAGCCATTGGGGATCTGCTCCTTTTCGTTTCCAAGGCTGTCCCTTTATAGGCAGCTTTGTTATAGTCGGAATCCTTGATCAGTAAACTTGAGCAGGGCTGCTGCTGTACCGTGGGTACGGAGTTTGTCGATGAAAAGTTTTGAGAAGTGCTGTGCAAAGAAAGGGCAGATGAGGTTCGAATTGACGGAGCCCATAGAAGATTTCCTAGAGTAGACATTCTAATCAAAAAGTACCTTTAGAAAACGAAGTTTCATATAGAACATATCGAATTTAGAAGGAATCGAATCCAGAGGTGAAGTGCTATTCCCAAAGGAAACTCTTTTGCTGGTCGATGATTTCTTCGGAGGGGCCCATTAGCGAGATATTCCAAGCGAGTGGCACGGCATTGGGATTTGGCCAATGGGACCCGGTTAGGCCTAGGAACAGATCACGGGTGAAGGGCCTTTTTTTGGGAATTTCAAATTCGAAGGACCTTGCCGTTAGCTCTCCTTCTGTAAGAACTTCTATTCGCACCTTAGTATCGCTGGGAAGAGCGGCGGCATTGCGACTTAGCGTGAGGACAAAATAAAGACCAGTCCTCTGATCAGATTGGGTCCTTACCGCCAGTCTTCGTCCACTAAATTCCTTTCCATTCAAGTATTCCCGTATACGGACAAAATCTTCTTCCAGAAAATATCTGGTTTGAACTAGCTTGATCTCGATCTCTGAATCAAGGGGGGAAGTGATTGAGAGAAGACCAAAAAAAATGAGAATATGCTTCACGCTATCAATAGGTGTTTTGCCGATGTGGGTGAAGAAACTCGAAGTGATTCGAGGATAGGGTCTCGACAAAGCGACTTGGGCGAGGACGCAGGGGCGGGCCGCCTTGAGGACTAATGAGGGGATAAGAGAGATACAGCTCATCTTTAGCACGAGTGACAGCAACATAGAAGAGTCGGCGTTCTTCGTCCAGATTTCCTTCCTCGATTGATCGACGAATGGGGAAAAGGCCGTCGGCTAACGCGATGACGAATACAATTGGGAACTCAAGTCCCTTTGCTTGGTGAACGGTTGTAAGTCTCATAAAATCGCCGCTGTTGTCAGCCGATCTGTCGCTGGTTTCCGTATTAAGGAGAATGAGCTGAGCGAGCAGTTCGGTCATGCTATCGAAGCGGCCAGCAAACCCTATGAGGCCATTGAGATCTTCTAACCGAGTCTGCCAATTAGGGTAGACGGTGCGTATGTAACCACTGTACCAACCTTCGATAGCAATTCGAACAGCGTCGGCGGGTGTCTGATTCCGGGCTGCCTCGCTGATATCTTTAATAGATTGGGCAAGATCAAGCCACTCCTCCTTTGCAGTTTTCGGGATGATTTTTTGAATCTCAGGTGCAAACATTGCCTCAAGCCGGGAGATTTTAGCTTTGGTTCCAAATTGGTTGAGGGCTTCGAACAGACGGAGAGCAGTACGCTCGCCAACTTTGGGAATTAGACTTGTAAGCCTTACAAAGGCAGGTTGATCCATTGGATTGATAGTGAATCGCAGTTGAGAAACAAGGTCTCTAACGTGGGACTGTTCGAAAAAGCGAACGCCGCTGGTGATAATAAAAGGGATTCCAGCACGAGAGAGCTCAACCTGAACGTCGAGGGCTTGGTAATGGGCGCGATAGAGAATAGCGATATCAGATAGGCGATATCCGTTGTCGAGCAATCCTTGGGTTCGTTTGATGATGAATTCGGCCTCCAATTTGCTGTCCATGATTGGGACTACGAAGGGGAGGTGATTAGATTTTCTGGTCGGGCGCATTTCCTTTCGATATCCGGATCCCGAAGGCTGGGTTGCAAGGATGCTGTTGGCCAAGTTCAGAATCTGGGGGGTGCTGCGATAGTTAGTCTCAATCTTGTAGATGTTACTTTCTGGGTAGCGCTCTGTGAAGGTCATGATATTCTCATAACTAGCCCCTCTCCAGGTGTAGATGCATTGGGCATCATCACCCACTGCCATGAGATTTCGATGTTTCCCAAGTATATCCACAATGTCTGCCTGGAGCTGGTTTGTATCCTGATATTCATCGACCAGGATATGTTTGAACTGATTCCTATAATGACACGCAACTTCAGGACTCTTCCGAAGGATATCGTGCCAGAAAACGATAAGATCATCGAAGTCAGCGACTTGATGCTCTCGTTTTCGTTTTTGGTACCGATCAAGAAATGCCTGGATCCTATCGACAAGAGGCTCAAAAAAATAGTACCGGTCGTAAATGACTTGCTCGATCGATGATCGGGTATTACGTGCGAAGCTGATAATGGTGGCAACTAGTCTGATTTTTGGATTATTCTTTTCTTTGAGGAAACCTGGATCCATTTCCCGGATTGTATCTTTCAGAAAGGAATCAGAATCCTTGTCATCTAGGATTGTGAAGGAGGGATCAAGGCCAACAGTCTTGGAATGGGTCCGGACTGTCTTATGCCCGATATGGTGGAAAGTGCCACCCCAGAATCGATGGGCTGACACTCCGGTCAGCTCCTCGACTCTCCGGAGCATTTCCTTTGCCGCTTTATTCGTAAAGGTGAGAAGAAGAATATTCGAGGGGTTAACCCCTTGGGTTAGGAGCCAAGCAACACGGTAAGTCAATGTCCTTGTTTTTCCAGAACCAGCTCCGGCGAGAACGAGGGCTGGGCCGGACGCCGCTGTGACTGCTTCGAATTGCTCTTGATTAAGTTCGGACTCAAAATCAATGGGAGAAAAATCCGCTAGTTTTGCTTTCTCGCCGATACCTTGGCGATTCCCTCTAATATTTTGCGTCATATTTCCCTAAGGGAATTGGTGGACACGATAAAAAATTAATTCCAGAGGCACTGAGAATGCGTCATAGTATGACGAGGGAGTCGCGATGAACCACTTCAAATCGTGCCCGATCGGGATAGGCCTCTTGAATTTGTTTTGAACTCTGTCCCAAAACTGCGTCAAGATCAGCACTGGCATACTGACATATTCCACGAGCAATCACGACCCCATCAGCGTTTTCGATTTTGACAACATCGCCTGCCTCAAATTCTCCATGATGCCCGATTACTCCCCGGGCCAGGAGACTTCGTCCTTCTGTGGCAACTGCTGCATACGCGCCTCCGTCGATAGTGACGCTCCCCTTGGAATTCTCGAAAAAAGCGATCCATCGCTTCCTCGATGCAAGAGGAATTTTATTCGGCATGAAAAAGGTGCCTTTAGCGTTTCCTCGAAAAAGATGCTGTATAATGTCTGGATCGTTACCGTCTCCGATGAAAACAGCACAGCCCGATTTGACGGCGATTTTGGCAGCCTTAATTTTACTTCGCATTCCGCCTACTGAAGTAGTGCTGTCAGTGTCGCCAGCAATTTTTTCGATATAGGATGTGAACTTCTCCACCAGCGGAATTGTCTTTCCGCTGCCTTCCCGGTCAAGGAGGCCAGGTATTACCGAAAGGATGATCAGAATATCAGTGTTAGTGAGACTGGAGACTAGGGCGGAAAGGACATCGTTTTCGCCGAACCTGATTTCGTCGGTGCTGACCGAGTCGTTTTCATTAACTATCGGGACGATGCGGTCGGAAAGCAGACGCTCAAAGAGATTTTTCACGGCTACATGACGTTTGCGTGATCGGACATCTTCACGGGTTAAGAGAACCTGAGCAACGACTATGGAGAAGGGATCAAACCCAGCCTGCCAAGTGTCTGTTAGAATACTTTGTCCAACAGCCGCACAAGCTTGGAGCGAAGCAAGATCTCGTGGCCTTCTTTTGTAACCAAGCTTTCCCATGCCCAGACCGATGGCACCGGAACTGACGATGATAACTTGGATTCCTTTGTCGTGAAGGAGATGGATCTGGCGACAGATAGCCGCGATGCGTTGAGTGTTGCTGCGGCCAGAGCCATCGGTCAGCAGGTTAGAGCCTAGTTTAATGACCGCCCGGTCCGCGTTTTCGAAAAGGAAGTGCATATCATACCGTCATCAGCTCCTCTTCTTTGTCGGTGAGATGCTCCGCAATCTCTTCGATGTATCTGTCCGTCTCGGATTGAACATCCTTTTCGTTGCGGCGCAGATCATCTTCCGAAATGTCACTTTCTTTCTGCATTGTTTTCAGAGCTTCCATAGTGTCGCGTCGGACATGACGTATGCTGACGCGTCCTTCCTCCGCGATCTGGTGCGCTACTTTTTTCAGCTCTTGGCGCCGTTCTCCGCTCAATTCGGGTATGGGGATCCGAATGACAGTTCCAGCCACAGCCGGATTGAGGCCTAGCTTAGCAAGTTGAATTGCTCTTTCAATATCGCTAACCACATTCTTGTCCCAAGGCTGAATCTGAATGGTACGGGGGTCTGGCGTCGTGATGGCAGAGATGTCTCTGAGGTGCATACTGGTACCGTATGATGAAACTTGCACTTGTAAATTTTCGACCAGACCGGGGGAAGCTTTTCCGGTATGAAGACTATTAAATTCCGCCAGGGTATGCTCAACTGCCTTGGTCATATTAGTACGCATCTCCTGGATAAGTTCCACAAAAGTCATTCTCAAAATCCTCTCAGGCCACAAGGGTTCCTAGTTTTTCGCCCATAAGGGCTTTCTTGATGTTGCCCGGTTTATTCATATTCAGTACCAGGATTGGTATACCATTGTCGAGACAGAGTGAGAACGCGGCAGTGTCCATGACTCTAAGCCGCTTCTGCAGCACGTCAATATAAGAGATCTTATCAAATTTTCTAGCTTTAGAATCTTTTTTCGGATCTCTATCATAAATTCCGTCCACGTCAGTCGCCTTAAGTAATAGATCAGCACTAATTTCGCTTGCCCGGAGTGCGGCCGCTGTATCCGTTGAGAAGTAGGGGTTGCCAGTCCCCGCTACGAAAATGACAATTCGACCCTTTTCTAGATGCTGAATTGTCCTGCGGAGGATAAAGGGCTCGCCTATTTCGTCCATTGGAATAGCAGTTTGGATTCGCGCTTCGACATCGATCTTTTCGAGGAAGTCCATTAAGGCGAGGCCGTTGATCATAGTGGAAAGCATACCCATGTAGTCGCCTGTGTTGCGCTTTACGCCTTTATCTTGCCCAGCTAGGCCGCGGAAAATATTGCCGCCGCCTATGACCACACCAATCTCGATACCAAGGGCGTGAACTTCCTTGAGTTCAGAGCAGATTTTACGCAGGCGATGGTCACTGATGGGAGTTCCGGGTTTACTATTTTTGAGAGCTTCTCCACTCAATTTGAGAAGGATGCGTTTGTAGTTTGGATTTCTGCCAGCACTCCGAATTTTTTCCATGGTTCGACCTTCTAACGTCATATGCAACGACAGGTCAATAACATGGGCCCCAAAATGAGGAGCTTCCCTGACTTTGTAATGAACAGGTGAGATGCAGACCGAACTTGACGGAAGAGCAAAATGATCCAATAAAACGTATTCTGGGTGCCCGGTGGTGTAATGGTAGCACAGCTGGTTTTGGTCCAGCCAGTCAAGGTTCGAGCCCTTGCCGGGCAGCGTATTTAGCAAACTGGGGATATAGTCGATATGAGATGGTTCCCTTGATGTGGACACCGGCATCTACCACATTGGACTTTTTGATCGTCCCAATCTCATATAGGCGGTTGACTAGGTCATACCGGCTATGGGGCAAGAGGAGTTCAAAGAATTGAGCTTCATCTTCCAGTGTGTGGTCGATTTTAAGGAGAAGCTGGTTTTCGCCTTCTCCCGTTTCCGCGCTAAAATTCACTCCTCCCCGAACGTCCAAATTTCCTTGGTCCTGGTTTCGGTCTTCATCAAACAGGTCTATTTTGTTGTAAACAGTAAGCATCGGTTTGTCTTCGGCGCCCAAGTCCTTGAGGATTTTGAGGGTAGTTTCACGATGTGATTCCAGGTCGGGGTTATTTACATCTAGAACATGAATGAGAATATCTGAGACAACCGCCTCCTCAAGGGTTGCCTTAAAGGCTTCAACTATTTGGTGAGGAAGATTCCTTATGAATCCTACCGTGTCGGTGAGAAGGAGATCTCGTCCGGAGGGAAGTGTTATTCTTCTGATTGTGGGATCAAGCGTAGCAAAGAGTTTATTTTTCACGTAGAGTTGAGACCCAGCCAATCGGTTCAGTAGAGAGGTTTTTCCTGCATTCGTGTATCCAACCAAAGCCGCGGTTGGGACGGGAACTCTTAGACGGCGCTTTCGCTGAGTTGATCTTTGTTTTACCACGCGTTCGAGATCTTTTCTCAAATGAGAAATCCGATTGCGGACAAGCCGCTGATCGATTTCAATCTGCGCTTCGCCTTCGCCCCGCTGGGTGACGCCACCACCTCGTTGACGATTGAGATGGGTCCATGCCCTTCGCAAGCGTGGAAGGGAATATTCCATGCGGGCGAGTTCGACTTGAAGAACTGCTTCTTTGGTTTTTGCCCGCTGAGCAAAGATTTCGAGAATTACCTCCTGACGATCAATAACACAGATACCGCTCTGGGCCTCCCAATTACGTTGTTGGCCGGGACTGAGAGCCGCATCGAAAACGATGCAACCGCAATCATTTGCTTTTGCCCTTTCTACAATATTCTGGAATTTCCCCTCTCCAAGGAGGTACCTTGGGGAGGGTCTTTTCAATGGAATCATCTCACGAAGGCGGACAGAAATACCAAGGGCCTCAACTAAGTCGCAGAGTTCGTCGAGAAGGCTCGATGACTGATCCGCAGCTTCTCCGAGGTAATGGATTCCAAGGACAAAGGCACTAGAGGGATTTCGCTTCTCAGTCCGTTCTCCGATCATTAGTCAATTCTGGGAGGACGCGATTCAGTTTTTCAATGTAGCCTGGGCAGCCGCGAGTCTGGCGACGGGAACCCGTGGTGGTGAGCAGCTCACGTAATCGAGACCAGCTTGATGAAAGAACTCAATAGAATCAGGATCTCCACCGTGCTCTCCGCAAATGCCCAGTTTGAGATTCGAGCGTACAGAACGTCCTTGTTTCACGGCATAGTCGACTAAAAACCCGACGCCCATCTGATCGATGGACGCGAAAGGATTCTGACTAAAGATTTCTAGGTCTTGGTACTTACCAAGGAAACTCCCAGAGTCATCACGACTCATCCCAAGAGTAGTTTGAGTCAAGTCGTTCGTGCCAAAGCTGAAGAAATTGGCGATACTGGCAATCTCTTTGGCACACAGAGCCGCTCTCGGAACTTCAATCATGGTTCCAACGAGGTACCTGATCCGAACTCCTCTCCGGGACATCACTTCTTCTGCGACCGTATGAATTATCTCAACCTGATTGTTTAGCTCACCGGAGAAACCGACTAAGGGAACCATGATTTCAGGTCGAACGTGAATTGGGTTGCGTCCTTTAGTAACTTGAGCCGCTGCCTCAAAAATCGCGCGGGATTGCATTTCGGTAATCTCTGGATAGGTGATACCTAGACGGCATCCTCTGTGGCCCAACATCGGATTTTGTTCATGAAGTGTATTGATTCGCTCGGAGATGATTTCAGGTGAAACATTGAGAAGTTTAGAAAGCGTGTTGCGGGCCGATTGATTTTGGGGAAGAAACTCGTGTAGAGGGGGATCCAGCAGGCGGATGGTAACAGGACGCTCGCCCATAGCTCGGAAAATTCCGACGAAGTCCCTTCGTTGGAATGGAAGTAATTTTTTCAGGGCATTGCGTCGTTCGCTCTCATCTTTGGCCAGGATCATTTGTCGCATGTAGATAATACGATCGTCCTCAAAGAACATGTGTTCAGTGCGACAGAGTCCAATCCCTTCTGCTCCGAGAGCAACTGCTTGTCTGGATTGAGTCGGAGTATCAGCATTCGTACGAATTTTGAGCTTACGATGACGATCGGACCACTTCATGACCTGTTCAAATAATTGGAAGGTGTAGCTCCTGTCAGGTTTAAGTTTCCCGGCCAGGACCTGATTCACCTCTGAAGGGGTAGTCTCGACAAATCCGGCAAAGACCTCCCCGGTGGTCCCATCTATAGAAATGTTGTCTCCTTCGCGCAAAGAGAATCGACCTGCCCGAAGTTCACGTTTGGAATAATCCATTTCAATGTCCTGAGCCCCGCACACACAGACTTTGCCCATTTGCCTGGCTACTAGTGCGGCATGGGAGCTGACCCCCCCGCGAGAGGTGAGAATTCCCTGGGAAGCTATCATACCACGTAGATCCTCTGGGGAAGTTTCTGTGCGGCAGAGTATAACATGTTCTCCTTTATGGGCGAGGCTTTCGGCCTTACTCGCTGAAAAAACAATCTTTCCCGAAGCTGCGCCTGGTCCTGCAGGCAACCCTGAGCCAATTGACTTAGCTTTCTTACGATTGCCTTCATCAAAAATAGGGACAAGAAGGCTCGAGATCGAGTCAGCCGGAATTTTGTTCAGAGCAGTTTTCACATTCATCACTCGTTCTCTAACCATTTCAACAGCGATTCTGACTGCAGCTAGCCCGGTCCGTTTCCCGTTCCGAGTCTGAAGCATATAGAGGTTCCTTTCTTGAACCGTGAATTCGAAGTCCTGCATATCCTTGAAATGCCGTTCCAGAGTGCGACGAACTCTCTCTAGTTCAGCAAAGGCCTTTGGCATCTTGATGGCAAGGTTGGCAATTGGCTCGGGTGTCCTGACTCCAGCCACGACATCCTCACCCTGGGCGTTGATCAGATATTCGCCGTATAGAACTTTCTCTCCATTGGCAGGATCCCTTGTAAAGGCGACTCCGGTGGCACAGTTATCACCCATATTGCCATAAACCATGGTTTGTACGTTTACGGCTGTTCCCCATTCAGAGGGGATTTTGTATTTTTGGCGGTAAACAATTGCGCGTTCATTTTGCCAGGAACCAAAGACAGCTCCGATGGAACCCCACAGTTGCGCGTAGACGTCTTGGGGAAAGCGATTTCTAGTTCTGTTCCAAATAAGTTTCTGGTAACGTTTTACGAGTTCCTCAAGATCATCGACCGAAAGGTCTGTATCCGTTTTGGCCTCCCGTTCCTTTTTTAGTCGGTCCATGATGGTGTCGAAGGGCTCGGGCTCGTTTTCGTCACGAGGTTGAATTCCCATCACGACGTCACCGTACATTTGGATAAAGCGCCTGTAGCAGTCGAAGGCAAAACGTCGGTTCCCGGTCTTCTTAGCGAGACCTTCGACAGTCTCGTCATTGAGGCCCAGATTTAGAATTGTGTCCATCATTCCAGGCATCGAGTCACGGGCTCCAGAACGGACGGAAAAGAGAAGAGGGTTGTTGGGGTCACCAAATTTGCAACCCATTTGTTTTTCTACCGAAGCGACTTGGGTTCGAACATCCGCATCAATTTTTTCAGGATATTGCCGGTTGTTTTGGTAGTAGAAGGTGCAAACCTCAGTCGTGATTGTAAAACCTGGGGGGACGGGTAGATCGATACGTGCCATCTCCGCTAGGTTGGCACCTTTGCCTCCCAAAAGGGTACGCATTGAAGCGTCGCCATCACATTTTGCACCGAAGGCATAGATATACCTTGGAGCGACCGTAGTCCCTTTGATGCGACTTCTTTTAACAGACGGGGTAGAAACTTTTTTTTTCGGCATATAGGTATCTTTTTTAGGGGAAACCTTAGACTTTTCTATAGTAACCTTACAGTAATCAAAATGGGAAGTTAGATCGGATTCTTTAGTAAGGAAGTTGGTTGTGCTGCTATTCTCGGTTGGGGCAAGGAAAATCTCCTCATGTGAGTCCGGGTGGTGTTCTGGGTCGAAATCCTCAGTTGAATATCGAGGATGGAACATTCAACATCGAGCTTCGAATTGAAAATGAAGGTAGAGGACTCAGAAGATTTAATGTCTGGAGACAAAGCACCGGAGAATCAGGCTGACAATGAAGAGATGGATTTTTTCGAACATCTCGAGGAGCTGCGCTGGACTTTGGTAAAGAGTTTCGTTGCTTTAGTAGTGGGGTGTGGGCTGGTAATGGTTTCGATGAAATTATTCGCGGGCTTTCTTAATTGGCCTTTGGAGATCGCATTGGGTGAAGGTGTCGAGTTGGTCAGGGTTGATGGGATTGGATCTGAGATCGGGGCAGTTCCCGAACGGAATCCAGATCTAGAAAATGGTTCCGGGGAGAAGCGTCGTCGGTTCGGCCTTATTACGACCACTCCTATGGGAGTGTTTTCGGTGATTTTGCAGGTATGCTTCCTTGGAGGGTTGGGGCTCGCATTGCCTTTCATTCTATATTTCGTTGCTCAGTTCGTTGCCCCTGGATTGACAGAACGAGAACTCGCTGTTCTCAAACCTGGGTGTGCCATTGCTTTTCTTCTTTTTCTAATCGGTTCAGTGTTTAGTTTTACCATCCTAATTCCAGCATCTCTCAGGGCATCGATTTTCTTTAATGAGATCTTTGGGTTCCAAGTGCTTTGGTCGGCGGATCGCTACTACGGGTTGCTGGTATGGATGACGGTTGGAATAGGTTTTAGCTTCGAATTTCCCCTTATCTTGGTTTTCCTGGTCTACCTGGGTGTCTTAGACATTGAGCGATTAAAACGATTTCGTCCTTACAGTGTAGTGGCTTTTTTGGGGATTGCCGCGATTATTACGCCAACAACAGACCCACTAACCTTTATGTTACTGGCAGTTCCGATGAGTTTGCTCTACGAGGTATCAATTTTGATTTCCAAGCGAGTAGAGCGGGCGAAGTCCTCTGGAGAAGGCTAGTACGGTTCATGTGGCGGGGTGAGGCCAGTCAATATCTGGTAGTAGAATAGTTAATGTTATTAGGTGGAAAGTATGGCCTGGTAGCAAGGGGCCTCTTCCTTACGGTTAAATGATTGAAGATGGTAGCTGGAACGCTTTAAAGCGCAGCAGGGGCGGTTAGGGGTTTAAAGGCACCCGGAGAAGTCACTGAAATCAAGCCTGAGAATGTCGCATAAGCAAGTTTCAGTTACGGTGGACACGACGTCCCTCTTAACCGTGATAGTGGAATCCGCTCCAGTCTAAATCAGTTCCCAATTACAAGAAATCGCACCTTTAATTAAGAGAAAGGTTGAGGCACGAATACTGTAACAAAATTTAGCTACAGCTATTCTTTTTCTCTAAGTCTCTGGTCGATCCGAACTACACGGAACATGGAGATAGAAAGCCAGAAGATACCAGTAAGACAGCCGGCCGTTGATACCGCGAAAAAGGTGACGTATGGCTCCGTATACGAGGGGACGTTCTCTCTCAGTGTAACAGCAAAGAAAGCGAACCATAGGACGGCTAAGATAAAATCAACGGCAAGGCCTTTTTTGGAGAATAATCCTTTTGTGAGATCGCGCATGGTTCAGGTTGAGTGAAGTAGCATAATAACTGCTTGTCGAGTATTTTTGAAGTATCCGGGCCCGCATATTGATCGGGAATTCACTCCATGCATAATGCTGTTTTGTCCTAGAGCTAAAGAGCCTTCGGTCGATCTATCGGGGAAGGGGGGAATCTAACAGGGAGAGAATTGCTGATCTTCATGCGTTTCTTTTAGTCTGGGCCTTTACAATTTACCTCCGTAGACTGCTTGATCTCCCAATTCCTCTTCGATTCGTAAGAGCTGATTGTACTTTGCTACACGATCAGTCCGGTTGATGGAGCCTGTCTTGATCTGTCCGGCGTTGGTGGCGACAGCGATGTCGGCGATAGTTGTATCTTCTGTTTCTCCACTGCGGTGCGAAATCACGGAAGCATATCCTGCTCTATTGGCAAGCTTGATGGTGTCGAGTGTCTCGGAAAGGGTTCCGATTTGATTGAACTTGATTAGAATCGAATTGGCAACCCCGAGGCTGATCCCCTTTTTCAGGAATTTTTCGTTTGTAACGAAAAGGTCGTCTCCCACTAGTTGTGTGGTGTGCCCCATTTCGCAGGTTAGAGTTTTCCAACCCTTCCAGTCGCTTTCATCGCAGCCGTCCTCGATTGAAAAAATAGAATAACGCTTCTTTAATTTCTTGTAGAACTCGATCATCTCATCGATGGAATGTTTCGAGTTGTCCGATTTTGTGAAAATGTACTTTCCAGTTTCTTTATCAAAGAGTTCGGAAGCAGCGACGTCTAATGCAATTTGGATATCATTGCCGAGATCGAATCCAGCTTTCATGACTGCAGTAGCTATAACTTTGAGTGCGGCTTCGTTGTTTTCCAGGTTGGGAGCAAACCCACCTTCGTCACCAAGTGCGGTGGAGAGGCCCCTGCTTTTAAGAACCGATTTAAGAGAGTGGAACACCTCTGCCCCCATTCTCAAGGCTTCACGAAAACTTTCGGCCCCAATAGGCATGATCATAAATTCCTGGATATCGATGGGTGCATCAGAATGGGAACCACCGTTAAGGATATTCATCATAGGGACCGGCAACACCTTTGCATCTGGCCCCCCCAGATAGCGGTAAAGAGGGAGATTGAGAGCTTTGGCAGCAGCTTTGGCAGTGGCGAGGGACGCTCCAAGTATAGCATTCGCACCGAGTTTTCTTTTGTTTGAGGTTCCGTCCTTTCGGAGCATTGCGCGATCAATTTCAATCTGATCGACTGCATCGAGGCCAATAAGAGAAGGAGCAATGACGCGGTGTACATTTTCCACTGCTTTGAGTACTCCTTTCCCAAGATAGCGAGTTTTTACATTAATGCCCTTGGGCGCTTCTGTGGGACTCAGCTCTCCGTCACGCAATTCCAAGGCTTCGCTTATCCCGGTACTTGCCCCAGAGGGAACTGCCGCCCGTCCCACAGCCCCACAGTCTAATTCAACATCGACTTCGACGGTGGGGTGACCACGTGAGTCGAGTATCTCTCTTGCTCTGACGCCTACAATTGTTGTCATTTTCTCGGTTCTCGCCCCAAAGGGGACAAAAATTTAGGGAATGACAACCCAATATTACGAGGAAACACCCTAGTCACTCTCCTCCATTTCAGGAATCGGGTGGCTCAAGCCAATGATAAGGGACGATGGTGCAAGACTTGACCAGAGCAGGAACCTAATCTATTCATTGAGTAGCCATTGATGGAAGATTGTATAATATACCATAATCCAACTTGTAGTAAAAGTCGGGCAACTATTGCACTGCTGCAAGAGAGGAATGAAGGATATGAGGTGGTTGAATACCTCAAGAATCCTCCATCCCCAGAGCAACTCGATAGAATTTGTCGAGAATTGGATATGGAACCAACCGCAATTGTGCGATTCAAGGAGTCGAGGTGCGCAGAATTAGGAATATCAAAAAGGGACGATAGAAAGCGTGAAGAATGGATTGAAATCCTTTGTGAGAATCCGATTCTGATTGAGCGCCCAATTTTGACGAGACACGGTAAGGCGGTGATTGCCCGCCCGCCCGAAAATATTCTCAGCCTTTTTTCCTAGGCAGAAATTACATTCAGCCTTTTAGTAGCTATCGTATTGAGTTCCTGGATTTTGGCCAAAAAGGTTGGAGTCTCTGGGCCCAAAGATTTTGAGTGGGCCTCGGTTGTATTACTGCGGATAACACGGAGATCTGGTTGTTGTTTGATTAAAGGGAGTGGAGTTCGAAGACTTTTGGAAGATATGGAAAACAATTGATGAGGAATTTTGAGATAACTCAGCGAGGGTTGCGCTTGACGATATTTAATATTATTCTAAGGGTGCCGTCTTCGGAAGAATTGGGCCTTTGAATAATAGCAACCAAAAACTGAAATGAGAAATTTCCCTAAGTCATTCGAAGAGTATCTAACGACTCTGTCGGCTAATATATCTTTGTTAGAGTACTTCGTGTTGCTTCTTGTAACTGCGGGTCTGTCTTTTCTCTTAGAGCGGATCTATATTACCTATGGCCAATCAGTTACAAATCGACGGCGATTTTCTGGGAATTTCATTCTCCTTGCTACGACCGTTATGATTGTCATTACCGTAGTGAAATCGTCTCTTGCGCTTTCACTTGGTTTGGTTGGTGCACTCTCCATTGTGCGGTTTAGGGCAGCCATTAAGGAACCGGAAGAACTGACATTTCTCTTTTTAAATATTGCAATTGGCTTGGGGATGGGAGCGGGTCAATGGCAGGCAACAATAGTTGGCTTTATAGTTGTGATTGCCATCGTAATAGTGCGAAGCAGGTACACCGGTAGTTTAGATGACAAAAATCTGCTTCTGACGATAACAAGCAAAGGCGAAAACAAAGTTGTAGTAGAAAAGGTTGTGGATTTGCTTAGATCCCACTGTTCGGCGGTGGACCTTAAAAGGCTAGACGAAAGCGAGGATGTGATCGAGGCAACCTTCCAAATTGAGTTTGAAGATTACGAACAGTTGGAGTCCAGCCGTAAGGCCCTCTTCGAATTAGACGATTCCATCCGTATCTCGTTTCTTGATAACAGAGGGTTGGTCTAGGCCCGCATGATGATGTATTGAGTGTTTTTGGGATTGTAGTTTTCAAGAGTTAAAGCCTGCTTTTCTAAGTGGTTCGTTAAGTGCCGTAACCTAGTTTTCATTTCTAAAGGTGGAAATCAAACGTAAGAGATTTTTCTGGATTCGTGCTCCTCGACGACGTGGTTTGGTTATCATGGGGCTAACAGGAAGCATCATTATGCTCTCCATACTTTCATTCTATGCTGGCATCAGAATGCATCAAAGTGGCGAGGTGAGGCACCTGCGCAGCCGACTCATTCAAGCATTCCATCCTGTCGATTGGTTCCGGTTTCATTTTGGGACGGAAAAGGAAAAAATCGTGGTGGATATCAAGCAAGAGGACTTTCAACGGATTGCGTATCAGAGAGAAAGAGCGCTGGTTAATGGTCTGCACTTTCCCCAGCCGGGAGATTGGGTTCAAGCGGGTATTAGGAATGAACAAGATTCGACGCCGATCAAGATTCGCCTGAAAGGGACTAATAGCGCCCACTGGAAGCACAAGAGGAAGTGGTCCTACTCCATTCGAGTCCGAGGGGAACACACATTTAGGGGAATGAAACGATTCACGTTACAGGATCCTAGTGCTCGTCACTTTATTTATGAATGGCTTTTCATGGAGGCGTTGAAAAGAGAAGGTCTGCTTGTTTCCCGGGTTGAGTTTTTAAATCTTACAGTTAACGGGGATGATCATGGTGTTTATGCTCTGGAGGAGCATTATGATCGGCGATTGATCGAAAACAACGCTTTGAGGGAAGGTGCGATTATTGGATTCAACAAGGACCTTGCAGTGCTATCATGGATGCGAGCTCTTCAAATGTCCGATTTTTCCCCGAGCATATTTACGGAAGGAGACAGCTTCTGGGCCAGTTCGATCGAGGGATCTCAGATCGATACCCACGTCCGGGGAAGTGCAGAATTCGCACAGTTTCAAAAGGCGGTAACACTACTTGAGTCATTTCGAAGGAGTGAGAAGTCGGCTTCCGAGGTTTTCGATATTGAGCAAATGGCAAAGCTCATGGCGATCAGGGCCTTTTTTGGGTCGTTAACTTTTGATTGGAGAAACATGAAATTCTACTTCAACCCGGTCACGGCGCGCCTCCAGCCCGTGGATCAGGAAGTACATCCAGGTAAACTAGAGGATAACTGGTGGTTGAATGATTCAAATGCGGAGTGGCATAATGATCTGATACGCTTTCTTTTCCGAGACCCAAATTTCTACCTAAGGTATATATCTGAACTGAAAAAAGTTTCGGACCCACTTTTTCTAGAGGATTTGTTGGAAACCAGGAGAACCGAATTTGAGAGAAATCTGAGGATCCTCTATTTTGGTCATTGGGAGCATCACGACTTTCGGTTCTCCAGAGAGATGTTTACACAAAACCAGAAGAGAATTCGATCAGTGCTCAATCCAATTAAGGGAGGGCATGCTTATCTTGAGTTCCTTGAAAGAGGAAAGCTTCGGCTAGTTTTTGGGAATCTTCAGCCATTGCCTGTGAAGATTGTTGGAATATCGGGGCAATCCCTTTTGGAAGCTCTTCCCACCAAGGAAAGGGTCATTGCCGGGCGTGAGGGCGAAATGCTTCGTTACGAACCAGTCGAATTCAAAATTCCCGCTGACCTAGATTTCTCTGATGAATTCGTTTCCAGCCTGATTTTAAAGTACCGTATTTTGGGTTTACCTGAAATTAGAGAACTGAAAATTTTCCCTTGGAGCGTTTTCCAAGACGACGCTGTGCGTCAGGATCCGCGTTTTGGGCAGCCCAATTTTAGGGAATTCGACTTCCTGACGGTGGATCAAGAGCAAAGGGAAATTTTCATTACGCCGGGCGATTGGACAGTCTCAAAGAGCCTTATTATTCCACCAGGTTACTCTGTTTTCGCAGGAGGGGGAGTCTCTCTCCGGCTGACGGAATCAGCTTTAATCCTTAGTTATTCGCCACTTAATTTTATCGGACAGGAAAGCCATCCAGTTCGTATTGAGGCCGCTGATGGAGTGGGAATGGGAATAATAGTACTGGGGGCACAGAGTCGATCCCAACTGAAAAACGTGATATTTGAGGGATTGTCACTTCCGATACCAGAGGATGGTGGCCTTACTGGGGTGGTGACGTTTTACGAGTCTGACGTTACTATTGAGAAGTGTCTGTTCCGGCGCAATCGAGATGGGGATGATATTCTAAATATAATACGATCGGATTTTGAAATTATTGATTCGACCTTCTCGGATACTTACGCCGATGCGCTTGATATAGATTTTTGTACGGGCCGTATCCTAAATTCGAATTTCAGAGGGGCTAAGAACGATGCTATCGACACATCGGGAAGCACGGTCACAGTGGAGGATATTGTCATTGAAAGAGCCGGGGATAAGGGAATCAGCGTTGGGGAAGGAAGTCGCCTTGATGGACGACGGATTTCCATTAAAGAAGCGGAGGTGGCGGTCTCAAGCAAGGATAGTTCGACCATCCTGGGAGAGAAAATTACGATTGAGAACAGTCGAGTTGGATTTGCTATCTTTCAGAAAAAATCTGAGTTTGGACCTGGCCGAGCGGAGATTAAGGATCTCAATATGGGGAATATATTCCGCCCTTATTTGGTCGAAGAGAACTCTTTTCTTTCAGTTGACGGACGAACAGTGCCTGGAACCGAACGAAAAGTAGGGGATATGGTTTATGGGCAGGTTTATGGTAAAGCAAGCAAGTGAAGTATAGACAAAAGGAACCCGCTAGATCTAGGAAAAGCATTATGTAAAGATGCAAAAGATAGGAGGGACGAATAAATGCGATTAAATACTCTGCGCCCCTGGCTCTCCAGCTTACCACAATTTATAGCTGCCACTATCTCGCTGTTCTTTTGCCTACGGCAATATATAGATGAATTATCTGTCCGAACCAGAAATTGAGCATCGCATGGAGCGCAAGTATGTAACTTCGCTTGACCAGGAGCGACATGTGGAAGGTATCCTGGCTCTGCATCCTGGTATATTCAAGGAGCACTATCCTCCTCGGGTCATTAACAGTCTATATTTCGACAGTCCTAACTTCCATCACTTCATGGAGAATCGGGATGGAGAATCTCTCCGGATCAAAGCACGAATTCGGTGGTATGGATCTATGTTTGGGGCGGTCGAAAAGCCTGCTATGGAACTGAAAGGCAAGAACGGTGGGGCGATGTGGAAAGAGCGATATAGACTCGCACCCTTTCGATTTGAACAGGGGTTTAGTAAGACATCTATAGATTCGGCTCTTCAGTTGGCGCAGCTGCCTGATCAAACGATGTTCGACCTCAAGCGCTTAGGTCCAACTCTGGCGCTTCAATACAGAAGAAAATATTATCTCTCAAGCTGTGGTCGATTTCGAATCACCATCGACTCGCAAATGCTGTATGTTGGTGTAAATCAGCTAACCAATAGCTTTCTCGGCATTGAGCACGATCGAGAATCATTAGTTATTGAGCTCAAATATGGAATTGATGATGAAGAGGATGCTGTCCAGGTAGCGAATGGCATACCGTTTCGCCTCAGTCGTAATTCAAAATATGTGAATGGAATCGCGAAGGTGTATGTCTTCTGAGCCCGAGGGACTGCCCGAGAATCTATTAGTCGGGGGTCTCTACACAGAACACATTGCGATTTCGCAAACGGGGAACTCGGGAATTGCACCTTTGGCTCCCATCGTATGTAGCGTTTGCTGTTAGAAAAGCGTATAGATAAATGGTGCTGCTGCGGAGCCCCCAAGGAAGACCAGAAGGCTGACGAGGAGAAGAATGATAACGATTGGAGTGAGCCACCATTTTTTATTGTGGAGGAGAAAATCGATGAACTCGGCTATGATGCCAGCCTGTTCTTCTGATGCCTGCTCTTCGAAAGATTTTTCGTCTTTTTGGTCTTTGTTCATAGTTTTAATCTTTCATTGAGGGGAATAGATTGAACCGCTGATTTTGGTTAGCTCTTCCTAATTAGAATGCCAGGGTGGTAAAGAGTGTATCTTACTGTCGAGGCAATCGTGCCAGTGAAGACTAACAACCGAGTTGTATAAATTAGAGTAGTTGGAATTTACGTGACCTTCTTCTTCCTCGCGTGGCAGAGGAAAGTATTCTCGCTGTAGGCGTCAATAAATTGTTTAGGGGTTGCCCAGTTATCTCAACCGGGGGATGACGAAATTTTTGAATGGGCGTGGAGCTGAATAAGTAAGCTTTCTAACTGATACAATCACAAGGGTTGAAAATTGGGTTAAATGGGAGTTTATTGTTTGGCTCTCGATAGCGGTGATTAATAAGGAATAGCGATACCTTTCATGGTCTCTAGAACTGTCGGAAGTAGCGTTTAATTGAGGTGCGAGGCTCGCGTTTGATCCAGTAACTGTCAGCTTCTGACTCGAATCTTTTCTTCATTGGATCGTACCTGGCAAGCCGCATTGCGAGTCCGATTGGAGTTACGACGAGGTAGTATACAAGTGCCAGAATGACATAAGAAAGAACAAATCCGATCGGAGAAGTGGCGTAGGCCATTCCAATATAGACAAGTCGCATGAATGACGGCAGTAGTAGACCCGTGATCGGGATTATGATTGCGAGGATCCAAAGTGTCAGCGCCAAATAAATGGAATGCCACTTCCAAAAAAAGAGGGTTCCAAATGCACCAAAAAAAATGATCCAGAGAAATCCAAAGATGATAAGGTCTTTACGGGAAGGGTTCCTATTTATTCTGATTAGTGGCATTGTTCAATTACCGAGGACTTAGTTTAGACTCGAATAGGAGGGGTGTATGTGAGGAACTTATATGCATCTTTGAGGGTTAAGGTAAAAGATTGCTGCATTGATGTATCCACATATTTCTCAGGCCTTCTTAATCCGAGGGGAACTGAGCCAGGTATTCGCCGATCTCGTGTTCAGTGGCATTTGATTGCTCCTCTTTTAGAAGAACAAAGTTTTCTAAAACTAGCACATCCATATTTGTGGCCATAAAGCAGCGGAAGGCGTGCTCGGGCGAACAGACGATGGGTTCCCCTCGGACATTGAAGCTGGTGTTGATTAGCACTGGGCAGCCGGTCTTGGCTTCAAAGGACTTCATCAGCTTGTAGAGACGTCCATGCCGTTCTTCGTCTACGGTCTGAATACGTGCAGAGTAGTCGACATGAGTAATGGCAGGAATTTCGGAGCGAATATCTTTCATTTTCACCAGGCCTTTCCGTCTAATATTATTTGCCGCTAAACGTTTTTTCTCGGCGACAGGTGCAACCAATAGCATGTAAGGGCTTTCCTGGTTAGGCCGCATGTCGAAGTATTCGCTTACTCGTTCTCGCAAAATAATAGGTGCAAAAGGGCGAAATGACTCACGGAATTTTATTTTCAGGTTCATAGTTGATTGCATCTTTTGGCTACGCGCGTCACCGATGATGCTTCTACAACCTAGGGCTCTTGGACCAAACTCCATACGACCCTGAAAAAGTCCAATTACTTTTTCGCCCGAAATCTGATTCGCTATAGTATCACACAATTTGTCCTCATCCTGAATGTAGTGGAATTTGGATCCTTCTGCTTCGAGCAAACTACGGATTTCTTCGGTTGAGAACCGAGGACCGAGAAGCGAGGCCCTCTGGCTGTCGGGCAGGTCCCTTGAGCGCCTGTTCCCGAGGAGTTGGTACCAAGCAAACAGAGCCGCTCCCAAGGCTCCCCCGGCGTCACCTGAGGCAGGTTGGATCCAAACATTCTCGAAGGGAGATTCCCTCAATATTCGCCCATTGCCGACACAATTGAGAGCAACTCCCCCTGCCAGACACAAATTCTTCAATCCTGTATTGTTGTGGATGTGGTTGCAGATCCGAAGAATGATATTTTCAGTCACAGCCTGGATAGAAGCTGCCAGATCCATTTCTCTTTGGGTTATGGGTGATTCGTATTTGCGAGGAGGCCCCCCAAATAGAGCGTTAAACTTGGGTCCAGTCATGGTTAACCCCTGGCAGTAATTGAAGTAAGACATGTCCATGCGAAAAGAGCCGTCTTCCTTGATGTCTAAAAGCTTTTCCTCAATCGTATTAGCGAAAATCGGTTCGCCATAGGGGGCGAGTCCCATCAGTTTGTACTCGCCGCTATTGACCCTGAATCCGCAGAAATAGGTGAAAGCGGAGTATAGGAGGCCAAGAGAGTGTGGAAAATGCAATTCATGGGTAAGATTGATCTGATTGTTACTTCCGGTGCCGAAACTAGCAGTGGCCCATTCGCCGACACCATCAAGAGTCAGAATAGCGGATTCTGTAAAAGGAGAGGGAAAGAATGCACTGGCTGCGTGAGATTCATGATGTTCTGTAAATATATATCGTTTTTTGTATAGGTTGTTAAGTCCACGACTCATCTCACGGGGGAGGTGCAGCTTATGGTGAAGCCAGAGCGGCATTGCCATAAGGAACGATCGAAAACCAGCGGGTGCATAGGAAAGATAGGTTTCGAGAAGGCGTTCGAATTTCAGAAACGGTTTGTCGTAAAAGGCGACGTAATCGAGTTCATTGGGATTCAGCCCTGCCTCTTCGAGGCAGTATTCGATAGCATTGAGTGGAAACTTTGAATCATGTTTCCTGCGCGTGAATCGCTCCTCTTGGGCAGCTGCGATGATTTTGCCGTCCACAACTATCGCGGCTGCGGAATCATGATAAAAAGCGGATATTCCGAGAATCGCTGTCATGGATTGGTCTTAGACAATATAGCTAAGAATATCTCTCCGGAGTTTTTCTTTGGAGGGCATCTTTCCCACAGCGCCGAATCATTTTATTTCGTGGCTTCTGAGATTAGAATTAATTGGTCTGTGAAATTCAGAAAAACTCCGAGTATATAGTGTCAATTTCTTAACAGGGGACGGTTGCTGCCAGTGTGAGCATTGGACGCTTGTAGAAAAGGGGTTGTTGTTTGTCATCTTAGAGTCTGATTCTTTTGGCAAGTGGCCGATTGTCCTTGTACCACTTGATGGTTTTTTCAATTCCTTCTTGGACCGAGATCGTTGGCTCCCAATCCAAGAGTTTTTTCGATTTCATTATGTCCGCCCTGGTGACGTTCATATCGCCTTCGGCGCGCCTGGTTCTGTGAATGATGGCACATTTCCCGAGTTGTTGTTCAATGATGGAGATAAGCTGGTTAATCGTGATTGGGTTCCTTCCTCCACCGAGATTTAGGACTTCATAGCCGCTTGTTTTCAAGGAGCGAATGGTCCCTTCGACGATATCTTCTATATAGGTGAAGTCACGGCTTTGGCTGCCGTCCCCAAAGACTTTGATCGTATCTCCTTCTGCGATCCATCTCACAAAACGAAATGGCGCCATATCAGGACGACCTGCGGGGCCGAAGACCGTAAAGTAGCGGAGCACGGCCACGTTAATTTGATGCAAATAGTGGTAAGTGTAGGCTATAAGTTCGGCACCCCTCTTAGAAGCAGCGTAAGGAGATATAGGGTGATCGACTCGCATATCCTCGTGGAAAGGGGGATTGTGTCCGGCATAAACTGAGGAAGAGGAGGCTAGGATAAATCTCCGGACATCGAATCGGCCCATCAATGTTAGAAGATTGATTGTCCCTTGCACATTGGTGGAGAAATAGACGTTAGGATTGTTAATACTTTTTACGGGATTAGCTCGTGCCGCCAGGTTAAGGACGGCATCGAATGATTGGTTCTCGAATAACCTTTGCAGCCCCCTAAAATCCTCGATGTCCATTGTTTGATAACTGAATTCTTGATGCTCACGCAGAGCTTTGAGGCGGTGTTGCTTAAGAGAGACATCGTAGAAATCGTTGAGGTTATCGATCCCAGTAACCCGGTGCCCTAGTTGAAGTAGCCTTTTAGCCGTGGCAGCTCCGATGAATCCGGCAGCACCTGTGACGAGATAGTGATTCACGAGCAAGTTGGGCCTTGTGTTATCAATAGATGAGCAGGATTGAAGAAATCATTGGCTGCAGCCTGAATCATTCTGTCGACAACAGGATTCTTATCAATGTTCAACTGTACAAATTGTTGCCCGGAGATGTTTCGTTACATATTCCGAGCGCAATTCGACCACTTTTGACCCAAAGAGTCTGGGGGGGGCTGTTTCGAGCAGTGCCTTCATAAGAATTTAAAAGTTATGGAAACAGAAATTAGGGACAAGTTAACTACGGAATAAGTGAGGGTGTCTCATGTCTCAATGAAAGAACTATTTTGACGAGATGGGATTTTTGCAGTTGTTGGAGAATATTAAAACGGCCGAGTGAAAGGAGAGGAAGAGGCCGGCGGGTGCAGCGTAGCGGACTGCTATCTAGGTATTCAATTTTTCCTGCATTATAGCACTTCCCGGTTGTGACGGAACGAAAGTAGTAGTCCGCTTTCACTCAACGGGCTGCCACCGGCTCATGTGAAATGCCGAATCCCAAAACATCCATTCGTAGCGACAACCGCGACGGTAGTGGTTTTTCATTTTTTGAAACTCTTCTCTGCTCGCAGACTTTGCCACTCTTTCTACAATTCTGATCATCTCTACTACCGCCGCTCCGTATTCCTCAGAGGCGTAGGTATCGATCCATTTCTGGTAGATCGGGTCTTTGGACCCGTTCTTACTTAGGTTCTTTCCTACTTCCCAGTAGATCCAATAGCAAGGAAGCAGAAGGGTGATACCTTCAGAGAACGAGCCTTCGTGTGCAGTGGCAAGGAGATAGGTAGTATAAGCAAATGCTTCAGGTGCGGGTATCATCTCCCTTTCCGCCTCAGAGGTGATTCCGTATTCCCCATATATACTGTCGTGGAGTTTCCTCTCTTCCTTCAAAGTCCCCTCCGCTTGGTTATTTAAAAGTTCTGCCCATTCCTCGGATGGTGCTTTGGCAGCGATAATCCTAAGGGCTTTAGCAAACTCGCGTAGATAGAACAGATCTTGGACGATGTAGAAGGCGAATATATCTTTATCGAGAGTCCCGTCTTGCATTTGGCGAAGAAAGGGATGTTCAAGAATGGCTTCATAGATATCTTCGTTTTCTTGCCAGAGTTCTAGCGTGATACTCCCTGCCGATAGATCAGAGTAAATAAATAGAGCAAGAAATAAGGACGTGAGAAGTCGGGGAACCCAAAGCTTAGAGATGCATTTTTTGATAGTTACCTTCATTGTAAAAATCAATCATCCGAATTCGAAGTTTGAACTTTAATCAGTCAATTTAAAAGTTGTCGGTTCGATGGATTGGCCTGACACAGACGCTGTATGCATTTTCTCTCGTCCGCTCTTTCTTGTGCTGCTCTAGGGTAAGCCGTTGATTTAACAGCCTTGATTCCAGTACCCCTGTAGCTTAGCCAGTCCTTCCCGGATCGATTCGCAATCTATACCAGAGAATGCGAATCGGACGAACTTTTGAGATTCGGAGGGCAGAGGGGTCCCGAAATGCTCACGTGTACAGAAAGATACACCTGTTGCCTCGAGGGTCCGAATCCGAAAGTCCTCCATCGACCGCGATCCGAGTCTATTGTATACCTGAGTGATATCAGGGAAAAGATAAAAAGATGAGTTGGGTTTGAACACGTTCACGCCATTGATCTTCCTTAGTTCCGCGAGTAGAGTGTCTCGCCGCTGCCGAAGCGTTTCCAGGATGCTTATTGCTCCACTCTGGTCGCCTGTGAGTGCTTCGATTCCGGCGTACTGAATGAAGTGATTAGTACAAGACTCCACATTGACGTTGATCTTCGCAATTACGGAGATTATGGCCTCTGGACCGATCGCTGCCCCCAGACGCCAACCCGTCATCGCGTAAGTTTTCGAAAAGGTATAGAGAATGACCGTACGTCTCTGCATTTCAGGCAGCGAAACAATGCTTTTACCCTTTCCAGTGTAGAGAATCTTGAAATAGGCCTCATCAGACAAAACCCAGAGGTCGTGCTTATTGGCTGTCTCCGCCAACCACTCCATCTCCTCATCACTCGATTCTGCTGCAATCGGATTTTGATAGTTGTTGTAGATGATGGCGCAAGTGTTGTTATCGATCTGGGACTCGATTTGATCGCGGTTAATTTCAAATCCTGTTCCCGTGTAGGTGTATCCATAGGGAATCGATTTCCCACCAAGGTAGTCAATCTGAGACTCATAGATTGGAAAGCCGGGATTAGGGTAGAGCACTGCTTCTCCAGGATTCATTAGGACTTCAAGGAACTTTGAGATAACTGGTTTACCGCCAGGTTGTATGGCTACGTTGTTTGGTTCATAGGTAAGACCGCGATCGTCACCGATATTGCTTGCGAGGACTTCACGCAGAGGCGGAATTCCGGCAGATGGATCGTATCCAGTCTTTCCCTCCAGCATAGCACGATGGCCCGCTTCAATTATATTATCTGGGGTCCTCATGTCCAGGTCGCCAAGATGAAACGGATAAACCTTGTTGCCCTTCTCCGAATGGATTGAGGCGTCGAGCGAAACGGAAAATGCTGTTTCGGTCCCAAGGTTGGCTAGGCGTTTTGAGAATTCCCTTGTCATATGCTCTTGTTCCTAGGAATTTGTATCGGGCTTGATGGAAGAATGAGATTATTCCAAAAGGGGAGCATATTTGCCTAAAATCCAGAATCAAGTGATCGAAATCGACGATCTGATAACAGCGTTCAACGCTCGTGTTGAATGCTAGACTGACAGCTTATCCATTATCTCCCGTTGTCGCTGCAAGCGATCCTCTCGTTCTTCGGCAAATCTTTTTATCCCCTGAAATATCGATTTAGCATCAAGATGTGCTTCCGCTATGACATCTGGCTCAGTGCCGCCAGTAAGCCATTGATTGTCCCAGTCTGAGGTGAGGGAATACTCGTCCGTAAGGGGTCCCGGGTCTGCTGTTGGCCATACCCGACGAGTGCCGGTTGAAACAATCATAAGATCATAAACTGCTTCAGTTGGAAGGATCGATTCTCGGTATTCGGACGGTTGTAGGCTAAACAGTTCTTCACTGACCGCTGCAATGACCCGGACGTTGATTTCTGCTTCTTCCAACTTTGGTAGGATGCTCACCAGGTTGAATGTTGAATTTGATCCCTGGACGATAACGTTGCCATGTCGCGGTTTCCCCTCTTCGAAATCGCGGATAAGGTAGAAACCTTTCGCTGCTGCCTTTATATCCGAATCGGCAAATTTGGATCGATCGGCAACGGGAAAATCCGGTCGTGCCACCTCGATGGTAATAATTCCCACTTTTGGATTTCTCGCTGCAACTTCAGCTGCGGCAAAATATCCTGGAGCTACGTCATTGTAGTCCCAAAAACTCAGATGGATGGCCTGGCCTCGGGGAAAGAGCTTCCATACCTGGGGTGCAAAGATTCCGAAATGGGTGCGTGCGTCCGCAGCCGTTTCCGGGCCAGAATGGCCTGCCAAAATGTGAAGTACGCCCATTCGAAATGGACTATCTTGGTTCTGCTGACTCCAGACTCTTGCGGGAAGATACATCAGAGGGGTAAAAGCTCCATAGGTTCCACTGAGAGCCCACACTCCTGCGAACGCATGGGGATCAAGAGAAGCGCTCTGCCCGACCAACCCAATTGCGGTTGAAGCGTTGCCGGCTTCCTGAATCGGGGCCTTCAAGCGGGTGCCTGCTGGGTTTTCGGTTGGGGAATAGTGACCCCAAAGTGCACCATTCTCGACATTGATGGAATCAGAGAGATCTGCCGCGATAGTGATGAACCGATTATCCGTAACATAATTCATCCACTTGATAATTTCCGATATGGCACGGCGTGTACCCGCGTTTTCCCCTGTTTTCTGGAACAGTGCAATATCGACCTTTTTTATCTCATCCGACACGGGATTCTTGGCTGATACGGACTGCTCTTCGAGAGGCAGATTTTTCACTCGGAGACGCTCGTCCAAAAACGGGTCATTGCTGACGTCAACTCGCAATTGATAGGAATCAGAGACTTTTTCCCCGATCTTAACGAGATGATCGGCCAGCCAATCTCCGATGCCGTTTTGATCGAGCAATGACATCACCACATCGATGTTGCTTTTGAACTGAATCAGGCGATCTCGAGAATCCGCAACAGGGCCTTGACGAATACCGTCGAATTCAACTCCGAATCGCTTCTCAAAGGTCTCCGCCAGCGCTACGAAATACTCAGAATTCATCTTAAAGCCGTAAGGGTGACTAGGGAAACTTACGAGTTGATCCCCGTAACCAGGAATCTTTTCATCCTTAGCCGCAGGCCAATATCCTTTTGTAGTGTTCCCGATGACAATCATTGGCCGTTGATCAGCCGGGTCCCAATCCTCCATCTTTCGAAGAACCGAGACGATTTGGTTGTAGTCGTTACCATCCTCTAGGGGGATTACGTTCCAACCGTAGGAGCTCCATTGATCGGCTATGTTGTAACTAGAGTATTCGTTTTTAATTACTCCTCCCATGAGTTCATCGTCGATCCCGGCATTATTGTAAGAGAGAAGGATTCGGAGTCTCTTTCCAACCTGAAGGGCGAGTCCTTGAGTCTTTAACTCCTGAGCATGGCCTTCGGTCATGGCAAACTCGCCTTCCAAGGCCAGGACTTTTAGAGACGGATCAGCACCAACGATATCCCAAAATGCGGCTTTCCCTGCCGCGGTAGCAAGTCCAACGCCGGAAGGTCCTCCATTGACGTCATTGGTCAGATCGGTTGTTTCAGCGTGACCGGCTAGAGATCGGATTCCCCGCAGTTTCGCCTGAGCAAATAAAGGATGGTCCTCTAGGTTGTGATCCCTAAGGAGTGACTTTAGTGCACCGGCACCTCTTCGGAAACCGAGGGCATCGATTGGAAGCATTGCTGTTTCCGGAGAGACGTAATAGCGCGCGTCTCCTGTGGTGGCATGGCGCCGAGTCATTGCTTCACCCATAATCATCCAAAGGGCGTAAGCAGTCGGAATATTGTGACCTCCAGCTAGCATGAACTTGTCACTGTAAGGATGCTTGGGGCGTCGGTAGTCGTAACGCAGGCCTCCGAGCTTCGGACCTACCAGATGTAAGGCTACATTGTAAGGTGTATAGGCAAGCGGACCTCCAAAGTGGCCCGTCTGTGCGTAGTTACCAAGGAGGACGAGTGTCATACAGGTCATGAAACCGACATCCTCTAGCCTTTCCTGGTCGAATTGCTCGTCCGAAGCTTGGGATGCTTTTAAAGGGCTATGTGTACTCATTGCGCTATCACTTTCTGTAATGGGAATTTGCGAGATGCCGCTAATCGCTCGAGCAATAAGCTGGATTTAATAGAGATTTAATTATGACTTCTTGTCTTGAGGTTCGATTTGTTTCGTCGGTCGCTTTCAGTTCAACTCTCTAACAGAATTCGGATTGCGAAGACTCCTTCAAGAAAAAAGGGGTGGTTTCAAACGTTCCAGGTTGCAGCTTGATAAGAATTCCAGGGAATTTACCGTTGATATCTTTTCTCGGCATAGCCCAAAAATTCTCAGCGGATCCAAAATTAGGTTCCCCGAACTTGTTAAAGGTTTCAACTATGAGTGGGAATATCGAGCTCCGGGAAGGTTGTTCGGAATTCAGTCTCTCTGTCGAACTCTGATTTCGTGGCACTCTCAACCTAGGGAAATGGGTCTTGGAAAATATTTTAAGTTATCGTGACTCACACTTTTCGGAATTGGATTCCCGAGAGATCACATCTAAGCTTGCGATTAAGGGCTTCATTAAAAGGTCCTATACGAAACCCATACGAATCGACTGATTCAGGCGATTCGTCGATTTAGATCTCAAAGCGCAAATAGGTCCATAAATTCATCTACCCTCATCTCCTCAAGCTGGGATTTATGTGAAAACATCTCAAGAATCTCATCCGTACGATCATTCGAGAAAGAGTTCGCAAGATTGCGCTCAAATTTGCTCTTGATAAGGGGCAGCGCTTCATCCCGTCGACGTGGGTGGCCGATAGGATACTGGACTTCGACTTTTTCAGTGCTGCTTCCGTCATGGAAGAACACTTGGACTGCATTAGCGATCGACCGCTTTCCCGGATCCAAGTAATCATTGCTGTATCTTTCGTTTTCGATGACATCTATCTTGTCTCTGATAGAGTCTATTCGCGGATCCGCTGCTCTTTTTTCTTCGTAATCTTCAGCTGTTAGGTCCCCATATATCAGACCGACGGCTGTCATGAACTGGAGGCAGTGATCGCGATCGGCGGGATTATTGAGGGGCCCGATCTTGTCGATAATGCGAACTGCTGCTTCTTGGGTTTCAATCGTGATCCGCTTGATCTCTCCTAAGCGCGAAGCGACCTTGGGATTCAGGCTCACCGCTGCTTCCACGGCAGTTTGAGCATGAAACTCGGCTGGGTACGAGACCTTAAAAAGGATATTCTCCATGACATAACTCGCTAACGGCCTCGTCTGTTTGAGTGGCTCGCTCGAAAACAGGACGTCTTGAAATCCCCATCTCGGTGTGCTAATTGCAGTGGGATAACCCATTTCTTCTCGGAGTGTGAGAAGCGCGAGCCAGACTCCTCGGCTTGTGGCATCGCCCGCAGCCCAGGACTTCCTTGATCCGGCATTTGGAGCTTGGCGGTAAGTACGTAGAGCGGCCCCGTCGATCCATGCCTGAGAGAGTGTACTGACGACTTCACTTATTCCCCCGCCTAGAAGGTGGGTTGCAACAGCGGCGGTTGCGACGCGTACTAGCAAAACGTGGTCCAATCCAATACGATTGAAAGAATTATCCAAGGCGAGCATTCCTTGGATCTCGTAGGCCTTAATCGCCGCTGTCAGAATGTCGATTACTCGATGATGCTGGCTATTCCTAGGTCGGCGACGGTTCTCATAATCGGCTGAGGCTAGGATACCTCCGAAGTTGTCCGATGGATGACCCCACTCTGCGGCCAACCATGTGTCATTGAAGTCTAGCCACCGAATCATACTTCCGATATTGAAGGCCGCTTGCACAGGATCCAACCGGTACGACATTCCAGGAATCGGGGTACCGGTTTCCATATGAGCTCCTTTTACCACCGGCCCCAACAAACGGACACACGCAGGATATTTCAGCGCTAGGAAGGCACATCCGAGGCTGTCCATCAAACAGAGATGAGCTGTTTCGTAAGCCAGATTATTCTCAATCCGTCCTTTTACGACATATTCGGCGATATCTAACAAAAGTGAATCGACTGGAGGTTTTCTCTCGTAATTCTCCGGACTCATCCTGTCTGGTATTGTAACCTGGGTTCCCAAACGCCGATTCTGGTTTGCAAGGCTAAGGAAGATGTTGGTTTCGGATTCGTCTGTCGTTCAGAATAAGTCCTATGAGAAGAACTCTTCTACCTTGCCTCGATTTTTACGTACGGTTTCGGCTGTGGTCCGAGGTATTCCGCCGCCGGCCGAATAATCCTTCCTGCAGTCCTTTGTTCGATAATGTGCGCTGCCCATCCTGCGGTACGGGACATGACGAAGATAGGAGTGAACATGGGAGTTGGTATACCGAGAAAATGATAGGCAGGAGCACTAAAGAAATCGACGTTTGGGAACATTGATTTCTCCCGTTTCATTACTTCATCAATACGTATTGCAATAGCGAAAAGTCTGGCATCCCCAGTTTCCTTCCCTAATTTTTCTGCCCAAGATTTGATTATATCCGATCTGGGATCTCGTTCCGTATATACAGGGTGCCCAAATCCCATGAATTTTTCTTTTCGTGCCAGTCCCTCGACGATTCCTTTTTCCGCTTCTTCGGGGTTTGAGAATTGCTCAATCATTTCCATAGCTGCTTCGTTCGCCCCTCCATGCAGAGGACCTCGGAGTGTTCCGATACCGCTGGTAATGGCTGAGTAAAGGTCCGACTGTGTTGCTGCTGTAATTCTCGAAGCGAAGGTGGAGGCGTTGAACTCATGCTCGGCATAGAGAATCAGGGAAACATCCATGGCGTTGATGGCCGAATCGGACGGTTCTTTTCCGTGAAGCAACCTCAAAAAGTGTGCGCTTAGCAATTCATCATCGCTTTCGACCTCGATCCTTTTCCTACACGAACTATAATGATGCCAATAAAGGAGCATGGAAGGGAACGAGGCCAGAAGGCGGGTTGCAATTTTGAAAGCTGTGTTTTTGGTTGTTTCGGGCTCGAAACAACCGAGTGCGGAACATCCGGTTCTGAGGACGTCCATGGGATGGGTCTGTGCTGGAAGCTGCTCGAGGATCGCTTTCAAACCATCCGGGAGAACTCTTTTCCGCTTCAAATCTTTTCTAAAATCCGCGAGGTTGTCTTTTGTTGGGAGGCTCCCTTTTAGGAGCAGATAGGCAACTTCCTCGAAGTTTGATTGTTTCGCAAGATCTTCGATATTGTATCCCCGGTAGGTCAGACCTTTGCCTTCGCTCCCAACCGTAGCGATTGTCGTTGTTCCAGCATTAATCCCGGAAAGTTGTACCATCTTTTTTGCACTCATTTTTGTATCCTGGCCTCTACTAATGCCATGTCCAGTTTTCTTTCTTTTGCTTGATAGTTCAACACTTTGTAAAGTTCATCCCGGGTCTGCATTATGTCTAGGACCGCACTTTGATCTCCATCTTTTCGGATACTCTCATAGACTGTTTTTGCTGCCGCACTCATCGCCCGAAAAGCGGAAAGAGGGTAGAGCGCTAATTTCACACCGGCATCCTTCAATTCATCGAGTGTATAGATAGGTGTCTTCCCAAACTCTGTCAGATTTGACAAAACTGGAACGGAGACAGCTGATGTGAACCGATGGAATTGATCGAGACTTTCCAGGGCTTCCGCAAATATCATGTCGGCGCCTGCATCCGAGTACTTGTTTGCTCGCTCTATAGCCGAGCCAAGTCCTTCAATAGCGTAAGAGTCGGTTCGCGCCATGATGATAAATCGAGGATCAGAACGGGCATTAACAGCTGCCTGCAATCGGTCAACCATTTCCAACTCTTCCACAAGTTGTTTACCAGGACGGTGGCCACATCTTTTCTCTTGAATTTGATCCTCAAGATGGACACCAGCAGCGCCTGCTCGAATCATTTCTCTTACCGTCCGATCAATTGTTAGGGCGCTTCCCCATCCCGTGTCCACGTCAACCAAGAGGGGTAATTCAGTCACTGAAGTGATGCGCCTGACCTCCTCTAATACATCGTTTAACGAAGTTACGCCAAGATCCGCAATCCCGTGCGAAGCATTAGCTACTCCAGCGCCCGAGAGATAAAGAGCTCGAAATCCAGCCTGTTCTGCCAGTAGAGCGCAATAAGCATTTATGGTACCTGCTACCTGGAGAGGAGTTTCCTCTTCCAGAGCATCCCAAAAACGAGAGCCGGCGGACTGTGGAAGATTCATTTTTTCTTAGAGAACATGGCCAATCCATCTGATTCTCGCTATGCCCATGCTCCCAATGCCATCATTCCACCATCTACGCAGACATGTTCTCCGGTCATGAACGAGGATTTTTCACTCGCAAGAAATACAGCAACATTACCGATCTCGATGGGTTGGCCGATTCGTTTCAAAGGATGAGCTGCGCCCCAAATCTGCTTCATTTCATCAAGGCTCTTTCCTGTACCTTCGGCGGCTTCCTGAACCAGAGGCGTTTCGATTGTTCCGGGATTAATAGCCAAAACACGAATATTATCCTTGGCGTACTCCAGCGCGAGCTGTCTCGTTAGAGAAAGGATGCCCCCTTTGCTGGCAGCATAGGCAGAGACCCCCTTCATCGACTGAAGTCCTTGGACGCTTGCGGTATTAACTATAACCCCACCGCCACGGTTCTTCATTTCAGGAATACACAATCTTGTCATCAGGAAGAAACTCTTCAGATTCACGTCAAGAATACGATCCCAAGCCTCAATCGGCAACTCATGAGCCGGAAGATAAGAGTCGTGAGGCTGGATCCCAACATTATTGCAGAGAATGTCTACCCCGCCCCAATTTGTTAACACCTTTTCAACTACGGTTCTGCAACCATCGTTGCTTGAAACGTCCGCTTTTTGAAAAACGATCTCTCCTTTCCCTGCGGCTTCTTGATCCTGCGCCAAGGCCGTTCCTGTCTCTTCATTCACGTCAACGCAAAGGACTCGAGCGCCTTCCTTAGCAAAGGCTTCGCAGATTCCACGACCAATCCCCTGAGCCCCACCAGTGACAATTACAGTTTTCTTTTCAAATTCAGACATATAGCCTGATTCAAACTATCTACATCCTTACGTCAACCGTCTCTTGCAGTATTGTTCTAATCGACATAGGGATGTCCGATTCTTTCTAGGATTGATTTAAGAACGTTAGAACGAATTAGGGTATTGGAGGCGATTTTAAGATAAATCCCCTCTTTAATTGTTGAGATCGGCACCGACAAATCGAGGGAAGATAATTTTCGGATCGAACCTTTTTGTGATCCACAGTATGGGATTTCTTCTCGCATATTAAGATCTTCACGCCTAACGTCGGCTGGAGATGCATGGTTAAACCAGAAGGATTTGTGATCGTAATGAAATTAAAGGAATCAGGACAATGTGTGCTGTAGCCACAGAGCTTTTCCCCTGCCCTATGTTGATCGATGGGGATTGGATTGATTCGAAGGAGATCGAAAGGGTTCCAGTTCAAAATCCTTCAACGGGGGAAGTCCTCTCCGAGATGCCCATGGGCGGAAAAGCTGAGATTGATGCTGCGGTGGAGGCAGCAAAGGAAGCTTTTCCTGGTTGGAGTCAGACCCCTCCGGTGGAAAGGGCACGACTTTTCTATCGATACCGGAGCCTATTGGAGGAAAACTTTGACTCAATTGCCGAGCTCATTACTCGGGAACATGGAAAGACTCTGGGAGAGTCGAGAGGTGGCCTCTACAGGGGCTTGGAAAATGTCGAGTATGCTTGCGGGATTCCCACTTTGTTATTTGGGGATACGATTGAAAATCTTGCCGCTGGAATCGACTGTGAGACTTTTTTTGAACCCTTGGGAGTTTGTGCTGGCATCACACCTTTTAACTTTCCTGCTATGGTGCCAATGTGGATGTTTCCCCTAGCCCTTGCTTGCGGGAATACATTCGTCTTTAAACCGAGTGAAATGGTTCCTCTTTCATCTATTAGGATTATTGAATTACTTGTTGAGGCAGGACTTCCTAAGGGCGTTCTCAATCTTGTCCATGGCGCTGTCGAAACGGTTGACGCCATTCTTGAACATCCGGATATCAAGGCCGTTTCATTCGTTGGTTCGACTCCCGTGGCCAAGTATATCTATGAAACCGGAACCCGACACGGGAAACGTGTTCAAGCAAATGGAAGTGCCAAAAATTACACCATCGTCATGCCTGACGCTGATATCAACAAATCGGTGGAGGGAATTACTGGCGGAGCCTTTGGGTGTGCGGGAGAGCGTTGCATGGCCAGCTCCACTACTATCCCTGTAGGCGAGGCAGCAAAAGAGCTAATTCCGACTTTGAAGCTGGCAACCGAGAGCGTAAAAATCGGTCCGACTGACCGGATGCCTCAGCCGGATCTGGGCCCAGTCATTTCAAGTAAACACCGGGACCGAGTAAACAGTCTCATTGCCAGCGGTGAAGTGGAAGGAGCAAAACTCTTGAGCGACGGACGCTCCGTTAAGGTTCCAGAAGCGCCCAATGGTTACTATGTCGGAGCTACCTTAGTGGATGGCGTTGAACAGGAAATGACGCTTAATCGCGAAGAGGTGTTCGGACCAGTCCTGAATGTGATGCGAGCGGATAACCTTGAAGCGGCATTGGAAATAGCCAACCGATCTCCTTTTGGTAACGGGACTGCGATTTACACAGAATCTGGGAAGTTAGCCAGGGAGTTTAAGCACAGGGTTAAAACTGGAATGGTTGGCATAAACGTAGCGGTTCCTGCTTCGATGGCGATGTTTCCATTTGCAGGTTGGAATGCCTCCTTTTTCGGCGACCTACATGTTCAAGGAAAAGAAGGAGTAGCTTTCTATACTCAGCAGAAAGTAATTACTTCCCGTTGGTTTGCACAAGGCGAGGGAGACGTTTGGAGGCAATAGGTGCCCCTGCGCGCATGCAAATTATTAAAGCATAGTGTTGTAAAAACTGGCACTCCCAAGCTTCTAGTTCGAAGTGGAGAGATTATTACCGCTAGCGAGCGGGTATGTAGCGGATCTTTTTGCCAGGGAGGTAAGCTTAGGGTGAATCTGTATAAGGCGAGGGTATTACAGAACAGAAAGCAAAACAAAGTTCAGGAATACCGGTTTAGTTGGGTCTATAGTGCTCCATACCTGGCGGCGGAACAGGTGTTGAATCTTCGGTTCCAATGCTCCAGTTGACCAAGCGCAGTTTCAACTCTGTAAGTATATCCATATTGGTTTCTTCTCTCGCGACGTTCTCCAACTCCCATGGGTCTTTGTCCAGATTGTAGAGCTCATCTTGATCTCCCATAGGATCGTGCACGTATTTCCACTCCCTCGTGCGCACCATTTTTCTCCTCCCTTCTGCTTCGCGCCATCGCAGCGAATCTATCAGGGTCTCTCTCCCCCAAGGTTTGGGGAAACGTTCCAGATCAGCCATGGTGAAAGGAGGACCACCGGCTCCGTATTCAGAAAAAGTCGCTTCTCTAGGGTTTGTATCGGTTACGACCGGAAGAGGCATGCCATGCATGGAGGACGGAATTTCGATGCCTTGAAGACTGAGAAGGGTTGGTACAACGTCGGTGAGGTTCGCCATGCTGCTTTCCACTACACCGGGCTTCACATTTCCGGGCCAGGAAACGATTAGCGGCACTCTTGTAAGACTGTCGTAAAACACGCCGCCTTTACATTGCATGCGATGCTCGCCCATGAAATCGCCGTGATCAGAGCAGAAAACTACAATTGTCTTCTCCTCCAATCCGAGCGCTTCAAGTGCATCGAGAATCTTTCCCAAACTGTCATCTATGAAACGCACCATTCCAAAATACACAGATGACATTCCGTAGATGTCCTCGATCGGAACTCCGTCCAGTCCGAGCATTTGATAGAGGACACGGTTGCGTTCCGGGGAGCGTTCGTCAGCGAATTCTCCCTGGCGCCATGGCGGTAAGTCAATGCTTTCAGGTGGGAACAGCGAAGCGTACTTTTCTGGGACCATCCAAGGCTCATGTGGATCTGGGAATGAAACCCAGAGAGCGAATGGTTCGTTGCGATGATTTTCAAGGTAGTGCACGGTCTGGCCAGCGATTAATCCGGATGAGTGGTCCTCCAGTGGGAGATCGGAAACGGCGTAGGAGGCACGGTGGTTTTGCGGCTTCATTTGAGTAATCCGGTCCTGTACGCGTATTCGCCCATCAGCGGGCCGGTACCAGGGCATACCGCGCGTTAATTCGGTCTCACGGTTTCCATGTCCGATACTGTTCCAAACATCAAAAAGACGGAGATCTTCTTCAGTTTCGAAGCAATGGTTCTTCCCGATTAATCCAGTTTTATAACCTGCTTGCTTCCAGATCTGAAATGCGTGGACAGCTCCTTCTGGCATCAGGGTCTCGTTTCCTCTTACTCCGTGGGAGCGGGGAAACTGAGAAGTCCAAAAAGAAACACGGGCTGGAACACATAGGGGATGAGGTGTAATCGCGTTCTCAAAAAGCACACCACTGTTAGCTAGTCGGGCCATCTCAGGTGTTTGGCAGAACGAGTTTCCATAAAGATGGCTGGCGGTAGCCCGTTGCTGATCCGTCATGATTACCAAGATGTTAGGTAGATCTTGCACAATGATATTGTTATCAGCTATTTCGAAACGAAGAAACTGGTTAAGGCCCTGCCAAAATCCACAGCCACTGTCTGTCGGGAGCCACAAGAATCGCTATAAGACTCTAAGAATTACAAGTTGACTGCGATCAATAGGTAGCCACGAGTTTCTTTTTAAATCGACCAAAATCCCACACTGCCCCCCAGCCGGGACCGTCAGGTGCTTTAATATGACCATTAATGGGAACTACCGGATTCTCTAGGCCAATCTCTTTCCCATTTTCGTCGCTGTTCCCACCCCTAAAGTATTCGTAGTAACTAGTATTCGAGATCGCCGACAGGAGGTGAGCATGGACGAGACCATAAAGGCCACCGTTTCCATTAATTTCCACTGTTGTCCCGTGCATTTCAGCGAGATGGGCGAGTTTTAGTGCGGATGTCGTTCCATGTACTGCAGTTACCCTAATCAGGTCGGTGGCACCAGAAATTAGCCACTGTGCTGAGAGGTCCACATCATTCATCATCGTTTCAGGTGCTAAAATTGGGATATCGAGAGTATTACAAAGTTGTTGCATCCGGTTAAGCAGCCTTTCGGGAAGGGGTTCTTCAAGCCATCTATAGTTTAGTTCTTCGAGAGCGCGTCCGATTCGGACTGCTTCTTCGTAGGTGTAAATGGCGACCGGATCGTGCATACAATCGATCTTTTCACCGACGGCCTTGCGGATGGCGGTAAGCCAGCGGATATTCTCAGCCACGTCGTGGTAAAAATGGTCCTTGGTTGCAGGGAATCCTTCCTCTACCGCCTTCTCTGCATCTTCTACCGCCTTCTCGATAGTTGCCCCACCTATGTTAAGGTAACAGGGCATCGACTCGCGAACACGACCAATCAGATGGTAGACCGGAAGGCCTGCTGCTTTCCCTGCGATGTCCCACAAACAGTTGTCCAGGGCAGCAAACCAGCCTGGATGCCGATAGACCCAACGAGTGCCTTGGTGCAATTTCTGCCAGATCCGTTCACGATCCAGCGGATTTTCGCCGATGACCAGGATTCTTAACTGTTCAAGGTTTGCCCGAAGATCTTGGGTGCCTACCGTGACAATTCCCTCAATTCCTTCATCTGTTTCGACGTGTAGCACTTGCACGAATCCCGGTTGGGTCTTCTCAACACTGTGGGTCCAGCGGATACGTGCCATCCCCGGCACATTGTGAAGTCCAAAAATTCTGTCCTCGTCAGGACTCTCTAGGATGGAAAGCTTGATTGCAGTGATTTTCATGAAATAAAACCTATTTTAGGTGGTCCGGGGGAGGCTATTTTGCTGCTGAGTCTAAGGTTTAGAGAAATCGGATTTAAGCAACTTTTATTTTGGGTTTTGGAATTGTATTAAAAAGCTGAGATTAATTGAAGAATTGCATGGTGCCTGAATATCCCATGGGTGGTCACGGAATCTACTTATAGTTACCCGATTTACGACTGACGTTACAGCTTCCTCATCCTGGCCCTCAGAGCTGGAAGAGCGGAGAATGAAGATGGAGCGGAGGTTTCAGTGTTACAGGTTATAAAACTAATCTTCCGCAAGGGGACCGACGATACCCAATCTCAAAGCGGGGTAAAGAGTCCGGACAAGTGGCTCGTCGTCGGTCTCCTTTGCGTAACGCCAGTAGAGTTGCATCATTCTTATGTGCTGCTCCCGGTAGACGGGATCAGGAGCAAGGTTTTTCATTTCGAAAGGGTCCTCTGCCAGATTGTAGAGCTCATCGAAGTCGAAACCGTTGAAAACAAACTTCCAATCCCCTTCCCAGACCACTCGTTGGGTTAGGCGGTACCGGTTGCCGTAGTATTCCGCATAACCGCGGGTCCATTCCGCATTTATGGAGTTTGGATTGCGTAGAAGCTCAATGAAGGACCGAGAATCGGGTGTACCGATGGTTTCGCAACCGGCCAGTTCGAGTATTGTTGGGCATAGGTCATGTAGACCAACTCGACCTTCGCAGATTGAGTTTTGAGCAATCCCTGGCCCTTTGATGATCAGGGGAACCTGAAAAATCTCCTCGAAAGCGGAGATGTCTTTAAAAAACAGCCCGTGTGCTCCAAGTAAATCGCCGTGATCGGCGCACATGATTATGATAGTCTCACTAAGTTTTTCTTGTTCCTCTAAAAAATTCAGTAGCCTTCCGAACTGAGCATCGAGTTCGGTTATAGAGGCAAAGTAGCAAACGCGTGCTTCGTTTTTTTGCTCCTGACTAAACTGACGCCAGATTCCCTGGGCTCGCCGGTAAAGTGCGGGCCGGTCCTCTAAATCGTCGTCAGCATTGGGCGGTGGTTGGACTGTTTTTCTTGCGTAATAATCGTAGTGCCGACGGTCGGTGACGTAGGGATCATGCGGCTCTTGAAAACTGACAAAGCAACACCAAGGATCATCCTGATTTACTGCGTCTTGAAGATAATTCAGGGCGAGGTTGGTTGTCAGCCCCATAGCCCTCTCGTTAGCAGGACGATCGGTGACTCCGCAAAATAGATGAGGTCCGTAACCGTAGGGTTCTTCGACAAAAACAGCCGGGTCGAATTCGGTTTTCGATGCATTGAATTCCTTTGCAAGATTTCTATAAAATTGGTTTTTCTCACCCCCATCCATTTGCCAGCCGAACTGATTCAATTCATTGGTTCGTTCCACGTGCCACTTTCCAAAATATCCTGTACGGTATCCTGTTTCTACCAGGCGTTGGGCAAAGTGCGGCTTGTCGGATCTTAAGACGTGTAAATCTGGGGTTGGGTAGAGGACCTCAAGGACACCATGATTATGCGGCATTAGTCCTGTCATAATACTGGCTCGGGTCGGTGAACAGATATTATTGGGAGTATAGGCACGTGTGAAACGAGTTCCCTCGGTGGCCAGACGGTCCAGATAGGGTGTTTGGCAGACGTGATCGTGGTCCAAGACACGCGCCTGCATTTGGTCGGCCATAAGAATTAGGATATTGGGTTTTCTAGACATCAAGGATTGGCCCTTTCCCATGTTCTTCTTCGTCCTTGTCTGTGGCATGACAGAAGCAAAAGAACGAGAACGCAGACAAATGGTTGGATTTCAGGTGGTCGAAAAGGAAAATCTTATTATGGTTACTCTATCGCCGTCACATTCAGTTCTTCCGCGGTAGCTAGAATTTCTCCCCAAGTGACTTCGTCGATTTCAATACCATTAATTTCCCTCTCTTTTCGCCGGGCTTCCTCAATCTCCCCCGGAAGATAAATTTGTTCCACATTTGGAACCTTTGGGGAAGACTTGATCCATTTTGAGAGGCGCGAGATTTCCTTCTTGAATTCGGCTACATCGATGAAGCTCGCTATGTCGATTGCCAAAGTGAAAAATCCACTACCACCCCGCGTTGGCGGGTCGGCGGAGCAACCGGCCCATGAGAGGCCACCTGCAATCGCGTCGATCATTATGGCAAGGCCATATCCCTTGTGTCCCACAGATCCTCCTAAAGGAAGCATTGCCGCTTTTTCCTCATAGAAGAGGTTGGTATCGGTTACAGGTTCGCCATCTTCTCCGATAAGCCAGTCAGGTGGGACAGGTTTTTGCACGGCGTGGTACAGTCGGACCTTGCCTCCTGCTACCATGCTAGTAGTCATGTCTAGCATCAGGGGTGCTCCTTCTGCACTGGGTGCGCTGATGGATATTGGATTGGGAGGCAAACGTTGCGCTGTGCCTCCAAAGGGCGCGGCGAAGGGCGCTCCACCGTTCAGCATCACCACCCCGATGCAGTCCTTTTTTGCGGCTATGGGAGGATAGGCTCCGAGCCGGCCGATATGTCCTGCTTGGTGGACCGCTACTGCTCCAAACGTTTTCTCTCGGGCCCGAGCTACGGACCAGTCCATGGCATAATTTGCCATGGGAACACCCAAAGCTTGCCTTGCGTTGACCACCTGAGAGGCTGCTGTTTCTCGAACTACCTCGTGATTCCCAAATGCTTTGACCCTACCCTTGATCAGCTCTTCGACGTAGGTTGGAATCCGCATTACCCCGTGCGAGTCGTGCCCAACGAGGTTCGCATCGACAAGATGATCAGCGACGGCACTGGCCTGTTCTGGGGGAAGGCCGGTTGCTTCAAAGATCGCCTGTGCGAATGGGAAAAGACTGGAAGCTTGAATTATGGGCATAGCGGTTACCTCACTGATCTTCTTTGGTCTGGTTCTAGCCTTGTAGTCATGTGCAGCGTTTGGAACAAAATAGATTTTCTGGTATTTTTAGCACCGATTTCGATATCAGCCGTTGGGATCGGATTATGCTAACGGGTGATATCGACTTGCTAACGGTAACTCAACTTTTCGTCCTTGTAGGTGTGAAGCATAAACACCGTGTATCATCTCCATAGCCCAGCGCCCGTCATGCCCGCTGTTGTAAGGGCGACGTCCTTCCTCTTTTGCCGTGAGGATCTCTCGTACAATAGCTTCATTGGCAACCATCTGGCGATCCTTCGAATTTCGGTTCTGTTCGGAAGGTAGATTGGCCAAGGCCTCCTCGCTGACATTACGAATGGGGGCAGTCCGATCAGGTCGCCAGAAAGGAGCTTCATAAATACGTACCTGTTGGGAGCCGTCGTAAACCGCCATGATCCCTTCGCTACCGAATATCTGTAGTCCCATGCGGCCAGAGGCGTCGCTCTGGTTCCGCCGCGACTCAAAGGTAGCTGTTACTCCATTCCCAAGGCCATAGATTGCATGGATGCGGTCCCCTGCAATTAGGCCCAGTTCTTCGGGGCCATCTGTGGCATCAGTCTTGGTTACAGGATGCCCTGTCTCTGTGGTAACATGAGACAGGACCCAGGTTGGATTCACATCGAGTAAGAACCTGAGGGTGTCAAATAGATGGGTTCCTAGTACCATCATATCCTCTCCTCCGCCTCGGGTATCTTCCTTGCTACGCATTCGCACACTGAGGACTTCCCCAATTGCGCCTTCCCGGAGGAGTCTTTTTGCGTGATGCACCGCAGCGTGCATACGACCCTGATGTGCTATTCCGATTGTAACCCGTGCTTGTTCGCAAGCCTCAATCATTGCGTCTGCTTGGGCCAAAGTTTGCGACATAGGCTTTTCCAGAAAGACACAAGCCCCTGCTGCAGCTACCGCTTGTACCATTTCTAGGTGGGGTGCGACCCAGCGGGGGCAGATGCTAACAATGTCGAATCGTTCTTTTTCCAGCATCTCATGGAAGTCTGGGTAAAGATTTGAGACCCCTAATCGTTTTCCTGCTGCTTCCAACCCTTGTACATCGTCATCCGCTACTGCAACAATCTCAATGTCATCTGTCTGAAGATAAACGCTGTCGAGGCCATGCCCATAATTTCCTCGACCGGTTCGTCCAATTACCCCTGCTCGGAATCTTTTTGTCATAATTTTTAATCCTTAAAGAGCCACTGGATCGAATTAGCTCGACTGCCCAGAAGAAAGGCTGGTGAGTCAATGCTGTCATGATCCGCGTGGCAATAGCATAATGCCAAATAGCCATCTTCATAGCTCCGATTCTCTGATGCGAGACCTAGTTAAGTTAGGCATCGTCAAGGGCGATATACTCTTTATTCATTCTTCATTCAAAAGTTTGGGGTTAGTGGCAGGAGGAGCCGGCACGGTGATTGAGGCATTAGAAAGAGCAGTGGGACCATCAGGACTCATTCTAATGCCCTCTTTCAACCTGATAGATCGAGAACGGCGGGCTATGGCCTGGAATCTTGAGAGGACACCTTCCACCGTCGGTTGGCTTACTGAGTTTTTCCGGCTTATGCCTGGAACATATCGATCGGACCACTATTCCCACTCTGTTGCGGCACGGGGACTTGGGGCCTCAAAGATTGTTGCGGACCACACGAGTAATGGAGGCTGGAAATCTCCATGGGACGAACCGCCTTGGGGAAAGACGTACGGGACCCATTCGCCGATGGTGCGTGCTTATAGACGGTCTGGAAAGCTGCTTATGCTGGGGGTGGATTACGGGTCATCGACTTATGTGCACCTTGTAGAGGTTATAATTTGGAACGAGTGGCTAAAGAGTGATCCTGAAGCGCCTTATGTTGCGTTAAACCGCGAACAGATAGGAGGTTTTTGGGATCAGTTTGGGCAAATGAATCGAGGTAAATTGGGGAATGCCGACTGCCGATTTTTCGAGATTCAGGACTACGTGGATACACTTCTCGAGGAAGTTCGGAAGAATAGCAGACGATTTAACAGCGATCCTCTAGGAGGTTTAAATGAGCAGGGCTGAAAGTCCCTCCCTCCCCCGGCATATGAAGCGATTAAGATCCACCTTTCTTAAGGTCGCGTTAACAGTCTTGGTGCCGGTTGTATTTATTGTGGCGATAGAGGGATGCCTGCGTCTGTTTGGGTTTGGTTATCCTTCTCAGGTTTTTCTCGAGAATGAGGGTACGATCCGAAATAATCCCGCATTCACTTTCAGATATTTCCCATGGTCCATGGCGAGACCGATGTTGCCGGTAAAATTTGCGGCGGAAAAGCCAGAGGGAACCATACGAATTTTTGTCCTAGGGGGTTCTGCGGCGCAGGGATTCCCGGGATCCGAATTCGGGATTGGGCGTCAGCTTGAACTGATGCTTGAAAAGGCTTATCCGAATCGGAAGTTCGAGGTGATTAACGCGGCCATTACAGCGATTAATTCTCATGTAGTTCTACAAATCGCGCGTTCCTGTTTGAAATACAAACCAGATTTCCTTGTCCTTTATCTTGGAAACAACGAAGTGGTGGGGCCCTATGGACCCGGGACCGTCCTTGCTGAATTCAGTCGCAATCTGACCTTTATCCGGGCAAACACACTTCTGAAATCGACCCGACTTTTCCAGCTTTTGTCTTTGGCTATGGGAGCGCACAAGCCTCCTTCAGGAGGGTGGCGGGGCATGGAGATGTTTCTGCAGAACACGGTTCCGCTAAACGATCCTCGGTTACAGCTTTCCTACAGACATTTGGAAGCGAATTTGCGGGATATTCTCAATTTGTCTGAGTCGAATGATTGCACTGCGATCTTTTCCACTATTGGGGTCAACCTGTTCGATCAACCGCCATTCGCATCGGTGAATGATACGATTTTGACTGGGATGGAAAGAGAGAGGTGGGGAGAATATTTTCGCGCAGGATCTGATCACTATGCTGCGGGAGAGTTCCGCGAAGCGATCTCTTCACTTGTTGCAGCCAATCAAATTGACGGTGGTTACGCTGAAAGTTACTACATGTTGGGGCGGTGTTATCTGGAACAAGGCGAGGAAGAACTCGCTCGGGAGGCAGTTGAGAAATCGAGAGACCTCGATGCATTACGTTTTCGATCCGACTCTAATATCAACGCGATTATTCGCAAAGTTGCAATAGATGGATCGGTTGAATATGCCGGACTGGTGGACGGTGCCCAGGTGCTGGCGGATCATCCGAAGTCGGTTCAGGGAATTCCTGGAGATGCCTTTTTCTACGACCATGTACATCTTTCCTTTCTTGGGAATAATGTCGTAGCCAGAGCATTTGCTAAAGAGATAATTGATCGAGTTGGAGATGGGCGGATCGACCTTCCCGATGTAGAGGAAACCGCGAGGCAGTTAGCCTTTACTCAGTGGGATCAGTTAGGGTTGCTCGAACTTCTCGCCAATAGCTTGCTTAACAAGCCTCCGTTCACCGATCAGCTTGGTTATGTGAGGCGACAGGGTCTTCGGAAGCGTAGGATTGTGCGGTTGGGTAGAATAGATTCAGGGGTAATGAATGATATTACCAAAACCTATAAGGAAGCATTGTTACGTAGGCCGGAGGATCGGCACTTGAAGTTTCGATTTGGTCTTTTGCTGAATCGGATCGGCGATAGGACAGGAGCGTCAGATGTGTTACGGGTCTTGATTGCAGAATATCCGCATGATCGAGAAGCACGTATGGCATTGAGTTCGATTGCTTCAGAAAAAGGGGAATTTACGGAAGCGAGAAGGCATTTGCAAGCGGCCCTTGAATCTAATCCATACGCAATAGAGTTGCGAACCGAGTTCATGCATTTCCTTTATAAACAGATGAAATTAAGCGAAGCGGAAAGGTATGGCGCAGATCTTATTTTCGATCATCCAGAGGATCCAGACACCCGGTTTGGCTATGGTCTTGTTCTCAAAAAGGTTGGTAAAATTGATCGTGCGATTGAACAGTTTCGTAAAACTGTGCAAATCGATTCTAGGCATGTTGAAGCGAGGAGACAAATCATTCTAATTTTCAGAGATGAGGGGAATTTTGATGCTGCGATCGTTGAGGCTAAAAAGTGGATAAAAGTTAAAGCGATTAGCGCTATGGGGCACGATATGTTGGCTGATTTGCTTCGGGAAAGAAAACAATTTAAAGCTGCAGCAGCACATTATGAATATGCGATTAAACTGGATCCTGATTTTGTGGTGGCGCGGTCGAAATATGTTCAACTTATGGCTAGGCAGAAACGGATCAATACGGCTATCAGGGTGCTTAGACAGCAGGTCCACGCGGATCCCCACATTCTCGAGGGGTACTCTATCCTCGGTCTCGCCCTCGATATTGCTGGGAGAAGAAGTGAGGCGACGGAGACTCTCAGGGAAGGGCTAGAGCGTGATTCGGGCAATGTCAAAATGCTTCGTGAATTAGCATGGAATTTGGCAACGACACAGGACGCCCAAGCTCGTAATGGAGGAGAGGCGGTTCGCTTCGCTCAAATAATGGTCAAGCGGTTCCCAGAAAATGCTGATTTTCTCCATGTCTTGGCTGCGGCTCAGGCAGAGAATGGTGAATTCGAGAAGGCGGTTGAGACCGCCCGAAAAGGATTGAAACTAGCGGAAGTAGCTAAGAACGGAAATTTAGCGGAGATGATACGCCATTGTATTGGGCAGTATAAAAGGGGGCGCTCCATCAGATCCAACTAATATTTTCTTTATCCTCGGTTTTTGTACGCATGTTTGAGGGCTTACAAAAAATCCCCAGATTTTGGGACTGTAGGACTGTAGGAGTGGAGGAAGAGAAAGATTTGGGCAAAGGCTTATTTCCGTTTAAAACCGACGAGTTTTTGAGCGTGCCAAAAAACCAAAATAGCGGTCAAGATATTTCCGAAGTGGGGAATCTCCAAGTCCGGGAACCTGTATCAATGTCGCCAAAGGGAATTTAAAACCTGATGAATGAAGAGTTTCCCTTACTTAATTTTTACCAGCATCTTGTGTTGTTACATCAAGGTGTTCCTTGGGGATTTCCTAGTCTCATTTTTGTGGTGGGTGCATTTGTTGGGCGTTTCCTTAACGTTTGTATCTATCGTATCCCTGCGGGAGAGGCGGTCTTATCGCCGTGTTCCCACTGTCCTTGTGGCAAATCTATTGCGTGGAGGGACAATATACCGATACTCAGCTGGTTTATTCTTTGTGGGCGGGCTCGATGCTGTGGAAGCCGGTTGAGTGTCCGCGATCCCGGGGTTGAAGTTCTGACAGCAGTCCTTTTTTTCTGCTGCTGGTACTTATTGGAACCCATCACTGCTCTTGGTGGAATGATTTTCGGATCCATAATGATCGCAGCTGGTTTCATCGATTTCGACCATATGATCATTCCGGATCGACTTTCTATCGGTGGGTTCATTGTAGGGACGGTGTTTTCCATAATTTTTTCTTCTTTGCATGGATTCAGCGGAGACCTCTTTCTGGCCGATAACTTGCGATCGTTCATCGCTTCGATTGAGGGAGCCTTTGTCGGTTCTGCTTTGGTCCTATCGATTGCCCTTCTGGCAAAACTGCTTATGAAGAAGGAAGCAATGGGATTCGGGGATGTTAAGCTGATAGGAGCAATAGGCGCCTTTTGCGGGTGGCAGGGAGCGGTTTTCTCCCTTTTTGGTGGGGCTGTGATTGGTAGTGCCGGTATTCTAATCTCTTCCTTTTTTCATCTTTTCCAGAAAAGGGATTTAAGCAGCAAGTCCGAGGAGGAAGCGACAGTTTCCTTCAGGGGTCAATTTGCCGGTGTAAAGACGGAGGAAAAGGACGAAAAGTCTCCCCGATCGATTAGTTGCCAGGTTCCTTTCGGTCCAATGCTGGCGGGGGCAGGAATAATTTATTTTCTTCTTTTACATGAAGTGGTTGACAATTTTTTCGATGAAGCAATTGCGAGTTTTTCGGGAACTAGCTCGACATCTCATTTCAACGAGTAAACCTTTTTGGAATGATAAACCTAATTCTGTGTTCTCTGTTTGGAGCGGTCAGAGAATTAGGGTTGGTCCTTCTAGCTTCATTCTTCGGACGAGAATGCGTTGGGGATCCTTCTCCGTCCTGATCGTCAACTAGAAAGTTGGAAACGAGTCGTTGAATTTTGATACTTTCTATCCCTTATGTTTCGAATTTGGGTAAAACATGCTGCTGTGGACAATTCTTACCGTCACTGGGGTCTTATTCTCATAGCAACGCATCTTCTGGTCTTGTCCGCGCAAATCAGTGTTGGGGAACGGCTCCGCTTGGTGTGGCCGACTCCGAACCGAGCTTTTTTGGAATCAAACCCAGTGGCGAGTTATGTTCAACCATCCGAATCGGGGACCTTGGCATCAGGACTTTACGGATGTTTCCGCAATTCCGGATCACGGTTCCATGAAGGTATTGATCTCAAACCGGTGCTGAAAGACGGTAGAGGCGAAGGATTAGATCCCATTTTTGTGGTCATGGACGGTAAGGTGGTACATGTTAACGACATACCGGGCAACAGCCGATATGGGAGGTACATCGTTGTTGAACATACTAATTTGAATCCTGCTGTTTATACTCTTTATGCACACCTCAGCGAAGTGAGTCCGGTTGTCGAGATAGGAATGACTCTTGAATCAGGGACGGTAATAGGAAGGATGGGGCATTCATCTGGAGGCTATACGATTCCGAGCCAAAGAGCCCATCTGCATTTTGAGATGGGGTTAATGCTTTCAGGCAAATTTCAAAAATGGTACGATTTGCAAGCCTTCGAAGAACAGAATCACCACGGTCCCTGGAATGGACTCAACCTGGTTGGTTTCGATCCCTTAGAGTTTTTCGTAAACTTTAAAAATGGGGTTGTTCGCCAACCATTCGATCACATCGTTCGATTGCCGACGGCATTTACGGTCAAAATAAACACCTCGGTGGTCCCAGATTTCATTCAGCGCTATCCTGCTCTGGCGACGCGGCCCTTTCAGGATGGGACTTTGACAGGATGGGAAGTCGAATTTTCAGGCTTTGGAATACCCAAACTTTGGAGGCCAGTTTCGGCGGAGGCGCCACCAATTGGAGAAAAGGGAAAAAGCTTCGAATTGGTGAATGTAAAAAAGGAATTTCTAAAGGGCAGCCTGTGTCGCGAGGTTATCCTTCAGCGTAAGAATGAGTACATATTGGGGAACGGCGCAATCAGGCTAATTGAAATCTTGTTCGCCAGCGAACTTTCTCATGCGAAGATCCTTACTTTAAATGGGGTTTAGACGAGCGTTCAACCTTGTACTCTGCGAGTAAATCTTGAAATGGGGAATAATCATGTAGGGTCTCCAGGTCGGGATCCTGTAAAAGCCAGTCCCAATCGCTGTATTCGTACGCGATTGCGTCCCTCAAAGCCTTAACAGCCTCGGACTTTCGGTTCTTGAGAGCCAGACTGCATGCGAGATTATAGTGTGCTGTCGGATTTTCAGGCTGGAGCCGTATCATCTTTCGGTCCATCCTCAACCCATCGCTGATGCGGCCCAATTTAGTGTATAGATGAGCTAGCAATTCTACTACCGATGAATCCGCTGGATTCTTTTGGTAGATACTTTCGAAAAACTGAACTTCGAACTGGTACTTCTCCGGACTTTGACGGACTTGATTCATAAAACATCCGTAGCGGGCCTATACTGATCGACAGCTACCCACTGGTATCCTGGAAAATGGAAAGGTTTCCAGGTTATCGGTGGTTAGAGCAAAGACCTTCCTCTCTAAAGATCATGCATTGGGCATGGACCTGAAGTCGCTGATGAACAGGTTCCAAGCCCACTTTCTGAGCCACGGATCTAGAATACCACTCCATGAAGGGAGCATCGATTTCGGAAATTTTCTCACAATCCAGACAAATGACCTGAGCCCGTTGTGTCTCTTCGCCTTGGCTGGTTTGGTAGAACTTATAGTCGCGGCCGATATCCACCTCCCTTACTAACCCGCTCTCGATCAGGATGGGTAGAGTACGGTAGACTGTTGCGCGAGACACCGAGTCGTCAATTTCGCGTGAGAAGTCGAGTAGCTCTTCTGCCGTGAAATGTTCCAGATGGTTAAATGCTGCGTCGAATATTGCCTTTCGCTGGTTAGTTAGACGCAGCCCCTTCCGAGAGAGGTACTTGCGAAACGTATCGCTCGACTTTTCTCGTTGCTCGAGTTTACTGGGTTGGATAGGCACGCTTTATTTAGAATGAGACTAGATAGTCAATAAGGACGAGGGGAGGAGGGAAAGCAAGCGCAATGTGCGGGGGAAATCCGAAATCAGTAACGGTGGTACCGATATCCGGAGTGAATCGGCGCTTAAGCTATCGGGTTCCTGGGTGGATGGGAAGTCAAGTACAGGTGGGGTCGTTGGTTCGGATACCAATACGAAAAAAGAGTGAACTAGGAGTGGTGGAGGAGCTGGCGAAGACGGAGGATGTGAGTGAGGATCGGCTAAGAAACCTATTAGAAGTTGTTTACGAATGTCCTGTGCTAACACCTGACTTATTAGCATTAGCGAAGTGGATGGAGAGATACTATGGCAGCTCGGTGGAAGCTATTTTAGAGGCAATGATACCGGTTGCGGTACGGCGAGGAATGAGACCCAAGTTCCAAAGCTATTTGAAAGTTGGTAAGATACTTAATTGCAATGAGATAGATAAACTTAGACGCAAGGCTTCTAGACAGGCAGTACTCTATGAGTTCCTTAAGAAGCAGGACCGTGAATATCCCCGCGGGGAGGTTCTAAGGCTCCTTAAAGTGCCAGGATCAAGTTGTCGGGCGCTTTTGGATAAGGGTTTTTTGATAGAGTTCAAGGAGGATATAAAACGGGTCGCTTATGATGATGATCTTGGGCTGACCGAAGAAGCTCATGTGGGAGCCGTTGAACTAAACGAGGAACAGCGCGCGGCCAGTGAGGATCTCATTAAGAGTTTAAGAACGGATGAATTCCGGGTCCATCTCCTCCATGGTGTGACCGGATCGGGTAAAACCGAGGTCTATATTCGGGTATTGCAGGAAGCCCTAAAAGATGGAGGAGGGGTTGTCTATTTAGTTCCTGAGGTTGCGCTAACCCCTCAGACCTTGGCGCGACTGAGAGGCAGGTTGGAGGAATTAAGTGGTTATAGAACTGCCGTTTGGCATAGCCACTTGTCGGAGGGTGAGAGGCGAGATGCCTGGGATTCACTCGTTAGCGGGGAAGCACGGGTAGTGGTTGGGGCTCGATCGGCAGTATTCGCACCGATTTCTTCCTTGCGCTTGATTATCGTGGATGAAGAACACGAACCGGCCTATAAGCAGGCTGACAGTTCCCGGTATCACGGTCGTGATGTAGCGGTTTATCGCGCGAAAATATGTAGTGCTCTTTGTGTACTCGGGTCAGCAACCCCGGCGTTAGAATCTATCTACAATACTCAGATTGGAAAATATCGTTTGAATAGGCTCCGGCGCCGAGTAGACGATCAAAAACTACCTCTCGTTCACGTGGTGGATATGAAAAGAGAGGGCATCAATAAAAAAAGAAATGCCCTTTTCTCGCGTCTTCTAATCGAAAAAATGCAGGAGCGGTATGAGAAAAAGGAACAGACCATCCTCTTTCTCAACCGTCGGGGGTATTCGCGCTCTTTGCTTTGTTCTGCGTGCGGTTATGTCGGCGAATGTGATCATTGCAGTGTGACCCTGACCTACCATCGAGTAGATGAGACCCTTCGCTGCCATGTCTGTGGGCTATTCAAGAGTGCACCAAAGACCTGCTCGGCATGTGGATCAGACTCCATTCGAGTGCAGGGCCATGGAACGCAGCGGGTAGAAGAACTAGCCAGCAAGATTATTCCAAGAGCTAGAATTGTCAGGATCGATGCCGACACCATGAAGAAGAAAAACAATTTTCGCCGTATTCTCGCCGATTTCAGGATCGGAAAGATCGATGTTCTTGTGGGCACTCAAATGATCGCAAAGGGCTTAGATTTCCCTAACGTGACATTAGTTGGCCTAGTGGATGCAGATATTTCACTTCAAGTACCTGATTTCCGATCAGCGGAAAGGTGCCATCAACTCATCGTTCAGGTAGCGGGTCGAGCGGGTCGGGGAGATCGATCCGGCGAGGTTGTAGTGCAGACATTCCTTCCTCATAGCGAACCGATTCAATATGCACGTCGAGGGGAAACCGACGAATTTGCAAAGGAGGAATTATTTCATAGACAGGAATACCGGTATCCTCCTTTCCGTCACCTTATTCAACACCAGTTTCGAGGTAGAAATGAGGATAAGATCGCTTTCTACGCAGAGCAGTGGGCCCGGCATGCCCGTTCCAGCTTTGGGAAAGGAATCGAAGTGCGGGGACCCGCTCCCTGTTCCAGGTTAAAAGTGAAGGATTTTTATAGGTATCAGATTTGGTATTTCGCAAAGAGTGCTTCGAATTTCGTCCCGGCACTCATTGAGCTAAGAGAACAGTTCGCAATGGATAAAGACGTGATCGATGTGATCGATGTTGATCCGGTTGAGTTGGTTTAGAACCCTCCTACGTCTGATTCTTCTCCCCATCTTTCTCCAGGACCCGGAGAAAGATGAGGAAGCCAATCACCGATCCAATAATAGGGCCCACCCAAAAAACCCAGGTATTATCCAGATATCCCGACATAATTGCAGTTCCAAAATGGCGGCAGGGATTCATGCACGCCCCAGTTAGGGGACCGATTGCAAGAATAAGAAAAGTGACAGTCATACCGACGCCGAGTCCTGCTATTCTCTTTGGAGCTTGTTTACCTACTATGGTACCGTAGGCGGCCATGGCCAGGAGAAGGGTGGCAATCACTTCGAGGAGGATTCCCTTCCCAGGAGTAACTCCTTCACCAAGGACGGGAGTCCCTAGCTTCACGGCTGCGGCAGCCTCAGCCGGGAAAAGGCCTTTAAGAAGTATACCAGCAATGAGCGCTCCCAAGAGTTGAGAGACAATATTAGCTAGCGCCTGAGGGACTTTTTCCTTCCCGATAATTACAAGACCAATGGTGATGGCCGGGTTAATCTGTCCGCCCGAAATATTTATTGTGGCACTAACTGCGACTGCAACGGCGAGACCGTGTGCCAACGCAATTCCAATTAAGCCAATTTCACCGCCAGTGTAACTGTCAACGATGATCGAACCTGCTCCAACAAAACTCAGGGTAAAGGCGCCGGCAAGTTCTGCCATAGAAGCTTTGATATTCATCAGATTAGAGGCGTTCTTGGAAGTACGATGCGAGAATGGCAACGATAGATTTCTTCTTGGTCAGACTTTAAATTCGGGGTTCTATCCGAATCTGAGGCTGGAAGCTGTCAGTCGCACCGATGCTTGTAAAGATTTTAGGTTTCGATTTGTAGCCCAGGGAAATCCGCCAGAGTTTGTGGTTTACCAAAATTATGTCTCGGACTTCACCTTCAGCGGAAGGATTTTGAAAAACTTAGACCACCAGCCGTTTCCTAGAGGAAACGATCCACAGCTACTTCGGGGTCTAGTTTGGTTTTCCCCAAAAGGTGTGAGGCAAAATGATCCGCGAAAAAAGGTGCGTTGAGCACACCTTTCGAGCCGAGACCGTTAAAAATCCCTATCCGAGAATTCTCTGGATGGAAGCCGATAACAGGGCGGAAGTCCTTCATGACAGGACGTATGCCGGCTCTGTGTTCACGTAGATGTAACCTGGCTTGGATGAAATCTCCCAAGTTTTTCAGAATGTGGGTTTTACCTTTCTCGGTTGGATTGGAGTTCAGAGGATTCCAGGAAAATGTTGATCCGGCATGGTAGCGGTTTTCTCCTATCGGAAGGATCCATTGTCCACGGTTGATAATTGACTGCGGAAAATTTACTTCTTCCGTTTCAACCTCCAGTATTTCTCCTTTTGATGACTTAAAGGGCAGATTTTGAAAAAAAGGGTTTTTGATCGAGTTGTGCCCTTCGCAGAAAATCAATTTTTCTGTTTCCCAGTCGGACCATTTAATACTATCCGAAGTCAGCTTTAGAATATTATAGTCGAGGTGCGCATACAAGAGACTTCCTTGCGCGCGAAAAAACTTTCGCATGCTAATTAGAAGTTTTGCCACTGCTAAGTGACCACTTCCTGAGGGAGAGAAACTTCCGAAAGGATCGGAAACAATCTCTGGTTTCCATCCTGGCTGACGCAATGTTCCCAAGTGCCGATTGGTGCCGGATTGACTTTTTTTTGAGATCCAAAGACGACGTTCTTTTTCATCCCTGAAAAGGCGAACCAGCTCAATCTCAGAGTAGAATTGGCTTCCCAGCTCGTTTCCCAGTTTCTGATAAGTGTATCGCGCCGCGGTGATCAATTGTTCCAGCCTCCAGGACGGCACGAGACGGGGACCTGTAACCGGATTAATGATCCCCGCGGCAACAATCGAAGCGGAATTCCTATGTCGATTGTCAACTACTAGAACCTTTTCTCCCCGCTGTATCAAGTTCCAGGCAAGCAGTGAGCCAGCCAGCCCCTGCCCGACCACAATTGTGTTCACTTTGGTGGTCATAGCTGGGTTTGAGTTTTCAGAATTTAGAGTTTTGTCTTAAGGAAAGTAAATATCGACCTGAGGATAATTGGATTTTACGATCCAGTGGTTTTGGGTTGGTGAATGAGAGACAAGTATACGCCCTTGCCGTAAATTCTGTTTTCAGGGGACCATATCATATCGCTGGGTCTCTGGTCTGGTCACAGGGGTTTGCCATATATCCTAGGACCGTGTGGCTTCTGTCATGTCTGTTTTCAAGGGTTTGACTACAAACTTAGCGGACATAGCTACGACAAAAAGCCCAAGGATGAACATGAACAGAGCGATTACCCGGATAAAGGTAACGAGTTTATTATCGATTAACATTAGGAAGAGAGCTACTAGAGGCATGAATACCATAAAGACGGCAGGAATTAGGACGAAGCCAAATCTTGCACGTCGCGCCTTAAGAAAAACGATAAAGGAGACAAGGGCGAGAGCAGCCAAGAGTTGATTGGTGGATCCAAACAGGGGCCAGATTGCCTTCCATGCGGGTACGCCGTCAAATGACTTGAAGACGAGGATGCCGGGAAATAGGAGAACGGTAAGCGTTCCGAGATAACGGCTAGCGGCATTTCGCCAGTCCAGGAGTTCTTCAATGAGGAATCGTGTTAGCCGAGTGCAGGTATCGAGGGTTGTTAGCAGAAAGGTACTGACAGCGAGAAGACTGAATTCCTCACCTAACTTAGCTGGAATACCCAACGATCCAATTAGGAACCCGGCTCCTTTGGCGAAGAGGGCGGTAGGGGTATTCGTATCGTTAATCTGGGTTGCGGAGAGAACAGCGACACATCCAAGAGCGAAGGTCGCGAGTACCCCTTCTACCAGCATTGCACCGAAACTCACTCGTCGGATATCAGTCTCAACTCGAATTTGTTTTGAGGTGGTCCCACTAGCCACGATACTGTGGAAGCCGCTACAGGCGCCGCAAGCTACGGTGATGAAAAGGAAGGGAACCAACATCCCCGCTTTAGCACTATCCCATTGCTTATAGAAAACTAAGTTGATCGGTGCGTTGGCTACTATTAACCCGATAATGCCGAGACCGAGCATAGCATAGAGAAACGAGGAGCTGAGGAAGTCTCTTGGCTGGAGGAGGACCTGAACCGGTAGAACGGCGGCGATATAGCAGTAGATGAGAATCAGCCAGATCCAACTTTCTTTTGCGATGCTGGGAGCCGGAAAGATATGGCCTATCAAAAGCCCCAAAAAGGTGATCGGTACGAAAATTATGACCGAAGACCTTAGGGAAAGGCGAGTGTGGTTGAGTACGATGCCGAAGGCGAGAGCTGTGATGATAAACCAGCCGGATGCAGTTGCTACTTCCGATTTGCTCGAGAATGTAACAGCAGTGAGATCGAGGAAAACGACGATGACGTAAATAAGGGCTAGAATAACAAACATCATGAAGAGCCGACCAGTTCCCTCCCCAATGTTTTTGCGCATTGTTTCCGCGATCGACCTGCCGCGGCTTCTCACAGATATGAAGGAGCTCCCAAAGTCATGGACGCCCCCAACAAAAATAGCTCCAACAATAATCCACAGCCAAGTTGGACCCCAGCCAAAGTAGATACCTGCCAAGATCGGACCCACGATGGGTCCGGCTCCGGCTATGGAAGAGAAGTGGTGTCCGAAAAGAACTGACGTCCGAGTGGGAACATAATCTACCCCGTCTTTCAAACGGCAAGCCGGAGTTTCAATACGGTCGTCTAACCCACAACGTTTGACCAGGAAGTTACCGTAGAATTTGTATGCGAGGTAAAAGAGAATGCAGCTTATGATCAAAAGGGTTGTGAGCATGATGTACTAATTCATGGAGTTTCGCTGGCAGATGTCTCGTTTTAGTGTGAAAGGATGAAATTGTGGGATATCGAGAAGGATTGTGCAAAAATATTTGCTGATACCCCGAAAACTTTTGAGTCGATTCATTTTAATTATATTAATCCATTAGTTTTCCTCGAATCAGTTTTCGCGACAGGACACAACCCGAACCAGTGTTTGTACTCCGCATTATGGACAGATAAAGTAGTCTTTTGGTTCGGGTTCTGGTTAGGAATTCAGCCCTGTATGACTTTTGAAGCGAACTCGACTGGGCCATTTCGAGAGTCATTCTTGTATCGAAATGCAAGACTTCTTGTCTGAGCGCGTGTTGGTGTTGAATCGTCTTTGGCAAGCGGTGAATATTATAAGCGCAAGAAGGGCTTTTCCCATTCTTTTTCAGAATCACGGTAAAGTAATTCATTCCGAAAACGGGGACTTTCGGTTGCTGGATGCGACGGACTGGCTTGAGTTCTCAAATGAAAACGCAGAAACTAGCAGATTCAAAAGTATTCGAACTGTAGATTTGACGATTCGCGTGCCAAAAATCGTGATTCTAAGTCACTACGATCGGTTGCCTATGAAAGAGGTGAAATTCACTCGCCATAACCTCTTCGAAAGGGATCGCCATACATGTCAATATTGCGGTCAGGTATTCGTTCATCGAGGGCTTAATTTGGACCATGTTATTCCTCGAGACCGGGGTGGAAAGACAACCTGGGAGAACGTAGTTGCCTCCTGCATTGGCTGTAATTCGAAGAAGGGTAACCGTTTGCCGCATGAAGCCGATATGCGACTTAACCGAAAACCCTTTTGTCCCCGCTTCCGTCCTTCATCAATTTTGTCTTGGGTGCTGAGATCGACGAATCTTGGGCCCACTTTGCGAGTGGATCGCGAACATACAGTTGAGACAACCTTGTTTCCTGAAGGCGATACGGAGTGGAGTATCGCCTTCAGGAAACAAGGTTGTTAAGGTCTGCTTCGAGGTTCCTTAGATCTTCGAAATCATCTTTTTTTAGGGTATCGATATTGGTGATGTGGAAAGTATCGACAGCGACATCGAGTTCAGTAGAAATTCGGGCGAACTCGATATTAAATCCGCGGTCGTAGATGACTTTGGCTATGCGATAGAGCAGACCGATTTGGTCGGTAGCTTGGATTTCGACAATGATCCGGTTTAGACGTTTATCTTTGTGGCTATCGACTCTGTGGGGAATGGGCGCGTTGAGACGTTCGTCAAATTTCAGAAAAGGTGGGTGTTCAGCTTTCCTGCCCTGTTCTAAAATAACAGGTAATAGATCTTTATCGTACTTGAGCGCGCTGATGAGGCTGGACTGGAATTTATCCCTTGCTTTCTGGTCCTGGACACAACCTCCACCGGGTTCACAAACGTAGAAAGAATCAATCGTAATCGAATCCATTCGTGACATCGCCCTGCTGCTAAGTATATTTACTCCTGCGACACTAAAAGCGCCAGCCAATCTGTAAAACAGGCCAGGCCTATCCCAAGTTGCGATGTTGACGACAGTCATACTTAGATTGAGATCGTCTTGCCAATCCACGATTGGGACCAGAGTGTTTGGAGACTCCTCTTGCCTTACGCGACGAAGAAAACGGTGGACCATATCGAGTTGGAAAGAAATCTCTTCGACTCCACTGTCGACAAAATAACTTGCTGTTAGTTGATTAAAGTGAGCTGTAATTTCTTCTTCCGAAATGTGAGGAGCGGCTTCTCTAATGCAAGAGCGAGAGACCGATGCTTTGCTCTCTTCGTCGACACCCTTGGATGCCGTTCCCCTAAAGTGATCGAGGGTAATATGGAAAAGCCCTCGATGAAGACCGTCTTTGTAGCTATTCCATAGATCCGAGTGGGTGCCCTGTGAGTCACAGTATGTATGAACGAATAGAAGGCGCAAATTTTCCTCATCTTTCACAAAGTCGGCGAATGCCTTTCCTGTTTCTGGATCCTCAACGTCATAGCGTTGCCAGAAGCGCCACATTTCCAGATGATTGCTAATTAGAAAAATAATTCTTTCCATTACATCTGGTGAAATCTGCAGACGGGTGAGGATGGCTCGTGCCATTTCGGCACCAATCTTAGCATGCCCCGAGATCATTTTCCCTTTTCCGATATCATGAAGTAGAAGGACGAGATATAGGATGCTTGGGTTCTTGGTCTGGTGAATTTCATGGACGTAGACAGGTGAATATTGAGATGCACCGCTGAAGATCCTGTCGAGTTGATGAATTGTATTGAGAGTATGCTCGTCAGCTGTGTAACGATGGTAGTATTCGTGTTGAACAAGACAGGTGAGATCTGAAAACTCAGGCAAAAATCGTTCTAGAACTCCCAGTTCGTGCATTTTTGCCACTGTGGGGTAAACTTCGCCTACAGTTTGGAGAATCCCCCGAAAACTGCGATTAGCGGTAGGCGAATGGATGACCGAACCGGTGATCAGAGGGAGCGACTCGGTAATTAGCGAGCTAAGAGAGAAATCAAGTATTGCATCGAGCTGTTGACAGTGCCTAAAGACGCGGATGAGGCGCTCAGGATCCTCTTTAAAGACTGACAAATTGAGATGAGTGAGGATATTTCGTCTCAGAACAAATCCGTCAAAAACTCTTCGTTTTCGGTTTTCAGAAAGTCTACTATTGAGCAACCGGTTGGCGGTGATTTGTCTTTCGGGGAAAAGTCGGCCTTCGAGGATCTGGGTTATACGGAAGATTTCTTTAGCATGCTTGTAATAATCTCGCATGAATGCTTCGACTCGCTTGAAAACACTTTTTTGCTGGTAGCCCAGCTTTTTGGCTATGTTGGGTTGTTTCTCCAGATTCAATAGATCGGTTGGTCTGGTACTTTGGAAGTGAAGTTCGTTGCGAACCCGAAGAAGGAATTCGTACGCAGCGGTGTAAGCCCGGTGCTCGGATTTACTAAGATACCTTCGATGATGTAGTTTTCCCATACTGTCGATTCCCAGCTTAATCTCGGCCATCCAGAGAATGTTTTGATAGTCTCGGAGTCCGCCTACCCCATTCTTGATGTCGGGTTCCTGGAGGAAGACCGTATTCTGATGCTTCTTTCGCCGAGTGAACTGATCGTCGAGACGGGCTTGGATGTATGCCTCTGGGTTAGCTCTTCGGTAGAATCTCTTGTACTGCCTAATAAATCCTGTGAAGAGTTTTCTTTGGCCTGTAATGAGTCGGGACTCGAGCAAAGCGGTCTTGGTTTCAATATCTTTTTCAGCGTCCTCAAAAGTATGTGAAAGAGTCCGAGTCGAAGGCCCGACCTTAAGCTTGAGGTCCCATAGAATGAGTAGGAGATTTTCTGAGAGTGTCTCCTGTATTCTTTGGATCTCTCCTGCCACAACGTTGTCGGGGAGGAGGAACATAATATCGATATCACTCATGGGGCTCAGTTCGGCTCTTCCGTAGCCTCCAAGTGCGACGACGCTGACGGGATAGGGAAGAGGACCGTGTTTTTCCTTGTAGATCTTTGTGGAGTGGCGAAACAGGTTCTCAATGAGAACATCGATGACATAGGATCGGGCTAAAGCGACTTGAATTCCTTTGTCCACCATACAGTGATAGCGGTAGATCATATCGTTTCCCAGACGAAGATATTCACGGCATCCGTTAAGAACCTTGTCTCGCTTGGTCCCGAGATCGAAAGAGAGCCAGTGTTCGGCATGTCCAAGAATTTGGCGATATAGTGGTTCTTCCATAAAAATGGCTGAGATCTATTTCCCCAGTTCGATTTTCTAGCTCCTCCGTTTTAACTTCAACTATGGAGAAGAGGGCTATATTTTACTTTGACAGCTTGGAGTCTGTCGGACGAGCCTTGTTTCTTGCAAGTAAATCAGATGACATCAATAGGTAAGACATACGAACCGAAGCAAGTGGAAGCCAAGTGGTATAGGACTTGGTTGGAGGGGGACGCTTTTAAAGCGGCAGTGGATCCGAGGCATCCAGAGAATCATTTTTGTATCATGATTCCTCCACCCAACGTCACAGGCGTACTTCACATAGGCCACGTTCTGGTCAATACTCTCCAAGACCTTTTTATTCGGCGTGCACGTCTCGAAGGCAAGAAGGTTCTCTGGATGCCAGGGATGGATCACGCCAGTATCGCGACCCATGCTAAGGTTGAGGTAGCGCTAAGAGAGGAGGGAAAATCGAGACGGGAAATGGGGCGCGAAGCCTTTGTCAAACGCTGTTGGGAATGGAGCGATAAGCATGGGGGCATGATTCTTAATCAGTTACGGCAGTTGGGATGTTCGTGTGATTGGAACCGCACTCTCTTTACGATGGATAAGGAGTACGAACAAGCCGTGCTTCACTCTTTTGTAGAATTCTACCGTCGCGGATATATCTATCGGGGGAAATATATGACCAATTGGTGTCCGGTGAGCCAGACGGCGCTGAGTAACGAGGAAGTCATTATGACGCCGCAGATAGATACTCTGTATAAGATGCGCTATGAAATTGTGGAATCACCGGGGACATTCGTAGAAATCTCTACAACCCGTCCGGAGACCCTGATGGGAGATACAGCTGTGGCGGTACATCCCCAGGACTCCCGTTACCGGCATCTTCTCGGTGGTCACGTTTGGCGTCCGTTTCCTCGTGAGAAGATCCCGGTAGTCGGTGATGAGGTGGTGGACCGAGAATTCGGGACCGGAGCGCTCAAAGTGACACCAGCTCATGATCCTACTGATTACGAAATCAGCCAACGCCATAATCTACCCGTTCTCGACGTGATGAATCCTAATGGGACCCTTAATGAGTTGGCGGGTGAACCCTTTGTAGGAAAGGATCGGTTGGAGGTACGTGATCTCGTTGTGACGAAACTAAAGAGCATGGGTTTGCTGGTAGGAGAGGAACCCTACGAACATAGCGTTGGAATATCGGAGCGAGGTGGAGTCCCAATTGAACCACGCTTAACGGACCAGTGGTGGCTTAATTTCCCAAAGGTCGAAGAAGCCCGAAAAGCGGTTGAGAAAGGATATATTCAGTTTCACCCTGATCGTTGGAAGAAAGTCTACCTGCATTGGTTAGGCAATCTCCGTGGGTGGTGTATTAGCCGACAGCTCTGGTGGGGTCAACGCATTCCGGTTTGGTACCGCAAAGGATGCGATCGCAATGATCCGGCTAATTGGCATGTTTCAGTCGATGGGCCGGAAGATACGGAGAACTGGGAACAGGAGGAAGACGTGTTGGATACTTGGGCTTCATCCAACCTTTGGCCTTTCGCAACCCTGGGATGGCCCAGCCCGAATGAAAGACAACGGGAGGAACTGTCTGCATTCTATCCGACTGACGTTCTTGTTACGGGGTTTGACATCATTTTTTTCTGGGTGGCGCGAATGATAATGTCTGGTCTCGAGCTCTATGGTGACGCTAGAGAAGAACTTTCGAACCAAGAGATCCAGGAACGCCTTCCCTTCCGGCATGTTTATGTCCACGGTCTGGTGCGCGATGGTCAGGGAAGGAAATTCCAAAAGTCTTTGGGCAATTCCCCAGACCCGTTAGATCTATTCGAGAAATTCGGAGCTGACGGAACACGGTTTGGGATTCTCAATATAGCACCCTCGGGTCAGGATATTCTCTTCTCCGAGGAGCGGTTAAAAATAGGGCGAAACGTGTGCAATAAACTCTGGAATGCCTGTCGATTTCGCCAGATGTCGGGCCCGATGAAGGAGAACGGTTCCCTTGATTCGATTCTGGGACGTATCGATTGGCAGCGTTGCGGTCGATTCGACCATTGGATTCTTCGTCAAACAGTCAAAGCTTTGAAGGAGGTGGAGGTCCAATTTGCCCGCTTTGAGGTGCAGCAGATGACGCATACCTTTCTCAATTTTTTTTGGAGAGAGATCTGCGACTGGTATCTGGAGGCGTCCAAAGAAAAGCTGAAAAATGAGGAGACAGGGAGTAATACACTTGCAGTTCAAGACCTCGTCTTTCGGCAGTTGCTCCTTTTAATGCATCCAATGATTCCTCATATTACGGAGGAGCTCTGGAACAACCTTGGATACAACGGGAAACACCGATTTATAGAAGATATTAATATTGAGAGAGCGGATGACCTTGCCAAAGTCTTGAAGATTGATTCTAGCGCGGCGGATCAGATCGAAGGGATCAAGGAGTTTGTCATTGCTGCCAGGAATTTGAAGGCTGAGTACAGATTGGCTAATCGGCGTGACGTTACCTTTTACTACACATCGGATGGAGAAGACCTGTTTGAGCCAGATCTTGATACGGTCAAGATGCTTATCGGGGCTGCTGCTCTTGAGAGAACCGTATCTGAACCGGAAGGAGCTCCTGCTGTGGCATGCGAGATTGCAACACTATACCTTGATCTCGCAAAAGCAATCGATGTTGATGCGGAGAAAGAACGTCTGAGCAAAGAACTAGAGAATCTTGATCGAGTGACCACTGGAATCGAGGCTCGCCTGAATAATGAAGCATTCATATCCAAGGCTCCTGAAGAAGTAGTCCAGGGAACACGTGATCAATTGGCCATCAACCTGGAAAAGAGAGTTAAATTAGAGAAATTGCTGGCAGGGTTGAAATGAAGGATGATCAATATTGCGGAATCGATTAGCATGGTTATAATTCTACTGCAAAATTGTTATGCCTCGAGTGCTCCTGTCAAAATATCTACTGTTCGAGAACTCTTGCCCCTCTGGAATTTGTGGTAAATCGTCGTGGTTCTTTTTTCTTAAATTAGAATTGAGGAGTCGGAATCGCATGAGTTGACGGGCCCTGAATTTGACGAATTCTCCATTGGATCGCCCGGGAATAAATCTCCACCGGAGCAGTGCTGTAACTGCACTATCAGCGAATGCTTCGTGTGCCGATTTCTCGATTTCGACTGAGTATACATAGCCCTTTTCGTCAACCGAAATCAAAGCTATAACGATTCCTTCAATCTTTTGCATTTTTAGTTCCTCTGGATATTGAGGGATGATTCGAACCAGAGGAACGGTGGGTGTATCGAGATCTTCCTCTTCGTAGACGAGATCCGAGGGATTTGAGGAGAATCTCGATGGGTTGGATCCTAGATTCAGTGACGGAATTTCTGTCCGAATTTTATGATGGATGGCGGCTGGATGAGAAACTAAAATTTCTGATGGTGCTTTTGAATCCAGGCGGTGGATAACACGCTTATCCATACCTCCAGTGCTCGGGTCTTGAGCTGCCTTTCCTGGGATAATAATCGAATGATCTTGTATGCGGAGTTTAATGGTTTGGAGTTCACGTTGACCGGAGAAGATCTCAATCACTGCGATTAAAAAAAAAGCAGCTGAGGCGAGAGTTATCGCACCAATAGTAAGTTTGAAACAATTTCCGTTTCTGATTTCTTCAGGACAGTACATCAGTAGCTTCTTCGGGAAGGCCCGACAAGCAATACTCGAAAACTCGGTACCGTTCCTAACGGGTTTTTTCTACTTCTCAACCTCTTTCGGAAAATTCCAGCTAAAGGAATCTAATCCATTTAAATCAGATGGGTAACTAGTTGACTCTCATGTGTATGGTAATCCGGTTCAAGAGTGTACGGTCCCACCAAGCTCCGGTATTTTTTTTTGTTTGTGGGTTCGTAAATGAGTAATGGAAGAGGCGAATCCGAATCATGCGGGGTGGTTCATTTGAAAATGGATTCTCTTGGAGGAGAGAAATTACAGTCGGGTTATTTTTTGCGATTTCCTGTAGAAAACGAGAAAGCCAGGGTGGCGAGTTTTGAAAGGATCTCCCTCTTTCAACGTCGAGTGCGGCAAACCACATTTGCCAATCGAGCCTAGGCATGTGTGGTGTGGCGAATTTAGGTCGTTCCAAGAGATCGATCGGTTTAAACTTGAAAATGTAAGGCTTCCAATTGATCCCATCGGAGCTTCCTTCAATAATGATTTCAGGTCGGTTTGTGGTCATAACTCGGAAGAGTCCATAACGATTGACTGTGTGCAACGGTTGGATCTTCCGAATAAGACTTCCCACTGAATTTCGGGATCCAGGGGTAGAATTCTCAGAGTTGATTCGGTTCCCTCGGAAGTCCTGGCACAAGTAAAAAACACCAAGATAAAGAACGATGACGGTGAAGGGTATCAGGACAAGAAGTTTGGGAATCCAAACGACTTTTGAAGCCGTTTCCCTCTGATGGGTTTTCCCGATCCTTTGCTGAAGAAAGGAAGGAAGCGACTGATCGTCTATTAGAGTTATACATAGGACAATGGTAAGAAGGTTAAAAAACCCGTAGTTACCCGATACAATGATAAGAAGCTGAAATAGGACTTGGCCGGCGAACCCAAGCATTCTGACTCTTCTAGGGAGGAAAATTGTGAATGGTAATACGAGCTCGACCGCGAACATAAACCAGAGCGAAATCTGATCCATACAGTTTGGGAGGTGGTGAATGTACCAACTCGTCCAAGCCGGTATAGGTTGAGTCCAATAGTGATAATCTAAAGCCGTTAGATTCCGCCATGTATTTTCACCGTTTGAAGCGAAATAGGTCAGTTTGACGACCCCTGATTCAAATATGAGTTTGAAGAGGAGGAGCCAGACAAGCCACCTCGCGAGATGCGAAGGTAGCTGACGGGAGTGAAGTCGATCGATCCATCCGATTGGTGAGAGAAAAACTGCCAGAAACATAGTTTCAATCAACAGAATATCCCATTGAAACGTAAAAAAAACACCCCCCACCGACATTAACGATAGGTATATAGCCCAAATCGTAAGGGCAGCGAAAGAGGATGCGATGCCCATGCAAAGGAGGATGGCAGCGATAGTGCCTACGAGGAAGAAAACGTGGAGTGCGAAATCGGTTTGACTGAGCCAGAGGAGGGTTGGTCTGTACCAGAATTTTGAGAAATCCATGTCATTTCTCTCCCAGTGGCGGTCGATGTTGTGGAGATCGTTCGAAAAAGGAAGAATTCCTTTTTCTCCGATCAGGCCTTCAGCTTGGTTCCAATAGGAGAGAAATGCGATGAGTGCTACAACTGCCAGTAACCTGAGGAAGAGCCAGCTAGAAAAAATATAGGTCGACGGACTCATCTGTTTTCCCCAGAGAGCTATGGAGATTCGTGAGGCAAGTTTGCGGTTGCCTGCGACCAGGCTGTAGACTTTTTCACTGGTGAGAGCAAAAATCTTTGACCTGAGGTAGAGGTGAATCCAAATCCTTCTTCGTGGTCTGCAAGCGAGTGCTCGGAAAACGGCCTCGGCGCCCGAGTAGATCCTCCCGGATGGGTCAATGAGTTGAACCGCCGACTTGAATTGCTCCGTCGGGATCTCGGGGTACAAGTCACTGACTTCTTGGGACATTCTGTAGTCTATGTGGTCCCGTGTAATCAGTTTCCAGCGCTCAATCCATCGACAACAAAAGGGGCAGTCGCCGTCATAGATAATCTCAGGTCTTTCCGAAGGTGGGGTTGCTACTCTTATATGATCCTTAATCATTTCCGCACGAATACTAGGCCTTCTCAGAAAAAGAATTCAGTACCCAAACCTTTGAGACAATAAATGAGTTTCAGAGTTTATGGCTCGCTCGATAGAGCTTATTATGCAATTTTCGGAAATACAACCATGTCTGTGCAAGCCGCTTCATATGTAATGAAGAAGATATTCCAGCGTTGGAGCTGGCATCGGCTTCAACGTGTTGAGAAGAAGGTAGAATTGCCCGCTGTTTCTTAAACTTCGAAACAAGACCCTGGCGCCCTTTAGTGTCTGCAATTCAGTTCTCGTACAGTGCCGTCTCATTCGAAAGGGTAGTTGCCAGTTAGGGGCTTCGAATCAGCAATTTAGGAAAATGTGGAGAGACTGGCTCGGGAGAAAGCGTTTTAAAAGAGTTTCAAGGAATCTTTTAAAACGTGACGGATTAGTGGGGTAAGAGCATCATCATGCTGATATGATGTCATCCATTATCGGAAGAGTGTCGTTGGGTTAGATAGCTTTCTTGGAGTAGGAGAATCGACGAGTCATTCGCGGTTCCACTATGGGCAGGTAGACTCTAGAGGAAAGTAGTGCTCAAGTCACTTAATCAGCTTCAAGAACTGATATTGGGCTAGGTTTTCGGACTACAGAGATCGAATTCCCATGGAAATAACTTCGGAAGATTTGGCTAGTATTTCTTCGGTGTGAGCTGTGCTGATGAAGCAGGTTTCGAATGCGGAAGGTGGTAGATAGACACCGTTATCCAGCGCATAATGGAATATTTTCCGGAATCGGTTTAGATCGATTTTAGCAGTATCGGAAAAATTGCGCACCGGTTTATCAGAGAAAATCATAGCGAACATGGAGCCTGCTTGTGGAAATTGGAGGGGAACCCCTTTTAAGTGAGCCTGATCAAGAATCACCCGCTTCAAGTTTTGACCCATTTGATCAAGATGGCCATACGGGTTCTCTTCTCTAAGAAGTTTTAAGGCAGTGATCCCAGCCGACATGGCGAGCGGGTTTCCACTCAATGTACCCGCTTGATAGACAGGACCTTCAGGCGCCAGGCTGTCAATAATCTCACTTTTTCCGCCAAAGGCACCTACAGGGAGCCCCCCGCCGATGATCTTGCCCAGAGCGGTAAGATCGGGAACTATGCCCTCTTTCTCCTGCACCCCTCCCAGGGCAATCCGAAAACCTGTCATCACTTCGTCAAATATTAAAAGGCTCCCGTATGAGGTACAGAGTTCACGGAGGGATTGGAGGAATCTATTTTCGGGTAAGATGAGACAGTTGTTGGCAGGATAAGGTTCGATGATAATAGCGGCGATTTGTTGCCCAAATTCTTTGAAGGACGCTTCCAGGGACTGGAGATCATTGAATCTACAAATTATTGATTCTTCTGCTATCGAGCGAGGGACACCTGCACTGTCCGGGTGACCAAATGTAAGCGCTCCTGACCCCGCCTTTACCAGAAGGGAGTCTACGTGACCATGGTAACATCCAGCGAATTTTATAATCTTGTCTCGCCCGGTAAACCCCCGGGCCAGTCGAATACAGGCCATAGTGGCTTCAGTGCCGCTGTTGCACATGCGGACCTTTTCCACGGAGGGAACCATCTTAACTATAAGCTCGGCCATCTCTACTTCATAAGGGTTGGGTGTCCCAAAGCTAGTGCCGTTCTCGAGAGCCTCGATGATGGCCGCCTTGATGCGAGGGTGGTTATGGCCGTGTATTGTGGGGCCCCAGGTTGATACAAAATCGATCAGCTTCCTGTCATCAACAGTGGTTAGTATTGCTCCATCGGCACTTTTGGTAAAGAAAGGAGAACCCCCGACGGAGCGAAAGGCTCGTACTGGAGAATTTACTCCTCCCGGGATAACATTGAGGGCTCTCTGGAAAAGGTGATTGGATTTTTCCATACTAGGAACCGGTCAAGTTTTGTACATGAATTTTTGTTCGAAAGGTGATTTTTGGCCAACATGGCCAAGCAACAATAAAAAAAGCAGATTTCGATTTTCGGGGTCTAGCATTTCCTGTGGGTCCCTCAAATGTTTTCGTTCCGGACTGTCATCGATATTTGTTGGTTTTAGGAGTTGAGTGTCTGAACTTTAATCTGAAGTTCAGGAATATTACGAAGTCCAAATTCTGACAGATTCCTAGCTTACATATCTCTGGACGATTGGGATGCGACGTCCAACCCCAAATGCTAACGGAGTAATTTTCAGACCAGGGGCGGCTTGTTTTCTTTTGTACTCATTTAGATCCACCTTTCGAATTATATCACGAACTATCACCTCCTCAAAACCTGCAGCGACAATCTCTTCAGCTGATTCTCCCTCTTCTACGTAGCGCTGCAGAATCACATCGAGGTCCTCATAAGGCGGCAGTGAGTCTTCATCCTTCTGATCGGGACGAAGTTCAGCTGAAGGGGGTTTGGTAATCGAATTTTCTGGAATGATCTCCTCATCGCGGTTGAGCCACCTGGCTAGTTCATACACCTTGACCTTTGGGAGATCTGAGATCACCGCCAAGCCCCCGCACATGTCTCCGTAGAGAGTGCAGTATCCTACCGCGAGTTCGCTCTTGTTGCCGGTTGTAAGGAGTAGGGCTCCCATTTTATTTGATATTGCCATGAGTAAGAGGCCTCTACTGCGTGCTTGAAGATTCTCCTCGGTGACATCCGGCGGAAGACCCTGAAATATTGGGCGAAGTGTTTCCTCGGCTGAGGCCACAATGTTCGCGATGGGCACCGATTGATACTCAATGCCGAGACTCTGCGCTAGGGCAGCCGCATCATCTCGACTGTGCCCACTGGAAATCGAGGACGGTAGGCTTATCCCGATGACGTTGTTTCGACCCAATGCCTTCACGGCAATTACTGCTGTCACCGATGAGTCAATTCCTCCACTCAGCCCAAGCAAAGCTTTCCTGAACCCGCTCTTGTGGGCATAATCCCGAAGACCGAGAACGAGAGCGTCGTGGATATCCGCCATCGCAGACTGCCGGAAATTCGAGGAGATGGTGGTCTCTTTCGACTCGGTATCAAATACGGCCAGTTCCTCAGAAAATCCATCAAGGCCACACAGAATTCTTCCCTTTTCATCTGCTATTAGACTGTGTCCGTCAAAAACGAGTTCGTCATTTCCTCCAACCGCATTGCAATAGACAACTTTGCACCGGCATCGAGCTGCGGCATTCAAGACAATTTCTTCTCGATACGAGTCTTTCCCGTAGTGCCAGGGGCTGGCCGAAAGATTTAGGAGGAGATCGAGTCGCTGCGTTTCGAGAAAGTTGAGAGGATCACTCTCGTAGCGGCGCCGCGTTTTTACCGAAGGGGCTGTCCAAATATCCTCGCAGATCGTGACTCCAATACGGTGGCCCTTGTATTCCACGACTTGAGGTTTGTCACTAGGTTGAAAATAGCGGTCCTCGTCGAATACATCGTAAGTCGGGAGGAGACATTTTTTCGACACTTTTCGGACCTTACCGCGTTCACACCAGGCCGAAGCATTGAAAAAATCCCTCCCATTAGCAGATTCATTTTTGGCGACGTAGCCTGCCAAGAGGGGAACTTCATCAACTTCTTGTGCTAATTGTTGGACCGATGCTTCATTGTCCAATACGAACCTCGACTTGAAAATCAAGTCTCTGGGCGGGTAGCCACTTATGACGAGTTCTGGGGAAACCACCAGCTCGGCGCCCTTAGCACACAGATCACGGTAGCTTTTGATGATCCTGTTTCGATTTCCCTCGAGATCGCCGACCGTTGTGTTAATCTGAGCAATACCGATTTTCATTCCCGTTTCTGTGCGTTGCCTATTTCTTTCACATCTTCGCCTATATGTGCATCGGCGTTTCCCAGTCAATGAATCAGCCTTCTTTTCTTGAAAATTGTCGAGGACATTCTTTGCGATATTGTGGGCCTACTATTGTGTAGCGATGAATTAAATACAAAAAAGAAGGTTAGTCTCGCTTGGTCTTGTAGCAGTGAACAAATCCCGATATGTTGAGAAACATGATAATTAATACGCGGAGACCCTCCTTCTCTCGAAATCTTACTTTTTGGTTTAGAAGTACCATCTACCTGATGCTTCTTTTATTAGGCTTTTCAGTTGGTAAGGCCCATGGGGCGAAGGTGGAACTCACTCTTGAAGAGGCATTTCGATTGGTCGAAACAGAAAATTTCCGGATCTTGTTGGAACAAGAGGTTGTGGAAGAGGCTCTTCAAATGGTCTTCGCCTCCCGCTCGGCTTTATTTCCGACTATCGATTTTCAGGCGGCACAACATAGGACCCAGTTTGTTAATGTTGGACGTGGATTCGATTCTCCAAATCCGCCTCCGAGGAATCGATTCTATGCCAAAATCTCCGGGAGTATGCCTCTATTTAATCCCAATCGGTTAGGAGTTTTGCGGCTGGCGAAATTCGACCATGAGATTTCAGAGATAAACTATGAAGATGCGGTACAACTTGTTCTTTCCGAGACGGCGATTGTTTATTTCACACATTTGAGAAACCTGCACCGAGTTAGGCTACTTGACGCTAATATAGAGCGTGACATTCTCTTGCTTGGCTTGGCAAAAAGTCAATTCCAGGCGGGAATTGCGACCCGAATAGATGTGGCTCGGGTGGAGGTCCAACTAGCGTCTGACCAGAGGGAACGCATGCAACAGAGTACGGTCGTGCTTGAAAGTGAGTTGAGGATCAAACGGTTGTTGAATATTGATCTCGATTCCAAGATTGCTTTCGAAACGCTTGATGGGATCAAGGAACAGTTTTGGCATGCATATAGTATAGGGATTGCCCAAATCTTTGATGCCAGGCCAGATTTTCGCCGGGCTTCAATGGAACTAGAGAGGGAGAGAGCCGCCCTCGAGTTGGCCAAAAGGGAAAAACTGCCGAGTGTTGAGCTCATCGGGGAATGGGGATGGGCCACTGCTGCGATTTTCGATGGCCAGGAGGAGGATGCCTGGTTAGCCGGACTATCGTTTCGGATTCCTATCTTCGAAGGATTCAGGATTCGGGCGAACAGCCTCAGGGCAGGTGCCAGAATACGGGCTAAAGAATATGTCTTACGCGATCTAGAAAATCACCTTGAATCGGCCTATAGACTCGCGATTCAAGAAGTGGAGTCCCGGTTTAAACAGATTGCGATATCAAAGAAGAAAGTTTTCCTAAGCCAACAGGAATTGGAGCTGGCTCAGACCCGATTTACAGAAGGGGTGGCAGACAATAGGGATGCAATCGATGCTCAAGCGGAGCTGGCGGGCTCTAATGACGAGTTGCTTGAGTCCATTTTTCTCTACAATATTGGACGACTCAGTTTAGCCGAGATTCTCGGTGACGTTCGATTGCTCCTTCAAGATTAGAAAGCTGCCAGTTATTGTCCTCTGATTAAGGGTCTAAGCTCAGAAGGTCGAAAACAGCAACCTTGAGCTATGAGTTGTGGAGGAAGGAGCGACCGACAGGTTGGCGCTTCAGAATCTAGTCACACTTTCGCCAGTCATACAGGGAGAATCAGAGCTGGGAAACTGTGGGAGTTCTGCTATATTTTCCAAGGATTCTGAACCCAAGACCATCTCAACTCGTGAGGAAGATAACGTCAATTTTTACCCTGCGAATGTCTGTAGGATCTGTAACTGGGTCCCGGAATTGGGGTCGGCATTCGGTCTTATGGGGAATTCTCGCCTCTTTTATTTTCCATATTTTTCTTATCTGGGTCGTACCATGGGAGCTGGTAGCCAAGGTGTCGCCGGTATCGGAGGTAAATCCGGAGATCGAGTACATCAATAGCAGCAAGCCTCTGAATTCGCAGGATATTCGCTATGTGGAGACGAATTTAGATGTACCAAGCAACAAGCCAGATGAGACGACGAACATTGCTTCAAGAAGTCAACAGGCAGGACAGATTAAAGAAACAACAGGAGATCTCGATAACACTCCACTTCTTAACGGTGAAGAGGAAGATTCAGTAAAAATTGTGCAGGGGAGGCAGAGGGATGAGCGAATTCTTTCGGAGCCATCTTCCCAGCAGCCAACTCAACGTTATCAGCCGGCGAAGACTTATATTGAAAGTCTGCCCCGCCTGATTTCCCGGTCTCCTGATTTTTTACAACAGGATGAGATTATTGACGAGGATGGGATTGCAAGCATGCTCGATATTCCGGATGTCAGTGAAGAGGAAGTCGACGAGATCGAAGAGATTCCGAATAGTTTGGATGCTTTGTTGACCACGCAAGCGATGCTGAGGGAAATAGAGGAGAAGGAATCTAACAAACTCGAGCCGGATAAGGTTTCTCAGCTCCCACGGCCGAGGCCGCGACTCTCTTCCCAAACTTTACCGGGCCCATTGATGCGCTCGAATGGTCGGGCGGCGGCGTTAGGGAGTCTTTCGGTTGACGCAAGATTTACCGAATTTGGCGACTACTTAAATCGGATGTTCAACGCTATCGGCTATCAGTTTATTCTGCTCGCGGAATATATGGAGGCCGCTATGGCAGAAATCTCCTCTCGCGTAATTGTCGAATTCCAGATAACATCGGGAGGAGAGGTGAAAGATGTGTTGGTTGTTTTTACTACGGCTGATTCTCCAGCAACTCTGATTTGCGAAGATGCCATTCAGTCACCGTCGCCATACGGGCCTTGGACTCAGGATATGGTTGAAACCTTGGGTGAGGAGCAAACGATTCGAATAACATTTCTGTATCGATGAGCCCGGAGAAAGGAGTTCAGATGGTGGATGGATTTCCGTTCAGGGGAGACGTCAAAATTCTGCTTCGACATGAATCGGGTCTAGTGGCGATGGACAAACCGGTGGGTGTACGATCTCATCCTAACACTGCTGAGCGGGATCCCCGAGCGCTTTTAACGTGCCATTACGATCCTGGAAGCGAATCTTATTTTCTACCAGGAGGGCGAGGTCACCGTGCGAACTTTTTCCTCATCAATCGGCTTGATGCCCCAACGTCGGGTATCATTCTGGGAGCTTTTGAAGAGGAGACAGCCAAAATTGTGAGAGCGCAATTTGCTGCCCATCTTGTTGAGAAGATCTATCAGGCGATTGTGTTCGGAGAAGGTATAGGAAGGCAGCAAGTATGGCGTGATGTTCTGAGAAAGGACCGCCGAAATGGGAGTTTACGGGTGAGAACAGGCGGAAACCAGACGGCGTTATGCAAGGTGCGTGAGTTGGGGATCGCGCGCACGCAATTTGCGCTTACTCGGATTGAGCTCTCACCAGAAACAGGACGGAGCCATCAGCTTAGGGTACAGTGTGCCGAGAGAAAAATTCCCATCGTTGGGGACAAGACCTACGGGGATTTTCGACGGAATCGTGAAATTTTCCGGCAGATTAGTACGAAACGACTTTTTCTTCATGCACAGAGAATCGCGTGTGAATTTAACTGGAATGGGAGAGTGGTACAAATCGATGCGGTTTCTGATACTCCTGCCGAATTTGATGAATTGGTGCAGCACGGACCAAAAAGGTAGTATCGATCCACTCAAATATGGGCAGGATGGAGAGAGATAAGAGAAGCGACGAGCAGCTCAGAGAGAGTGAGTCGATTGTGGGCGACTTCGATTGTAAAATTCAAGTGAACTTCGGTAGTTTGATAACGGGATGAAAGCAGTTTTCGAGTAAGCTGCGATACATGGAATAAAATTAATGGGAAACCGGTTTACAAAGGTCGAATTCCAATGAGCATTGAAGGCAAACTCTTTCTGTTAGATGGGATGGCACTACTGTATCGGGCGCACTTCGCCTTTGTTCGCCGACCAATATACAATTCCAGAGGCATGAATACCTCTGCTTTGCTCGGATTCACAAATACCCTTGTTGATTTGATGCAAAACCAGGAGCCGAGCCATATTGCGGTTGCATTTGATACCGCGGCCCCAACAGAGCGTCACGAACTTTACAAGGAGTACAAATCGAATCGGGACGAAATGCCTGAAGATTTGAGTGCTGCGCTCCCCTACGTCCGCCGGATATTGGAGGGGTTTCGAATACAAATGCATATGCTGGACGGGTATGAGGCGGACGACATAATAGGTACTCTTGCTCAGAGGGCTTCAAGAACTGGGTTAACCACTTACATGGTTACTCCCGACAAGGACTACGGCCAGCTTGTGGACGATAAAGTGTTGATCTATCGCCCATCCTATCGTGGAGATGGGGTGGAAATCCAAGGAGTGGAAGAGATCAAAAATCGATGGGGGATCGAGCGACCTGAGCAGGTGATCGATATGTTGGGATTGTGTGGGGATAGCTCCGACAACATCCCAGGAGTTCCAAAGGTGGGGCCCAAAACAGCCCAAAAGTGGATTGCTGAATACGAATCGATTGAAAAACTCGTGCAACACGCGGATGAAGTAAAGGGAAAGCAAGGAGAATTGCTAATCGAGTTCGCCGAGCAAGCACGTCTTTCCAAGAAGCTTGCGACGATTAATTGTGATGTCCCGATTGAAGTGGACTTTGATAAGCTGCGAGTTTCCCCGCCAGATCGGGAGCGGTTGGAGAGGCTCTTTTCTGAGTTGGAGTTTGGCTCTTTGAAGAGGCGGATCTTGGGTGATGCGGGAGAGAGTTTACAAATCGAAGGACCGAAGGAGGGAGGAGAGAAGGGGGACGACCAGGAAATTGCTACCGTGGATGGAACTGTAGGCTCCGAGAAGTATAAAACGATTTCCAATGTGACGCACAAATACTTCACGGTACAAACGATGGAGGAACGTTCTCGACTCTTTACCTCTCTTAAGGAGCTCCCATCCTTTTGTTTCGATCTCGAAACAACCAGCCTTGATGCAAAGAAGGCGAAGATTATTGGGATCGCAATATGCTGGAAAGCACGGAGCGGGTACTTTGTTCCCGTGTCAAGCGATCGCCAGGTGGCATTGGAGGAATTAGTGGAGCTTATACCTATCCTAGGCGATGAACAAATCGAGAAAGTAGGGCACAACATTAAGTATGATATCGCAGTTCTTAAACGTTACGGGATTGAGGTGGAGGGGCCAATATTCGATACCATGCTGGCGCATGCCTTAGTTGAGCCGGAGATGCGGCACAAGATGGATTCCATGGCTGAAATATATCTACAATATTCACCGATTCCGATAACCCAGCTGATTGGAGCTGAAAATGAGGATCAGACTGATATGGATGCAGTTGATCCGGAAATGCTAAAGGAGTACGCAGTTGAAGATGCCGACATTACTTGGCAGTTGCGCGAAAAAATGCTCCCACTCTTGAAGGAAAATGAGCAGGAAAAAGTTTTCTTTGAGATCGAGATGCCGTTGATTCGTGTTCTTGTAGATATGGAATATGAAGGGGTCTCGCTGGACCTAGAAGCATTGGAGAAATTTTCAGTAGAATTAAGCCAAATCATTTTTAAAAAGAAACGGGAGATTGTAGATGAGGTGGGTCATTCATTTAATCTAAATTCGCCTAAGCAGCTCGGCGTAGTCCTTTTTGAAGAACTTAAATTGGTCGAGAATCCAAAGAAAACGCGGACTGGCCAGTATGCGACGAATGAGCAGGTTCTGAACGGACTTGCCGCACATCATGAGATCGTGAGGCGGATACTAGATTTAAGGTCGGCGGTAAAATTGAAAGGCACCTATGTCGATATGCTTCCCCATGCTGTCTTTTCATCCACTCAGCGGGTCCATACTAACTACGGCCAACTGCACACGGCTACCGGTCGCATTCAGTCAGGTGGCCCTAATCTCCAGAACATACCCATACGCACTGAACTGGGTCGAGAGATAAGGAAGGCGTTTATTCCCCGAACGGGAGGCTATCGAATGCTATCATCGGATTACTCTCAGATCGAGCTTCGAATCATCGCAGCATTGAGTGACGATTCAGGATTGAGGGAAGCGTTCGATCAAGAAATGGACATTCATAGGGCTATGGCTTCGCGTATTTACGGGGTGGATCCCGATGCGGTGACTATTGAGATGCGGAGTAAGGCAAAAATGGTAAACTTCGGTATCCCTTATGGCATTTCAGCTTTTGGTTTGTCTCAAAGACTGGGAATCTCTCGTGCGGAGGGACGTGACTTAATGGATCAGTATTTTTCACAATTTCCCAAAGTTCGTGAGTACATTGAACGGACTCTCGAATTTTGCCGAAAGAACGGTTACGTGGAGACACTTACTGGGCGGCGGCGCTACTTAAAGGATATCAATTCAGCGAATGCAACTACTCGTGGAAGTGCAGAGCGAAACGCCATCAACATGCCCATCCAGGGTAGCTCAGCAGACATGATCAAAATAGCGATGGTGGGGATTCACGAGGGTCTTCGGATGAAAAATCTAAAGACGAAGCTACTTCTCCAGGTTCATGATGAGCTGGTATTCGAACTCTTTGAGGTGGAGAAGGAAACTGTTATTCCCCTGGTGGAGGAAGAGATGAAAAATGCACTTGAGATTGATGTTCCAATTGTAGTCGATTTTGGGATTGGGGATAATTGGCTGGAGGCCCATTAGTCCCAGCTGGAATTCTTGCCTGGAAACCTTATTGGCGTTAAATGAAGGCACTACCTCGGCCGAGTTCTTTAAAAAACTCTGAGGGTAAGGGGCAGGGTGCGTTTGGTGTTTGAGGACGAATATCGAGTGATTCTGATTCCTTAACTTATTTTACCGATAGCAAGTAGTGAGTACTCGACTTTATCTATAGGAGTCGAATATGTGTTCGAGAAACTAGAAGGAATTAAATAATAGATAATGAACATTTTCTGGATTCGAAAGAGATGACACTCTGTCTTTCTAAGAGAATGATGCATCTTTACGAGTCGAGCCTATACTAAATGAGTTCAAAACCAATTGTAATCGGGATGGTGGGGTGTCGCTTCGCGGCTTCTTTCCATTTAGAGAACTACCGTCTAGTTCACGGATTGGATGTCCGTGTCAAAGGCGTTACATCGAAGAGTGGAGAAAGTGCAACGACTTTTGCCAAAATGCATGGCCTGGAAAAGGTCTATGACTCGGTAGAGGATATGCTTGGTGATCCGGAGATCAACCTTGTTGATCTTTGTGTCCCGAATTACCTTCATCACCCTTTAACCATTCAAGTTGCTGAGGCGGGGAAGAATATAATATTGGAAAAGCCACTCTCAGGATATTTTGGAGAAGGAGAAAAAGGATTGATAGGAAAAGAAACATCGCGAAAAAAGATGGTAGAAGGAGCCATAGCTTCAGCTGACGAAATGGTTGAAGCGGTAAGAGAAAGCGGCATTCGCTTCTGCTATGCGGAGAATTGGGTTTACGCGCCTAGTGTACAGAAGGCGGACCATATTCTTTCACAAAGTGATAATACAATCCTGCGATTTGTCGGAGAGGAATCTCACAGCGGGACGCATTCAGAATATGCTAAAGTATGGCGCACCAGTGGCGGCGGTAGTCTTATCAACAAAGGTTGTCATCCGCTTGGAGCGGTTCTTTACCTCAAGTACAACGAAGGGAGACGGAAAATAGGTAAACCGATCAGGCCGAAAAGTGTTACAGCGGAGGTCGCTCATCTAACCGAAGTAAAGAGCTTCGTGAAAGAAGCAGAAAAATACATCAAAACGGGGTGGCAGGATTGTGAAGATTGGGCCTCAATGGTGATTACATTCGAAGATGACACTGTTGCTCAGATAACGGCATCGGATATGGTACTGGGAGGTATTCATAATGTCCTTACGGTTTACTCGAGTAAAGCCGTTGTGCAGTGCAACATGAACCCCAACTCTGGTATGCTGACATATACCCCACGCGACAAATTTTTGGGTGACGAGTATATCCGAGAGAAATTAGAAACCCGGGCTGGATGGCAGCTAACCAATCCAGATGAGGATTGGATGAACGGGTTTCCCCACGAACTCCAGGATTTCTGCGAGGCGATCGCCTATGACCGGGAACCCAAAAGTACGATGGAGTTGGCCCGAGATGTACTTGTGGTTTGCTATGGAGCCTACCTGGCGGCTGAGCAGGGAACTCGGGTGGATCTTACTCGGTGGATATAGAGAGGGATGATTAAAACAGCCGGGTTAGTGCTTGCTCGGGACAATGACAAATATAGATTGTCTAATCATACGGCAATTTAAACGAGAACCTTTGCATCGTATACTGTTTGCGTTTTGAGGCCGCTGAATTTTCACCAATTATCGTGTTTTGTTCACCGTCTGTGATCCTCTTCCCTTTACCGACCGGGAAATGAATAACCTGATCTCACATGCGAAGTGGAGCCGATTACAAACCGGGGTTGACGAGATACTCATTCCTGGGTTTTTCTGATTGAAACCAAGACTTGGGAGCAGATTGGGGAAGTAGCTCGTAAAGCAGGTCTAGATCCACAGTTGTAGGAGGGACAAGCAGTTGGAGGATCCAAAAAAAATAACAGAAATCGAGACGAGGTTTATTCCTCAGAATTCTAAACTGACTATGGGTTTAGGATTCGTGATGGGATTTAATCAATGTTTGTAAAACTATATTAGAGAGTAATGAGGGTATCGAAATGGTAGGATTCGCAATAGTTGGTTTAGGGATGGGCAAGCACCGTGCGCGCAAAGTGATCGAAACTGAGGGTGCGCAACTTGTAGTTGTGGTCGATTTAAATTCTAGGTTGGCCAAAGAGGTTGCCGCTGAAATGGGGTGTGACTGGAGTGTAGATTTAACCGAAACATTGAGGAGGAAGGACGTTGATGTTGTTTTGGTAATGACGCCCAGCGGTCTTCACGCGAAGATTGGCATTGAGGCAGTCCGAGCCGGTAAACATGTAATTACAACAAAACCAATGGATGTCTCAACGGTGGCTTGCGATGAGTTGATCAGGGCTGCCGAAGAAGCTGGGGTTTTGCTTGGAGTTGATTATCAGAGCCGCTATGTAGATAACAACGTCCGGGTGGCGACGGCTCTCAGAAACGGCTGGCTCGGCAGACCAATTCTAGGTGAGGTTCGCTTCAAGTGGTTTCGCTCCCAAGAATATTTCGAACACGGAAACGGCTGGCGCGGTACCTGGGAAATGGATGGCGGTGGGTCGCTAGCTAATCAAGGGGCCCATCTGATTGATCTCCTATCCTGGTTTATGGGAGATCCAGTTCGAGTATATGGTGAGACGGCAATCATGAATCACGAAATCGAGACGGAAGATATCGGGCTTGCTATCCTCAATTTTGAGAGCGGGGCCAAGGGGACCATACTTGGCACGACGACCTTTCCGGAGAGTGTCTATTTCAGCGCTGAGGTACATGGTTCCGAGGGAGGCATTTTGGTTGATGAGGCTGATAAAGGCAGCATACGTGTCTTTGGCGAAGGATTAAACGAAAGGCTTCAAGCAATTGAGAATCCTATTCAAAACGTGGTGGAGGATGTAGTTTCCGCAATTGAAACGGGGACAAAGCTTCGGGTTGACGGGCACGAGGGGAAACGGACCGTAGCACTGCTTGAGAAGATTTACGAGTCGGCGAGAAAGGGAATGGCGGTTACAATTTAGCTCATTAGCCCATTTCTTTATGGATGTATTTCACAAGTTACCATAGTGTGAATTAGGACAAACAAGATGGACCATGGGTTCCTGGGAGTCGAATCTCCCCGCTGTTCAAGTAACCTGTGTCAGGATTCAGAATGGATTTTCGGTATGATCAATTGGCAGTCAATGTCCGCCATTGAGGTGGAGAGTTGCTCAAGCATTTCGTCGTTCTCGTAGGTTCCAACGATTGCTCCACCGGATCCGGCAAATTTCGCGCTAGCTCCGGTTTGTCGTGCGGTCTCCACCATTTTGATTTGATTGCTTGGCAATTCCTTAATAGAGCGTCGAAGGTCGAAGTTCTCATCTATAAGCTGGGGAAGTGTTGCGGTTTCTCTGATCAGAAGTGCCTGGTGGAAATTAAAAGCTAGCGTGGCGAATTTTTCCATAGCCTCGACTACTTCCGGTTCTCGCTGATTATAACGATCAAGAAGATTACTGTGAATTATCTCAGTAGGCTCGCTTAGATCCGTGTTGTAGGCGATGTAAAGGGGTGGTAGCTCTTCTTTAATCCGGCTGTATTGGCCAAACTCGAGTCCATCCTCTATCCTCATTTTCTCTTTCGAGAAATCCATGTACATCACGCCCTCATAGATCTGAATTACTCGATCCTGTAATCCGCCGGCAATTTTCAGTTCTTCCCTTTCGATGGCTAGTACGAGAGAGGGCTGAAGATGGAGGGGTATGGCAACCTCATAAAATTCCATCAAACAACGGAGCGCGCCAACTATGATGGCGCTCGAGCCCGCTAGTCCGACCTGCCGTGGGATGTCGGTTTCATACCGTATTGAGAAATTTCTCTCGTGGAGAATGATTTTCTTTCCCTGACAGTATTCAAAGAATCGTTTGATGGTTGCTTTAACCAACCTAGTTCCACCGTGGTATCCGTGACGGTCAACATCATGTGCCAGTTCCGTAATCGACCCAAAGCGAGATTGGTCTTCTGCGTTGGGGACGATTTCAAGATCCTCCCACTCATAAAGTAGAACAGTTGCGCTGAAGTTTCGAACGATAAGAGAAATTGTCTTTCCGTTGAAATTGTCTGAGGGATTTCCTACTAGGCCGGCTCTGGCATATGCTTTCTTTCGGATGATGTCCACAGGTATGAATCTATCGGGAAAAAGTTGATGAGAGGCTCGTCTGTGTTTTAGAGGATCTCTTGCAATATTAAAGCAACGACGTAACCGACTGCCAGCCAGCTAGCAATTTTCACGAATTATCAAATCGGCTCTTGGCCCATTTAGAGAGAGCCTCGCCATACTCGGGGTCGGCCAGTGCAAAGTCAACAAAGGCACGGAAGTAGCTGAGGGGATTCCCAATGTCGAAGCGTTCTTCGCCTTCATTCAACTTTAGGCCGATGACTTTCCCTCCTTTTTGAATCAGCGCCTGAATCGCATCAGTGAGCTGAATTTCGCCGTTTATCCCAGGTTTTGTTTCCGCTAGAAAATCAAAAATTATAGGGCTGAATACATAGCGGGCAGCGATAGCGAGGTTGCTTGTCGCTTCCTCCTGTGAGGGTTTTTCGACAATTCCCTCAAGCTCGAAGACGGCCATTTTGTCATCCCTTGGCTCGGCGATCCCGTATTTAACCACATCTTGAGGAGGGACCTCCTCGAATGCGATTGCGGCATCGGCCTCCTTTTTCTCAAATTGCTCCACAAGTTGTGCGACGATTCGGGATTTCACGTGCAGCCCGATAATTGAATCACCCAAGGCAACAACAAAAGATTGATCATTAACCAAAGAGCGCGCACTTAGGATTGCGTGTCCCAAACCCAACTGCCGCCGTTGTCGAGTGTAGAAATACTCGATTGCCTTCCTTTCAAAATCCAGCGTCTCGAGCAGTTCCTCTCGGCCGTTCTTGCGCAGCATCTGAATTAATTCCTCATCGACATCAAAGTGATTTTCAATCGATTGTTTACCAGGACCAGTCACCAGACATATCTTGCTAATCCCCGAGTGGGTTAATTCTTCAACCACGTGCTGTACGATCGGTTTTCGACCGACCGGCAGCATTTCTTTAGGTTGGCTCTTTGTAAGAGGGAGCAATCGAGTTCCCTGGCCAGCCACCGGTATTACCGCGAAGTTAATGGGCATTTGCGCGTGTTCCGTATCTAATCTTCTAGTGGATGGAAATTGGAATTGATATTCACAGTGGAAGCAAGACTAAGGAGGCTACTCGTATTTAGGGCGATGTTCCGTATTTTTGGATAAGAATAGGGCCTGATAAATGTTGGCTTAACGTTGAGCAGAGCAGCCGAGTTTGAATTTCCGGCTATCTTCGAAGACGGAAATTTCACCTTTATACACCTGTCAATCTGCTCCGCTAACTCGAAGGACTTAATTAAGACCGATTTTGCCGAGGTAGCTGAGACAAATTTAAAAATTTTAATTTATAGTTGACTCGGAAGATTCCTTATTGAGACTGAGATCCAATCGCAATAAATAATATGCATAAATCCTTCCCTTATTTCGAATGTAGCTGCCTAATAGCAGCTATACTGACACTCCACCTAACAACTTGGGGAGAAGAGAGAAAAGAAAGTTCCATCGGGATCTTGAAAGATTTCGATGTTATCGGTTCAGCGGAGTCCGCATATCGATTACCTGGGTCGGGAGCCTATCTTAGGCTTGAAAAAATTGAAGCTCTCCAACTTGACGACATCAATCTCATTCTTCGGACTGTTCCAGGAGTTTACCTACGAGAAGAGGATGGTTACGGGCTCTTCCCAAATCTCAGCCTGAGAGGTGTTGACACAACTCGAAGTGCCAAAATCACCGTTATGGAAGATGGTGTTCCTACTAGCCCTGCCACCTACTCGGCTCCGTCTGCCTATTACTCGCCAACAGTAGGGAGAATGTCGGGAATTGAAGTCCTGAAGGGATCGAGTCAAATTAAGTGGGGACCGCACACTACAGGAGGTGTAATCAACCATCTCTCAACGCCAGTACCTATCGAAGGACATAGAGGACTGCTCCGTCAGTCCTACGGTAGCAATAATGAAATTCGGGCCGAAGCGCAATTCGGTGAAGTCATCGAGGGGAATTCAGGAAACTTCGGATATCTGTTGGAGGTATTCCACCGGCAGAACGACGGCTTCAAGACGATCGATGGGGCCGGCAATTTCTCCGGCTCCAGTGAAACCGGTTTCGAGCGTACGGATTACATGTTCAAAGCAAATTGGAATCCGAACTGGCAACACCATCAATATTTTGAATTCAAAATTGGGTACACAGATCTTCATGCTGATGAAGGCTACCTTGGACTAGCATCCACGGATTTCAAAGACGACCCCTTCAGGCGTTACGCTGCGACTCGGAATGACCACATCGACACCCACCACACCCGATTGCATCTTCGCCATCTCCTCCACCTCGGTGAGCGGGGTAAATTAATAACAACTGCTTATTATCAGAATTTTCATAGGAACTGGAACAAGCTCCATGATATTCGGGATATTGATACGGATGGAAACGGCACGCCAGAAGGAGATGAACCAAATGGATCTCGGGTAGGCGAGAACATGTCTAGAGCTCTTGCTGGAGGCAAAAGCGGAATGGCCCTTGAAGTAATCCGGGGCAGTCGGGCTGGGAAACTCAGAGTGCGCGCCAACAATCGCCGCTACTACATGGCTGGGGTACAAACCAATTTTGACTACACGCTAATCTCAGGAGATACTACTCATAATATCGATGCTGGGCTAAGATTTCATAGAGATCGAATCCGTCGGTTCCAGTGGCACAATCTTTTCATACAGGACAGTAGTGGGAGTTGGGAAAAAGGGATTCGAAGTGCGAATGGCTCAGACGGAAATCGCCGGCAATTGACCGAAGCCTTTTCAGCCTATTTCAGTGACGAAATCCGAGGTAATTCTTGGTCAGTTAAACCCGGAATTCGCCTTGAGAATCTTTCCTTCGAGTATGAGGATTTCACCACCGATGGTACTAATGTTCCATTTCGTGGTGGCAGTAGTGATCTCACCGTCATTGCGCCGGGATTTGGTGGAACATTTCAACCGAAGGATGGATTGATCGTGTTTGGTGGATACCACAGAGGGATTTCAACTCCTTCTCCACGCAATCACACCAAAAGCGGAATCAAGGAAGAAACCAGTAATGCCTTTGAATTAGGTACCCGTTTTAATGACCAGAATGGTTTTTACGGAGAAGTAGTTTTTTTCCATACAATTTTTAACGATCTTATTGTAGTCGATAATATCGGAGGGGCCGGGACCGGTAACTCTGAAAATGTTGGGACAGTTGACTCGACCGGCGTCGAACTGGCTTTCGTCTATGATCAGGGCGTCGTGAACGAATGGAACTTCAAAAATCCTTATTCGGTCTCATTGACCTACACCAATGCAACCCTGGAGGGAGATGCTAATTCGGATGACGAGGAATCTATCTTCGCGGGAGGGCAAAATGGCAGCTATGTTCCATATATCCCAAAATGGCAGCTGAGTTTATCTGCTGGTGTCGAAACAGAAAAATGGCGTACCTACTTGAATGCCTATTTCACCTCTTCCACCTTTACTTCGGCAACCAATTCTGCCGTAGAATCCAATCTAAATACCGGAAAAGGGGACGCACGGTTTGGGCAGACTGATAGCCGTTTCACGGTAGATGTGAGTGCCTATTACAGGATCGGGAAAGATGATTTTGAGATTTTTGGGACCATCACTAATCTATTCGATCGGGAATATATTGCCTCCCGGCATCCCCACGGTCCCCGGCCAGGCGCACCGAGGCTAGCCAGCGTTGGGGTACAGTACAAGTTCTAGTTTCAGGACGAGAAATACTTTCCTCCGCGTTCCCACTTAGGAGCGCTTATGCATTCATTTCCTATTCGAAGGTCATGAAGACTTGCCCTGGGCAACCTATCTTCCTCTACAAGTCTGGTAGGCTATGATGTGAAAAGATCAGGCAATCCTGCATCTATATAAAATTAGATGTTTCTTGGCGCGGGTGTCAGTAGAGTTTAGATTATCTGGATTCGCTGTTGACGATAGAAATCTAACTGTAGGAGAGTGCGTTCGAGCGCGATTTTCTTATCACGCTTGGGCATATAGCTCGGACAACAGAATCAGATTACTTTCAAGACTAGATCCGGAGGGTGGATAAATCGATGGACCTTAAGATTAGAGACAAGGTTGCGCTGGTGACAGGGGGGAGCCGTGGCATAGGTAGGGCGACAGCGCTTCGTTTAGCCGAAGAGGGTTGTAAGGTCGGTTTCTGCGCCCGGGGACAGGATGGGGTCGACCGCACTGTCGTAGAGCTGCGTGCTCACGGAGGGGAGGTCTACGGCATGACCGCAGATGTATCTCGAGAGGGAGAGACTGAATGCTTTATTGAGAATGCAGCGAGCGCTCTTGGAGGAGTCGATATCTTGATCAACAACGTTGGTGGTAGCGCCGGTTCCAGGAATCTCATTGATTCCACCGACGAAGATTGGCGGCGCACATTTGACCTTAACCTTTTTCATGCCGTTCGGGCGGTTCGGGCCGTTTTCCCTTACATGCAGGATCGGGGAGGAGGCTCCGTTATCACTATTGCCTCTATATCTGGCTGGAAGCCGGCTCCCGAAGGTGCTCAATATGGTTCCAGTAAAGCCGCCGAAATGTATCTTGCTGGAGGACTGGCTCTCGAATTGGCTCCTCATAACATTCGTGTCAACACGGTCTGTCCAGGATCGCTACTTTTCCCGGGGGGTGGATGGGAGCGATTTAGGAATGAGAATCCGGAAGCCTTTGCTGCTTTCACAAGTCGGGAATTCCCAAGTTGTCGACTCGGCACGGACTTCGAGGTGGCGGATGTGATTGTTTTTCTCTCCTCCGAACGGGCGAATTGGGTCAACGGAGCGTCAATCCCGGTAGATGGCGCCCAAGGAAGGCCAACTGCGTTTTGAGGAATTGGATCGCCCAAAATAAAGCATGATATGCTACATGGATTTATCGAAAGGTAATTCTGTAAAATTAGGATGTCGATGAACGGGACTGGCAATCCCCTTTTAGAATCAAGTTTCACCTGTAGAGTACTCAGGAAACCGATTCTCCTAACGGAACTTATCCCAATAAGTTTCTAATCAGGATCTCATATGCTTTTTCTGCCTGAATCACCCGTTTCACTTCTACGTATTCCTCGGGTTGGTGTGCAAGTTCCGGGCGCCCGGGGCCACATAGTATCATTGGAATATTAAGCTTCGGTATTAGCACGGCAGCGTCGGAAAAATAGGGTGCAGTACCGACTTCTACCTCTTGTTCCGTAACTGATCTGACAGCTTCAATGACGGAGTTGACAAAAGGATCATCTGGGTCGGTCTCTACCGCCGGTCGATCCGCTAACACGGTGAGCTCTAGTGACGGCACATTTGATGGACCATTGTGTTTAGCGAGGTGCTCTATTTGGTGGACTATTTCCTTATGGTCTTCTCCGGGTAGCGTCCGTAGGTCGACTTCTGCTTCGCAACGATCAGGAACAACATTGACTTTCGTGCCCCCAGCGATGGTTCCGATATTTACTGTTGGCGATCCGAGTAAGGGGTGGATAGATTCTTTGAAAGGAAATTCTTGAATCTTCGGGAGGAGCGTCATCATTTGATCGATAGCATTGTGACCTTTATGAGGCATCGAACCATGAGCAGTTTTGCCGTACGTAACAATATTCAGCCAGAGTGATCCTTTCTCGGCGTGCCACACCGCCATCTTGGTCGGTTCCGGCAGTAGCATGGCAGACACATCCTGAAAGACTTCCTGGCTTAGGAGATCAATGGCTCCAACACAGTCAACCTCCTCTCCGGCTGTACATGCGACGATAAGGTCGCCCTGCAATTCCACTTTGGAACGGGCTACAGCGATGGCCGCCCCTATCATCGCAGCCGTCCCACCTTTCATATCAGATGCGCCCCGGCCTCGCACCTCTCCATTGGAGATATCACCAGAAAAGGGGTCAAAACTCCAGGAAAGATTACCGGTTGGGACGGTATCAATATGACCGACCATGGCAAATGCTGGGCGACTTCCGTTGCCCGATAGCTTCCCTACCACGCTGGCCCTTTCCGGTGAGAGGGGATACAGTTTTGTGGTTAGTCCCGACCTGTGCATCACCTGTTGTAAACGCTCAGCCAGAGGACGCTCATTCCCCGGGGGATTGACGGTTGATGTCCGAACCATCTCTTGGGTCAGAGAGACCGCAATCGAATCGTTAGATAGGGTGTTTAGAGGAAGGGGAGGGGTCATGTATTATCTCGCAAACGTAAGCCGTGAATTTCTGAATTTCCATTGCAATAAGCCGTATAGAACACACAGAAGATTTCGTTGTTCGGCAGTCGCACCATGTCTGGGTAGCCGCAATTCCAGTCGATCGACTCGTAAAGCTGACCAATGAATCGCCATTCTTGGCCAACGTCTACGGTTATGCTGTAGCTAACGCCCGGACGTTCTGGATCCCGATCACGGTATGCACACATTAGGGCACCGTTGTTCAGTTGAAAAAGCCGTGGGGTGGGACCACGGAAGCCTGTCGGGGTTGGGTCACTCCAACTGTGGCCGTCGTCGTTGGAGTAGGCTTGATAGGTGTCGAAGGGTGGATCGTCTGTCCGGATAACTCCTAAGAGTCGCCCATTTTCCAATCTGATCAAATCCGTTTCATAAAAGTTGATACCTTCCGCCGAGGCGATTATTCCACGGCGAACCCATGTCTGGCCTCTATCTGAAGATATGGCTAACGTTGAATAAGTCCTGCCACCTATACTGTCGGAACCGTGCACCGGCAGTAACCAATTTCCATCATCTGCAAGGAGGAGGTCACCATGGGCGTATGGTTCGGTCCAGCCATCAAAAAGCTTTACTTCCGTTCCAAACTCGGACCAGGTTCGCCCTCCATCTAACGATCTAGAGGTATAAACGTGGGAGTCACGAATGGGAGGGCCACTGTTCGTTGTTTGCCATTTAGCCTGAAAGACAAACATTAACAATTGGCCATTTTTTAGCTGCAAAATCCGGTTGGCGCCGGAGCAATCCCAACCCGGAATCGCACAAACTGCGACTGGTTGGCTCCAAGTCCGACCACTGTCGGGCGAGCGCTTTATCATAATTGCTCCATCATCGGTTTTAAGATGATCTGTCCCTTCCCTGTAGCCAACGAGAAGCTCTCCATTAGGCAAGAGATGGACTCCAGCGAATACTCGAGATCGGGAATCGGGCCCGGCTGCGATGACGAACTGATCGAGAATAGTAAGAGGTAGGTTTGCCATTTTACTAGAACGAAATTGGCTGGCCGAAGTGAACCTTGATACTGTCAAACGTAGAATCCATAATAGTCTCTCAATTAATCGCGGAAAAACGTAGATTAATAAGATTCTGAATTTGGGGAATCCGTGTTTTGATTCTCTTTATTCAAGTCTTCCAGTTTCTTACAGGTGGCTTGGATATGGTTGACCGTCTCGTCGATCATGATCTGTAGAGCCTGCCGGCCTTTCTCCGCGGTCGCCTGTGCCGCTCGACCCCATACACCGTCAGGGCAGTATTTTTTTATTGGGGCGTAGTCGAAGAATTCTGGCGACACATCAGGTACGTGGTCGATTGCGCCTGCCCGGACTTCATCGGGAGTTAGATGCAGCATCAGTGATGTTTCTAGATCTCCCGCATGCATTTCATCACCGAACCGCGGGAAAATATTGGATAACCGCTGAGCTGCCAGCAGGGGAGGAAAAACGAGCAATGCACGGCTGGAAGAGCGGTTCATATTCACGGCTCGGACTGCGAGTTTTAGTACAAGATTGCCGCCGTGGGTATTGATGACCACAACATTTCGAAATTCCTGGTCAAAAAGTGACAGTAAAGTATCGGTAACCAAAGCTTGCAGCGTTTTTGGCCGGATCGTAATAGAACCACGGAAACCAGAATGCGACTCCGAGTTTCCAAATGGGAGCGCGGGGAGGAGAAACGCATTGAGCCGTTCCGCGACGCCATGACCTATGGCCTCGGCTTGCCTCCAGTCCACCGAAATTGGAAGGTGAGGTCCGTGTTGTTCGATAGCACCCACTGGTAGGACAGCAGTATCAACTGAAGATGCTTCGATTTCAGCCGAAGTATTGTTCGAGTCTAACATGCAATCTAACAAGATCTAGTCGGACTGGGCATTTCGAATATGTTTTTAGACAATACGTCCCACAGACTGTGCATAATCTAAATAGGAGTAATACAAATGGGTCACTAAGTTTAGAAATAATTAGTGGTTAATTTGGTGCTTACACAAGCGCTATTCTAGACCTTCCATAGATATGATATAATTCTTCTTTTTGTGGATCAGTATCTCTAGGACTTTCTAATTCGTTAGTCCCATACGAAAAGCCAGGATCCGCAGCTCCTCCTGCATCCAGTCCGGGGCGTTAGCATAAGGGGGTCGGGTGAGTGGGGAATCGAAGATTCCCAGCCAGTGGAGAACCAACTTGCTGACTGAAAATGCATAGGGGTCAGGAGTTGCGAATGAGATAAAAGGTAGCATCTCCTCGTAAAAGAGTTTGCGAGCTTCTTCCCAGAGTTTAGCCTGCGCTAAGCGATGCAGTTCCACTTCCCGATCGGGCATGAAGGACGCGCTCCCTGCAACCACACCGTCTGAGCCAGAGAGGTACGCCATCAGTGAAAATACGTCCCAGCCACAAATCAACGGGATGTTAGGAACCTGTTCCTTAATGTACCCAAAAGAATAGACGTTCCCACTGATCTTAGCGGCTATGATTTGATTAAACTCCCTGACTAGGGGTAGAAATTCGGTTTCGACATCGAGGTTTCCCTCGTTCGTTTGATCGTATAACATCACCGGAATGCGTTCTGTAATTTCTCCAAAAAATTCTGGAAGGTCTTTCTTAGAGAATTTTTTCACCATCGCAAAGTCAGCTCCGGCTTGAGCTGCAGTTTCAGCTGTCTGTTTACCACGATCCAGGTCGACACTGATAATCCCCATGCCAACCGGCACTCGTCCGTCCACATGGTTCAGAACACAGTCCAGTACTTTTTCGCTTTCACCCGGAGTCATGCCCTCGAACTCGCCAGCCTTACCGCAAGCCACAACGGCCGAGACTCCAGCATCCAAGACAAAATCCACCTCCCGCCTTAGGCTCTTTAAATCAATGCTTTTGGTTTCTTTGCTGAAAGGGGTGAAGAGTAGAGCGATGACGCCTTCGATGGGAGGTCGATTCAGGGGATGGCGTTTTAGCGCGACATCTTTTTGTGTCATGGTTAATCTTTTCTAATATAGAATTTAAATAAACGAACAATTGCTAGTGGTGCGACGCATTCAAGTATGAGGCTAAGAAGATAACCAGAAAAATTGAACATCTAGCACAGCAGTAGCCACAAGGGAAGGGGCCAGGAGGGCACTAAGGAACTACAAAATGGTGCCCAGGGGGGGACTCGAACCCCCACACCTCGCGGCACATGAACCTGAATCATGCGTGTCTACCAATTCCACCACCTGGGCAGTGAAGGAAGAGAGAGGAAAGACTAAGTGAGAGAAAAAATGGGGCAAGGTCCGAATTATGCTGGAAATATAAATGGGTGACAACAGGAAAAGCTAATGGAACATGGAGACCGGTAGAACATCTGGGCCTTCATCAATTCCTACGATGTGAGGCACACTTAGTTCTCATATTTTCTTCTGGGAATTCTAGGCACTTCTGTCGTGAAGTGCATCAACAATCCTGGTGCCGATCAGTTGGTTGTCTGGGTCGGACCTTCATCGTCACCTTGGGTATTCCAAGTTTCCGAACTGCCAATTGTTGATGGAGTGGATTGATTGCGATAATAGACTCGAGGAGAAAACCGGTAGTAGGGTTGGTGACCCATTCAGGATTTGGGCTGAAGCAAACTTTTAATGTCGGGAATCCTCTTCACTCTTCGGCCGTTAGGATACCGAGCGAGATAAAGATCAGAGTCCAGATTTGATTCATTGTTTTCTTTGTCGAGGTGGAGATTGCCTTCGATTTTAATATCCGAGGGGAAGGGAGCTGCTTCGAGGTCGTCGAAGATGAGAGAGAGACGTCGGGCCTCGGGAAACAGGACTATTTCTGGCAGGTCAACTTTTCCTTTCTTCACGTAATGAAACAGGCAGGGATAGCGGTCTTTTTCGTAGGAATCCAGAAATTCTTTGACCCATTGGTTAGGTACGTCGGAGCGTTTGTTAAGGAGGACAATATCGGCGAAGTGTATACAGCATTGAAACCAGGCCCTCGCAGCCGGTTGATGGTAGCAGAGCTGACAGTTGACCACGACGATGATCCGAGCTAGGTCCAGGTTGTTTTGCATGATCCAAGATTTTAGGTCTTCGATCTGATCGACGGGATTGGTTTGGCCCTCTGTGAGGAAAAAAACTTCAGATGCAGAGGAAGGAATCGAGTCCGAGATAATCTTCGAATTGTCCTGAAACTCCCAGTCGAGATAATGGTGTTTTGGAGGTAGATGAAGTCTTTTGTCTAGCGGTGAAGAAGGTTCACTGCGATTGATAAAAAGGGCTACGGTTGACGGTTCGTCTTGATTGATCGTCTCGACGAGATTGAGCAGGATTTCGCGTCGACCGGATCCGGCAGCTCCGAGGATGATATAGAGGGAAGGCATTGTTAGGATGGGTGTGAAGCGCAGAGGAAAATTTTGTCTGTCGCCTCCAAATTCATGGTTAACTGGCCCGTTTAACGGAGCGTCCCACAGCCTCAATCAAACCATTGATGTGGCTCTCTTCGGTGGGGAGAGAGAAGGCATTCATGATTAATCCGTCAGTAAGGAAATATCCTTCCGCAAGAAGAGCGAGGTAGACCCGATGGGCCATTGCTTTGTCTGCACGAGCCATGGTGCGATAGTTAACGACTTTCTCTTTGCTGAAATGGATGCTAAAGACCGAGCCCGTATTTACCGCTTGGGCAGCTACGCCCCTACTTTCGAAAAGGCGGTTGAGTCCCTCAACTAGTTGCTTGCCTAAGCGGTTAAGGTGTTCAAAGGCTTCAGGAGTTAGCTCTTTGAGGGTAGCATATCCGGCGGCCATGGTGATTGGATTAGCGCTGAATGAACCGCTTTGAAACATGCCCGTGCCGCCTTTTCTGCTATCAAGTAGATCCATGATGTCTGCCCTTCCCCCAAAGGCTCCAACTGGAAATCCCCCGCCAACAACCTTGCCATATGACGTTAAATCGGGCTCAATGTCATAGTGCTCCTGTAATCCACCGATTCCCATCCGGAAACCTACGATTTCATCGAGTATGAGTAGGAGATCGTAATTCCTAGTAATCTCTCGGAGAAACTTGGCGAATTCTTTTCGTTGGGGCACTATTCCTGCCTTAGGGTCGAAGATTACACATGCTAACTCTTCATGATGCTGGGCGATGAGACGCTCCACGGATGCTTCATCGTTGTAGGGAAGAGTCAGAACTTCACTAGCTACGTTAGGTGACATCCCTCCGGTCGATGGGACAGAGTTGGGAGCAGTTTCCGATCCCGCTTTGTCTAAAGGCGAAGCAGAGCTTACCTCCACTACGTCGTGGCTTCCGTGATATCCACCTTCGAACTTTGCGATCTTGGAACGCCTACTGAACCCACGAGCAAGACGGATAAGGTGTAGAGTGGCTTCAGTGCCCGAATTGCAAAATCGGACCTTGTCCAACGAAGGAACCCTGCGACATAGTTCCTCGCACATATCTGCCTCAATTCCAACCGCTGCACCAAGAGCGCTGCCCTTGTCCAACTGGTCTTGAACGGCTTTCATCACCGCCGGATGCTTGTGTCCGAGAACTTGAGTAGTGTGATGAGTTGCAAAGTCCAGGTACTTGTGTCCGTCAACATCCCATAGATAGCATCCTTCACCTCGGTCCATGGTCAGAGGAAAGGGCGCGTGGTAGTAGGCACCCTTGGCCCCTCCCGGCATCGACTTGCATGCACGCTCAAAGAGTTCCTCCGACCGTGGGTTCTGTGTTCGGTAGCTGTCCTCGATTGAAGCCGTGAGGTCTTGAGTCGCTTTGTCTTTCATAATTCTATCCTTGAGTGCTGAGACTGTCGATAATCCTTCTGGTTCTTGAAGTTCATTTCTGACAGAAATTCAGAATATTGATTGTATTTCGGTAATACTTGTCGCGAGTTTTAACACTTTCCCGGAGACGGGACGGATCACTAATCGAGCAATCAGGTTTGCAGATATTCAAAGGATGTGTAACCGACCTGACGATCAAAATTACGAAAAAGAAGGAAAAGATCTCTTTCTTCCTTGGGGATCTTAGGAGTGAAATATATCGGAAATCTGATTGATTGACCAATGAGAGCATCACGCCAAAACCCGACAGAAAAGCGTATTACATAGGGGTGTGATGTTCGGTGAAATTTATGATAAGATTTAAAAGGAAAGGGCTCGTGCGGAAACTAAAGGAAAAATCCTATAATAAAGTAGACCTGCATTCGTTATCTGATAGGTATAGGTACGACTTGTACAACCTTAAAGGGTTTCCTCTTTCACTGGCCTCTGGCCCCATGAGATGGGCATGCTCGGTGGCTTTCTATGCCGGTCCTTTCGCTGATCCTTCGGGCGGTCCTTGAACCAGGCCACTAATCGCACCAATTGTTTGACGGCCTCTTCGTAGGCCGCCTTTCCCTTCTCTGCCGTGGCTAGTTCTGCTGCACCTAGTACGCCGGTATCGGAATAACTACTAGTCCATGAAATGATGTTTGCTGGACCCGATCCGAATAGGTCCACGTAATTGAAGGGATTGTCCTCGAGGTTGAAGGAAATGTCGCCACTCTTAATCTGATCCTTTCGAACGTTATCGTTGTCGAGATAGAGATACACGGAAGTCTCAAGTTCGCAGGCATGCGCGCATCCTCCTGGGAATTTACTTTCACGCCAACTGGGCATGAATGCCTTATCTACAGTCAATAGATTCCACCATGCAGTTAGGATACATTCTGCGTCGGTTTCAAGATTTGTCCGACGCGAAACCAGCTCCAGATTCGGCATGTTGGAACCATGGCCGTTGAGTAAAATGATCTTTTTGAAGCCGTGGTAGGCCAGTGACTTTGTAATGTCGAGAACGTGGTGTATAAAGTGCTCAAAATCGTTGTTTATTGTTCCCGGGAAATCCATCACATGGCCCGTATAACCGTAGTTCACAGAGGGTAGAATCAGGGTGTTATCCGGCGCGGTACGGCCTGCGCCCAATGCGACCTCGGTTGAACAGAGCACATCTACGTCAAGTGGGAGATGGTGTCCGTGTTGCTCGATGGCACCACATGGGACGATGCAGACCTTGCCAAGATCGACAGCGTCATTAATCTCTGGCCAGGTCAGTTTTCCGTATCGATATTCCGTTTTCGCGTGGCTGCTCATATTGATTCCTTTCGTTGGGTGTGTGTCATTAAAGTTTTATTATGTACAGTCGAAGGTCAAATCACCAATTCGGAGAGTTGGGTGGATCAACGAATCCTAGAATGTAAAAAATCATTAGAAGGCCTGATAATTCCAAAAAAAGTTTCAAAAGTTTTCTCTTTTTCTCTAACTGGTTCGATCATTTTTCAATGGGCAGACAAATCGGCAATTGACAGAGTTGAGCCGACGTACACCTTGAGTAAAGACCCGATGGAACTATTTCTCATACGTCACGGACAGTCGACCAACAACGCCCAGCCTGGGTCTGAACGGGTGGACGATCCTCCTCTGACAGCGATGGGCTTTGAGCAAGCTCGGCGCGTAGGACTGTGGTGTCGAGGGCTTCAGCTAGATCGGTTGTTTACAAGTCCGTTTCGACGCACTTTGGAGACTACGGAAAAGGTACGGCAATTCACTGGCTTGGCCCCAGATATATGGATCGATCTTCACGAGCACGGGGGTTGTATGGCTGGGACAAGCCCGGATATTTTTGAGGGTCGGCCCGGAATGAATCGGATGCAAATTGAAGCCGAGTTTGCAGGATATTCCTGTCCCGAAGAAATCGATGGAAGAGGGTGGTGGAAGTGCAAATCCTATGAGACTATGGAACAAATGGAGAAAAGAGCCGAGGAAGTTGCCAAGACGACAATTGACCGGTTTGGCTGTTCTAAGGAGAGGATTGCTTATATTTCGCACGGTGCATTTCTGCTGATGTTGATTGGTACTTTTCTCAAACACGGGGGCAGTGGTCATGGCTGGCTTGGGGATATTGCTAACACAGCGGTAGCAAGGTTGACATTTATTGACGGCAGAGTGCAGTTGTCTTTTTATAATTCAGTTATCCATTTGCCGGTCACCTTAGTCACGGGAAATACTTAGGGATAAACATAGGGTCTCACCGCTTTGTTGATCAGACTTGACGGTAGACTTTGAGGGGTTCCTGGTGAAGGAATATTCGGGCTCGACGCTCTATGCGCTTTGTGCAATTCATCAGGATAGTAAAAGGTGCTTAGAATGACCCGAGGACTCACAAGAGAAGAGATCGAGACATTTCACAAGGAGGGTTGCCTTGTTGTAGAGGATCTGTTCTCCGAATCGGACCTCCTCCCAGTAATCGATGAGATCTCAGATGAGATATTGGTAAGAGCGAGACGATTGGCTGCGGAGGGCAAGCTGAGAAGTACCTACGAGCAACTTGGTTTCGAACGCCAACTGGCTGCGATCGATCAGGAAGCTGATACGCTGCTGCCAGAGATTTCTAGTGGAGCTCTTTCGGGGCCGGAGATCTTCCGGCTTATCATTCATCCTAAGCTTCTCGATATAGCGGAGTCGCTTTGCGGTCCGGAGTTGATCGCGAGCAGCGTTTATCGGCTGCGCCCCAAGTTACCCCATGATCCGAGGGGGGAGGTGCCATGGCATCAGGATTCTGGCTATTTTGATCCAGCCTGCGACAAAGGGCTTATACTGACGGTTTGGCTTCCTTTGGTGGATGCGAGTGCCGATAATGGATGTCTCTACGTATTGCCGCGGTTACACAAATCCGAAGTATTTTCTCACTGGCCGAACAAGGAAGGAACCTATTTGGAGATAAAAACGAAGGATTTTCCTAGAAAGCATAAGGCCGTTGCTGTCCCAGTGAGAAAGGGGAGCGTTCTCCTAATGACAAATCGGACTCCGCATGCTAGTTTTGAGAACAAGGGCAACACAGTTCGCTGGAGTATGGATTTGCGTTATCAGAGTGCGAATCTTCCGAATAATGCTGCATTTAGTCCAAGGGAATCAGGGTTTGCTGAGTCGGGACGCGAGTCGGTCCCTCCAGCGTGCTATCCTCCGTCGGCCGATTTCCTTGCTCGCAGTCAGAATCGACCCTCCGATGTATTAAGCGATGCAAAGATTTTTAACCGTAAACGCGTCGAATACCGGGCGAATTTCGAAAGAAAGGCCGCTTCCTCTAGGAGGTCCAATCAGCAACGAAAGGTTGCGATTAATTCGTTTTCTCTTGAGAGATGGAGTTAACCAGGAATTTTAATGTCTCCGAAGTTCTCTGAGCTGAAAGTATTCGGAGGATTCTATTGCATACCGAACGGAATTATTTAACCGAATAGGGCGTGGATTATGACCTCTGGTCGTGGTAGTCGTAATCGAGAACATATCGACGTTGTTTTTCATCTGAGATTTCTCGGAAAAGTTGTGGGATAGCGTGGCTAAGATGAGAGGATTTAGACTGCTTTCCCTTGTAAATATTTCGGCAGCCGCTTCGGAAAGATCTGCTTAATATGCAAAGGTTCACCTTCTAAACTTTTTGTCCGGATCGCATGCGTGGGGTGAATATGGAAATTCGAAAGAAACCTAGAATTTTTGTTGTTGGGAGTTTTGTAGTTGGTATCACAATTCGAGTGCCGCGTATGCCGGTTCTCGGTGAGGGTCTGATTGGCGACCAATTCGATCTGGGACCGGGCGGTAAGGGAACTAACCAGGCGATCGCGGCGGTCCGGCTTGGAGCTGAAGTAAATCTCTTGGCTTGTGTTGGAGAGGATCTGCTGGCGCAGATAGCCTTCGACACACTAAAAAAAGAGGGTGTGTTGCTGGATCACATCCACCAGATTCCTGGAGAGAATACAGCGGTAGGTGTTGTGCACCTAATACCTTCGGGCGAAAACTGGATTGTGGGGCATCTCGGTGCGAATTTAAAGATGAGACCGGAACAGGTTGATGAAGTGGAGGATCTGATTGCCCAAAGTGATATTATACTTACTCAGTATGAAGTGCCGATCGGCGTTGTTGAACGGGCTATGGTGTTGGGTCGTAAACACGGGATCCAGACAATTTGGAATCCTGCTCCGGCGCTGCCCGTCGATCCGTCGGTATTTCGTGACGTCGATGTCCTTACCCCAAACGAAAGCGAGGTGCGCATACTCCTCGGCCTCTCTCCAGATGATCCAACTCCGACGCCCGAGCTTGCCCGACAGCTGCTGGATCGAGGTGTGTCGAAACTTGTGGTGACAATGGGTGAAAAAGGCTCACTTCTAGTGACCCCGGAGGGCACCGAGGAGATACAGGCAGTGTCCGGGGTTCGTTCTCTTGACGTCACTGGTGCGGGCGATGCCTTCAATGCTGCACTCGCGGTGAGTCTCGGCGAAGGAGAGGAATTGCCTGCAGCCGTTCGACGGGCCAATGCCGCTGGTGCATTTGCAGTGCAGCATTTAGGAGTGATCGGGGGGCTGCCTCAGAGGGATGAATTGGATCGATTTGTAGAATCCGTCAGCTAGATTGCTAGTTTGTCATTTTCTTTGGGGGCGGTCGAGGGCCACAAAGTTTCTTCAATGAAGATTCTGTTAACACTGACCGATCTTTACTTTTACGGTCTCCTTCATTTGGCTACGTATCGTGATTACAGAACAACAACAAACTCACTACCACACTTTTGGTTTTCTCCTTACCCCGGGCCTTCTTTCTCAGCAAGAGATGCATGAGGTCACACAATTGGCGGATGAGATCTGGGCCGAGAATGAGGAGCAGGAAAAAAACGAGGAAAGGCGCTACCCCGGTTTCATTGAGCGTCGAAAGGGACTACATAGTTTGGTTTCCGATGAGCGAATCTATAGATCAGTGGAAATTCTCTTAGGGGCAGATTTAATATGGGTCGGCTCCGAGGGGAACATCAGTAATCGGCGGGAAGTCAATTGGCATCCGGACAGGAAATACTATCGAAACGGAGAGGAAGAACGGATCAATTTTGGTCAGATAAAGATAATGATTTATCTCGATGAGGTGAGAAGGGATAGTGGATGTTTGCGAGTGATTCCGGGCTCACATCGTATGCCAATGCACAGGAATCTTAAAAAGCTGGAAGTCGAGCCAGGAAATCGCCCTTTTGGGATTCACGGTGCAGATATTCCTTGTGTGGCCCTTGAGACAAATCCTGGGGACATCATTTTCTTCAATCATTGCCTCTGGCACGCCGCCTATGGAGGCGGAGAAGGCCGGCGATATATTGCGCTGAAATTTGCAGTTCGGCCGCGCGAAGAGGATGAACTTAAATCACTTGAGCAATACACGGAAGGGATCTTTAAGCCGCATGAAGAATTTCTTAACAGCGAGGATCCTAGCCTCCGGTCTCTGGTAGAAGAGCGTGCTCTGTTTTCAACAGGACGGTTAGGGTAAAACAGTAGATTTGAGTTGGCGAAGTTATCGCCCGCATTGAGCGAGTTAAAATCTGTCCCACGAAATACTTTGCGAATTAGAGGATCAGGCTGTCTAAACTCGCTAGACTACTTGGAAACTCAGGATCCAAAGGCTTGGGACTGAAACTTACCACTTGGGGCCACAGTCTCTTCTGTCTCTCTTTGTTGACTGGAGACAAATTTGCACTCGCATTTAATGTTAGCATCGCCTTCATCTTCTGGGTTACTGAACTAGTTAGAAAATTCTTAGAATTTGCGAAATATGATCGATTATCGTGAAGAAGACCAACGATTCTGGGAGGAGGAGCTTGAGGACTTTGTACCACAACGCGTATTCGATGCCCATTGTCATTTTTTTCAAAGCAACTGCATGCAGCCTGGCGCGGAGCATCCGTTTAGACATGACTCTGACCTCGCGACCCTTGAGGCTTGGAGCGAAAAACTGTATCCAGGTCGTCACGTTAACTATCTTGTTCTAGGAATGCCAGTGGTCGGCACAGATGTCGATAAACACAATACAATGATCGCCGAACAGCTTTCTCGGGATCCGGGATCCAGGGCTAATCGGTTGGTTACACCGGAGTGCAAAATTGAGGATATTAACTCCGATGTTAAAAACAAAGGATTTATCGGACTGAAGCCCTACCGCGTCTTCTCTGTGACTGGGGACAGGGACAACTGCCGCATCCACGAATTCCTAACTCATGAACAGATGGAGCTGGCGAACGATCTTGGGCTTTGGGTCACGATGCACCTGTCTCGTTCCCAGGGCAGCGCGGATCAATACAACCTCAATGATCTGGAAGAGTATACCACACGTCGTTATCCGAATATTAAGTGGATTCTTGCTCACTGCGCAAGGAGCTTTACTTACTACCCGATCCTTCACGGTGTGGAACGTCTACGCCATATGCCAAACATCTGGTACGATTTATCTGCAGTGACTTCCTTGCCCGCCTTTATCACACTTTTCCAAAAAGAAAACTTGAAGCGGATATTCTATGGTTCGGATGGAGTCGATTCCACTTTTTTCCACGGAAAGTATGTCAACTTTGGGCGATACTGGTATCAGGTTTATACGGATGACATGAACCTGAGTTTCGCCCACACCGAGGCACGCCCCATTTTGTGCATCTACGAGCAAATGTTGGCTATGAAACAAGCCGCTGAAATCGTCGGGTTTTCTAATGAAGATATAGAAGGTATCTTTTGGAGGAATGCAGTCGAAGCCTTAGAGATTGGAGCGACTTGATATTTCCATTTGGCCGTGATCAATCGCGGGGTAAGGACCCTTCCTGTAGCTTTCCCTGGAGGATGCTATAGTTCCGAATCGAAATTCGTCAGATTATAGTAACGGTTTATACTGCGATCGTTCACGTTAGAACACTAGTGCGATGGAAAAATTAAGTGAGAATCTCTATTGTATTGAGGATACTTGTAGCGTCTACGCTGTGACAACGACAAGCGGCACTATCCTTATAGACTGTGGCACAAATATTTCTCCCGAGTACCTTAAAAAGAAGGGGTTGCCAGCGGCGAAAAACATACTCTTGACCCATTTCCATCGTGATCAGTGTGCTGCCTCAGCGAATTTTCCTGATGCCGAAATCTCTATTCCATTCGTGGAGCGTCGCTTTTTCGAAGAGCCAGACCTGCAGCGCGCTGCGTATGATATCTGGGACAATTATGAGTCTTTTTATCAGTGCTTCGGTTCTCTTCAGGATCTGCATGCCACCTATGCTAAGGATTATCACACACTCAACTACCTAGATCTCCATATCGAGGTCTTACCGCTTCCTGGTCATACCTTTGGATCTGTCGGGTATCTCTTTAGTATCGATGGCTATCGAGTTCTCGCTTGTGGAGATTTACTCTCAACGAGTAGCAAGATCCAAGACTATTTCTGGGTCCAGTGGCGCTACATGGATTTTCAGGGACATGCTCACCTGATGGAGAGTATCAAAGTGGTAGAGGATCTCGACGTTGACCTGATCCTACCGGGACACGGACGCCCCTTTTCTAGCGGTGAGATGAAGGGTCGTCTCCGTTCCCGTTTGGAGGAGCTTTACGAGCTTTTCTACGGTAAACCGTATTCCTACTTCCAACCAAAGTTCCGACTAGTAACCCCTCACTGCATCGAAGTAGAAAATTCCAGTGCAAAGACTTATATCATAAAAGATGATTCTGGAAATGCCATTTTCATCGATTCTGGGTATGTCTCCAATTCTCCAATTGCTGGGAGCCCGCACAGGTATATCGACAACTTGACACCTTACCTAGAAGCCAACCTAGGAATTACTAATGTTGAGTGGTTTTTCCCCTCCCACTATCACGACGACCATCTAGCCGGTTTGCCCGCTTTGAGAAACCGTTACAATACCAAGGTTATTTCTTCCCCAGAATTGCGGGATATTCTCGAGCACCCAGAATGTTTCGATATGCCCTGCCAGTTGCCTGAAGGTGTTCCGGTTACACGGACGATAAGCCGAAGTGAAACTTTTACCTGGCGTGGCATCGATTTCCGTATCGAACAATTTCCTGGCCAGACCCTCTATCATCACCTCATCTCCTTCAGTGTAGACGATGTTTGTTTTCTCAGCATCGGCGACAATTTATCTGGTCTCGGCTTCGCCGAGAAACGCGACTGGATTCATTCTTTCATCCCAAAGAACCGTACTCCTGTTTCTAGCTATCGCGATATGGTCCAGCAGATCAAGGAGCGCAAGCCTGACTTTCTTCTGACCGGTCACGGTGGAGCGATAGAATGCGATGGGGATCAAGTCGCACGCTGGGATAAATGGATGAACCGTTGGACAGAACTCTTCACGGAAATCATCGACAGGCCGCATCCAAATTTGGGTATGGATCCGCGGTTCATTGAATTCTACCCATACAAATTGCGAATTGAGCCTGGGCAAAAGGTTTTGTTTCAGCTGCGGTTATTGAATCACGAGGACCGAAATGTTACGAGCCGGATAAAGTTTCGGTCAGTCGATGGAGTAATTTTGAATCCAACCACCGTCGAAGTAGACATTTTGGCTGGTGAGCAGGTTTCGCAGCCTGTAGAAGCTATTTTCCCGAAAGTTTTCCATACCCATTCCCTCCCAATTTTGGCTGATGTTAACTGGAACGGCCATCACTTGGGTGAAGTGGCTGAAGCGGTGGCATATTGGTAGGGGTGCAGTTAATTCCATAAAAGCGGGAGCTTTCTCTGACCGACATTCAAAATTGAGAGCAATCAAATAACGATTTCCGATTGCATCTGTAATGTAGATAGTCAATCGGAATGTTGTTTCGTAAGGTTAACATTTATGAGAATTTCAATCGGAGGAATCAGTCATGAAACTAGCACTTTTACGACTGTTTCGACAACGATCAGGAGCGGGGAAGGGCGTGGGGGTTATTTGCGCGGGTCGGAGATAGTAGAGAAATTCCGGGGGGTGAATACCCCGACCGGTGGATTTATCGAAGGTGCTGAGGCGCATGGGTTTGATTTAATTCCTTCCACTTTTTGGAATGCCCATCCCAGTGGGCCGCTACCTCGTCAGGATTTCGAAACTATAGTCGATAATCTGGTGAATGGCATCAAAGCATCCGGCAGGATCGACGGGGTGCTCCTCGAGCTACATGGAGCCATGGTAGCTGAGGGAGTGCTGGATGGAGAGGGTTATATTCTAGCTGCTGTCCGTAACTTGGTGGGTACGAAAGTCCCAATCGTTGCGCAATTAGATATCCACTCGAACGTGTCTACCCAGATGGTCGATATGGCGGATGTACTGATCGGCCGTGAATCATATCCCGAAGTGGATATGGCGGAACGAGGTCGAGAATGTGCCGATGTTCTGGTCCGGATTGTAAGGGAAGGCCTTAGACCAACCATGGCACTGCATCAGATTCCATTGGTCTGGGGCCTAAACCAGGTAACGGCTCACTCTCCTATGCTTGAGCTCATACAGTATCTGCACGCAATCGAATCGCGCCCCGGCATCGTTTGCGCTTCGATTGCTACCTGTTTCCCCCTCGCCGATGTCCCTGACATGGGAGCGTCTGTCTATATAGTAGCAGACAACAATATGGAGCTAGCCCAGTTCAGTGCTGACGAGATTGGTGACTGGATCTTCGAGCGGCGTGAGATCTGGCAGATGGAACAATTGACTACGATAGAGGCAATTCAAATTGCCCAGGATGAGGGCAAGTTTCCAGTTATTTTCGCAGATCGAGAGGACAATACGGGTGGCGGTTCGCCAGGCGATAGCACTGGGATGCTGCGTGCTTTCATCGAAGCCGATTTACAGGATGCGTGTGTGCTTTACATTGTCGATTCCGAAGCTGTTGATGCCTGTCACGGTGTTGGTGTTGGGGCTACTCTGGACCTTGATGTGGGCGCAAAATCGACACCGCTACAGGGTGCTCCGATTCGGATGCATGCGGAAGTTGTGGCCCTCTCAGACGGTCGTTTCCATTACGACGGCCCAATGTTTTTCGGATTGGAGGGCGACATGGGAGCTTCCGCGCACATCCAGCAAGGAGGAATCCATGTTCTTCTCGTTAACACACGTGAGCAACCGTTCGACACTGCCTTTTCTCGAACTCTTGGTCTCGATCCTAAGGAGATGCAATACATCGGCGTGAAGTCTGCTGCTCACTTCCGAGCCGGGTTTGAATCCTGGTCTGGTGCAATACATAACGTTGCCGAACCAAGCGTCCATAACCCTGCAGATGGCAAGTTGGCGTTCAAGAATCTAGGTCGGCAATTGTATCCCTTCGATGAGATTTAAACTGAGAAATCTTTGATTCGTGGATGACGCCAGTCGAGGTTGCATTTTTGGTTCTTTTGTGTAGAGGTAGGTAACCCAATTCAATGTCTTATCATAGGTTCAAAGACTTTTTCGACCGAAACGGATTTGTTGTCGTGCCAGGGTTCATAACCGGTAACGAGTTTGAGGAATTGGAGAGTAATCTGGCTCGCTATATAGCTGAAGTGGTTCCGGATCTGCCAAAAACCGAGGCCTACTATCAGGATCCCAATCGACCGGAGACACTTAAGCAGCTGCAACGGTTGGACCGTGATCCGTTTTTTGAAAAAATTAGTAAAAAGGCCAAGTGGTATGAGCTGGCCGAGGCTTTATTGGGCGAGAAGTGCGACGAATGCCTTGGTGGTCCCGAATGGTTTAACAAACCGCCGAATACGGAACACCCGACACCACCCCATCAAGACAACTACTACTTCAAGTTCAATCCTCCATTGGTCGTTACTATTTGGGTGGCTATGGAGGCGATCGATAGCGAGAACGGATGCCTGCGTTATGTTCCCGGTTCGCATAAACGAGGTATTAGGCCTCACAATCGTTCCAAGGTCCTTGGTTTCTCGCAGACTGTCACGGATTGGGGTCCAGAAGACGAAGCAGCAGAAATTCGGGTAGAACTTCAGGCAGGCGACGCAGTGGTGCATCATTCAGAGCTTATTCATCGGGCCGAACCGAATAAATCTTCCACTCGTCACCGTAGGGCTTATGCCCAAATTGTCAAAGCAGTCGGGGCCAAAGTGGATGAGAAGGCCAAAGCTGAACACGAAGCGGAGGTTCGAGTACATTTGGCTTCGTCGGAGGTGAAATAGGGAATAGGATCCAACAGTTTCCGGTCTTCTATTTTTAAAAAAATCCACTGGGGGATTCCTCTGGGAAAGGAAGCCTCAGAATGGGTGATTGCCAAGATTCTGGTTGATGTATAGAGGAACATCGAGTTGAAGGTCTGGATGAGTGTGGCTACATCTTACAATGTCGACAGACTTTTTCAGGAGTGGAGGATTAACGGATTCGTTGTATTCGAAGACTTCATCCCGATTGACAAGATTGATCGAATCCTTGAGGCATGGAAGCCCATTCGCGACGAGGGCGTAAAGCGGCAGGGGAAACATCCAGTACGTGGTTATCATCGTTACAACGTGCGGGTTCCTTTTTTGTTCCCTTTTGTTGATGAGGAAATCTTTGAACATCCCGATTTGGTAGAATTTCTGGGAAGGATTTTGGGGAAAGATTATGCCTGGTCTCATTTTGACTCAAATATTCCTCTCCCAGGATCTGATTATCAAAGCTGGCATCGCGATTCTCAACTTCTCTTTCCGGGGATCAAGCTACCCGCATTCGATGTTGGGGTCAAATTTCCACTTGTTGACACGAACGAGGAGAACGGAAGTTTTGAAGTGATTCCTTGCACCCAATACGTCGCTGATGAGGACCTTCAAAATGATCTCGATTCTATTCTCGGTGGTGACGAATGCCACTCGGGTTTTCATCCGATCCGCCTAAACCTGAAGAGGGGTTCCGTTTGGGTGCAGGATGGGCGTGCCTATCATCGCGGTACTCCCAACCGGTCGGACCATCCTCGAGATGAACTATGTATGGCGTTTTGTCGCCCTTGGCTGTTTAGTCAGTGGCAGCATGAGTATACTGAGAAGCACTTTCCGCGTGAACTGTGGGAGAGCTTGTCGCCTCACTCCAAGGAGGTATTGCGATGGCAGCGTGTGAAGGATGTGTAGAGAGTATTGCCAACCGATTTAAATAATTCATGGTGTTGAGGCACAATGGACTTCTCGACGATGCGAAGGGTGGGGGCGTAGTAGGATTGAGAAAATGGAAGGGGAGGATGGATGCCTACGGTTCTATTGTTAGATGGTGATAAATTGCCCGATAAGACTTAAGAAATGAATACGAGATTAGATTCTTATGACTTCCAGGTGACAGGATGTGACTACCAGACGATCAATTGACAAATATTAAGATGAGATTTAGAATCAATTACCCTTTTGGCTTTCAAGTTATTTGGGCTCTGCGTGTTTGAGTCCTGACGAAAGAAGACTTAAGATGGCCGATTTTCATCCTGAACGCATTAGTCTTTCCTCTGATTGCTTTCGACCTGCTTACCACTATTTGCCACCGTGCAAATGGATGAACGATCCCAATGGGACGATCTATTGGAAGGGTCGTTACCATCTTTTTTACCAACATAATCCCGATGGTCCCTGGCATGGGAATATCCATTGGGGTCACGCTTCCAGTAAAGACTTGGTTCACTGGACAGATCATCCGATTGCCCTGGCGCCTGGACCTGATGGTCCCGATCGTCAGCAGTGCTACAGCGGCGCTGCTTTCGTCAATGCCGAAGGCGTTCCGACTCAAATCTATCACGGCGTGCCCGACGGCATCTGTCTCGCCACCAGCCGCGATGATATGCTCATCGAATGGGATAAGCATCCCGCCAACCCCATCATCCCTGACCTAGGTCCCAATGGAGAATACCATGTGACTGGTGCGCCCTGTGGCTGGGTGGAGGATGGGGTGCATTACGCTTTAACGGGGAATAGCATCTATTCTCCCGACGCTGCCTATCTTTTCCGCTCCACCGATCTGAAGCATTGGGAATACCTACATCCTTTCTATATTGGCGGGCGGTTCACTGAACCAGGAGAGGATTGTGGCTGTCCCGATTTTTTCGAGCTCGGCGGAAAGCCAGTTCTGTCCTTTACAAGCCACGCACGGGGAGCGCAGTTTTACATTGGAAGTACTAGTAATCACCGATTTACTCCCGAGCGCCATTTTCGGCTCGCTTTTGCGGAGACAGCTCGGCCCGGAGTTTATTGCGAAGGACTTACTCTACTTGATGGTCTCAACCGTCGGATTCTTTTCGGACGCATTTCAGAAGCGCGTTTCGGTTACGCACAAGTCGCTGCTGGATGGTCTGGGATATGTGCCCTTCCGATGGTGCTATCACTATCCGAGTCTGAAGAGTTACGCTTCGATCCCGTTCCAGAGCTTGAGGTCCTGCGTACGGAGCATACCTCGTTTCGTGACCTTCATTTGCGTCCTGATACTGACTTAGATCTTGAAATATCAGCTGACAGCCTCGAAATCCGAATGAAATTTGAGTGGCAGGATGCCGAGGAAGTGGGCCTTAAACTCCGCTGTTCCCCAGATGGAGAAGAGGAAACGCTGGTGCGCTTCAACACTAATCCCGGGACAAGGCATGCTTCACCTGGTCAGATTAGCCGACTTCGGGAACTTATCCTTGATGTCTCCCGGTCCAGCACAAGAAGCGATGTAAGCAACCGAGAGTCGCAGCGCGCTGTCCTTGAAGTGCCGTATGGACAATCGGTTGAGCTCCGAATCTTTCTCGATCGCAGCGTAGTGGAAGTCATTGGTAACCGTCAATGCTATGTTGGCAAGAGAATCTATCCGGCTCGATCGGACAGCCTCGGGGTGTCGGCCTATTCCCGTGGCGGTGGTGCGACTCTGTGTTCGTTCGATGCCTGGAAGATGAATGCTATTTGGCCGTAGACCATTCCGGTGCTTGATGCGATCACATTTGACTCCTGGGCAAAGCGAGAAGGAAATCCAGCAGATTTGATCGTGTTACGGTATCGAGATATTTCTCTAATTCTTGCTAGAACAATTAGTTCACTTTCCCGATTTGAAAATGTTTATATTTCCCCATACTAATCGAAATCCTGAATATAGGAAAATACGTGTACATTTCATCCTTTCTGGCTAGAATAAAGTCTTGTCCGAAGGTAATTCTGGGTACCACAATCATCCATGCAATCCATCCAATCTGTCCGAAAACTCGATCCGTGGTATTATCTACCTGAACCCGATTTCAAGTCCTGTTCTTGGCTGGAAACACCGGAGGGTGAGGTCTTGCGATATATGCATCCTATTGTGGAGGATGGCGCCTCGACTGTTGATAGATCCCTTCCCGTTACTGTGGTTAATGGCGCTAGGGAAGGTCCACTTCTTCTGCTTTTAGCCGGTGAGCATGGTAACGAGTACGAGAATATCGTGGCCTTACAAGACCATCTGATCGATCTCGAACTAGGAGTTATGAAAGGCCGAGTAGTTGCCATAACTTGCTGCTCCGTCGACAGCTACCAAAACAATATACGAGTCAGTCACGAAGATGGACAAAATCTGGCGCGTTGTTACCCGGGGAGACGCAATGGCTGTCTCACTGAGAGGGTTGCTTGGACTTTGCAACACGATTTTCTTGGACATAGGGGTCGGGACAAGCCTGATCTCATGATCGCCTTGCACACATTCGGCCCGGATATGATTGGACCAACTATGTGTGGCTACAACATCTATAGGGAATCCTCAGTGCTCAATCATGCAGAGCGCGAAGCGAGCCTTGCGACCGGCTTTGAGGTGATCTGGGGGCATGAATTTGATCCTACACACGCTGCAAAATCGGAAATAGGTGTTGATGACAGTGGCCGCACTGCACTTTACGCTGCTTTTCTCGCCGGTGTTCCTGCAATATACTGGGAGACGACTTGGGGCATGGGTGGAGAAGATGAGTACCGTCATGGCTTGCTCCGTATCATGAAGCATCTAGGCATGTTGGAAGGTGAGAACGATCTTCTTCCTTCCCGGCGGCATATTGTGACAATGGGTCATGGTAGCGGGAATCTAGCATCGCACAACCGGACTCCGGTCAATGGGCTATGGGTGCCGATTGTCGGGATCTGGGATGAAGTTAAGGAGGGCGACGTTCTTGGAGTTGTCCGAGATCTTTTTGGTCGGACCTTGCAGGAAATTCGGAGTCAACGGGGAGGCGTTGTCATTGGCCTACCGAAGATGCAATATATTCGCGAAGGAATGCAATGTGGAGTAGTAGTATAGTCCCAAGGCTGTTTGAGGTAAATTTCCGATAAAAGATGGAAATGAAGGAAGTGATTATCCTTGGATTCTTTCGATTGCGGTCAGGACTTTCGAAAGGATTGTAAGCTACGCAGAGGTTTGGGGTTAGGTTGCTGGTTGCAAATCCATCTTTAGAATCCTCGATGGATTTGATTGACACTCCTAAATAGGAACTCTCTATCATCGTAATGTGCCGGGTAAACACTTACTGGCCTACCTCTTCGCACTCGATTTCCCGCGAACGCTTGACCCAATACCCTTAGTTTTTAAGTTAGCGCTATCGTCCTTTTGCCTATGTTTATTTTAAGGTTTATTAAATGAGTAACAACAAGATCGAGGTGAGTGAAGATGCACTTAGACAATACAGCGAGGAAGGGTATTGTCTTCTCGAAGGTTTGATACCTATTGAACTGGTTGATTCCATGCGTAGGTTGGTGGACGAAATAATCGATCGAGTGCCGAATTGGGCGGAAAACCATTTTCAGGTCCTAGACCCAAGTTCCTATCGTAATGTGAGAGGCGAGGTGTTGCCAGGAGGGATCCAGCGGCCAGCCGAGAGAGAAAAGATTTTCCAAAAAGTTGCTGACCACCCTAACTTGGAGACGGCGATGAGCCGGCTCTTGGGAGGACCGGTTGAACGTTTCACCGACCAAATCGGAGTTAAACACGGTATGATTCGTGAGGAACAAGGTGGGCGAAGCTACTTTCACCAGGACTCTTTCTATTGGCATATCGATCCTCGGTTGGGTTGCAATTGCTGGATCCCCATGTCGCGAGTGGATCAGGAATGCATTGCTTTGGCAGTGATTCCAGGGAGCCATCGTGAGTGGTCCCTTGCTGAGCATGAGTCCTACTACGACGATCCGCCGATGGGACATATGCGGGACCAGTTTGAGCCGTTCAAGAGACATCGGATTCTTTTAGAAAACATTGATCATTCGAAGGAATTTCTGATCCCAATGAATCCAGGCGATGGTCTATTTTTTAATAATTATACCTGGCATCGGAGCGAACCGAACAGGAGTGGGAAAACCCACTCATTTTATGCAATTGCGTATCAGGTTGCTCGAAAATCCTGAAGAACATGGACTGTAGAACAGGGGTTTTGGGTTTTTGTTAAAGGGAGGCTGAGGTACCAAATCTTAGAAAAATTATGACTTGTTTTGTATATGTTTCGGTGAAGGGTGAGGATAAAATTAATGTCTATTCTATGGACGATGCTGGCTGTCTCGAGCTGAAGCATGAAGTTGCACTTGCCGGGGGACCGTCAGGAATAGCATTGGCTCCGAATCGTAGGTTCTTGTATGTAGCCCTTCGTAACAGGAGTGAGCTTGCCAGCCTTTCAATCGACCGATTAGATGGTTCCATTTCGCTTCTCGGATCGATAGAGGAAGAGTCGGATTCGGTCTACGTTACGGTTGATAGATCGGGTAAATTTGCCTTAACCTCAAGCAACGGCGGTGCTCGGGCCAGTAGTTATCGGGTGGGAGAAAATGGAGCGCTTGTTGCTCCGGCGGTATCGATAGTTAACACTCTTCAGGGAGCTCACTCAGTTGAGGTGCATCCATCTAATCGGTTTGTCTATGTTCCTCACTGTATTAGACAGAATGCAATTTTTCAGTATAAGTATGATCCAGAGACAGGCGAGTTGACGCCTCAGGAGCTGGCCATTCTGGTGCCGCAGGAGAGACTCGGTCCCCGCCATATTAGATTCCATCCCACTCTTGATGTGATGTACACAACGGATGAACAGGGAAATAGTATTACTGCTTATCCAGTGAGGAAGGACGGGAGATTGTCTTCTTCTTTTCAAACGATTTCCACATTGCCTGAAGGCTATGACAGTAGTAACAACACCACAGCCCAGCTTCGGATTCACCCATCCGGCAGATTTCTTTATGCGCCGAATCGGGGGCATGATAGTATTTCTTGTTTCAGTATCGATGAAGCGTCGGGTGAGCTTTCTCTAATAGGGCGGGTTCCAGGGCAGGCACATGTGCGCGGATTTGACATCGATTCTCAAGGCAAATTCATTTTCGCAGCCGGTGTAGATAGCGGTAAAATGTCGATCTATCGGGTTGATCAGGTTACCGGTGAGTTGTCAGAAATCGAAATCTACGAGGTAGGAATTGAACCAATGTGGGTCTTAGTGGCAGAGCTTTGAGGAACTTTAGTGTTACGAGAATCTAGCGGTAAACCGCTTGGATCAGGGATCTCATATATCCTACTGCGAACGCCCGCCCGGCCCAAAAGGTTGAATCCGGATTCGGAAATTCCGGTGTGTGGTCCATCATAAACGGCCCTTTGAAACCGACTTCCTTGTAGGTCATCATCGCCTCAAACATATCGACATCGCCTTCATCGAGAAAGACCTCTTGGAATTTTTTGGGTGTGCCGCGGATATTGCGAAAGTGGACGTAGGCAATTTTATTGAGTGATCCGATATCACGAATAGCCGTAGGTACATGGTGTCCCATTTCCCTAACACACCCCTGACAGAAGAGCATTGCATTACAGTGGCTCGGTACGAGGTCGAAGATTTTATGGTAATGATCGAGTGTTGAAACAATCCTTGCCGCACCTCCCAATGGTTCCGGGATTGGTGGATCGTCCGGATGTAACGCCATCCGAACTCCATTCTTTTCGGCGCAGGGAATCACCCTTTCGAGGAAGTATTTCAGATTTCCCCACATTTTTTCACATGAGATCTCCTTGTCCGGGTTGTAAGGGGGGCTACACATGAATTCTTCATAATCGAAAGTGCTATAGGATGCGCCGCCACGGCCCGGCGGGGTCGATGTTGTCCGGAAATTTCCGATTGGTTTAAAGTTCCATCCTAGAGTCGGAATTCCGACCTTGCCCAAGTTCCGGAGCATCGTACACCAAGCCTCGATCTTTTCATCTCGGTCTGGAAGTCCCAAAGAGATCTCGTCCCATCCCGTCGCTGCTACGTTGGTGAGCTTTAAACCATTTTTCTCAGCTAGCGCTTTAATATGCCTCCAGTAATCGACTCGGTCTATTCCATCCCGCATATCTGGTGCCGGATTTACAGCCAAGTAATCAACCCCTATAGCTCGGAAAAAGCTTAGGGTGTCATCGTTGATCTGTTCCCAAGATAGTTGCTCTTGAATGGTCATTCCAAGAAATCGGAGGGATGCTAGTAAACTAAGATATTAATACAAGGAGATTGGATTATTGGGATAGTTACAGCCTGCAGTTTTTAAGTTTCCTTTTCTGCTAGTGAGAAAAGGACATATGCGGGAAGCAGGGCTACAGGTTTAGGTAGAGAACGACGTCTTCATTTTCGATTTGGACGCGGTAGGTTTTGACCCTTAGCTTTTCGTCATAGAGGGCTCTACCCGAGCCCATGTCGAATTCCCACTGATGCCACGGACACTTCAGGATAGTACGGTTTTGTTCGTGGGCTGATTTGTAGATGCCGCGTGAGATCACATGTGGACGAAGTCGGCCTTCACAGAGGGGACCGCCTTGATGAGGGCAACGGTTCCTTAGAGCGTGAAAATGACCCCCGATGTTAAATATCCCGATGCCTCCCTTCCCTCCTAGGGAGACGATCATCCGTTCACCCGGCGGAAGATCCCTTACTTTGGAGACGACGTGGCGGCTCATTACTTAGGCAAATCCGTCTGAAAGGCCGTAGAGTTCACAGGCGGTTTCAGAGAAAATCCGGGCTTTTAGTGCTTTCGGAGCACCAGCGAGAACGGTATTTGGGGCTTCCCAATCCCAATGAGGGTAGTCGCTTGCATAGACAAGGATCTCATCGGCGTGCAGCCAATCAAGAAAAGTTCTAAGGTCTTTTCGGGTTGGTGGCTGCTCCATAGGTTGGCATCCAAATCGAATATGGCCGCGGATATATTCGCTCGGTGGGGATTTGACCCATGGAGTGTAATCTCTAACAGATTTCCAATCTGCATCCATGTGCCACATCATTCCAGGCACCCAAAAAGTGTCATGTTCAATAAAGAGGAATTTAAGATCTGGAAACTTTTCAAAAGTCCCTTCGCATATAAGGCTAGCTACATGAGCCATGGCAATTTGTGGCCGGGCCATACGCATTTCGAGATAGTAAGAGGGATATCCGGCTGCAGTCGGTGCATTGGCAAAACCGGCTCCTTCGGCACCAAAATGCACACAAATAGGAAGTCCATATTTTTGCGCGGCCTTGTAGATTGGGTCATAGAAACGGTTTCCATAAGGTAGGCGCGAACCTGCAGGAATAATAACTTGTATAACGGCTGGATTATCACCGTTACGCCGTATTTCTCTGGCTGCCAATTTCGGATCGGAAGGTGCAATCGCTACTGATGCTCGGAAACGAGTGTCCGCCTTGATCCAGTTTTCAAGGGTCCAGTCGTTGAAGGCTCGACACATAGCAGCCGCGTAGTCGGCGTCGGGATGGACGGCGGCACCATAAACGGTCGAACCTGTTAGAACCGCAATGTCGATATTCCATTTGTTGAGATGATGCTCGATCGCAACTTCAATATTGCTGGCGGGATGTTTTTTGGTAAATTGCCAAAGTTCTTCTCGGCATCCGTGACGAGGCATATTGGTGTAGCCAACAACCGGCATCATGGAGCCGAAGTCTTTAATGTGTTCCACGTAGTGCTTCGGCAGATAGGGGAAGAGATCGTCGATTTTTTCTGTACTGTGATGCAGATCACAGTCGACTATCCGAATGCCGCTTTTTGCATTTTTAGTCGCCCGAATACCTTCCCTCTTCCCTTTTAGGGTGATCAACTTTTTGGTCATCAGATTCTTCGGTAACAGGAAGCTATAACCTCAACGTGCATCGAGTTGTTTGTGAGTCAATGTCTAAACATTTAGATGTTAGGTGGATAACCCGTTGCCGAATACGGAAATGGAGTAGGGGTGTAGGTTTTCTGGGATGGCCCCAACGCTTCGGTCACGTAGGGCTATTTCGGTGAGGGGCGAGCGAGGAAAGGCGACCGAGTTTTCTAAGATCAGGGAATATTTTTGCCCAGGTGGCGACGACGATGAGGGTTCCGATTCCTCCACTAATCACCGATATTACAGGACTGAAAATCTGTGCGACAACACCGGACTCAAACCCGCCGAGTTCATTGGAGGAGCCAACGAATATCGAATTGACCGCGGATACACGACCACGCATCTGGTTGGGTGTTGCCATTTGTGTGACTACGTGCCGGATGACCATGCTCACGTTATCAAAGGCGCCAACTAGCCCCAGCATGACGAGAGAGATCCAAAAGTTTTCCGAAAGGCCAAACCCGATTGTGGCGACCCCAAATCCAGCAACACAGTAAAGCAGTACTTTTCCAGAGTGGCGAAATGGTGGCAAATGGGCGATCAGAATTGCTGTCACGAGCGCGCCCGCGGCAGGGGCCGCACGTAACCACCCGAGAGCTTCTTCTGGTTCCAGTCCAAGCTGACCTAACTCAATGATATCTTTCCCGAAAATTGGTAAGAGGTAGATGGCGCCGCCGAGAAGTACGGCGAAGAGATCAAGAGAAATGGCACCAAGGATAAGTTTCCGACGCCTGACAAAGTTGATACCCTCTAGCATCTTGCCAACCATGTTGCCTTTTTCGGCTTGAGGTGCAGGGGGAAGGCGAACTGTGGTTAGAAATATGACGAAAGAAGCCGATGATAAGGCGCTTATGAGGTAGGCAGCTTGAAGATTCAAGCTTATCAAGAATCCGCCGAATGCTGGACCGGCAATTCCAGTGAACTGCATCGCACTGACACGCCATTTTGTCGCGTTTTCAAAGATCGAAGGCGGAACCAGTAGAGGCGTGATAGAGATCGCCGCAGGCCAGCCCAAACGAAGAAAGGCCGAGTCGATAAAAAGTAGTAGATACATCCAGATGATAGAAGCTTGATACCCACTAATTAGGGCAAGACCGATAGAAGTTAGCGTCGCACCAGATAGGCTGAGAATCATGAGTTTCCGACGATTGAATACATCGGCTAGGTAACCAGCTGGGAGAGTCAAAAGGAGCATAGGTACCGCTTGAACAAGACCAACCATTCCAAGGGAAAGAGCGTGATTGGTACGATCATAAATTTCCCAACCTATGGCTAAACTTTGGGCCGCGGTGCCAACGCGAACAAGCGAACTAGCAATGAGAAATCGACGAAAAAAAGTAAAGCGCAGTGCGCTGTAGGGATCGCGTGACTGGGTCAATTACGATAGAAAATCTTGGGAGTTTAAAGATGACCCGATTTATTGGTGAACAAGGGTTCGGATTCTGATCTCCAATTCGATCTGGAGATGAACCACACCGTACTGGACGTGGAGATGTAGATCGATTGGACTGGCGCTGTCGAATTTGTCAGAGGTGTAGATACCCGATTGGGATCCTTGGATGCGATTAAAATTGTTATCGAGGCGATAGGGTTTCCTTTGAAGGGAATACAAAAGTTACCCGTATTCCTCTACTTGGATTGGGTAGGGTGTCTCATTTGAAGACTATGGCGATACAGACGGATCTACGTTTTGAGGTGGAAGCCTCGGCAGCGGTTGAAAATCTTATGAGATTCCCAACTTAGATCGACCTGAGTGTCTGGAAGTACCCGGTGAGCACTTCTGCTCCGTAGATGAGAGGGGAACCAACGTTCATGAAACGGTAACCCCAATCCAGTTTTTCCTTGATTTCTGCCAAGTCAACCAGGGTAGTCCCGGCGGCAATACCGCTTCCCTCCAGACGTCTGGGAACGTCCTTCATGATGTCCTGCACTTCTTTGGATCCCATCTCGGCTATAGTCCCAACCGACGCAGAGAGGTCCATTGGGCCCACCAGAATCACATCAATCCCTTCGACTTGCTTTATGGCATCCAAGTTATCGTATGCCTGTTGGCTTTCAAGTTGGATGATCACGACGGTTTCTTCATTGGCCGTCTTAACAATGTGGTTAAAGTCCTCTCCGGCAAGAAGAGGCCAGTTAGGGGAGATTCCTCGTTGGCCTTCGGGTGGATATTTCGAGCATCTGACTACTTTTTCAGCGGCCTCTGGGGTATCAACCTGCGGAACCATGACTGCTACTGCTCCAACGTCATAGGCCTTTTTGATTAGCCCGGGATCGTTCCATGCGACTCGAATCATTGGTGCAACTCCCTTCTGGCGCATCATAGTCGGGATGGTTTCAATTGCTTCGGTTCCCCAGGGCTGGTGCTCCGTGTCAATCCAGATAAAATCAGGATTTGTATTGTTGACGGAAGCAACGACCGAAGGATTCGCCGCAGGAAGTCCTGTGCCTAAAACGGTCTCTCCGGATCTCAGTTTTTCTTTTAGTCGATTAGGGTACATAGTTTCAGATTAAACTAATAGATTTAATTTGTAAGGCAGTGAACATATTCCCCCGAGAGGGGATGGCAATGGAAATAACTTAAGATGACTGCGGGGTAGGTTAATTTTGAAAGATTTCTAGCACTCCTCAAAGTGTCTTGAAGAGACTCTGATTCCAAGTGCAGTACTGAAACAGTTGAGGAAAGGGAGGTTATTCGAGGCCGTTCTTGATCTTCCATTTTAAAACGCTCTGTGTCTTCGATAACTTTATTCCCGAACCGGTTCAAAGACGAGGGTGACTTTCAACGGCCAGGGTTTTATTCACCAAAGATCCCTCGCGAGGAAACCGGATAGCTACCGGTCATGGACCGGGATTCATCAGGAAACCAAGTAGTCTCTGGGAAATGACCCGGAAGAACTTTTCTGAAGACACGGATAAGTTCCTTCCATCCGCCCATCTTGTGATTGAGTTCACATTGGCCACAGGCGGTGAAAAAGGTTAAACAAGTCAGTTCAATCAAGAGTGTATCGCGCTTATAAGCCTCTACGCGTAGTATAGCGGACCATCTGTATTCTCTCCTTGGTTCGTCTGGATCCACACGGGAAATGATTTGGAAACCCTCTGAGTTCGATTCAACACGACAGTGGATCCACCAAGGCATCCTCAGACGCTTGTAGGCAATCCACGGGGATTTCAGTAGCCGAATTATATTCAATACAGCCATCCCCGATAGGGTTCTAGGCCAACGGCATCGGCTATCTCTGTGACTTTATCTGCGATTGCGCTACGATCACTTTCGGTTAGAGAGGTGAATCGCTTGGCGATATCGAGATTCTGTCTCAGGTTGGCAAGGTTGGGAATTCCGCTCACCCATGAACAGATGGGTAGAGAAAGGGTGAACCAGAAATTCTCCTCGAAAGAGAGTCGACCGGGGACTACGGATTTACCCTGGTATGCATTCAAGGCTCTTCCCGAATTCATCGTCTTCATGGCCAAGGGAGCGTAACCCTGATCAATGAGCTTGGGTAGCACTTTCATAGTAAAACTATCGCGAGAGACTGCGTCGACTGGACTGATGGGCATGAGACACGTTTTGAGAGGTCCCCCCTTTGTCATCTCCAGAACTTTTAGATGCGCTGAGGTTACGGTGTGTCCGGAGAATCCAGCGTACCGCACTTTACCTTCCTCGATAGCTTTCTCGATAACCGGTAGCATCTCGGGGACACGATTCATCGCATCTTCCGGACTGCTTACGGTGTGAATCAACCATAGGTCGAGGTAGTCGGTCCTCATACGGCGCAACGAGTCCTCGAGTTGTTTACTTGGGGAGGGTCCTTCACGTGAATCAGCCTTGGACATGAGGAAGATGTGACTCCGGTACTTTGGGGTAAGGAACTTCCCATGTCGCTCTTCGCTGAGTCCGTTGTGGTACTTCCATGCATTGTCGAAGAATCGAACGCCATTCTCGATTGCCGTCTCGATAATTCGTTGGGATTCACTTTCTTCACAATGACCGATATGCCAGCCCCCGATGCCCATTATGGTCAACTTTTCTCCGGTGTCGGCGAATGGGCGGAGTGGCAAAAGAGCGCCGAGCTTGTCTGATTGTCCCGTCATTGTACTCCCACCTAACGAAAAACTAGGAGTTAGAACAGTCGAGCCGGAGGCACCTAACACTGCACGCAAAAATTCACGGCGGATCATATTGGAGAAAGGTACTCAAAAATATTTAGGAAGCAAGGAATCTGTCGATAAGCTATTTGAACCTAGACGTTGAATTTTGCAACCTGGTGTTGTCCTTATGTATTTGGAAGGACTCTGATAAGCTGATTGCAAGGTTATCCTGATCAATATGAGTGCGGGAGAGAAAGCTGGGACCGGAGACGAATGTTCCTAACGGTTATTTTGGTTAATGGCGCGTAAGTCTAATCAATATTCACTACGAGATTAGCCTCATCGAGGTTTGGTTCTAGAATCAGGAGAAATTGTACACAGGCATCGAAGCGGTTACAGAAAAGTCTATGGAAAACTTTAATCAGAGTTAAGTTTTACTATTTGGAAGCCATTGGAGCCTTAATCTTAACAATCCGTGTTGCGGCTGTGAAAGACAGAATTACAATCTGCTTTCATCCGTATAGTAGTATTGTCTTGACTGGAGAATTACTTTAGATTCCTAGAAAAATGTTAATTCAGGATCAGGTTCACTGTGACGAACTCGATAGCGGGATTCTGGAATTTTATTCCGCTATTGGGGTAGACACAATCCACTTGGAGACTCGTGGTGCCGTCGATGTGAAAGGGCATGAAATGAATTTCCTGGAAAGCGACTTCTCAGTTGAGCCGTTGCTTAGGATCCGAAAAAAGGTTGAAAACCATGGTATGCAGTTGAACAACCTTTTCTATGCTTGTCCGCGAACAGTGACTTTGGGTCTAGAGGGTGCCGATAAGAGCACAGAGTCCTGGTGCAGGATGCTAGAGAGTCTCGGGGCGGCGGGTATTCCGATGCTGGGATGGAATTTTAAACCAATGGGAAATTTCCGGACCGAGTCGGCTATTGGCCGGGGAGGAGCGTATTACAGTACCTTCGATTATTCTCGTTACATGAGGGAACTCGACTCCTCTGGACTACATATCCCTGAGGTATCGGAAGAAAAGATGTGGGAGCGCTTGGAGCGATTTCTCCGGATTGTCATTCCTGTTGCGGAAGAGGCTGGAGTAACAATGGCGCTGCATCCTGATGATCCTCCGGTTCCAGAACCACTCGGAGGTGTTTGGCAAGTCTGTTCGACAACTGATCAGTGGCGCCGGATTCTCGGCGTCATCTCGAGTGATTCTCACCGGATGCTTTTTTGTCAGGGCTGTATGACGGAACTGCTCGGCGGGAGTGTATATGATTTCATTGGTGAAATAGCTTCGGGAAGAAAAATGGCATATGTCCATTTTCGTAACGTCAGGGGACAGCTACCCTACTTCGAGGAAGTCTTCATCGACGAAGGAGATATCGATATGAGGAAGGCTATGGAGGCCTATCGAGATCATGGATTTAATGGCCCATTTATGATGGACCATACTCCACGGTTCCCCAATGGCCAGTCGGAGAGAGTGGGTAAAGCTTTCGCCAATGGGTATATCCGGCGTCTAATACAAGAGGTCTACGGTACCTGACCTGGGACTCAAATGCACATCTGGACTTTGAAGATGGTTAGGGACGGTTTTAGGCTGATCCAGAATAGTGAGGAGAATCGCAGCAATAAGGAACAGAATCTCATTGCCAGATTGGGATACCGAGGGCCAGGGTCTTGAACGTGGAAATTCTGAAGTTCGAACTTCCTCCGATTGGTACTAATGCGTATCTTCTTCTTAATGAAGCATCACGTAAGGCGGTTCTATTCGATGCGCCTTTGGAGGCTTGGAGCACATTCTCTCGAGTTCTGAAAGATAAGAACTGCGAACTTGAGGCAGTCTATCTTACCCATGGTCATTGGGACCATATATTAGACGTGGCCAAGTTTGCCAAAAGAGGAGTCAAAATTTTTGGACATAAGGAAGATGAGGAGTTGATTAGGTCACCGGCACGTATGGCTGACTTTGCTGTGCCGGGCATTGAGATTTCCCCTGGTAGAGTTGATCACTTTCTTGAGGACGGAGATCAAATTGAGATTCTAGGGAATCTGGCGGAGGTGCGTCATGTGCCTGGGCATAGTGCCGGAAGTATTCTTTTTTTCCTTGCCGGGTTAAGGGTATGCTTTTCTGGTGACGCAATTTTTGCTGGTAGCATAGGAAGGACGGATTTCCCTGGTTGTAGTTTTGAGCTGTTGGAAAAGTCAATCAGGGAGAAAATTTATACCTTGCCGAATGAGACGATCGTTTATCCGGGCCATGGGCCGGAGACAACTGTGGGGGAGGAAAAGCGGAATAATCCGTTTCTGAGGGGATAGCCCGAAAATAACAGCGATTGGCGCTCAATGTCTTCAGAACAGGACACCCGATTTATGCAACGCGCAATTGAATTAGCGCGGAAAGGATGGGGGACAACCCATCCCAATCCCATGGTTGGTGCCGTTATTGTTGACCACAGCAAGGTTGTAGGGGAGGGCTACCATGCTCAGGCGGGATCGGATCATGCTGAAATTGTAGCACTGAAATCTGTCACCAGCTCGCTCTCTCGTGACGCGACGCTTTATGTCAATTTGGAACCGTGTAGCACACAAGGTCGAATGCCGCCTTGTACAGAGGCAATTATAGACGCAGGGATTGGACGAGTTGTTATCGGAATGGTCGACCCAAATCCTGTGCATCAGGGGAAGGGGTTGAGGATCCTTCGGGCTGCTGGAGTCGAAGTCGATGTTGGAGTTCTGAAATTGGAATGTGAGGATCTAAACTTAATCTTTAATCACTGGATAACTCGTGGGAAACCCTTTTTCGCTGGAAAACTTGCGACTACACTTGATGGGAGAATTGCAACGAGAAGCGGACATTCTCGCTGGATTACAGGAGAAGATGCTCGCAAAGATGTAATGCAGTGGCGCCGGCTCTTCCCTGCTATCGCAGTTGGCTCTGAAACTGTTTTGAAGGATGATCCTAGACTAACCAGCCGTCGAAAAGAAAGTGAGTGGTCTCCGATTCGATTTATCTTTGATCGCCGACTGCGGACACTTACGGATCCTCTACCAAGGGTGTATACCGATAGCCATCGAGAGCGGACAACTATCGTAACGCGAGGAGAAGGTGATGATTCTGCGAGGCGTCGGTTGAAGAAATTCGGCATAGAAGAATGGATAGTAGGGGAAGAAGGACAAGGCGGTTGGGCCTCGAATTTTCGCAGACGCTGCAGGGAGAAGGAAATAGTAGGCGTCCTCTTTGAAGGAGGATCACGTTTGATCAGCTCGCTATTGTTGAACAGCGAATTGGACTATTTTTTTTGTTACCGATCGTCAACTATCCTAGCGGATGAGTGTTCGTCCCCAGCTTTTTCAGGTGCTAGTCCGATGACGATTGGAGAGGGCTTCAGACTTGAACAAATCCGCCATTGTGTTTTTGGTGACGACGAGCTTTTGAGAGGGGAAATGGTTTATCCTAATGCTTAAACTGAAAATAGTCATGCACGGAAAGATCGGCGAGTTCGGGTTAGTGCTTCTCTTCTGGTGATAGGCAAAACAAATACCACATAGGTGTATACAAATTTATTTGGCTTCGGAGTAGAGAAGTACAGGTGTTTGAGATATTAATTTTGCCTTTAAGTAAACGCATTTCCCATGATGATTATCTACATCGCTACCTCCAATGAACACAAAGTTAAGGAGTTTACAGCGATATTGAGAGAAGGGCACCAAGATGTTACACTGAGGTTTCTGGATACCATCGGTGGTATGGGGTTGGTGGATGAGACGGAGGATAGTTTTGAAGGTAATGCCCGGCTGAAGATAAGAGCGTTGAGGAAGAATGTTCCCGAAGATGTTTGGGTATTGGCGGACGACAGCGGATTAGAAGTAGATTTCCTTAATGGGAAACCCGGTGTGCTTTCTGCTCGCTATGCGGGGGATTCGGCTACTTATGAGGAGAACAACAGAAAGCTATTGAGCGATCTTGAAGGAGTAGTAAAGCAGGATCGATCGGCTCGATTTGTCTGCTGCCTGGTGCTGCATGGTCCTTGTGGGGGTGAACATATTTTCCGAGGCATGTGTCAGGGGGCCATTTCTATGAGCCCTCGTGGTGGAAACGGTTTCGGCTACGATCCAATCTTTGTGCCGGCCGATTGCGTTGAGACTTTTGCGGAGATGGATGCGAAGCGAAAGGACGCGATCAGTCATCGGGCGCGGGCGATCGAGAGTTTGCAGGATTGGATTGGCAACCAATGAGACCCTAATAAATTGAGAACTTATCGGTAATCTATGGTCGTCCCCCGACCATGCTGAATCCAGCAGAAAGACTAATGCCAGGTAGTATCTATCCGTATAAAGCTAACAAATGGACAGGGGCAATTGTATCTTTTTCTTTTCTGGTTTTATCGGGAGTAGTTGTATTTTATACCTAGAGATCTTCTAAAGCTTAGGGGTGATTGTATACCGCTTTCTATTACTACGATTTACGCTGAAATTCATTCACGGGAGTCGATTCAGAGCGATATCATGATAGTTATATGTTCGGACAATTCTCCTCTAAGACGTTTCAAACCTTGTCGACAAAGGGGAATACTTCAGTTCAGAGTGCACAATCGATGGGGAAGTTCTACATAACTACAGCGATTGATTATGCTAATGGCCCGCCGCATCTGGGACATGCTTACGAAAAGGTCCTAGCTGATGTGGTGGCACGACTGCGACGCCTTCAGGGCGATCAGGTTCACTTTTTAACTGGATTGGATGAGCACGGGCAAAAGGTACAACAGAGCGCAAAAAGGGAAGGAATCGATCCTAAGGTGTTTGTCGACTCGATTGCTGAAAGCTTCCAGAAGCTGTTGGTCGATCTTAATATATCAAATGACGACTATATTCGCACAACAGAGGAGCGACATAAAACGGTGGTCCGCGACATTCTGCAGCGACTCTTTGACGAAGGAGAGATCTACAAGGGCGAGTACAGTGGTTTTTATAGCGTACGGGCAGAACAATTCGTGCAGGAAACGGAAAAGAAAGGCAATAAGTGGCCAGAGGATTATGGAGAGGTCATAAAGATTACGGAGGCGAATTATTTCTTTCGTTTGAGTAAATACCGCGATTGGCTAATCGAATATATCCAAGATCACGAAGACCTTATCTACCCTAGATTTCGTGCCAAACAAGTCCTTGAATTTCTCAAGGAGCCGATTAATGACCTTTGCATTTCCCGACCTAAGGAGCGACTCGGATGGGGTATCCCCCTTCCCTTTGATAACGAATATGTCGCTTACGTCTGGTTCGATGCTTTGATCAACTATCTTTCAGCGGTCGATCCTCATAAATCCAACCTGCGCGATTTCTGGCCGGCTAACTTTCACGTTATTGGGAAAGATATCCTGGTGCCTCCCCATGCAATCTACTGGCCGATAATGCTCAAAGCTGCAGGCTACGAACCTCCCCGCGGGTTTCTTGTTCACGGGTTCTGGACAACTGCGGGTAAAAAAATGTCTAAAAGCACGGGGGAGACAGTGAATCCTCTCGACCTCATCAATCAGTACGGAGCCGATGTATTTCGGTATTTCGTAACACGTGAAATGACGGTAGGGCAGGACAGCGAATTCTCTTTGGAGCTTTTTCTCACGCGCTACACGAGTGATTTAGCAAATGATTTAGGTAATCTTGTAAGTAGGCTTCTTAATATGGTCCATCAGTACCGGGATGGAGTGCTACCATTAGGTAAGCTCACAGAGCAACCGGAAGAGAACTTGAAAGAGAGCTGGAAGAAAACGAATTGGAATGTTGTTAGTCTTTTCGAAGAATTTAGATTCAATAATGGACTGGAAGAAACTTTCAATTTTATCAGGTCGATTAATCGTTACGCCGAAATTCGGGCTCCTTGGAAGTTGGCTAAATCTAGCAAGTCCGGTGATGTTGGCTCTGTTGATACTACGCTAGCTCATATGGCGGAAGGTCTTCGTCTCGCGGTTTGTTTGTTGGCACCTGTAATGCCGGATACTTCGGCCAAAATCCTGGCACTCTTGGGGCAACCCGAGGCATCTTCTTGGCAAAAAGGGCTCGATTGGTCCAATATACTTGAGGGTAAAAGGGTTGAAAAGAAGACAATTCTATTTCCCCGGGTTTAGGAAATTTGAAATTCATCATCGGCGGACTTGAGTTTCGGACGACTCGATAGTAGCAAGATTCCGTGATAAAGATCTCCCCGGGGCTTTATGTTGAACGTGACTTCGAAGGATTACTTCGTTTTCTGACCGATTGTCGAGATTCAGCTCTTAGGGACAATCACTACAAGGTGGCGAGCATTTCACTGGAGGTAAAACATCTCGACTCGCTTGCGGTCCTGGAATCGATTTACGAATCGGATGAGCTTCATTTTTACATGGAGCATCCAATTAAAGAAGAGGCTATAGCAGGTGCGGATGCGATTTTGGAGAAAAACTTCCATGGTCCGGGAAGGTTCCAACAAGTATTGCAGTTCTCAAATGAAATACTCAATCACACTTTCGCAGTGGGGGACTTTCATGTACCATTTTGGGGACCGCATTTTTTCACTGCGTTCACGTTTTATGATAAATCGGGTAAAGATACATCTTTTTCTCCTGCTACAGTATTTCTTCCCAGGTGGCAGGTGGGTCGAAAAGAAGGGATTTATGGAGCAGTAGCAAATATAGTAGTCTACCCGACCTCGGATCCGATTGAGCTCGCAGAGAGAACGTGGGCAGCACATAAGAAATTTGCAGCCTTTGACTACTCTTCGGTTGAGTCGGCCCCAAAACTTGCTCAAGAAAATGAGCATAAAATTAGGGAGTTAGGGGGGGATGGAACATTCCTACATTCTGTTAATCAGGCCTGCCAAAGGATTGCATTGGGGCGATATGAGAAAATCGTCATAGCGAAGTGCGTCGAGCTAATTGGGTCTAATGAGCTGAAGCCCCTGGTCTCATTAAATCGTCTAAGAAACAAGTATCCTGGTTGCTACGCATTTTCTTTTTCTGATGGATCTGAAAAGAGCTTCATCGGCGCTACGCCAGAACGCCTAGTTCGAGTAGAAAGAGATCTGGTTTACACGGAAGCGCTAGCAGGTTCGATCTCGAGAGGAGCAACAGCTGCGGCCGACGCTAGTTTCGCCCAGGCTTTGCTTGAAAGCGCCAAGAATATCCACGAACACCGGTTCGTCGTAGATTCTATCAAAGATTGCTTAGAATCGATTGGAATGGAAGTCGAATTCCCAGCGAAACCGAGTCTGCTACAGTTGCCTAATGTACAACATTTGCGCACTCCAATTAAAGCGCGAAAACCGGAAGACTTGCATCTGCTTGATGCCGTCAAGGTGTTACATCCAACGCCCGCGGTTGGTGGCGTTCCACGGGAACCTGCTCTTGCTGATATCAGCAGGATAGAACCATTCAGTCGAGGACTGTATGCTGGAACGCTGGGATGGTTTGATCATGGAGGTAACGGAGAGATGGTGGTTGCAATTCGTTCTGCCCTGATTGAAGGCAATTCTGCCCGAGCCTACGCAGGAAACGGAATTTTAGTAAACTCAAGGCCGGAGGAAGAAGGGATTGAAGTGGATCTCAAATTGCAAGCGCTCTTGCAAGCGCTCCACTAAATTTCTTCTGTTTAGAAACGGTCACAGAGCACATGCTTTTGAACAGATGAGTTGTAAATGTGAGGAACCTATTCTAGGCGAGCCTATGTTGTTAAGATGAAGCATTGAGATTGCCATAACGAGGATCCTAGGTTGACACAGAGAAAAGGATGGGGGGTTATAGAGGCTCCGTCTATGGGGGCTTGGAATTGCAGATGCAGGAGGCAGCACTTTAAGGAAGTTTTCAATGTTCGATAAGATTGCATGCTCAAACGCTAATTCGCTATGGGGAGCTGTTGTGGCCGAAGTATTGCAGCGACTCGGGCTCCGCGTCGTCGTTATTTCGCCTGGGTCCCGTTCCACACCACTGACTTTTGCATTAGCCAGGCATTCTAAAATCGAGACAGTTCCTGTCCTTGATGAACGATCAGCTTCGTTTTTTGCCTTAGGTCTCGCCCGAAGATCCAACATTCCGGTTGCCTTGGTTAGTACATCTGGTACAGCGGTGGCGAATTTCTTCCCTGCCGTGATCGAAGCACATGAGAGTCGGGTTCCGCTCCTAGTTCTAACGGCTGATCGTCCGCCAGAAATGCGAAACTGCCGGGCTGGCCAAACTATCGACCAGGTGAAGATTTATGGGAAGTATCCCAGTTTCCAGGCTGAATTGGCAATGCCAAGTGGAAGACTTGAGCATCTCAGACATTTGAGGCAGACCCTCGTTTACGCATGGGAAAGAACACAATTTCCGTTCCGGGGACCGGTTCATCTGAACTTTCCATTTAGTGAGCCTTTGTCTCCTGAAACAAACGATTCAAAAATTGAAATTAACGACGGGGTTAAACATGCAGCCTTCTTTTCTCAGGTTCGATCACCGATGAAAGTGGTTGTCGAGTTGCCGAAAACGGAGATCGAACAGACAATCTCCGAATTGAAGGAGACGAAGAAGGGTCTGATCGTTATAGGTCCGCATTGTCCTGTTGATGCGGAGGAATTTGCAGACTCCATAGGAAAGATCTCACGATTCCTTAATTGGCCTGTGATGGTTGATGCTCTGGGACCGCTTCGGAATTTCGCTAAATTCAATCCGTTTCTTATTTCAAACTACGATTCCATTTTGAGAAACAAAGGGTACGCTAAACTCTTGTCGCCAGAATGCGTTTTAAGCGTCGGACCTCTACCTACCAGTAAAGTCTTGAGGGCTTGGTTAGATAAAGGCGATGCCAAGACATGGCTCGTGGACTGTGGGCCGGACAATGTTGATTCTCTGCATCGCGGGACGATTCCTCTTCGGATTCCTGTCGAGACATTGGCTGGCTCTTTTGACAGGGGACCCAATAGGAATCACGGGTTTCTCAAAGCTTGGATGGGATTCGAAAAAACAGCGCACCGTAAAATTATCAAAAGAATGCAGACTTGTACCTTCAACTTCGAAGGGAGGGTTGCTTACACGCTTTCGAAAGCCCTCCCTCGAAGGGCAGTTCTGATCGTAGCAAACAGCATGTCAGTGAGGGATATGGAGTACTTCTGGCAACCTAACAATTCGCGAATCAAGGTTTACTGTAATCGTGGTGCGAACGGAATCGACGGAACGCTCTCAACAGCCATAGGTATAGCCCATGGAGGGGGTAGATGTTTTCTACTGACTGGCGATCTCGCTTTTCTTCATGATATCAATGCGCTCCTACTTGCTAAAAATTTCACAGGGTGGCTTACTATCGTATTAGTAAACAACCAAGGTGGGGGAATATTCGAGAATCTTCCGATAGCAGCCTACGATCCTCCATTTGAGGATCATTTCGCCATGCCTCAAAATGTCGATTTCAGGAAGATTGCAATCGCCTTTGGAATCGGATACGAACGTGTGAAGTCGATGAAGAGCCTACCTGAACTTTTGATTAAGAAGTCTCAATCCAAAATTCGAATTCTCGAGATGATGACGGATCGGAAGCGAGACACAAAATTTCGGCGAGACCTATTGGAGGAGATCGCAGAAGAGTTGGAAAACCATCGGGTGTCTTAGGACATAAATTATTAGCAGGGTGTTGAAAGGATTCCTTGAGAATGGTGAAAAGAACGGTATTTTAACAATAAGAAGGTGCTTTTGGCGGTCTCGGAGTTCTGTCAAAGGATTGCCAAGCATTTGAATCAGTGAGGTAACTCGATGAAATGGGAGAAAGCAGGGGAATTTAGTGACATTCTCTACGAAAAAATAGAGGGTATTGCAAAAGTAACGATTAACCGTCCGGAGAAGCGGAATGCATTTAGACCAGAAACGGTCCGCGAGATGATCGAGGCATTTTCGGATGCTCGGGATGATACGAATATAGGGGTAGTGCTTTTGACTGGAGCCGGTCCTCACACTGACGGGAAGTATGCATTTTGCGCAGGGGGTGATCAAACTATTCGAGGGCAGGCTGGTTATATAGATGAGGCGGGTATGCCAAGACTCAACGTCCTCGATCTACAGCGTCTAATTCGCTCCATGCCAAAAGTAATAATTGCATTAGTGGCTGGCTACTCCATTGGAGGAGGACATGTTCTCCACGTTGTCTGCGATCTTACCATTGCAGGTGAGAATGCTATCTTTGGTCAGACCGGCCCTAGGGTAGGTAGCTTTGATGGTGGATTCGGATCCAGCTACTTAGCTCGAATCGTAGGGCAGAAAAAAGCGCGGGAGATATGGTACCTGTGTCGTCGTTACGACGCTTATGAGGCCCTCGAAATGGGCTTGGTCAATGCGGTCGTCGCTGTCGAGGAGCTGGAAGTCGAGGGGATAAAATGGGCCCGTGAGATTCTTGAAAAAAGCCCCCTTGCGATTCGATGTCTCAAATCCGCTTTCAATGCTGATTGCGATGGGCAAGCGGGGATTCAGGAGCTAGCTGGCAATGCCACTCTTCTCTATTACCTGTCAGAGGAAGGAAGGGAAGGGCATCAGGCCTATCTCAAGAAGAGAAAGCCTGAATTCTCGAAATTCCCTTGGCTGCCCTAGTCTGGAAAGTTTCTAAAATCTCAGAGCAGGGTCGAAGATACGGGAACCCTGGGCTTGAAGTCGGACTATTGGTTAAGTTCTGATAGGGACCGAACCGTCCATGATTGCTTCGGACTTAGCTATTTGAGAGCGATATTACTGTAGGGTTATTTTCACTGTTTGCATGGGGGAGTTCCGTGTCCATTCATTGCCATCATTTTATAAAAAACTCGACCGAAGGGGAGCGATAGCTAGATCCGCTTATGGAAGCTAAACAATAATTTCAATTCGAGTGTACATGATTAAGTTCTTGAGACAATGAATGATCAAAAGGGCCTACGAGCTTCTCTCGACCAGGAAGTAACTAACTTTACTACTGGGTGATTTCCCTTACTTCCTTCATATATGACAGGGAGCCATATCCCAGACTTTGAGTTGAGAAAAATAGGCGGAACCGCCCTTGGAGAAAAGCGCGATGCGATTGCTATCTGAGCGACTTGGGTAGATGCGCTGAGTAATACATTGACGGCGATTTGCGAATACTTCTAGTAGAGAACGGTCGATAAAAATTCGGATGTGGAGCGTTTCACTCTCGTCCAGTTCGAAGGGGGCTTCCTGGACGGTTACCAGTTGTTTTTTCTTGGGTAGCCGACTAAGCGCATCCACGTTTCGATAGTAAGGGTAGCTGATATCCTCATCGAGTGTTGATTGGCCAAAATCGATTCTCAACATTCGAGCTAAATCGTCGTACATAATCATTGTCTGTTCTTCGCCTCCCGGGGAGCATCGGACCTTGAAGCCAATTGTAGATCTTGCTTCCACCGCTATTTCTGCTTCCAGCTCAAGACAATCCCCCCGAACATCATCCAGAAGTATCTCCGAATTCGAAAGGAGGTGAATGTGTTCACGCATTCTGAGATTGAAGCGAAGCATTTTCAGCTCGGACACCGGGTCGATGCAGAGGGTTCGGTCCTCGGAAAGAGAAAGTACTCTTGGAAGGGTCATCACGCCAGACCACCCCGAACCTCTTTCTCGGTCTACTCCTCGCGACTCGCGGACCCAGTCGAAATAGATGCGTCGCCCTTGATTGTCCAAGAGAGTGCGTGAACCACCAAGTTGGCCTCCGGGCCAACTCATTCTGGCGTGTGTTTCAGGGGTGTAACGGTCGTTTTCCAGTTTTCCAAGATAGTACTGTGTGGATTGTAGATGGCTAACAAACAAGAGCATGTGTCTGTCCCCTAAAGGAAAGAAATCGGGTACTGCACAGTCTTCGTCGGATTCAGTCCAGCGTCGGTCCGAAGTGTAGAACAGCCCCGAATACTGCCAATTGAATAAGTCAACCGATTTGAAGAGATATGCACCGTCGCCACTCCCATTTGGGTGTCTGCGATTAGTTAGAGCGAAATAGGTGTCTCCTTCGAGCCACGCGCATGGATCATGAACATGATCACAGACTTGATAGTCGGGGCCACCACTGCCGGGTTGGGGGATCACAGGATTACCCGGATGTTTAGTCCAGCGAATCAGCAGGTCATCACAGCTGGTTGCGATGCACTCGCCGTCGGGAACGCCGTAGTAGATCAGAGTTGGCATACCTTCCTTACTGACAAAGGCGCTGCCGCTGAAACAGCCGTCGCGATCCGGCCCATCGAGGGTGGGAGTGAGAGCAATGGGGTGATGAACCCAATGTACTAAGTCAACGCTCGACGCATGACCCCACTGCATCCATTTCCAGTATCCACCATGTGGATTGTGTTGATAGAAGATGTGGTAGCGTCCTTTCCAATAAATTGCGCCATTGATATCATTCATCCAGCTTGAAGGCGGTAGGAAATGATAGGTCGGACGGTGAGGATCGTTTCGAAACAATTTCTCCAATTTTTGGCTTTGGGCAATCAGGGATTCGGTCCTATCGATATTGCTTGGTTGGGTCATAGGAAGATTTGGGGAATTACCAGTTGAGAAGACGAATGAGGGTGCGAAAAATGGGACGGGCTTAGATCCGTATTTTATCGGTCGTTTCTATTGGGACTTAAGCCAAGGTGTTCGCAAAATGTTTGAGCAATGTCCTACCAACCTCCGTAGACCGTCGAGACAAGCCATGGAAATCCAACTAATAAGTATGTGCCGATCAGGAGGAGTATGGTCTTATTAATTACGGTGGGGTTCGCGGGTTTTCCGAAGAGACGAATGGACATACCATGGCGTCTAAAAAGAGAAAAGCTCTGGAGGCAGATGAGCATGGCAGGCAAGAAAAGAGAATGATTAAAACGATTTCCAGTGGCTATGGGGGCATACCATGCGTAGAGGATTATGTATCCAATAAAATATGCGGTGATGAATACAATGGTATGGCAGCGTTCTTTCCACATTCGACGGAGCTCTGGGGCATGACGATTCTGATGAAAAAATCCTACCACAACCGAGAGATAGTAAAGGAGAATGGGCCCAGCTCCGAATGAGAGAGCGAAGCTAATCCCGGAAACGGTGGCAAAACCAATAACTAAGCGCTTCGCGATGTCGGCTATACTATGAGTTTGAAAGTAACGGCTTAAGCTGGGGATCTCTTCCTCTGGCATATTAGGCCAGCCAAAACGATCGCCATGGGCTCTCGTTCCCTCTTTAGCCTCCTCCCACGAATCGTACCACATATAAAACGTGGAATTTACATTATAGAAATAGGACCCGAATTGCTCTTTGCTGGTTTGAATGTAAGGATAAACGACGATAAGAAATCCGAAGAGCAAAAGAATAAGGCAGCAAGACGGAAGTACGATGGATGAATAGACGGGTTCTTTGTTTTCTTGGGATTCTGCTCTCTGCCTGAAGAAGCCGTTAACCGCTTTTGCGATTAGACACGTTGCTGCCAGGAATATGGCCGGGAGCACCGATGCTTTGGTAAGGTGAGCTATTCCGCCTAAACAGCCTGCCAGTAGGGCCATTTTTAGACTGGGACGGTGGACTAGTTTCAGGAGGACGCAAAACAGGGCGAGACCGATCCCATAGTAGAGGACTTCTGCTTGAAAATAAGGAGCCTTGAAAACGAATACGGTGAACATTGCTACCAGGGTAGCGGTAAGCGCGTCATCGGTGTGTCCACCCAAACAGAATATAAGAAAGGCAGATGCGATAACTACAATTCCCAAAGCAATACCCACCGACTTGCCTTTCTCGAAGAACTCTTCGTCGGACATCTCTTCACAGTAGAAGAAGGACATCAAGGCAGGATACACTGGCATCCGATTCCTCCCGCCCACGAAAGTGAAGTTGCTTTTGGCTAGTTCTCTTGCGTACTGCATGTAGGCGAACTGATCAGTAAGATTGAAGTCAGTATTAACCAGGGATGCTTGACGCTTCGAGCCCCAAATAAAGAGTAAAATCGACAGTATAGATAAAATAACTGTCCCGAGCACTTTCCTACTGCCCATGAGTGCAAGAATAGATCGAGGGTCGGTTTTCGCATTCGGATTCGGTGTTGGGCTATCCGAAAAATCTGGTTTGCCTAACACTCTAAAAATGCGGCTCGGTATTTGAATCTTTCATCCACTACTCACCCGCACTATCGTAGATCACTTCGTCCCGCTGGAGGCGGACGGCAATTTGAGTCATGCGTGATTCCCCTCTCCGAGTTGGGCAATGGGCAGCGAGGTGACGAGCGATCCCAACAAATATGTTCTCTTCTTCCGGGCGGCCCTGCCACAGACGGGCCTGACTTACGCCAGCCTCTAGCACTTGAATCTTATGAAAATCTAGGTCTTCTCTTAGAGTTGCCATAGCAAGAGTATCGATTAAGTCGCTGAGCGGGTGGCGTAGACGCACATATTTGGCCACAGCACCGGTTACGGCGTTTAGATTCTGGCGATGGTCAAGAAGTCCTGTTATTTGCTCCCGCAATAATTCAGGTTCTTCAGGCAAATTTTCAAAATTATTGAGGTCGCCTGGTAGGGGGGCTTCAGGAATATTTAGAAACCGGTCCTTATAGGTGGCCATAGCAGCATGGAAAATAGCTTTAACGGTATCTGGAGTCACCCCTCGCTTGAGGCTTTGGTAGACCGCGTTAGAGAAATTAAATGTATGAACTGGATTAAACCAATCTGCGATGTCGTTCGATTCGGGAAAACGAACCAATCGCATTGCAGCTGTGTAGCAGACTTGTTTCGCAATTGCCAACACGTTGACTCCTCTGGCAATTTCGCTAGCAATCGATTCGGTGATAGTTGCGGGGTTATTTCCCCAGAGGATTCCTTCTAGATTTGGATTCAAGGGCGCTTCGCTTCTTCCTCTGTTAGAAAGAATTGACGGAAGTTCTGCTTCGACAGAACGGATGATTTCAATCAGGTCGACTGGCGACCTCCAGGAACTCTGTTCTTCTCCACCGCGAGCTCCGGATGCTTGGGGCATCAGGGTTGGAAGAATTCCTTCGGCTTCTTCCCAGCCAATAAAATCCAGTAATTCAAATGCCTTGTTGAAGAAATCGAGAGTATGACCCGTGTTCGAGAAAATCCGATCACTAACTCCAGCAAATAGGAGATCGTTAAGCTCCATCGAACCGGGAGAAATCGCTGCTGCCGTAAGGACAGTTCGTTCTGCCCCATCCCTCTGCCTTACAACCAGCCAGTCTCGAAACCATCGTTTCAATTGTAATAGGGAAGAAGTAGAGCCGGCTAATTGGTTCCGATCTCGGCGAGAAGGCCGATCTGCACAGTTATCGGCCAGTCGTCGAGCTGCATAAGAAAGAGCAAAAATTCGAGTGCGGTCACTAAGATCAGGCCACAGATTCGCTACCACAGCAAGGCTAGTCATCCCGTCATTCCAATTCTCATGGTTGGCACCCCCAAATCGGGCAATTTGCCTGACAATCTCTTTGAATTCGGTTTTTGATTCGAGAAGTCCAATGACACTCTTCGATTGAACAAGCCCAATGTTCTGCTCCAATCCCTTCTTCAGACGTTGGCCATAGTAGGATTCTCCCGGAATTGCCTTAGGGGTTTTTGATACGAACACCTTCCCATCCTCACAGAAGGTATCAAAGACAGGAATGTCATCCGCGAAAAGGTCGAAGGCGCAGCCACTGCCAATATCAAAGCGTGCGTGATGCCAGTGACAGGTGAGAATGCCGTCTTTTTCAGTTCCTCGGTCAAGAGGAAATCCCATATGGGGGCACCGGTTGTCGAGCGCTATGATCTCATCTCCGAGCCGAAATAGCGCGATGGAGTGGGCACCCAATCGTACCACTTTCGCTTTTCCAACTAGAATTTCCGCTTGGGATGCTACTGCTTGATATCCACTTGTCTCTTTCATCGCACATCTTTATTTTCTTAAGATTCCTTTTTGTAAAAGCGACTTTAAACCTATTATATGTAAAGGGGAATTCACTCTAAAAGGAGCAAGTAGTATATGTATCAAGAAAGGATTTCCCCGAGACGATCGCGAATTTTTGAACCCGATATCACAGCTCTACGGCTTGACTCTTTTCAAATTCGTCTATCGATTCTCAATAGTCTGAAAAGGGGAGGAGAGTAATTATGATTATAATGCGATATCTGAGTAGGGAAGGAGAGGAAAAATTTGCTGGAGCACGGGGGGACCATAAATTCTTCGAGTTGTCAGGGGATATTTTTGGAGAGCATCAGCTTACGGATCAAGAGGCGATAATTGGGAAACAGTTGGCTCCTGTAACACCACCGATCATCCTCTGTATTGGGTTAAACTACGGACAGCACGCGGACGAGACTGGAATGGCTCGACCAGAATTTCCGATTCTTTTTGTGAAGGGAGCAAATTCGGTGCAAAATCCGGACGACCCGATTATTCTTCCGGGCGGGGAAAGCAAGAGTGAAGAGGTAGATTACGAATGCGAATTGGGGGTTATAATTGGTAAAGCGTGCCGTGATGTCGGGCGCGAAGAGGCGTTAGATTACGTCCTTGGGTATACCTGTGCGAACGATGTTAGTGCCCGAGATTGGCAGTTAAAATGGGGAGGGGGCCAATGGTGTCGGGGGAAAGGATTTGATACCTTTGCTCCGTTGGGACCGTGTCTTGTAACCGCCGAGGATATCCCTGATCCAAATTCTTTAAGGATTCGGACAGTGCTAAATGGCGAAACTTTGCAGGATTCGAATACCAACGATATGATATTCGATGTCCCTGAGGTGATCTCATTCCTTAGCAAGAGCACAACTCTCTTACCCGGAACTGTGATCATGACGGGAACTCCTCAGGGTGTGGGAATGGCACAGAACCCTCCCGTCTACCTTAAGGATGGAGACAGTATTACTGTAATCATTGAAAAAATCGGAGCCCTAACAAATCCTGTCGTTGCTGGAAGCCTATAGTTGGCTACCGGGTTGGCTCGAAGATTAACTACTCATATCCTAGTTTAGTACTCTGCCTTCGCGAATTTTCTCTCCGTTGGATATCATTTTCGTGGCTGATTTGCAAAAATGCCGCAGTATGCTCGTAGAAGAGGAGGATGTTTGCCGCGACACAGGTCTTCAGTCTTTTTAAAGCTTCTTCCCAACGATTTTCCAGGATGTGTGTTTGGGCGGCATAGTAAGTCGCTTCGGCCACTTGTTCCTTTTCTTTTATCAAATCAGTGTCTTTAGCAAGCACCAGCAACTTTTCTTCTGATATCTCTCCAAGTACAAAACGGGTGATTGTATCGGGCCAATCAAAGGTCTTCTCTTCCTCGCGTTCGTCTCGATATCTTCGCAGTGTTTCGTCGGCCCGTACGACTTTTCCCATTCGCGCATCGGTCATCCAGAGCCAGAGATTTGCATAATCCAAGCTCTCTCTTTGAATTGTCAGTTCTAGTCCGGCGGAGAGGTCATTTCTGGCCTTCGAGAATTGGTTTCTAGCATAGAAAAAAAGGCCACGATAAAAATAAGGTTCTGGACTTTGAGGTGAATATTTTACCGCTTTATCATAATCGGCATGGGCCCCTTTTCCCAATCCCTTAATAATCTTCAATCTGGCCCTAAGGACGTAACCTGAGGCTGAACGTCGATTCTTCCTGAGTAAGCTGTTACAGACCTCGAGAGCACCCTCGAAATCTCCGGCAGCATACTTAGCGTCGCTTAGTGATCGAAGATGCCGCAGGTCGTTTTTTTCAAGATTAGCGAGACGTTCAAAATCTTCCACTGCTTCAGTATGCTGATGGCGGTTTAGTCTGATCGCGGCCCGCGAGCGGTAGTAGTCGGGATTTGAGCTGTCTAATTTGATTGCCTCGGTGAGATCTTCAAGGGCACTTTCCCAGTCTTCTTTTTCAACGTGAGATTGACTTCGCTCATAATAGGCAAGTGGATGTTCTGGATTTGTTTCGATCGCTTGCGAATAGTCGTTAAGGGCGCCGTCAAAGTCCTTTCGTTTGGCCTTGGCTCTGCCTCGAGAGAGGTAGGCTTCAGCATTATCCGCATCGAGCCGAATGGCTTCGTCAAAGTCCATAATGGCTCCTTTTACGTCCCCAATCCGAGTCAATTCTTTTCCTTTCTCTGTGTGTCGTCGGGACCTGATTACCCGCTCGTAATCGTCTTGGGCGTAAAGAGGGGCGGCTAGGATCCAAGGTAGTAGTAGAATACAGTATTTCATTCTTTTTCAGAGTTGACCAATGCTACTCCAATACCAACTAGGAGCATGCTGATCCAAATTCCTGGAGTTAGTGCTTCCTTTAGAAAGATATAACTCAAGAGAACGCCAAAAGGTGGAATTGTGAATGAAAAGACACCCAAGCGACTGGCTTTAAAATCACGCATGAGTATCGTCCAGATAATGAAACATATTCCGGCGATGACCACTCCCTGGTAGAGGATGGCTAAAACAATCCCAGTTGTCAGAGTTATATTTTCTAGCGGCTCGTATATTGCACTAAGAATAAAGAAAATGGGAATACTGAGAACCGCCTGCCAAAAGAGAATCTTTCCGGGATGGATATTCATCGTCAGATGCTTCACATAGACTTGACGTGCTCCAAGGAGAAGGCTGCTGGCAAAAACTAAGAGGTCCCCTACCAACAGAAGTCTATTGCCGAGGAAGAGGCCTTCCCAGAATATGGAACAGATGCCAATGAAGGACAGGGCCATTCCGATTAATTTCAGCACACTGAAACGATCTCCGGGGATAAATAGATGTGCGAAAAGTGCTACGAAAAAGGGATGACAGGAGATTAAAATCGAGGAGCGACTTCCCGTGGTGCCATCTGTACCGATATTAAGGAAAAGAATCTGGAGGGAGAAGATCAAAGTCAACTGGACGAGCAATCGCCATTCTCCCCCTGTCATTCTTAGAGAGATTCGACTACTCATTATCCAGATGCTTACCACTGCCAGTCCCAAAATGAATCGTACACCTGCTAGTGCCAGAGGGGGAACTCCTGCCAAGGCAAATTTTATCGATACAGAGTTTCCCGACCAAAGGAAGGAAGCGACCAAAGCCCAAACAATAGCGCTTAGCGTGAGAGGTCTGTTATGGTAGGGCATGGGAAAGATTCTAATAGATGCGGCATGCCCTTCGACAAGTTGTGCGGAAAAGACATGATCGATCTCTTGGTGGTAAGTCTCGGTTTAAGCTGTGTCGAGAATCCTCGTGTTTATACGTGTGTCGAAGCGAGATTACTCCATAACAACAGTTTTCGAAAGATTGCTGCAAAATTTAGTCCAGCCCGATTCCCTTTGCGATACACAGATAATCAGACATGATCTCAGATGACGGACGGGTTTCTTCGCATCAAGTCGTTGTTCCAATCAAACTTTATTGGTCATCGACTGGTTTCCATACTTGGTGGATTGAAACGACCGTCGATGGCTGTCCAACCACCATCAACATAAAGCACCGAGCCCGTAATGAAGGAGGCGGCTTCAGATAGGAGAAAGACGGTGGGCCAAGCTATCTCTTCTGGAGTTGCCCAACGGTTGAAAACCGAGTGGGACGCGTAGGCCTCATGCCAATTAGGGTTGGATTGGATCTGTTGAGTCAGGGGAGTAGTGACAATTCCTGGAGCAAGTGCATTCACTCGGACACCTGAAGGCCCTAATTCTGCCGAAGAAGCTCGGACTAGCTGTTCGATGGCACCCTTAGTTGCGGCATAAATTCCCTGACCCGCTTCGACTACCTTGCCACGAATTGAGGAAAAGAGAACTATACTTCCTTTCCCGCGATCAGACATCAACTTGCCTGCTATATTCAAGACATAGAATCCTCCCTTCAGGTTTACATCCAGAATACGATCCACCTCAGCGCTAGAGTAGGCTGTGATCGGCTGTCGAATATTGAGAGCGGGGGTGGCCACCACTGCATCTAGTCCAAATCGGCTATCGACATCTCTGAGAAATTCACCGACTCCCTTTTCGTCGCAGATATCGAGATCATGGGATTCACATTTCCCTTCTGTGCTCGAAATCTCAGCTGCAACCCTAAAGAGACCTTCATTGTCAAGATCAGCGATGATTACATTTCCGCCGCACTCGGCGCAGGCTATTGCCACCGCTTCTCCGATACCTGATGCAGCTCCGATGACGGCAATGGTGCGATCTTGTAGACTGAATTTGGGATTAGTGGTTTCTTTTTTTCTCATGCCTTACTAATTAAACTAATAGCCAAGGAGAATTAGCACCTATTGGGAAGAGAAATCCTAATTGGGAACCATAGACGGGAGGTAGCCACTTCGATTTCTTTCTGGGATTCGATTTTTTGCCTCAGAGCATTTCTTGTCAACGTGCAGCCGACAAACATTCTTGGCTGTGAAGCAGAATCGGGTACCACCGTCGACGGGGGTAGAATGTTTTGCTAAGACCGCCATGCCCATCCAGGGAACTCCTTTCACTTTTCAGTCCCATACGCGGAGCATGGAATTCCCAAATTTATTTAGCCTGCTTTCTTTGTATTAGGCTTCTTAATAGCGGTTTTCTTTGTCATCTTTTTCGTCGCTCTTGGTGGAAATTCGAAGCCAATATCATGGTTTTTCTTAAGTACCAGGTAAGCAGAGAAATATCTTTTCGTGCGATTGGAACGGAAGTTCTCTATGAGATCAGTCTTGCCATTTTCGAGCAGCTTTCGGATTTGTTCTTCGGGAAGAGTTTGTCCAAGGATTTGACGGCTGATTCGAAATGTACAATCTCGTTTTCCGTTCAAGGAATGCTCACAAGCAAATGCTCTCGGAGTGGAGTACACGGGTTTCCCATCCTTTGGGCATTGCCCCGCGACTGGACACTTAGACAGGTCCAGGGTCTCTCCCTCGCCATCGTTCGATCCTTCGTCGCGGTTATCAAAAACGAATTCAACCTTCTTCTTTTCATTATTAAGTCGGAGGATCGCTGAGAAGGGTTTCCCAGCCTTAGACCTGAATCCGTCGAGTGGTCCAATCTGTCCCTTGGAAACGAGCTCCCCGACCTCGGCTTCTTCTAGTTTACGATTAGCCACAATTTTGTAAATCCGGTAGGTGTCATCTTGGGAACGGTAGGTGCGAAAGGTCTCAAGAAAAGGCTTGCCGTCCGATGGCGATATCACAGACGTCTCATTTCCTCCAGCTTCCTCTTCCTTGAAGGACCTTGTTTGCTCGACGATTGAGCGCGTAAGATCGATTATTCCATCCATGAACTGGTTACGAGTCAATTGACCCTTCTCGATTTGGTGGAGCTTGTGTTCCCATTCTCCCGTCATGGAGGGACTTGTAAGGACATCGGCTTTGACAAGCTCAAGAAAGCTCATCAGAAAATCAGCTTTGGCAGTAGGAATGAGGTTCCGGCGTTCCCTTTCCACATATAGTTGATTGATAAGCTGCTCAATAGTTTGAGCGCGAGTAGCTGGTGTTCCCAGTCCTTTCTCTTTGATAGCTAAGGCAAGTTCTTCGTCATCGACCAGCTTCCCAGCGCTTTCCATTGCAGATAGAAGGGTTGCTTCAGTGTAGCGAGAAGGTGGTTTGGTTTCTAGTTCTTCAATCTCGACTGTCGAGATGTCTGCTTGGGGCGGAGAACCATCGGATGGGGAGAGAGGAGGAAGAGTTTCTTCTCCTTCCGCTTCTTTCCCATAGCAACTCATCCAACCCGGATTTATAAGGACTTTCCCCTCTGATTTGAAAGTATGCTCCGCCACCTCGCTAAACCTCGTCGTCACATCAAACTCCGCAGGTGGGTAAAAAACCGACATGAATCGACGGGTGATCATGTCAAAAATTTTTTCTTTAGGCCCGTCCAAGGCCTTCTTCCCTTCTCCGGTTGGGATAATAGCGAAGTGATCGCTAATTTGTTCATTATTAAATATCCGCCGATTGGGACGTACCCAGTCTTTGTTTAGGATCTCCTCTGCGTGAGGCTCAAAGTCTCCTCCTATCGTTTCCAGGATTCTTCGACAGGTCTGTTGGTAGTCCTCAGGTAAGGCTTGAGAACTAGTCCTAGGGTAAGTTATGAGTTTATGCTCTTCGTAGAGGGATTGAGCGATTTGAAGGGTATGACGGGCCGATAACCCATGGCGACTGTTTGCCTCTCGCTGTAGGGTAGTAAGATCATAGAGCCGGGGAGAGATTTGCCTGCTTCGCTTCTTTTCTTCTGAAACCACAGCAGACTTTGCTTTTTTAATATCAGCACGGACTTGGTCCGCATCTTCCTTGGTCCAGACTCTATCTACTCGATCTTCTAATGGGCTTGATTCATTTCCCCCTTTTTTGTCTTTCACCCTAGCTTTGAAGTCGGGTTTTTGGTAGACTCCTTCATAATCTCCCTCGGCAATCGAGAAAAGTCCAACGATACACCAGTATGGGCGAGGACTAAATCTCCGAATTTGATTTTCCCGTTCTACAACAAGCTTAAGAGTCGGTGTCTGGACCCGTCCAACAGTAGCGGTATTGCCCCGTGCTCGTCCGGACACTCTAGCCGTTATCGCACGTGTCCCATTGATCCCGATTAACCAATCCGCTTCGGAACGACATCGGGCTGCATCTTGAAGGTTACGCATTTCCCCACCGGCGCGAAGCTTTTCAAATGCTTCACGAATTGCTCCCTTAGTCATGGACTGCATCCAGAGACGTTTCACCGGCTTTTGACACTCGGCCGCTTCGTAAACATAGGTGAAAATGAGTTCTCCTTCACGGCCGGCGTCACAGGCATTGATTACTTCCGACACGTCCTTACGTTGTAATAGTTTCTCCAATTCCTGGTACTTCGACTTCGTCCTATCGATAACCTTCAAGTTAAACTGCTCGGGAATTATGGGAAGAGATTGAAGGCGCCAGTAGCGCAACTTTTTATCGAAGTCTTCCGGCATGTAGAGTTCTACGAGATGACCAATAGCCGAAGATATTACATAAGAGTCATCCTCATACCAACTTCCCCTTTTCCCAACCCGGCCAAGTGCTGCGGCGAGGTCTTCTGCGACGCTCGGTTTTTCGGCTATGATTAGGGATTTTGACACGGCTATTTAATGTTGAGAAGCGAAGGCATCCGACTGCAGACCAGACGGCCTCTGAATGAGCCTAAGAAGTCGTTCACGATGTAGACAAATGAGATCTACTTATAGAAAAGGATTAGGGGTTAAATAGGGTATTCACCCTTCTCAATAATCCCTGAGATGGGCATTGTCTGATTATACGTCAATACTAAGATGTATATTAATACGGGGAATTAGGTCGAAAATTCCCGAAATTTTTGGATGAACAAGGAGGTTGCTCTTGTAATATATTATCATTTATTGAGAGGTTTATCGAAGGAAGAGAGACAGAAAAGCGTTACGATTTCAGCCAGGAGGACCTCTGTGCGGACGAGAAACTTTCACGCCCCAATGATTCTGATTCGGGGAGTATAAGAACTGTTATTGAGAAACAGAGTAAATATGCGAGGTCTGCGGAAGGAGACTTCCATAGGAGTAGTGGGGGTTTTTCTCGTTGGATTGAGAACTTTGAGCATTTCACAATTGATGTGGTTTGTGGCAGGCGGAAGGGTTGTTGGGTCAATGTCTATTCCCACTTGCTTAAAACACTGTCATTCGTTTTCGGGTTTCTAGCCCAAATGCGACTTTTCCTTTATCGGCAGAGAATCTTCCGGAATCAGGCTTTAGGGTGTTTAGTAGTTGTGGTTGGGAATCTTACCGTTGGAGGTACGGGCAAGACGCCTGTGGTCGAAAAGTTAGCGCGATCCTTGGCGGAAAGGGGCCGCAAGGTCGCCATATTGAGTAGGGGCTACAAAAGCAAAAGGGAGTCAATCCTGAAAAGATGGTGGCGTACAGTAACTCAGGGTGAAGCTCCCCCACCAAAAGTGGTTAGCGATGGCAAGCGAGTTCTACTCGATCCTGATCGAGCAGGCGATGAACCCTATATGTTAGCGAAGAATTTACCTGGTGTGGCTGTAATTGTAGACAAGGATCGTGTTAAAGCGGGGGCTTACGCGATCCGGAAATTTGGTGCTGATACCCTGGTGCTCGACGACGGCTATCAGTACCTGGCCTTGAAAGGCCGTCTCAATCTACTTTTGATCGATAAAGGAGATCCATTTGGCAATGGTTATTTGCTGCCTCGCGGCGTTCTTCGTGAGCCCATAGAAAGTATTCGCCGAGCTTCATACGTTCTTCTTACCAAATCAGATGGAGAACCTGATAAGAAATTGGAGGCAATAATCAGGTCTCATAATCCTGAAGCGGAAATCATAGAGTGTGCACACAAGCCGCAAAGCCTGGAAGAAATAAGTGGGATGGAGAGGTTAGAACTAACGGCATTGGATGGTAAAAAGATTGGATCTTTTAGCGCCATCGCTGTGCCTGAGAGCTTCGAAGGCTTTCTGCGGGAGTTGGGTGCCGAAATTGGAATGAATCGGCGATTTCTCGATCATCATCGATATGAGAGAAAGGAACTCGAGAGACTTTTCGGTAGTTTTCGAGAAGCTGGATGCGAAATGGTAGTGACTACGGAAAAGGACGCAGTTCGCATACCGCAGGAATTCAGGCCTGGGATTCCCTTTTACTACTTAAGACTGGAAATCGATATACTGAGCGGAGGGCAGGATTTCCAGCAAGCTGTTTCCAAAATTTGTTTTCCAAAAAAGAAAATGCGCAGCACTCGACATCCTTTTGCCAGCGGGAACGGAGCTCAGTGACCTTTTTAACTGCTATTGACTAATTTCGCTAGCCCAGTAAGCGAAATCGATATGATTTTGACCTTGAGAAAAGCTGCTTGATATTAGAGGGGTAGAATCTGATACATGAGTGCTTAATCCGTTACTCATGGAAGCTGACTACGGCCAAGAACTTTGAACATGGATATGCAGAATGCAAATTTGATATTCCATTCAGTATGGGCAGAAATTGAGAAGGAATTTGGGCGGGAACGGCTACGGTTTCCTAGGGAAATTTGTTGGCTTAACGGAGCTCCTGGGGCAGGAAAAGGAACTCAGACTCGCTTTATTATGGAGTTTCGAAATTACACGGCTCCCCCTATCCTGGTGAGCGATCTTCTCGACAATCCTGAGGCAGCTCGTCTGAAAGATGACGGATTAATGGTTGGGGATCGGGAGGTAACCGCACTTGTGCTTCGAAAATTGTTGAGGCCTGAATACCAAAGTGGGGCAGTGGTTGATGGTTATCCGAGGACGGCGATCCAAATGCAATGCCTCGACCTACTCTACAACAAAGTTCTGGAGCTTCAACGAAAACAGTTTGATACTCCTGGTGCTGAGGCCTTTCCGCGGTCAGCTTTCCTCATCTTAGTTCTCTTTGTTAACAAAGGGGAAAGTATTCGGCGCCAACTTCATCGGGGCAAGAAAGCTCTGGAAGAAAATAATCGGGTTCGACGATCTGGAATAGGAGAGTTATTGGAAGTACGGAAGACCGATTTGAGCCGGGACGCAGCACTAAAAAGGTATCAGGTTTTTGAGGAGGTTACTTATAATCCCCTAATATCTCTTCGTGAGCGATTCCCTTATCATTGTATTGACGCCCAGGGAACTGTGGAGGAAGTCCAGTCCCGCATTGTTAAAGAATTTAGCAACCAGATAGTTCCTTGAAGCTCGTGCCAGCACCGTATAAACGGTTAATTTCTAAATCATTGGTGGCCTTTTCCATTGTTCAGGTCTGCTAGTAATTAATGAGTATTACTTCATTAACACTGGGCTATTCGAACGTGCCTTTGAGATGATACGAGTGGAATGGAGTCCCTATATTGCGATCCGACATTTTTCTGTCGAAACGCGGTACGCATCGGAAGAAAGGAGAGCTCGCGATCCCCTCATTGGCACTAAGGTGGTCTAATTTCGCTCCGATCGGGTCTGTCATATGTTATTGAACACACGCTACTCGGGCTAGGATAAATCTCATGACCAAAGAAATTGGAACCGATAAGAGGGTATCTATTAGTTTCGGGCTCCCTAACCTGGTGCGGATATTAGCCGGGAGCTATAAAGATACCGACTACTCATTTATCTTACGCTCATCCTTCTTTTCTCATATGAACCAGAGTAAATTTTCTTTACGACTTCTAATCGTTGGGGATGGAAGTGGTATTGGATTGGGATTTAAGCGGAAGATATATTATTGCATATCTAAGACGACCATTCACTCATAGATGCCTGAAAATCCAGATTTTGATCTGCTTTCATTTATTCAGCGGCTGCCCAAAACAGAGACACACCTTCACATTGAGGGAGCGTTGCCGTTTGAGTTGTTGCAAAGATTGGACTCAAAGAGATTTGCGACACCACCTCAGTCGTGGGATTCAGATTTCAAGTTCGAGAGTTTCCAGCAGTTTGAAGACGAACTCCTGGACATGGCTCTTTTGTGGTACACCAGTCCAGAACGATACCAGGAAGCTGCTCGGGTAATCTTCGATAATTTAGTTTCGCAGAACGTCAAATACCTAGAAACCAGTTTTCATGCAGGGGTGATTGAAACGCTCGGTATTCCTGGTCCCGAGATAATGGCAGCGATAATTGAAGCGGTCCCTAAGGGTCTAGAAGTTAGAGTATTTCTTGGGATGCTGCGCAATCATTACAATGAGAAAATGGCTCCGATTCTCAGTGATTGCATAAACTGGAAGGGATTGTCTGGGATAGATTTACACGGGGTTGAGGTATTGCCGATCGAGCCGTGGGCGGAAGAACTGTGGGGAGAAGCACGTAGAGTTGGTCTTAAAACGAAAGCGCATGCTGGCGAATTTGGAGGGGCCGATTATGTAGAAGACGCCATCCACCGTCTCGGTGTCAGACGTATTGAGCATGGGGTTCGCGCGGTCGAGGATCCCAACGTAGTACGGAAACTAGTTCAACTTGACGTTACTCTTGATATTTGCCCAATCAGCAATATCAAACTTGGTGTGACGCCGACTATTGGGCAACATCCCATTCGCAGGCTCTATGATGCCGGAGTTCGATGTACTGTCAGTACGGATGATCCTCTCTCTTTTGGGAACCGGCTAACCGATGAATACGTGGCCCTGTCATCGTCTTTTAATCGAAAGGAGTTGGCCCTATTGGCGCGAAATGGGTTTGAGATTGCATTGCTGGAGGAAGAGAAGCAGTCGAGTTTCCTCGAAAATCTCGATGAGATCATTGCTTTGGAGGACTGATATTGGTCCAAGATCAGATAAAACGACACACGAGATGGATCACGGAGATTTCCAATATTCACATGATAGATAAGCCAATTGATTTTGAAGTGCCAGAGGAGAATGATCATCAGCGTGCGGATCGAGTACTGGCTGATGCTTTTCCTAGGTGGAGTCGTTCACGATTGCAGCGTCTTTTCGATGAAGGCCAAGTCTGGCTGGACAATGAAGCGATTAGTAAAAGCAGAAAAGTTTCTACTGGTGATTTTCTTTCGTTCTCACTTCCCCCTTCTTCTTCGAGTGTTTTGCGGCCCAGGGCAATTCCCCTGGAGATCCTCTTCGAAGACGATCATGTTCTTGTTGTGAACAAGCGTTGCGGAATGATCGTGCACCCAGGTAATTCTACTGGAGAAGACACTCTGGTCCATGCCCTCCTTCACTATTGCAAGGGGAGATTGAGTAGGCTGTCGGGTAAAGAGAGACCAGGAATTGTACACCGCCTGGATAAGGAGACTTCGGGTGCCATTGTCGTAGCAAAAACGGATGTGGCCTTTCGAAGCCTGAGCGCCCAGTTCTCCAAGAGATCGATTGAGAAGAAATACATTGCGATCTGTTCTGGCGTTCCGGTTTCAGATTGCGGAGTCATTCGCGAGCCGATTGGCCGCCACCAGCGGATTCGAACGAAGATGGCCGTAGTTGCGACAGGTAGACCGGCTTACAGTGAATGGCGCCGAATCAGGGTTTGGGGGGATCGATATTCTTTGCTTGAGATCTCAATACATACTGGACGGACGCACCAAATTCGAGTCCATTTGTCTTGGATCGGTCATCCCGTTGCAGGTGATTCCACCTACGGGTACCGGGCGTTGGAAGCATTTTCCCGGACAATGCTTCATGCCCAACGAATCATATTCAATCATCCGGTGAAGGGTTGTAGATTAACATTGGAAGCTGAGCTACCTACTGATTTTTCAGTTGCTATCAGCGACTTGAGAAAGCAATTCGATAGCTAGCCCAAATTGTAGATTGTAGTAAGAGTGGTGGAACGAAGTTACTCTGCTATGGTCGGCAATACTCAGGATAACTCTTAGGGCAGTAGGGAAAATATCTGCTCTTGATTTGGGAAGATGAAGCACCCCTTTTCTCTTATCGAGACTCAAGCGTGAGAGATCGGCAAAGAGGTTACGTAGGAGGCTTACAGGAATTATTGGAAAAAATTCTGTAGATCGAGGTTTCGTTCCTTTGTTTAGGAGCGCTCGGATGTAGGCGAAAGTGCCTCCTATTCCGATAAACGGTAATTCCCTCTCCCCGAATATAAGTGTGCTCTTTTTTATTTCCTCTTCGGTAAACCTTGCGATGGACTGGGCCTCACGATCAGACAATGGTTTTTCAGGATCACTCACGAATCTCTCAGTCAGACGAACGGCACCTAATGGCAAGCTGGCAATCTGAATGATAATGCCGTCATGGCAGTGGGCAATCTCAGCACTGCCTCCTCCGATATCAAGGAAGTAGAATTCTTTATAGTTCTTTATGTGAGGATCCTGCTGGATCCCTATTGCTGCCGTTCGGGCTTCGTCTTCACCACTGAGGATTCTTAGTTGAATGTTAGTTTTGGAAAAGACCAGATCAGCGAACTCATATCCATTCTCCGCATCACGCACTGCACTGGTGGCCGCAATGGATGTTTTATGGGGTTGGAAATAAGCTGCTTCTTCGAGGAGTGATTCGATTCCTAACAGACCAGCTTCGATTCCCTCTTGGGAGAGCTTTGGACGTCCTCTTCCAATGCCCCGACTGATTCTAGTTTCTAATACTTTTTGATGAACCACAACCGTTTGGGCTCCACCTTTGGCAACCAAGAGTTTTATGGTATTGCTCCCTACATCAATAACGGCGACGGTGGGGGAGGCTACGGAAGAGGATTTAAATTGTTGCGACACAATTTCAGAGAAGTTCTTAAGGATAGTCCTTCTACAACTCGTATCCTTCCTTCGCAATAAGGATAATGAACTCGCCCTTCGTCCTACCTCCAGCCACCTCTTGGGTTACCGATTCTGCATGGCCGACGTGGAACGTTTCGTGGATTTTCGTCATTTCTCGAGCGACGCAAATAGTTCGGGTTCCACCCATCACCTCGGCTAGATCTTTCAGGCTGGCAATGATACGGTGACTTGATTCAAAAAAGATCAAAGTATACTTGAAGTCCCTGAATTGTTCGAAAATCTTTTTTCGAGCGTTTTGTTTGGAAGACAGAAACCCAAGAAAAAGAAATCCATCAGAAGGCAGGCCGGAGGCAGAAAGTGCGGCGATTGGAGCGGAAGGGCCGGGTAAGGGAACAACGGGCAAGGACCGTCGTCGGCACTCTCTAACGATGCGAAATCCAGGATCACTGACGCAGGGGGTGCCCGCCTCGGAGACGAGCGAAACTGCTTTGCCGTTAGAAAGAGCCTCGGCTAGCCGGATTGCCTGCGTCGACTCATTATGTTCTCCATATTTGACCACCCTTCGATTTAATTGCCAATGTTCAAGCAACCTTCTAGTCTTTCTGACATTTTCACATGCTATCAAATCACTTGAAGATAGAATACCAACCGCTCTCTCCGTTAGGTCCAACAGATTGCCTATCGGAGTTGCAACGATATAGAGATGGCCGGGCTGAGCTGCTTGTGTAGCCAAAGATTGGCCCTCTGTCTCTGGATTGGCCAATGTGATTATCTAAGATAGAACCAAGTCACTTTCGAAATAGCTAGTTTCCGAAAGATTGGCTCTGAAAAAATCCGAATGGGTTTCCAGAATCCTGCACTAATTCGGCAATATGGGAATTCATGTCAGGCTGAAAACTAGCACATAAATTGAAGGAGCGTCTATCTTGGAATCGACTATATACCCTTGGATCCCCCCATTCCAGGGACCCTGCCTTCCCAATCGGCTGGTCGAGACCAAGGTATTGCCGTATCATCCTCTCCGAGCTTGGCGCAACCGGTTAGGATAAAGACGGCAAAAACTGCAATTAGGATGAGACTAACTTTATTTATAGGGTTCATTTTTATTTAGAAGGTTGCTATAGCAATTCTCATTCCCTGCCGAGGTGCTTGGACTGGTCTAAGACGATTTGGAAAGCAGACTAGCTTGTCGATAGCGAAATTGGTAAAAGAGGGATCCGGGATTCAGTAGCATGACGCGAATTATTTCTTTTAGAGGTGGTAAAGATAATTACCGTATATCGAGAAAACGATGCCAGCTGGAGCTGTTTTGCCTTTTCGGGTGAAGCTCTCAGTTAGGATGTCTCGTCGATGTTCACCGGAGCGGATTCTTTATATTCCTCCAAAGGATCGCTTCGCATACGGGGTTCATTTCTTTTGGAAATAGTATTTCCTTAGGCAGATATTACTTGAATCTATTTTATTGATTCTTTTTGCCCGATTGGCGACGAGATGTTCGAGGATTTTGAAAACGATTTCAACCTCTCCTGTGGAATTGAGAGCATAGGCAATCGACTCGGCCGTAAAATGTTTTCCTGGAGAATTTTCTAGGAAATGATGAATACGTCTATTTAAATCCAGGAAAGTGGCCGCTGCTTGCTTCCCGGCCTCAACTCCCGGCTGATTGTAAGCATTGACATTTATGAGTACAGCGTAGAGGCCAACGGCTCGTTCAAAAAGTGCGATTAGTGCACCGACACTGGAAGGGTTTAATTCGTCTATGGAAACAGTGATCGATTCACGATTCTTATCGTAAAGGGCCGATCGAGTCCCAAGAAGGAAGCCTGCGAGGAAATCTCCAGAGGTTGACCCAGGTTCGACCTCGATTGAGTCTGAATCTCTGTATTTTAGGACCTCGATGAATGTAACGAAAAAATTGGAGAGCCCATCACGCAATTGTTGAATATAGGAATGCTGATCGGAGGAGCCCTTGTTTCCGTATACCGCGATTCCCTGATTTACTACCTTGCCGTCGAGATCAAGTTCCTTGCCCAGCGATTCCATTACTAGCTGTTGGAGATAGATTGGGAGTAGCCTGAGCCGATCTTTGTAGGGGACAACGATCATCTCCTTGGCGCCGATTCCTCCGGTAGCATAATACCACATCAGGGCGATCATGGCTGCTGGATTACTAATTGTCTCGGAACGCCGGGTTATTTCATCCATACTCGCAGCGCCTCTTAGAAAATCATCGATCGAAATTCCTTCGAGGCTAGCCGGGAGGAGACCTACAGGTCCTGTCTCGCTCGTTCTCCCTCCTACCCAGTCCCACATCGGCAAGGTAAGAAGCCAACCGTGAGAATCGGCGTAACGTTGGAGTTGGCTGTTTTTACCTGTAATAGCTACTGCATGTTTGGCAAAAGAAAGTCCCGATGTTTCGAAAGCATGTTTTGCTTCGATCATACCGTTGCGAGTTTCGGGGGTGTCTCCGGATTTCGAAATAACGATCACTAATGTTTCGCCCAGGGAGTCTCTAAGCCGGGAGAGAACGAGGTCGATCCCGTCAGGATCTGTATTATCGAAGTATTCTGCTTGGAGAGGATTACCTTCTGGCTGAACCAGAGCCTGGCTGACAAATTGTGGGCCCAGGGCGGATCCTCCGATCCCAATAATTAGCATTCTTCGAAACGGACCGGTTCCCCCGGAGATCTCCCCTCGGTGAACCGCCTCACTGAATCCTTTAATCCTGCTCAATGTTTCATTCACCTGTACAGTGATTTCGTCATTTGGTGCTAAACTCGGCTCTCTTAACCAGTAATGACCGGCCATTTGGTTTTCATCTGGATTTACAATATCACCCCTTTCCAAGTCCGCCATAGATTGAAGTGCTTGTTGAATGGCTGGCTCCATTTTGCTGAGGAAGGAGACGGGATAGTTCATAAGGCTGGTATCTAGCGCCATCCCTAGTTCGGGCAAAGCAAGATAGTTCCCCTTGAATCGTGCCCAGGAATTTGCCGGATCAGACATAACTGGTGGAGTCTGAAAACCCGCAGGATCTTCAGGCTTTATAAGTCTCCGTCAGTAACAGCTCCAGTGCTAGCGGAGGAAACAAGTTTCGCATATTTGGCGAGGACACCTCGAGTAGCTGATGGGGATGGAGTTTTCCAAGCGGCCAGGCGCTGCTTTAAGAGATCTTCTGGAATTTCGAGAATCAGTTCATTTTTCACGGCATCAATCGTGATTTTGTCACCGGGCTCAATTATGCCGATTGGGCCACCAACTGCAGCCTCTGGAGTAATGTGACCAACCACAAAGCCGTGACTGCCTCCCGAAAAACGGCCATCCGTAATCAAAGCGACTTTACCACCCAACCCCTTGCCCATTATCGCTGAAGTAGGTGCAAGCATTTCTCGCATCCCGGGAGCCCCTTTAGGTCCCTCGCTGCGAATCACGACAACGTTTCCTGCTTTGACTTCCCCATCCAAAATAGCTTTGAGGGCTTGTTCCTCTCCCTCAAAAACAATTGCGTTTCCGGTAAATCGCAGTCCCTCCTTCCCCGATATTTTCGCTACTGATCCTTCGGGGGAAAGGTTGCCATAGAGTATGCGAAGGTGGCTGTTCGGTTTGATTGGGTTGTCGAACGATCGAACAATGTCTTGATCTTCGGGATAACGGCCCACCTTTTTGAGATTCTCTCCCAAGGTCCGCCCAGTGACTGTCAAACAGTCTCCGTGGAGGAGATCATGGTCCAGCAGTATTTTCATTAGAGGCTGTAGTCCCCCAATACGCACAAGATGCGCCATATTGTATTTCCCACTCGGTTTAAGATCAGCTAGAACCGGCACTCTCTCTCCTATCCGGGTGAAATCATCAAGGGAAAGGGGAACCTCAGCGGAGTGAGCAATAGCAAGGAGATGGAGAACTGAATTGGTCGAACCGCCCAAAGATATCGCGACCGTAATCGCATTCTCAAAGGCCTCCAGGGTCATAATGTCGCGAGGCCGAATTCCTTTCTTAACTAGATTTAGGACCGCCTCGCCGGCATTTCTACTATCCTGCCGCTTCTCATTTGAAACCGCAGTCTGAGCGGAACTATCCGGAAGACTCATTCCCATCGCCTCGATTGCCGAAGCCATTGTATTAGCGGTGTACATACCTCCGCAGGAACCGGGTCCCGGTACCGAACATTTCTCGATTTCTGTCAGCTCGGCATTGTCAATCTCGCCGCCTGCATGTTTTCCAACGGCCTCGAATACAGAGACAATGTCAACTGGTTTATCACGATGGATTCCAGGAAGGATTGTTCCGCCGTATACAAAAACGGCCGGCCGGTTCATTCGCCCCATCGCCATAAGGCAGGCGGGCATATTCTTATCGCATCCGCCTATAGCAACATATCCATCAAAACCCTCCGCGCCTGCCACCGTTTCGATAGAATCAGCGATAACTTCCCTAGAAACGAGTGAGTAGCGCATCCCTACCGTGCCCATTGAAATGGCGTCAGACACTGTGATAGTACCGAATACAACACCTTTCCCTCCCGCTGTGTCGATGCCCGCCCTGACCTCACTTGCCAGTTCATCGATATGCATATTACAGGGAGTCACCATGCTCCAGGTTGACGCAACTCCGATTATCGGCTTCGAAAAGTCCTCGTCCTTGAATCCTACTGCACGCAGCATGGATCGGTTGGGCGCGCGATCGTTCCCATCTACTAAGATCGCAGAGTGTTTTCTCTGATCAATATTTGTCTTTTTCTCAACTGTTTGCATTGTACGAGTATGATTTTTCTAGGATAGAATGTGAGCTTGCCTGTTCCGATTACGAAGACAAACTCTTTTTCTTCCTAGGAAACTCATGGAATTTATTCTCAAGAATATCCTTCGCGCATTACTCTTTTCCACTTCTGAGCCTCTTTCCATAAAGGACGTTCAGGCGGTTATAACTCGATACCATGAGGGGTTGGGTAATGCCGGCGATAACAAATCTGGAGCTAAGGATAGTTTGTCTCGCCCGTCTCGATTAGGAGGTGGGCAAAGCGTTATGCAAGATTTGATCGACCAGGTTCCTACTCTGCTAACTGCTACCCAGATCCGTAACGCTATGGACGGAATTGCACAAGAGTTGACAGAGAAAAACGAAGTTTTTAAACTTCTTCAAGGCCCCAGTGGATATCGTATCGTGGTCCATCCCGATTACGCAGAGTGGGTCCGTCTCTTGAGAGAGGAACCGAAACCGCAAAAATTGAGTGCGGCGGCAATGGAGGCAGTGGCTATTGTTGGCTATCGCCAACCGATTACTCGTGCCGAGATTGAATCGATCCGGGGGGTATCTTCGGATAGTGCTTTGAGTACCTTGCTTGAACACGAACTTATCCGAGTCACCGGACGCGCTGATTTACCAGGCCGCCCGCTGCAATATGCGACGACTTTGAAATTTCTGGAGACATTCGGTCTTGGATCGGTCGAAGAACTTCCTGCTTCGGACGAACTATCACCTAATGAAATTAGCGATTGGATTCGACGTTCTTCCACAAGTAGTGTCGAATTGACTGATGCCGATATGGGTCTTTCTGATGAAGATGAGTAGTCTGGCGAAAAACCTCCTGAGTCGAGGAACTGATACGAGTAGAGACGGTTAGCAGAAAATAAACTCTGATGGACACTAGTAACCTAGACCTTGGTGGGCTAAGAGAACAGATCGATGACATCGACCGTGAAATTGTCGAGCGGTTGAATGCTAGAGTGAAGCTCGCTGCTCAGATCGGTAAGCTCAAGGAACAATCTGGACAGGAAGTCTATGCTCCCTCTCGAGAAATGGAAGTCTTCCAAAAACTAATGGATCTGAACAAAGGACCCCTGAGCGATGAGAGCCTTCATGCTATCTTTCGGGAAGTGATCTCAGCTTCGCTCTCAATGGAAAAGAGAATTACTGTGGCCTATCTTGGGCCAGAATCGACTTTCACTCATCAGGCGGCGGTCAAAAATTTCGGAACTAGTGTAAACTATATGACAATGGGAACAATTTCGGATGTCTTTTCCTCGGTTGAACTAGGAGAAGTCGATTACGGCGTGATTCCCATTGAGAATTCGACCGAAGGAGCAATTTCCCATTCTCTCGATTTGTTAGCAGAGACAGATTTAAAGATTATCGCCCAAGTCTATCTTGAAATTTCTCTCTGTCTAATTTCCCGCTCATCCCTCCCCGATATAAAAGCGGTTCATTCCAAAGATAGTGCTCTGGGGCAATGCCGAAACTGGCTAAACCGAATGCTTCCTGGTGTCGAGCAATTAGAGTCGGCCAGCACCGTTAAAGCGGTTCAACTGGCAGGAGAAAGACCGGAGGTAGCAGCGATTGCTAGTCGTATCGCGGCGGAAACCCATGATATGCCGATCGTGGCTGAAGGCATCCAGGATAGTGCGAATAACTACACCCGTTTTCTAACTATCGGGCAGTCTTCCTCTGGGCGATTAGGAGAGGGAAAGGATAAGAGCAGCTATGTCTTCTCTTTGAAGGACGAACCGGGTGCACTGCAGAAGATGCTTGAAGCGTTCAGCAGCAGAAATCTAAATCTTTCAAAAATTGAGTCCCGGCCCAGTCGCCGGAAATTGTGGGACTACTACTTCTTCGTCGACGTTATTGGTCACCGAGATGACCCTGAGATAGTCGATGCTGTGATCGAACTGAAAAAGAATTGTCCCATGGTAAAGTGGCTTGGGAGTTATCCCAACAGTTCCTTTTAGAAAAGGGTCAAATGAATTTTTGATTAGGTGGAGGAGTTATTGGCTCGCATCGTTTCAATCGGTTTAACGGTTTTCCTGAAGGGCGGGGGACCCCATCTTTTTCCGGGATATCTGAGACACTCTAGGCGCTGTTGACGGTGGCGGTGCGGAGTCTCGCCCTCTCAGATGAAGGTTTGAGAACTGCCCGTTTCTGGTTTGTAAAATGGGTGACAAACACATCTGATCATCGAAGTCCTTCCGGAAGAAAGACTATGATTGTGACTACGGAGTATTACAAACACCGTTGAGTTTTTCAATATAATGGCAACATTTGATCAAAACGGACGAAATGGATCAACGGATTGCGCTGATGTCGCTTTTCGCCTACCTGTTTTACTCGCTGTCTTTATCGCCGTTGGTTTTGCTGGCCGATTGGTGACCCCACTTCCGTTTCTGCCTCAGGGAGTTTCTCTATTTGCGGGCATCTTCGTCATTGCAAGCTCGATTGCTATCTTTCTTTGGGCCGCATTAACGTTAATGAAGGCTGGCAAGTCTATTTCAAATATTGGCCGAGCAGATTCGATCATCATGGATGGTCCCTTCCGTCGCTCACGCAACCCGATATGTTTATCTATGATCTACCTGCAGATCGGTATAGGCTTCTGGGTTAACAGTCTCTGGTTCGTCGGATTGGCGATTATTTCAGCGGGTTTTCTGACTTGGGGTGTGATCCAACGAGAGGAACGCTATCTCGAAAAAAAATTTGGCGAAGAGTATATAAAATATAAGAGAAGAGTGAGGAGATGGGGGTAGAAAAAATTGGCCGAGAGTATCTTTTTAACTGCAAGGTCGTATCACCGCATCCAAAACCACGAGAGAATTACCTCCATCGGGAGATATGTATGCACTCATCCCGCTTGGGATTCCAGTATGGTCATGGACTTCAAGGTTAGAACTCACCGTACCAATTGAGAACTTAGCCTTTCCTCTGACAACGGAGAAGATTCGGTAGGTGTCATTTGGGAGTGAGAGACCTTCTGAGCCAACCTTTGCGATTCCCAATTCGAGGGCACCGCATTTTCCTGAGGCCGTAGCGGAAGGGGGAAAGAGAACTTCTCTGCAGCTACCCGGCAATTGTGCGATCCGGTCAATCTCGCGTTCCAGGTAGACGCTGTCGTTCATTCTGTCCGATTCGAGTGGTACCTGATTAAGATCTGATGCTTTGGCTGCTCTAGCCTCTACGTCAAAGAAGACACCCCATCCAGCCAAGGTCATGGACCCGAAGATGAAAGGTACCCAGTGTACATTATTGTCGAGATTATCCATTCCATGCTCGATTTTTGCCGGGATGGCCATTGCATAGCCTTCTGTCATGGTGGTGGCACAGTCGCCCAGCATGGTTGCTCCGTGCATAGGTGAGTAGCCTAGATGAATCTCAATTCCTTCTCTGTGGAAGTGGTTTGTAGCCCCAATGCATTTCCCGGGTAGGTGTGCCGAATTCCACGAAAAATTTTCACCGTAGATCAAAGAGACGATCTCGATCCCAAGATTAGGAACCAGGAAGGTGCTTTGTTCCGGGAGAACATCGTCTCGGGCTGTATAGATTCCGTTGCAAGTTGTGATTCGTTCGATATTCTCACGGAAGAACTTACCAGTTTCTTGGGGGATAACCGAGTCTGTGTCTTGAATTAGCCGCTCCAGTCTTTCCTGAACAGCTCGTGACCATTTGTCGTAACTATAAAGGGTATGCGTGAGGGCTCGGAAGTCCTCAGGTATTGGAATGGTTCCGAGATTCTGAAGATCTTTAAGAAGGCCCAGTATCTCCGCACCATTTACAGAATCGTGCCCTTTTTCTTCCAGAGATTGGGTTAGCGCTTCCTGACAGCCATGGAATGCTCCGATCGTCTGAGAGCGATAGGCGTAGGAATAGAGTCTAGCTAGTGAGACATCCTCATCATCAATATGAAATATGCTTCGAAGGCCTTGATGACAAGTCTCTGCCTTCTCGATCAGACGACGGTAATTCTCATGGGTTTTCATTGTAACTCCTATTTCGCAATTGAGTGATAATCTCGATAGCCATTCTGTCGAGGTCATAGTCCGATTTCCAATCCCAGTCAATCCTTGCCATTGAGTCATCGATAAACTGGGGCCAACTGTCAACGATGGCAGACAAAGTTGGATTTGGGGTGTAGGTAATATTCGTGTCGGGCAATATTCGTAAGATAGCGTTAGACAGGTCCCTGGCTGAAAGCCCCAGGCCATGTACATTGTAAACCCTTCGCGATAGTCTCTCATTGGGAGCATCGAAAAGCAAAAGAAAGGCTCTGATCGCGTCACCAATATAGATAGCTGGGAAAGTAGCGTCAGGCCCTACCTCAAAATTGAATGCTCCTTTTTCAACAGCCTCGACGAATATAGCTGAACAAAAAGCGCTGGCGGCGCCGCTGGCACCGCGCGGCGCTACCAGAGTTGGGAATCGGATGGAGCGAAAGTCCATTCCGAAGCGAAGATGGTAATAATTTCCTAGACATTCACTCGCAACCTTTGTGACACCATAGAGAGAGGCCGGCCACATTGGAGCATCGATTTCAAGGGGTTCCTTAATTCCAGGGCCGTAGGTTGCTAACGAACTTGAAAAAGTGACCCGAGAGACACCTCCCAGCCTCGCCGCTTCCAAAACATTGCGGGTTCCCGTCATGTTGATTTCCCAGGCCAGGTCGCTTTCTAGTTCCGACTGGGCTGAGAGCAGTGAAGCAAGATGAAAAATAACGTCGATCTCGTGCAGCTTCACCGCTTGGGTAATACTTTCCAGATTAGTCACGTCGCCTTCGACATAGAGGGTCTTCTCGAATTCGGGAGACGGGATCAGAGGATCTGGTCTCCTGTCGAAAAGAACGACTTGATATTTTCGACGGACCAGCGGAATAAGTAGTCGAGAACCTAGATTTCCCATTCCGCCCGTTATTAAGACATTCATGTCGAGATTGGGGGTCTTACGAAGACTTCAGGCTGTTGGTTGATTTCTTTACCTGGTGTAGACTCCAGGAGTCTCGAAGCTTAGTCTTTATTCAATCCAGGGTAAAAACAAGACAAGAATACCTACAATGACGGTGATTGCGGTGTCGCCTGCAGTCATAATGGGGTACCCTTGCTGGGTTACAGTGACTGTGCTTCGGGCTTAATCGCAGGGTTCCTGCACTCGCCAATCTTGGTTGTTCACGCGCTTTGAGCGTTCCTCAAATCTCCAAACTGGAATCCAAGACTACTGCCTGGACTGTTCCTGGGGAAGCTGAAGTTACAGAGGCTACCCCCTATTTGTTTAAGTTCAGGAACTGGAGAGGTGATCTTCGCCCCCGATTCGTAGGGAAATCTTCTGATGTTTCGGATAATCAGTCCCAGGTGCTTTTAGAAAAAGGATTTTATGCTCGATAAGCTCATGAAGTATGATCTTCACGCTTCCACTGACACTCGGCGATGGGTTCCATCCCACTTGACCCTCCCATCGGAAAGCGCGAACAGAGTGAAGTCTCTTCCTAGACCGACATTTTTTCCTGGATGCATCTTCGTTCCTCTTTGACGCATAATGATGTTCCCTGCGAGTACAGACTCCCCATCATACTTCTTTATTCCGAGACGTTTGCCAGCGCTGTCGCGCCCGTTTCTTGAAGTTCCCTGTCCCTTCTTGTGTGCCATCTTAGATCCCTCCGGTTATCTTTTCTCACGAGTCGATGGATTCAATCCGAATTACTGAAATTTCTTGTCGGTGACCCTGTTTGCGGCGGTATCCTTTACGCCGCTTCTTTTTGAATACTATAATTTTAGATGCTCGTTTATTCTCCAGGATCTTTGCGCTTACCGAAGCGCCTTCGACCAATGGGGTTCCGATGATAGCATTTTCTCCTTCACCCAACATGAGGACGTGTTCGATTTTCACCGAATCGCCCTCTTTCGAGTCTATGAATCGGTCGACCGTAAGGACATCGCCCTCTGTCACATTGTACTGTTGGCCTTGGGTCTTGATTGTCGCTTTCATTAGGAAAAGCCGCCCAGATAAATCGTCGAAGCACGAAAAAGCAATACCAAAAGGATGATGGCGATGAGGCCTAGTTCTTAGTGGATGAGTTTATGTGACGATTGCTGAAATCTTCTTGAAGATCTTACGGATATATAGAGAGTGCTTAGTTTGACAATCAAATCAACGGCTTAAGATTGGTTTTGCGTGCGTTCTAACAGGACGTATTTGAGATGTTCCTGTTGCGACCACCCTCAAGAGTAGTGTTACTTGCCTTACTACGCGGTGGAATGTACTGTGTTGCGATCAGGATGATTTGATATACGAATATCATCGCTTTGCGGAGATTTCCTATTTGTGGATTTGGATACGGTCAGAAAGTATTTCAGTAGTGGAGAGGTAGTGGATCTCTACGCAAGGGCAGCAAATAGCCTTGGATTGTGGACCTCAGAAAAGAGGGTCTTCCACAAACTTTTCAATCATACTGATCGCCTGCTCGACCTGGGATGCGGGGCAGGACGTATCGCTCTCGCCCTTTGCGCCGAGGGCTACAAAGATATCATTGGAATCGACTATTCAAAAGCGATGATAGCGGAAGCCCGCCGAGTTGCCCGTGCTCGTTGCCTTCAAGTCCCTTTCCGGGTTGGAGATGCGACCCAACTAAAATTATCTAATTTAGAACTTGATGGAGTGATCTTTGGATTTAACGGTCTTATGCACATCCCACGAAGGGAGGGGCGACGGCAGGCCATTGGTGAAGTGTTTCGTATTCTGCGCCATGGCGGGATGTTTGTATTCACAACCCACGATCGTGCGACAGCGAATTTCCGTAAATTCTGGCGCCGGGAGAAAATGATGTGGAGAAGTGGAAAACAGAAGAAGGAACTGGATGATTTTGGTGATCGATTCGAATCTACACCGCTGGGGAATCTTTTTATCCATGTGCCCAGTACTGAAGAGATTAGGCAAGACCTGAAAGCCAGAGGGTTCAAGATCGAAGCTGACTTTCGACGATCACAGATCGCAAACGAGTCTTCGGCAGTTCGAGAATTTTCCGACGACTGCAGATTCTGGATTGTCCAGAAACCAGGTCATTCATAATTCTTTCGATGTTTATGAACGAATTATCAGAACTCGTGGGGACTTTGCGCCGGATCGATGGCAGGAGTTATAAAGCTTACCGGGATATTACTGGGATGTACCGGGTTGGGGCAGGCTGGATTTTCATCGATCATGTGCAGGCTGATCCATTTGCAGCTCCATCAAAGGTCAGATTTCGGTTGAACCAAGAGCAGTCGCAGATTCCGGAAGACCTGTGGGAATCTAAAATACGCCGTACTGCACTGGAAGATTTCCTTGCACGCCGCATGGATGAGACGATCCGATGGGCGAGACCTGAGCGACGGGGAACGGGGAAAAGTGGTCTTTTTTCCATTGATAGTGGAAGGCAGGAAGTGCTTGAGCGGACAGCTGCAGTGGTCACTAGATTGTGGGTAGAGGTTCGAATGGAGATCGGTCTGCCTGCGGCTGGGCGACGAGTTCTGGGGCGTAAGGCAGAAGAGATGCTCTGCAATATTTTGCCTGCCTTAGGGGAGAAGGCGCTGACTTGGACCCCATCGGTCGATTCTCAAGGTCGAAACTTTGTCCTATGCGTCGAGAATCAAGAGGCACTTCGACAGCAATTGGAGGAGCGACGACTGGTTGCATTTGTAGGTGAAGGTTCGATTCTCCCGCGGCAAAGTGGGGTGAGCGATCGACCGATGGGGAGAGAAGAAGTCGTCCTCTTCAGATCGCCGGATTCTCTTCGCGTGACCTTGAATTTACCTAATCCCATTGGGGCCTTCGACAATGGGATAAAAACCATTTCAGGCATGGGAATTCCTCGAGGAGTGACTCTGATAGTTGGAGGGGGGTATCATGGGAAATCAACTTTATTGAGAGCACTGGAACGTGGAGTCTATGCACACATCCCGGGTGATGGACGGGAGTACGTTGTCACTCATCCGGATGCAATTAAGATTCGGGCTGAGGATCGCAGGAGAGTTGAAAAGGTGGACGTATCGCCATTTATCGGTGGATTACCGAATGGGCAGTCTACAGAGGCATTCTCCACAGAGGAAGCCTCGGGTAGTACGAGTCAGGCAGCAGCAATATTGGAGGCGATCGAGGTGGGGGCCAGAGTTCTCTTGATGGATGAGGATACCTCGGCAACCAATCTGATGATGCGTGATGCCCGAATGCAGGCACTGGTGAAGAAGTCGAGCGAACCTATTACACCTCTAACGGACCGGATTCGAGGGATTTATGAAGAAGCGGAAGTATCTACTGTGTTAGTGATCGGAGGTTCGGGCGACTACTTTGATATTGCCGACACCATTATCACGATACGAGAATATCGAGCCATCGATAGCACTGTTGAGGCCAAAAAGGTTGCCCTGGAGATGCCTAATTTTCGGGCTGTTGAGACAAAGGCACCTTTCCCTCAAGTTGTCCAGCGTGTCCCGTTGGCTCACTCCCTCAACCCAGCGCGAGGTCGGTGGCCGGTGAAGATCAATGCTTCTAAGATAGACGTGATTAATTACGGTGAAACAACCATTGATCTTCGTTGCGTCGAGCAGTTAGTGGACTGTAGCCAGACAAGGGCTATAGGCTATGCTCTTTACCTTGCCTCTCAGCGCTTCATGAATCGCAACGCGACATTGAGTGAGGTTCTCGACAGAGTTGATGAATTGCTTGAATGTGAAGGACTAGATGCCCTTAGGGAAGGTCGAAGTCAAAGATCTGAACGAGATTTCTCTCATCCCGGAAACTTCGCGCGGCCACGACGCCATGAGATTGCGGCAGCACTAAATAGGCTGCGGACCTTATTGGTGAAGCAACAATAAAATTCGAAGGAAATAATTTCATGTTAGGGAAAAATACTAACGTATTTTGTATTTCCGCATTCGAAGACTAAACCGAAATAGCTAATCGAGTAGAAGCCAGACGATTCGCAGTTAAGGAAGGCTTGTAGCTTTACTATTTAACCTTTCTTTCATGGCTCTTTCCTCTAACTTTGTCCTGCCAGACTATAGGAGCCCGGATTCCACGAGAGCATTACAAATACCTTGCCTCTCTCCATCCCTAATCCTTTTCAGGGGAGGTCTAACTACTGATCTGTCTGTGCGGCTGAGAAGTACGAGTGCTTCTTTTATACGGGTGCCCGTATCGATAAAGGCAATGACGAAAACTAGAATAAGGGCTTTAAAAAGGTCACGGTTCCACCTTGGCTTTGGAAGGCTTTAGCCCCAATGCCTCTAGGAGGGCTCCGATTAGAGTTAGCAAATCGCCTGGCTTATCACTTTTGCTGCTTTCACGAATAATCTCCTCTCCAGTCGCGATTTGCCGTTCCAGCGCTTCCTCGTACTGTAGTTGGAGGTCCTCTTGCTTTCGCTTCATGTTGGCCAATTCTTCATCCTTCTTTGCCAAAACACCTTTCAGATTTTCCAACTCATCGATTTTTTCGATATTCGATCCGATGTTGGCTCGCGCTTTTTCCAGTTCTTCGAGTTTTGCCTGAGCTTCAGCGTAAGAGCTAGACAGTTTTTTCATTCGATTCGCCAGATCCCTCAATGCGGCTTCGGCCAGCCGGCGTTCGTCTGCTTCCTGGATAAGCCGTTCATTCAACTCCGCAACTCGCTGTTCCCTTTCCCAATGTTCTTCCTCAGCTTTGAGTTTGGCCATCCGTTCTGCTTCCTCTGCCTGTTTTCTAGCTTTTGCCTCCTCTTGAGCAGTCCGTTCTGCCTGTTTTCTTAATTGGGCGTTCTCGCTTTCAGCCTGTTCCAGATTCCGTTCCCATTCTTTGGATTGAGCTCTCTCCTTCTCGATCGCCTCTTGATGCATGCCGGCCTGCTTTACGTAGAGTATCCAGCTGCCCCCAAGAAGAACGACCAGAATCAAAATCAGAATAATATTCTTGTTCATCTCCGATCAAAAGGAAATCTCTCCTTCTGTAATCTGCAAGCTTCGAATACCGAGAGAATGGATTTTAGGTATTTCGCATGATGTTAATCTAAAAATTATGGCAGAAAGGGAAAGAATCTGGTAGATACGTTGTTTCTTATGAAAGGATTTTTGAAGTCCACTCTTAGGCAGGTTGGGGCGCTTCTTCTCGCCTATACTGTCTTCTGTTTCTTTCTTGTATTCCTCTTTCTTGTGCTTGGTGTCCTGATCGATGGCAAAGGAGTCGCAATTCGTGATCAATCGATCCTGATCTTCGATCTAAACGTCAATATCAAGGATTCACCCCGATCTCAGACCTTGTTTGCCTCCTTTGCTGAATCGCTGCAAGGGCCACCGACTCTGGAGGTCACACTTAAAGATACGCTTGACGGGATTAAGCGAGCAGCGAAGGACGATCGGATTGCAGGGCTCCTCCTTTTCGGGAGTCGCAATCCTGGCGAATCTGGATCGAATTATCCGAATTTGGCGGAGATTCGTAGGGCTATCAAGAAATTTAGCGAGGCGGGGAAACCCGTTCTTGCCTATCTCATCGAACCCTCGATTCGTGACTACTATCTGGCAACTGCAGCTGAGAAAATCATCATGAACCCGTTTGGATATTTGAAATTGAACGGTCTTTCCGCGAGGATGGCGTTTTTGGGCAACGCTTTCGAGGAATATGGCATTGGGATTCAGATATCGAAAGCAGGCCGGTTTAAATCGGCATCTGAGGCCTTTACGCGAGACGGAATGAGTGAAGAAAACAGAGAACAGACCGAAAGATGGATTCAAGGTATTTGGGATTTTGTTCTTCATGCTATTTCTGAAGAACGTGGAATTTCTATTGATGAACTGCGGCGCCTCTCCAGTGAGAGGGGATTGTTTCTTCCCGAAGAGGCATTGGGAGAGGGGCTAGTGGATGCTGTTCATTACTACGACGTTGTCTTGGAGGAGATGGGGGAAATCGCAGCTTTCGATGATTCGATCGAGAGTTTCGCCCAGGTAAGGCTTCCGCATTATATCGAAGAGGGCCGAGTTCCACTGGCTCCTAAATCTGATCAAAATGATCGAATTGCGGTCGTCTATATAGAGGGGGAAATTGTGAGTGGGGAAGGAGATGGTGCTAGATTCGGAGGTGATAGGATAGCGCGAGAACTTCGAAAGTTACGTCAGGATGAGGAAGTGAAGGCGGTAGTTCTGAGAATCAACTCACCTGGCGGAAGTGCCTTGGCTACTGAGATCATTGAGCGTGAAGTGCAGCTTTTGGGGAAAGAGAAACCAATAGTAGTATCGATGGGCGGCTATGCTGCTTCCGGAGGTTACTGGATATCAACCAGCGCTGATATTATTTTTGCTAATCCTTCTACAATCACCGGATCGATCGGAGTCTTTAGTTTGTTTCTAAACCTGTCAGAAATTGCGAATCGACATGGAGTCACTTTTGACGGAGTGAAGACTTCTCCCTTCGCCGATATTTTCGATATAACGCGAGCTAGATCGATAGAGGAAATCGCTGTTATCGACGAATTCACTGAATCTATCTATGAAGGGTTCCTAGAGAGAGTGGGAAATGGTAGAGGCATGCGCCGAGAGGAAGTGGAAGCCATCGCACAAGGGCGCGTTTGGACCGGGGCGGACGCGATTAAGCTTGGGTTAGTCGACCGAGTCGGCGGCCTAGAAGCCGCGATCGATGAGGCCGTTCATTTGGGTGCCCCAGCTGCTGGTTCATGGCAACTTGTAGAGATTCCTAGGCGCAAGGATTTTTCCGGTGTCCTGGAGAATTGGATCAGGCGAAGAGATGGGGAGCCTCTTCTATCCAACTCCAAGACGGTGCCGCATCGTATTGGTAAACTTTTGTCCGGATTGATGGTGATCCAGGACCTTAACGATCCCTTGGGAATCTATGCTAGGATGCCATTCCTTGTTATTGTGGATTGATTTGGGAATGACCTTCTTTCGCATCAAGACCTTTTAACTTCGTTCTTAGGATGGATGATTCGGCCCTTTGTTGAATTGTGTTTCAAACCAGGGCTCATTAGAGACAATCTGGATGTGCTGACTCCTGCTCGGGTTCAATAATAAGTCGCATCAACTGCCATAGGTTCCAGCTCAAGATCGGAGAAGCAGCTCCACCAATGAATATCGAGCTCCGAACCCTTCCTATCTGGGAGTTGTTCAAAGAAGATATTATGAGGCTACTGAAATACTTGAAATGACTTCGAACTGCTTTCAAGTAGGATCCGCTACGTAACCGCCGAGGTCAGGTCATGGGAGAAGGATTCTTCTAGTTTCTCTTTAGCTTCAGAGAAGAGCTCTTCCCGATCTTCGGGACTAAGCGCGCGCCAGTGGAGGAAATGTTGTCGAATCTGTGAGACAAAGTCTCTATTAAGGCGGAGCCAGGAATCCCGGGTACCGGAAAGTCGTTCAATCTCGATTCGGACTTTGTATTCTCGTGCTTCCTCGTCGGGTGGCATAGAGATAGTGAGGTTCTGGGAGACTGCTTGGTCGAATGGTTTTAGCCAAACGGTGGCACTTATTGCTGGAACATAGGTCTTATCTACGAGGGTATGTTCTTCCGGTGCGACGAAGAATTTGGGTTGATTAGAGAAAAACCGTCCTGAACCCCCTTCCCCATGATCGAGAAGTTTCCGATCAAAAAACGCAAGGATGCCTACACGGCCTTGCCGGTTGAAAGTAAAGGGAAGGTGAAAGTGCAGAAAATTTCCTTGAGGTTCCGGAAGGGACCAGCCGGCATCTTCGGCCGGTGCAGCGATCTCCATAGCTGATTTGGCAGGGAAGTAGGTCGAAATCAGGACGGCACCAAAGAGAACTACGGAAGCGTATATTGTAGTAAGTGAAGTGAAGGTCATGTTCAGACCGCCGGTCATATCGAGTACCGTGAGAATACGACCCGTGCCCTGACTTAAAATATATCCCAGCACTGAACCCACTACGGCATAAACGAAAGCTTCAGTAAGGAACATGAAGAAGATATTTCGGGGGGCGATCCCGACCGAATTGTAGACATAGATCTCATCGCGTCTCTCATAGACTGATCCGCGCATGGTGTTGAGAACAGTAAAGGCAGCAATGAACAAAGGGATTACCAGATCGAGAAAATCACCAATTTTTGCTTCTCGGGTGTGACGTGCCCAGTAGGCCACACCTTCAAGACCATAGGAAAGGGGTTTAGTGGTTTGTTCTAAATATCCGTTAACCACCGTTTTGACTTCTTTGCGCCCAGCCTTGGGCATCGAGATGGCTACCGAGATGACTCTCTCAGCCCCTTCATTGATGACAAATCTGTGATCGCTGTAGGGGAGTAGAATAATTTTATCAGCTGGAATTTTTGGTTCGTCTTCGCTGGCTACCACCCCGTCTCCCGTTTTGGTTAATACCTCGATAGCAGTAACATCGAAAGGCAGCACGCGATAGCCGTCGAGATCAGTCGTATTGTTGTACGCTTCAGAATCGAATATACCCCGGACTTCACATTCTTCACCGTTTATCCAGACTCTCACCTCTTGGGTGTTTACCTGATGAACTGATATGCTTAATCGCTCAGCCATAGCATCCGGAATGAATACAGGAATAAGATTGGCAGAACCAATTTCATCCTCCTCCGTGAACCATTCAGTATCAGTCAGGATGCGGATCTGGTTTCGCATCGGATCGTTGTGTTTAAGACGAATGACTGAATCGAACTCGACTTGTCGGGACTGAAGACCTTTTTTGTAACTGATTTCGAGATCTGCGTTACGGCGCCGGAGTCGGTAGTCTTCGTGCCCGATCAGCATAAACCGAGGGCAAACGTCGTAACGGTCTCCATATTTCTCTTCTATTGCCTGGACCTCACTGGGGCGGAAGGGAGCCATCTCTTCCTGCTTTAGAAGGAACCCATTATAAAGTGCTTTCCCAGTGGCGAAGTTATCCTCAACAAGGTCATCTTGAATGGAAGCAAAGCAAATGATGACAAAGGTAATCATCGAAAGAGTGGCACATGTAAGTCCGGTGCGGGCCTTCCGCCGATTCATGTTATTCAGGCCTAGCATGAAGGCAGAAGCAATGACTCCTAGTTTATTGACCTCAGCCGCATCAACTTTCCCTCTTTTTTTCATGAGCTCGTTGAAGCTCTCTTTGTATTTGCCCGTGAAGAGAATGGTTATTCCCGTGGAAATAAGAATGATAATAAACCCCAGCAGAATCATGAGAGAGGATCGGACCATTGCGAAAGCTGGATGGAGGATTCGTAAGAGTGCAAAAACGACCAGAAAGATGATTGCCTGGGCGATGATTTGCTTACGGACATCAGGGAAACAAAACATGAGTTTTTCGAAGAAGAAGATAAAGGGAACGAGCAAGGCGAGATACCAAAGAATCCCTATAACGGCTTCCATAATAGATTCGCGTAGTACCGGGTGGTTAAGGGTTGCGTAGGTTACAGCCTGGCGAGCCTCACGAATCGACTCCTTCTTACTCAAATTGATTGTCTGACTCTGATCGATATGGGTCGTTACCTTTTCATGGTACCGTTTGGTTCTCTCGTCGGCCATCCCGTAAGAGTTCTGTAGGTCGAGGCGACGACCGTTAACGTAGGCCATGGAATGGGCCACTTCGGCGGGAAGATTGCGCACAAAAGGGTGATCGCCGACCAGGTAACCTTCGCCATCGATCTCTTCCTGTCGGTCACTGACCGGCATTTCATCAACATTCGTTAGGAAGGCACGGGTGACTTTCGCGCGTTCGTGTTCTTGGGCTCCTGATTGCAGCTCTACGAAACAACGCTGGTCAGGTTCCAGAAATGTGGCAACGAGTCCCCGGTTTTCAAAGAAGCAGAATCGATCTGGAGTTGCCAGTCCTTCACTTCGGATCATCTTGACCCCAGCATACTCGCGGAGGGTCTGCGGGTTGATGAGATCTAGAACCGTAATGGGGGCGGCAGGGAAAATGATGAGGGTGAGATCCTGCGCTTTCCACCATGGAACTTTGGTGGACTTGAAGGATCGTTGGGTAACGTTTCCTTCGTCCTTAATGTGGGAGATTATACCGTCTTCTCCGATCCTAACAGCGAGGGGTGCGATTAGGCCGGAATCTCTCCCCACGCTAGAATAGACGGGGAATACGTTGTAGGTTCGGGAAACGCGATAGCGACCGTAATCATCGGTCATGAGGATGGGGTGCCGATAGTGGCCAGGGAACGCCCAGAGATTCTTGTTGGTGGGCGAGCGACACGCTACCAGGGCGTCTTTGACGGGATAATTGGGTATCAAGGACTGACCGATCTCAGCAGCCAGGACACGTCCTCCGAATTCTCGACTGCGTTGGTCAATTGAAATATGATGGGGGTCAAGGCTGCCGTTCGCATGAGCCAGGGAAAGGAGAGTCTCACCGACAATCTTAAATGTATTGGAAAGAGTTTCTAGATCTCGCATGAAAGGGAGATCGACCGGTGATGCGTAGTGAGAGAAGCTTTTTATTCTCTCGAGATTGTAGATGTAAAATGTGGGAAATCCGAGATTTCCCCAATTTTTCGGAACGTTGCGAGAGACAAAATAGCCGGTGTGCCGACTGATCAATTGGTCCTGCCTTTCTCCTGCAGGTGGTATCTCCAGATTAACCCCAATCTCTAGGCGTCGTTTGGCACGATTCATCAATCGAAGGGGAATCATGTGAATAGTGGATTGGATATTTGCGACACCAGATCCGCTACTTACGTACTCCGTACCCTCGTTGCTTTGAGGTGGGGCCGGAGCCAGTTTGTTGGAGAACAACCCTATACGTTCGTATTGACTGAATAAGTTCAGAAGGCTTTCCTCCTGCTTTAACTCACGGCGCCGGCGATCGTGAAGGCGTTTAAGATCCTCCATCCGGTGGAGAAATCGATTTCGGATGGAGTATTGCTCCATCGTTTCTGGCTTGTTCCGGAGCATGCTGGTCATTTGGTAACCGCTCGCAACATAAGCGTCGTTATATTCTTTTCTCGCCTCGAGATAATTGTGAAAAGCCTCGCTGTCGACATTGGCAGTACCACCCTCGCGTTCAACCTCGAGCTTGGTTGCCATGAGCGGCTCACTTAACTCGAATGCCAGAGTTTTAACTACGTATCCAAATTGTTCTTCAGCAAATTTACGGACGGTCCGATCGAGTTCGCGTAGAATCTGCCTTGTCGATTCAGGATCCTTCGCAAAATTCTCTATCTCGAGCAATTTGAGAATCTCTTCTACCAGTAAGCCTTGACGCTCATTTTCCTCCCAATTGTCAGCGAGGAGTACCTGTCGGGGATCACCGTCGTCCAGCTCCGCGCTCTCCAACTGATCCCGGTTTGAGACAGCCTCCCCTAGATTGAGCAATCGGTCCGGCTTAAAGTTTCGATTCCTTCTTCCAATAACACGCATTAAATTGTTGTGCCCCTCTTCGCCCATGGAGCTGGACCCCATGCTAGCAAAGATAATATCGCGCTGCAGAGTTTCAGCGTAAGGAAGCAGTCCCTGTAGGAGACGAAGCTGAAATGCTGGCGAGATAGCCGGCAGGATGCCGGGCGCCAGATCTGGGATAATCGATGGAGCATCATAGGGAGCCAAAAATAGGATGGCTTCTTTGGATGGTTGGGCGGACCTTAATACCCCGAAGAGGTTGAGATCGTCGATGCGCTTATAGTCAACTCGAACCCGGAGATGAATTTCCTCACCAATATAGTTAAAAATCTCCTTGGTGGCAGCCAACCGAACGTAGTTGATCGGAACGCTCGAGACCATTGCCCAGGTATCGTCACTAGGGGAGAATTTCACCCATGGGGCATTGTTAAGACCTTCTGAATGGGAGATAATAAGGGCCTCGATCCCGAGATTGGCGTAGCGGGTCCAGTCAAAACCATATCCCTGAGGAACGTTTTCTTCTCGGCTATCAATAAGCCCAATGCACCCGTCGAAATTTTGTCGAGTATTAAGAGTCTCATCGTTTATAAGAACAACCTCTCCCATCATTCCTCCGGGTGGAGTCGCAACGGCTTGTAAGAAATTTGGAAAGAAGGGGTAAACCGAGACGTTATCAATTGGCTCTAGATGCCATGTTGACCCATCGATGTTTCGATGTACCTGGTTGATTTCACGGTAGGCAGTTTTGGGAGCAACCGATTGAAATTCCTGGGTATAAATTTCCAGGCCGGCCTGCTCATAAGCAGTTCGGATGTAATTGGCGGTTTGGTGATACCCAGGTTGGCCTGTGAATCGGGATCCGAGATCAAGGATAGCCCTGTGCTCGTTTTTTACCTTTTCAACCTCCACAGCATCCTGCATTGGGGTCGTAGGGTAGTCCTCGAATGGATCGAAGCGCTGGAAGATCTGATCGGGTGAGGCAAGATGAAAGTAAACCAGAGCTAGGACTAGGAAGAGGGTTACCCCAAGAAGCGCGGCGCTGATTCGACCCGAATAGGTCTGATCATGAGAATATGGAGGTTTGTCCGACAATTTCAGTGTATACTGATAGTATTCGCCTTTTTATAACCTAATACGCTGGAGCTGCAACTAAAGAACGACATTAGATCACAATTGAAAGATATAAAAATAGTTTAGGGAACTCTGTTCTTGAATTGATTTCACCGATAATGGATTTAGGGGGAATGAGATTCCGAACTATAATAGCCCGGCCTGCAATTGGGTTTTATAAGCCACGTAGAAGCTACTTACTGGAATTTTAAGTATCAATTTCGAAATCGTCTTGTCTGGGGTTCTGAATTTGTACCATATAAGGTGTTGGGATCGTTAGCTGTTTTCAGACATCTGCTTCAGTGACCCTCAGGTCATATCATCCCAAAATTGGGAAGAGGTTTCGTCTTTTCAAACAGCGACATCTTCGCATATGAGCAACCTGGGCAGATTTAAGCGATCCTTTGGACGATAGACTTTACAGAAAGTTTAAGAAGAATAATGGGAAAGGTTCTCAAAGTTGGGTTGATAGGGGTTGGGAGCATAGCATCACGCCGCCACCTTCCGGCTTGGGGGAAGGAAAGGCGTGCTGCAGTGGTGTCGATTTCTGATGTGGATACACAGCGGGCCAAGAGAGTTGCGGCACAGTTTGGTATAAAGCGAGTCTACGAGGATTACAGGGAAATGATCGCTAAGGAAGAGCTCGACATCTGTGACATCTGTACACGTTCCGGAAATCACGTTTCAGTGGCAAAGATTTGCTTGGATCTGGGAGCTCATGTTATTTCTGAAAAGCCGATGGCCATGACTTACGAGTCGGGGCGAGAGCTCTTTGAGGTAATTCAATCATGTCCAAAAAGGTACACAGTTGTTTTCAATTATCGATTCACACCCCCAGTAATTGCCCTCAGGAGGCTATTGTGCGAGGGAGTGTTGGGTGAAGTCGAGTCGCTTCGGGTTCAGTTTGGCTGGAAGAAACCGGACCATCAGGATCAGTTCAAAAAGAAGTATCCAAACGGTATTCTCTATGAGACAGGGATACACGACATTGATCTCTGTATTTCGCTTCTCGGGGAAGTCCGAAAAGTCCAGGCATATCCTGAGCGCACTGAGGCTGGGACTACTCCTGCTCTTACTTCTCTTATCGAGCACTCAAGTGGGGTCAGTTCCAAGTTGCAGGTTTGTTTCTGTCATCCTCGGATAGAGCATCTACTCGAAATTGTTGGCTCCAAGGGAAGTGCAAATATCGACTTTAGAACTCTACAGCTCACAACCCATGGGATAAACCATAGAATGGGAGTCACGCCTTATTTGAGGAGGGCTTTTGTATCCGTAAAACATTCGCTGAGACCAAAGCAATTCCTGTTCGGAGGCCAACCTCCTTTTGACTGGATTGTATCGAATTTTGTCGATGCCGTGCTCTTTGAATCGCCCCTCCTGGTTGTTCCTTCAGAGGCTTTCTACAATTTGCGAGTGGCGAACCTTCTCGACATCTCGACTCGAACAGGAGAGGCCCAATTTATCGAATAAAGGGAGCTAATCATTCTTAGGAGTAGATTTTGTTCGGATCCGAATTTTGTTGATGTTTATCCAGGCAACTTTCCCCCACTAGCTTCGGTATGCTGGACGAGACCGACTTCACCAATTCTGAAAAAACGCACTTGTTGGCCGTGCTTCGATATAAGGTAATTCAGTTCAGCTGAAAATTTTCCTGGGACGAACTGCAATTCCTTGGTTCGAAGAGATAAGCATGGCCTCGATTAACGCGATATCACGTAGTCCCTCTTGAGGTGAGTTCTCTGTCGGGACAGTCTCTGTTGAGCTCAGTAATTTGACAAAGTGCTTCAGACTCCCATAGACGCCCCCTTCGTTCCAGGGATCATTTGGAAAGTAGTAAGTCTTCTTTCCGGACCTTCGGAACAGCTGTATATATCCGGCCATGAAGTGGGCATGTACGGTTCCACGAGATCCCACAACGCTCAGATCTGGCTGCTTTTTATCAAGTTCCTGGGCGGCAACTGAAAGGACAAAACTTCCTTCTACTCCGTTTTCGAAGTTGAGGAGGGCTTGAAGAGTATCAGCCGGCGGTAAGTGGGATTGCCGTTGGTTGGCTACGGCACGAACTTCTTCAACCTCGCCAATAACCTTCCGCAATAACGCCGCGAAATGTACCCCCACATCGAGAAGATGGCCGCCCTGGTAGTTCGGTTGACTTCTCCAACTCTGGTTAATTTCAGGAGGGAAAAAGAAAAGTTTACGGAATTGTACGAGCTGAGGCTCGCCGATATCTCCTCCCCGCACGATCTTTTCTATTCGGCTTACACTTGTCTTGAAGCGCCAATTCTCACCCACAGCCCAAATCCGAGGGGTCGATAGATTCTGGCAGAAATTGAGGAGCCGGAGTCCCTCATCCACGCTTGTGGCACAAGGCTTCTCGCTTATGACGTGTTTCCCTGCGTGTAATCCTGCGCCGATGGCCTTGGGTGTAGTAGGGATCGGAAGAACCAAGTCAACTGCGTCGATTTCGCTGTCAGAGAGAATTTCCTCCATTTCCTTGGATTGGCGGATTCTTGGTCTTCCTAGTTGTCTTGCTGTTTGGTTTAGAGAGTCTCCCGAACGGCTGCAGAGAGCGGCGATTTCAAGAAGCCCCTGGTTCTCCAATCGGCGGAGGGCTGGTAAATGAGCCAACCGAGCGAACCAGCCGCAGCCTACTAGCGCTAGGCGAGGACGGTTCTTAACTGTCGCAGTGTCTGAGCGCAGAGCGAAACGAGCTCTCTCCCAAAAATCAACCGTGTGAAGGCGAAGCTTATCTGGAGCTTGGCGGATGCTTAACCAAAACGGATTCATACTAACGGGCATGGGGATTTCTGTAATGAAAATGCAACTAGATCCACGCACACGGGGCTTAGGATGAAATTTACCCTCGGTTCGGTCAACCTCCAAAGGCATAAGTCCCGATTACCAGACCTGATAATCGGGACTGTGCTGTAGTGCTTAAAAATTGAATGCTTATCGAAAGGGAGGGCTCTTGATTGCCGCAACCTGCCCGCCTTTGTTTATTTACCCGCATTTTTGCTCGGGAATGAATGTACAAAGGTTCGGATAGTAAAAAACATGGGTGTGACGGCCCCTTCCTACTTCGCTACCCGTATCGTCTTCACTTATTGTTCTGTTGTTTCTTCTTTATGCCGGTAGTCATGAAGAAGACTTCTTAGTGCCTCAGTTTGCTTTCCTGGCGGTAGTAAATTAATCGCGAGTTGAAGATATTCCGCGGCCTTGATGAACTCTCCCTGAGAGGCGTAGGCTGCTGCCAAAGTTTCGAATATGACAGGATCTGGTTCGCTGTTAAGCTTGGCTGCACGTTTGGCGAGATCTATTGCCTTTTCGGGTGCTCGAAGGTCGGTGTCGTTTGTTGTGGCATGGATCCATGCGGCTACACCTAAGGGTGCCGACCAGGTAGGGTCAATGCGTCCTGCTTCTTGTAAGGCTTGTAAGGCCTCAGATTGTAGATCGATGGCGATTAAAGCAATTCCGAGGTTGTAATGTGCGATAGCAAAATCGGGCTGGGTACGCACCGCTCTGCGATACTGGCCAATGGCTTCGACTAATCTACCCTGTTGTTGCATGAGACGGCCCAAAAGGATATTCGCTTGAGCCAATTTGGGATTAACGGAGAGAGCCTGGCGATAATGATCCTCCGCTTTCTCGAACAGACCTTGGTTTTGCAGGGCTTGACCAAGGTGCAGTTGAGCTTCGGCCCTTCCGGGATCGTGTCTTAAGACTTTTCGAAAGTGGGTTGTCGCATCATTGAAACGCTGTTCGCTGCTAAGAATTAGACCCAGGTTAAAGTGTGCGTCGATATAGTCCGGTTCAGACTTGAGGGCCTTTTTAAACTGGGTTATAGCTTCTTCAGTCTTTCCCGCTGTTTGGAGGACAACACCAAGGTTGTTTCTCGCCTTTGGTTGGTGCGGATCTAGATCCAGAGTCCGGCGATAGTGTACGATTGCTTCATCAAATGAGCCGATGCTATCCAGGCTCTGTCCCAAAAACAGTTCAATATACGCATTGTCGGGCATTTCAAGAATTGCCTTCCGAAGGTACTTAACAACATCCTGGGTAAAGGCACCCTTTTCGAACTGTCGCGCTAACGAGATTGCGCCGATAGGGCGGGGTTTCTCCTCCCAACGTCCGGGGAATGGGACGGCTCGGGCTAATTGCACATCTGCATTCGCCTCGAGATTGTCCACGTCTGCTAGTAAGGAGGTGATGTCAACGGGGCCCCGATAGACAGCCCGAATCCTACCCTCGGTGTCGACGAGAAAACTCGTGGGAACGGCCAGAGGGATCACTCGATAGAAAATCGTGTCGAGGAGAATCTGAAACTTGTTTAACATGCTCGGTGTAGCGAGCCCTCTGGAAAACGGGAACCCGATCCGCTCTAAATGTTTTCGGGCGTCCGAGGGTTTTGTAGCTTTGTTCTCATCCAGGCCGTCCACACTTAAAGCAAGTATTTCTACTCCAGCCTTTCGAAGTCGGTCTTCGTTTTCGGTTAGATCGTTAAGTTCCGCGTGGCAGGGAACACACCAGCTTGCCCAGAGGTTTATCAGCAAAGGGCCGTTGAAGGTCTTCCCAATCGAATAGTTGTCCCCATTCCAATCTTGATAAGACAATATGGGTGCATCAGGCCCCATTGGGAGGAAGATACGGCCTACGGTGCTGGGGGCTGAGGGATCAATGCTGGAAGGAGTTAGATTTACCCTTCTTGCGGGTACAGATAATAATTCTGCCCGGCCGCTTCCTTCCGCAATCCTGTAGCGACGATCTGCTTCTATGGAAGTAAAAACTTCTTCAAACCCGCCCGGCCAGCGGACTTCCAAACGGTCGATATCGGATCTCGAACCCAGACCGAAATGCAACCATTTGCTGGACTGGGCGACAAATCCGCTACCTGCGGAAAGGGTCTTAACAAGTCTGGTGGGCTCTTTTTGCCCGTTGTCCATATGAATCGTGACGCGTGCGCCGATAGCATCACGGTTGACGCGTTTACCCATTAGACGCACGGCCAGATAGTGATTCCCCGACGGTGTGTCGTTGCGTGCGAAACGCACCAGTGGAGCCGTGCGATTGGAAATCCAGAGATCCAAGTCTCCGTCAGAGTCCCAATCAAGAGTTGCTACACCGCGCCCGTCGTCAATAAAGTCTAGACCGCTGGTTGCCGAGATGTTTGCGAACTTTCGTCCCTCTGTGTTAAGGAAGACACAATTTCGCTCGTAACCGCTAAAGGAGCGACCTTCTGCCAGCATGCGGTAGAGAGTTTGGAATGCCTCGACATAATCACTTGCTGAATCCATTCCGACTGGTGTAGGTGGTGACCGCGACACGACCTGCCGCCAGAAGAAACTTCACAGATCTCCAGTATCTGGAGCACTAACAAAGCCGTTGGCAATAATAAGATCCTCCCATCCATCATTATTGACATCTGAAAATACGGAACTCCAAGCCCAACGCCCCATGGTAACTCCATAAGCGACGCTGACATCGGAAAAAGTACCGTCACCATTGTTGGAAAAAAGACTGTTCCCTCGGGCGAGACGCTGGAGTTTAACCTTGGTCGATCGGTTGGATTCTGGCTGGAATTGGGGGTGAAAGGTGATCCGTCCGCCGGCGGAAGACCACATGTTTCCGATATAAAGATCCATCCATCCGTCGCGGTTAAAATCACCCCAATCGGTCGACATACCTGAGGCCATGTCTTCGATTCCGGACTCAGCCGCGACATTTTCAAACCGTCCCTCATTGTTGCGATAGAGACAGTTGCGCCCAAAATCATTGGCAACGTAAAGGTCGGGATCTCCATCTTGGTCATAGTCCTCCCAGCTGGCGGCGAGAGTCCATCTTCGATTGTCAACATCTAGCCCGGTTTCAACCGTGACATTTGTGAATTTCCAATCGTCGTCATTTCGCAACAACAGGTTCCCGGGTCCATTGTTGGCGTCGTGGTACGGAACGGGATTTGGTACATCCCAGGTTAGACCAGGCTGCATATAGCGGCTAACGTAGACGTCAAGATCTCCATCAAGGTCGTAATCGGCGGCGGCTACTCCAAATGCTTGCTCCGCCTCCTCAATCATTGTTTCCCGTTCAAACCGCCCACGCCCGTCGTTGGATAAAAACATCAGACCGGAGCGCATACCCAAGATGAGATCTTCGTCGCCATCATTATCCAGGTCGACGAAGAGAGCACAACGAGTTCGATCCAACCAGTCGACACCCGCCCACTTTGATCGGTCGCTGGCTGTTCCGTCGACATTTTGCATCAACAGTCGATTCGGCAGTCCACCGTTTTGACAGAAATAAACATCTTCCAAGCCATCTCCATTGGCATCACCGACAGCAAGCCCCTGGTAGGCGGGAATATCGATTGCCATCGTAGCTTCGATAAGAGCTGCCCAGTCGAATGTACCGCGTGATATTTGGGAGTTGAAGTTGTCATTGTGGCCCACCACGGACGCGGTACAGTCGGAAAATAAAACCTGCATATTGGAATCGACTTGTGTCTGCTCATACTCGGTCAGAGTGATGGATTTTAGGAGTGGGGGTTGGGATTCGTTGCCCTGCGTCCATTGACATATCCAAGTCGAGTGTTGTTCGAGAGAGCCTGTCTCGCGAAGTCCGCTAAGCGTAAAGTATTGTTCGGTGGTTGTTTCGTCGTTCTCGTCCTTTTGGACCCGAAAGATCTTTACCTCGAAGCGGATGTCAGAAGCCCTTTCGAAAGGGGTCACAAGATCCGCAAGGACATTAGCCAGGCCCTCGGCGCCTTGATGGGGTTTGTTGTCTTGAATAGTTTCTTCAGAGCCCAGCCAGAACTTTACTGTGATGGCGCGATCTTCAAATACTTTCTCAAGATTCCGTGGGAGCAGATTTGTGGATGAGAATCCCGGTGCTGCGAGAGTCTCTAAATCCGTCTGGCCTATTTTAGATGGGTCAAGTATTAGTTCTCCAATACGCTTTAATTGCTTGTTTGCGAGTTCGGCAAAGACTTCTGAATCCCATCCGTCTATTGTCGGATCGTCTGTCTCAGGTACTGGTGGTGCTGGCTCGTTTATTTGGCCGTCCGGCGTATCGTCTCGGGCGAATGCTACATGCCCGATCACGAAAAGAACGACTAGCAAACATAACTGGCGGCGTCCCAATTCAAGTGATCCACCTTTTTTACCGCTCCTCCGACAGAAATACCTAGGCTTCTGCTCAATTATCGCCATATGAGCAGGTTGCTCTATTATCAGAAAATTACAATACCCATTCAAAGTAAGGCCACAACTCTTCGACACGGATAAATACGGGTGGAGATAAGAATGAATAAGGGCTGTCTGAAAGAGACCCAGAGGTAAGATACGAAGTTATCGGACAAGGAACATTTGTACCGTCATGTAGCTTTGCAGGCGAATGCAGCCTCCGTAGACCTAGACTCGATGCAATTGGGGATTAAAAATGACCAGAAATGGAGCAATTGTAGGGGAGGTAACTATCCTTAAGGGGTTGTATGACCTTCGGAATCAGTTTGCGGATAGGGGAAATTTACCCTTTTAGAGTGCAATAAGTGCCCGATTAGAGCTCCATTTAGAGATATTAAAAACTTGAGAGTTCTCTCAGGCGTAGATAGGTCCTGTACGCTTTAGAATTCCCAATTTCGGAGTCTCTCTGAATGTCGACGATCTTGTTTCTGGCGGAGAAGACGTTGTCTCCAATTAGGGTCTTGTCGTAACTTGAGACCGATAGTTTTCTTAGTAGGAGGTCGACCTTTTTTGGATCACGTAGGCTTGTATTTTCAAGAAAGATCCCGGTTTTGTTTTTCTTGTGAAATTGGATGTACAGATTGGCGAGAGAGACATATTTTTCAATGAATGAAACAATCGATTTAGAATAATCCCAGTAATCCTGAGCTTGGACCGATTGGAATTGCGATCCCGGTTCGCGGAACAGGAACACAAACTTACTTTTTGGGAATAACTGTAATAGAGATTCAAGAGTTTCTTCTGAGCCGACCTCGATGTCCTTAAATCCGAATCGCAATCCTCCATGCAAAGGTTTCAATAGGGCGACTATGGAATGTCTTACCGAGTCTGAACATTCCTCGGTGTTTAGAGCCATTGGGTAGATCCGGGTGTGTTTTTTTTTCGCAAAGCATTTCTCAAATCTTTCATAGTTATCTCGAAACTCGTCATGGAAAAGGCTTAAAGATTTCAAGGTATGAAGGAGCTGTGCAACGATTCCTTTGCTCTCCCCCGAGACTGTGATCTCTTCACTTGAATTGAGAATTCGTTGGAGAGCTGTTGTTGAGCTCCTTCCCAAGACTCCAAAGATGAATATGTGCTTGCTATTACGAAATCGATTATAGGACAAATCGGACTCGCTAGATCTGGACGAGCTATTCCAGAGACGGCTATAAAATCGGCTTAGCATTGTGTGGTGTCTGCCAATCGTGGTATCTCGATAATAAAAGCATCGAGATTTGTTTTTCTAAACGACTGTGACTAGCAGGAATGCTCTGGAGGGTCAACCAGTGGATCTATTAGTTTTGGGTACTAATGCGGTCCTCCGCTGATTTGTTGCTGAGGGTTTGCTTATTACTTAATCTAGCGCTCGGGCAGGAACATACACCGAATAAATTGTTCGAAGATTGCGAGCAGACAATCAGAATCGACAGATCCATAGACTATCGTGGGGTGACAGACTTCCCCAATCTGCCCATCAGACCATGGATGATTGCGGACCAAAGGAGTCTAGTGCTTCCCAATTTCTGTTTACGCCACAGTAGAATACCAATTTGTGTTCGAGCTGTTTTCAGGATCAGTCTGATATAGGACATTAAACCGAAAAATCCGTATTTTTTGTATGTGAAAATAAGATTTCTTCGCAGATAATAGGATCTCCAAGAGAGAGGGGCTGTGAATAGGCTCTTATCGCGTGCTTGACCACTATTATGCATAATCCGGCTTGTTGGGATGTTAAGGATTCTCCCCCCGCTTGTTCGGATTCGCAGTGAATACTCGAAATCGTCGCTATATATAAAGAATTCCTTCAAAGGTAACCCGACCTTGACGATTGCGTGACGGCTTACAAGCACTCCCACAAAAGTGGCGAGATCAAGCTCGAATTCCTTTTTTTCCGTGTAGAAGTTTCGGGCAACCGGTTGTGGGGTTTGCATTGGGGGTCGGAGCAAGCGCCTGTCAATGAGACTTATGCTCCTGTCGGGATTTAAGACGGTAGAGGTCAGGGCATAGATGCTTGGGTCCTGCAACAGACCGGGCTGAAGCAGTGCATTTAGAGCGTCGGCATCGGGTTTGGCGTCGTCATCCATGAGCCAGACCCAATCATACCCCAATTCGTTGGCTAACTTCATGCCCTCATGAAAACCACCAGCTCCCCCGATGTTTTCCGGCAGTAAAACGTGCCTCGCAAAAGGAAATTCCGAAGGGGCCATTTCTCCCGTACCATCCGTGCTCGCATTGTCGACGACAATGATTTTTTCCAAGGATCTGGTTTGGCAACACAATGCGTTCAGACACTCGCGAAGGAGGTTTTTACGATTATGGGTGACGACGACCGCTGCAATGCGGAGTTGGCGAGGGTCCATTACTATAATTTACTTTCGGGTTTCTTTCGAAGAAGTGACACGATTTCATGCCTCCACTCGTAACGTTGTCCCGGCAATAAGACCATCCCGAATAGAATCTGCAATACCCTGAAACACCCAACGGGCATAACGGCCTACTTGGAGGATATCATGCTGATCGAGTAGTTTCAATGCTTCGTCTTTCCACTTCGAGTTCGGCCAGGACCAGGTATAGGCCACATCAATCCAGGTGGGATCCAGCACTTCTACATCCGAAATCCAACCCCAATCCTGGAGTTCCTTAACAACAGCGTGGCCCAAACCTTCGATCTCGAATGCCGTTGGTTTTTGACCCTGGGGAAAAGCCTTTTCGACGTAGACACTGACTCTATTTTCGGTTGTGTGAGCTGGGGCTGGAAGAAACGAGCTATCCACATTACTGTAAAACCCAACTCGGTGAAATTGAGCTTGGCTGTTGGGGATATAAACCCAGTGGTCCTGTGGAGTTTCTGGGCCTTTAGTGGCTCCCATATTGAGGACGAGAACAGAGGGGGAAGGATTGGGCTTTTGTTCCGTCTTAAGACCAGTTAACTGGAGCATCCTATTTAGGGGAAGAGTTGAAAGCAATCGATCATAGCTGATCGGGCGAGCTTCTGTAAAATGTACTTCCTTGCGTTCGACATCAATACTCTCGACTCGATGGTCATAGTAAATTTCACTTCTGGCGGCCATCTCCCGGGCCAGCACGTCGAGACCTCCTTCGGGGTAAATATAAGTAGCGTTATATCCAACGGGTGGGACTTGAGCAGATGCGCCCTGCCGGACGAGCCGGATGTCTACCGGGGACTTGTAGGCATCCTGAGGAGCGATCCTTTTACACAGTCCGGCCGTATACAGACGGTGAAATGGATCAAAGAATAGCCCGCATAGAGTTGGCCCGAAGTTCAGATGTAACCAATCTGCCATAGTTTCCACTTTCTGGTTATTACAGAGAGAAGTTGCTTCCATTTCCTGGAGTGCTTTGGAGGCTAATTCTGAACCGAGATAGCCCAGGTGATTCTGAAGTGGATAAGGCACTAATAGCTCTTGATTCGGAAGATAGATGGAGGCCTTACGGGAATAGGATTTTATCGGGCTAATGGAGCGAATGAGACGAAGAACCAGAGGGTCTGCTCCAAAAATCCAATGACCACCTCCGATTTCAAACCGATAGGCAGCTTCATCCTTAGGTTTAGCTTGAAGACGTTTCTTCTCTCGGGGACGCATATAGTACGAAGAACAGATCCCGCCCGTCGTCTTTTCTGCCTCATAGACTGGAAACCCAGACGCCAGCCCCGCTGCTAGCCCCGTCATTCCGGCTCCGAGAATGCAAACGGGATTATGTCTTTCCGGAATTCTTCTCATCCTCATTCTCAATTTGAATTGCAACAAAAGAGTAGTAACTTTCGGCATTCATTGGCACTTGGATTGTACTGGATGTTCGACATTGAATAATCGACGAGCATAGACAAGAGGGAGAAGCGAATTCTGGCTACAACAATCCAAATTGCAACTGAGTGCTGTCGGCTACGTAGAAAAGGAAGAGATTAATGATGAAGAAAACACCTTGAGCGACTATGGCGGCGAGAAAAATACCTGCCGAAAAGGGCAGTAACTTTTCGCGAACAGTGGCGGCGCCACCAAGTTTCAATACCGTGTACCGGATTACGCAGGCAACAAACAGGCTGGCCCAAACATGGTACATGACCCAGGTGGGCCCTAGAACAATCCCACCGGGATGGAACCAGAAGCCAGTGAATGTTTGACGAAGCAAAGCAACAATAAAAGTGAGTGCTCCAGCATAGGCGAAGGCCCAGGTTCCGGGATCAATTGTTCCACCGCCTTTTTCTTCAGTTGCCAGGGTGGTTTCCAAAGTGGCTTCAGAATGATATTTATTGTATTGGGTAGTCCACGGAGTGACCCCCGCATAATCCGTCGAATCTGGGAAACTGTCCATGCCCTTGGCGTAGACACCGGAAAGGACGACCCAGCCTCCAATAAGAAAACCTCCAAGAACGCCAACAACATTTACCGTCAGAATGGCGCTGCGCTTGATACGAAAGCGACGGCTAAGTTCAAGAAACTCGAGTTGTATGCCGGGGATCAGAAGGAATCCGTGGTATGCGATAATCATGGAGACGAGAGTAGCGAACATCATGCCTTGGGTGCCAGTAACGGTCATGCCGCCAGTGAACGCGACAATTACCATCAGGTGTGGGAACATCACACTCGAAGGGACGCCGCAATCAGCGCGAAGCTTCATAGCGACGAGACCGAAGCTTAAGAGCCCTAAAGTTACTACTAGTGCTCCGCCTAGAGGCATATCAATCATATGTGCCCACAGGGCGATGCCGAAAATGGCGGAAAAGAATAAGAGAAGAGCACTTCTGCTTGAGAGAACTTCGTCGCCCCTTTCTGTTCCGCGGATTGCAGATCGAAAAATACGGGATAGATACTTCCTGGAAAAAAACAGAATCAAAACAGAATAAACTAAATATCCCGAAAGTCTCTGTTCAGTCACGTAGGGATAGCCTGCATGGTATGTCAGGCCATAAAATTCTCCGACTAGGAACTGGGCTCTGTAGAGAAAAAACCCCAAGACGAGACTCATGAGGACATTAACTTCGAGAAACATGGCCAATCCCAAGTACAGCGCCAGGACCTCGAGACGGCACCCGGCTAGCATCCGCTGGAAGTAGGGATTCTCGATGTAAGCATTGAGCCGTAAGTTGATGTCGAGATTGGGTATAGCGGAATTAATGTCGTGAAGGCCACGGAGGAAACACCAGATAAAGGCCACGACAAAACCTGCCCACATAAAACGGTTTTGCCATCCCTCTGGTAATAAGCTATCGGCGGAAGTTTTGCCGCGCTTGTCACCAAGGAAGAAGAGAGGAATCTGTGCGAAGGAAAGGGGGAGACGCTGGTTATCGACCCATTCGCGTCGCATAATCACCGCAATAGCAAATGTCGCTATGAGGATCAGAGCCAAAAAAGCGCCCCACGAGGTCAAAGGTCGAAGCCAATCCTTCCAGGGAATATAAGCGGTGAGCAAATAGCGTACTCCGGCCAGACTAAATAAGTTATCCGGTTTAACTAGGAGCCCAGTTTGCTCCTTTTCCGATAATTTGGCGAAATCGCTCTCGCTGATTACGGTACGGCCCCTAAACGAACTCTCGATTGCAGCTACATTGAGCAACTGTAGATCGCGAAAGGCAACCCGACCTGTTCCGTGTAGCCCGATTTCAAGGATGATGGAGTTTTCGACTGTTGTCGGGAATACGACTCCATATGCACCCACCCGACGAAAACCGTCAGGACGGGAAAATGTTATCTCCGCCTCTTCCGCTGAGGAGAATGCTTCTTGGAGGAAATGCATCTCAGCATCGTGGTAGACACGACAATAGTAGTAGGACCCTTCGCCGAGACTTTCCGCTTTCGCAAGCGCAGTGATTAGGTATGGCTGCCCGAGGATGACCCCGCCTTCTTCTGCCGGCCAAACTGGCAGACTCACTCGAAGATGGGAAGCCTCTGATCTGGCGTATTGCTCAATAATTGGCGCCTGCTCAGCCTTTCCATCGGCTAGCGAGAGGATTTCCCATCGAACTCTACCCTCCCTTTTCACCGTGGGTTCCCCCGGATGAGTGAGGATGTCCTCGGTCAGGTTGGGCCCGTGGGGCCAGAGATTGGTGTTCATTGCATCGAGGTGCTCAAAACTCTCACCTCGCGGGAATGTTGCTACACTAGGGAGGAGATAGCGCCAGAAACCAACAGTTATGATCGGTGATCCCATCAGTGCGACAAAAAGGACACAGAGCAGCTCAGCTCGAGACAGCAATTGGTAACGTGCAAGGGTTCTGAGTAGAACAGTGAGAAAAAACAGAACAAGGAAAGCCCAGAATGCTGGAACTGATAGAGCGCTGGATCCAAGTTCCCGTCCATTCTCGAAACCAGCCCCCATGAACACCGCGGCCAGCTCGATAGAGACCGCGGTTAAGATCAGCACAATTAGGGAGTAGACGGTAATCCGTATAAGCGAAACATTCATTCCTCACCAGAGTGCATTACAAATTTCGTCCAAGATTTCATTAACTTAAAGGCAACTAGTAAAGGCTTGTCGACGTGGGGCCGTTGCAGTCAATCGAAATTCACTAGGAGTTTGAAAGAACCGTAACTAAGAGACTAGAATATAGAATATCAGTTGGAGGAGAAATAAACGCCCTTTTCTCTTGTCAGGGGTGCTGGAATTCGATGTTACCGTAACATATGGCCAGTGGACGCACTTCAATGCAAGAGATCGCCGAAGCAATCGGGGTATCGCGAATGACAGTTTCCAGAGCTCTCCGAAATGATCCTAAGATATCAGAAGGTACAAAAACCCGAGTCCGTAAAGCGTGTGAGACTGCCGGCTATCAATTGGATCCCCGTCTGTCCGAATTGATGAGTCATCTCCGTCGAACTAAAGAACCCCGTTCGACGGAGACCATAGCCTATTTGCACTTGTTACCCGAAAAGCCGGTGGAAAATTCCGAGGTCAGCGAGCGGCGTATCTTTGACGGCTGTCGCTCTCGAGCTAGGGAATTGGGTTTTCAGCTCGATGAATTCCCATGGTTGCCGTCCGATTTATCGGCTCAAAGATTGGCGGGCATACTCGAGTCCCGAGGGATTCGCGGGGCCGTTATGCGAATTACTGGAGCTTTACCCAAGGGAATTGGCGAATTGTACTCCCGAATTGCGATCGTGACACCAGACGAAGTGTTGACGGTTTTCAATCGAGCTGTTCCTGATCATTTCCAGGGGATGTCTGAAGTTTTGAAGAATTTATGGAAAATGGGATATCGACGGATTGGGTTTTTTTATCAAGACCTTGTCAAGGACTGGGCAGCGGATCAGTGGATGGCAGCCTTTTCCTATCGCCTTACCGAATTAAACGCTTTTTATCGAGACAGCATCAAGATTGATTGCTTGAAGACGCCGAAGCCCCTTTTCCAATGGATAAGGAACTTTAAACCCGATGCAATAATCTCACACTTGCCTGCTTTTGAAGTTATCGAGTTAGTTCGTAGTGAAGGAATTAAAATTCCTGAGGAGTTGGGGGTCGCTACCGTTTCCTGGCATCCGGATCAATCCAATGTAGCCGGTGTCGATCAGAATTTAGAATATGTTGGAGCTGCTGCTATCGACATGATCGCACGTCAGTTAACCCATAATGAGTGCGGAGTTCCCTCTTTCCCAAAGAAAATGCTTATCTCATCTTCTTGGAAATCTGGATCAAGTATTCGGAAAATATGAGATATTGGCGTGGGAAAGGCGAAAAATACAGGATTACTGTAACATTAATTTTGGTGAGATTCGAACTTGCACTTTGGGAGTTTAGGAGTTTTTTTACTCGGTCAAAGTTTAAATCTCACTGTCTCAATATATCCAAACTGAGCTTACGTGATCCAAGAACGTAGTCCTTATTACATGATGAGGAGCACGCGCCGAGCCGGCGTCGCTCCTTTTTGTCATTTGAATTTCTAGATAGATAAATAAACCCACTGATTGGTTGTCTGTGTTAACAACTGTTAGCTTAGTCGGCCGGTCTAACGTTTACCAAAACAAACCAAAACTGAACAGAAAACAAAACCAAGTACAGTAATGAATAAGCGATTAAGCGAAATTCTGAAACATCGTCTTGGGTGGTTTATGATACCACTTTTGACGATTGCTTTCGCTCCCGCCTACGGACAGGACGGGGAAGAAGGCGAGATTATGGTGCTTTCGCCGTTCTCCATTGTGGAGGATACCGATGAGGGATATCTCGGAAGAGAGACCCTTGCCGGTACGCGAGTGAAAGCCGATGTTAGGGACCTTGGAGCGTCCATTACACTGTTGACCGATGAGTTCATGGATGACATCGCGGCCAACGACCTGATGGAAATCCTACCCTATGTTGGCCAGACAGAGGTTGGAGGCATCTTCGGAAACTTCTCCGGAGAAGGTAATACCAACTTCTTCGGGCAGAATAGACCCACAACGTTCCTGCGGCAGCATCCCCAGACCCAAACACGGATCAGGGGATTGGACGCTGCGGACTTGACGAGAGATTACAGTCTCACGGATCTTCCGTTGGACGGTTACATTGTCGACCGTGTGGCTATTCAGAGAGGTGCTAATTCAATGCTTTTCGGCTTAGGTAGCCCTGCCGGACTCATTAATAGCCAAATCATCACAGCCCAAATGGACAAAGACCAGTTCAAGGGAGAGTTTCGAACCGACAACTACGGAACCATTCGTGCTACCGTAGATGTTAACAAGATAATCTTCGAGGATAAATTGGCTGTCCGAGTTGCATCACTCTATGAAGATCAAGAGTATGTGCAGGAACCGACCTTTGAAGAAGATCGCCGAATCTTCGGAACGGTCACCTATAAACCATTCCAGTATACTACGATTAAGGGTTCATTCGAGGCCGGCAGGATCAAGTCAAGCCGCCCCGATATTATGGCTCCAGTAAATGGAATGAGCCAAAACTGGTTTGACGCGGGTATGCCGGTTGGAACTTGGGATTTATACGAAAAAGATAAGCAACCCCCTCATCCTATGGCGACGGGTCCTTTCTGGGGACACATTCACGCGCCTTACGAGGTGTATGCTTCATCTAAGGCCGCGCCGAATTCGCAATTTAATGGCGTAGGATTGATGCAGAGAAGGCAGAAGTCCCGCATCGAATGCTGGACGGAAAGGGCCAATCAGGCCAATCCAAATGCAGATGGAACTCTTCCAGGTCTCCCAGAGACAGGAACTAGGGGCACCAGCTGTTATGAGCTGAATGCTGACGGCACAAAGGCGACAAATGCAGCAGGGAAGTTTGTTCCCATCGTTGATCCAGTCGGGCCGGTAATGTTCTTCACATCGGGATTTTTCCACCCTCAGAATATCGGTGGTGGAAAACAAGGTAACGATACGAACTCCACTTTCTGCGATGTTAATGCAGTAAATGGTGGATCACTTTGCCATACCCGAAGCCAGGAAGAAACCTTTAGCCTGGATGACATAAACTGGGTTCATTACGATAAATATAAGTTCCACTCCCCAGAAGCAGGCGAAGAGAGCTTTACTGCGTTTGATGTAAACTTCCAACAGCTCTTTTTCACCGATAGGGATAATATGAGCGGTGGATTTGAATTCGTTTGGCACGTAGAAGATTACAATTCGAATTTCTTTGACGGCCAATGGGATGGATTGATCAGCGGCATGTTTGTTGACATTAATCCAGTCCTGTTTGACGGAAGAGACAATCCGAACTTCATGCGTCCTGCAGTTGCCAATTTCAGGCCTGAGAATCAACATAACGCATGGGAAAGGCAGTCAAAGCGCTTCACAGCTAACTTCTCCTTTGATTTGAGTAATCATGAGGGTTTCCTGAGGCACTTAGGCCGACATTCGATCACCGCGTTATACAATGATCAGTATAACCACTACTTCCATGGTGAAGGATTTACACGGCCAATTCCGGCTCCAGTAAATAACGACGAACGGGATTCATGGTTCGCTTCAATTGGATCGAACGTGTTCCAGCTCGGTGGTGAGCATGGCTACATCTGCTATGTGGGTCCTCCGATTGCTAAAGGAACTCCTCGTAATCAAGTCGTAATCAATGACACTTGCCCGGCCTCTGCTCTTCCAAGAAGGGGTGAGACCTTTAAGGTAACTGTTTGGGATAGATTTGCTGCCAGCGAGAACAAGCATGGCCAGACCTTCACAGAGGTGAACGGTCAGGTAACAGCTTGGAGGCACAGAAAAGTTAATGTTGCCTTAGAAAACGCTGAGTCGATTGTCTTCATCAATCATAGTCATTGGTTGGATGATCACCTCGTCAGCACACTTGGTTGGCGCCAAGATGAAGTTTTCCTCGAGAACTTCCCTGGAAATAAGGACACCTTTGCACTGCATAAGCAGGATTCGTGGAGCACCACGTCACCGGCTGGTAACGCAAAGACGACTATTTTCTCCTGGGGACTCGTAGGTCACCTTCCGTCAGCGCATTTGCCAGATGGTGTGGGACTGAGAGGACATATCAGTAGTTCGGAAAACTTCGTTCCCGCAGCGGGCCGAACCAATGCCGAAGGTATGCCTCAACCAGCTCCTGGTGGAACGACCGATGAATACGGTTTTAGTTTTGATGTCCTCCAAAATAACGTGACTGTGAAGTTGAACTGGTATGAAAGTGCCATGGCTAATTCCGCAGTTTCAACGGCCATCGGCCATAACGAGAATTTTGGAAGTTCATTGATCTTTGGACCAGCTATCGGATGGTTATCAGAAGCAGGTAAACAATTCGATGACGGCGATCCATATGGCATAGTTGCCTCAATGGAAGCAACAGCTTTGGCTATTGTTGGGACGGCATCTCCGACCCACCAGAAGGCATGGAGCTGGAGTCGTCCAACTCGTTTTGACTCATCTGAAGGTGATCCAGCTAACACAGTGCAGGTTGCTGACACGGTTAGTAAAGGATTCGAATTGGAGATACTTGGTTCCCCAATTAAGGGTCTTAACCTCGGGATAAATCTCTCCAAGCAGCAGGTCATCCAAACAAACATTGCTAAGAGCTTTATTGCCTTGTTTGAACGGGAACGCCCAGAGTTGGAAGCAATATCAATCGCATCTCAAAATGGGTTTACCTATAACTCAGCCGCATACGGACTTCCAACTCCAGCGGAGTACGTTCGAATCGAGAGCGAGATGCATGCTATCAACAACGGTAGTACCGCCGCCGCACCAGTTCAAGAAACAGGTTATCAGGAGTCAATCAATAGCCTGGCTAGCCGAGTTGAGCAGGTTAAGCGGACAGATGGTCAGGTTAGTCTTGAAGTTAGAGAATGGCGTTTCAACGTCTTCGCCAATTACGCTTTCCAAGGCGACGGATTCCTGAAGGGATTCGGAGTCGGTGGTGCGATGCGTTGGCAGGATGAAGTAGCCCTTGACTATCAGTCTGAGATCTTCACTGACTCGACTGGAAGAGAGCTGTTAGTCGCCAATCTTGATAGCCCGATTAAAGACAGCCCTCAAACCCAGGCTGATGTCTGGATTAATTACAGAAGGAATATCTTCGATATGGATTGGACTTTCCGACTTAACGTTCGGAATGCAATTCGTGGGGATGCAGCCGTAGCGGCCATTGGCCAACCGGACAATCCTCTTACGAAAGTTGCCATGTATCGTATAGTGCAGCCGACTACTTACATATTCTCGGCTTCATTCGCCTTCTAAAGAGAGTAGTTTAACTACAATCACAAAGTTTAAAAACGGGCTGGAACCTTGGTTCCAGCCCGTTTTCTTTTGTACAATTGAGGGATTGGCTTAGGAATTAAGAAAGTTCAGCCCTGTTTTAAATCGGCTATAATTCTTGTTTAATAAAAGTAATAGGAAGGTTGTTTTATTCCTATGGGCTTTTATTGTGGCCCTAACGAGTAGGTGGTTTCCTCTATCTCCTTATTGATATTTTTAAAAAAAAAGGATTTGGTTTCAAATAGGATCAATTCCTTTAAGAAATAAATTGATATTCCGAGTTATCAGAGGCTTTGTCTTAGGATTTTGTGGGTTAGCCATAATTTTAGGATTATGGGCGGTTGGTTTAGGACCAATTATATTAGATGAACCTGTTTCCGTAGATCCGGTTCTAGTTTCTGAAGCGGAAAGTCTAAGAAATATTCGGATCAACAGAGAAAATCCACCGACAGTTTGGCGTCCAGTGGATTATAGCAAGGGCAAGGATGCTCCCTGGTGGCCAAAAGGGGAAGCTCCTGTTTTAGCGGAACTAGTAAACGAGAATAAACTACCGAAAGTATCCGAACGGGTTGGTTCTGAGCCTGTAGTCCTGGAAGGGTATGATGGAATAGGGCGTTACGGCGGAGCATTTATTAGAGCTGAACTTGTTACAACTGGAGCACGTATTCAGCTCACTACTCATTATAGTGGGTGTTCCTTAGTTAGGTGGTCCCCTACCGGCTATCCAATCGTTCCACACTTTGCAAAAAAATGGGAAATTCTCGATGACTATAGGGAATATATTTTTTATCTACGGAGAGGGGTTCGGTGGTCAGATGGGCATCCTTTAACAACGGAGGATCTTGTTTATTATTGGGAACGAGAAGCCAACGATCCGGCAGTTAGTTTTAGGGCTAGTGATATCCTTCGGCACATGGGAAAACGTCCAATCTTTACTGCAATTGACAAATATACACTTCGGGTTCGTTTTGAAGATCCTTATCCTGATTTCCTCGACCGTTTAGCTACTTGGCACGGACAAGAAATTCTTGGGTCTCCTGCACATTATCTTAGTAAATACCACCCGATACTGGGTGACCCGGAATTCATTGAAAAAGAAATGGAGAGGAAGGGGATACCAAATCCCTCAATGCTTTATTCTTATGTAAAGGGGTGGAGTAATACCGAACATCCCCGGCTTTGGCCATGGCTTTATCGGACGTATCAGCCAAATCCTCCCTATACTTTTGTACGTAATCCCTACTATTTTGCCGTAGATCCACAAGGTAATCAGCTCCCCTACATTGACCGCTTCATTGTACAAGAAAGGCAGGGAGATATGGCTGATGTCGCTGCGATTAATGGTGAATTAAGCTATCGGATGGGAATGCCTTTTCGGTTATATAGTTTAGCGATGGCACAACGCCAAATAGGAGACTATGAGGTGTATCACTGGCCACGGTTAAACGGTACAGAATTTCTAATTTTCCCGAACCATAATTTGAAACCCTACTCGAACGATCCAGAAGTTATAAAGAAGCGGGATCTTATTCGGAATAAATCATTTCGACAGGCCCTTTCTTTAGCCATGGATCGGGAATTTATTAGTAAGGTGGAATATAGTGGGTTGTTAAAGCCGGCACAATTATCTCCCGCTAGGGAATCCAATTTCTTTCATGAGGGCCTAAGGAATTCTCACATTGAACATGATGCATTACGGGCTGGAGAGTTACTGGATAGTATCGGCCTTCACAGTTGGGATAAAGAAGGATTCCGCACCTTTCCTGATGGGGAAAGGTTGTTACTCTATTTTGATTTTCTCACTTTTAATCAACGTGATTTAGCCCAGATTATAGCTGCCCAATGGCAGGAAGTGGGCTTACGGGTGATCGCTCGCTATCGAGCTCCACGCATTTGGTATACTGCTCTTGATGCCCTCCAACTTGAACTTTCAGCTGGGGGTATGAGTGGAAAAGTGAATCTCTTTGTTGAACCTAAAAATTATGTCGCCTCGAAACAATCTCATTGGGCCCGAGGATATGGGAATTGGTATTCCCAGGGTTCCTTGTTTAATAATCCGGATGCGTCTGGCCGCGGGGCGTTTGAGCCACCCGAAGGTTCTATTTATCGAAAGGTAATGAGATTGCACAGCGAGGCTTCGATGGCTCCGACACTTAAACAGCAACAGGTCAAAGTAAAAGAGTTCTTAGATATCAGTGCGGAACACCTTTGGGTGGTCTGCCCGGGTTTTGCTCCTCCCCTGGCTGTCATTGTTAAGAACGGACTTAAGAATGTTCCTCGTGTCGCTGTATATAATGCAGATTTTCAGGCTCCTTCTAGTGGTGGTGTTGAAACTTTCTTTTGGGAGAAGGTTGAAAGAGATCCTGAAGTGGCATTAAATATTAAGGCAGCGTTGTGGGAAGAGAATCCCAAGCTGGGGGCAGAAAATGATAAGGAAATAGACGACAATGGGTTAGGCAAGTTAATCAGCTTTTCTGTCTGGACTACCATAGGTTTAGGATTGGTTCTGTTAGCATTTAAACATCCATTTATCGGACGTCGGTTAATCATAATGGTACCGACTCTTGCTGTGGTGTCACTCTGTGCATTTGTCATTATCGAATTACCACCTGGAGATTATCTTACTTCCTATATGGCACTTTTGGAGGTCGGTGGAGACGAGGTAGACCAAGAGGCCATTGAAGATCTGAGGGCTATGTTTGAACTAGATAAGCCAGTTTACTATCGATATTTCAAGTGGGTTGGTCTGGTTTGGTTTACGACCTTGAAAGAGGGAGACAGGGGTTTGTTACAAGGCGATATGGGGTTAGCAATGGAATCGCAGAATCCGGTTAATGACATGGTCGGTGATCGTTTGATCCTAACCCTCTGCATCAGCCTTTTTGCAATATTATTTACATGGTCTATAGCACTTCCTATCGGTGTTTATTCCGCGGTCCGGCAGTACTCGGCCGGGGACTATCTCGCCACATTCATTGGGTTTATTGGTATGTCGGTCCCTAGTTTTCTTCTTGCTCTTATTCTCATGTACCTTGGCAACCGGTTTTTTGGTATTTCAATCACCGGGCTATTCTCAGCCGAGTTTGTAGCGCAACCCTATTGGAATGGTGCTAAAGTTTGGGACCTACTCAAGCATGTTTGGGTTCCTGTGGTTGTGGTAGGTTTCCAGGGAACTGCAGGTATGATTCGCATTATGCGAGGTAACCTACTCGATGAATTAAATAAACCCTATGTTAGCACTGCCCGAGCAAAAGGTGTGCGGCCTTTAAAACTCCTAATCAAATATCCTGTCCGTCTTGCTCTAAATCCCTTTGTCTCAGGAATTGGAACCCTCTTCCCACAACTTATTTCCGGAGGTGCCATTGTAGCCCTAATTCTCAGTCTTCCAACGATTGGACCACTGCTGCTAAAAGCCCTTCAAATGGAGGACATGTACTTAGCTGGTTCTATGCTAATGATTTTAAGTTTGCTTGGTATAATAGGCACCTTGATTAGTGACCTGCTCCTCCTTGCTCTCGATCCTCGGATCCGGATGGAGGGAGCTGCAGTTTCGGGGTAGGGCAGCATGTAGGAACAGTAGTGCGACACACCTGCGCTTCCAGCCTTAGGACTAATAGTTGGTTCGGTAGAAAGGTTTCTCATTCTTGGAACCGCCTTCACCTAAATTTTAGAATCCCGGTTCGATCTCTTTGTCCAGTGGATACATTGGTCGAGGCGCCTTTTTGTAAGGTAAGGTGGTGACATCGGCGCTTGTTGATCCCGGTACATCAGCGTATACGATTTCAGAGGCGAACTGCTCGTAGAATATGCGAAAGCCATTTGGGGATTTAGCTATTACAAAATCGTAATCGAGGGGATCTTCTCCTATTGCGAGGAAGAAAGCCGAGCAGGTAGTCGAAGCTGGTTTTTCCGATACAACCACCGTATGTTGGTGTAAATGAAACGTGGCAGTACGGCCTGCACATGCTGACAGGCCGCCATTAGAATAGACACCATCTGTCAGGGCTCGCACATAAACCTCTACTTCAAGAGGTGTGAATCGTTTCTTGTCGATGGTTCCCCCAAGACTGACGTTGATTCTACTACCCACACCCTGTTTAAATGCTTCAGAGACTGCTGGAGCGTCTACGATTGGAATTAGCGCACGTTTTTTATAACCGTATTTTAGCAGCCCTTTTAGGATCTCATTACTATCTCCGGAAGAGCCAGATGCCGTTGAGTCCGCCGGATCCCCGCAAACCGTTAACCCCTCTTGCTCCTCCGCCTTTGATACAATACCTTTCATAGAGGTTAGATCTGCGAACCATAGATCGCGATTGTCCCACATGAAGCGGGCCAATTTGAGAGCCTCCTCATTTGCCCAAGCCTTATTTCCATCGACGGTCACGATAGCATTCGATCGAAGATCTGGGACATCAGTAAATGGGTTGCCAATGTTAACTCCCGCTGAGATCCCTCCTGGTGATGCTTCAATTTCTTGGCAAGTGCGTATTGCCTCTCCAAACCTTCCCGTTGACGTAATCAATTCGTTTCCTCTTGCCAGTAGCGGAATTTTTACTCGGGCAGTGACGGGATTTTTGATTTTTCCGTCCATCATCCTTAACAGGTTTTTAGCCGCTCTTTGCCCAGTCTCCCGCCCATCTACATGAGGGTATGTGTGGAGGAACGAGATGGCATTAATGCCTTCGAGTAGCCTATCAGTAATAATTCCGTGTAGATCCATCGGGGCGGTTAAGGGCACATTCCCCACATGTTTTCGAATTTTCTGAACAACACGTCCTTCCGGATCATCCTCAGCCTCCCCAGCCATTGCTCCGTGAAGACACAGGCATACACCATCGATATTTGTCTCGCCTTCGACTGCTTCCAGTAGTTCAGAAATCATTCTCTCTAGAGAAGGCGTCTCTACTAGCCCACCTGTCGTGTCCATCCAAGCAGCATAACTTGGAACAATCTCGATGTCCTGCCGGGTCTTTAGAACGTCAAGGACTCCCGTAGTTGTCGAGTTTCCTTCGCCGAATGCTTTAATTATATCCTTTCCCCACAAATGGTTAAAATCTTCGTATTTTGAATGCATAGGATGGAAGCTACCTACCTCATGCGTAAACGTTGCGATCAAAACTCGTTTCATGAATCTCTTTCTAGTTCAGATGATGTTACGAATGGTCATAAATTGGTTCTTCCCCATTATATTATTCCACGTTTGGTGGAAGTCAGAGATAAAATTGGACAACGTTGAATATCACTTGGCGTAAATCTAGTAATAATCTTTAAGTACACCTCCCGCTGGAGGATCTAGATTACTGACGTATGTGATCTTAGCAATTCGATCTCGATTTTCAGATTGCAGCTCCTTTTCACTGGAGATAGGTTAGGAATGGAGTGATTTTAAGTTCGGCAAATTGTAGAGGGAAAAGAAATAAAGAAGGTATAGGTTCTAGAAAATGAAATTACTATCAGGTCTAGGCTACTTATACATTATCGATTTTTTGCGGAAATTCAAACTAGGGAAACGATGAATACTAACGGTGGATTGCTGTCAGATATCCAGATGCAGCAATTTCTTGAGGATGGTTATATAATAATCCGATTAGATGAATCTGATTGGTTTCCTAAGAATATTCGTGGTCAGATGGACGACTTGTTGGCAGAGGAGCCGAATCCAGGCAATAATCTATTGCCACGTATACCTGAACTTGCACGGGTCTTTGAAAATAAGGCAGTTGCCGGTGCCCTCAAAAGTATTCTGGGCCCGGATTACCAGATGGAGGATCATCGGTTTCCCCATGTGAATAAACCGCGTAGTAAACAGCAGAATGTCCATAAGGATGGAGCTTTGAGAGGTGATCACAGGACGCGAAAAGTATTTGGCTTTTACTATCCTCAGGACACACCGGAGTCGCATGGCCCGACCGGTGTATTGCCGGGAAGTCAGTATTTCAACCAATTTCCTAATAAGATACCAATTCTTCCACTAACAGCAGATGCGAGTGTTGTTATTATAGCGCACTACGAAATTTGGCATCTAGCAACGGCCAACTGCGAAAACCGTTCACGATACATGATGAAATTTCAGTTCACCCGAATGGCTGATCCAGAGGAGCCAACATGGGACTTGAAAAATCGGGAGTGGGCCACGGATCGACGATTGCTTAAATCAATGTGGCGTTGGCATTTGGGTGGAGAAGCGCCGGAAGTTACTGCATCTACCGGTGTGGGATTGGATCGAGACGGGTTACTTTTAGAATTGAGAGATGCATCCGAGGCAACAAGAAACGAAGCTGCCTATCGGCTCGCAGAGTTATCTAACGTAAAGGACAAAGACCTGATTATCAAAGCGTTAGTAGATGATTTGACCGGAGCTGTCCCTGAGGTTGCCCAGAGTGCGGTTTATGGTTTGGCCGCGATAGGAGTGCCGGCCGTTGATCGGTTGATCCCACTTTTAGGCTCTGAAAACAGTGTTGCGGGGTTGGTTGCTCACGCACTAAGTGAAATGGGCACGGCCGCTGCGGGAGCAGAATCCAATTTACGGAAGATGCTTGAAAATGACGATCCCGTGATTCGACGGAGGGTGGCGGAAGCATTGGGAAATTGCCAAGGAGGGGAGAACAATTTGACAGTTCGAGCCCTAACGCAGCTTTTTAATGACCCCGAGAGAAGAGTACAGTCGGCGGCTGCAGCTTCCGTCGCACAGCTTGCAGCAAGTTTGGGACCGGAGGTATCAAGTGACTTGATTGGGAAACTTAAGGCGGCTCTGTTCAATGAAAATCGATATGTTCGGGGTCTTGCGGCGCGCGCGCTCGAAAGAATTGGAACACCTGAGACTCTTGAAATAGTACTTAATTGGCTGCACATTTTCCGTTGGTGTCCGTTAACTACTGCGAAGAGCCCTTTCTAGAGAGATTTAATGCGAATTTGTCTTACGGTTCTTTAGGCAGGTCATGTTGGGATCAAGGTACTCCCCGAGATAGGGTCGGCTTGAAGAAACGTTTTAAAGAGAGAAGATTAAACCTTCTCAAGGATACTTGTATTACGAATAAAAGTGATTAAGGGAATCAAAGGTATTCCAAGTTGTGGAGTGCGATATGCGAGTAAAGGAATGGTCGCATCGTCTTCGGTTCTAGCAGCTTCAGCAGGAATCAATATTCTCCAGCGAGGTGGAAATGCTTTCGATGCTGCGATTACGGTTGCGGGAGTAGAATGGCTAGATTTGCCAGCGCAATGCGGCTTGGGGGGCGATGCCTTTATTGTCTCCTATGATGCGAAAAAGAACCGTGTGGTTGCGATTAACGGTAGCGGGGAGTCAGCTCGAGCAGCTCATCGGGAGTACTATACAGACCAAGGTTTTAAAACGATGCCGCTTGATGGGTGGCATGCTGCTGCCGTGCCTGGTGCTCCGGGTGCATATGCCGTTCTCAATGAGGCTTTTGGCACAATGTCCCTTGGAGAACTGCTTGCACCGGCAGTTGCGTACGCCGATGAGGGTATCGTTGTCTCGGCTGAAACAAACCGATTTATCGCGGGATCTTCTGTAACGCTTGGTAAATACGCTGAATCAGTAAGGAATTATATGCCCGGCGGCAATGTTCCTAAACCAGGGGAACGGTTGGTACTTTCCGATCTGGCACGGACAATTCAAATTTATGCGGAAAGGGGACCGGATGCCTTCTATCGAGGAGTGATTGGGGAAGAGATTGTACGTGCGTCCAATGCGGAAGCGGGATTATTCGGTGCAGAGGAATTCTGCGAACAGGAGACCGAGGTTTATGATCCGATAAACATCAATTATCGAGGCGTTGATGTTTACACAACGGCTCCACCGTCACAGGGAATAATCGGTTTGGAGTGGCTCAACCTAATGGAAGGATTTGATTTTAATGCAAAGGGATTTGGCTCGGCCGATTCCCTACATATGATGGTTGAGACGAAGAAACTAGCCTTTTCAGATCGGTTGGCCTACTGCGGCGATCCTCGATTCATTGATATTCCACTGGAGATACTTCTTTCCAAGGGTTTTGCGGAAAATCGACTTGAAGCGATTTGTCGAGAGAGCGCTAACAACAAACCTTCGCCTGGTGCACTTCCGGAGACAGGTGGTAATACGAGCTATTTTGCAGTAGCGGATGATCAAGGCAACGTGGTGTCGCTTATTCATAGCCTTTCAAATGCCTTCGGTTGCGGTGTTGTTGCAGGTAGGACAGGGGTTATGTTAAACAATCGAGCAGGAAGGGGATTTACCTTGGAGGAGGGGCATCCTAACGTAATTGAAGGAGGGAAGAAAACGATGCACACCTTGAACTGCTACCTCCTTTGTCGTGAAGGGCAACATTGGACAGCGATTGGGACGCCTGGTGGAGATAGGCAGGTTCAGTGGGACGTGCAGGTGATTTCGAATTTGATCGACCACGGTATGGATGTGCAGCAGGCAGTGGAATCGCCAAGATGGGTGAGTTGGCCTGGGACAGATCCGGCTTTTATTGATATTCCTCTACAGTTCCGTTACGAAAACCGGTTTCATCCCGGTGTGATCGCAGAGATGAAACGCAGAGGTCATCTAGTAGATGCGATGGCGGAATGGGGTGGTGGCGGAGCTCTTCAGGTTATTGCCAGAGATGACACTGGCGTGTTTCATGGAGGTTGTGATCCACGATCAGGAGGCGTTGCGCTGGGGTGGTGAGGAATCTTTTCTCAAAGCAGAGTAAACCTCAAATGATATAAAATTCCAATGTCCCTAGCTTAATTGCGACTTCATTACTTTATTGATAGCTAGTCGGACAGATTAGAATCTTTTAATATTCCTGTTAATCGGTTGGCTTGATTCGGGACCTTGATAGTTTCGAGGAACTTAAACCTTATAGCAAATCGAATTGCAGTTGCGTGCTATCAGCAACGTAGAAGAGAAATAGATTAATAATAAAGAAGAATCCTTGGGCAGTTATTGCGGCAAGGAAAATTCCAGCTGCAAAAGGTAGCAGCTTTTCCCGGACAGTGGCCGCACCACCAAACTTAAGTACCGAATAGCGCGCTAAGCAGGCGACAAATAAGCTGGCCCAGACGTGGTACATGACCCACGTTGAGCCCAAAACAATACCGCCTGGATGAAGCCAAAACCCGGTGATGGAGTGCCGGAGAAAAGTAACCAAAGAAACTAGTCCTCCTGTATAGATGACAGCCCATGTAGCGGGTCGAATCTTGGGATTTTCTGATGTGTCTGAGATTTGTGGAGCATCCGTAGCTGCTTCGGAGTTAAGGATATAGTAATGAGAATCCCAAGGACCTTTTGCATAGTAATGTGCATCTGGAAAGCTATCCATGCCATTCGAGTAGATCCCAGAAAGAACGATCCATCCACCGATAAGAAAGCCACCGCCTACCGCCACGATGTTTACGAGGAATATGGTGCCACGCTTAATCCCATAACGTCGTCCGAGCTCTAAGAATTCTAGTTGCATCCCAGGAATAATCAAGAATCCAAAATAGACAAGGACCACAGAAATTATAGCAGCAAACATGACGCCCTGATCTCCGATTACTGCTATGCCACCTGCGAATGCGACAAAAAAATACATATGCGGAAACATTACGCTTCCTGGTACTGCACAATCTGCACGCAGCCTCATAGCCACAAGGCCAATGCTTAGTAATACTAGGAAATTTATGAGCGTGCCACCTACTGGCATTCCAATTATCTTAGCCCAAAGGGCTATTCCGCCAGTGGAAGCGACCAGGAGAAGAAGCGCTTGTCGGCTAGAAAGGACCTCTTCCCCTTGGCCCACACCTTTGACAGCGGTTCTGAGAAAACGATAAATGTATTTTCTAGAGAAGAATACGATGAGGATCGAATAGACGATGAATCCGGATAATCTTTGCTCTAGTTGGTAGGGGAAGCCGGCCTGGTAGGTTAGCCCGTAGAACTCTCCCACGAGGAACTGGGCTCGATACAGGAAAAAGCCAGCGAGAAGGCTCATAAGTACGTTAAGCTCGAGGAACATGGCCATTCCCAAATACAGTGCTATGACCTCGAGGTTGAGCCCGGCTAGCATTCGCTGGAAGTAGGGATTTTCGATATAAGCGTTGAGCCGTAAGTTGATATCGAGATTTGGTATACTGGAATTAATTTCGTGAAAGCCACGGAGTAAGCACCAGATAAAGGTCACCGCAAAACCTGCCCACATAAAACGATTATGCCATCCGTCAGGTAAGAAAGGCTCCGTATCGGTTTCTTGTGTTTTGCTCCCCAGAAAAAAGGCAGGAATTTGAGCAAATGGCAGAGGAAGGCGCTGGTGGTCGATCCACTCCCGGCGCATAATGGCAGCAATAGCAAAAGTTGCAGCGAGAGTAAGAATGAGGAAAGCGCCCCATGATGCCAAAGGCCGGAGCCAATCTCTCCAGGGGATGTAAGCTGTGAGTAAATAATGTATTCCAGCAAAGCTGAAGAGATTGCCAGGCTCGATCAGACGATTCGCTTTTTCGGTGTCCGTCATTCCCTTCAGGTCCTTCTCTCGTAATACCGTTCGACCCCTGTACGCACTTTCGATCGCCTCGACGTTCATTACCTGAAGATCACGAAAAACAACTTGGCCGGTACCGTTCAGGCCTAATTCCAGGATCACGGAATCCTTAACTTGTACAGGCAAGACTACACCGTAGGTTCCGTTGCGTCGGTAGCCATCCTTTTGTTGAAAAGTCACTTCCGCTTCTTCCGAGGAAGAGAATGCCTCCTGCAGGAATCGTGCGTCTTGGCCATTATATAGCCGGCAGTAATAATGGGATCCGGCAGTAAGTCCCTCGGCTCTTACCAGCACACTGATAAGGTAATTTTGGCCGGGGATAACTGTATCTTCCCTTCTATCTCCGACTGGTAGGTATACGCGTAGACGGGATTTGGCTGATTTACTCGTATGTTCGATTAGCGGTGCTTGCTCGATTTGCCCATTGGAAAGAGTCAAATAGTTCCATTGGACACTGCCCTGGGTGTCCATGAACATTTCGGTCGATTTAGTTAGAACCCCTTCTGTAAGATTGGGACCGTGTGGCCATAAATTTGGATTCATCGCATCGAGGCCCACAAAATTTTCGGCACGGGGATAAGCCATCATATTGGGAATAGCAAAGCGCCAGAACCCCACAGTGATAATTGGCGAAGCCATAAGTCCGGCGAAAAGAACACAAAGTAGTTCTGCACGTGTAAGCAATTTGATGCGTACAAGAGCCTTTAGGACGACGCAGAAAAAAAGCAGGACTAGGAAAGCCCAAAAAACCGGAATCGATAATGCGTGAGAACCAAGTGTGCGCCCCCCTAACGACGCAGTGCCCATAAACACTGAACCAACCTCAATGGAAATTGAGGTTAAAAGGATGGTTAAGAGCGAAAATACAAGGACTCGGGTTACGGAGAAATTCATTATTGGGAATACACTAATAGAGAATATCCATTGGTAGAGGCTCAAGTCTGAAATTTCATAAGTGGGCTGTGCTATATTTTGGCTGCCTTTGATACCCTATGTTACGAAGCGCTAATGTAAGGAGCACGGATGCTCCTTTAAAAGGGAGAAAAGGGTTCTTTGGGGTTCTGCTAGTGTAGAGTAGAACTAGAATCACAGAGTGCGACTGAATTTAGAACTCTAGATTCAGTCTATCGACTCTCAAATATAATACCTTTTCGCTCAAGTTTCTTGTAAAACGCTTCAAATTTCCGACTGCCGTCGTCGGGGATAACTTCGATACTCGAACCCTTTTCGCAGATAGGTAACCCGGTTTGGGTGTAGCGGCCATGAAAGGTGCTTCGATTGCCGATGATGAAAACACTCTCGCCACCTGCGCGGGTATAGCGATAGATATGGCGAACCGTATCCACATGAGAATAATTGACTGCATATTTTCGGAGGGCCTTCTCGTCGATCTCGATTCCAAGACCGGGTCCATCCGGAACTCTATAATAGCCAGCATGCACTTCAATCGGGCGTTCGAGTAGCTGAGATTCCCAGATGTTCATACAGGTGATGGCTGGCCATCTTGCCTCTTTGCAAACAGATCCTACATGAGCTGCCCAGGTTGTTGTAATGCCGGTGCCGACCAATTGCAGCCAAAATGGTTTATTGGCTGCCTTTGCAAGGACGCCCTGTTCAGTCAGCTGAGACGCGCCCCCCCCGATTATGAGACCGTCCATTACATCTTCTCGCAAGGCGGTCATGATGGGGGGGCGATCAAAATGCATTGCGAGGGGACGGTTAAGACGTTTCCGTAATTGTAAATTTCCCTCAACATCCTCTTGGGGTATTGGAGATTCGATCATTGCCAGTTGCTCAAATTTTTCGATCGACTTTAGCAACGGTATTGCATTGGCGGAATTGACGAGGTGCCCATTGAAGTCGAGATCCAACTTAAACTCAGTTGGGACAACACGCGTAACAGCATCTAGGCAAGCATGTAGATCTTGCCACGGCCGTGTTTTGAACTTTGCCGACATATAGCCTTGCGCAATAGCATCTTTGCATTCTCTCTCCCACTCCTCCTGTTCCATGTCGCATGCCCACCATGAGATTGGACACCAGTCGCGTACCTTGGATCCTAATAAACTGTGCACGGGCACATTTTCGTTTTTAGCTATGGCATCAAAAAGCGCCATTTGTACCCCTGACCCAAGGCTGTCGTTCCATAGCAGACCTGCGGCTTCCTCCCCGACGATTCGTTTTTCAATGTCGTCAGGTACGGTAGCATGAGTGGCATGGACGATTGTCTCTCCCCATCCCACGATACCGTTGTCCATCGTTAATCTACATAGTTGTACAATACGCCATGCTGGAATCCAGTATTGGAGATGTTCCCCACTGCGGTGGGTGAACGGGACATCAAGGTTAATGAGATTGATTGCTGTAATTTTCACGAGTGATTCTTCTCGTATCGAAGAGAATGCTTCGTTTAACGTTTACCCTACACCATGTCAATGGTCCCAATCGTACGCGAATATAGTTTCTCCTTGGAAATTAGCTTAACGAAAGATTTTTTGTTGGTTAGGATTGCTTTGTAGATACAACGATAGGGTGTTGATGATATGGGAATCTGGACTTTGCCAAGTTTCGCTGTTCCTGAATGGAGGGTGGCACGTTGTAGGAATGCTATACCGTTTAGCGCGCTTCGCTTCGAGCCTCAAAGAGTATGGCCGGCAAACATGATCTTCTCCTGGATTGTCGTAGCTGAGAAGAAAGAATTCATACCATGAAACTGACCAATCCTGAACTGATTAGGGAAATAACGAGTAAGTGGCACGGAGCACGTGATTCCAATGGTCGGCCGTTGGTATCGAATCATATTCTCAAGCAAATTAAGTCTGTTACAATTGGAGAGGCTTTTACCGTTCTTGAAAAGCACGGATATGAACACAACTTCGCTGGCAATTGGAAAATCCTGCACCCATTGAGGGTTTTGGTCGGAAGGGCGGTTACGTGTCGTTGGGTTCCATTGCGTCCGGATCTTCACGAAACGATCATGAAGCAAGGAGAGATCGAGGGGAGGATCGGATTCCCCAACTCTTGGGTGATTGATGAGATCGTTGAGGGTGATGTGCTAGTGGCCGATCTCTTCGGTAACATAAACCTTGTCGGTGACAATCTTACCACCGCAATTAAGAAAAATGGTGGTCGTGGCATGGTTATTGATGGTGGCCTTCGCGACCTACAAGGGATTCTGAGGATCGAAAAATTTGGTACCTATGTGAGACGAATCCACCCCGAGGCTATCCCTGGAGTGACAATGCCAGAAATCAATGGTATCACCCGTATCGGGGAGGCCACATGTATGCCAGGCGATGTAATCCTCGGTACAATGGAAGGAGTGATCTTCATTCCGCCACATTTGGTAGAGGAAATCATTTATTATTCTGGAAAGAACACTACGCGGGGATGATGTAAAGAAACATCGTATGATGCTTTTTCGTCGCCACACCCTCTATCAAGGTCCCCCTGCTGAACGTTTGTCGTGCGTTATTGGAGATCTTAATAACGATGGTAGGCCTGAAATCGTGATCGCGACGCGAAACCCGGAACAGCTACATTGGTTTGGTAGGACTACCAATGGTATTTGGCAACAGTACCTTATCGATGACACCTTCCCTAGTATTAGTGTTGGTGGAGTGCTTGTTGATCTTACTGGAAATGGGCATCTTGATCTTATAGCTGGCACAAGCGATCGAGGAAGTCATGTTTTTTGGTGGGAATGCCCGGCCAATCCCACTGAAAGGTGGATTCGTCGTGAGGTCTTTCAGCTTCCTGGAAAACGCACACACGATTTGTTGTTGGCAGATATCGACGGTGACGGTAGGCCAGAGCTGTACGTCTGGAATCAAGACGCTGAGACGCTCTTCTGGGTTCCGCTGCCCGATGATCCGTATAACAGCCCCTGGCCGGACTTCAGGCCAGTCGTTACTGGAATAAATGAGCAAGCCCTCGCAGCTGCTGATGTTGACGGCGACGGCAGATTGGAACTTATCGCTGGGTGTTCGTGGTATCGCCTTTTGTCTAATGGGAAATGGGAACGACATATCTACACGAAAGACTATGGAGGGGTTCGAGTGGTTTCTGCAGATTTCGATGGTTCTGGAAAGTCGCAGATTGTTGTTTGCGAGGTAGGAGCTGATATTGGACAGCAGTACGGACGCTTGGCTCTTTTCCGGCCAGGTGCGAATCCGGAGGATCTATGGGAAGACGAAGTGCTACATGACCATTTGATTGACGCTCATTCTCTGCAAGTTGCCGACTTCGATGGCGATGGATGTCCCGATGTTTTCGTTGGAGAGATGGGGCTGAAGGATTGGAAGAAGCATCCCCCATCCCAGCGGATCTTCTTAACTCGAGGAAATCAAATGGAAGAGCACATTATAGATATTGGTGTTGGAACACACGAAGCACAAGTTATAGAATTAGATGGGTATATCGGAATAGTGAGCAAACCCTATCGATCGCTACAGGATAGTTCTGTGCGGCCGGAAGGAGTTGATGCTATCTATCTTTATATGCCGGATTAAGTAATTTAGTAATCGCCTGAGATTTTTTGTTGAACTATCATTGCTAATTACCGTATTGGGACCAGACTAGCCGAGGAGCTAACCTTCTGTGATTTGCAACTTACATCAAAGCTAAGGGTTGATTAGCTTCGAGGAAGGGCAAAATAAGAAGGATGGAGGAGTGGACTTGGCAATCTTGGGGTAGGTAAATACTGGAGCCTAGTTTCGCCGACTATTGAGAACTTATATGGGAACCTTCGAACTAACTTCTCATCAACGTGAATTCATGGCTGTCTATGGGTATCTTTCTTTCCCGGGTCTTCTCAGTGATAAGATTTACGACATCGATGAGGCCTTTGAGACCCTTATGCAAAGGGGTAGTGGGGCGACTCATGACAGGGGGCAACGATCATGCGTGGTTCCCTTTCTCAATCACAGTGCCTACCTATGTACGCTGCTGGATGATGATAGGATCAGCGGTATCGCAGCTGGGCTGTTGGGGGCGAATTATCAATACTGGAACAGTGATGGGAACTACTATGTTGGTGACACCGACTGGCATTCGGATACGATATGGCCACCTCCCATTCGTTACTACAAGATGGCTATCTATTTGGACACGGTAACGCGGGAGACCGGTGCGTTGCGAGTGATTCCTGGAAGCCATCGATCTGGCGAAGGGTTTGCGGAAATGAATCAGGACCAACTCTTTCGGAACAAGGGAATGTTTGGTGGGCTGCACGGTAGTGAAATACCGGCGGTTGCGCTGGAAACGCAGCCCGGCGATCTGGTCGTATTCGATCACGCCACTAAACACAGCGCATGGGGGGGAGACTCAAAACGACGGATGTTCACGATAGTGTTTACGGAAGACCATTCAGGTTCGGGGTTGTCACACTTCCAGGATAATGTCCGTGGTGCTGGTTACACTAAAAAAGAGGTTTTTGGGGAAAACTCCGACGGGCCATTATTGAAGGATTGCCCACCAGAACGCCGCCGCCAGCTGACTCAGCTTCTGGAAAATATTCCAGATACTGTAGAATCAAGTAATTGATTACCTATAATATTCACGGACGAAGATATTAAACCATGGAGCTAATTGTTTAAGCGTGACCGCGTGTATCATAGCCGTGAAACTGAATAGCAACAAAGCAAAAGAAGACTCAAGGTTATTCGAATGTCGACAGGAATTCCCAAACGAACCATAAATCTTCCGCCTGTGAGAGAATATAATGAAACCTATATGTTCGATCTTCAGGGTTACCTTCTCTTACCTGGAGCAGTAACCCAAGGCCACTTAGACAGCCTCAACCAGGAGATAGACGCCTACCGCGATATTAGACCGGACGAATGGCGAGGTCGTGTTCACTGTCAAACGCACCACCCTAAACGTGGTTTGAATCTGCAGAACGTAGTTGAAGGTGGGTTGCCCTTTGAGGAGTTAATCGATCACCCTGTTTGGATCGAAAAAGTTCGAAACTTTGTGGGAGAGTCTGAGGGTCTCTTTATTGACGAGAATTTTGTTTCCGTTCGGGGACCGGGTGAATCTATAAATCTCCATTCAGGTGGTGCTAGTCGCAATATTCGCAGTCAGTTCCGTTATCACGATGGGAAATTCCATTGCGGAATGATAAATATCCTTCTGGCCTTGACCGATATAGGGCCTGGTGACGGCGCCACCTTAATTGTTCCCGGGTCCCACAAGTCAAACCTTGACCATCCTACCTTGCGCGGAAATTACAAAGATCTCATGGGTACCTCAGCTGATGGTGCAATCGGGGCTGTGGAGGTCCATATACAAGCCGGCGATGCCGTACTTTTCGTTGACGCTCTCGCCCACGGTTCGGCCGAGCGAAAAAATCCTGGAGAACGACGCATTATTGTCTATCGATATGGTCCCAGGTGGAGTAACACGCGGTTTGGTTATCAACCGTCCTCAGAGTTGCTCCAGCGTCTTAATCCGACCCGCCGTAGCATCATCCAGCCGATTGCACCGCTTCTCCCTTAATACCAGTGAAATGCTCAACAGTTTCTGAGGAAGAAGGTGTTCGATAGTAGATGAATCAGTAGGGATATTTCGGTGACCTTTAATAGGTAATTGGATTCAGTTGTAAAATATAGATTGCTTGGTACGGTCCGTAAATATCTGTTGGATTGAAACCTCTAAAAATTTCGAGGAACGGCGACTCTTTTGAAGCGGTACAATGATACTCTTAGACGTTTCACACACTTCACACTGCCCATCCAATACAGGGATTCAGCGGGTCTGTCGTAGTCTATGTAGGGAACTGCGAGATTCGAACCAGTGTCTTCCGGTGTGTTATGATCCGTACCTAAAGTCCTGGCGGATGCTGACTTCTGATGAAGTAGAAAATCTTTCGCCGAACGTGGGAAAGCTTTCTCCAACGAATCGAAAATCCATTTGGAGTAGAGGACAAAGACTCACTGGGAGGTGGGGTCGAATCTTTCCGTTTTTGGTTCGAGGTACTCGTATACCCGACAAGCACTTTAGTGGGTTTTTGGTTCCCGAAATATTTAGCCCCAAATTTTCCAACGTTGTGAATGGACTTACGCCTCGTATAGCGGGCCCTAAGACAGCCTTGTTCTTTGATGCCATCCCGATCGGGTTCCCAGAATATACGCCGCTGGCAACGGTGAGGCGGTTTCCCCGTTACCTAATGGATCTTTTGCAATTTGATGGAATCGCCGCCATCTCGGAAACGTCGAAACGTGATTTGATAGCATTCTGGGAAAATAATGGCGTTGTAAAACACCCGCCAGTGGAAAGTATTCCTTTGGGAACTGATTTTGTCAGTGAATCCTTCATTGGTGCGGCGTCCGATCCGGACGTAGTGCGTCCTGTTATCCTCAATGTCAGCACCATAGAAGGACGGAAAAATCATCTGAAATTGTTCGAAGCGGCGGAAGCTTTGTGGGATGCTGGAGTTTCGTTCGAGCTTAAAATAATCGGGGCACTTAATCGTGAAACTGGGGGGACGGCAATTGATTTTTTGAAACGGTTAAGACGGAAGGGACGCCCCGTTTGTTGGATCGGGCATGTCAGTGAAAATCGTATTCGAGAAGAATACAGAAAATGTTACTTCAGTATATACCCCTCTCTCTATGAGGGATTTGGTCTTCCAGTCTTGGAAAGTTTGAGCTACGGCAAGCCTTGTATTTGCAGCGACCGTGGGGCTCTCCGGGAGCGCTCGAAAAATGGAGGCTGTCTCGTCCTAAGCGATGTCACAGACGATGCGATTGCTGTTGGAATGCGGCGCTTACTTGAAGATCGAGAGCTCTATCGAAAGTTAGCATCCGAAGCAAAGAATCGGAAGTTTCGAACCTGGAAAGAATACTCTAACCACCTGATTGACTGGATGGACTCACTGCGTTCCAATACCTCCCAAAGGATGTGAACCAGAGTAATTTCCCTTGCGGGTAAATGGCTAGCAGTTCGCTACCTTTCCTTCTACTTCGCCTGATCGTTGCGGAACCAGTCGATAGCGGAATCTAGTAGGTCTGGAAAAAAAACATAGCCGATAATGGCCAGTCCGATGAGTGTGATCAAGAAAAGGAAGATCTTACCCAGTTTGTAAATGAAATAAAAGACAATCAAACCTGTGATGATGAGAATGATTATACCGATAGGTTCTCCTGAAAATATCGTTTTCCATATTTGGTCCATGTCGATGTCCATGGTATTTCTGGGTTTGAGGGCAATAAGCGTAATTCAGCCAAACGGAGAATGAAGACAAATTTCAGAGCTCAAGTTCTATGATTTCAGTTTTTTTATGAGAATTTTTTTCGTGGAATTTGCCACTGAGCGTACCCGATTTGTTTCTGCCGGTTGTTCATCCTACTGCTCCTGCTAGCAACCCTCCATCTACGGGAAGGGATACGCCAGTTATACAGGCCGATGCATCAGAGCAGAGGAACACGACGGCGCGACCGATATCTTCTGGCGTGCCACGTCGACGCAATGGCACGTGCTCAAAGAGCGATTCTTCGATACTGCCAACAGACGGAGGAGGGGTGTCGAATTCGTGGTTGGTATTCATATGGCCGGGGAGTACAGCATTACATCGGATACCGTATTCTCCTAGATCGACTGCCATGCTCTCGGTCAGTCGCAGTACTCCCGCTTTGGCGACTCCATAAGCTGTATCCCCTTTCCAAGCTCTGCGTCCGTGGACCGAAGATGTACTGACAATGCATCCTTTGGTACCCGTTGCCACCATTGCTCGGGTGGCCTGTTGACTGCATAAATAAAAACCCTTGAGCCCAATATCTAGGTTGAGATCCCAGTTTTTCTCAGTCAGCTCTAGGAATCCCTGGCCAGTTCCTCCGTACGGATTGTTGACAAGGATATCGATTTGGCCGAACTCCTCAAGGAAAGTGCTAAACATTTTCTCGACATGAGTGGGGTCTGAGATGTCGGCGGGATAGAATTCAGATTTGCGATTCAACTTTTGAATCAATTGCACTGTCTCCTGGGCATCGCTATCCACTGTTAGATCATTGATGCCCACATCGCATCCGGCCTCCGCCAGAGCAAGAGCTATTCCGCGTCCAATCCGTCTTTTACCCCCTGTGACCAGAGCTTTCTTTCCTGACAGTGTATACGCTTTAGACATGTTTATTAGAGCTATTGCAATTCGAATGATTAGCAAACGCAAATTCCTAGTTGAAGGAAATACATGATGTGAAAAATACCTAAAGAAATCTAGGATTCCATCGCGATTTGGCAACTCAATCTCCAAAAATCATGGAAGGTTTTGTGCGGGATATGGTTTAGCTCTCCATGTTGGATTTCATCAATCTTCCGGTTGAACTATTGACAGTGATAGCTGCTGAGCGGTAACTCCATGGCTGGAATTAGCGCTTTTAGTCATCCATCGCTGCTTGTACGCTGAAAATAATCACATACGGTCTCACCAAGGACGGTTATGGCTAAAACGGAACGGTCTGCTTGAAGCATATAGAGGAAAATTATGGCTCTATCAGAGAACTTAATAAAACGTGCGGCGGAATTTGTTGCTAAAGGGCGGTTGCAGCCTTCTTCGCCGATCGGTTATCCGGATGTGGAATGGGAGCCAGTTGATACAGAGGATAGCATGGCGATACAAGATGCCTTACACATCCTGCTGACGGCAAATGGTTATGGGACAGTCTTGGGTACAAAAATAGGGTGTACCACAAAAGTAATGCAGGATTATCTCGGCGTACCACATCCGTGTGCAGGTGGAATATTTGATACGACCGTGCAGCATGGGATCGGTAAGTTTGGATTTAATTCCTTCCTTCATGTTGGGGTCGAATGCGAAATTGCCGTAAAACTTAAGTCTGCAATTTCAGCATCGGGGGCGCCCCATACTATCGGAAGCGTCTCAGAAGCTGTTGGGGCGTTTTTTCCCGCTATAGAAATCGTAGATGATCGTTATGTTGATTTTTCCGTACGTGAGCCTGATTGGCGGATTTGGTTGGCCGATGATTTTTTTGGTGCTGGAATTGTATTGGGGAACCCTGTGTTCGATTGGCATGCTCTGGATCTTTCTAGGGTGCAGGGATCCTTGATGATTAATGGTGTTGAAGTTGGTTTGGGACAAGGGCGGGACATCATAAATGGACACCCCTTGGAGGCCTTGGTTTGGCTCGCGAACTTCGAGGCTAAGCGTGGGCGTGACTTACCCAAGGATTGGATTATAATGCTTGGTAGTATCGTACAAACTAAATGGGTAACTATGGGCGATATTGTAGCCGTGGAAATAGAAGGGCTAGGAGACGCGTCCGTTCATTTTGTATGATTGCTTTCAAGATTTTTAGGAGTTTTTTGACAGATGTTGGTTGAATCTTTATCATTTCAGATCGTTGCGCTCTAGAGAGAACATAACACAAAGGAGAATATTGACGGCGAAACCATACACCTGAATATTATTATGATACAGTATATTGGGGCAGGTCATTTATTGATCAAGGAGTCAATAGATATTTTGTAAGAGGGGACTACAGGGATGAAAACGCCGATACACAACATCACCGCTGGTCAGAAACTTTACGACAAAGCAAAACGGTTAATTGTCGGTGCTACTGGACTATTTGGGTTCCGGCAAGAGCTTAGAGCGCCGCAGCAGTGGCCCCCTTACGCTGTCAGGGCACAGGGATGCGAAGTTACCGACGTAGATGGGCAAACCTATGTGGACATGTCGCAATGCGGTATCGGTGCCACAGCGCTTGGATATGCTGATCCCGATGTTACCGAAGCCGTTGTTCGGCGTGTGAGGGATGGATCGATGTGTGCTATGAATCCGCCTGAAGAGGTTGAGCTAGCTGAGTTACTTCTGGAGCTTCATCCTTGGGCGAGGAAGATCCGTTTTGGACGATTAGGAGGTGAGACCATGACAATTGCTGTCCGGATCGCTCGGGCGAGTACGCGACGAGATAAAGTCGCGTTTTGCGGCTACCACGGATGGCATGATTGGTATCTTGCTGCGAATATGCCGAACCAGGACGGGGGAATGGCAGATCGGCTGGGCGATTGGCACCTTTTGCCAGGGCTGGAGCCTTTGGGAGTGCCACGTGGTTTAGCCGGCACAACGATACCTTTTGCTTACAACCAGATCGAGGAATTGAAAGCAATTGTAGATGCTCATGGGCCGGAATTGGCTGCAATAGTGGTTGAGCCTACACGGAATTCCAAGCCGGAGCCTGGGTTCTTGGAAGGAGCTCGCGAGCTGGCTGATCACTGCGGTGCTCGCCTCATCTTCGACGAGATCACAATCAGCTGGAAGCTCTCTTGTGGCGGTTCGCACCTAAAGTACGGTGTTTGCCCCGACATGGCAGTGTTTGCCAAATCTTTAGGCAACGGCCATCCCATGGCGGCAATACTTGGTTCGAATGAGACCATGGGCGCCTTTCAGGATACTTTCATCTCGAGTGCTTACTGGAGTGAAGGAGTCGGCCCAGCGGCCGCCCTGGCTACCGTCAAAAAGCACATGCGCATCGATGTGCCAGCTCATCTCTTTCGGATTGGCACCAGATTGCAAGAGGGGTTAGCGAAAATTGCAGAGAAGCATCGGGTACCATGGATGTTTTCCTCTCACCCGGCGCTATTGTACTTTGGAATCGATCACTCCAAGGCGAACGCTTTATTCACGCTGTGGACTATTCGAATGCTAGAGCGCGGGTTTCTTGCGGTTGCAGGAATGTACCCCATGTTAGCACATGAGGATCGTCATGTTGATGCGTACCTGAAGGCTGCCGATTCGGTGGTGGCAGAACTAGGAGAGGCTATTCGAGAAGACGATATCGAGCAAAGAATCGGTGGTTTAGTAAAGGAATCCGGGTTTCATCGTTTGGCGTAAGGCAAGCCATAATCGAATTAGCCAGAAATTTTGCAAACCAGGAGTCAATGCCACCATTTTTTCACTTAGTTCCAAGTTGCTCTTTTAATAATTTTACTGCCATTGCTTCTCGGTTTTCTCTTCCCTGCCCATCTGGTCCGAGGTGCTCGGGGCATATTAGACCGTCGAAATCGGCATCCTGGAGTAACTGTAAAACTTTTGGAAAATCAACATTGCCTCGTCCTAAGAACACTTCATCCCACATTCTCCAATCACCCAGCACATCACGGGCATGGGCGAAGGGAATACGCCCTTTCACCTTTTCAACAGTTTCATAAGGGTCATCTTGAGCTAGAAGCAGAATGCCTGGATCATACGTCCAACCGTTGAAAGGGCTATCTGCTGCCTGGAGTAATCGTGAGATACTATCGAAGTTCCAAATGAGATATTCGGGCAAGCAGTGACCATGTGTGGCAATTTTTACCCCGCTTTTCTCAGCCTGTTCTGTAAAACGACGATAGATGTTACTGACCAGTTGCCATTGCTCCTCCCGCTCACTCGCCTCGGCAGCCTTCATGAAGTTGAAAAGGAGTACCGCTTCCACCCCACATGCGCCAAGCACTTCAAATGTCCCACAGACCTCATCAACTTTTGATTCCCACTCATCGACTTTTGACAGAACGTCAATCTGCAGGGGTGTCGAGATCATGACCTTTACTTTCTTTCCTGCCCTCATCATCGAATCCTGGACTGTCATAAGGTGAGCTTTATCAGGTACGCCGTTCTCCTGGTATCCATCGATGGCTTGGCAATGCATGCAGACGGCGTTGATGTCTAGTTTCTGACAATAATTAATGAGTTTTTCTATATCTCGTTCACCCGTGTGGATTCCTACTTCAATCATTGAACTTCCTTAAATATTTCCCGATCGGAGTCTTCATGTACAGCGTTCGGGGTACTTATTAGTGCGGTTTCTGCTCTGTTTTGCTCCGTTGGCTAATTCAGTGAATTATGCATGGGAAAAGGGTGTATTTTCTAAAGAAGAAAAAGCCAATTTTCTCATTTTATCCAAAAAATTTCGGTCTCGTAAATGGGGTTAGAGTATTTCGTTTCTGGGTGGTCCGTAGCAAGGAAAACTGTCGAAAATCAGATTCCAATAGAATACTAGCAAAAGGAAAGGACTGCTAAGAACGGGTGGCTTCGTAGGATGCAACTTGTGGAGGGCCCCATAATCTTCGGTTGTAAGCGGAGGCCTAACAAGTAATAACAACTTTTGATGCCAACGGTTTTATTTCGAAGAACAACCTACTTAGGGAAAACGGGCGGTTGAGTGAAAGCTGTAATTTTGCGCATTGTCTAATCAAGGCGATAATCCTTAGTAGTTTGATTTAGGAACTTTGATTAATCTAAGTTTTTGCCCTCGGGTAACGTATCCCCCTTTTGTCACTCTATGGATGGCGAAGAACTTTCAAATTTCCATTGAATCCGAGTACAATTGGTTAGGTCGAGTTGACATTATTAGGGGAATGTTCAACGTATTTAAGATCACCTTCCAAGGATTCATGATCCTTAGTTAGGGAACAGTCTTAAGGAAACTCAGAACACAATTGGAGAAAACATGGATAGTATAAGTAAGTGTCCAGTTTTAGGAGGACCTGATCGACACACGGCGGTCGGAACAACCTCAAATCAACACTGGTGGCCGAATCAGTTGAATCTGAAGATTCTGCACCAAAATTCCTCCCTTTCAGATCCGATGGGGGAGGATTTCAACTACGCTGAGGAATTCAAGACACTTGACCTCGATTCCCTCAAAAAAGACATCGATGAGGTGATGACGACATCTCAATCCTGGTGGCCAGCTGACTACGGCCACTACGGACCGCTTTTCATCCGAATGGCATGGCACAGCGCAGGGACCTACCGCATCGGTGATGGCCGCGGGGGTGCAGCTTCCGGTACAATGCGCTTTGCGCCTCTTAATAGTTGGCCCGACAATGTAAGTCTGGATAAAGCCCGTAGGTTACTTTGGCCAATTAAGCAGAAGTACGGTCGGAAAATCTCCTGGGCTGACCTGATGATCTTTGCCGGGAACTGTGCCTTAGAGTCGATGGGTTTCAAAACCTTTGGTTTTGCCGGAGGGCGTGAGGACGTCTGGGAGCCCGAAGAGGACATATACTGGGGATCTGAGACTACGTGGCTAGATGACGAACGTTACACTGGCGACAGGGAGCTCGAAGAGCCGCTTGGTGCTGTCCAAATGGGCTTGATTTACGTTAATCCTGAGGGGCCAAATGGCAATCCCGATCCGCTCGCTGCAGCCCGGGATATTCGAGAAACATTCGGACGCATGGCAATGAATGACGAGGAGACGGTGGCACTCATAGCTGGAGGACATACGTTTGGCAAAGCTCATGGCGCTTGCGATAAGGACGGCCACATTGGTCCCGACCCTGAGGCTGCTAACTTAGAGGAGCAAGGTTTCGGCTGGAAAAACAGTTTCGGCACTGGAAGCGGTGGCGATGCTTTTACCAGTGGGCTGGAGGGTGCCTGGACGACCAATCCGGTAGAGTGGGACAACAACTACTTTGACAACCTTTTTGGTTACGAGTGGGAGCAGGTGAAGAGTCCTGCAGGCGCGACACAGTGGGTTCCAACAGATGGACGAGGCGATGATACTGTGCCGGATGCTCACGATTCATCGAAGAACCACCCACCTATGATGTTCACGACGGATCTCTCACTAAAGACTGACCCGGTTTATGCGGTGATATCGAAGCGCTTCCACGAAAATCCAGAGGAATTTGCAGATGCTTTTTCCAAAGCCTGGTACAAGCTGACGCACCGAGATATGGGACCGCGTACACGGTGTCTTGGGCCCTTGGTTCCCGAGCAGCCACAGTTGTGGCAGGACCCGGTTCCCGATGCCACCGATGAACTGGTAGGAGAGAAAGACATCGTTGCGCTTAAAGCCAGGATCCTCGAATCAGAGCTGTCTATTTCCCAACTCGTATCAACCGCTTGGGCCTCTGCTGCAACATTTCGAGGTACCGACAAGCGTGGAGGGGCTAACGGGGCACGAATACGCCTGGCCCCGCAGAAGAATTGGGAAGTCAACGAGCCGGATGAATTAAGAAAAGTTCTGCAGATTCAAGAGAATATACAGGAGGAATTCAATAGTTCTCAGACTGATGGGAAAAGTGTTTCTCTTGCCGATTTGATCGTTTTGGGAGGATGCGCTGCGATTGAGAAAGCGGTGAAGAACGCTGGGCACGATATACAGGTTCCCTTCTTTCCGGGGCGAACAGATGCGTCGCAGGAGCAAACTGACGTGGATTCGTTTGCTGTTCTCGAACCCACCGTAGACGGGTTTCGGAACTACTTTGGAAACGGACATACGAGATCGGCTGAGGAACTGTTGGTCGATAGGGCGAACATGCTGATGTTGACCGCTCCAGAGATGACGGTGCTTGTAGGCGGCATGCGAGCTCTGAATACAAACGTTGGGCAATCCGAACTCGGAGTTTTTACTAAGCGGCCTGAAATCTTGACCAATGACTTCTTTGTAAACCTTCTCGATATGAGTACCGAGTGGCAGGTGTCTCCCAGATGCGATTACTTCTACGAGGGACGTGACCGTGGGACTGGCGAGCTCAAGTGGACGGGATCTCGCGTCGACCTCTTATTCGGTTCGAACTCCCAGCTTAGGGCTATTGCGGAAGTGTATGGGTGTGACGATTCGCAGCAAGCGTTTGTGCGTGATTTCGTGGCCGCTTGGGATAAGGTCATGAATCTCGATCGTTTTGACCTTGCTTGATTTCGTGAAGTGCTTGTAAGGGGTCATCTCTGATTGCGCGAACGCTAATTAGCGGTCGCGCGGCCAGAGCTCCGCTTAAGATTGCGCATGATGATTTGAGCGTTTCTTTGTTTTCCGGATAGTGCGGGTCTACATTTTTATCGCACAATCGGATTGTGAAACTTTCGGGCTCTTAATCCCAATAAGGTTCATCCTCTCTAACTTCGGCGCGCAGCACTTCGGGTACGAGCTCGATGCCCAACCCAGGGCCGTTTGGAACTGCGATTTTACCTTCCAGTAAATCGAAACCGTCAAGGCCACCCATTTCAGAGATGGACGGTTGAGAGTAAATCCGCGTCTCGCTCATGCTAAAATTACGGACCATGGCGCCGAAGTGAATGTTAGCCATATTATGTACGAGGCTCCCACAATTATGCAGGGCCACTGGTAACCCAAAATGATCGGCCAGTTCTGCTATCTTTCGGCCCCCGCTTATACCGCCGCACCAGCAGAGATCGGGGTGTAACACATCGATTGCACCCTCAACAATGAAAGGAAAGAAATCACGGAATCCTTCGATCTTTTCCCCGGTGCATATAGGCACGCGGGAAGCAGCCCTAAGTTGTCTATACCCGTCGGAATGCCATACCTGGATAGGGTCTTCAATCCAGAGCGGACGTACTTCTTCCATTGCCTGAGAAATGTTGATCGCCGTTGGTATGTCCCATTCATTGTGACAGTGAACGATGATATCGATATCCCAACCAAGAGCATCGCGTATGGTAGTAAACCCGTCCCGAACTAATTTGAGATCACTTTCCTTCAACGTCTGATTCGGTTCAGCTCCCCTGAACGTTCTGGAAAGACGTTTGCTATCTAGTAGTTGTTCGAAGCCAATCTTTAGGGTTCGGTAGCCGTGAGGATGAGCGCGAAATTCCTTCACCCACTCATCGACTTCAGAGCGGTCATTTGGAAGGGGTGGTCCTCCGTAATACAGTTCGACGTTTTCGCGAAACCGGCCTGTGAGCAGTTTACTGGTCGGGAGGTTTAGAATCTTTCCCGCTAAGTCCCATAGAGCGATATCTACGCCACTGATGGTTGGCACATGGGCTTGATAGGTGTGTTGAAGGCCCATCATCTGGTGATAAAGCTTATCTATATTCAGTGGATCGGCACCGATCAGCACCCTCTCAAGCCACTGCAGATTAGCGCGGGTAGCAGGACCAGCCGCACCTGCCTCACCGATACCATAGAGGCCGACATCGGTTTCGACCCGGACGAGACTTTGCCCAGCCGCGTTTTTGAGCTCCATTGCCTTGAGACCCGTGATATGCACACTATCTCGTTCGTTCTCTATGCGATCATCAATGCTTAGCATGGCTTTTTATGTCTCGGTTGTACGGTCCCCGTTTCTTTAAATTCAAAATAAATTAACTTTTGATAAAAATAATGGGATAAGAATGGTCTAGCATCTGATGCTTGCTCCAGGAGTCTTCAGCAAGTACATTCGACCTATAGCATGAGATTTCCCACTTAATCCCTAGATGTCAAAAAGGTTACATGTTCCGTTTGGAGGATGCTGACTGATTCCACTTCACATCGTGAACGGAATTGCTCAACGGAGCAAGAAGTACCGGGAGAGATGATGGAAGAGTATATTGGGTTCTTTCCGGATTTTGAGGAGACTCATGGAAAACGGCGCATCCTTGCCGTTATGTTTCCCCTTTTTCACCTTAACCGGGTATCTTCATCCTTTGCTTGGGTTGCTGCTTCGGGGAGTCTTCCTAGCCGTAGTTTCCGTAGCTCGAATGTACTGAGTTGATCATCTCCTTCGACTATTTGCACAAAACAATCCATGGGGACCTCTTCAAAAGTCTGAGTGAGTCCAGAAGTCGGCCATTTGATCTCGAGCCGATTGATTCCCGAAGCCTGTCCGAGCCCAATGTTTTGCCGCAGTGGGTTTGATCCGAAACTTCCTCCGCTAGTAACGTGCCGGTAAATGGAACGATTGCCGTCTCCTTGCTCCACAAGAACATGAATCGAAGCACCAATAGCAGAGCGGTTGGAAGAGGTTCCGACTAATCGGATCGCGATCCAATGGTTATCGAATCCAGGATTTTCAAAAAGGGCGTCATTGTAACGATCTCCAGGGAGAATCCCTCCCATCTGTTCGAAGATATCTTGATCGCCATCGTTATCTAGGTCTGCGAAGGCGATGGCGTGTCCCTTTTGGAGGTGGCCGAGTCCAGAGGCCGTCGTGATGTCGGCAAAGGATTCTCCGTTTACGTTCCGGTACATAACGTTAGGTGACAGCGCTTCGTAGTCTGGGTATCCGGTTCCGAGGTAGAAGTCTAGGTAACCGTCGTTGTCCAGATCACCGAAATTGGCGCCCATGGGTAGGAGGAACTTTGTTAGGTTCCGTGCTGCGGCGACTTCCTCGAACCCATATTTCCCGTTGCCTCGATATAGGCGGGGCATTTCGATACTTACTCGCAAACCGAGATATGTGGCAGCAACTGCACCTATGGCGTCCTTTGTCCCTTGGTAGCTTGGTACGTAAAGATCTAGTGCACCATCGTTGTCGAAATCCCAGAACCATACGGGGAACGAAGCCAATGGTTCGGTGATGCCTAGAAGGGGAGCGATATCAGAGAAGGTGCCGTCGCCGTTGTTGTGATAAAGGCGATTGGGCTCTCCCAAAGATGAGGTGTAGAGATCAGGCCACCTGTCATTGTTGTAGTCGCCCCAAACGACGCCTTTGACGAAGCGGAAATTCTCTACTCCAGCCTCCGCTGCGACATCGGAGAAGGTGCCATCACCATTGTTACGAAAAAGCTGAGATGGTGCCTCAATTCTCTGACTCCCTTCTGTGCCGCTGTAGAGTTTTTTGGCGAATCCCTTACTGTGTTCATTACCAACGTAGAGATCGATGTCTCCATCATTGTCGTAGTCGGCCCATGCCGCTGTTTGGGTCGGGTAATGTACCTCTCCTAGTCCGGACTCGAAGGTCACATCGGTAAATGTGCGATCTCCGTTGTTTCGGATTAATGAATTGGGATGGCGTCCCCCATCGGCCATCCAAGCCCCTCTTAGCACATAGAGATCGATGTCTCCATCATTGTCGTAGTCGGCCTGGACAGCGTTGATACCACCATAAAGATCGGCTAGTCCTGCCTGTACACTACCGTCGGAGAAAAAGCCGTCCTGTTCGTTCCAAAAAAGGTGAATCCGATCGTTGGGATCAAAGGTTGTCGTGAAAACGTCAAGATAACCGTCACCGTTAAAGTCATCGATCACGGCACTACCATAGAGGTTGAACGAGTCTAAACCAACGCGCATAGCGATGTTTTCAAAGTGAGCGAAAGGTTGTTCCGACTCAAAGACTTTAGGTGGGATCCGATGGGCTGTTGGTACGTCGTGAGGATATCCGCCGACCGTCATGTATGCTATATTGAGTAACCATTGAGTCTTATATTGCATATTGCTCTCGATACTGGGTCGGCTCAGTAGTTCGGTAAACACTTCGATGGCTTTTCTCGACCCAGTTTCATCGATATGTAAGCCGGCGTTCCGTATCGGAAGAATGCAGCTTTCTGGGTTGTTGCGTAGACAGCAATTCTGTGTTTCACCCATCCTCAAGTAAGCTACTCCAAGCTCAAAGATATTGTGGTTATCCCATCCTTTTGGAAGGCGATGGACAACATCAGGGAGAAGCTCGTAGGATTTCCTAAGGTGTTCGATAGCTTGTGCCTCATTGCCGAGGCGAAGCTCAAGCATACCGACTTCGAAGTTTCCGCGCCACCGACTATCGGAAGTCGCAAAGGGCCCCAGCTCCTTAAGCCGACGTCGCTTAATTCGCACCTCACGATCGCCGAGCCAGATGTTTTCATCTCGGCTACGTGCTTTGATGTGTGAGAGCAAAGAGACCATTTTTTTGTGGCCTTCCGTTTGGGGTGGCGGCCCCGAGCCTGTTAAAAGGCACACCATTACTATCGAGATTAGGATCCTTCTTGGGTAGTCCAGAAAAATACTTCGTAGCACGGTATGGTCGACTATTACGGCCATTGTCTTTGGCGTGAGTTTTACCGACGCAAGTTTATGATGTTAATATTTTATACGAATTCTAACGTGAAGCCAGTTTTCGTAATTTCCAGGCAGATTTGTCATGGTGTAGAAGTTATTTGTTTCACTGAATCAACCCTAAAGCGACCACTTTGTCGCTGCGACGTGGGTTACACTGTCTCCGAGGGTAAAGTAATAGACCGTGAACAGGGTACCATCATTTAGCTCGACCGTTTTCGGATAGCCCAAATCAGGGGAAACTCCTTTTCCAGATAAAATTCCATCAGTTGTAAGACCATCTGCGCGTAGTACGATTTCATGGTCGATGTCCCATGTCTCACAGCCGTCGCGGGAGAGACAGGCGCGTATCCCATACGGGGATCGTCGGTGACCATAGCTGCACAGTACATCGCCATTTCTCAGCAACAGAAGCTGAGCCGGATATCCCCACATTGGGGTTTTTTGGACCGGACTCCAGGTCTTGCCCTGATCACTTGAATGGGTCTGCCAAAGGTATTTCTCCTCGATAGGAATACTCTTACTGCTGCTGGATGTTCGGACCATTGCAAAGATGCGACCGTCCTTTAGGTGCAGAAGACTGGCTTCGTTGAACGGATGTACTCCGCCGTCGAAGGCCATTTCAACCATTTCCCATGTATCGCCTGCATCCTCAGATCGAAGAACCCAGGCCCGGAAGGGGTCACCGGCCGAAACACTGCCGTACACTTCATGTAAGATTGTATCATCGGGGAGGATACAACTGTTCAGATCGGTCCCGGTACGGATGAGCGCAAAAAGTGGTAGTTCCTTTCCACTATTCAGATAGCGACTCTCCCATCGTTCTGAGGCTGCCCGTTTTCGAAACATCTGGAGCCGATTTTCGACACTAAACCGAGCCCCAGGTAGTTTTCTGAGCACAAACCCACGTTTTGAAAATTCTTCCTTTCTCACTGCTGGAATAATGTCTGAAGGTCGGGATATTCTGATTTGGGAGCCGTCTTTCAAGACAGCACTTCTCAGTGCCTCAGGACACTCTCGGTATAGATTGCTTTTCCCATCCTCAAACCAGCTTTCCCCACCATCTGGGGAAAAAAGATCAACATGGCCATGCTTTCCTCCAACCGATGCACCCCCATGAGAGTGTGCGGCTCCTTCAGGACCCCGAGCGAGTGGGGTGTGGGCATTCCAGTCAAAGTTGACCCATAGCTCGTCGTTTTCTCCCTTTACAACATGGGGAAAACTGGAATAGCGGGTTTCGTCCCAATACAAAATCGAATGCTTCATGGTTTGAGATGATATGGATCCTAAGATGGTTTAGAATTGTAAGAAATTCTTATCTTTTAAAAGGGGGTTTTGTTTAGGGTTCAGGCGACCATTAGATCGACTTTGGTAAAGTAAGAAGCATGGGTGGATAATGGTTATTAGAAGGTTAAAATTAATCCTAAAAATTTGCAAAATATACATGTGTGGATGAGATCTGGGGCATTTGCGTAGGCTATTAGCTTTGAGCCATATGAAAAGCGCATCGAGCTTGCCCTTTCATAGGGGTGATAACGATAGTATGAGCGGCGCATCTACCGGAAATCGAACTTTAAGACAAAGCAAATGAATCCAATAGAAGTGGGATCGTTCAAACAGCTCTTTATTGATGAGATGTTCATCGAGTCGAGTTTTGGCGTGAAACTAGTAATGAATCGTCCGTATCAATTCACTAATCCTGTGCTTACAGCTGAGGGATCGAGCGAGGTTGAATCCCAAATGAGCCTTGGAATTTACAGCAGTGTTTTGAAGGAGGATGATGGCCGGGTCCGAATCTGGTATCATTCCTGTAAAGCTGTCAATGGTAGCATTGATCCGGCCTATATCGGCTACGCAGAGTCAGCCGACGGTATCCACTTTACCAAGCCAAAACTCGGTTCCACCAAAGAAGAGGGATCCAGCTTCAGCAATATTGCTATTCCGGGTAAGTTCGGAGGCAGCTCCGTGTGGATCGATCCGAATGCTCCGATAGAAGAACGCTATAAGAGCCAAACGAAGGTCTATAATTCAGACGTTTCGATGCAGTTCCATATGCATAGCTCCCCCGATGGCCTCGACTGGAGATTTCTCCGAAGAATACAACTCGAGCAGCGCGGGGGTTGGGACACCCAGAGCGTTATATTCTGGGATCCCGCTATTGGGCGGTATCTTCTCTTCACGCGTCGCTGGTTCGCGAAGCGACACAGTACAGCCGAAGGTAATGAGAACTATCGAACAGTCCGTCGGCTAGAGTCGGACGATTTGATAAATTGGGAGAACCAGGAAATTGTGATGTGGCCCGATGACAAAGACCGGGCGACTTATGAGACAGATCATCCTTTGAATTCTGCGGCTCCGGAAAAACCATCCGGGTTAGTCCCGGTAGACTATTATGGGGCTACTGTCTTCAAGTATCCTGATCCCGACGGTGTTTACTTGATGCTGGCTAATGCAAACTGGAGTTGGTACGATCGAGGTACGGTTGGGACAACTGTCCGGGACGATCTAGATGTTGTTAGAGAGGAAACACAAAGGATCCATGGGCCCAGCCGCTTCGACGCACGGTTATCAATTAGTAGAGACGGAGTGAATTTCCAGCGGTGTGGCGGGCGAGGAGCATTCATAAGCCCTGGGCTGGAAGGCAGTTTTTCTTCGCGAATGATATGGGCAATGCCGAATCCGATCCTGATGGGGGACGAAATTTGGATCTATTACAGCGGCACTAATAGAGATCACGACCACATCGTTGATTCCGCAGCAGCAGGACACTTGACAGGAATCGGTCGAGCTATTCTGCGTTTGGACGGATTCGTGTCGGCCGACGCGTGTTATGAAGGGGGTGAAATTGTAACTCCGATACTTCAGTTCGAAGGAAATCAGCTTGAGATCAATGTTGATACAGGTGGAGGAGGTTCGGTTCGTGTTGAGTTCCAAGATCCTTACCGCCGCCCGATAGAGGGATATACTAAGGAGGAGGCATCCTTTATGTGTGGAAATTCGGTAAGGATGCGGGCACGCTGGGGGGAGAATTCCGACGTAAGCAAGCTGGCAGGCAAACCGATACGAATTCGCTTTATCTTACGTGACTGCAAGTTGTACGCATTTCAGTTCACTAATACTTAAATACGGCTTCCTCTTCTCTCAACCGAATCATTCTTGTGTCATTATTCCATTAAAAAGAGCATAACATGACTCATTGGGTGGAGGCTATCTCCCGATTCGGAGTGCACGATGAATAGTAAATCTTTGCATCTCATCTGGTTCTATTTTGTATAAACGGACTCCTTTTAGAGGCCCCTTTCAAGGGTCCCTTAGACTGTGGCAAGATACTTGCCCAAGGGGTAGGGTATTATAGTTTAGTTGTGCGTTAACTAGCGGAGGGATTGGAAAATGGAACAGAAGATTACTTATCATTTAGAAATAGCTGAGCCTGAGGATTTTTGTCCATCAGGACAAGTGCCGATAGATTTCGAAATCAGACGGGTAGAGATTTCTTGTCCGGAATTTAACTGGTTTATGCACCAGGCGGTAGGAGTTGAGTTCCGTTGGGGGGGGCGGGAAAAGTGGGGCCGAAAAGAATGGTCGGAATATGTAGATCGTCCTGAGTTAGAGACTTGGGTGGCTTACGTTAGAGGGAATCCTGCGGGATACTATGAACTGGAGAGGCAAGAGGATGAGAGCGTCAGGATCGAGTGTATTGGACTAAGGAGTCCATTCATTGGGCAGCGACTAGGAGGAGTTTTGCTGACCAGAGCGGTGGATCGGTGTTGGGAGATGGGAGCTAACCGGGTCTGGTTAACTACTTGTAGTCATGATCACCCGCATGCTTTGCAGAACTATTTGAGCCGAGGGTTTAAGATGTTGAAAAAGAGAAGCGGTCTGCCTAATGCGAGGAGAAGATCAGATCTTTTTGGGCAGAACGCGAACTGAACATATGGACAGTCCCAGTGGAAGGGAAAGAGGTGGATAGTTAATAATTTCAAAGAGATATCGGATAAAATGGGAGCCAGATAATTCTAGTTGAGGTAAGTATCAAATATGTTCTTCTGCAGGGAGAAAAATGGCGGGTCGCTTTGCTGAGGGGGCTCGAGAGGGTGTCGAGGCCCATGGCTCTAAGGTAGTATAAGAAGGAGATGGATGGAAAGAGGGGTAATACGGATAGCGGAGTGGTTGGTGACTACGACTTCGTAATCATTCTCCGATGGATTAAGGATCTCGTTGTAGGGAGAGTCGCCTGATGCGCTGGAGTATGGGTTGAAAATACTTCGCTCAATCAAATGGGGGAAATAGTAGTGCTGTTGGAGGTTGATCTTTTTGGGTCTTGGAATTGGAGGGAACAGAGGCGTCGATAAAGACCATCCTGCTCAAAAAGGGTCTGATGGGAGCCAGATTGGACAATCTTTCCGCGATCAAGGACGATTATACAGTCGGCATGTTGGACAGTCGAGAGGCGGTGAGCTATGATGAATGATGTACGTCCCACCATAAGTCGCTCGAGAGCCTGCTGTACTAGGGCTTCTGATTCCGAATCGAGAGAAGAAGTGGCCTCATCGAGCAGGAGAATACGAGCATCTCGTAGAATTGCTCGAGCAATAGCTATACGTTGACGCTGTCCGCCACTAAGTTTAATTCCCCGTTCTCCAACCAGAGAATCGTATCCCTCTGGAAGATCGTGGATGAACTGGTCCGCATTGGCAGCTTTGGCGGCTGAGATAATCTCACTATCAGTTGCTTCGAGTCGTCCGTACCGAATGTTTTCGGCCACTGAAATACCGAAGAGATGGACATCTTGGGCAACAACAGCGATTTGTTGACGGAGAGATTGGGTCTGAACAGTTTTGATATCAATTCCGTCGATCCGGATTTGTCCTGACTGGACATCATAAAATCGGGGAATCAGGTGCATGATTGTAGATTTACCAGATCCGCTTGGTCCAACCAGAGCGATTGTTTCTCCCTCATTAGCTACGAAGGAAACCTGATTGAGGATGGAGCGATTCTTCTCATATGAGAAGGAGACGTTGGAAAATGAGACCCTCCCTTTTAGAAAAGGCATAACTACCGCTCTTTCGTTGTCATTGATTTCCGGAATAGTGTCCAGAATTTGGAAGATCCGCTCGGATGCTCCAGCAGCGCGATTCAATGAAGAGTAAAGCCGCGACATTCCCCAAACCGATCGAGTGATATTGGTGGCGTAAATAAGAAATGCGACCAGGTCTCCCGCGGTAAGGCGATTTTCCAGAACCTCGCTACCGCCGTACCAGAAAATAGTCGTCATCGAGAGTAGGAAGAAGAAGCCGATACCTGAGGAGAAGAACGCTGTAATCAGAGCGCGGTGACGGTTTAGTTTGAAGAGAGCCTCGGTTTCGTTAAAATAGCGGCGGATTTCGTAGGATTCTCGCGTGAAGGCTTTCACAACTCGAATTGCCCCGAGTGCTTCTTCGGCGACAGCGGTGGTATCCGCTAGCCGATCTTGGGCCTGGCGAGATATTTTCCGGATTTTCTGACCAAAATAGCGGGAAACTAGTACCACCGGTGGAACTACTCCAAACACTATTAGACTTAGTCGCCAGTTGAGTACAGCCATCAATATGATTGAGCCGAGCAACGAAAAATTGTGCATTAGAAGTTGCGATAGATCTGTGGTGGCGGCGCTTCTAATGGTTCCCACATCGTTGCTGAGACGGGATGTTAACTCACCTAACCGATGGTTGGTGTAGAAACGCAAATCTAATTGGTAGAGGTGAGCATAAACTTTCTGACGCAAGTCCGTGATAACTCGACTGCCGATCCAATCGATCAAATAGTGGCTTCCGAATGACATAAGGGACTGAACGATGAAGAGTGCCAGCATCCCAATAGCTATAACATTGAGTAAATGACGGTCTCCTTGCTCGAAAACAGAATCGAGCATTGATCTAAGTCCTAAAGGAATTGCTAGCCAGGCTCCGGTAGCGAGTGCAGCTAGGATGAAACTAAAAATGAGACGCAAAAGATAGGGCTTGCTTAGCCTCAGTATGCGTTTCCAGGTCCGCCATAATTTGGACGAGGGAAGGCGTTCATCTGGATTTGTTGCTGCAGTGTTCAAAGGTTCGTTAAATAGGGACAGTTAGTATAATGCTTAGGATTACCCAGTCGAGTGTGGTGGTAGACAAAAAATAGCAAAACGATTGGACTTAAAGTTGGTGGAATTGTGGATTTTAGGAAGTACCAGATACAAGGCGTCCTCACTTTGGGTTTCGGCAATTGTTGGGTTCCCCCCTTAACCCTAGCTATTAGCCTTTAATGAAATGTGGAGTTTAAAGGTACAGCTGATCAACAGCAAATATCGATAGGCCTCCGCGTTTCTCTACAAGTACAAATTGGTGCTTGATCAAAAAGCGTGAGCTTATCTCTACCACTCGTACTTGAGGCCTAAGTTAGCAGACCGACCGCGGTAGCGGTATCTAACAAGCTGATCGCGATTTCCTTCGTAAACAACTTCGGATGGGGTATCGGTGAGTCTTCGTATCCCCCCGACAATTCGGAGGTGTTCGGACAGGCGACAACTTGCGGTAAGTGCAACTTCGGTAATACCTTCTTGGAACCAATCCTCTTCCGGAACGTCGGCCACTCTTGAGACAGTGTTAGACTGGTGTTCGATCTTCAATTGGGCGTAGAACTTACCCAGATCATAGGTTATGGCGAGTTGAAGTTTTTGATTTGGCTGATTAGCAATTGCGAGGGGTTGTTCAGGTCGATTAGGGTATTCAAACTCTGAGTTGCTGTAGATATAGTTGGTATTCAATTTTAGTCCCTTCGGGAGGATTGGAAGGATATCAAGGGATTGATACCACGTTAGCTCGATGCCCCAGAGCGATCCGCTCGCGCTATTTTCATCCCTGTTTCGCTCAAAGCCAGCGTAGATCCCAGAAAGGAGGGTCGAAGTTCTCGAGAAGATGACGTCATCGACCGTTTTATAGAAGAATTCTAACGAGATTAGGTCGTCGTCGTGGAGGTTATAGTCTAAGGAGAGATCTAGATTGGAATAAAGTGTTGGTTTCAGGTCGGGGTTTCCCTCAGAGAGCTCTCGGTCTTCGAGGTCAACGCGACGGTAGGGAGCAAGAGATGAGAAGCTGGGGCGTTCGATGGCCTTGGTCCAGGAGCCGATGAAGGTTAGTCGTTTGCCACGATCCATTTTTAGGTGGAGACTCGGAAAGGTGTTGGTGTATCCCGATGAGCCGGAAACGGGGTTAGTCTGAAGATATTCTCCTGAATCACTTATGAGAACTTCATTACCGGTAAAATTAGTTTCAGTTCTCTCTACTCTTAATCCTGCAAGAAAAGTGAGATATTTTCGGTGAAAGGTTCCCATGCCATAGTACGCAACGATCGATTCGCCTGCATCGTAAGTGGCTGCATCGGCCCTTTCTCGGGTACGCCTCTGATTGAGCACGAATTGGTCCAGATGGGTAGCTAGAAACTGGCGAGATTTGGCGAGATCAGGGACTGTATTGAGATTGAACTGCCCTTTCAAGAGAGACGGCCGCGAGAAATCAGAGAGGACGTCTGCTAGGGTGAAACTTCCGTTGAATTGGTCATATACATGATCATCTGTGGCTCGTTCTCGAGAGCGGTCTCTGAATTTAAATCCAGATTTGAAGTAACCTTTCTTCGATCCAATGCGGTGGGTGTACTTTAGATTAAGGGAAGCGATAAAATCGGATCGATTCGAGATATCTACCTGACTGTTGAGATCCTCGAAGCGAAATAGTGTAGGATCAAGAATGTCTTGGTAATCCGCTGCGAAGGCTCTGGGAATTCGGGAGTTCTCTAATCGATAATAGCCCATATCGACATCTTCTTGAACAAAATCGATCGTAAAGTAATCTGGCTGGATGTAATGGCTTTCTCGGTGGGAAATCTGGTAATTAAAACTCAGTTTGTCCTCTTCGTAGAATCCGCCGGTGGCGATCTCAGATTCGTCTGACAGACTTTCGTATCCCCTGAGGTCTCTTTTCACATCGCCTTTAGAAACAGTAACTTCATTACTTCCGATGTCGGTATATTCTCCGCTTGAGAACCGGTATTCAAGTTTGGGATTGTTGCTTACCCAATCTTCCTCCTCCCAATTGCCCCGGAGATAGATAAAGAATCTATCAGAGATTTTGTAGTCAAGATTGCCACTTAGGCCGATCTCTGTTTCATTGCCTTTCCAAGTGTATATTAGGTGATCTTTAAGGACGGAAGAAGATTGACCGGAATATTCGATTCTTTGCCAATCCATACCGATGCCATCAGAGCCATATACGTTTTCCTGATACTTAAGTGTTAAGCGAGCACCCAAGAGCCTATTTTTGCCTAAGGCACCACCTATTGTAAGTGAACCCCTTGGATTGATTTCATCGAAATTTTCTTGGTACCGAAAATCGAGGCTGGATTTAATAACCGGGGTTTTAAGTTTGAAAGAAGGTTTAGATCGAAGGCTCACTGAGCCTCCACGTGAATTGGCATCAAGATCTGGAGTGATAGATTTAAGGACATCAATTTCTGAGACTGCTTCAGTCGGAATATCAGAGATAGAAAGACGGGTGTCCTCGCCGTCGATCTTGACGTTAGAAAATTTAAGATCGGGTCTTCTCCCGAGTGCTTCGGCGATCGTTGAGTCCTCAATTCCTACGACATTATTTTTTTTGCTGATAAGTGCTTCAGGATCTTGAGGAATTGCCGACGGTTTCTTAACGGGTAGAGAATCGACGATGGGCTCGGATGCCACGGGTTCTTGGGCGGTTAACTTGAAGCCGCCGACTACTAACATAAACAGGAGACATTGAATTAGCGGGAATAAAAATGAACCCTGGAGTGTCATCACATAAATAGACTCAGTTCTTGAGTGATGGGAAAGGATTTTTATCGGGCTGTCAGGGCTATTATAAAAATAAAGCCGTAGATTATAGTTGCAGGAAGGTTTGGGCCACTGTGAAGTTTTGGTAGGCTATGGGGAGATGTGCAATAGTAACCGGCGGCGCTAGTGGAATCGGGAAGGCGATAGCTGAAGCATTGAGTAACGAAGGCCACCGAGTAGTAATAGCTGATGTGCAGGAAGAGGAAGGGCGTATAGTTGCAGAAAGGATCAAGGGCTATTTCATTAAAGTCGATTTATCTGATCGAGAGTCGTGTAAATACCTTGTCGAAAAGACGGTTGAGGAGTTCGGTGGAGTCGAAATTCTGATTAATAATGCAGGATTTCAGCATGTTTCATCGCTGGAGGAGTTTCCGGAAGAAAAATGGGACGAATTGCTAAGTGTTATGTTAAGGGCGCCCTTCCTGCTGACCAAGTACGCGTGGTCCTCAATGAAGTCCAAGGGTTGGGGAAGGGTAGTAAATATTTCATCGGTCCATGGGTTGGTGGCTTCCCCGAATAAAGTCGGATATGTTTCGGCAAAGCATGGTCTGATCGGGTTGACCCGGGCAGCTGCTTTGGAAGGAGGAGAGTATGGAATAACAGTGAATGCTCTCTGTCCGGCATTTGTTCGAACGCCGTTGGCAGAGAAGCAGATTCCTGATCTGGCTAGAAATCACAGTATTGCGGAAGACGATGTTGTCGATAAGGTACTCTTGAAAACTGTTGCTATAAAACGGGCAATCGAGCCAAAAGAGGTGGCAGATCTGGCCGTCTATCTTTGTTCAGAAAAGGCGGCTGCGGTCACTGGAGCATGTTGGGCAATCGATCTGGGCTTTACGGTTTCCTGAAGAGAACTTGTTGGGGTTTATCTTCTCGAGAAGAGCGGAAAACCGTTTTGGAAGAGTTGGATGGCTTCGATGAGGGCTTCTCCTTCGAGGGCTTGGACCTTGGCCTTTAGGCTTTCAGGAGTTTCTCCATCAGCTATATTACAGCATTTTTGAACGATGATTGGGCCGGCGTCGATTTCCTTGGTTGCGATGTGGACTGTACAGCCAGTCACTTCAACGCCTGCCTTGATGACTTCGCTGTGGACGTCAAGGTCCATGCTACCACCGAATGCGGGGAGGAGAGAAGGGTGAACGTTAAGGACTCGGTTATTCCAGGAATCAATAAAGGAGGGGGATAGGATACGCATATAGCCGATAAGAAGGACTAAGTCTACACAGTGTTGTTTTAGAATCGTTGATACCTCATCGTCGAAGTTCTTTCGGCTCCTCTTTTTCCCTTCAACATATATGGTAAGAATATCGTGTTTACGTGCTCGTTCCAGGATGTATGCATCCCTCTTGTTACTGATGACTACTGCGACAGAAGCATCGAGGCGACCTTGTTCAATGGCTCCGATAATGGCTTGTAGGTCGGTTCCTTGTGTGGAGCCAAGGATTCCAAGACGGGATGCACTGCGAGGAACGCTTTGGCTCATGGGGTTTCCCGAGTTTTAAGAGATGAGTTCTTTAACAATAGAAGGGGTAGAGAGTTTTCTAGAACAGGATCGTAAGTAGACGGAGAAAGATGGGTTGTGAGTTGAGGATTTAGAGATTCAATCTAAATGGCCTAAACATCAATCTAGGTATCATGGGTGGATTAAATTTAGGATATAGATCATGTGGAAACGTCTGGTCATTGGCTGGAACTTTGGCAGCGGAGGCTGTTAAGTTTGGTGACATAGGATTCAATTAGAGCAGCGGTTCCGATATCTTGGCGGTGGAAGAGGGGGCCTCCAATACGACTCAGCTCTTCTTCGACGATGGACTCGGCTTCGGCAAGGGAAGCGGCGGCGGCGGTTACAGCGAGACTGCGAGATCCTGTCATATAGATCCCATCGTCTCGCTGGTCAACGGCACCGTAGGAAATGAGATCTGGAGCTCTCACATTGGAAATATCAATCTTTTCGTCCTGCACCGGCGCATCAGGATATCCGTTCGGGACAGCGTATTTACAGACGGTGGCAGCGGTGGAGAAGGTCAAATCGATATCTCCGAGAGTGCCCGATACTATGGCTTCACACAAGACTAGGAAATCAGACTCAAGAAGGGTAAGAATGTTCAACGCTTCAGGATCGCCGAGCCGGGCATTGTATTCAATCAGGCGAATATCACTAGCAGTCGCTATAAAGCCGCCGTATAGGATACCTAGGTAGGGCTGTCCGCACTCCCGACTTAGTGCCTCAATGGCCCTAGAGTTGATTTCCTGAGCTTCCCGAATATCGGATTCAGTAAGGAAGGGGAGAGATTGGTTGGGACCAGAGTACGAGCCCATTCCTCCGGTATTGGGACCGGTGTCGCCAACAAAGGCGCGTTTATGATCCTGGACCGGAGGAGCGTGAACAATGGTTTTCCCGTCACAGAAGCTCATTAAGGAGAATTCAACTCCTAAGAGCTTCTCCTCGATTAGAAATCCTCCACCGGATTTAACTAGTTGATTGCAATATTCAATCGCTTGGTTGTGGGAGTGAAGGTGTTCTCCGGCCACTTTGACTCCTTTCCCTCCCATCAAGCCATCATATTTCACGACATATGCATCACCTAATTGCTGGAGGTACTCTTCCGCTCCTCCTATGTTTTCAAAGGCCCTGAAGGCAGGATTGACAGTGATACTAGAACTTTCTAGGAGGCGGCGAGTGAAGCCTTTACTGGTTTCGATTCGTGCTAATGCCTTTTTAGGCCCGACACATGGAATACCGGAATTCCACAAGGCATCGGAAACCCCGTTTTCTAGCGGAGCCTCGGGACCGATCACAGCTAACTTGGTACCGCACTGCATTCCAAACCGAACCACCTCGTTTGGATCGTCGATGTTGCCAACTGCATAGCTGGTAGCGATAGATTGGATTCCTGGATTATTGGCTGATGCGAAACAGCATATCGAGGAAGCTTGTGGAGATTTGGAAATGGCTCGGGCAATAGCGTGCTCTCTAGCACTGGACCCAACCAACAGGATCACACTCATCGGCAATAGTGGGGTAGTCAGTTAATTTTCTCGGTGGCTTTGTCTCTCTTTTTCGAGATCCAACATCAATTGCTCGGAAAGACCACCTGTTACATATTGACCATTCATGCAGGCCATACACGGATTTTCAATTTTATGGTGGCCCTTGCGGGTAACGGCCTCAACAAGATCTTCATGGCTTTGATATAGGAGAGCGTCAGCTCCGATTTGAAGACGAATTTCTTCAATAGACCGATTAGAAGCAATAAGCTCCGATTTACTTGGGAAATCAATTCCGTAAAAGCAGGGCGAGATCATCGGGGGAGCTGTGGTGACGAAATAGACTTTATGGGCTCCAAATTCCCTCACCATTTTGATGATTTCCTTACAGGTTGTTCCACGAACGATACTGTCATCGACAAGCATAACGACCTTCCCTCTTATTTCGGTTTCTTGAGGGACAAGCTTATAGCGAACTGATTTTCTGCGCATCTCCTGGCCGGGCATAATGAAGGTCCGCCCAATAAAAGGGTTCTTGTAGAGCCCTTCAGAATAGCGAACACCCAATTCTTGGGCCAAAGAAAGGGCTGCAGTATTGGAAGTAGAAGGAACTGGGATGATTATATCTGGCTTTAGGTCAGGATGATTGCGTTTCCATGCCCTCGCAAGATTTTGCCCCATTCGCAAACGCGATCGATAGACGCTGACATCGTTCAACAGGGCATCAGCACGAGCAAAGTAGACATATTCGAAAACGCAGGGCGAAAATTTACCTTTCGAAAGTACCTTTGAATACCGCTTTCCATTCTCACTGATATAGACCACTTCTCCGGGTTGAACATCTTCAGATCTTTTAAACCCAAGAAGTGAAAACATTGAGTTCTCAGATGCGAATATAAAATCGGACGAACCATCGGGATAGGGTCGAATCCCCTGTACGAGAGGCCGAATTCCATGAGAATCTCTGAAGGCGAGAAGACCCTTGCCTATAATTGCGGCAACAACAGAAAAGGAGCCAATGGCAAGTTGGAAGACCTGTTCAAGAGAGGCGCAGATCTGCTCAAAGAATTCCTCAGAATCATCTGTATCTGGATGTTCATGTAGGAAGCTACAGAATAGATGTAAGATTGCCTCAGTGTCGCTGCTTGAATTGAGGTAGCGGCGATGGGTTTTTTCCAATTTTTCCTTGAGGTTACTGTAGTTGACAAGATTGCCGTTGTGGCTCATTGCGATTCCAAAGGGGACACTTGCCCAGAGTGGTTGGGTTTCTTCCATACCATAGCCGCCGGAAGTCGGATATCGGGAGTGCCCAATGCCTAAATTTCCAACTAACCGGGTCATGTTCGATTGGTCAAAAATGTCACGAACAAGGCCTGTACCCTTTTTAATATAGAATTGGTGGGGATCGCAGGTCATGATCCCTGCTGCATCTTGTCCTCGGTGTTGCAGATGAATCAGGCTCTCATAAAGTTCACCTGCAACGGGTCGATGAGAAAGGATGCCAACAATTCCGCACATCAGTTTACTCCTATCATCGTATATATTCGAAAATATTCCTAGCTTCAAGGATGACCCTGAGAACGCTCAGTTGAGTAGCCCTGTCCAGATGAAAGCTATCCATTTCCTGATGATTTGGTTTGGGATGCTTCGTCGGAGGCAGGAGCATAAGTGCGTTTGACACCTTCGATGTGGCTGCGAATTTTCAGTTTCAGATCTTCGTGGCCCAAGGCCAAGATTCTGGCTGCAGAAAGCGCTGCATTAGCCGGATCAACCACGGTTAAGACCGGCGTATCTTTGGGCATCTGAAGAGAGGAATGGATGTTGGTTAAATAGTCGGACCTATCAGAGAAAGGAGGGCAGGCGATCACGGGATGCAGGGCGCTTCCAGCGGTTACTCCAGAGAGGCCGTTAGATCGACCAGCTACTGTTATGTAGACGAGGGGTTTGGTATAGGAATTGAATCGCTGGATAAGCTCGATCAATAGTTCCGGAACCTTGTGGGCAGAGACGACGAAGGTCTCGTGAGGGATGACAAATCGATCAAGCCCATCAGTTATTTTTTGGGCATGGGGGCGATCGGACTCCGATCCAAGCAGAATTACAATTTTCACAGATAGTTCTCCAGGTTACGTTTGATTCGCTGAGACGTTTGTTCGTGTTTTTCGGGAAAGGGGAAGGCGCGGCCGGTGATCCTCTCATATAGGTATATATAGCGCCGAGCCAGTTCGATCACTAGGTCCTTCGGTGCCGCAGGTAATTCCGCGTCGGCATAGGGGTCGCAGTGGTCCCTGAACCAGAGGCGAAGGAACTCCTTGTCGATGTTTTCAGGTTCGAGACCAGAAGCAATTCGTTTTTCGTAGCTATCGGCGAGCCAATAGCGACTAGAATCAGGAGTATGAATCTCGTCAATGACTATACATTGACCGTCTTTATCCCGGCCCAATTCATATTTTGTATCGACCAGAATAAGTCCATGTTGGAGCGCCTGGCGCTGCCCTTCATGGAATAATCGAAAGGCAATGGCACTTGTTTCTTCCCACTCAGCGGAACTCATCCAGCCCTCTTCGACGATCTCCTTAGGGCTTATGGGACGGTCGTGTTCAACTTCCTTGGTGGTAGGAGTCAAGAGCGGTTTCTCCAGTTTTTGGTTTTTCTGGAGGCCATCGGGCAATGGGTTTCCACAATACTCCCGAGAACCTTGATTGTAGACAGTCCAAAGCGAAGTATTGGTGGATCCAGTGATGTATCCACGAATCACAAATTCGATTGGGACGACACGACATTTTTTTGCCACAGTGACATTCGGATCAGGTACTGCAAGGACATGATTGGGTACCAAATTCGCCGTCTGCTCGAACCACCAGGCGCTGATCAGGTTCAATACTTGGCCTTTGAAGGGGATGTGGGCAATAATGCGATCGAAAGAACTATGTCGATCAGTTGTAACTAAAATAAGACGGTCTCCGCAGTCATATGTGTCACGGACTTTGCCCTTATGTTTTCCATCAGATAAAAGATCGGTATCCGATACTATGTATTCTAGTTCTTCAATAATCCTTTCGGTGTAGTCGAGATTTTGGTTGAGAAATGTTAAGGGAAGGGAATCAGTACTCATAACAGATATGTGAAATAGGGTTAAAAAAGATGTTAGTTTGGAGAGCCTTTTCTACCAAGACAGGGTCTGGACTGGAGGGTGAAGTGAGCCGCCAAAGTACTCCTCGACGAATCTCCTTTATATTATCCAGCCCGAATCGGTTTCTCAGCGAATCGAGTTTCTGTTTACCGATCCAGTCTTCTTTTGGATAGACGAGATAGCCCCGAAGGTCGCTTGCGGAGGTAGCCCCTCCAATTGCTTCCTTGTTGGGATTGAAGAGTTCACCACTAGCCTCGATCTCTTTTAGGAGCTCAGCACTGGAACTGCCATCGGTCAGGATTTCCCAATAAGTTTGTCTTTCCACGCGGACAGGGATCCCGAGGCGGGTCAGAGTTTTCTCTACCGAGATAGCTTCGTTATCGGTGATCAGCAATTTTACGGTTAAGGTGACCGCTCCTTGTACGGGTTTGAAAGAAGGAGTTTGGAACGGCCTTCGGTGATAGGTCAAGGGAGGAACATTATTTTCTGACGGATTCTCGATAAAGTCGCGCATCGAGGAAAAAATTGGATCGCCCTCCAAGGTTCTTTCGGGATGCGGCATCATTGCCATGACATTGCCACGAGGATTGCAAATAGCGGCAATGTTCGAGTCGGAGCCGTTGGGATTGACTGGGAATTCAGGATTTGCATCTCCGTTCCGATCGCAATACTGCAGGGTAATCTGTTCCCGATCTTTGAGTTCTGTGATCAAATCAGAGTGTGCGAGGAAACGACCTTCACCGTGAGCCACAGGAATCCTCAGCTGCCGGTTGGGTCCAAGGTGGCGGGTAAAGGCGCAGCGATCTGAAAGAGAATTAAGTTTGAGGTAAACCCAGGCATTGTAATAGCCAGTCCCAAGAACGCGTCCATTTCTAACTCTCTTGTTCCGAGTCAATGCCATACCAACTTGATTCCCTTCAAGTTCAGGAATCATTCCAGATTCAACTAGAATCTGGGCCCCGTTGCAGATCCCGAGAATCGGCTTCCCTAATCCCCCTTGAGTCCGAAGAATATCCATTAATGGATCCAGGGAGGCGATGATTCCACTTCGGGATCGGTCCTCATAGGAAAACCCACCGGTTAGTACAAACCCGTCACACTTCTCCAAAGTAGCGTAATTCCTGTTCCAGAGGAAATCCACGCCAGAAAGTCCCACCCGTTGCAATGCTAGGTGGGTTTCCCGTTCGGTATTCGAACCGGGAAATTGGATGACCGCAATACGGATTTTGTTCATTGGAACGATGTGTCTTTTCAGAGATGCTTTGTTGATGGAGCCTCAACGAGTCGTACTTCATGGTCGGCGTCAATTATAGTGCCGACTTCAAAAATATCTGTTTCAGGGGACAGACAGTGAATGATCTCGGAAGAGGTTTCGGGAGATACGACCATAACAAGACCGAGTCCCATGTTGAAAGTGCGAAACATCTCTTTTTCAGGGAGATTACTTAATCTCTTCAAAAGAGTAAAAACAGGAGGAATGGGCCAAGTTCCTCGAAAAATTTCAGCCCCGCAATTAGCTGGAAGAATTCTAGGGATGTTGTCAAATATGCCGCCCCCGGTTATGTGAGCCATTCCCTTCACTAGATGACCTGCTTCTAGAAGGGTCAGAATTGGATCCTGGTAATTTAAGTGAGGCGCTAGAAGGGTTTCAGAGACGCTCTCGGAGAGGGGCTCTGGTCGATCTTCGATCGTTAGGTTGGCCACTTCGAAGATTAATTTTCGGGCAAGAGAATATCCGTTGGTGTGAAGGCCGTTGGAGGGTAGGGCAAGAACTGAGTCGCCAGTAATGATATTCTTCCCGTTAATAATCTTCTGCTTTTCGACTACACCCGTGACGATGCCGACAAGATCATATTCGCCATTTACATAGGTGTCAGGCATTTCCGCAAGTTCACCACCGACAAGTGCAACTCCATGATGGCGACAGGCTTCAGCAATTCCTCTTACTATCTCCTCTATGATCTCTGGCTTCAAATTTCCAGTTGCGATATAGTCGAGGAAGGTGAGAGGGCGGGCACCATGGACTAAAATATCGTTGCAGCAAGCACTGACTAGATCCATTCCGATCGTGCTAAAATTTTGTGACATACTTGCCACACTGATCTTTGTACCCACGCTGTCCGTGCTTTGAACCAGGACCGGGTCCTTGTAGTCTCTAAGGAGTTTCTTTAGGTCAAAAAAGGAACCAAACCCTCCGATACCTTCTAGTACAGATTCATTGAATGTGGTTTCTACATGGGGGCGAATCCGATCAACGGCGCTGTTCCCCGCCTCAATATTAACACCAGCAGACCGATAATCGATTGGTTTGCCGGTTGCCGAAAGACTAATCTTGGTATTATTTCCCTTGGCCCTCATTAGTTAGTAGTATGCTGTTTTTTTGTGCCTAGTAGAGTTTTTCACGAAGCCCATAGATCCACCGTTCTTTTGCTGCTGATATAGAGAGGTTTATCCTGGGTTCGATAGCGATAAAGGAGTCTTCTGTTGTTCGACCGATACTGACCAGAGGAGCTTGGTGTTGAGAGAATAGGAGCCGGACTTTTTCCAAGTTCTCTGGAATTACCTCGAGAATAAAGCCTCCGGATTCTGAAAACGCTTTACGATCGAGTCGAAGTGGGCCGGGCAATTCGACACGGCATCCAATATCATTTTGAAAGGCCATCTCCGCGAGAGCTACCGCGATACCGCCTTCACTAATGTCATGAGCGGTCAAAATCAATTTCTTTCTAATGGACTCGGTAAGAGCTACAACTTGATTAGTCACCTCGGAAACATCTGGTTTTGGGAGATTAGCGCCCAAATGGCCATGGAGAGAATAGTAGACGCTTCCTCCGCATTCGTCTTTTCGCTCGCCAGAAAGAAGTATAATTGAATCAGGCTGTTTGAAACTAAAGGTAATTGCCCGAGCGGCGTCATCTATTCGTCCGAAGCAGCTGATCATGGGGCTAGCTGGGATGGCGCCCTGATGAGATTCGTTGTAAAAACTGACGTTGCCAGCTACGATAGGTAAAGGAATAGAGGGGTCCCTCTCTAAGTTGATTCCTTTACATGTGTCGCCAAGAGCTCGGATACTAGCGACAAAGTCGGCCATTTGAGCTGGCTTTTCTGGATTCCCAAAGCAGAGACAATCAGTGATTGCCCGAGGTGTTGCTCCAACCGAAGAGACGTTTCGAACAGCCTCTACGACCGCATTAACCGTTCCCCAATAGGGGTCGATTTGGCAATACCGTGGGTTATGGTCCGTGCTTAGGGCGATTCCAGTAGCGCGAATTTCCGGAGGAAATTTCTTATCGTTGAACGGCTGCAGAACACCGGCATTCCCAGTGCCAGCTTCGACGACTGTTCTACCTTGAACCTGTTTGTCATAGGTTTCTAAAATCGGCTCGCGAGAAGCGATATTTTCATGTCCGAGCATCTGAAGGAGGATGGAATTGTAGTCTCGGGGTTCCGGGATAGTTGGCTCACTCAGTGAGCGTTTTATTGGGTGGAAGGGCCGGTCGTAGGAGAATCCTTTAGTCACCTGGCTAGCAGCAGCGTTGACGAGAGTTTCATCGTTGTAGCGAACAACAAATTGTCCATCCCCCCGAATTTTGCCAACAACCCGGGCTTCGGCTTGATAAGAGACATTGGGGAGATCGAACTTCTTGTTATAAAAATCGAGAATGGTATTGACCAAATCAGGCGGAGCGACCCAGAGAAATCTCTCTTGGGTTTCCGAACATAGGATAATTCCTGGGTAGAGTCCGTTCATGCTGGTGTGAACCTTTTCCAGCCAGATTTCAGCACCATAACCAGCGTTATCAGCGATCTCAACGCTAGCGCATGCGATTCCCCCTGCGCCTAGGTCTTTAAACCCTAAATCCTTGAGGCGGTTGTGTTTTCTGAGGTAGTTGAAGAGGGAATAACTTGCCTTGAGAAGATGACGTTCGAGAAAAGCATTGGGTTCCTGGACGGCTCCCTTGTTGCTTTCTTCCTCGGATCTTTCCAGTTCAAAAGAGGCAAAGTTAGCTCCACCAAATCCACTGTTATCAGTCGCTTTCCCCACCAGGATAAGGAGATGGTCCTCAGCATTAGGTGGAGCATAAGAGTGAATTATATGATCTTCACGGACAATACCGAGAGTAACCACTGTCACAAGACAATTTTCCTGGTATCCTTCATTGAAACAGACGTCTCCAGCGAGATTGGGTATGCCAAGTGAATTGCCATATCCGGCGATTCCCGCGACAACGCCGTCAGTGATCCATTTGGTTCGGGGCGATGAGATTGATCCAAATCGAAGCGAGTCGGCCACTGCAATTACCTCGGCGCCCATACAGCAAACATCTCGCACATTACCCCCTACTCCAGTGGCGGCTCCTTCGTAGGGAACAATCTGGGACGGATGGTTGTGAGATTCATGGCTTAGAACCAGACCATAACGACGACCTTGTCGATCCTGTGCCACGGAAACGATTCCCGCATCCTCTTTTGCTCCGATGATGACATTGGGGCCATTAGTAGGAAGAGTTTGCAGGTGATTCCTACTGCTTTTGTAGGAGCAATGCTCGGATCCTTCTATGGAGAAGAGAATACATTCTGTGAGGGTCGGAGGTCGCTTGAGAATCTCGTCTTTGAGATGACGAATTTCCGTTGTGGTAAACTTGACATTGAGCCCCTCGAGCTGAGTCTGAATCTCCTTTACGAAGGGATCGGAAAACTTCAGGGAGTCAGGAGCCAGGGTCATTCGAATCGACTCCTAGATAGAGATTCCTGTGTGGGTGCTGGGGATATGGGCTTTGCCCCTACCAAACTCTTCATATTTTTATTCGACCTTAGAAGTCAGATAAATCATGGAAAGAAAAAAAACCAGGTGTGTCGAATTTACTTCGATTTAGGAAAGGCCTAAGTCACTAATTCTGGATGGAAGGATGTTTTCAAAGTAATTACGGGTTTGTGGGTAAAACATAGAATTCAAAGGTTACCCTTATCCCTTTGGCCCCAATAACCAAATCTATTTTGACGGAATAGGAGATATAGTTGAATTCAAAGGAAGTAGCGATTCACGTAAGCTACCACTACCGCAAGGCCGGGCGAATCTATTGAGTGAGAATACAGTGGTAAGCAGGATGAAGAAAGGCTAGAATTTAGGGAAGGGTCAAATCAGTTTATATTCAATCAAGCGGATTTCAGAGAATGGTCAGAGAAATATGGAAAAAGGATTTCGATGTGCGAAAATTGGGTAAAGGGTTGCTTATAGGCGTGAGCGTAATTTTGGTTTCTGTGGTCCTAGCGCCTGAACTGCTAGATCGATACCACAACCGAGTCTTGAATTTGGATATCAAGAGGGTTCCGGTTGAAGCCAAGGAGCTGCATGGAAGGCTCATTGTGGCGGATCTTCACGCGGACACTTTGCTCTGGTCGCGGAATTTCCTGAAGCGGGTTGGCTACGGGCACATTGATTTACCGCGGCTAAGGGATGGAAATGTAGCTCTTCAGGTATTTTCCGTTGTTACAAAGTCGCCTAGGAACCGCAACTATAAGAGCAATCCTTCGGACAATGATATACTGATGCCCGGATTGATTCTAGCGGGTTGGCCTCCTCGGACTTGGTCGAGTTTGTTCCAGCGGGCGCTCTACCAGTCAGAAAGACTACAGCGCATGGTTAAGGAATCTGATGGAGATTTGCGCTTGGTTAGGAACGGTACCGATTTACAATCACTACTTGCCTCGAGGGAGGGAAAAAGAGGAGCAGTTGGGGCTCTTTTGGCGATTGAAGGTGCACACTGCCTGGAGGGACAGATTCAAAATATCGATGAGCTTTTTGATGAGGGTTATCGGATGGTTGGGCTGGCTCATTTCTTTGATAACGAGGTGGGCGGATCAGCCCACGGCGTTGAGAAGAATGGATTGACCGAATTCGGGCGAATGGTTGTCAGACAGTTGGAGAAGAGGCGCATGATCATTGACCTCGCTCACTCCTCGCCTAGAGTTTATGAGGAAGTTCTTCGGATGGCGACTCGTCCCATCGTGGTATCGCATGGGGGTGTCAGAGGAACCTGTGATTCTGTCCGAAATCTTGGCGATGACATGCTGAGAAAAATCGCGGAAAGAGGGGGATTAATAGGGATCGGATATTGGGATGGCGCGATCTGCGATCCAACTCCGTCCTCCTGGGCTCGGGCGGTGGAGCACGCTATTACAATAATGGGCGAAGATTATGTGGCCCTCGGTTCTGATTTTGACGGGGCGGTCGCGGTCGCGTTCGATACATCCGAGCTGAGTTTGCTAACGGCCGAGTTGATGGCTTTAGGAATGAAAGAGAAGACCATCCGCAAGATTATGGGAGAGAATGTCGTCCGCTTTCTTGGAGAGAATTTGCCTCTTGATTAAGTGAAGGATGAGCATTCAGTTCGGGTGGCTTAGGTCAGCTGTCTCTGGTCCAGGGCGCAGCAGGTACTATAATGACTGAATTGGTAGATACTGATCCAGATCATAGTAATGTTCTTCGAGTGAATCATTAATCCAGTTTCCTGTGTCCGTAGTAGCTTTTAATCAAGATTTAAGGTCGAAATTTTGTTAGGTTACTTGTGACAGAAGGGACGCTTCTGGAATCTGAAGCTTCTTAGCGTGGGAATTTGATATTTGACCTATAAATAAGGGTGTAAGAGCTTTTCTTCTTATGGATAGCTATGAGATAGATCAATATTTGCTCGACCTTAAGGGTTACCTTGTGGTCGAGGATGTGTTAAGCGAGGAGGAGGTTAGAGTTCTGAACGAGCTGATTGATAATCAGGAACTTCCGAACCCTGAGGAGCAGATAAGATTCGGGTCAGCGGCGGGGGCGCATCCAGAGCGTCCAGGATTCCTGGAATGGGGAAGCCCGTTTTGCAATCTACTGGATCACTCCAAGATTATGCCTATTCTTCGTTTACGGCTGGGAGATTGCTTTCGCCTGGATCGCATTTACGGACTTCATATGCGAAAAGGTATGTCGCGGGGAAAACTGCACGCTGATTATGGAGCTACCGCGCCGAACTCTGGTGCTCGGGGTGGGGAGTACTTTCACCTAAATGATAGCCGAAGTCTTAACGGGTTCTTAGTAGTGAGCTGGAATCTAACCTTATCGGGCCCTGGGTCTGGTGGGTTTTGTTGCATTCCGGGTAGCCACAAGAGTAACTTCAAATTACCCAATAAGATTGCGGAGGCACCGGAGGAATCTGATTGTTTTGTGATACCTGATGCGCCGGCCGGTTCTGTTACTCTCTTCAGTGAGGCGCTGACCCACGGGACTGCGGCTTGGACAGCCAAACATGATCGAAGGGCGCTGCTTTTCAAGTATTGTGTATCAGAACTAGCATGGTCTGCCAATAGAGTGCGACCTCCAGAAACCGTTTGTTTGTCGCCGCGTCAAAAAATCCTCTTTCGGGAACCGGCGGATCCCCATCGGCACTTTCCGTCGCTTTTTGAAGAGGGATTAAGCCCTTCCTGATCCACTGTTCCTGGGGGCGGTACCTTCGCAGTGATGAATGCTAATTAAATGTGCGGATATTGGCTCTGCTTATCACTTTTTCAACCATCAAACATCCATCATACTAGGACCTTGGTAGCGGTTAGGTTGGATGGAATGGGGTGCATGGGTGATTAGGGGATAATCTTAGGCGAGCCACAGTTCTTTGCCGCTAAGGTGATGGATGGAGGATGTACTTTCATCGGTGGAGAGAATTGATTCTCTGACGCTTAAGATTTTGTCTTTAAAACTATCTACGAGAGCCTTTTGTTTGATTAGGAAGCATCTATTTTTGTACTTTAATTATATCTTCAAAGCTGACTTTTTCTAATATAGTCTCCAGGGTGGCTAGGAGGAATTCGGCAAACACAAGATTTAGGCGATACGATATTTTAAACTGGGAATTCCAATAATTTCAGCCAGGTTGCCGATGATTGGTTGACTCTCTGTCGTCTCACTAGGATGTGTGTCAGGAGTACGAGCGAGGAATAGAATGGGTAAGCGATTCACAGATTTGAGCGACGATCTCTACGATTATCTCTTTTCAGTTGGAGTTCGGGAGCCCGAATTACTTGGGAGGCTGCGTCGTGAAACGAATACTATGCCCATGGCGAGGATGCAAGTTTCTCCGGATCAAGGGCAGTTTATGGCTCAGTTGGTTAAATTAATGGGGGCTCGCCGGACGCTCGAAATTGGAGTTTTTACCGGTTACAGTTCCTTGTGTGTAGCACTGGCATTGCCGAGTGGAGGCCGCATAGTTGCATTTGATGTGAGTGAGGAATGGACTTCTATTGCAAGACGTTTCTGGGAGGAAGCCGGGGTAGCGGGAAAGATCGAACTGAGAATGAAGGACGCGATATCGGGACTCGACGAATTGCTCATTAAAGGGCAGCGCGACTCTTACGATTTTGCTTTCATAGATGCTGACAAGAAGGAATATGGGGAATACTTCGAAAGGGTTTTACGTCTTATCCGACGGGGTGGAATGATTATGATCGACAATGTTTTATGGGCAGGGAGGGTTCTGGATTCTAAATCACAGGAAGAGGACACTGTCGCAATTCGGAGTTTTAATGAAAAGCTGTATTCTGATAGCCGTGTCGATATTAGTATGTTGCCGGTGGGGGACGGAGTCACATTGGCATTAAAACGGTAGGAGCTGGTCGGATATGGAAAAACTTCAAAATTTAACTAGTACTCAGGCGGAGGCTATCCGGTCCCATTTTGGGACCCCGGTTTATGTATATGATGAATTGACTTTATGTCATAACGCAGAGGAGTGCCTGCATTTTCCCAATGCTTTCGGGTTGACGGTTCGATATGCCATGAAGGCAAGCTCCAATGGGAATCTACTTCGACTGTTTAATCGTTTAGGCCTTCATTTCGACGCTAGCAGCGGGTACGAGTGTGAGCGAGCCTTGTTATCTGGGATTGCTCCCGAGAAGATTAGTTTGAGTAGTCAGGAATTGCCTAGGAACTTCGCGGAACTTCTAGAACAAGGAGTTTCCCTGAATGCCTGTTCCCTTCAACAGGTTGAAGAATTCGGACGAAAGATGCATGGAGGGCGATTGGGTGTCCGGATGAATCCTGGTCTTGGATCGGGAGGTACAAATCGGACGAATACTGGAGGTCCAGCATCCAGTTTCGGTATCTGGCACGAATGGATGGATAAACTCCATGAATTGGTAGAAGCATTCGACTTGAAGGTATTTCGTTTACACACTCACGTGGGTTCCGGAGGAGATCCTGAAGTCTGGAAACGCGCGGCGAGTATGAGTCTTGATTTGGTCAGAGAGCTACCCGAAGTTACCGTTTTGAATCTGGGGGGCGGATTCCGAGTGAGCCGGATGGAAAGTGAGGAGAAGGCCGATCTGAACAATATTGGCCGGCCGGTCCGGGAGGCTTTCCGTAAACTGGCTAATGAGTCTGGTCGTCGTATTCATCTGGAGATTGAGCCGGGCACCTATCTTGTAGCTAATGCCGGATCTCTTTTGGCTACGGTTACTGATATAGTGAGTACAGGAGGAGCGGGTTTCAAGTTCCTCAAGTTGGATACAGGAATGACCGAGATTCTAAGGCCGTCTTTGTACGGGGCTCAGCATGCAGTGGTCGTACTCTCCCGGAATAGCACCGGAAGAAGAAAAAATTATGTTGTTGTGGGACATTGTTGCGAATCAGGAGATCTTCTAACTCCCGCGCCAGGCGACTCAGAACTCTTGGAACCCCGGGAATTAGAAGAGACGACGGTTGGGGACCTCTGTGTTATCGAAGGAGTAGGTGCCTACTGCTCCTCCATGCCGGCCAAAAACTATAACTCTTTCCCTGAGGCTCCTGAGGTTCTTATTCGTGGATCGGGCGAAGCTGTCTTAATAAGAAAGCGGCAAACGCTCGCCCAGATTTTGGAGAATGAGGTAATGATAAACGGCTAGAACTCTGTTGGATAAATCGAACGGTTTTGAAATATCTGATAGGTTTCTAAGTTGTTATCTTTTTGACCGCCGTTAAAGGGATTTCCTAAACGTTCGTGTCGAAGCAATATGTGACCTGAGGGGGGCAGTTACAACCGTTAAGGCCGTGCTTACAACTTTAGGATGTACATCTGTCCGGGTGACTTGGAGGGTACGGACGCTGCCGGACAAAGAGAAAGACACAAACCAAGGATGATAAACAGATCATTGCGGGTGCCGCGTTGAGGCCTTCAGTTTTGCCATGGTCCTGTGCAATTCACTGGGCATCCAGTGAAAAGAAACCTCCCTCTTATGGATATGCTGGTTCTAGGTAGGAATACGAACTGGCAGACTTTTTCTGGAAGATGGGGGAAGGTCGATTGAAGGTCTGTCCAACTAAGAGTTATTCTTGCATTTTCCTGTAATTGCTTTGAGGAGAAGTACAGTCCCAATGAGAAAGAGAACTGCGATTGGAAGGGTGCCGTATCGCGGGTTGCCTGTAGATGAGGAAACTACAGCAAGAAGGAATGGGCCAAGAATGGCAGCACCGCGGCTGACCATGTTGTATAGACCAAAGTAGGAGGCTGGCCTATCGGTGGGTATGAGAGAACAGTAGAGAGATCGGCTTAAGCTTTGGAGCCCCCCTTGAGCGACTCCGATGCAAGCTCCAAGGATGTAGATCGAGACAATTGGCCTACCCAAGACTTCGAATGGTTCGGAAGTCATACCAAAGGAGAAAAGGGTAACAGAGATGTAGATAGCAAGGGTTACCAAGATGAGCCATTCGGCTTTGATCCTCTGGCCCAAGACTCCAAACGCTAGAGAAGAGGGTATTCCGAGAACTTGGACTACTACAAGAGTAACCATCAGTTCGTATTGAGAAAAACCGAGGGCAGCTCCGTAGCCGGTGGCCATGGTAATAAGGGTATAGGCCCCATCGATATAGAACCAGTAGGCGAGAAGAAACCAGAACAATTTCTGGTTTCCCGATCCGATTTTGCGGAAGATTGCACCGAGTTCAAGCAGACTAGTTTTTATTGCTTCCCCTACCGATTCATCGGGTTGAATTTGGGTTTCCTTGATGTTGTTCAGGAGAGGGAATGAAAACAGGATCCACCATAATGCAACGCTTAGAAATGAAACCTTGATAGCAGCCTCTGTCGAAGACAATCCTAGGAGCGAGGGATTCTGAATCAGGGTGATTTGGGCGCCGAAGAGGATAACACTACCGAGGTAACCGAGAGAGAACCCTAATCCGGAGATCGTATGCCGATTATCCGAATCGCTGACTGTGGGAAGCAAAGCGTCATAAAAGAGATTAGCTCCGTAAAATCCGACTGCAGCCACTATATAAATGAGTGATGCGATGGGCCAGGCCCCTTTGCCGACACACGCTAGTAGAGCTGTGGCAGCTGCACCAACTGTCATGAAAATAACGAGAAACCGTTTCTTTCCTCCCGTGCGATCAGCTAGAGCCCCCAAAAAAGGTGCCATAAAAGCTACGATTAATCCGGAGATGGCGACCGTATATCCTTGCCAAGTCAGGGCTGATTGCGAACCGCTGGACCAATAACTCTTGAAAAAGGGCCCATAAAAGCCCGCCAAGATGGTCAGGGCGAAGGCGGAATTGGCGCAATCATAGAATGCCCAACTAATAGCGCTGGAAGAAAGGCAAATGCGAGATTTTCTTTTCAGATGTCGAAGGAGTTTATGAGTTTCAAGTATCAGTTTTCGGTTATTACTTGGTGTTCTGAAGAGCTCCGAAGTAAGTCACCTCCGTCGTTATGAATTGAGACCGATGCCCTACCAAGAGGATAAATTAGTTGCCTTCTGAGATTGGAAATCAATTCCTGCCACTGATTTATAGGGATTTCCTGTTAGTTATTTGCATACAGAAAACGCCACTTCGATGAATGGTTATTCTGTGTGCCTAACCGTGATCTTGTCGCCCAAACAAATCGATAATAATCCTTCGGCGCTTCTGCCGTTCGTCGCGATTTCAAGAAATCCTCCAGAACCGAGGTATGCCAGAGTTTGTCCCGGCTGTACATCCTGGAACGTTCTGACGTAAGGAATTTGTAGTGAGCCTAATTTAACTTCGATACGTGAAACATCTGTATCTTTTTCAGCTGCTGGAATCTTGATGTTAGAGATCGCATTGCCAAAATGATCAATATAGATGACTTGACCGGTGATTAGTCTTTTTTGCAATAAGGGTTTCGGGCATTTAAGAGGGCTAAGATAGTCTTTTCTAGGACCAAATTGTTTGAGAGGGGTACCTTTGGCCAGATGGGCCGCGGCCGGGGCGAAGATGTCCCGGCCGTGGAAGGTAGAGCTAATGGATTTTGACATGAGAGCAGCGTTCTCAATGCTTCGAATCTCGATCGAGGAAAATTGTGGGTCATCGGTCAAAAACCCGAAGAGGCCATTGTTTGGACCCACAAAATAAATTCCTGCAGCGGATACGACGATCCGATCTCTCGAGGTTCCTACTCCTGGATCGACTACGGCGACGACGATGGACCCTTCTGGGAATTCCCGGTAACATTGACTCAGTACAAAGGCTCCTAAGGAGATTTCGCCGGCCGGAATTTGGTGAGTAATATCGACGATATTGGCTTTTTCTACAATGGAGTGGATAACGCCCTTCATACATGCAACGTACCAGTCGGAGTATCCAAAATCTGAAAGTAGGGCAATGATAGGCATCAAAGGAGGCTTCTACTTTTCCAGCGGATTTCAACTGAATCCGGTCGAACTCGGTTGTTTATGAAAAATGTTGCGAAAGTTGCGATGTGAGGAGGTTGTTACCCTGGCTGTATTATTGATAACTTTTTTAATCATCCTCCAGGTGAAATGAAAGGATCAGAAGTTTTACACTCTTGAAGCAGATAATAAGGAGGAGGCTTTAAAGAATAAGGTAGGGAGAAATAATTTCTCGAATCGGAAAGTAAAGCGAGTGGCAAACAAACAGTTGTCTAATGAGTTCCACAGTGGTACATTCGAGGAGATTTTAAATAAACTAGGCTATTTACATTGTTATCGGTCACAGTAATTCGGCACTCTAGAGAGAGGGTCATCAAGTGTAGTTTAAGGAGTTTACAGGGCAGGAGAAACTTTACCTTTTTGAGAATGAAGGAGGGATTCAAATTTGATGCGACTGGATATATTCTTTTGGAGGTTGGTGCCCGTCCTATTAGTCCTGCTGATAAGGGGTGCCCAATCTTGGTCCTTGATAGTACATGGCGGTTATTGCCTAGGCTACAGCAGAGTCTAACGGGTGGTCCACGGCGGCGGAGTATACCTGGGAATATCGAATCAGCGTATCCCCGCAAGAGTAAGCTCTTCGATGATCCCAAGGAAGGGTTGGCATCGATTGAGGCACTGTATATTGCGGCGGAGTTCCTAGGCGAGGGAGATCCTGCTTTGCTCGATGGTTACGAATGGAAAGAAGAGTTTCTCGCCGGTCTTCGAGAACACCGAAAATTTTCTGCCCAATATTAGAAATTTGGTTCTCTAGGAGAAAAACCGATAAAACCACTTGACGGCTGAAGCAAAACACTACTTATTCCTGTACCTTTTTCAACTTTCCTGTTCTTTGAAATTTACTTTGTGCGATTCTTGGAGGCAACTGTCAGTTGCAATAATTTGAGGGGTAGGTCTTTTCGAGGCCTACCCTAGGTGTCCAGAATTTTCAGGATTCGGACTCCGAAAGTTTTAATTTTCGGAGAGTTTGATCCTGGCTCAGAGTGAACGCTGGCGGCGTGGTTTAGGCATGCAAGTCGAGCGGGATCCGGATTCTTCAAGGCTTCGGCCAAGAAGTTTCCGGTGAGAGCGGCAAACGGGTGAGTAACACGTGAGTAACCTGCCCTCAGGAGGGGGATAGCCCACCGAAAGGTGGATTAATACCGCATGTGGCGGTGCTTCGAATGAAGCACTTGCTAAAGCTGGGGATCCTACGGGACCTGGCGCTTGAGGAGGGGCTCGCGGCCTATCAGCTTGTTGGTGAGGTAATGGCTCACCAAGGCTTTGACGGGTAGCTGGTCTGAGAGGACGATCAGCCACACTGGAACTGAGACACGGTCCAGACACCTACGGGTGGCTGCAGTTACGAATCATTCACAATGGGCGAAAGCCTGATGATGCGACGCCGCGTGGGGGATGACGGCCTTCGGGTTGTAAACCCCTGTCACCAGGGACTAACTCCTGATTATTAATAGTGATCAGGCTGAATTAACCTGGAGAGGAAGCAGTGGCTAACTCCGTGCCAGCAGCCGCGGTAATACGGAGACTGCGAGCGTTACTCGGATTCACTGGGCGTAAAGGGTGCGTAGGCGGACGGATATGTCGGGTGTGAAATCTCGAGGCTTAACCTCGAAACTGCGCTCGAAACTATCCGACTAGAGACTCGGAGAGGGTAGCGGAATTCTCGGTGTAGCGGTGAAATGCGTAGATATCGAGAGGAACACCAAAGGCGAAGGCAGCTACCTGGACGAGTTCTGCCGCTGAGGTACGAAAGCATGGGTAGCGAAAGGGATTAGATACCCCTGTAGTCCATGCCGTAAACTTTGCACACTAGGCTTTGGGAGATTCGACCCTCTCAGAGCCCCAGCTAACGCGTTAAGTGTGCCGCCTGAGGACTACGGCCGCAAGGCGAAAACTCAAAGGAATTGACGGGGGCCCGCACAAGCGGTGGAGCATGTGGCTCAATTCGATGCAACGCGAAGAACCTTACCTGGGTTTGACATGGACGGGACCGGGCGTGAAAGCGCCCGTCTCTTCGGAGCCGGTTCACAGGTGCTGCATGGCTGTCGTCAGCTCGTGTCGTGAGATGTTTGGTTAAGT
>CAZIUG010000006.1:0-120740 GCA_964542645.1 uncultured Opitutales bacterium | reverse complement strand
TCGACCCCTTCGGAGCCCAAGCTAACGCGTTAAGTGTGCCGCCTGAGGACTACGGCCGCAAGGCTAAAACTCAAAGGAATTGACGGGGGCCCGCACAAGCGGTGGAGCATGTGGCTCAATTCGATGCAACGCGAAGAACCTTACCTGGGTTTGACATGGACGGGACCGGGCGTGAAAGCGCCCTTCTCTTCGGAGCCGGTTCACAGGTGCTGCATGGCTGTCGTCAGCTCGTGTCGTGAGATGTTTGGTTAAGTCCAGCAACGAGCGCAACCCTTGTCCTTAGTTGCCAGCGCGTAATGGCGGGGACTTTAAGGAGACAAATCCCGTGAACGGGATGGGAAGGTGGGGATGACGTCAAGTCAGTATGGCCTTTATGCCCAGGGCTGCACACGTGCTACAATGCCCGGTACAGAGGGTTCCGATACCGCGAGGTGGAGGCAATCCCTAAAGCCGGGCCCAGTTCGGATTGGAGTCTGCAACTCGACTCCATGAAGTTGGAATCGCTAGTAATGGCGTATCATCAACGACGCCGTGAATACGTTCCCGGGCCTTGTACACACCGCCCGTCACATCATGAAAGCCGGTTTTTCCCGAAGCGCGCGAGCTAACTTTTCGGAGAGGCAGCGCCCTAAGGTGAGGCTGGTGATTGGGATGAAGTCGTAACAAGGTAGCCGTAGGGGAACCTGCGGCTGGATCACCTCCTTTCTAAGGAGTAACCGCGGTCCAGTGGGTAGTAGAGGACGACATAGGATTCTAAAGAGTTTTGTGGACGGATTATACTGCTGTATTGGGCTAGCGGTGAGGTCGAATGCGACTGACTGCAATTATGCAGTTGGAAGCATACCTGGCAAAAACCTTCAGGATCGCGCAAAGTAGATTTTAGGAACAGACCCTGGCCTTCAGTTGGAATTCCGGAACCGAATCAACTGGGGCTGAAACTTCAATTGTTGGTTCCGTATTTTTATTTCTTGGTAACTACCAAGGGGACAACTCAGGAAACCTTAGTTCAACTGAAGTTTCGGGGCGTCTTCTCGGTAGTTAAATCGGCTCTTTTGTAGGCGTAAATGTGGGAGATCATTTTCCTCTCTAGTTTTGCTGAAAAAGCGTCCTTGTTCTTTATCAGTTTATTGCCTAGTCCCTGAATCCGAAGCCCGAGGAAGGAAAGTCTTTTTCCTTTGCCTCGTCGGGGTTCATGGTCTTCGAATCGGGGGTCGTAGCTCAGTTGGAAGAGCGCCTGCCTTGCACGCAGGAGGTCGTCGGTTCGAATCCGATCGGCTCCAGAAATCTCGACCTCAGTCGGGGTTTTAGTAAAATCGCGCTGCGATTTTTTCTGGGGCCCATAGCTCAGTTGGTTAGAGCACGCGCTTGATAAGCGCGGGGTCGGTGGTTCAAGTCCACCTGGGCCCATGGTAATATTAATGGTTGATTATTTCGGAATAATCATCTCTCATCTTTTTTCTTCAGTTCTTTGACAGTTAAGATTTTTGAGCGGGTAAGTTAAGCGCCTGTTGAATCGCCCTCCTTTAGAGGGGGGTGTGCGGCGTTAAATTTGTCTGGATAAAACTAGCAAGGGCGATAGGTGGATGCCTTGGCGACACCAGGCGACGAAGGACGTGGTAAGCTGCGATAAGCCTCGGGTAGCTGCAAACAAGCTATAACCCGGGGATTTCCCAATGGGGAAACCCGGTTCCGGTAATGCGGGACCACTCCAGGTTGAATCTATAGACCTGGTAGAGCGAACCCGGTGAAGTGAAACATCTCAGTAACCGGAGGAAGAGAAAGCGAATGCGATTCCGTTAGTAGTGGCGAGCGAAAGCGGATCAGCCCAAACCGTCGGGATTTATCCCGGCGGGGTTGTAGGACCCCAATGTGGTACCACAACAGTTAGGAGAACCTTATGGAATGAAGGGCCATAGAGGGTGAAAGCCCCGTAACCGAAAGCTGAAGTGGACCTAGGGTGTTCCTGAGTAACACGGGACACGTGAAACCCTGTGTGAATCTGCGCGGGCCACCGCGTAAGGCTAAATACTAGGTGTCGACCGATAGTGAACTAGTACCGTGAGGGAAAGGTGAAAAGTACCCCTGTTAGGGGAGTTAAAAGTACCTGAAACCTGTCGCCTACAAACGGTCGGAGTCTCGCTTAGGCGGGATGACGGCGTACCTTTTGCATAATGGGCCCGGGAGTTACGATCTGTAGCAAGCTTAAGCCTTTCAAGGGCGGAGGCGTAGCGAAAGCAAGTCCGAATAGGGCGTTTAGTTGCAGGGCGTAGACCCGAAACGGAGGTGATCTTACCATGGCCAGGTTGAAGCTTGGGTAAAACTGAGTGGAGGACCGAACCGGTGTAGCTTGAGAACTGCTCGGATGAGCTGTGGTAAGGAGTGAAAGGCTAATCAAACCCCGTAATAGCTGGTTCTTTCCGAAATATATTTAGGTATAGCGGCATTTGCTGACTACCGGGGGTAGAGCACTGAAAAGGCTAGGGCTCCTACCAGAGTACCAAACCTTACCAAACTCCGAATACCGGTAGGTGTAGTATGGCAGGCAGACTGTGGGGGATAAGCTCCATGGTCGAAAGGGAAACAGCCCAGACCACCAATTAAGGCCCCTAAACACTGCTAAGTGGAAAAGGAGGTAGATTTACAAAGACAGTGGGGATGTTGGCTTAGAGGCAGCCATCATTTAAACATAGCGTAACAGCTGACCCATCGAGTGAATCTGCGCCGAAAATGATCGGGACTAAAGCAGTGTGCCGAAATTGTGGGTTTCCGGAGTCTTAGGACTCTGGAGGCGGTAGGAAAGCGTTCCAACAGGGGTGAAGTCTTTCGGGAACGAAAGATGGACCGGTTGGAAGAGAGAATCCGGGCATGAGTAACGATAAATACGGTTAAAATCCGTATCGCCGAAAGGATAAGGTTTCCTGGGGAAGGTTCGTCCGCCCAGGGTTAGTCGGGAGCTAAGACGAGGGCGTAAGCCGTAGTCGATGCACAAGAGGTTAATATTCCTCTACCACCTTATTAGCGTTATTACCAGCGGAGTGACGAAGAAAACTGAGCCAGCGCGGTCATGACTGTCTGCGTCCAAGCGTCAAGGCTGTTCGGTAGGTAAATCCGCCGGACATCAAGGCTGAGGCGTGATGGGACCACAATGCTACGTGCGGCGTGGGATTGGTAAAGGTTATGCTTCCAGGAAAAGCTTCGTTGGGAGTTGATAGGGTGCCCGTACCGCAAACCGACACAGGTATCCGGGATGAAGATTCTAAGGCGCGTGAGTTAAATCTCCTTAAGGAACTCGGCAAATTAACCCCGTATCTTCGGTAGAAGGGGTGCCCCCTCCACTTTGCTTTTGGTTTTAAACCTGAAATCGAAGTGGAGGGGGCCGCAGAGAAATGGCACGACCGACTGTTTAGCAAAAACACAGCTCTCTGCTAAGTCGTAAGACGACGTATAGGGAGTGACACGTGACCAATGCGGAAAGGTGAACGTCTGAGGTGAGAGCTTCGGGCCCAAGCCCCCGTGAATGTCGGCCGTAACTATAACGGTCCTAAGGTAGCGAAATTCCTTGTCGGGTAAGTTCCGACCTGCACGAATCGTGCAACGAGTTGTGCGCTGTCTCAAGGAGATGCTCAGTGAAATTGTAGTCGCGGTGAAGATGCCGCGTACCCGCAGCAGGACGGAAAGACCCTATAGACCTTTACTATACGCTGGTATTGGTATCTGGTTCTCGATGCGTAGGATAGGTGGGAGACTGAGAAGTTCCGCTTCCGGGCGGAATGGAGTCATTGGTGAAATACCACCCCTCGTTTGTTAGATATCTAACCCTGTGCCGTTATCCGGCCAGGGAACAGTGCTAGCCGGTTAGTTTGACTGGGGCGGTCTCCTCCAAAAGAGTAACGGAGGGATGCGAAGGTTCTCTCAGCCCGGTTGGCAATCGGGCTTAAGAGCGCATGGGTAAAAGAGAGCTTTACTGTGAGACCTACAAGTCGAGCAGTTGCGAAAGCAGGCCCAAGTGATCCGGTGGTTGCACGTGGTGGCGCCATCGCTTAATGGATAAAAGGTACCTTAGGGATAACAGGCTGATAGCGCCCAAGCGTTCATAGCGACGGCGCTGTTTGGCACCTCGATGTCGGCTCATCACATCCTGGGGCTGGAGAAGGTCCCAAGGGTTCGGCTGTTCGCCGATTAAAGTGGTACGCGAGCTGGGTTCAGAACGTCGTGAGACAGTTCGGTCCTCTATCCGCTGCGGGCGTAGGAGATTTGAGGGGTTCATTCCCCAGTACGAGAGGACCGGGAATGACGTGCCTCTGGTGTTCCGGTTATCGTATCAACGGTATCGCCGGGTAGCTAAGCACGGAAGAGTTAAGCGCTGAAAGCATCTAAGCGCCAAGCTCCTCCCAAGATAAGATCTCCCTGAAGAGTCCTGGTAGAACACCAGGTTGATAGGCCGGATGTGTAAGTGCAGTAATGCATTGAGCTAACCGGTACTAATTACTCGATCGGTTTTATCCAGCATCAAATTTAGTGCCGTCTCAACAGGTGCTTAATTTACCCGCTTAAATTATTTTATTCGAATGAGTTTCACTAGAGATCGAAATCACGTTGGTTAGATTGTGTCTGCCCGTTGAGATTTTTAGTCGGAATTTAGATTTGAGTATCTCAAGTCCCATAATGAAGGGAAGTAATGGGTTAAGTGATTTTCAAATCTAAATTCTGGTGAGTATAGATGAGGGGAAACACACGTTCCCATTCCGAACACGCTCGTTAAGCCCTCAATCGCCGATGGTAGTGCGGCCCAGTTGTCGTGCGAGAGTAGGTTATTGCCAGGATCTTTTGGCCCTCCGTCGCCTTCGGGAGACGGAGGGTTTTTTAATTAATGCACCGATTTCATGCTATGTTCTCGATAGGGGGAACATAGCATGGTTGCTTTTGCGTTATCAAACCCCGCAGAATCGATAAAATCGAATTACAAACTGTTTTCCGGTAGGGAAACTCCTAGATTTTCTTAAAAGATTATAGTAGGGCAGCTGTAATCTTAGTGATTAAACCCCGATTTTAGGGAGGGTCTGGACACCCTCTTTAGCGAGCCGTCGAGAATCTTATTTAGAAAATCAACCGGATAGAGGGCTGGGCTTTCGGCTAATGCTTGTTGGAAGAGTACAGTGGATGGAGTTAAACCCGGCACGGTGTTAGCTTCGATAATAATAAGTTTTCCGGTCTCGACATTCATGAATGCGTCGATCCGGGCGAAACCGCGAATCCCTAAGACGGAGGCTACTTGTTCTATCCGCGCTTTTGCCCTGCGAATGGCGAAGTGGGAGACGTGGGAGGTTGGCGGCGGGGTAATGTTGATACCGGTGCCTCCTTGAAACTTCTCTTCCAGGCTGAGGACGTTGCCTTCGGCTACAATGAGGCTTGGGGAGAAGGCATGCAGGCGTTCATTGGTTTGCAGTACGCCGACTGTGGTCTCGACCCAGCCGGTCCTTGTTTTCCAGTGAAGCCGATCCCTTATGATTTCGATTCGATCAGTCTCGATGAATTCTTCGAAAAGAATTGATTGCATTCGACGGGTCGGCATTTCGATCACACCGGTTTGTCCTTGGAGGGTTTCATTTGGTATGAAAGGCGCTCCTTGAAGAGCATATTTGCAATAGCCTTTGAGGTCATCTGATGTGAAGAGACGTGCGATTCCTGCAGAACACCCATCGCCGATCGGTTTAGCTATCAGAGTTTCACTTTGGAGCTGTTCCTTGAGGTCTTGCCAGAGATTCTGATAGTCACGAGCATCCAAATCTGCGATCCGTTGAATCTGGACATTCATTTTTAAGGCTGTGGAGATTCCCTTTGAATGAAGGGGCTCAAGAGCTCTCGCCGTTTTGACTTTGTCCATGCAAAGTCGTGATGCTTCGGCAGGGCATCCGCTGAAAGGCACTCCTGATTTTTCGAGTATGCTTTGGAGCGTTCCGTTTTCTCCCATTCCTCCATGAAGAGCGATAAAGACACCGGGGGAATTTTTCACGAAATCTGCTAAGTGGGATTTTTCGGGGAGAAAATTTTCTTCAGAAGTTGGAGTTCCTATGGCACCCAATTTCTTGAGGCATCGTGTTCGAAATGGGCCCAGTAATTTTTCATTGGTCTGGGCTCGGCGGCAGAGCGTGGATATTTCTTCAGTAGTGTGGTTGAGGGCATAGGCGTAGGGAAGGGTCCAAACATTCTTTTGTTGGTCGAGAAAACAAGGCCGAGGTTCGTAGGTTCGTGAGTTTATTAGCTTGAGCCAGACATTAGTGCCGCTCATCACTGAAACTTGTCGTTCGGAAGTATCTCCACCGAAGACAACGTCAACGGGAATCCGCTGTTGCTTTTTCGGAGCCCAAAATTTTGGAACTGTAATACCCTGGCTCTGGCAAGCACTTCCGAGAACGTACTGTAGTATTTCGCGATGACTAAGCCCGATTCGCGCTGCTTGCATGAAGAGGAAACTGTTCTGCTCCATCCCGCATATGGGATTAATATCGGAAAACCAAATCTGGCCGTCAGGCAGGAGCCATCCATCAAATCTTGCAAAATCATTTAGTTCGAACAGAGAGAAAAGTTCCTCCGCGCGGCCCTGGATTTCTTTTGTAGTGGCGGGCGGGAAACGGGGAGGACAATGATATGTTACTTGTTGGGTTGGTAGATATTTCCGTCGATAATCGAAGATTTGGTTCCCACTGTAGTCGATTTCGATTTCGTTTGGGATAAGAGCTACGGGTTTGCCTTGATAATTCTGGATGATGATGACGGTAAACTCGGTGCCTATACAAAAGGGTTCCACGATGATCCGATGGCATCGTTTGTCCGTCAGGATATGCCGGATACGATCGAGACATTCGGTGACTGATGAGACCGAGAAAACATTAATACTGGATCCCCCATTAGCTGGTTTAACTACCGCTCTCTTTATACACTGATTTCGAAAAAATTCCTGGAGTCTCCTCCTGTGGTTTTCCTCGGATCGTTTCAATAGGAGCGTTGGAATTGTGTAGTAGTTGCATTTTTGGAGAAATTCTCGGGCTCTAAATTTGTCGAAAGATCGTCGGCAGCTTTTTGAGGATGAGCCAATAAAGGGAAGGCCGATTGTTTCTAGGATTCGTTGTAGCTGACCGTCCTCTCCCATTGTTCCATGGACGACAGGAAAGATTAGATCGATGTTCCTCAAAAGTCTGGAAAGTACAACTTTGTTCAGAGAATCGCCTTTGCTTCCAAGCTTAAACTCGAAATCGTCAGGTGTATTAGAATATAGCTGCGCGCGGGAACATCGATGGATTCGGTTCCTGAGGGAAATATAGAAGGGAATGACTTCGACGTTTTCCGAATGAAGGTGATCACAAACCGACCGCGCCGAGTTAAGTGAAATTCCCCGCTCCTTCGATGGACCGCCGCAAAGGAGGGCTATTTTGAGTTTCCGGAGCTGCTGCATGGCCAAAATACTAGACGAGCTCAACCAATTGGGTGTTTATGCTCGGCCGTACTATTGGAAACATAAATGAAGGATTAATAATAGATGGACGGGCGCGCCAAGATCGAAACCAAAGCAGTAAGGGCAGATTGATCGGGGATATGGAAAGGAGTGCCAACGGATTAAGAAAGGGCAACGGAATTGAGGGCCGAGAAAATGGAGTGTCAGATAATGGATTTTCGGCGAGGGTCCGGACTACTCAGGGTTATACTTGCTACTGATCGGAACGGAAAATGACAGGAACCCAATTAACTTATTCCTTCCTGAAGAAACTGTTTCAACTCGGGTAACGACATATTCTCAATCCCCAATTTTTCGACACCCCGCCCTTCCGATCTGGCGTCGAATCCCATTACCACGGAACCGATATCGATGACCGCATTCATGGTAGGGGTCGCGACTTGGTATTGCCTTCCCACTGAGCTCCAAGCAGCTATGCCGTAGGGAATATCTTCGGTGAGCCAACGGCTTTCCAATGTTCCCGGCGCTTTAAGCCGAGTGAGCATCCAGCTTCCGTTGATGGTGGCCCAGAGGTCACCTTTAGGTCCAAATCCAGCCTCGTGAAAGGCATCATGGACTGGGGAAAGGTTATAGCCCAGTGCTTTTGCGATCGCGCGTCGTTCGGAGTCAATTGCCATGATCACTTTTGCCACTGAAGGTGTAACCCCTTCCTCATAGAAGCAAAATTCTCCTCTTGAATATTCGACACGTCCGGCATTGAGCAAGACCCCCGCTGGATGAACGACTGGGTTCATAGCGGCGAGTCCGCAGGCCATTACGTCGGGATAAGAGTAAATGCCAGGGAAAAGGGGATCAAGTCTAGAGAGAACGGTTTCGGTCTTATTTGCTGGTAAAACCCCTAACCCCAGACTCTCAACGATTCCCCAGATAGTGGCGGTATCCGGTGCTGTTTTTCGGCAGACATAGGGTGCTGTGTCGACCTCAGCTAAAGTAACGCCGGGTCGGCCTGCTTCGACAAGGATCCGAGAGAATTCTAGGGCCCCAAGAGTCCCTGGCATAAGGACTACAGTGTGTTCTGGACTCAGGTGGCTTGCACAGGCTTTTGCGAATGGTTTATGTGCGTAGGCTGGAACGATTAAAAGGATGAGATCAGATGCCTCAATGGCTTGCTGTACATTTGATGTGACATTATGAATCGTTGCGGATCCCTCCCCTGCAGCGCCGAGTAGCTGAATCTTTTTGTCGGTTTCAATCGGTTCTAGAGTTTCTTCAAAGCCCGGGATTTCACAGAGGGTTATATGGAAGCCCTCAATTGTGAGTTTGGCCGCGATTGAGAAGGCGGTGTTACCGCCTCCCAGGATGGTGACAGGTTTGTTTCCCATACGAGAAGAGATTTGGTTATTTTTGTTCTTTTGACAAGGAGGGTTATCCGAGTTCTGGACTCATAGCGGATTTATTTGTTTCGTAAACTGGAGATCAAGATCGTGGATTGCAAGGAATGTTGGAACAAGCATCTCATTTGCCAGATACTGCAGGAGTCCACCTTGTATTTCTTAAAAGACTGACACTGTCTGTCTTGCCCGGTTTTTATGGAAGGTGATTCAAGGGGTTAGGATTACCGTTCAATTTGTTGAGGCTAAATCCAGAGATCTAAGCAATAAATTAAAGTCTTCAAAGGAGGAGTAGTGTTTCGATCGAAATGACCGGCACATCCTGAGCCTCTTTCTATTAACTCGGATTAGGGTATTCTCAATTCATGCTTAGATGAGAACAAGAGGAGAATATGCAGAACGGAGAAAGGCGATAATTGAAAGGGAATTTTTACTTCGGTCTGCTACGGGGTCGGCGCCTCATTCGATAGGAGGTTTTCTTTCTTGAGGTCGGACCAGAGTTCAAACGGGATGTCTTGTTGCAGCAATTGAATGTTTTGAGACACTTCTTCAACATTCTTAGCACCAGGAACAATGGTAGCGACAGAGGGATGAGCAAAAGGAAATTGAAGGGCAGCAGCCCTTAGATCGACTAAGTAACGATCGCAGACTTTTTTTATCCTTCGGGCCTTTTCAAGGATCGCAGGTGGCGCCTTTTTGTAGTCGAAAGTTGATGTATCACTAATGTTTTGCGAAAGAATTCCGCTGTTGAAGGGAGCACCGATGGCCAGCTGAACCCCGCGTTTAAGACAAAGGGGTAGGAAATTTAATAAGGCAGACTGGTCTAGCAGGGTGTAGCGACTGGCAAGGAGGACGATGTTCAGGTCAAAGCGTTCAATCATTCTTCCGGTGATTTCAATCTCATTCATGCCCATGCCTATAGCCTTAACAACACCCTCAGATTGCAATTCTGAGATGGCGGTTAGGGCCTCTGTGAATGTACTCTCTGGAAGCTGCCCGGTGAAGTCATGGTCGTGTACGTAGAGGATGTCCACCTTCTCATACCCAAGGCGGTCTAAACTTTCCTCTAGCGATTGTCTAATGCCATCGCGGCTATAGTCAGGATTAGTTTTGTATCGCGGTATACCGTCATCAACAAGGAGCTCGGTATTCTTAGGATTTTCGGGTATGAGTAACCGACCGACCTTGGTGGAGAGGGTATAGGATTCGAATGGGTAGTCCTTCAATGCAGCACCATACCGGTTCTCACTTCGCCCCTCTCCGTAGAGTGGAGCAGTATCGAAGTATCGAATACCTACATCGTAGGCAGTTCTAATCAGATCGATTGCTTTGTTAAAGGGAGTTCCACCATAGATCCCATTCGGGAGTTCCATTCCAGCAAGAGGTGCACCCCCCAAGCCAAGTTGTGTTACAGACACGCCGGTTTTCCCAATTTCGATTACTTTTGAAGGATCAATCATTGCAATGTGTATTTCCCAAATTGGGCGATTCCTGACCTTGGAAGCGACAACGGGAATTCTTTAATTTTATGCTAATTCAACAATGTTTCAGAAGTTTAGATAAAAGGACATGCAATTATTGCTTTACAACATCTTGCGCTCGTGGTAGCAAATCTCCTCTTCTCCATATCTTGTCCTTTTTTGGGAAAGAATGGAGGCTACTAATACACAAACGTTAAGGATAAGAAAATGGCCACAAGAATTATAGTGGGTTTGATCGTCCTAATATCACTCGTTCAGGGCTTAGCGACAGTGGACTCGGCAGGTATATTGCCTCTCGCGTTAGTTGTTCTTGGCTTGATTTATGGTGCAATGGCAGTCGACGCTGAGGATGCGACAAGCTTCCTCGTTGTTGCCCTTGCGGTTGGCGCTGCCGCGCAAGCGGATGTGCTAAATAACATACAAGCGATTGGTGCTCATCTGGATGCTGTTGTTGGGCAGCTCAGCGTAGCTCTTTATGCTGGTGTGGTGACCGTCCTCGTAAAAAGAATTCTCTCCCGGTTGGGATTGAATTCAGCGAGCGGATAAACTGAACGATCAGGCCGATCGGCCGCATAATCGTCATTTTACGATTGGCCGATCGGCCTCGATCTATCCGCCTCGGGTTTGACGGTTACAGTTACAGGGAGTCGCAAAGAGTAGAAAAGTAGCTTTCCCCTGTAGGAGCGGATAGATTTTTCGACAGGTTCCGACCATAGAGTCGGAACCAGGGCTCGGAGTCGCCTAATTTATTTTGGTGATCCTTTTCCGGCGGTAGGTGGTACGATTAATACCTGGTCGTAAGCTAAGCTAGGCCCCCCTGGGGGCGCAGGTTATGCGTTTCCAGAACCGATTGGTCCATGGGCCTGTAGCAATTATGAATAGGGTTCAATGAAAAGTGTGTTGTCTACAATTATAGAGATTTTCAGGTTGCTTAATTTGGAGGTATCTTTGATTTTTCCGAACTACTTAGTTCTTTGAGGCTTGAAAAGGATCCTATATTTCTCTTTTAAATTTTTCTGATGCTTAATCCGGAAATTCGCACTAGCGTCGAGGAGCTCGTTAAACGAGCTGGATACCTTTGGAGGTATCTTTGAAGTAGAAGACAGAAAGAAGGAGGCGTCCCGCTTAGAGACAGCAATGGGAGAGCCTGGGTTTTGGGACAATAAGGAACAGTCCCGTGAAACATCGAGCAGGTTGAGCCAGATTAAACGAGAAATTGAAAAGGTTGTTGATTTTCAAAGTCGAGTTGAAGACTTGGAAATAATGTGTGATTTGGTGGCGGAGACGAATGGTAAGGATTCCGAAGGATTAGAGGAAGATATATCAAAATCTGTTAACGAGCTGCGAAAAGAACTAACAGTTCTAGAGCTTAAATCTTTTCTCAATGGGCCCCATGACAAGAGTAATGCCATTCTCAGCATTCATGCTGGAGCTGGAGGTACGGAATCCTGTGATTGGGCTGATATGCTGCTTCGAATGTACCTCCGATGGGCGGAACGGCGGGAGTATTCCGTGGAGATTCAGGACATTCAACCTGGAGATGAGACGGGAATTAGTAGTGCCACCATCTCCCTCAAAGGAGACAATGCCTATGGCTATGCCAAGGCTGAGCGGGGAGTGCATCGGCTAGTCCGCATTAGCCCATTTGATTCTAACAATCGGCGACATACATCGTTCAGTGCAGTAGATGTAATAGCAGAACTGGAAAATGATGTTGATATTGCGATCGATGAAAGCGATCTTCGAGTTGATACCTATCGCTCGAGTGGCAAAGGTGGTCAGCACGTAAACAAGACAGATTCGGCAGTCCGCCTAACCCACTTGCCCACTGGTATTGTTGTTGCCTGCCAGAATGAACGTTCCCAATTTAAGAATAAAGCAACTGCGATGACGGTCTTACGTTCTCGAATCTACGAAAAAATTGAGGATGATAAGCGTGCTAAAATGGAACGCTTTTATGGTGCGAAGAATGAAATTGGATGGGGGAATCAGATCCGAAGTTACGTCTTCCAACCCTATCAGATGGTCAAGGATCTTAGGGTTGGAGTAGACTCACCCAATGTTCAGGCCGTGATGGACGGGGATATCGATCATTTCATTGATGCGTGGCTGCGGGCAGGCTGTCCCTCCACGAGAAGGAAAGATTGATGAAAGAAACACTGGACTATAAAGAGCTTAGGTCAATTTTCGATCAGCAGCCCCTTTTTGAGAATAAGACCTGGCAGTTGTCTTCAGAGCCTTGGTCTCTCTCTCGAGAAAAGATCGATGAGATCGGGAGGATTGGAGATGCATGCTTAGAGTTCTATAAGGCGCTTGAGACGCTTTACACTCGCTCAGCAAAACATCGAAAGATTTTACGAAATAGGGATCTAAAAACGCCTTGGGTATCAACGTACTTTGACCGGGGAAAACCCTCTAAGCTCATCAACCACTCCAGGTCAAGGTGTACCCGAGGCTCACTGCCGCCAGTCATCCGTCCCGATTTGTTGATTACCGAGGAAGGGTTTATTTTGACCGAGATGGATACGGTTCCGGGCGGAATCGGTCTCACGGCATTTCTTAACCGTCTTTATGAAAACGAGCAGAATAAGGTGGTAGGCGAGAATGATGCCATGATTCTCGGATTCTACAAGGCCCTTACCTCGATCTATCCGAAGAATGGACTCCCTCTCATAGGAATTATTGTGAGCGACGAAGCCCAAACTTATCGGCCGGAGATGGAATGGTTAGCGGATGCCCTGCAGAAGATGGGGAAAAGGGTGTATTGCTTTCATCCCAGCGATTTGATGCCGTTGGGTAAAACGGTGTGCGCCTCGATAGATGGAAATCCGGAGCAGGTTGACATCCTGTACCGTTTCTGGGAGCTCTTTGATTTGGCCAATATTCCCGTTGCAGAGTATCTGCTTGAGGCGCTGGAGGAAGCCGAGTTAGTGGTGACTCCGCCAATGAGGCACTTCCAGGAAGAAAAACTAAGTTTGGCCCTTTTCCACCATCATTTACTGGAAGATTTCTGGGGTGAAAATTTGAGTCGGACGGCTTTCGATACTCTGAAAAGGATCATACCCCGATCCTGGATAATGGATCAGGTGGAACTTCCTCCCAGCGCTATTCTGGATGCTCCCTACATCGGTGGAAAACCAATCTGGTGTTGGGAGCAACTTGGCGAGGCGTCTCAGAAAGATCGAAATTACATTATTAAGATGAGCGGTTATAACGAGTTAGCATGGGGAGCCCGTAGCGTAGTACTGGGCACAGACTCGCCGCGTAACGAATGGTCGGGAGGAATTAAAAACGCACTCGACCAAAGTGGAACTAATTTGCACATTCTTCAAGACTACCACAAACCGAAACGACTCGAACATCCCATATACCAAGATAACAGCGGGCTCTCTGTTCAGGAGGGGCGAGTACGCCTGAATCCCTTTTTCTTTGTTTGGGAAGGGAAGGCTCATCTGTGCGGAATCCTCAATACATTCTGTCCGGCTGACAAAAAAATTATCCATGGAATGAAGGATGCAGCCCTTCTCCCTTGTCGCTACGATTGATAGACCTTGAATCGATTTCGAAGTAGGAGAGATCCTACCCCTCTGGCGACATTTATTCCTTCGACCTCGTTTTGAGAGGGTGGGGGTCCTTACTATCAATTATTCTCAGGGGCTCTTCTTGTTTCCATTTCCGTTCGCGGAATTGCTTGGCTCGGATTGTTTTCGGGCCTGAATTTTATCAAGGATATCAGAAATGTACCGGTCATATTCCTTCTCGGAAACCTTCTCTACCTCAATTTCGCTATCGTTGAATTGAGAAATAGACGCGCCTTCTGGAAAGGAGGCGAAGCCAAAGCTTTCCCCATCCGGAGTTTCCGTCAGGGTTGCCTGGGAACCATTTTGCCAAACAATATGGACTCCCTCATTTAGCATGGTCCATCGACCCTTCAGCTTTCGAATTGAGGTCTCCCCGTCGAAGCGAGTTCGAGTGGCATGACTCCAGAGGTCGACGTGAACGAAGTAGGACTCATCTTCGTCAGGAATTCGCCAAAAACCCACAAATGCACCAGAAGTTGCGGTGGGCCCCAGGCTGAGATTGAAATATTCCCTGCCCTGAGTAGGATCGACTCGGACAATGGGCGCCGTGAAGATCCGATTGCTTCCAGCAGTCCCGTTAAATTCGAATCCTTCTGAATTCTTACGAATCATCGCAGGCGGATCAGTTTCCCATTCGATTTTGATTTCAGAACCGTTTTGCCTCCATTTCCCCTCAGAAATATTGGCACCTTTCCGACTGCTTTCTGAACGAGAGATTTTTCCTCCACGTTCCAAAAAATAGAAGATAGGATTGTTTCTTCCTCTTCGAGTTTCCCAGAAGCCTACGAACTGACTTCGACCGGAATGAAAGTCGGTATTTTTGAGTTCCGTCGTTGTGGCTCTTTTATCTCTATCGGATACCGTGAGACTGCCGACGCGCTTTTTGCTGAGCCGGTGGGCCCGCGCAATTTTGTCCGGTTCCGCGTCGAGCGAAGTTTCTGGGAAATAAGAATGCCTAAAATAGCGACGCTCTTTTTTTATGATGATATCTTGGAATCCGTTCTCCCATCGCAGAAGGAGACGATTGTCTTGTAACTGCCAGGTGCCTTTGTCGATTACGTTGCTAGCGGGACCCGAGTAGAAGCTGGAGGCGCGGCCCAGTTTTTTGACAATAAGATAAAAGGTGTCACCCTCTGGTTCATTAACTATCCACCATCCGGAAAAATCTGGTGTAATAGGTTGCGGGTTGGACTCGGTTTGCGAACCTAATTCTGCAGGGATAAGACCAACAATCAGTCCGAAAATTCCTGCACAAGTCTGGGTATAAAACTTTCCCCACTGCATAGATATTGCATTAGCTCCAAGAGCGACCGTTATCAAGTGTTATCAAGTGTTCCTTGAAGAGTCGAATTTCCATCAAACCCAAGAAATGTGTTAGCATCGATAGCTATTCTAGGAGTGACGCAGAAAGAATTGATGTAGCCTTTTAGGAATCGTCTCGTCGGTCGTTCCGGGTTTGGTCGCTTCTGGCTTCTATTTGCTAATCCCCTTGTTTCTGTTCGCGTCGTCGGGATGATCGGCCGCCGGACCCGTTTCCCCGACCCCTATCCTGGTCATCCCTTCTACGGGGCTTTCTTTCTCCACCAGACTGATTACCTGAAGGTCTTTCCCGTTCTTCTACCTGGCGTCCTTCTTTTTCTGCCATGGCGATTCGTCGGCTCAAGCGAACGCGACCTTTATCGTCGATCCCAATACACTTTACCCACATTTCACCGCCCATTTCGGCTATATCTTCCACTTGGTCGACACGGAAATCGGCTAGTTCAGAAACGTGAACCAGTCCTTCTTTCCCAGGTAAGCATTCGACAAAACAACCAAATTCCTTAATTCCGCGTACTATTCCGCGATAGATCTTCCCTACCTCGATATCGCCAATTGCGATTTCCACTTCCTCAATTGCCCTCTGCAAAGCATCTTTGCTAGTAGCATAAATGAGCACTTTCCCGCTATTATCTTCGTTTATATCGATTTCGGCGCCACTTACTTCGGTAATGCGTCGGATTGTCTTACCGCCCGGTCCGATGAGGGCTCCAATCTTATCCGGATCGATTTCCAATTTGTGAATGCGAGGAGCAAATGGATTCAACTCCTGTCTCGGAGCAGCAATTTCTTCCTCCATGATATCAATGATTCTGCAACGGGCTTCTTTGTTCCTACCTATAGCTTCTTTTGCGATTTCCGACGGTAGACCTGGAATCTTGAGATCTAACTGAAAGCCGGTAATACCTTCCCTTGTTCCGGAAATCTTGAAATCCATATCACCGAAATGATCCTCGCTCCCAATAATATCTGTGAGGACTACATGCCTAGAAATAGCTCCGTTTGAATCCTTTTCCGTTACGAGCCCAGCTGAGATTCCGGCCACGACTCCTGTGATCGGGATACCAGCATCCATCAAGGCAAGACAGCCGCCAGAGACTGATGCCATGGAGGTGGACCCATTTGATTCCATTATCTCTGAAACAAGCCTGATAGTGTAGGGAAACTCCTCCTCGCCGGGAATGATGGGCAGTAGCGATCTCTCAGCTAGAGCGCCGTGTCCCACTTCGCGGCGTCCAGGACCAGAAATACGACCGGTTTCACCGACCGAATAGTGGGGAAAGTTATAATGTAGGATGAACGATTTCGAACGAGGACCTCCGGTCAAACCATCCGATTCCTGGCCATCCGAAACGGTTCCAAGAGTGCAAATGACGATCGATTGTGTTTCTCCCCGTTGGAATAATGAAGAACCGTGGACACGAGGAAGGATTCCGGCCTGACAGGTAATCTGACGTAAATCAGCCGATCCTCTTCCATCTACTCTTCTGCCATGTTGGAGGATGTTCTCTCGATAAAGATCTTCTTGTAGTGATTCAAATGCCATCCGAAGTTGGTCCGAATCATATTTTTCTTCGCCAAACTTCTCGATTAGCGCCTCTTCGGTCTGTTTCTTTAAGGCCTCCACGGCTCTCTCCCGATCTAGCTTCTGGGACTTAAAAACAGCCCGACCCAAATCTTCATGGACATGTTCTTTGACGAATTCTAGAGTTTCAGGATCGCAATCTTGTAGTTCGAACTCTCTCTTCTCCACTCCACACTTTGCTGCCAGCTCCTTCTGAGCTGAAGTCAGTTTTATGACCTCGGCCTGTGCGAAGTCGAGGGCCTCGATGAATCGCTCCTCTGAAATTTGTTCCGCACTTCCCTCAATCATTAACATCTCGGATTCGGTTCCGACATATATGAGGTCCAGAGTTGACTCGAAAAGTTGCTCATGGGTGGGGTTTGTGACGAATACGCCATCGATTTCTGCGATTCGGACTCCTCCCACCGGCCCGTTCCAGGGGATATCGGAAACCATCAAGGCTGCGGAAGCACCGTTGATCATCAGAATATCCGGATCCTGGTTGAGGTCGGTTGTAAGAAGCATACCTACTACCTGAACCTCATTAATAAAGCCCTTGGGGAATAGGGGACGGAGAGGTCGATCACAGAGACGTGATGTAAGAATCTCTTTATCCGAAGGGCGGCCCTCGCGCTTGAAGTAGCCGCCGGGGAACCGACCTGCGGCCGAAAACTTCTCCCTATAATCGACCTGGAGCGGAAAAAAGTCCTGTCCTTTTCGAAGGGTATTCGCGGCGGTGGCGGCGACAAAGACAGTTGTCTCGCCCTGGCTGACAATTACGGAACCGTTCGCTTGCCGTGCGATGGTGCCGGTCGAAAGGGTGATACCCATTCCATCAACATTTACTTCGTGAGCTTGTTTTAGCATAGATTGAAATTTCCTTCCCGAGAATATGTCGGTTTGATGTAGGCCGGATTACGCCACCGTCAAATTCTTAAAAGGAATTTGACGAAGTTGCAAAACTCATTTTCGCAGCACGACAAAGCGGCAACGAATAGACCTACTGATTGCTAACGGCGCAGATCAAGCTGCTTCAGTAGCGTATTGTACTTTTCGAGATTGTGCTTCTTGAGATAGTCTAGGAGTTTTCGACGCCGACTCGTCATGCCGATTAGACCTCTTCTGGAGTGAAAGTCTTTTCGATGAGTTTGCAGGTGTTCAGTGAGGTGATTGACCCGGGCGGTTAGGAGAGCGATTTGTACTTCGCTGGATCCTGTGTCGTTGTCATGGATCCGGTTTTCTGAGATAATCGATTCCTTGTCGATTGTAACTGTCATTATTTCATTTGCGTTTTGCCGCACCCGGGATCGGGAACAGCGGGACCAAGATCAGCCCTCGCTACTATCCCGTACCTATATGTGCCGATTGATGACGGTTGAGAGTAAGAGTCCCCTTGTTCCAGGACTGATTCCAACCGCGAAAGACATGAGGGTGGCGTTACAACAAAGGTTTGCAAGAAAAAAGAAATGTATAGGGTTAACAGTGTTTTGTATTAAATTGTTTCCTTATATCTTTCCGAGATAGAGAGTAGACCTTCAAATTAAATTAGTGATTTAAGTGCAAATTAGAACTCAGATCTGATAAACCCCCTAACCCGGAGCAAGGATAATATCCATGATGTGGTTGCAGTTCTTAAGCCGGCGAATTTTTTCGAGGATCATATTGCGGTGAAAGCTGAGTTCTTGGCGCAAGGTTGCGTTTGCGACGAGAATAATAAGACGGTCTCTGCGGTCGATTTTCTGAGGTTTGCAACGATTGGCGTTGGGTTCCCCCATGATAAGCTTCCAATTTGAGGCAATTATTTCCTCTGGTGTCAGTTTTCCGATTTTGTATCGGTCAGCTAGGATTTCGAGCAGGGAGTCGAATTGGCTGGGATGCCGATCAACTGATTGACTTTCGTCCTCTGGAAGGGAGCGGAAATTAGCGATCAGATTCTCGATTCGACGTGGATACCTCATGAAAGGGTAATTTTTTCGAGTAGTGGTATGAACTCCTGAAGTGAGTCTATCTGGCGGTAAGGAGCGGGAATCCGGTTCTTTCCCACAAGCAGGTGGTGCCAACCGGCGGCGATCGCGCCATTGGCGTCATGATCAATACTGTCCCCAACATGCAACAACTCTTCCGGTGACAGTTTTAGGACCGATTCTACATGCCGGAAGGCATGAGTGTGAGGTTTTTCGATCCCGATCTCACTGGAAAGGAAAATCTCTTCGAAAAAGGGTAAAATATTTAGTTCTCTAAAGACTTTTCGAAATCTTTGATCAGAATTACTAAGGACGGAAAGGCGAAAACCTAGGTCCCGGGCTAGGACGAGGATTTCTTTGGCACCCTCAACCAATTCCCAACGTTTAGCGGAGGCGAAGGTCTCATAGAGGTCCTCAAAGACAATTCCGAATAGGCCGTTATCAACAGTTCTACCGATGGTTTTTTTAACTATGCGACACCAGTAACTTTTTTCTGAACTTTCGGTGACTCTTTCGCAATGACCGGTTGTCTCTTCTTTAAGCGCGCTTCGAAAGGACCTATTAAGAAGTGATGGTTCAACTGTAACCCCGTGATTCGATAGAATTTCAGAGTAAACATGGCCGACGGAAGGATATGGTCGAATCAAAGTCCCTCCCGCATCGAAAGATATGGCGGCAATCTTGGAAAAAGGAATCAACGGTGTAGGATCTTTTTATGGGGAGGGTGATTTTTTATGTCCAATCGTTCGATCGCAAGTGCAATCCGCGATTCTTATCAAAGTTATGAGAGGTATGAAACTTATGAAGCAGAAGAACAATGCGCAGAGAAAGAAAGTATGTTTAAGGCTGTAGAAATCGGTAATCCAACCTGCTAACGGGGCGAGACAGGCGAAAATAAGACGACTGATCATATTTGTAATAGAGAGCACGGTGGCTCTCCGATCCGAAGTAACAAGTTCGTTGAGATAGGTGCGACTAATCGGAGTATTGAGACCTCTTACGAAATAGAAAATAAATAGGAAGCCGATTCCCCAGAGAGATTGGAATGAGAATAGGAGAAAATATCCCACAACCATTAGTACAGCCAAAAGTTGGAGGACTCGTCGACGCCCTAGCAATATTTCAAATCGATGGGCGAGGAGGGAGAATACACCTACGGAAAAGTTGAGGGAGAACCAGACAACCCCAAACAAAGCAAGAGGAAGGTTAACGAGTTGGAGATAAGGCTGAGCTAGCCAGGCAAGCGTGAGGGTCGAGGCCGATAGCGAGGCTGAATAGATAATCAGCCATGAGACTTCTCCGTGTTTGCAAAAAGCGAAATATACGATTTTGAGAAGTCCCCGAAGCTTACCATCTTTACAGTCATAGCCTACGCGTTTTGGTTCAACGATACTTAAGGCGAAAGGGATGGCGACAAAGGAAAGGGCCGTCTCAAAGTAGAGCGGTGTCCGCAGACTGATGGTTGCCAGGAGACCTCCTAGGACGGCTGCGACTGCTTCAGACATATTGCCGGCTGATCGCAGCTGTCCCTCAGCTTTCATGTAGTCAGCCTCCTGCCCAGTTTCCTTAAGTGATTCGAAGAGTAAGGCTGAATCGGATCCAGATATAAAACTGCTGCCCAGACCAAGAATAAGTTCTGCTATCAGGAATCCCCAAAATTCTTGGGAGAGCGAATAGACGGTAAACCCGCACGATCCAAGGATTGTCCCTAATACAATTGCCTTCTTGCGACCGAAAACGTCTGCATAATAGCCCGAAGGAATTTCGAGAATTAGAACTGAGACTGAGAAGATTGCTTGAAGAAGCATGATCTGGAACATGCTGAGGCCGTTCTCTCGAAAGAATAGCACGACAACTGGCATGATGAGGAGGAACCAGCGCAGAGCCTGGATTACCTGGAGCTTCCAAATATTGGAGGAGAGCAATCTTACTGAATTAGCTGCCGTTCATAGATATTACGGTAGAATTGACAGCGGTCTAAGAGTTCCTCGTGGTTCCCGTGATCAACGATCTGTCCTGTCTCGAAAACAAGAATTTCATCTACCATCCGAATCGTCGATGGCCGATGGGCGATAAGGATAACGGTCCGATTAGCGACCAGGTCCTCAAGAGCCATTTGGACCACTGTCTCAGTGTCTGAATCGAGGGCCGATGTCGGCTCGTCGAGGATTATAATCGGAGCATCTTTGAGAAATGCTCGGGCGAGCGATATTCGCTGAACTTGGCCGCCTGATAGGCGAGTACTTCTTTCTCCGACAAGCGTCTCATACCCCTTTTCAAAGGAGAGTGTAAAGTCGTGGGCAAATGCTCGCTTAGATGCTTGATAAACCTCCTCTTGGGTTGCGCTGGGCCGGCTTACGAGAATGTTATTGTAGATGGTGTCGTTGAGGAGGACGGGAGTCTGATCGACTAAGGCGATCAGGTTTCTCAGACTAGCGAGCTGTACTTTTCGAAGATCGTGACCGTCAATTGAAACGGAACCGGAGGTGACGTCGTAGAATCGGAGGATTAGGTTGATGAAGGTCGACTTGCCAGCGCCGCTGGGTCCTACTAAGGCGTAGCATTTTGAAGGAGCTATCGAACAATTAATGTGGGAAAGAACGGGAGCATCACCATAACTAAAAGAGACATCATGAAATTCGATCTTTCCAGAAACCCTTTCCAGAACAAAGGCATCACTACTGTTCTCGATTGAGACGGGCTCATCCAATACTTCTTCGATTCGCTCGATCGAGGCGATTCCTTTTCGGAGTTCTCCGGCAATCACTCCAAGTTTCTTTACCGGGTTATAAGCGAAATGAAGGGCCATAGCGAGGGGGACGACTTCGTCAAGCCCGATCTCAGAATAGTAAGAGTAGTAGATTGCAAGCGCGATCCCAATAGAAGTGATAAAGTCGATGCTGGGTGAGATTGCTTTTAGATACTTTATAACTTTCACCTGGAGGATGAAAAACCATTGGATCTTTTCAAGAAATGATCGAGCTTGCCTATCTTCGAGGGTAAAAGCCCTGACTTCCCGGATCGCATTTAAATTCTCCCTTACAAATTCGGTTACTGATGCCATCTGCTGCTGCAACTGGCGGGCGCGATGATGGAGTCGTCTCGCAAAGTAGCGTAGTGGAAGAATGCAAATGGGAAGGAAGAGAAGAAAAAGAAGGAGAAATGCGATGCTACTTTTCTGAACCGTCATCCAAGTGAGAAAAGCTATCGAAGCAATAAGCGTGGCCGGCTGAATTATGAGGTCGTTGGAAACATCAGTTATGGTTTTCTGGAGGACCTGGGTATCGTTCATCGTTCGGCTTAGAAGGTCGCCGCTGGTATGCTTATCGAAAAAAGCAAGATGAAGTTTCTGCAATTTCTCAAATATCCTCATGCGAATTACCTCTAGGATTCGTAATCCACAAACGGTAATAAGGTAGGCGTTGAAGAATCCACAGAGAGCGCGCAAGGCGATGAGAGCGGGAAGTTGAAGTACGAGGAGAAAAACGCTCATGCGAGTCAATGTTGCATCTTCGCTGAGCTTGTAGAGTATCTCACGGAGGACCGCGGCAAGCCCGAATCCGCTCGTTGCAGCGAAAATTACTCCGCAAAGTACCGCGGCAGAGAATTGCATTTTAACGGTCGAAAGTATAGCAAAGTACGGAAGTAGTCTCCTCATAGTATTGCTTCCAGGCGCTTAAACACCATTTGGGGTGTAATTTCCTTGGTGGCGTAACCGCTCTTTCGAGGCGAATTCTCGGGAGCAAGAATCTCCCTTGGCGCATTAAAAATAGGACCTCTAGAATTGGGGTTGGTGGGTCCATAGATCACCATGACGCTGGCCCCTATAAAGTTGGCAAAGTGAAGACCGCCAGTATCCCCGCCAATCACTATGCGGCAACTTCTAAACTCGCTTGTTAGCCAGCTAACATCAGTTTTCCCAGCACGATCAATCACATTGTTCTCTGAAAAGCCCTCGGCAACCTTGGTCGTGATTTTACGATCTGAATTTGAGCCGTAGAGAATAAACTCAGTGTCCGGAGCCATTAGAAGATAGTCGTTAACGAGGGATCTCCAATGTCCAATCGGCCAGCGGATTCCCCGTCTACTGGTTCCTCCACATATAAGACCGATTCTTTTGGCTTCAGGATTCTGGTCGGAATGGTCATTTAGAGGAGAAAATTCGGGATCAACCTGGAGACCCAGTTCTTCTAGGAATCGGTTCCAGATTGTGGTTTGATGGGTGTTCGATACGTCAAGGTCATTCGGAATTTCCCACGAATGGGAAAGAAGGCTCAGAGGGTTTCCATTTCTAAGGATACCAAATCGGTTGGGACAACCGGTCAACCATGCTTCTGTCTCAGTAAGGCTTGAATTGTCGAGAATTACGTAAATATCCGGATGCATCTTCTTGAGGCGCCAGAAGAAATAGAGGCGCTTGGACAGCCTTGGTTGGATTGGGATGGAGAGCACATTTTCCGCTAGATTCGTTTTCCGAAGAAAAGCACTCATTGTCTCTGGTGCTATGAGGGTTAACTCAACATCTTCTCGGCTTTTCCGAATCGCTTTGAGAAAGGGGAGGACCATCAGAGCATCAGAAAATTGATTGGGAATTCTGATCCATAGCCGTGTGTTGCGGGAGATCTGTCTCTCATTCTTATTATTCAGGATCAAGAAGGATTTCCGGTGGGCTATACAAAGTTGCTTCGAATGATGCTGCTGGAATTTCCATCGATTATGCGCCCAAAGCCAATTGGCGCAATGATCATCGTTCTCGGAAAGGTAGTGTTCCAGCCAACGGTGAGAAGCGGTGGTCACGCTAACTTCATCTTTTTCGCATTCGAGAATCCGAGTAATTATTGTCGCACGCCAAAATGCGGTTCGCTCGGGGAAGACGATGACTGCCGGCACCTGGAACTTCCGGACCATTAGGCCTGGTAAAGTAGTAGCAGAAGCAACGCGATTAAACATGGTAATAAGCGCGCCTTTTTCACCTGCGTTTTGATCAAATAGAACCATTATCCATCCGCGATCTCGGATAAAAGCTAATGCGTTATTAAACCCTTTATTTCGAGGGAACATAGCAGCACCAAAGCGAGATCTAGTCTGCTTTAGCCATTTGTCCAAATGGGGTTTACCAAATGGTCGATAGACAACTCCTACTGGTGGCAGTTCCGGAATTAACAAGGGAAACAGTGCAGTTGCCTCTGCCAGTGCAAAGTGAGGGAGTATAGCAACGCCACCGCGATTCTGATTGAGGATGGGGGTTAATATTTGCCGGCTCTCCTCTGGAAGTGTAACCATTTGGCGATATCGCTTGTCAGAGAAATAAGGTGAAGCAAGAGAAAAGAAAACTGTTTCGAAGAATCTCCGAAGCGATTCAAATGCAATTCCGCGACGCCACCTCTCGCTTTTCTTAGGAAAAGCATGGTGGAGATTCGAGAGAATCGTTCGCCTTCTTGAACGATGAAGGTGAAGGGTAAGGAATCCAGCACCTTGGCACAAATGTGCGACGACTGACTCGGGGAGATGGGCAATGAGCCATCCAGCGCACTTTATGGTGATCAGTAAGATCATATATGGTGAATCGGGATACCGAATAAGATATTAAGGTGTTAGATACGGACAATCCACAAATTTCTTGTAGTTGTGAATACGAACATCGATTCAAGTATATTCCTCTTTGAGCCGCAACGACTTTTCAGAATCCCGTTTACAAGCAATTGAGAATACTGCTAGTAGTTTCTCGGATCCGCTGCATAAAGTTTTGCACTGAGCCCGAAACACTTCTAACGGAACTAACTCTATGATCGATATTAGAATTCTTCGTGCCAATCCGGATCAGGTGCGTAAGGCGATTGAACTAAAGAAGTTCGAATGCGATCTTGAAGCTCTTCTCGAAATTGACCGGCTGCGACGTGTCTTAATTACAAGAGCCGAAACAGCCCGCGCCAAACAAAAAAAAGCGAATGCTGAGATGGCAAAGATGGAAAGGGACTCGGCTCAATTTCACTCCCGTTTGAAAGAGATGAAATCGCTATCGCAGGTGGTTAAGGGTTTGCAGGGGGAGCTGCAGGAGATTGAAAGCAAATGGGAAGAGAAGTTGAGATCGGTACCGAATTTGCCCCATGAGACGGTGCCGGAAGGGGAGAGTGAAGAGGATAACCTTGTGGTCCGAAGTTGGGGGGAACCGGAAGAGGTTTCAGCGTTAGCGAAGCCACACTATGAGATTCCCGGTTTTGAAAGTGCGGTTGACTTTGAATCGGGTACCCGAGTAACGGGGGCTGGATTTCCGTTTTTTGTGGGAAATACGGCGCGGTTTGTTCGTGCTCTGATCAGCTTTTTTCTCGATGAAGCGATGAAAGCAGGTTACACGGAGGTCCATCCACCGCTACTAGTGAATGCGGAGAGTGCGATGGCAACTGGGCAACTCCCGGACAAGGAAAAACAGATGTACGAAATAGAGGGAGATCGGTTTTTCTTAATCCCTACCGCAGAGGTGCCAATTACGAATTTACTACGAGGGAAGACGGTACAGGTTTCCGAACTTCCGGTTCGGATGTGTGGGTACACTCCAAATTTTCGGCGCGAGGCAGGAAGTTATGGAAAGGATGTACGTGGACTGAACCGGGTGCATCAATTCGATAAAGTAGAATTAGTTAATTGGGTGCAGCCTGAGAGTAGCTACGATGAGTTGGAAGATTTACTGAATCACGCCGAAGGGCTCCTGAAGAAACTGGAGCTTCCCTACCGTGTTTTGTTGATGTGCGCAGGGGAGATCGGATTTCCCCATGCAAAGCAGTATGACTTAGAAGTTTGGTGTGGTGGCCAGAAGCGGTGGATGGAAGTATCGAGTTGCAGCAATTTCACTGATTTCCAAGCGCGCCGAGCTGGAATACACTTCCGAGCTGAAAATGGGGACTTTAACTTTGTCCACACACTGAATGGGTCGGCCCTGGCGCTCCCACGCACCCTTGCTGCTCTCTTTGAGAATAACTTGCTTGAGGACGGATCGATCAAAGTGCCGGAAAGTCTACAAGAATACTTTCGGGAGGAGACGCTAAAATTTACTTAATCTTGACCCCGCTGAGTATCAGTGGAACTTGGCGAGAAGCTGACGGATTCCGCTATCAATACATTGGGTTTGTTCGATGAGCGAATGGCAGGAGAAAGCGATGAGCCTAGGTAGGGTACTTCCCCTCGATCGGTTACAAACGGAGGTAGGCGAATTTCTGAATTCTAGAATGAAGGAAGAGAGTTGGGTTCTTGCCTGTTCGGGCGGATCGGATTCAGTCTGTATGGTGTTGTTACTGTTTGCACATTTTCCGCATCAACGAGAACTAATGAGAGTAGCCCATTTCAATCACGGTCTTCGTTCTAGGGAATCTAATGAAGATAAGCGATTTGTTGAAGACATGGCGCTGGAACTCGAGTTAAAATTTTCGCAGAAACAGTGGAAAAGGGAAAGCCAAGATGGAGTTTCGATGGAAAATGCCAGGAGAGCACGATTTGAGTTCCTTCGGGAAACCCAGAATGAATGTAATTCGAGAATTCTCTTTCTGGGGCATCAATTAAACGATATAGTGGAAATGATGCTGATGCGAATCGCCAGAGGAAGTTGTACAGGCGGACTAGCTGCGCCACGTCCGGTTCAACAATTTCGTGACGGGTTTTCCCATCTTCGTCCTCTTTTAGAGCTCTCTCATTCGGAGATTATCGATGCTTTAACTAAGGCGGGTGTGGAGTGGAGAGAGGACTCTTCCAATCGAAGTGGAAAGTACACTCGTAACCGCATACGAAATGAAGTGGTTCCGTTGCTAAGGAGAGCTTCGCCCCAAGATGCGATCAAAGGAGCAGGGCGAACCCGCGAACTTCTGGAGGAAGATGACGAAGCACTTAACTGGTGGCTAACCTCGATGGTTGGTCGGGTCCGGAAAGGGAGAATCTTTGATCTTTCTCCCCTTCGGGGCAAGCCGAGGGCTCTAATCCGTCGGGCCGTTGAGCGCTTTCTTTGGACAAATAAAGTACGACCGGTATTGGGCCGTCACCAGGTCGAAAGGTTGGTTCAGGCAGCAATAGAAGGAGATCTTCTGAGACTGGAGGTGGGGAAAGAAATCGTGGTTGTAACCAAAAAATGCCAGTTTTTGATAGAGGAAAGAAAGTCAGAGCTCGAGTGGACGAAGTTGAGAGTGAGGGTTCCTGCAGTTGTCTATCTTCCGTGCGGCGCTTCTCTCTCTGTTGCCGTAGGGGCTTTGGGCGAGTCAAAACGTACTGAAGTAAGAGAGGGTAATTGCGACGAACAGAAAGAAGTCTTCTTGCATCTAGAAAAAGCAGAAATACCCGACTTAATGGTAAGAAGATGGGAACCAGGTGATCGATACCGTCCACTTGGAGCACCTGGCCGTATTAAACTTCAAGATCTTTTCACAAATAGAAAAATTGCCCGTACGGAACGGAATCTTCTGCCGATTGTCTCTCTTAACGATGACGAGATTATATGGTGTCCGGGTATCCCCCCTTCTGATGCTCACAAAATAAGGCCAGATTCCCGATTTGCTCTTAGGTTGACTTACTGCAGATCTCCAAACAGATTATGATCGTCTTGTACCGTACTCATCCGGAGATGAATAATAATGTCTGACGAAGAACATTCAGACCGAAGCTCAAATACGCAGCGAGGACCCAATGCGGATCGTTTTAAACCGATTCTTGTTTGGTTGGTTGTCATCAGTGTCTTATTCAGCCTCTACTTCTTCTCTGATCCGAGGCCGCGAACTAATGATGCGTGGACCATTAAGGATGTAATTCGAGCGGCTGAGGAAGATCGGATTGCAAACGGGAGCATAAAGTCTGATCCCACAGGAGGTCTCCAGTGGACCGAGATTTCGGTTACTCTTAAAGATGCGCCTCATGGAGAGGAACATGTCTATGTGGCGAAAGGACGTCTAACGGACGAGAATTTGGAACGTTTGCAAGAAACGGGACTCTTTACAGAGAATCCTGCTAGCACGCTATTTACCGAGGTACTTCTCACTCTTCTTCCCTTCGTGATCATAATCGGCGTTCTCTATTTTCTCTTTGTGCGTCAGTTGAGGATGGCTGGAAGGGGAGCTATGAGTTTTGGAAAGAGTCGCGCAAAGATGCTCACCCGGGAGCGCGAGAAGGTGAACTTTCAGAATGTTGCGGGGTGTGAAGAGGCCAAAGAAGATGTCGAGGAGATTGTCGAGTTTTTGAAAGATCCTAAGAAATTCCAGAAGATTGGAGGGCGTATCCCCAAAGGGGTATTACTAGTGGGATCACCTGGGACGGGAAAGACCTTATTGGCACGTGCGGTGGCCGGTGAGGCGGACGTGCCATTTTTTAGTATTAGTGGCTCTGATTTCGTTGAGATGTTTGTCGGAGTTGGGGCAGCACGCGTTCGGGATATGTTCGAACAGGGCCGAAAAAATGCGCCTTGTATTATCTTTATCGATGAGATTGACGCTGTAGGCCGACAGCGAGGAGCAGGCCTTGGCGGAGGTAACGATGAGCGAGAACAAACGCTGAACTCGTTATTGGTGGAAATGGATGGTTTTGATGCACATGAAGGGGTGATCATTGTTGCTGCGACGAATCGGCCCGACGTTTTAGACAATGCTCTGCTGCGACCAGGGAGGTTCGATCGAGAAGTCGTTATCGGTATGCCTGATCTTACAGGGAGGGAGGAGATTCTGCAAGTTCACGCCAAAGAGATTAAAATAGCGGAATCGGTGGATCTTAGTATTGTTGCCCGCAACACACCAGGTTTTTCCGGTGCCGATTTGGCCAATCTTCTTAATGAAGCAGCATTGCTGGCAGCTCGCTACGAGAAGAAGGAGGTCGATATGTCCGACCTAGATAATGCGCGTGAAAAAATAGCATTTGGTAGGGAACGTCGTGGTTTGATGGACGCCGAGGATAAAAAAATCACTGCCTTTCACGAAGCGGGACATGCTCTAGTGGCGGCTGTGATTGATGACGATCAACTACCTATTCACAAGGTGACAATCATCCCCCGTGGTCAGAGTCTTGGAAGTACGATGTTCATGCCGAAGAAGGACATTTTGAACCATGCCAAGAAGCGGGTTCTGAATCAGATCTGTTGGGCAATGGGGGGGCGAGTAGCTGAAGAATTCGAATTTGATGATATTACCAGCGGTGCAGCTGGAGACATCAAGATGGCAACAAAACTAGGGCGCCATATGGTCTGCGACTGGGGAATGAGCGAATTGGGCCCGGTGGCATTCGGTGAAAATCAAGATCACGTTTTCCTTGGAAAGGAAATAACCCGAGACCAGAATTACAGCGAAGAGACGGCCCAAAAGATCGACAGCGCGATTAAAGGTTTGATTGATGAACAGTACGAGAGAGCGTACAAAATCGTGGAGGACCGAAGGGAAAAGCTTGATCTAATTGCGGAAGCTCTTCTCGAGTACGAGACAATCGAAGGGAAACATATCCACGAGATTCTAGAACACGGGGAAATCCAATCTCCCGTAGTCGATACTTCCCCAGCTCTCAAAACTAAGGAACCTGCGCCTGTTGCTGAAGGCGACAAGGAGTCCTCTGAAGAAGAGGGTGAGGAACTAGGACCAGGCACGCGGCCAGCTGGAGTTCCTGCCTAACATTCTTATTCCTCTGGCTTGGTTTTTCGGAGGGAGAAGACGGAGTCCCCTTCTTTCCACTGGCTGCGTTTTCTAAGAAGGGCAATACGTTCGAAACGTTTCAGGACGTTCCTCCGTTTCTTTGAGGTACCTCCTGATTTCTTAAAACTATTATGCTGAGACATTTTGAAAAGGGGCGAGTTAGAGAGATTTTACGATGGGATTCAAGGAGGAAATTAAACCATCTCGATTATAAAATAGTTGATAACAAGCTACCTACACACCTGGAAAACCCACTTTTCATATTCTTTGGATACGAATTCGGGGTCAATTATAACCCACTCAGGAGTTTCGTAGGGATGTTCAGCGAGGATCCAATCTTGCAGATCTACGGAACGTTCGTCTGGATATTTGAGGAGGATTCGAAATTCCTTGTCCGACTGGATTTCGCCATCCCAGTAATAAATCGAAGTTATGGGGCCGTCAATTTGGGCGCAAGCAGCAAGCCGCCTTTCTACAGCAGCAGAAGCCAATTTTTCCGCATCTAAAAATGTTTCAGTGGTTGTGATACCGATTCGCAAGTTGCTCATATTTTTAATAGTGTTAAAAAACTTCTAAAATTCCGATTGAAATTCGGGGATAAAAGATCCACTGTGGCGGGTTTTCCGTTTTTTGGCGATTGCTGAGTCGGACAGGAAAGTGGTTCCGGCCCAGACATTTTGCTAATCAGCTTATTTCCCATTCCATCTCAAACCGGGAGCGCTACATTGAGAGACGACTATATACAGGAAGCACAGAAGATCATTCCGGATCCTAATGTTCTGATCAACGTTGTGTCGAGACGTGTGAAACAGCTAAAGTTCGGCCAAAGGCCTTTGGTTGAGTCTTTGGAAAGGTTGAATCCAGAAGATATTGCCCTCCGTGAGGTTATTGAAGGCAAGATCGATTTCGATCTCTACGATTCGGATTCAGAAGAGGAAGAGGAGTGAGGTTTCGAACCTACACACCTTGACTTGGAGATCTACATTCAATTGCCGCGTAGTCCATGATACGACAAGACCCTTTCTCTTGAATTCTATTTAGCCTGCAATACCTGGTGGCTTCTTCAAGATGCTAAGCCATGAACGTTGCTCAGAACAAGGGCGAGCGATACACCGAGATCCGAAACCGTAAACTTCGGCGTGACTACCTTGTCGGGGACAGAGTTGAGGTAGGGATCGTACTGACAGGCGCAGAAGTAAAGTCGATTCGAAGAGGACAGGCACAGATTAATGATGCTTTCATTCGCATCGAGAAGGGGAAAGTTGTTCTTTATCATGCTCACATTGCCCAGTACGACTTTGCTACCGAAGACAACCACGATCCTTATCGTCCTAGGGAGCTTCTTCTCCACAGACGCGAAATCGAAGAATTGAGAAAGGAGATTCGGAGCGGAGGAAAGGCTTTGGTGCCTTCCCGACTATACTTAAAAAAAGCCCTGATCAAAGTGGAAATCGCTGTTTGCGTCGGAAAGAAGCATGGTGACAAGAGGGAGGAGTTGAGGAAAAAGGCGGAGATGCGGGACGCAGAACGCGTATTACGAAGGCGTTAACTTGTCTAGTAAGGGTGGATACATCCAACTCACTTAGGGGATTGTAGGTCCCAGTGCTTGGGCGTCTGAGTGAAAAAGAAGAAAAGACTAATTGCTTTGAGAGTACTAGCGATTGTCTTGATAGTGAGAATACTTAATGGATTGCGCATTTGGTAATGGACTAGGTTCCACCACGGTTGCGGTAGTAACCGAAGATGCTGCCGCAGACACCTCCAAGAATATGGGCGAATTCGGAGATGTTATTTTCCTGAAATGCTTGGAAAAACTCGTTGCCGACATAAATGAGGGCAACCAGGATGAAGGTGAGAGGAATGGTTCCAGCCTTGGCGTTTGCAAAAGAGCTGAGGACGATGAACATGAAGGCTAGTCCGCTGGCGCCCAAAAGACCTGTGCTAAAAAGGAGGTTGTTTAGGATTCCGGTGATGAGCGCGGTCACAAGGCACATGGTTAGTAACGACTGGGTCCCGTATTTTTCTTCTAAAATGGGGCCGACCAGGAGAATAATTGAGAGATTAAGAATGAGATGTTCAGGTGTAGCGTGACCGAATACGTGAGAGACTAGGGTCAGGTAAGAGATGGGATCGAGAAAGGAAAAGGGACGGCTTATAGAGAAGAAATTTAAAATGAGCCATCCATGGACGAGTCGGTCCAGGACAAAGATGGCACCACAGGCTAGGGTGAACGAGAGAACTAAGGGAGCGTTGTAATCAATGTGGGATCTACTCATTTGAAGAAAGGTCCATTGAATATGGTTGGTAAAGTCTAAGATTAGCAAAGTCCAATCAGATGTTTTGTGAAGTTGCGTTTCATACAGTAATTCCCAGAATCTATTCGCTTATAATCTAAAAGTAGTAAACTAGGCGGCGTTTCCTGAAAGGTTAAAAAATAAGGTAGTCTGAAACGATGAAAGATCTAGGTGAATTTCCGGCCAACCATACGGGGTCTCTCATAGTAGCCCACCCAAAATTGAGAGATCTCAACTTTGGAAGGACGGTTATTTTGATTAACAATCATTCAAATGAAGAAGGTGCTCTCGGGGTGGTGATCAATCGTCCGCTGGGGACGACCCTCGGGTGTTACAATAAGCAATTTGCCAATAGTCCACTGGGGAAGGTGCCGCTTTACAGTGGGGGGCCTGTGGATTCGGGAAGCTTGATCCTTACAGCTTGGAAATGGGAAGACTCGGGCGAGTTCAGGGGGGACTTTGCGATTACCACTGACCGAGCAGAGACTTTACTTGAAGAGAATCAAAATATGGAAGTGCGGGGTTTTATTGGGTATGCTGGATGGAAACCAGGGCAGATTGAAGAGGAGCTGGGACAAGACACCTGGATTGTCAGTCCAATTAATCGATCCTTAATAGAAACTCTAAAAGGTATTGATCTCTGGAAGGGTATTCTCGACAATCTCTGTCCCGAGATGGAATTCCTGGTTGATTTTCTTGCTCGAGCACCGATCGATCCATCGATGAACTGAGAATCGGCTGCGGATAATAGAACTTGGGATAAATGAAGATTCGTTTTTTTTCCTTCTTAATACTTTTTCTAGTTTGGGTCGTTTTATCCGGGTTGTTTGACCCCTTTCATCTTGCTCTTGGATTGTTCTCGGCCGTCTTCGTTAGTTTAATTTCTTCCGATTTGCTTTTTGCCGAAGCTTCGAAACGATTTTCCTCCCGGATACGTGAAGGTATGCGGGTTCCGGGATACATGGTATGGCTGTTCTATCAGGTAGTTATTGCAAACATCCATATCTTAAGGTTGGCTCTGTCTCCGAAGGGATTTGCGTTAATTGACCCTAAGATCATTCGGCACAAGATAGCTTTTCGCACAGACTTTGCCAGATACGCTCTAGCCAATTCCATTACCCTGACACCAGGAACAGTGACGGTGAAAATTGATGATGACTACCTGCTCATTCATGCTATTAGTAGGAGGACGGCAACTAGTGTGGGCGGGGAGATGGAGAAACGAGTTGGTAACGTTTTCGAACGTGATAATTGACAATAAGCAGGGTGCACAACTTCTTTATATTTTCTGGTCTTTTTCTTTTTGTCCTAATGATTCCGGTATTCTATCGAGTGGCATCTGGCCCGACCGCGTTGGATCGTATCGTAGCGGTTAATTTAATTGGAACCAAGACGACCGTAATTTTAGTAATTATCGGTAGTCTGTTCGCGCGTGTTGAGATGTTTATCGACTTTGCTCTCGCCTATGCTCTTTTGAATTTTATAGCCGCGTTGGCGGCGGCAAAGTACTTCCAAAAGGTGAAGATTGCTCGTAGTCGAGAAGCGTCACCAAATGTCTCAGAGCAAGAATGATAGCAGAATTAGTCAGTATAACCCTAATTTTGATGGGGCTTTTGTTTTTCCTAGGAGCTGTCGTCGGGTTATTGCGATTCCCCGATTTCTATACCAGAATGCATGCGGCAGGAAAAGGAGATACCCTGTCGACACTTCTCATCCTTTTGGGATTTCTTGCCCACTATCTGCAAGATTTTTCACTCCCTAGACTTCTAGTAGGAGCAAAAATCCTAGCTATCTGCGGTTTCATTGCTATCACGAGCCCGACTAGTACGCATGCCCTAATGCGAGCTGGTTATGATGATGGAATTAAACCGTGGAAAAAAGGGGGATCTAGTAAAGACAGCCAGGAACCATGATCTGGCAATTTAACGTTGTGATTCTCATCTTGATGATTGTTAGTGCGAGTATCACTCTGTGCCTGAAAGATCTGCTTGGAGCAGCTATCGTATTGGGTACCTATAGCTTTCTAATCTGTTTGTTGTGGGCTGAGATGGGAGCAGTTGATGTTGCCTTTACAGAAGCTGCTGTGGGAGCGGGCGTAAGTACCGTTTTCCTCATCTCTACGGTCTTTTCGACGGAGAGGAGATCATCGGATTGAAATTCATCGGATTGATCACGGCACTGATTTCTGGCGGTTTGCTGATTCTCGCTGTTTCAGACTTTCCGGATTGGGGCGATCCGGCGTCGCCGGCCAGTAGCTACCGTGTTTCGAATCATTATCTCACGGAATCATTTGCAGAAACTTCTGTTCCGAACCTTGTTACCGCAGTACTAGCTGACTACCGGGGGTACGACACTCTTTTTGAAACAGTTGTCATCTTTGCTGCCGGAATCGCTATTCTTGCCATTCTAGGAAAAAGAGAGAAGACCGAAACTCTATTCAGTGAACAAGATAAATTGGATGTGCCGGCAGAAGACTTGATCATTGATACAACGGTGCGACTGATCGTGCCCGTCATTCAACTTTTTGCCCTTTACGTAGTTGCTCATGGACATTACAGCCCAGGGGGAGGGTTCCAGGGTGGTATCATTTTTGGTTCTAGTCTCATCTTGTTATCGCTAGCCCGGAATCTACCTTATACTTTGCGGAGGTTTTCTCAGAGTCGAGCGGTCTTATTTGCGACGGTAGGGGTTCTGATTTATGCGGGGATCGGATTGCTCTGCCTCGTCCTCGGATCTAATTTCTTAGATTACTCGATTTTGGGAAAGCTTCTGCATATTTCTGGTATTCAAGCACGCTCACTGAGTATTCTCGGTGTCGAGATTGGAGTCGGATTTACAGTTGCGACCGTAATGTTTGTTATTTTCGCGAATCTCTCATCAAGAGGTCGGCTTCAGGATGGTCTCTAAATAAGTAAACGATGTTGTGGAATTTCTGGATCTTCTTTCTGCCCTCGAATCTAGGACAGAGATTTGTAAGATTTGAGAACAAGGTATTTCGGACTATATGAATGGTTGGGAACAGTTGTTGGATTCAGTTGTAGCTCGATTCAATTATTGGGTCTACATAGTGCTAATGATGATGGGACTTTTTGCCATGATTGCGAAAAAGAACCTGATCAAAAAGCTCATAGGAATGTCTATTTTTCAAACTGCAATCATCCTCTTTTATGTATCAGTCGGAGTAAAAGATAATGCCACTATTCCAATTCTGGAGGATGAGGTGGCTAATCAATTCGTTCAATCCGCACAGAACCACGAACCCAGGGTTCTGAGAAATACTGGTAGTCCCATCGAAGCAAAAAGATATGCCAACCCGTTGCCTCATGTTTTGATGCTGACCGCGATCGTCGTCGGCGTTAGCACTCTTGGCGTCGGGCTCGCGATTGTTCAGAAGATCTATTTAGAATACGGAGCAATCGAGGAAAACGAAATTCTAGCACGAATAGATTCTGAAGATGAGTGAGCAGTATCCGGCGATCACGCTCCTATCTCCCTTTTTCTCGGCATTTCTGATTAGTTTATTTGGGGCTTGGAGGAAAAAAATTTGCCTGCCTATTGTAATTGCAAGTTTGGCAATTTCGACGGGTACAGGATTAGCGGTACTGTCAACCGTTGTACAAAATGGGGAGATCATCTATCTTCTGGGAAATTGGCCCCGGCCCTATGGCATCGAGTTTCGCATTGATTCTATCAATATTCTTTTCGTGCTCGTTATATTGGTGGTGGCCCTTATGGCCGCTCTATATTCCAAGGAGTCGGTGGAGCGAGAGAATTCAGACAAGCTTCCGTCATTCTACATTCTCTATCTGTTGCTTGTCACTGGCCTAATGGGAATGTGTCTAACGGGGGACACATTTAACCTCTATGTTCTGATGGAGGTCTCTTCCTTAACCAGTTACGCACTTATTGCAATGGGAAGAAAACAAGCAACCCTTTCATCCTTTAATTACCTGATTATGGGAACGATAGGAGCTTCCTTTTATCTAATTGGGGTGGGTTATCTCTTTATTAAGACGGGGTCCCTTAACATGGTGGACATTCAGCAGATAATAGAGGCCAGAGGGCTTTACGGTTCCATCACGATCATGATCTCCTTCATTTTTATCATGATTGGAGTCTGGATAAAAATGGCATTTTTCCCTCTTCATGGATGGCTCCCGAATGCCTATTTTTTCGCCCCAAGCGCGGCCGGTTGTCTGATTGCTCCATTAATGACGAAAGTCGGTGTGTACGTAATGATAAGAATGATGTTCACAGTTTTTGGTGCACAGTATATCGTCGTGCATCTAGGGTGGACCAAAGTGGTTATGTTTATGGCCGTGATTGCGATTTTAGCGGGATCAATACTTGCTTTTATTCAAGTGAATCTACGTCGTATGCTGACCTACTTGATTGTTGCGGAGATTGGGTATATTGTGGGAGGCATTTGGATGATGAATGAGGCGGGGTTTGTAGGATCCATTTATCATGTAGTGAGCGATGCTTTTATGACATTATGTCTCTTTCTCGGGGCTGCCGTTATCGGATCGAAGTTGGGGAATCTTGAGATTCGGCAGTTATCTGGTCTTTACCGTACCATGCCGATATCGATGGGCGCAATAACGGTAGGAGGTCTTTCGATGATAGGGATCCCCCCCACTTGTGGATTCTTTAGTAAGTGGTACCTGATCCGCGGGGGAATCGAGTCGGGACAATGGATTTATGTTGGGGCCCTTCTTCTATCCAGTTTGCTGATTGCTGTTCTGTTTTTTAGGATCATTGAAACTGCATTTTTTCACAAGATTGAGTCAGAACATCTGCACGTAGAGAAAAGGGCTGTTATTATCGACGAGGTGCCTCTATTGATGCTTGTACCGTTAGTATTATCAGCTCTCATTATTATTGCAGTCGGAATCTTGAATCAACCCATCGCATTATTTATTGGCGAGACAGCGAAACAGTTCGGACTGAATTGAAATTTATGGTTCTTACGGGAATATGGGCCAGCTTTTGTTACTACCCCCAAGGGATAGGTGTGGAACGTTTAGCTGCAGTCTCAAGTTCTGAATAGTTTATTTTGAATTCCGAGCTATGGTAAGAATTTCATTTACAAAACGAGCTTCGATCCGATGACCACAGTCCAGTCGCTTAAGCCTCTCGTCGTCTGTCTCATATCACTGGCGGCCGTATTGCCAATCATCATTTCTCGAAGGCGGCCTAATCTTCGGGAGGCATGGACCTTTATAGCCGGAGTAATTAAATTGGGTGTAATCCTATCAATGGTTTCAGAGGTCTTGAGGGGAAGATTACTGGAATTCACAGTATGGAATATTATCAGTGGGCTTCCAATCCAGTTTCGGGTTGATGGTCTTGGACTTCTCTTTGCCTTGGTGGCATCGACACTGTGGATCGTAACTTCAGTATACTCACTTGGCTACATGAGGGGACTTAGAGAGCACTCCCAAACGAGATTCTTTGTATTCTTTGCCGTTGCTATTTCGGCTACTATGGGGGTGGCATTTTCTGCCAATCTGCTCACGATGTATCTTTTTTATGAACTCCTCTCATTATCAACCTACCCGCTTGTTGCACATCATCAGGACGGGAAAGCTCGGACTGGGGGGAGAACCTACCTAACCTATTTACTTGGTACCTCCATCGGCTTTGCCTTGCCGGCGATGATTTTTGTATACCTGAGGAGTGGAGGAAACATGGATTTCAGTAATGGGGGGTTCTTATCAGGGAAGGTAACGGGTGCCGAGACCGCGATCTTGCTGCCTCTATTTGTTTTCGGTTTTGCGAAAGCGGGATTAATGCCGTTTCACTCCTGGCTACCGGGAGCAATGGTAGCGCCGACTCCGGTGAGTGCATTGCTCCATGCAGTGGCCGTCGTCAAAGTCGGGGTGTTTTGTATTATTCGCGTTTTTACGGGAGTGTTTGGGTTGGAATTTCTCGATACAATTGGTGGAGAGAAGTTCGTTCTTTGGCTAGCCGTCTTCACTATCCTCACTGCCTCTCTCATTGCCTTGACTCAGAATGACCTTAAAAGGAGACTGGCTTTCTCTACCATCAGCCAGCTCGGTTATATCGTGTTTGGAATCTCGATGCTATCTCCGAACGGGTTGTCCGGAAGCATGCTGCACATTGGAATGCACGCAGCCGGGAAAATCACTCTATTTTTTTGTGCCGGAGCTATTTATGTTGCTTCTGGAAAGCGCCAGATCAGCGAGATGGTTGGGATCGGACGGCAGATGCCTTTCACGATGTTTGCTTTCTTAATTGGATCGCTCAGTATCGCCGGCCTCCCTCCTTTTGGAGGGGCCTGGAGTAAGTGGTATCTGATTCTAGCGACTCTCGATAGGGGGCAAGTAATTCTTACCGCCATCCTAATTTTGAGTTCGCTGCTAAACATAGCTTACTTACTTCCGATTATCGCAAATGCCTATTTTGTACCGACAGATCCCAAGCAGGGAAGAGTAGGTATTTCCGAGGCACCGCTGGCCTGTTTGATTCCGTTGATATTCACTGCTACTGCTTGTTTCCTCCTTTTTATTTATCCCGACCTTTTTCTGCATCTTGCTAGTTTGATGGGGGGGGCGAAATGAAAAGGCCCGAGGAACAGATGGAGGCAGAGAAGAAAGGAGTAGTATTGCTTCCTGATGATGGGCGGAAACACTTTTTTGATGATCCCAAGAATGTTCGGAAGGTCATCCGAATTTTGGTTGCGGTATGTGTAGTGCTCTTTCTATTCGATGGGCTTTTTTTCATCCTTCACAAGCATTTGAGTTTCCAAGAGGGTTTGTTCCCGTTGGAGGGTTGGTTTGGATTCTATGGCATTTATGGGTTCGTAGCCTGTGTGGTCCTAGTTTTGGCGGCCAAATATCTACTTCAAAAACAGGTCAGGAGAAGGGAAGATTACTATGACCATTAGTATCCATCCGGCGCTGATTCTTATTCTCGGCTCCTTGGTGCTGCCCATCCTCTCTGGTTCTAAACGACGCTTCGTCTACCTCTTTCTTCCAATACTAGGGTTTCTCAATCTCCTGGGTCTAGAGGAAGGTAGTAGTCTCACACTCTCATTCATGGAATTCGAGCTGGTGGTGATCCGGGTCGACAAATTGAGCCTTCTTTTTGGTTACCTCTTTCATATTGCGGCCTTTCTTGGAGCTATATTCTCTTTTCGAGTAAGAGATACTTCCCAGCTCGTTACGGCTTACATGTACGCAGGTAGTGCGATCGGAGTAGTGTTTGCGGGGGACCTCATCACTTTGTCCATATTCTGGGAACTTCAGGCGATCACTTCAGTTTTCCTGATTTGGGCAAGGAGAAGGCAGAATTCAATCTTCTGCGGTATTCGTTTTCTTCTAATGCAAATAGCATCGGGGTTGCTGCTGATTGCAGGAATTGCGATGCAGTACAACCAAACCGGATCCATCCTTTTCGAAAGGATGGAGTTGCATAGTATTGCTTCCTTTTTCCTTTTCCTTGCATTTGGAATTAAATGCGCTTTCCCCCTTTTCCACACCTGGTTGATCGATGCCTATCCCGAAGCGACTCCAACGGGGACTGTTTTCTTAAGCGCATTTACCACTAAAGTGGCGGTCTATGCGCTTGCTCGAGGTTTTCCAGGGACCGATATATTAGTCGAGATTGGAACCGTAATGGCGATATTTCCTATTTTCTATGCTGTCATTGAAAACGACCTTAGGCGTGTCCTTGGGTACAGCATGATCAATCAAATAGGCTTCATGGTAGTCGGAATTGGGATCGGAACTCCGATGGCACTGAATGGGGCGGTGGCCCACGCCTTTAACGATGTGATCTTCAAGGGCCTTCTATTTATGTCCATGGGGGCAGTCCTTTACCGAACTGGTAGGATTAATGGAAGCGATCTTGGCGGACTCTACAAGTCAATGCCGTGGACGACCGGGTTCTGTATTGTTGGCGCAGCGTCGATTTCGGCCTTTCCGCTCTTTAGTGGTTTTATCAGCAAATCAATGGTAATAACGGCAGTTGGCATTGAGGGCCGTATCGGTGTGTGGCTTTGCCTTTTATTCGCATCTGCCGGTGTCTGCACCTATGCTGGGATAAAAATTCCGTATTTCGCTTTTTTTGCTCACGATTCGGGTATTAGAACAAAGGAAGCGCCTTTCCATATGCTTGTTGCCATGGGGTTGGCTGCGGTCATTTGTATTTTTATCGGGAGCTTTCCTTCAGTGCTATACAATGAACTGCCTTATCCAGTTGAATATGTGCCTTACACACTTACTCATGTAATTACCCAAACTCAATTGCTTTTCTTTTCTGCCCTCGCCTTTACTGTTCTCATGTTAAGAAAGGTCTATCCGCCTCAGTTGCGATCCATGAACATTGATTTCGATTGGGTGTACCGGAAAGGGGGACGTTTCATCTATGGAATGGCAGATCTGGCGCTGAACAGAATCAACCAGCTTTTTCATCGAGTTTTCGTCGGGCGATTAATCCCATTCCTAGCAAATTTTTCTAGTCAGCTTCCTTTGCGTATTCCTAGCGCAATCGCAATATCTATATGGCGGTTGGGGAAAATCGATGAGAGGGAGTTTTCCCGAAGAATGGAATGCCTTCGAAGCTATGTGCGGACTAGCACCATGCCGATAGGGATTTCAGTATATCTGGTAGTTCTCTTTCTTGCGCTCCTCTTTCTTGTTTAGGATATTGGTGATAGTTCAAGAACCATTAGGAGCGGTCCAGATTTTTGGCTTGCAGCGCTGAAGAATCGTGCGATGCTTTCGGCTTCATTCTGTGTGATTGGGCGTACCTACCTTTCGACATGAGGGATAGGGCACCGCTCGAATTCCCTTTATGGGTTGCCAGGAAGATAAGGAGCAATGAAAGTCGTATCCAGTATAAAGAGTCTGAAGAACAGGCATCCTCACTGTAAAGTAGTTAGGCGCAAGGGTCGGATTTACGTTATTTGTAAAACGGATCCTCGATTCAAGGCTCGCCAGGGTTAAATGTATTCGTTACACAGCTACTTTTGATCCTCGTATATAATGGCAAAGAAGAAAGAGTCGATCCAGCCAAGCATGAATCCCGTCTGTTTTGTCGACGTTTCGACAGGCAAACAGTTCCTCACTCGTTCGACCATGAGGTCGAACAGGAAAGAAGAAATTGATGGGCAAGAGTACTTTGTTGTGGTTCGGGATATTACCAGCGATTCTCACCCAGCCTATACCGGAGAAAAACGATTTGTCGACACCGCGGGCCGGGTGGAAAAGTTCCAAAGGAAATTCAACCGGAAGCGCTGAAATAAATCGGGCTTGAAAGACAGCCTGAGATTTAATTTCAAATGACTGTAACGGGCTGGGTTGTGTAGTGGAAAGATCGAGGTCAGCCCGTGAATGCGGCTGGTATCCGATGGAATCGGAGGATGGGAGCGGTTTAATAAACGTAGATCTCAATTCTTCCTTCAATTTTGGGAACTAGAAAATAACGATATTGTTAGAATGTATGGATGAAGAGCCCCGATCTTAATTTGGGCTCAAACCAAGTTGTTTTAGGGGGCATATTCTTGCCCGAATCAGCGATCTCCATCAGCTGATTGATTTCAACTGGGAACAGGGAAAACCCGGCAGCGGCTTCTCCGGAATCAACCTTGGACATGATTTTTTCGATGCTATCGATACCACCTATAAAGTCGATGTTGGTACTGTTGCGTTGATCGTCGATACCGAGAATAGGAGTAAGAATGCGATGTTCAAGAATACTCATATCAAGTCGTGAAACAGGGCTGTCAGACTTTGGTGGGCCAAGGCATAGTTGGTGCCATTCCCTTCCTAGATACATAGCCACAGTGCCAGACTGGGTCGGTTTAGGGTTGGCCCCTGGTTGTATTTTGCAGCTCGCTTTGACCTTCTCTAAGCAGTCTTTATCTGACAATCCATTCAGGCTATTAACAATTCTGTTGTAAGGGAGTATCATCAGCTGACTGGCTGGAAAGAGGACAGAAAGAAACCAATTATAGTCTTCAAAGCCAGTGTGATTCGGATTGGCAGCTCGCCGCATTTTGGCCACCCGGGTGGCGCCAGCGGTACGATGGTGACCATCTGCTACATAAAGACGAGGCACAGATCCAAAAACATTTATCAGGTCATCGGTCTCAGGCACTTGCCAGACTGAATGGCGTATACCATCTTCAGCTGTGAAGTTATAAAGGGGTGAGGCTTTCTTAGTGTTTGAAATGATAGAGTCGATCTCGGGACGGTCACGGTAGGTTAGAAAAACAGGGCCAGGATTGGCACTAAGGTCGCTCATCAATCGGGTCCGATCATCTTCTTTATCCCGCCGCGTTTTTTCATGCTTCTTGATTAAATCTTTTTCGTAATCCTTGATATGGCAGAGGGCGACAACGCCACACTGAATATGATTGCCCATCTGTTGCTGATACAAATAGAGACATGGATTTGGATCTCTGATGAGAGATCCTTTCTCTCTTAGATCATCGAAGTTGCGACATGCTGTTTCATAGACAGCATCGGAAAATGGGTCGGTTTTCGGTGGGAAGTCGACTTCCGCACGAATAACCCGAAGCATGCTTAGAAGGTTATTCTGGACCAGGCTCCGTGCCTCCTCGGTGGTAATTACATCATAGGGAGGGGAGGCGATCTTATGCGCCAGCGACTCGATGGGGCGCCATGCCCTAAATGGTCTAAGTCGCATCGCTTTTAACGGTTCTTGCTGCTTGCTACCAACTGAAGAGTGGGCTATGCATTTCTAGCCCTTTATTTCTTTTTTCTCTTAGCGAAGTGTCGATTTTTAAAGGTGAGTTCGGCCACGCCGGATTTATCGAGCTCGCCAAGTCCTTCCGCGATCATCAGGCGATATTGTGAAACAGTGGCATCATTGAGGGGCAGTTTAATTTTTGCCTTTTTCGCTAAAATGCCGGCGATACTGGAATCCTTAGCAGCATGTGCAGCCGAGAAGTAACAATCGTGATCCCGAATTTGCATATCTTCTCCGTCCGTTTCCAAGACGCGCGAATTGGCGCCCGTTTGAGAAAAGACTTCCCTTAACATGTCAAGGTCGAGCCCAAGGGCTTGACCCAAGCCCAGGCCCTCGGCCAGTCCGGAGGTATTGATATTCATAACCATATTGACAAGGGCTTTAACTTCCGCCGCTTTGCCTGCTTTCCCAATGTAGCGCATATCTTGACTCAGTTCACCGAGTATGTTTCGAACCCGATTGAAGGTACTTTTCTCACCACCTACCATGAGGTAGAGGGTGCCCTCTCTGGCCTGTGTAATGCTGGATGCCATACATCCTTCAAGGGAGGCTGCTTTCGCTTTTTTCGCAGCCTTCTCCACGTCGATATGAGTCTGGGGCGAAACTGTGGCACAATTAATAAATATTTTGCCTACCGCATCGGTGAGAAGACTATCCTTTTTGCCCATGTAGATTTTTCTCATAGATGTATCATCAGTCACGACTGTAATCACGACATCCGATGCTGCCGTAACTTGTGCAAGTTTTTCACAACTGATTGAATTGAGTTCTTCACCCAAAGCTTGGGCGATATCTTTCCGGACATCATAGATTGCCGAAATCTGGTAGCCTCGGTCCTTGAGGCGTCGAGCCATGTTTGCCCCCATCTTCCCTGTGCCGACGAATCCTATTTTCTTTTTTGCCATTCTTTTTCTGTTAGAATTCAATATATCCCGTCATTTCAAAGGGCCCTCGAATAGCACGGGCCAAAGGTTTGAGAATCTGTACTACTTAAATTCTGGGTGAAATGGATTGTGCGCTTTTTCTTCTGCGACCGTAGTCATAGGTCCATGGCCGGGACAGATCACGGTATTATCCGGAAGTGAGAGAATCTTATCGCGGTTGTTTCCAAGTGCCTGTTGGTGGTAGCCGCTGGCCCCTCCCATAGAATTCGCAAAGAGAGAATCACCAACGATTGCAATCGGTCTCTCTAGACCTGAAATGATATAAGTGGTCCCCCCTGGGGAGTGGCCATGAGTAAGGAGTGCTTCAATTTTAAGCGATCCAACAGAAAATTTAGCTCCTTCTTTGATCCCCTCTGCTCCCCTGGCCGCTTCATTCTTATGCACCCTAATGGGAGGATTTTCACATTCCCGAACTACACGTTCTAAATCAGCGATGTGATCACCATGAGTGTGAGTGAGGAGGATGAGGGCAACCGATAGATCCAATTCCTGTACTGATTGGAGCAGTTTGGTAGCGTCTCCTCCCGTATCGAAGATAACTGATTTTTTGGTTCCTTTGTCCCATGCCAGGTAGGCATTAACAGTCATTTCAGCGTATCCTGGAACAGGAAAGGGTGTATTAAAGGCTAGCAGGCCATCAATTTCGATGGGATCAGGATACCAGGCTTTCAGCCCCGCCTCGACGAGAGAGTTAGCGTCCAAATTAAGAATCGGTGCTAGAGCGCGAGCAACCTGCTCCCGAAACTCGCCTGATTTAGCGGCATCAAGTTCATTTTGTGAAATTTCCGCCCGATTAACGACCTCGACATCATTCAGTCCCAATCCCGACTGAGCTTTGTCGATGATATCTTCGTAGAAGTCTTCAATAGAAATCTGCATAACAAATGCTAAGAGAGGCTGAGGTTTCCGGATTCAGAGCTTTTTGGCAAGAAATTATACGGGAAGAAATACGCAGGACGGTCCTCTTAACCTGTAAAGCCATTGAGTGTGAAACTGGAAGAATTCGACTAGAACTTGCATAGGGCTAGAAAAGTGTAGGCGGGGATTAGGATAGATGGGGAAGCACTACCATTGGATTCGACGAAATTCGAGCAATTTATGAAAGGTTAACTTTTCACTGAGAAACACCCCTCCAAAGGGGATGAATTAGATTTCCAGTTTCACGCCGACACATTCCTTGTAGAGTGGCCGTATTTTTCTGACTGTTCTTCTGCGTGATAGGAGGAGCGGACTAGCGGACCCGATTCGACCACCCCAAAGCCGGCTGAGACACCGAACTCATGCCACTGATGAAATTCTTCTGGAGTAACCCAACGATCGACCGGGGAATGCTGGGCTGAAGGCTGGAGATATTGTCCGATTGTGATGATTTCAACTCCGACTTGTCTAAGATCTAGTAGAGTATCAGAAATCTCATCTTGCTTTTCGCCGATTCCAAGCATGAGTCCGGATTTGGTTAAATATCCTCTGGTTTTGGCATGGTCCAGTACACCTAGAGTTTGTTCGTAAGTGGCGGTTTTTCTAACCGGCCGTTGTAGTCTCCGGACCGTTTCCATATTATGATTCAAGATGTCTGGATTAGCATCCAGAACTCGATCGAGGTCTTTTATGCTACCTTGGAAGTCCGGTATCAAGACTTCGATCGAAGTTTCTGGATTAAGGTTCCGGACCGCTCGAATCGTGGCAGCCCATACTCCAGAGCCGCCATCGGCTAGGTCATCGCGAGCAACCGATGTAATGACGGCATGTTTCAGACCCATTTTGGCTACTGCCTGAGCAACCCGGGCAGGTTCCCCCAGATCCAATTCTGTTGGGCGGCCGGTTTGCACGGCACAAAAAGAGCAGGAGCGGGTACAAGTATCCCCGAGAATCATCAATGTCGCGGTACCCCTGGACCAGCACTCGCCCATATTCGGACATATCGCACTCTGGCAGACAGTGTGGAGATCATTGCTGTCCACGACTTGTCTCAAAAACTGGTAGCGTGGCCCATTGGGTAGACGGGCCCTAAGCCAGGAAGGTTTCGGTTGCGAGGTCATCGTCCTATTAGGTGTCTGTAATTATCAGGAACTTAACTGATTTTGCCAATTATTTCCTATCTGATCGATTTCTGAATCAAAATGATTCGATTTGTGTTGGTCCCTTTTTTTAAATTAGAAACACCCCAACAATTAGCAGTTTTGGTGAAACGCTGGTCGTTGATGATGATAAGGAGGGGCTCGAGGTTAGCATTGATAGCAGCTGGGACAACCAAGGTCTCCAACAATAACTTCCCTCTCCTTACTTCCCCAACCTCAAAAGCAATGAAACCGCCTGGAACAAGAACACGTCTTAGTTCGTGAAAGACCTTAGTCATCTTTAATTGCCACTCTTCCGATTTTCGGATTTGCCAGATGGGAACTGTGGTTGGATCTATATCGTTGAACCAACAACGGAGCCAATTGTCCTTTTGATAGGAGACAACATCGAGAAAAGGAGGGGATGTGACAACGAGGTTAACACTTTCGTTCCTAATCTCAGGAGTATGTTCGGAGGTCCCTGTAATAAAAAAGGCATCCTTTTTCGAATTATAGAGTTGAAGACGTTGGACATCGTCTAGTTTTCGGAGCATTGAACGGCTCTTTCGAAGGATGATCTCTTTTACGTCACGGTCCGGTGGGATTTGTCCGTGGTCTCTATTGATTTTTAACTGAGATTTGATGGAGATTGCTTGATTCGGAGGAAGCGTATAGACTGAAAAGAAACCCGGAGAATGACCAGTGAGTCGATTGGTTGCTACCATTCGGATCCAGTCGTCTAGATAGTCGAATTCACCTTTTTCTCTTCTAAGTGCGAGATAGTTGCGGAGGTTAGTGATTCTCTTTAGCGTCTGATTGTGGTAGAAGGCGGACAGGTCCCCTTGAATAATCGTCTTGGGTTCCAGATCAATTTGTGAGAGGCGGCCCTCGATTTCGGAAAGATCCGGAGGATGCAATCTCGGATTGACCAGAATTTTCCCAAGGGGATTAATGTCGGACCCAAATGGTTTGCGACCCATCAGTGCTGCTTCGATTGGGGTGGTGCCACGGCCCATGAAAGGGTCGTAAACCACGTCGCCGAATCGGGTTAGCCGTTCGATGAAAAAACGAGGAAGTTGTGGTTTAAAGCAGGCCCGGTAGGAGATCTCGTGAAGGGAGTGTCCCATCCGCTGTCTCGAAGTCCAAAACTCATTGATATACATTGGGATATCCAATTCTGGGCCTGGAAATTTGATAACAGTCGTTGTCTTATTGAGTTCTCGAAATGAGGTTAGATTATCGTGCAAATCCTTTTCATTGAGAACCTTCCCTTGTTTTGGCACTGACGGTAAAGGACCGACGTGCTCCAAAATTTCTTTGGTCCTTGGATAATCCTGTTTCACTGGAGCTCTAACGAAATGGCCTTTAGGTGACATTGCAACTGGATAGAAATCTAAAGATTGTTTGTCCCGGTTTGTTTAAAAAGACGGGGGAGAAATATTAAACTTGTATCCATTACCTCTCTGCTCGCGAGAAAGTGGTTTCCCATTTTCCGGTAACCTTATAGGCTTCATTGACATTAGGCCAAGGAGGCATAGTAATCCCGACGGCAGAGAAGGGTTTCTCTCCTAGGGTTCGGAATTGGAAATGGGTACCGATTGGAAGGGTCAGACAGATACCCGGTTTCAGAGCAACGACTTGTTCACAATCGGGTTGTTTTCTCCACATCTCACCATGGCCTTTCAGACAGTACCAAATCTCTTCGACCGTACGGTGTGCGACTGCGATTGATGTTTCTCCGGGACTCAGCTCAAAGTGGGCCATGCTTCCCCCTGCTAGCGCAAGGAGGATTCTGACATCCGAACCATCGGGTGCGGTTACGTCTGGGACAAAGGGTAGAGGTCTGGTTTCGAAGTTACTTAATTCCATGGCGGCAGAGGCCAAAAATCGATGCGAACAGAAAAGGTGAAATAATAAACTATATGATGCTGTTTCGATCTCAGAAGAATGTACTCTAATTGCTGGGGTCAAGAAAAGAGAATGAAACAGGTATTGAAACAGGAGATCTGTTGATGGAAGCGGGACAAAATGAATTATCTGATGGGCTCAGTATTTTCACCGATCAGTATAGAGTGAGTCTTCTTCCCGGTCCTCGTTTAGGTTCAAACAACACTTGAAAGTTCCATGATGAAACCACCAATTATGATTAAGGTAATCATCAGTTTGAAAAAAAATGCGGCTATTCCACCTACGAGGGTGCCGATACTAGCCCTTCCAGCGTCTATAAATTTTCGGCCTCCTAAGAGTTCCCCTAAGATTGCACCAGCGATTGGGCCGAAGATTAGGCCAGGGGTATTGAAAAAGATCATTCCCAGTATACTGCCAAAGATGGCACCCATTCCCCCTCGCCAAGTGGCGCCGAATCTTTTTGCACCCCAGTAGGTAAAAGCGACATCCACAAGCTGCGCCAGTATTACAAGGAATGTTGCTATGCAGAAGAACGTCCACGAGACTGACTCCTCCCAGAGCCAGAGTTTGTGTATCAGGACCCCTATCCAGGTAATTAAGGAGCCGGGGATAATAGGCAGAAAGGATGTTGCCAGTCCAACTGCAAAAAAGAAAATGGTGATCGCTAAAGCGATCTGTCCTTCGTAAGGCATGGATACTATCAATAGGTCACTTTACAAGGTTGTGTGCACTCACTTCAATGCAGCTCTAATCAGTAAAACGCGAAATATGAACCCGTACCCCTTAACTATTCTCAATTGACAATGGTGTGGGCGGTCTTCAGTTAGCCTGGAAACGGATGAGAAAGGATGATAGGTCTTAGGGAATATTACGAGTTGTCGTCTCCGAGTCCCATATTTACTCCTGGAGAGCTTGTGTATCATGTCCACTACGAATACCGTGGGGTTGTGGTTGAGGTTGATGAAGTTTGTCAAGCAAGTGACAAATGGTACCAATCGAATCAGACGCAGCCTGAACGAAATCAGCCCTGGTATCATGTTTTGGTTGATGGTAGCCAGCAGACGACTTATGTAGCACAGTGTAACCTTAAGCTTGACGCTAGGGGAAAGCCTATTCGGCATCCTTTGATCGAGCATTTTTTTTGCGAATTTCAAAATGGACGCTATCTTCGAAATAATGAATCTTGGCCGAACGAGTAACGGGCATCTTTGTGAGTGCGTTTGTTTATCTCCAATTGTATTTTAGTGAGCAGAATGGAATTCAAGCTGTTTGGTATCGAGCCCTTGAGTGATTTTATGATTAATGACCTGATCTAATTGGTTTCCGATCGAGACGTGATTCCGGCCAGCAAGTACTCCACTTCAAGAATTTCGCTCCATACCCATTCCCCCCAAATCATAAACAAAATTTATTACCAGATCGAATCTGGAATTCAGTGACGGACGAGAAGAAAGAACATGAGAACGAGCTGTTTAAGGTTCGTTTAGATAAGCTCAAGGAATTACGCGAAAAGGGGCAGGACCCTTTCCGGGCCAACAGTGATCAAACCCATACTTCGGCTCAGGCGAAATCGATCTATACTGACGATGAGAAGGCCGAGCGGGTCCAGGTTGCAGGTCGATTGATGGTGATTAGGCTAATGGGAAAGGCTGCGTTTGTAAAAATCCTAGATCGAGATGGTCAGATCCAGCTCTACTTCCGAAGGGACATGGTTGGAGACGAGATCTACTCCGAATTCAAAAAACTCGACCTGGGAGACATAATTGGTGCAGAAGGACTGCTCTTCAAAACCAAGACAGGTGAGGTCACAGTCCGGGTGGAGCAATACAGACTTTTGTCGAAAGCCCTTCGGCCCCTTCCAGAAAAGTGGCACGGTTTGAAGGACAGCGAGCAAATCTACCGGCAAAGATATCTTGATTTGATCGGAAATCCTGAGTCACGTGAGCGATTCATGAAAAGGTCGAAAATTGTGTCGCGAATACGCTCGTTTCTAGAAGAACGGGAATTTATGGAAGTAGAAACTCCAGTTCTTTTAGGGGAGGCCGGTGGTGCCTCGGCTCAACCCTTTGTAACACATTTTGCATCATTGGATTGCGATTTCTATTTGCGGATCGCTACCGAGTTGCATCTCAAGCGCCTTTTGGTAGCAGGATTCGACCGCGTTTTCGAAATTGGAAGGATCTTTCGAAACGAAGGGTTATCCCGCCGTCATAATCCGGAGTTTACCATGCTCGAAGTCTACCAGGCCTACTCAGACTACCTCGATATGATGGATTTAGTTCAGGAAATGATTCTGACAGTTTGCCGGGACGTCCTGGGGAAGACAGACATTGAGATGCACGATGGGAAAAAAATACATTTCGAGGGGGAGTGGAGGAGAGTAAAGTACAAAGATCTCATTTTAGAGGCGGTTGATGACACGGATTGGTTTTCCCGGCCGAGAGAAGAGAAGATTAGGAAATGTAGTGACCTAGGAATTGAAGTTAATCCGGAATTGGATGATGTTGATATCACAAATGATGTGTTCGAGAAAGTGATTGAACCAGAACTCATTCAACCCACATTTGTCACGCATGTTCCAAAAGAACTAGAGCCACTTGCCAAAATAAGTGAGGAGGATCCGGAAACGGTTGAAGTCTTCGAACTTTGTGTTGGAGGACAGGAACTAGCTCCTGCTTTTTCTGAACAAAATGACCCATTTGTTCAATTGGAAATGTTTCGTGCTCAGGTAGGCGAACATTCGCAAAAGTTAGACCTCGATTTCATTGCAGCGCTGGAACATGGTATGCCCCCGGCCGGGGGCATGGGTTTGGGAATCGATCGACTCTGTATCATTTTGACAGGAGCGTCGAACATTCGAGATACCATCTTATTTCCTTCGTTACGGCCCGACCGGGACTGAGGAATGCCTTGGTACATATACTGGGCATTGCGGCAGCTTTCCCCTTCAGGGAAGAGGGTTTCTTTCTTTTTTGTGATTTCGATCAGCGGGGTCATGCTTGGGGTTTGGATTCTTGTGGTGGTACAGAGTGTGATGGGTGGATTTGGAATGACCTATCGTGAGAAAATCGTCGAAATCAACGGGAATATTAGGATCGAAACGGGGAAGGTGATTCCGACCTATGAACCATTACTAGAAATGATCCGAAAGGATTCTTCAGTTAAGGCGGCAGCCCCTTATGCCCAAGGAGTTGTGATGCTGGCCTTTAACAATCGGCCAAAGTTTCCATTTCTAAGAGGAATCGATCCCAAACAGGAAGGAGAGATCGTTCCAATTGAAGAATTCCTCATTGTCGGCAGTGTAGCGAATTTGGATGATGATTCCCTGTTTCTGAGCCGCTCCCTTGCCGCATCGATTGGTGTTGAGCTGGGATCGATGGTTGAAGTCTATACACCGCTAATGTTAGAAAGACTCAAGCAAGATGAAGTTCTCTTGCCGGTCGAGCTCAGGGTTGCTGGAATTTACGAGACTGGTTGGCACGAGACCGACAGTAACACGATTCTTGGTACTCTTCGCTTGATGCAAGACCTTTATAACCTGGGTCGGGGAATTCATGGAATCTCGATAGCTCTCCATCCCGGAGAGAAGGAAAGCGAGGTGGCTGAACGATTGAAGGCGAAGTTACCACCTGAAAATCAAGTCCTCACTTGGATGGAAATGTATGAGAATCTCCTTTGGGTGCTAAAATTGGAGAAAGTAATGATGTTTTTTCTCATGATTCCAATCATTGTCGTAGCTGCGTTTGCCATTGCCAACGCGCAGCTGCTAACAGTAACACGTAAGACCCGAGAGATTGGGCTTCTTGGTGCGCTAGGTGGAAAGCCGCGACACCTCATTGCCTGCTTCTGTTTTCAAGGGTTCATAATTGGTGGATTGGGAACGGGATTTGGAATAGCCTTTGCCCTAGTCTTTTTACACTTTCGAGGCAGCATCATCCATTGGATTGCCGGGGCCTTGCGTAGTGAAGAAGTACTCATTCAATTTTATCAGTTTTCCGAACTTCCCGTTCATTATGCGAAGTTCGACTTCATCGTAATCTCTTGCAGTACTCTCGTCCTGACCACTGTGGCAGGATTGATTCCTGCCTGGCGGGCAACTAGGTTGAATGTGGCTGATGCTCTTAGAATTGAATGAGCCCAGTAATTCAGGTTAATGGTATGGCGAAATCGTTCGTCCTCGGAGGAAAGACGGTAGAGGTATTGCATTCCATCGACCTGAAGGTATGGAAAGGTGAGAGTATCAGCATCACGGGAGAGTCGGGTAGTGGAAAGACGACGTTCCTTAATATCCTAGCCGGTCTGGAAATGGCGGACTCGGGGTCTGTGTGGTGGCGGGGAAAAGAAATCCGGGAGATGAGTCCATCACAGCGAGCAGTTATTAGAGCTGGTACTATCGGTATGGTCTTTCAAGCCTACTATCTAATTCCAGAAATTGACGCCTTGAATAATGTCATTTTGGCTGCCCATATAGCCGGCCGCTTGGGAGATTCGGAAAAACGCCGCGCAAGGGAATTGATGGCGCGGGTGGGGTTGAGTGATCGACTTCACAGTTCACCTTTGAATCTTTCCGGGGGTGAGCGGCAAAGGGTAGCTTTGGCCCGAGCGCTTATGAATCGGCCCGACATTATACTGGCGGATGAACCGACCGGGAATCTCGACGAACAAACTGGAATCAGTGTCATTGATTTGCTTCTTGAGATCTGCAGTGCTGAAGGGGCAAGCCTCGTTCTGGTAACTCACAACCGTAGATTTGCGGACCGAACCGATCGTGGGATGATTCTTAGAAACGGAGTGCTTCAGAAAAATGCCTGATGTTGCTATGGGCGAATCGAAGAAGCTGAAATGTGGTGTTGTCGGTGTTGGACACTTGGGGCAGCATCACGCCCGTATACTAGCGGCGCATGGGGAGTGTGACCTAGTTGGAATCTGTGATATTGACATGAAAAGGGCAGAAAAAATTGCAAACCGTTGCAGTTCTAAACCTTTCGATTCATTGGAAGAATTGGGAGCTGCGTGCGATGCTATCAGCATCGCAGTGCCCACTGATCAACACTGCAAAGTATCTCTACCACTGTTACGAGCGGGTTGTCATATCCTGATTGAGAAACCGATTTGTCGGAATCTGGTTGAAGCAGAGAGGATACTCGAGGCCGCAAACAAGACTGGCACTATTGTCCAGGTTGGGCACGTTGAGCATTTCAATCCGGTAATGGGATTTCTCGAAGAGGTGGTAAACCGTCCAAGGTTTATTAAGTGTGACCGGCTTGCTCCATATGATTTAAGGGGAACAGAAGTCGGGGTGGTTCTCGACCTGATGATTCACGATATTGGAGTTGTTTTGGCGTTGGTTAAATCTCCAATTTTGAACATTGAGGGGATTGGGGTGAATGTGTTCTCGAGGTCTGAAGATATTGCGAATGCCCGAATCGTGTTTCGCTCAGGATGTGTTGCCAACATCAATGTAAGTCGAGTGAGTGAGAAAAAGACCCGTGAAATCCGTGTTTTTCAAGAGAATACATATCTTTCGCTCGATTTCATAGCACAACGGGGACATTTGCTACGCAAGGAAGGGCTGAAACTTTCCCGGGAGGAAATACCGATCAAGAAGGGCGAACCTCTTGATCTCGAAATTGCCTCGTTTATCGATTGTGTTTCAAAGTCTGGTCGACCAAAGGTCGGTGCCGATCTCGGAATTTCGGCACTAGAAGTAGCAATTAGGATTACCGAGCAAATTAAATGTAATTAGCCTTGAAACCTCATCGGAAATCATGGCTAGATTAACGGAATATATTGGGCAGCTTACCAGTGGATAAGGTAGGGGATTTAGCTCAGATTCGTTCTGTTTCGCAGACGGTAGATTGAGGAATGGGAAAGTTCTCGTTGGGAAGAAAAGAATTATATCGGAAGTCTGTGGGGCCTTTCCCGATGATTTAGAAAGATGCAAGGCCTAACGAATTTGCCTTTGAGGGGTCCCAAGAAGATGTAACTAAGAAATTAGCGGTACTCGATTCTTGACTATTTCAACATACCTGAAAACAGATTTCTGAGGCGAATATGTCTACTCTTCTCTTTTCAGAGTTTCCGGAACCGGATTCATCACCGGTGGACCTTTTAATTGTAGCGGGTGAGCACTCTGGGGATCAGCATGCGGCTCGCCTACTTCTCGGCTTAAAGCAACTGAGACCCGATTTGACAGTAGCGGCAGTGGGTGGAAGTGAGTTGAAAAGGGAAGGAGCTCAGCTCCTCTTTGATCTTACACAGCACTCGGTTGTTGGAATTGTCGAAGTCGTAAGCAGGTTTGGTCTCTATAAGAAGATTTTCGATGCTACTATTGATTGGATCGAGAAATACCGTCCCCGTCATGTCTGTCTAGTAGACTACCCAGGATTTAATCTGCGATTGGCGAGAAAGCTTAAGAAACGGAGATTGAGTCGAAAAGGTGGCGGTGAAATACACGTATTTTATTATATCGGACCTCAAATCTGGGCTTGGAAGGCGAAGCGTAGATTCGCAATGGCTCGATGTCTCGATGGGCTCGGGGTGATCTTCCCTTTCGAGGTTGACTGTTATAAGGATACTGAACTTCGGGTTCGTTTTGTTGGTCACCCCTTTGTCTCAATGTCGGAACTTCCACTCAAATTCAAATTCGACGGCCCCGTTCTTCTATTACCTGGAAGCCGGAAAATAGCGGTCTCTCGGATTTTCCCAATTTTACTTGAGGCATTTATGCGGCTACGATCGCAATACCCTGATCTTCATGCTCTGGTCATCTACCCCGATGATGAGATACGTAAAGTAATCGAAGAGATTCTGGCTGATTTAAACATTGAGAATTTACGGATTCGATTGGCGCGCGCAGGCGCTCAAAGTTCAGGCCGGGCTGCATTGGTGAGTTCCGGTACAATGTCGTTGGCATGTGGGCTGGCTGGAATTCCCGGGTGTATTATCTATCGTACCCATCCCGTGACTTTTCTACTTGGTAGGATGTTAACGAAGCTCCCTTACCTGGGAATTGTCAATTTGCTCCTTAACTCTGAAATTTACCCAGAATATATTCAAGTACGGGCAACAGCAAAGAATTTGGAACGGGGACTCCACCAGGCCCTATTTTCGGATGTTTCACGGAAGAACACGAGAGAATCTTCAAGTAAGATTTGGGAGCATTTGAAGACGAGCGAGAATTCCTCTTCATCGGTATGGCTTCATGAACTGATGGAGGGAGAGGAGTACCGAGCTATCAATAAGTCTTGAGTATTAGAGAGGGAAAGTTCGGAATTAGGTAGTCTAACCGGAAAGAAAACACTACTATCCGGGGTGCGTTCCGCATTCGGAAACTTACTGTTTTATGCCTATGTCGGATTAGTGTACCAAGAGGCTGGGCTTGCCCTGGAATTGTATAGATCCCCGTTGGTTTCTCGGTGGCGGTTAGATGATCATGATAAAGGATGACGTCTAATAGGGGTCAATGGTGCATTTTCGTATTCGCTAGCATCTATCCTCCTTTTGCTCGATCGATAAGTCTATTCGGGATAGATTCCCAATGAGCGCGACAAGGAATCAGCCCTTTCATGCAGGATTTTTTTGCACGTTTCGACTTCTGCCATTCTGTCTCTGAGATTCTGGTTGGTAATTGCAGTTAGATCATCGAGATTATAGAGATAAACGTTCTCGATTGTGCCAGTTTCTGCTTCAAAATTACGGGGGACGCCAAGATCTATAAGAAAGATAGGCTTGAGGGGTCTTTCTCTAATGGCTTGAACGAGTTCACTTTTTCCCAAGAGACATTCTCTAACGGAAGCGGAACTGATGATTATGTCGAATTCATGAAGGGAAGAATTAAGTCGGGAGAACGGCAAAGACTGACCGTTAATTGTTTGAGCAAGATCTTCTGCTTTCTTTTTCGTCCTCCCAGTGACCGTAACAGCAGCAGCTCCACGCCTCCTCAAAGCTTTCGCGGTCAATCGTCCGACTTTCCCTGTTCCTATTAGGAGAATATTGGTGGTTCGAATTGGGCCGAAAATTCGGGAAGCTAGATCGGCCGCGACATTTCCAATACTAACATGTCCCTGTCCAATCGAGGTGTTGGTTCGAACCCATTTTGACGCCTGAAAGCTTTTTTGGACGACTCGGTGTAGGAGAGGTCCAACGTTCGATAGTGTAGTGGCATATTGGTAGCTCTCCTTAACTTGACCGAAAATTTCTGTTTCCCCTATTAGCTGAGAGTCCAAACCTGCTGAAACCTCAAATAGGTGCCTGACTGCCAGCACACCCTTTTTTTTAAAACTGTGGTGAGAGAATTCTTGGCGATCGAAGGAATGAAAGTCACACAGGAGATCTTCCATTAATTCGGATGCGGAAGGGTTGGGAGAGATGGAATACAACTCAACACGATTACATGTGTTCAAAAGTAGATTTTCTTGCAGGCTGTCAATGTTTTGAAGTTGATCATAAAGTGTTTTAATCCGATCTTCAGTAATGGAGAATTTCTCTCTGATCTCCAGTGTTGCGGATCGATGATTGCTACCGCAAAGGTAGATATTTAAGCTCTCCCCACTGCTCATGCTTAATCCGGTCATTCGGCTGGGGTAACGAATAGGCTTTCTCGACTCTCCTCAGTGCTATTTGAAGCAACAGGCCATATCGAGATTAGAGCGATTCCGAAGAGGAGAATACAACACCAAGCAAATTTTAGAGAAAGGAGTCTGTTGGCTCGGTGAAGGCAAAGAATAATAAGGTAAGCAACCCAGATCGAACCTGTTGTGAGAAGTTTCGGAAGTCGTACCATTTCCCCGTGCCCAACCCAATGATAGGTCCCAACGAATAATGAGAATGACAAGACGATTACGCCAGTAAAGAGCAGCCGCATATTAATCTGGTCCAGTTGGACAATCGAAGGGAGGAGGGAAAAAAGAACGCGAATCCGCTTTTGCTTGAGCCCAAAGTTCTGTAGAAGGTACATAGCTGATGTCAGGGCAAGGATGCAAAATACTCCATAGCTAAACATTGCAGTCGCGGCATGGGTCTCAATCCAGGGACTAGAAGTGGATTGAGCCAGTTCATAAGGACTGTCCCATGCCGGTATCAGAAGAGAGATCATACTGACGACTGCAGCAAGACCTGAACAGAAGAAGCCTAACAAACTGATTCGAAATGCGGGGCCTACTACAAAATAGAGCAGGACGGCGGACCAGATGAGAAACTGAACGACCTCAAAGGGGTTTCCAAGGGGGCAGCTTTTGACTTCGTGACCGCGAAGATAAAGGGCGAATGTTTGGAGAATGAATCCCGTTCCAATTACTAGGAGGCTAAATATGGACGAATGTAATCGTTTCCTAGCCAAACATATGAAGACGTAGACAAACCCCGAACAGTAGAATAGTGTCGAGACCCAGAGAATTGTTCGTTCGTCTGAAAGGTTAGATAGCATATCTAGTGAGAGTATCTTAGATTTGAAGCGATTGCAGACTGTGCTTCGAATTGCATGGCGACAATCGAAAAAGTTTAGATTCTACTAAGGGTTAATGCCGGATTAATGAGTTTGGCTCTCTCTCAAAATTAGTAAGGAGGAGTAGCTTTTTTGTTTATACATCGTCCCGAAAGACGCAGAGCATGGATCGGGTGGCGTAGGCAAGCCAATGGTCCTAACAGAGACCGCTTATTGCGTTGGAGGATCCAGATCTAGGAGCAATCAGCTTAACCTGAATCTAGCCACGATTCTATCTTATTTACGAGGAACCGAATCCAGGAAGGATGGTCATTGAGACAGGGGAGAAGGGTCAGGGACTCACCGCCGGCACTTTCGAAAATATCCTTACCTCGAATACCGATTTCTTCAAGTGTTTCGAGACAATCTGAGACAAACGCCGGGCAAGCGACGAGTAGCTTTTTAATGCCCTGGTGAGCCAATCTCTCCAACTCCAAGTCTGTGTAGGGCGTCAGCCATGGTTTTCGACCAAGACGAGACTGAAAAGAGACGGAACACTTGGATTTTGGCAGCTTCGTTTTTTGAAATAGTGCTGTAGCGGTATAGAGGCATTGATGGCGATAGCAGGTGGCATGAGCCGGATGGGACTGGTTGCAGCAGTCCGGGGAGGAAAGGCAGTAGGAATTGGAAGGGTCGGTCTTATACAGATGTCTTTCAGGGATACCATGGAAACTTAGGAGGAGCATGTCGAATTCTGATGAGAGAGAAGGTGAGATTCTGTCATAGATAGCCTCGATATAATCCGGATCGCGATAGAATGGAGGAAGGGTGGTTACCTTCAGGTCGGGTTTGAGTTTATTAACCACGCATGAAACCTGAAAAATTGCAGTTTCATAGCTCGACATTGCATATTGTGGGTACAGTGGAATGACGAATAATTCTTTGCAGCCTTGGGCTATTAAAGACTCAACCGTCTCCTGGACGGAAGGCCTACCATAGCGCATTGCTAAAGCGATTGGGATATCTAATTGCTCTTGGACCAGCTTCCGTTGACGTTTACTAATCGTAATAAGAGGAGAGCCTGTTTCAGTCCAAATCTTGGCATAAGCTTCAGCAGAATTCTTGGGTCTAAAGGGTAGGATTGTCAGGTAGAGGACCAATAAACGAAAAGGTAAAGGGAGATCGACCACGCGTTTATCGGAGAGGAATTCTTTGAGATAGCGCCGCACGTCCTTTATGGTTGGAGAGTCAGGAGATCCCAAGTTAAGAAGAATAACGGCTTTAGAAGTCATTTTTAAAGATGCACATTCGTATCTGGATCTGAAGATAATCAGCAATAAGAAACTGATAAGAGGCACAAAGGGCGAATGAGAAAATCCCTCGAACTCAAGGATTCCTATTAGTTTAATATACCCAGAAAACTGGATTTATAATCGAGGGTTCTATCTTCAGATTAAACTCGAATATTATTCCTTGGTTTTTGTCCCGATTCTTTGTGCTGGTTTAGGAAAAGGCTATATGCGTTGTCTTGAGCGACTAGATTGTAAGAAAGTTACTGAATAAAGCAGGGTTTGCATTCCAAAAAATTCCGAGTCGTTAAGTCTCTTAGGGAAACCCAATCTATTTTTACCCAAGATAAGACATCACCTTATCTGCAGCATCGAGACCGGAATTTATGCATTGTCTTAGAGCGATCCCATTGCGGTAATTTCCCGAGAGAAAGATTCCCGGGTTGGATGATTCAAATTCACTAATTTTTTCGAGGATTTTCCCGTACCCGATGTTGTACTGGGGAATGGAATTATTCCAAAGATAGGATCGAGAGAAGACCGGCTCTCCTCTCACTCCTAGAAGCCTCTCAAGATCCTGCAGAACAAGCGATTTAAGTTGGGTTGAGGAATTTTGACCTAAATTGGGATTTCGGGCGCCTCCGACAAAGGTTGTAAGGGTAGCATGGCCAGCCGGTGAACGTCCAGGAAAGGCGGTTGATGAAAAGAAGGTACCGAGGATATTCAATCCTTCAACAGCAGGCACAAGCATTCCCATCCCGTCTAAAGGATGCGTAATCTTGGATCTTTCGAAGCCCATTACTTGGACCGCCAATGGAGGATATTCAATCTCTTTGAGAAAGGAGAGAGGTTGGTCTGCGTTATCGGAAAAGAGTAGACGTGAGCATTTATAGGCGGGAAGGGCCAGAACTAGCGCATCGAATTTCTCTGATCCGGACGAGCCCGATTTGCCGTTTGACCATGAAATTCGCCAGTTAGAATCTGAAAGCAGATGATTGACGTCTGAGTTCAATCGAATCGAATCTCCGAGCGACGTGCCGATGGCGTCAGTAAGCGATTGAATCCCCTTTTTAAAAGTGACACTTCGCCTTTTCATGCGTTTGCCCGTCGCTTTTGAGTGTTTGATTCTCTTAAGTTGGCCTCTGACGAGTGAACCAAACTTTTTTTCGAGGTTCCACAGGGTTGGAAAGGCAAATCGAGCAGAGAGCTTTTCTGGGTCTCCAGCGAAGATACCGGAAACAATAGGGTCAATGGCGTAATCAAGCGCTTCCTTGCCAATCCGGCGTCGTACAAAGTTAGCGAGACTCTCGTCTTGGGATTCGTCCTCGGATTTGATAAAGGGCTCCTGGAGCAAGCGAAACTTTCCGGAAAGGGAAAGAATTGGAGTGGTTACGAGGGAGAGAAGAGTAGAGGAAACCTCTACGGGGCTACCCTCACGGACGATGAACCGCTTGCGGATATTAGGATCCGCTTCAACCATCTCGGACTTTAGGCCGATTTCATGAAAAAAAGAGAGAATCTTTTCTTCTTTTAGCCAGATAGAGTTTGGCCCTGCTTCAGCAAGAAAGCCGTTGCTAGCTTCGGTCCGAACGACACCTCCAATGCGACTACTGGATTCGAAGAGAGTGACTTCAATATGGTTTTGACGAAGCCTGTGAGCAGCGGTTAATCCGGTAATTCCTCCGCCAACGATTGCTACTTTTTTCATTCGGGTGTGGAACTCACCGAATTATCAAAAGAGGTTGAGGTGCTAGGTGTGAATTCATGTACCGCTTCAACTAGAGATTGGACACATTCTATCTTCCCTGTAGGAGTGATTCCATGCCCTAAATTAAATATGTGACCTAGTCTTCCTTCCATCTTTTGCAGGATTTTATTAGTCGCTTCTTTTACAGTCGCCGGATCGGTTGTAAGTAAATTTGGATCTAGATTCCCCTGCACCGCAAGCTTGGCCGGTAGTTTGTCGGCAAATTGCCGGAGGCAAACGGTCCAGTCGATACTCAAGACTTCGGTTCCCGTTGTGACTAAAAGATCCGGGTGATGGGCCATTCCCTTAGAAAAGAAAATAAGTGGGACTTTCCCTTTCACCGCGTCGACGATTTGTTTTACCCACTGCAAAGACATCGCATCAAAATCAGATGCTGGGCAAATGCCGCCCATCGAATCAAAAATTTGTAAAACATCGACCCCTGCCTCGATCTGAAGGTTGAAGCTCTCAATCAATGCCTTGGTGATTTTTGAGAGAAGGCGATCAAAGCATAACCGATCTTGATAGAATAGGTTCTTGGTACGGGAAAGAGTTTTAGAGGAACCGCCTTCTACCATGTAGGCTGCCAGGGTCCAAGGGGAGCCCCCGAAACCAATGAGCGCTTTCTTGTTATCGATTTCGTTTCGGACGAGACGTAGTGCATCCGCTACATAGTTCAGCTTTTCTCTTGTATTGGATGAGTCTAATTTGGCGACGTCGGATCGACTATCGATCCGATACTTCATACTAATTCCACCTTTGTCTTGGAACTCATAAGGTTGCCCCAGAGCCTCTGGAATAATAAGGATGTCGCTGAAAATAATGGCGGCATCAAAGTCGAACCTTTGCAGTGGCATGAGGGTTACTTCGGTGGCGAGCTCTGGATTTGAAACCAATTCTTTAAACGTGTACCGTTCCTTCAGCCTTAAGTATTCGGGTAAATATCGGCCCGCCTGACGCATTATCCAAACGGGAGTCCGATCGACTGGCAAACAACTGCAGGCACGTTGGAAACGTTCGCGTGAATTCATTCTTGAAATTTTCATTTTATTCTACCCATCGACGAGGCCTAAGGAATTTAGTATAGAGTTCTTCCTCGGCTGAGCCCGGGCTGGGCTTCCAATCGTAGCGCCACTTCACAGTTGGGGGAAGCGACATTAGAATGGATTCAGTACGGCCATCCGATTGGAGACCAAAAAGGGTTCCTCGATCATAGATCAAATTGAATTCGACGTAGCGCCCACGACGATAGAGCTGAAACTCACGTTCCCGACTGGAATAAGGGTGATCCTTTCTCTTCTCAACAATTGGTTCATAGGCAGGGATAAACGAATCTCCGATTTGACGTAAAAAGGCGAAGGATTTTTCGAAGCCCAACTCATTAAAGTCATCAAAAAAGAGGCCCCCGACACCACGAGATTCGTTACGATGTTTCAAGTAGAAATATTGATCGCAGCGGCCCTTCAAGCGTTGGTAAAGATCTCCACCAAAAGGGTCACAGGCCGCCTTTGCCGTTCTATGCCAGTGGATGGTGTCTTCTTCAAAACCATAGAATGGAGTGAGATCAAAACCGCCTCCAAACCACCAGACTGGTGGTGCTCCTGATCTAGTAGCGCTTATGAATCGTACATTCATATGAGTTGTCGGCACATAGGGATTGAGCGGGTGCAAGACAACCGAAACTCCAACCGCTCCAAAGCTAGCCCCCGAAAGCTCGGGTCGCTTGGCTGTTGCCGAGGGTGGAAGCCTTCGTCCAGTAACGTCGGAGAAATTCACCCCGCCTTTTTCAAAAACGACTCCTTCTTCAACGATTATGGATAGGCCGCCGCCGCCCTTTTTTCGCGTCCACTTGTCTCGGCTTGGAGTGATTGATCCGTCTATACCACAAATTGATGTGACAATAGATTCCTGGAGCTCCCGGAGGTAGGTCCGAACTCTCTCCATTTCGATAGCTTCCATAATCGGGCGGCAGAATAGGGGGTGAAAGGTAAACAGTAAACAGTTTTGGTATAGTGTTAAGAAAGATTGGGAATCATCCCTCTTCTGAATAGTTTATTCTTTTCAAAGAGGCAGTTATACGGAATAATTGCGGCAGCGAAAACAATCTTAAAATGGGAAATATTGGGATCCGAAGCAATTGCTTAAGCAAGCGTAGAATATGGAGAAAAAATTAGGAAAGCCCTTAACAGGGCTAGGCCAGGTCTCATTTAGCATCGGAATATACGTGAATTTTCAATCCCAACATACTGAAAAAGTGCTTAATGAATAAGGAGGGATATCGTAAGATTTAAATATTTGGCCATGAGACATATCAGTATTTTTCCGCATATTCTAAAGGTAGGGTGTCGGCGCTTCGAACTGAATAGTGACTCCCTCATTTAAAAAACTCCAGGGCGTTCTCAAGAAGCTGCCTGGGCTGGGTTACCGTTCGTCGGAACGCATAGCGTTGCACCTAACGGTGGAGCAACCCAAACTCCTCCCGGAACTTGTCACAATCCTGGAGCTGGCAGCTGAGAAAATTAGGAGGTGTCAAAAATGCGGTAATCTGTGCGAAGAAGAGGAATGTGTGGTTTGTTGTAATCCTAAGAGAATTTCGAATCTCATTTGTGTGGTGGAGCATGTTCCGGATCTCATCGCAATCGAGAACTCCGGTGAGTACCGTGGCCTGTACCATGTTCTTCACGGTAAACTATCCCCGATCAATGGAATCGGTCCCGATGACATCAATATTCGTTCCTTGGAGAAACGTCTTCGCGAGAATGAGGTCATCGAAGTTATTCTCGCCCTCAGTAATGACATTGAAGGGGAGGCTACCTGCTATTACATGCAAGAATCATTTCTGGACGGATGTGGGATAAAAGTAACACGAATCGGATTTGGTATCCCGAGTGGTGGTGGAATTGTCTACGCAGATTCTGTGACGTTGAAGAGTGCTCTGGAGGGAAGGAGAGAATATCTTTAGCTTTAAAATTCCCTAGGCGCGGTAATTGGGTAAAGGCCGAATTAGCCAGGAGGATCCATGAACTTTCAGTGATAGTATGCTTTTAATACACTATGGTTTTCGAAATGCTGAACCGTGAACCTGAAAATCTTTAGAGTTTTGAGATGCCGGATACCTTGATCCGGCGAGGGCCTCTGGAGAAGTGGATTCTCGGGTGTAACGTGAAGAAGGTTCATATACGGGACACTTTTTTTCTCGAAGCTTAAATTCTCGAAATAGCGAGCTAGACTTGTGGGAGATCCCAGTTTTTCGAGAGTCTCTAAATAAACAGTCTGGGAATCAGAGGGCGATGAATTCCTGATATTGCTCATGATGAATGGAAATATTTATTCTCGCGATTTTAATAGGGCAGATAAGAAATTCTTTCAGGTCTTTTAGAAGAATCGAAAAAAGTGGAATCGACAAAATTTATGAGAAAGCCATCATAGGGACAATGGCAGCGAAATCCAAATCGAGGAATGACTTGAGAAATTTAGAATCCATTTAAATGAGATTCGTGACGAAGAAATTGAAAAATTAGTCCCATTACCCCAAGACACCTACAAGTATAAACCTAGAATTCAGAAACCTAGATAAATGAACGACAAATTGGTAATCGTAACTGACTACACGTGGCCGTCGACAGAGCCAGAGGCGTCGGTGTTGCAGAAAGCTGGAGCGAATCTAGTTGAGGCCGAGACAGGCGAGGAAGAAGAATTGATACGCTTGGTTGCCGATGCTGATGGTATTTTGACTTGTTTCAGGAACATAACGGCGCCCGTGATTGATGCCGGAAAAAAACTTAAGGTAATAGGTCGTTATGGAATCGGTGTAGACAACATTGATATCGAGGCTGCTACTCGTTTTGGTATTCCCGTGACCAATGTTCCCGCATACTGTTTGGATGAGGTTGCCGAGCATGCCATGGCGTTCCTTCTCGCCTGCGGGCGCAGCATTTGCCGTTACAACTCTTCTATTCGGGAGGGGAATTGGGATTTAGCCTCAGGAAGGCCTATATACCGGATCCGAGGGCGAACCCTTGGCATACTCGGGTTCGGAAAGATTGGCCAGGCCTTGGCAGAAAAAGCTATTGGATTTGGCCTAAAGATAATTGCTCATGATGCCTTCATTGACGACGAGACGATACGTAAGGGTGGGGCGGAACCAGTTAGTCTTGACGAGGTTGTTTCACGGTCGGATTTTCTCAGCATTCATACTCCTTTGAATCCAGATACCCGACATCTCATAAATGAAGTACGCCTCCGGGAAATGAAGCAGGGGGCTTTTGTTCTCAACGCAGCTAGAGGAGGAATCATCGACCTCAATGCCCTCGCTGTTGCCCTCAAGGAAGGATGGATCGGGGGTGCTGCTATAGATGTTTTTGAACCCGAACACCTCCCCAATGACCATCCTCTTCTCGACGCGCCAAATCTGATTGCGACTCCGCACGTCGCTTTTTACTCTGAAGAATCTGTTCTTGATCTCCAAAGATTAGCCGCGGAGAATGTCGCTGCCATCCTCTCCAACCGGCGTCCGGAGTCCGTCGTTAATCCAGAGGTGCTTGAGTTGCCCCGATGGACAAATCTTCAGGTGTGAGTTTTTAGTATTCTCTGTTCAGTTATCGAGAAAATGGGGGATAGGAATCAAAAGACTCGGAGATAGAAAAGTTTAGAGACTTTGGAAAATTTATAGTCCCATTTCTCCACAGCATCTTCAAATTGAGTTGAGAATTATAAAGGGTGAGCCTTTCAATCTTCCCGCCACTCCAGACTCGACAGTCTTTCCATCCGTCACCAAATTCAATGGACGGTTAGGGTCCGTAGGCACAACTGCCGCGGGCGTAGTATAGAGGTAATACGTGAGCTTCCCAAGCTTGAATCGCGGGTTCGATTCCCGCCGCCCGCAGATATTTTATAGCTAGAACTTAATTCTGGGTGCAAGTTTTATTAGGATAACTTCTAATCTTTCAGTGGGGCTTGCCAGAGGAGTGGAAATCTTTGAAAGGATATAATCATGCTCACGCAATTATCGGACCATCTCTTTAGTTTTAAGGATATTTGTAATGTTTATGTTCTGGTAGACGGGGACGAAGCCTTGCTTATTGATGCCGGATCCGGAGGGGTTTTAGATCATCTGGACGAAATTGGTGTTAGGAGGGTGGAATGGATTCTCCATACCCACCACCACAGGGACCAGTGTTCGGGTGATCTGCGTTTGCAGGAATCGGGTGCAAAGGTGGCGGTTCCAGAGTACGAGCGGCATCTTTTCGATCAGGCCGAATTATTTTGGCAAGCGCGGCGGATCTACGACAATTATGACTGCAGGAACAATTTTTTCTCGTTGGGATTTGATATTTCAGTCGATGCGACACTCGACGACTACGAAATCTTTACCTGGCACGACTACGAAATCTTTGTCTTGCCGGCTAGAGGGCACACCGGAGGATCTTCTTCGCTTTTGGTTACGATCGATGGAAGGTTAGTAGGCTTTACAGGTGATCTCATGAGAAAAAATGGGCTCCTCTATCAACTTCATGCGATGGAGAATCGATATGGGGATATGTCAGGTGCAATCTTAACTCTTGAGTCGATCCAAGCTCTGCGCGATCTTATCAAAGGTGAGTCGGTGGGAGGAAAGCTTTTCCCTAGCAGGGAGGGTGCTTGCTTCCTCCCTTCCCACGGTGAGGTGATAGACGATCCTCTAGGCGACATCGATCGACTCGAGATGCGATTAATCGATCTCTATACACTTGGGCGTGACGTACTTGCCGCGGGAAGAGATGCAGCTTTGGAGCCATTTTATCTACCGGAACCGAAGTTCGTACCCATTTCCCGTCACCTTCTTTGGGGAGGCAACTGGACTTGTTCCTTCTTTTACGTCCTCCTCAGTGATTCGGGAAAGGCCATGTTCATTGATTACGGCCACGGCCAGTGGGCACATATGCAGGTTGGAGCCGAACACGGGATACTCGGAGATCGCATGCGTTTTGTTGAACACCATCTTAAGGAACTTCGGCAGCGCTGGGGAGTTGAGTCTCTTGATTTAGTTGTTCCCACGCATATCCACGATGATCACACTGCTGGTATTCCTCATCTCCAGCGGCATTACGGGACTCGCTGCTACGCCCTCGATTCTGTTGCCAGTGTTCTGACCGATCCGGAGGCATGGGCTTCGACTCCGTGCACATTTCACAAACCCATTCGAATTGACAGAATTCTCTCCGATGGGGAGCAATTCGAATGGGAAGAATATACCTTTGACATCTATTTTGCTCCTGGACAGACGGAATATCACAGTGTTTTTGCCGGACAAATCGATGGGAAAAAGGTGGCATTTACAGGAGACAATCTCTTTTTCCACGATGTTCTTGAAGCGGATCAGATTGTCCAAAGGCCTTTCCAGACCACCGTTCTCCGAAACAGTTTTCAGCTTGGTATGCACCGTCGCTGTGCCGAAGTGATGCAGACGGTACAGCCTGATCTGATCTGTCCTGGACACAGGCATGTCTATTCATTTGACCGACAGCGTCTTGCAGAGTACGTCGATTTTATAGACCGCAAAGAGAGGGTAATTCGAAACCTGGTGGATAACCCTGCCGATCATTTTATCGACCTCTTTTGGGTCCGTCTCCTTCCTTATATTTCCACTGTTAAGGCTGGAGGATCGATTGATTTCACTGTCCTTTTGCGTAATAACGTTGAACGTACCGCAAGTTTTTCTGCTCGTCTAATTCCCCCTCCCGGATGGAAGGTCTCTGAATCCCTCGAATCGATCGAGTTGCAGCCTGGCGAGGACGGTAAGTTGAGTCTTAAGGGAGATGCCCCTAATGATCCCGACTCTCGGCGTAGGCTCATAACTGCAGAGGTTTACATCGACGGTATTTCTCAAGGACCTATAAGTGAAGCCCTGGTTACAGTAGTGTGACCTTCCCTAAGAATTTCTGTCTTTGGTTTGAAACTACGGCATGGGAAGGGAAACTGTTAAAAGTCCAAGAGCCAGTTTTGGATTCAGGTTTTGACTAAGCTTGTTACTACGAATCCTCATCACTTTGAAACTGTTTCTTGTACTAATATTTTCCTATTGCTTTCCGGTTGGTAGAGAAGGAATCGACTTAACAAAGACTAACCTTACACAATTGGAGGCTAGGAGTTTGTTGAGCCTAGATTGCTGCCTAAGAAACGGTTTAATGTCAGGTCCAGAAAAATCTTAGGTCGTGAAATCAATATTATTCACGGATCTTGATGGAACCCTTCTCAATAGAGATTCTAAGTTGAGCTGGAGAAACAGAAAGGCGCTATGGAATCTCGGGCACTGCGGTTTCCTGAGAGTGGCGGTGACGGGACGAAGCCTCTTTTCAGCACAACAGGCACTTAAAAAGGGATTTCCGATAGAATACCTTATTACTTCTAACGGTGCCGGGATTTTCGATTTTCGATCAGGTGAATTGATCACCTCATATCACCTTTCTCAAGAAACAACAGCGGCAACCATTGAAATCCTCCTTTCCCTGAAAGTTGACTTCATGGTCCACGCACCGGTTCCGGATAATCATAATTTCGTATTCCATAGGAGTGGAAATGAGAATCACGATTTTTCAAGTCGTTGCGAAAGGTACAGAGATTTTTGTTCACCGTTGGACCCGAATCATTTTGGAGTCACACAATCCTCGCAATTTCTCATCGTGGTAACGCCTAATAAGGATCCTGAATACCTGCATCGTGTATTTCAGGATTTATTTCCGAAACTCTCTGTAATACGGACGACTTCGCCATTGGATCAACGTTCTTGCTGGATAGAAATTTTTCCTCCCTTGGTGTCGAAGGCCAAAGCAGCTGACTGGCTTTCTCGTTATCTGGGAGTGGAGCGAAGATCATCCTTCGCCGTAGGTAATGATTACAACGATCTGGATCTCCTCGAGTGGAGCCACCGTTCCGTTGTTGTAGCGAATGCGCCGGCAGATTTGCGCAGAAAATTTACAGTAGTTGCGGGCCACGATAGGGATGGGTTTGCCGAAGCTGTGGAGAGTTGGACGAGGTGATAATTTTTTATTGGCATGACTTGGCCTGATTTTGGATATGACAAAAATTTGACGGCCTTAGGGAATTTTTATATGTCATACAATCCGGACGAATAAGAAGGTTATGGCGAGGAAGTATTGGTTAATGAAATGTGAGTTGGAAGAGTGTTCCTTTGACGAGCTCAAGACCGACCGACCGAATAGTACCGGCAAGTGGAGGGGGGTACGCAATTATCAGGCTCGAAACTTCATCCGGGATGAGATGAAAAAGGGCGACATGGTCCTGTTCTACCAGTCGAATTGTAAATCGCCAGGCATTCCAGGAATTGCCGAAGTTGTGAAAGAGGCCTATCCTGATCCATGCGCCTTTGATCCCGATAGTAATTACTATGATGAAGAATCTACTCCGCAGGAGCCGAGATGGTACTCGGTAGATGTCAGGTGGAAGAAGGCCTTTAGGAAATATGTAAGCCTCGCTGACATAAAGGCGCGGGGTTCCCTTGAAAAGATGCGGGTGGTGCAAAGGTGGCAACGGTTATCAATCCAACCCGTGACGAAAGTGCATTTCGATATCGTATGTAAGATGGGAGGATTAGGGGTTTATTCCAAGGTCTAGGCCCAAACTCCTATTCGCTATTAAAATAATGAAGCTAACAGGTGGATTGACCCCAGTACATGATTTAAAGTGTGATGAGGTTAGGTGTGCGTGACTAGTGGTGAGGAATGGTGTGTATGGTTTTGTCCGAAAACTATAGTATACTTGCAAGATCATCCGATCCTGAGAATTTGTATACGGGTTCCCCCTCTTTGGCCAGTTTGCCCAATGGGCGTTTAGTGGCTAGTTACGAGTGGTTCCGGCCTAAACCCCTCAAGGAGGAGATTTTGAATCAGACAGAGATTCTCGTGAGTGATGACGGGGCTGAGACTTGGCGAAAGGTAGCGGCTGTGGATTTCATATGGGCATCCCTATTTATTGTTGGTGATGTCCTTTATCTTATTGGAAACCGGCGGAAAAGCCGTGACATTTGTATTGCAAGATCCTCGGATGGGGGTGAGAGCTGGACTGACATAGTTACCCTGTTTCAAGGACGATTTCATGGAGCTCCGACTCATGTATTGTTCCGTTCTGAGATTGTATACCGTGCCTTCGAAACATGCATGGGTGCGCGATCTGAGTGGAAATCGTTAGTGGTTGCGGGAGATCTTTCCAGAGACCTGCTAGCCCCTTCTTCATGGCGGATGTCGAATAAGCTAGGGTTCCCCAAAGTGCCTGCCGTTTTGACGCAGGGCAAATACGAGGCAAGTAATGAAGACAAGATCCCCCATGATAGCTGGTTGGAGGGAAATGTCATCGAGGTAAATGGTGAATTTCGGGTTGTATTGCGGACTATTATTGATGGGCACTCAACGGCTGGGTTGGCTGCCGTTTGTGGATTTAAAGATGATGGGTTGGAATTAAAATATCGTTTTCTTCAGTTCTACCCGATGCCCGGAGCTCAGTGCAAATTCCACATTGTACAGGATCCAATTGTGGGACTTTTTTGGACCACGGTGACAATTCCAACCGATACCTGGCAAGATCGGGAGCCTTTACGAGAGATTGGCTTTCAAGGTCCACCTGGCAACGAGAGGCGAATTCTAATGCTTATGTACAGCAAAGATGCACTAAATTGGCTTCAGGCGGGTTGTGTTGCGATTGATGAGCATCCTTGCAATTCATTCAGTTATGCATCGCAACTCATCTTTGGCGACGATTTGCTCATTCTGGCGCGTACTTCACAGGGAGGTAGGAACCAACACGATACCAATCTGATTACGCTCCATCAGGTTCGAAACTTTAGAAAACTCGCTTTGGACTTAAATCCACGGTTGAATAATTAACCGTAGGGTTTGTTTGAATAACGAAGGCGAACCTTGTGGGGGTACATCGGTTCAAGATCAGGGCACAAGATCCCAGATAGTTGAGTGTCATCTTGGCCAGTACTAGAGATTCGTTTGTATTACGTTTTCCCGTGGGTTTTCCTTCTTCCGTTTGATCTTCTTCGGCGTGAATCATGAGATGGCCGTCGAGGTCTGGAACGACAAAGTGATTGTGCCATCGAACAAGTCGGAGACCCATGAATTTGATCATCCACTTGGGCATTTCAGTGGCCAACGTTGTCTTCCCGACGTACTCAGAGCCAAAGATTAGTAGATGCATAGCTTTTGGCTTCCTTTCTCAGGCTTGTCTTAAGTATGGTCTGCTGGATGCGATAAAGTGTGTCAACAGGATCAAAGAATTAGCGCTAAAAGGATAACTAAATGAAACTTGGTATAAACACTGGATTCATAATGAAATTTGAGTTTGAAGAGGGACTTAGATTTTCTCGGGATATAGGTGTGACGGCAGTTGAAGTTGGTACAATGAGTCCGGCGGCCAAGAAATATTGCGACCTCGACACTCTTCTGGGTGATCGAGGTGAGCTAAATCGTTGGCTTGATATCTACTCGAGTTATGGCATGGAGATTTATTCGTTCAGCGCCCATGGCGAACCATTGACACCGGACCGGAAGGCAGCTGAAGAATATAGTCTAAAGTTTCGGAAAACCTGCGAATTGATGAGCAAGATTGGTGCCTCTAGGATGATTGTGGTTTCTGGCTTACCGGAAGGCGCTGAGGGAGATAGCCTCCCGGCATGGATTGTTAACACTGATGCCAATGTTCTAAAGGACGCCCTTAAATGGCAGTGGGAAAGACGCCTCATACCTTACTGGAAGGAACATGCGAAAATCGCAACGGACCACGGTATCACCCTTTGTTTCGAGATGCAGATCCTTCAGATGGTTCATACTCCACTTCAGCTACGCCGACTCCGTGAGGAACTTGGTCCAGTGGTAGCCTGTAATTATGATATTTCCCACATGTGGGTCCAGGATATCGATCCGTTTGAGGCTTTGTTTTGTTTGAAAGATATGATTGAAAACGTCCATCTGAAGGACACCCTCTATCACGGTCCTAATCTCCGTATCAGAGGAAAATTTGATCCGACAAGTCCAGGAGAGTACAGAGATCGGTCCTGGACTTTCACCCTACCTGGGTGGGGCCATGATGAACAGACCTGGCGCGAAGTTATAACTGCCTTGCGGTTTGTTGGCTACAGTGGCATTCTCTCTTTAGAAATGGAGAGCGATTACATGGAAGTGGAGGAAGGCTTACTGAAAGCGGCGGCGTTCATCAAACCGATGATGATCGAACGACCGACTGGACGTCTCTGGTGGGAGTATAATTATGAGGTTTGAATCGACTAAGGTACCAAAATATTGCACTGTCTATTTGAAGTCTTATTAGAGAGAAAGGGAAGATCATGTCCATACAACTTGAATTCGTGGGCCACGCCTGTTTTCGAATCTGGCAAGACGGCAGGCCCATCATCGTCACAGATCCCTATGCTCCGGACGTACTTGGCGTCCCTGACAAAGGAGCGCAACTTGATGCTGATACGATCATTGTGAGTTCTTTAACAGATGCGGCACATGCTAATCTTGGGCTGGTGAAGGGAAATCCCCGAGTAATCAATGCTCTGGATGTATCCCAAGGGAAAGAAGAAGTGGCGCTCAATGGCGAAACACTGATCACAGTCGCTGCGGCAGAGGATCCCAACCATCCAAGAGGCCCCCAGGATAACGCCCTTTATGCGTTTAAAGTCGATGATGTTTGGTTCATGCATATGGGTGACCTTGGCTACCGGTTAAGTGATGAGGATCTCGCCCCATTCGCTAACCACTGCGATGTACTAATGGCGTTAACGGGCGAAAATTTGACGCCATCCCATGATGATCTTGATCCGATGTTCGAATTCTTGCAGCCTAAGTGGATCGTGCCAATGCACTACGGTATGCCTCCGCTCACATTTGAAATGAGTAACATCGACAAGTTTCTGGATCACCGTGATCAGAATCCGGCCTATCTTGTTCGACATCATACCGTTTCATTGCCCTTGCCCCATTCTGATTTGGGAAGGTCCACAATCGTTGTGCTCAAACCATCAGGATTTGAATCGAATGAAGAGTAGAGGAGTCTCGGCTATCTCTAATCTAAAGGCCTAGTTGATAGGAAGAAGAACGAGAATCCTTCTTGTTAAAGTGCTCGGAGGGGTCTTCCCCATAGCTTCGATCCGCGATCAGTGTTAAGCCGCGGGCTTGTCAAAGTCCGACAACTTTTTGGTCTTCAAAAAGATGAGATAAAAAGGGGTGATACCCTTTTTTATGAGGCTAATAAGGGACGGGTGATTCGCCACCCATCATGGCTTAGGAAATTGAGGGTTCGATAATTATCTTCCCGTGCCTTTCAGGTGAGGCTAAATCTTCGAAGGCCTGCGCGATGCCTCCTAACCCGACTTTGGTCGTAATAAGTTCTTCGACTGGGATTTTCCCGTCCGCAATATGGTGCAGAGTAGCATTGAATTCATTAGGATGGTAGCCCATCACGTACTGGAGATTGAGTTCTTTATCTAGGGCGAAAATTGGGTCTAGGTGGTCCGTTTCCATGCAATATCCTACTACCACAATTCGGGTGTCACGTGGAACAGCAGAAATTACCTGATTCAGTATTCCGGGCACTCCTACACATTCGAATGCAACAGCAGGGCGGTGGGTTGGAGGTTGAAACCATGTCTGTGGATTAGGAGTTTCATCTGGAGGATCAATTGCTGCGACATCGGCCCAACGTTCGTAAGGCGAGGTTTCCGCAGGATTCACAATCACATCAGCCCCAAGGCTCTCGGCGAATTTGCGGCGGCGTGGCGAGAAGTCGGCTGCGACAATCGGTCTTGCCTCCATGAGTTTAAGGGAGGCTATTACGGCGAGCCCAACAGGTCCGCATCCGATCACTAGCGGAATATCTCTTTTCCCCAATCGAGCTTTCTGCACAGCATGATATCCGATTGCCATTGGCTCGGTTAAAGCTGCATGATCAGCCGAGAGTCCATTGGGAACTGGAAAACTGAAACCTTCTGTGAGTTTCATATATTCTCCGTACCCGCCGGTTCCCTTTAGTGACCAGCCAATGCCGAATCTTCGGTTATCCTCAACAAGGCGAGGAAGAGAACAGACGAGTGTCCCAGGTTTTAGACGTTTCGATGTCCTCGGTCCATGATCAACCACTTCAGCACAAAACTCATGACCCAAGACAACGCCATCACAGAAGTTGGCACCAAAGCCGTTGGTCCGAGCTGCGGATTCTCTAAGTTTTTTACCGTAAAGACGGGCGTGAAGATCAGTGCCACAGATACCGCATGCTCGAGTCTTAACAAGGATTTGACCCTCCGAGGGTATGGGATCTGGCAATTCCTCGATGACAAATTGCTTATTCCTTAATGTGGGTGCTCTCATATGGCCCTAAGCTCCCTCGGGACAGTTAACAAAACTTGGTCAGCTGTCAACCGGTGTTCTTCCCGTATAATCTCCTATAAATTTCTCCTTCTCATTGTTTTTATCTGAGAATCTTTCGATTTAATGGAGCTGAATCTATTGCAAGAATAACCGGAACGGATCGGTAGCAAACTGGGAAAGTTGACTAACAGTCTGTTCCAATTAGATTCAGAATCTGATTGGAGACAAATTCTAGTTAATCATAATTCTAGGTATGAATGTACCCCATTTAGTACAATTGTCCTATTGAACGCCGATATGAAACATCTAAATCTTGACCGACGCAACTATCTTCCAAAACACGGAATTCGGGTGCCCTTTGATGAGCTGCATGGCCTGCTTCTGCGTATCTTCGAAAAAGTCAATATGACGAATCGGGACGCTGATTTGCTTGCCACAATCCTTACGCGTAATAATCAGCGGTGTATTTACAGCCACGGCACGGGACAGTTGACTCACTACCTGGAGGAATTGAGAGCAGGGAAAATCAATCCGCAACCAAAGGTGTCTGTGATCAGAGAGGCGCCGGCCTCATTGGTACTGGATGGTGACGGGGGCTTGGGGTACTTCCCTTGCTGGACTGGTACGGAAAAGATCATAGAAAAATCAAAAAAAGGAGGGGCAGCAGTTCTGACTACCTTCAATCACCACCACTTTGGCTCTGCTGGTAACTATACACGACTTGCCATTGAACATGACTGTATTGGCATCGCCCTATCTAATAGCCGTAACTATTTAAAGCCGGAAAATTCGATTGCAAATATCATTAATTCGTCCCCTATCAGTATTGCAGTTCCTGCTGGAGAAGAGCCGCCGCTGGTCATGGATATGGGAGGCAGCCTCCTCCCATTCGAAGAGGATCTTTTTCTCCGTTTGCCAAAGGCTTTACTCAAAAATATGGCGTTGAGTGCCGTTATTAAGGCGCTTGGGGGAGTCCTCGCAGGGATTTTCCGTGAGGAAATAATAGAGTCTAGATGGGAATCAAATCAGGGTTCTTTTATCGTCATTGTTAATGTGGCGCACTTCATGCCAGTTGATGAATTAAAAATGGAGATGGATCAATTTATTTCCGATGCTCGTAAGTGCCGACCGTTGCCGGGTATGGATCAAGCTGAATTAGCGGGAGGCAATGAATGGTACTGGGAACAGGAAAACCGTGAAAAAGGGATTCCTCTCAGTGACGAGCACGTTAATTCTTTGCAGGAAGAAGCTGGACAACTTGGATTGATGACTTCCTTTGGGAGGTACGAAAATACGCGGTTTTAGTTAAAGCGATGAATGTATTATTCCAATTCCATCTGGTCGCCAGCTTTCAGGGTGGCCCACCAAACGTAATCAGCGTGATGGACGATTGTTACATGAAGAGATCTCTGAACCAGCTCCCCTTCCCCGGAGTGGCATCCAGCAGCGTGACAAACCTCCTCTGGTAAACCTACAGTCAGACAGGTGTGGGTACCGTACTGCGGATGTCTGATTGCGGGATAACCGGTGCCAATGCTATCCTCCTTCCATCGTTTCTGATTTTTCGGATCAAACTCGTATGGCTTCCCGACATCATGGCAGATTGCGCAGGCGATGAGTAAATCCCGATTTATGGGCAGTTGGGGAAATTGTTTAATCATATCGTCACCTAGGACCATAGCGATTCTTGTGACACCCCGGATATGGTCGGTCTGCGTACCGCACTTCATAGCAGGGGAGTCGGCATTTCCGCTAGCCCGAATTTCATCAATCGAATTAAATGAGCTGTTGCTCAGGCTGTAGACCCAGGCTTCAATCACTTGGCCGCGCAAAAATCCGTCATGTATCTCATCTAGCTCTGGAAGGATTTCGACAACTTTACTCCTGATCTTTTCTTCTCTACTAGTGGAATTCATATATGCAGCCTATATTGATTTGACTATATTTTGCAATGAATCAATGGAGGGGAAGGATACTGGGGGCAACTAAGTCACAATTTAATCACTATCTTTCGAACAGAGTGATTTTTGTTAGGTAGTCCTTATTTAGCGTATTAGAGGCATCCCAAGATTTTTGAATTCTAGCCTGAGTTTGTGAATCCCAGATCATTTCCATGTTCTGCATGGCTCAACAAAGAGCCGGGGAAATCCCATTCATTGGGGTGTCGGACTGTCTGCGTAATTAGCATACCTCGATGCAATCGGAGCAACGTCGAAAATTTAATTCCTATAGTGGAAGGGAAGAACTAAAGAGTAGTAAACAGCTGATGACTAATTTTGTATTATCCATCCCTAGCGAAACTCAGAATTAATCACCGCTTCTTCTGCTCCGGATGGAACATAAGCGAAATAGAGTTTAACTGGTTGAGCTCCAATGTTGAAAAATTGGTGATCGATCCCAGATGGGGTATATACGACCGTGCCAGGCCGGGGGTCGACTTCCTAGTCGCCAACAATGTCCCGGCCTATTCCCTCGAAAAAAAGCCAAATTTCAGCGGCGTTGGGATGATTGTGCTTACTGCCTTTTTGACCGGGAGGAACCTCGGTAAATCCTATTGAGAAATCCTCCAGCCAATCCTGTAAGATTGGTGACAAAAGCACCCTTACGTCTCGGACATCTGGTTCGGGTGTTTTAAATCCACTGCCTCCTGAGATATCGGTAACGATAACATGATCAGTAGTCATAGGTAAGCATATCTTGTTTTAGTTGATTCGCTAGTGGGATAAAGTGAGGCATCCAATAATCGGGCACACAGGTAGTCGAATAGAATTATGACAAACCGGGATAAATGGCTGATGTTAATTGTGATGCTGGTGAAGTCGAATGAGACATTTACTTAAACGGATATTTTTCCTAGAGAAGATATTGAGTCTCAGGGCTTGTCGATGATTCTCAAAGCCATCGATGCTATCCGTGTTCCCAAAAAAAATATTTGAAGAGGATTTTATAACTTGATCGTGCAGCCAATTTCCACGAGGCTCGCGATGGCGTTTACTAATTGGATTATCTATACTCGAGGAATAAATTATGCGACTTGGAGTTGTTGGCATGCTGCCAGCTGACTTTCGAGAAATCGGGTCGGGGCATTTGGAGGCAATACAGGATCTCAACCTTTCTGGTGCAGCGTTTCATGCCCCGGGAGAGGAGCTGTTTAATGTTCAAGCGGCGGAGTGCGAAAAGGTTAAAAAGGTCTATGCTAAAGTTGGCATGGATCTTCCCCAGTTTGGAATTGGCTTCAGTGAGTGCCTCTTCGATTACGATCCCGAAGTTCGGGCTCTTGTGCTGCATAAGATAAAACGGGGGATCGAGATTGCTCGCGAACTCAATGCTCAGACTTGTTTAATCCGAACGGGTAGCCTAAATCCGGATGGTTCCTACACTCCCTGTCGGGAGAATTTCAAGCCGGATTCAAAAGATAGACTTATTGAAAGCCTTCGAGCGATTGCTTCCAAGGCTGAAGAGGAGGGTGTCCCGATAGTTATCGAAACTCATGCACTCACCATCATGGGTTCACCTGAGATCAATAAGGAAGTTATTACCGAAGTTGGCTCCAGCCACATGGGAGTGGTCATGGATTATGTCAATCACTTCCAATCACTGGAGCAGGTTTACAATAGCTCTGATCGACTTAACCACATTTTCGATTTAATGGGAGAGATCGCTCCGGTAGGGCACTGCAAGGATATTCGCGTTCGTTCAGGTCTTGTTGTACACCTTGACGAGGCCATGCCTGGAGAAGGCGAGCTTGATCTTGAGACTGCTCTCAGACGCTGGCACAATCTCCATTCAGACGGTTACATGCTACTAGAGCATTTGAGTGCCGATCGTTATCCTCAAGCGGCGGCAAATGTTCAAGGCATCTGTGCTGCGGCCAGCATTGAGATCCATTAGTCATATTTATGACAGCCTTGAAGGGAACAAGCGGAAGAGGATTCCTCATACAAAGACAGGTGTCCAATCAAAAGAAGAAATGCTTCAAAATTCCAAGAATGGGTGTCCTCTCATAAGTATTTCTTAATGATCCTATTTGTAATGCTATTAGCTTACGAGACTGCTTTCTGTCGTGAGCAAGGAGAGATGAAAAGATGAATGGACTACATCCGAAAAACCAAATGCATACAGATACTGCGCATTAGTGGATGCTAACTCCGTTTTCCTTTGCAATTCTTCGAACATTAGTTGCGGCCTGGGGAATTTTGTCTGGGCCTAAGTGCTCAATGAGGCCATAGCCATCAGGATGAAAGGCGTGAAAGCGCTTGAGAACAAGAGCCAGGTCGAGTTCTCCTTCGCCGGGAACTTCCTGATCGATTTGAAGGACAAGACCATTGGAGATTTTGAGATCCTTGATGTGGGCGATTGGGGCAATCGAGCCAATCTCATCAAAAATACACTTTACCCAGTCGCTGCTCTGATAAACTTGTTGGAGGCTCTGAAAATGGTTTACGGCATCGAGGATCAATCTCAGGTGTTTCGACCCTACCAATTCAACTATTTCTCGGCATTTTTCCGGCGGATCCATAATGGATACGGCATGAGTTTCCAAGGCCAGGATAACTCCCTCTTGCTCTGCTTTCCTCGCAATTGGCTTTAGTGTTTCAACAAGCCTTCCCGTCTGCTCAGGTAGGTGGTTGTCTCGATGAGGTGTCCAAGGACCATCTGGATTGAGGCTGCCGGGACGGAGTAGAAAAACCTGTGCTTCCAACTGTGCGGAAATTTCAGTGCCCCGGTTGATTTTGGCAGTGACAGCCTCGCGTACAGCTTGATCAGGGTGAAAGAGGCATTCGTTGTAGTGAATGGCAAATTGCGCCAGATCGAGTTCCTCGGGCGCCAAAAATCTTTGGAATTTGACGCAATCTTCATTTGTGATCTCGAAAATATCGTTCCCATTAAGATGAAACCCGAAACCGGTAAAACCAAGGGCACGAATCGGATGCATGTCATCGGACCGAAAGGTACGAAAGTCTTCAGGTAACATTCCCACAATTCCTAATTTCATTTTGTTTTTGGTTGTTCTTTTCGTTGCGTAGTTTCCTCTTGTAGCTGCTTGGTTGCTTATTATGGCGAACCACTATTCATCATCAAGTACCTCTCTAGTTTTATGTCAAGTCGAGGTAGAACCCTTTTAAACTTCAAGCGTTTGTATGAAACGGTTGTGCAACCTAGGAACCTTAAAGAGTTACTGGACGGTAAGCCAGTTTGAGTTACTAAGAATACTACTCCTAAACGAAAGCTCCAATGTAGTACTTTACTTTTAATGTTGGTTTCAGCCAATTTGCGAATCAAAGTATTTAGCCAGAGTGTGGAACAGTTCGGAGAAATCTTTTATTCTCGTGCGGTCTGGCGCGCGCCGTTTTTCATAGATAGTTCCTTTTACACACGATAGGCAAATAGTTTGGCTCCGAACATACGAAGACGGATTCCAACTGATTCTCCAACTACGGAAATATCGTTGTTTCCTCTCCAGGTTACCACTCGATCCTCAGCGTCACCGGTTAGGCGGTCACAATCTTCAAAGCTAAATCCAGGTACGGGGTCAGTATCTGGGGACACCAATGACGGGATTTTCTCCAGTAGTTCGACTTGTATCCATCCACCTGGTTCGCAGCGGTAGTTTAGATGTAATTCATTGTGAGCTCTATATAGGGAAGGTAGAGTAAATTCACCTTTCGAGTCGGCCCGAATGCCACAAAAGCGATGAGGTCGCCAAAGGGCCCATCGAATTTGATTCGGTCTTCGTCGTGGAAATAGAACCGGGATCTTGCCGTCGGGAAGGTCGTGAATTACAGAGTTCCCTGTGTAAGGACAGGCCCAGTTCCCGTCGGGGAGCTCGACGATTCCACTGCGCCAGAAGTGCGCTATACACTCATCTCCATCTCCTTCTTTTCCCAAGGGGAGTATGGCTCTGCGTTCAGGGCGTGACCAGTAGAGCCCATCACGGCTGAATGCAATCTGACCATCGATGGTACTGGCAATTTGGTGGTAGATGGGGATAAACATTCCGTGAAGATCATCGCGTCCCGGGTAAGCAAAATAATTGGCGCCGTAGAAAGAAATATCCGGATCGTCCTCTGTGTCAGGATGGTGAATCAACTTGGGAGCCGGCCATTTGAAGAAATTTTTGGTACGCGAAAACCCGATGGTCCGAATCTGCATTCCTTGTTCGAGTCGACTGACGCCGATTCCATCTAAAACCTCAGCCGGGTAGCCCATAAGCTGAATATAACAGAAGTAATCCCCTCGATGAGGGTCGTAACGGGCTGAAATTCCACCGTTAACCGGCCGGTAGGCCAACGGGTTTTCGACCGGATTCCAATGGATGCGGTCGGGTGAGGTCCACGCGAGGGTGTGACCTCTTATCTCGGCCTTTGGTCCCGTGTAGCATTCCGTCTGCTGCTCGGCCTCAATTCGCAAATTCGCCTCTTCTCCGTTCAGTTCTTCACCCGTCTCAGGATCACTCCAGTACATCCGCCCCCCCATAGCCTTGAAGCGTTCCTCGGGTAGAGCGCTGGGATCTTCGAAAGTGCCGGTGGCTCCTTCAGCTGGACTGGAAATCAAATTGTTTTTCTTCGAACCGTTGTATTCAACCTCACTCAGTTCCGGTCGATTCCAATTGTACGCGTCATCGCTGACAGCATAACAGTGTCCTCCCGAAGCGGTGTATATCATATGGTATCGCCCTGCTTCCTGCCATATGCAAAGAGGAGATATGCTCTTCTCCCACACACATTCTGCCTCCAACAGTGGCTCGGATTTCTTTGCCACTTCGATCTCGAAACGGATCCCAATAGGTGCGTCGTAGAGTTCAAGCTCGCCTTCTCGACTGGATCCGCGGTGTCCAGGAAAGATATCGATCATATCAACCAGGGGACTCCAGGCGCCGGAATTGAGACGAATTCTGGGAATACGTGGGGTAGCAATTTTTTTTGATTTAACAGCTTTTTGTTTCATGGTCATTATCTAATAACCCCATTTCCTATTGCCCAAGCAGATACGTCATTCAGACGCTGACATTCTTCTTCCCCTAATTCCCACTGAACGCCACCCAGATTTTCTTTAAGCTGCTCAGGAGAATCGGGGCCTGTCATAGCCGAAGAAATCTGAGGATGAGACAGAACCCATGCGATTGAAACTTGAGCTGCAGTCTTTCCAGTTTCTTTGCCAATTTCATTCACGGTTGCTAGTACGTTAGTAACATTTGGTCCTTCAAATATAGCCTTTTGTACAGGTTTTTCTTTCGGTTGACGACCAAGGAGGAGGCCGACGGCAATGGGACTATAGGTCATAAGGCCGAGGCCCTCTCCCTCGGCCAGAGCAAAATGCTCATACTCCAGTGAACGATGGAGAAGATTGTAGTGATGCTGAATTCCAAGGAAAGGTGTAAGATTGAGCCGATCGCTAGTCCAAAGACCCTTACAAATTTGCCAGGCAGCGAAGTTACAGCAACCAATGTAGCGCACCTTGCCCTGATTTACAAGACTATCAAGTGCTCTAAGGGTTTCATCAAGTGGGGTTTCTTGGTCCCAGCTATGAAGGAGGTAAAGATCGATGTGATCGGTTTGGAGACGCTTCAGGCTTCGCTCGATTTCCCTCATTATATGATATGCGGATGATCCCCGGTCGTTAGGTGATTCTCCCATTGGGCTATGCACTTTGCTCGTAATTACAAGATCGTCTCGATGTCCCTTAATTGCTTTTCCCAAAACGGTCTCAGCCCAGCCTCGGCCGTAGAAATTAGCGCAGTCTATAAAGTTGATGCCTTGATCGACGGCATACTCGATTGTGTTAGTTGCGACAGCTTCATCTCGGGTTTCCCGAAATGCAGTTCCCAGGCATAAACGAGAGACTTTAAGACCGGTGTTTCCAAAACGTGTGTAGTTCATGATATATTGAGGTATATTGAAGAGATTCGATAAATAAGACAGGGCAAAGAAAAGATTAGCTGGAGATCACTGAGGCTAATAAACCACGATTTCATTTAATCTTAGTAAACAAGATCAACAAGGAACTCAAAATCGATCCGCGATCAACTGACTGATTGGGTTGAGACGGCTGTAGTACTTTTTTGTGGCGTCATCTTTATTGTCCCACAGTCGGCGGGGGAAAATGGTAAAATTGCTAACAAACCGATCGGTTGTATGCCCACAATAAAGGTGTATAGTTCGTCGTTCAGACGTGGTGTTTCGGACATTGCCGGCATGAATCGTATAGGCATTGAAGAGTATCGCAGTCCCCGCAGTGCCTTCGATGTGATGAGCTTTGGTCAGGTCGTATTCATCGATTCCTTTTGGCTGGGAGGTCTGGGCGCTCCCCGGAACGACGCTGAAGGTATGGGTCGTTTCGTCGACATGGGTCAAATAGAAAACAATTGAGAGATATCGCGTGAAATACGGCGGTTGGATTCCACCGCCGCACGAATCCCGGTGCCAGATGCATTCGGTTGGTCCTGTTGGATTCGGCTCTCGAATCATAACGGAGTGTTCATCGGCGCAGATATCAGGTCCCATAATGGACTCCATGAGCGGAAGAATAGAAGTTGGCCGCATTGTAAAATCAAGATCCGGCTGGGCGAGTAGGATGTTAACTGATTGTGATCGTCCGTTTGAACGGTGCCGCCACAGAGTTTCGTTTTCAGCGAGATCCTGGTCGATGGTTGCATTGGCGAGTTCGACTTCAGCCAGTGTCAGTGCATCGGGGACCAAAAGATAACCGTTTTTGGCGAAGAATCCAAGCTGTTCGGCCATATTGGACATAGTTATAACTTGATGCAGAAGTTCAAATTAACTGAAGTGTGTTTTCATCTCCACTATTCTCATGCTCATCCAGTTAGAAATCCAGAAAAAACCCCTTTTGGGCCTCCAGTCTTTGCTTTCAAAAGATGTGGGTTATGTCATTGTGGACAGCTCGATTATTTCACAAAATTTATGGGAGATCTGGCCTGGAAATCAAATTTGATCCGAATAATTTTATTACCTTAAAAGTTAGATGAGTTACAATTTGATATTCAGTTAACTCTCTTAAAACCGGATACCTTCAAAAGTGGTTTTGTGGCCGTCTGGAAATTTGTTGAATTTTGTGGATGAAAACTGTGGAATTCATTCCAAGGTTAGGACTCAGAGATGACATGAATTCCCCGAGCTCCGAGATCGGGGGAGGGGCCTGGCGAATTTCTAAACCATGACTTTCCCGATTCGAATTAGCCTCATTTTCATAGCCGTCTGTGTCTCCCTGTACTGGATGTTCGCCGATACATTCTTACGGTATAGCCAGACTACAGAAGATCAACCCATGGTTGTTGCCCATTGGGGTGATCATATCGACTACCAAATGTGGAGTGAGATTTTCGAAGCATTTCGTCAAAAACATCCAGAGATAAGAGTCGAAAGACGTCACCTCCCATCGACACGGTATCACCAAAAAATCCAACAACAGATTGTTTCTGACACTGCTCCAGATCTGTTCATGATACAGGATGAACCGTTTCCCCACCTAATGGCTTCGGGCAAGCTTGCGGATCTCTCCCCTTATCTCAAGGCCAAGAATCGTTGGGGGGAAAACGGGGAAGTGGTGAAGGGACAATACTGGGGGACGGCTGTAAGAGAATTCGGCAAGTACGATTTAGAATCTGGAGAGTGGAAGCAATGGGGCATGCCGGTGTGGGGCGGATGTAATTTGCTTTTCTACAACAAGGCGAATTGGAATCGCGCCCGCATTCAGGTGAGTAAATCTCCTGACATGCCTGGACTTGAAAAATCAGATGATGGATGGTGGTACGTGAATGATAACAAGTGGACGTTGGATGAATTTATCGAGGTCTGTATTCGGTTGACCATGGACTTGGATGGAGATGGACGGACCGATCAATATGCTCTGCAGCCGACGGGAGCTGTGAATTGGTTACCATTTCATTGGGCTTTGGGTGCGAGTTGGCTGGACGAAGAAACCTTTACTAAAACCACCTTCTATGGGCCGGAGTGTGAAGCCTCGTTGACTTTACTTAGGGATATGCGCCTAAAGTACAAAGTGATGCCTGAAGCCTCTGACTTTGGAGCCTTGAACCTTAATACAGCTTTCTTCACAGGGATGGTTTCAATCCTTAACACAGGTACCTACGGCTTAATTTATCTTAATGCGTCGGGAATTGATTATGACATCCTCCATTTCCCAAGAGGTGAGGGAGGACGACGCTTCACGCGGTTTTTCTGGGAGGGTATGGCCATGAGCAGAGGGTCGCAACATAAGAAAGAAGCTTGGAAGTTTCTGGATTTTCTGACATCACTTGCAGGACAGAGGATACTTGCTAACTATCAGGTTTCCCTCCCGAGCTTGATGGAATCTGAACCCTATTTTATGAATGCATCGCGAGCACCAAAAACGGTGCAGAACGTGGATATTTATAAGTTTACAGAAGCAGCCAGGACCTACGCCAGGCGTCAGCCAATCAACGTTCACTATGGGCTCATGCAGAGAGCGGTTGCAAAGTCTATGGCTGCACTTGTTTCAGAGGATGAAAATTCCCGTTTAACTCCTCGGCAGGCTATAGCCCGCTATCTTTTCGAAACTCCAGAATTGTTGGAGAAAATACCCCCTGTTGATCCTGTTGCTGCTGTTGAAAGATATAGGTCAGTTTGGAAGGCGATGAGCAAATGAAAACTTTCTCCAAAGCCTCGAAGGATGGAATAGGGTATTTGTTCGCATCACCTTGGCTGACTGGTTTCTTCCTTCTGACATTCTTTCCCCTGCTGGGTTCGCTCCTCCTATCTTTTTCGGAGTGGGATGGCATGAGTTGGTCTCGTCTAGAGTGGGTTGGTTTTGATCAGTATCAAAAGGCGATGGCGGATCCGTTTGTACATACGGCCTTAAGGAATACGGTGTTTTACAGCTTGTTAGCGGTTCCCGGTGGAGTTTTGGTTTCCCTAATGATAGCGGTTCTCCTGAACCAGAAATTGAAGGGAATCACTATCTTTCGAACGATCTATTTTATGCCTTACATCATTGGAGGTATTGCCACGATCATGATGTGGCTTCAGTTGTTCAATCCCGACTTTGGATTGTTGAACCTAATCCTGCGTGCGATTGGTTCAGCTCTTGAGAATATTGGAATTCTCTCAGGTGATTGGAAGCCCCCAGGATGGATTTACGACGAAAGATGGGCTAAGCCGGCCTTGATTATGATGAGCTGGTGGGGTGCTGGCGGGCCTGCGCTCATCTTTCTTGCCGCTCTTCAGAATGTTCCTCCCCAGCTCTATGAGTCAGCCCAAATTGATGGAGCTGGGCGCATCCAGCGATTTCGCCATATAACGGTTCCTCAGATTTCGCCGGCTATTTTCTTCAATTTAGTCATGGGCGTCATCGCCTCCTTCCAAGTGTTTAATGAGGCATTTATAATGACTTCAGGTGGCCCTAATGATTCCACCTTGTTCTTTGTGCTCTACCTTTACAACAAGGGTTTTATCGACTTTGAAATGGGATATGCGAGTGCCCTCGCGTGGATTCTTTTCATTATCATTTTGGTGCTAACACTTTGCGTAGTGAAGTCTAGCAAACTTTGGGTTCATTATCAAGGTGAAGAATAATGAAGAGGGATAACATAGCGGAGGAAGTTCCTTATTCCCCCGGTAAACTTCAAATCCGAGAAGTCCTATTGAAAAGTGGAATGTATCTCTTGCTTTCCGCAATAGCTCTAACATTCCTCTTCCCAATCCTATGGGCTATTAGTTCGTCCTTTAAGTCGCTGGGGGCTGTTTATGAATTCCCACCTACGCTTTGGGTGAGCGATTGGCGTTGGTCCAACTACCCCGAGGCTTTGAGAAAGTTACCTTTCCTGAATTTCATGCTAAATACCGTGGTAATTTGTCTCTCCGCTACCGTTGGGCAGGTTTTATCCTGTTCCCTGGTCGGGTTCGCTTTTGCTCGATTGCAGTGGCGAGGACAGGGATTCTGGTTTGTGGTTTTACTGGCAACTATGATGTTGCCTGGGCAAGTTCTTCTGATTCCTCGTTATGTTCTTTTCGATGCACTCGGGTGGATCAACACTTACAAACCTCTCATCGTTCCATATTGGTTTGGGGAGAGCGCATTCTTTATTTTCTTATTCCGTCAATTCTTCAAGGCGATACCCAAAAGCCTCGAAGAGGCTGCCATCTTGGATGGTGCCACTACTTGGCAAATTTATTGGCATATTTTCATGCCCAATGCCAAACCGGTTATCGCTACAGTTGCCGTTATGAGTCTGATTCAACACTGGAAGGATTTCATGAATCCCCTTATCTACATAAACGATATGGACAAGTTTCCCATTAGCGTAGGCCTGGACCTATATAATTCACTAGAAGGCTCCTGGATTAATCTTCTCATGGCGGCGAGTCTCACTGCTCTAGCACCTCTCGTCGTACTTTTTTTCCTAGCTCAGCGGTATTTTGTTCAAGGGCTGTTGCTTTCCGGTACCAAGGGATAATTGACGAAAACGGTTCCGCAAGATTTGCGTTAACGTATCCTAGTGAGGATTTTGTGCAGCCGCAACTCTATCGGAAGCTTCGTGTACCAATTGGCATAATATTTTAGAAACTAGAAGATGGACTTTAAGTGGAGAAATTAAACATAATGCTTCCACGATGCCGCGTCATAACATTCCCCCAGAGCATGGCATCCGCGTACCCGCGGATGCCATGCGTAAGTTTATTGGAGCCCTTTTCAGTAAAGTTAAAGTGCCGGATGATCAAGCGGCACATATGGCTATCACTCTGGTGGCGAATGATCTTAGATGTGTTTTTAGTCATGGAACCATTCAAGCTGATGCATATGTACGCCAGATGCTGGGTGGCCATACTAATTCGAGTCCGGTTGTTAAGGTTGTTTCCGAATCATCGGCTACAGTGGTTCTAGACGGTGATGGTGGCCTGGGGTATTTCCCTGCCCATCGTGGGACAAAAATGGCGATTGAGAAAGCGCTGGCTCTGGGTGTAGCAGCTGCGACAACGCGAAACCATTTTCATTTTGGCGCTGCAGGGAACTATTCACGGATGGCTCTCGCCGAGGATTGTATTGGGATGGCCATTTCATCGCATCGATACCATCCTAATCCGCAGGCTACCGTGATGAGCGCTTCAGGGGGCTCGCCCATGAGCATAGCGATCCCTACAGGTAGTGAGCCACCATTGGTTCTCGATATGTCGGCTTCCTTTTTGCCGCAGCAAGACGAACTGGTTCTTAATTATCCCACAGCGTTCTTCAAGGCCCTTGGGCTAGCCTCTATATTTCAGGCGATTGGAGGCATCTTGGCAGGAATGTACAATGAAGGGTTTTGCTATCCGGGGACAGGTGAAGGCGCTGCGCCGCATCAGGGTGCCTTCGTAGCCGTTTTTGACGTCAAACGATTTCAGGAGTTAGTTCCTTTCAAAAAGGAGATGGACCGTTACATACATGAAGCGCGTAGTACCCAGCCTCTTCCTGGGACTGAGAGGGCAGAATTGGCTGGTGGTATGGAGTGGATTTGGGAAAAGGAAAATCGCGGTAATGGGATTCCGGTAGATCGAGAGCATCAGCAGAAATTGGAGAAACTGGCAGAAGAAATTGAGCTGGAAGCTCCTTTTGGACAGTATGAGGAATCCCGGTTTTGAACGGAAATCGGGAAGGATTGTTGGCCCAAGCGATTTCTAAAGTCATTGTTGATTTAATTCTGGTAGTGTTCTCCAAGGGTTCGGTTTGTGGAATTTAACTATTATGTTAATAATTTCGGACGAGCTAATAACCGAAGCCTTGTATCCAATGTTAGAAACATTGCCAAATTTCAGTGTTAGGTAGACTTAGGTACGCTTTAAAAATGTCCTCCATTGGGTTAGCGTCAGCTGTCTCTAAACGATCAGACACATGAGTGGAGAAAGAAAGATGGAACATAAAAGAGTTCTCGTTACGGGCTCGGGTACCGGAATCGGACGAGGCGTAGCGTTGGAATTTTCCAAAGCAGGAGCATCAGTCGCGCTCCATTACGCGCATAGTGAAGATGGGTGTCGTAGCGCGGTAGTTGAGATCGAGAAGAACGGAGGGAAAGCGAAAGCATTCAAAGCTGATCTTGGGGATATTGATGAATGTCAGGATCTTGCCTCGAGGGTTCTCGAATATTTGGGAGGGATTGATGTGCTGATAAACAATTCTGGCATTACCATGAACAAGCCCTTTCTCGAAGTTACGCCAGAACAGTTTAACGTTCTCTACAATGTAAACATAAGGGGAATGTTTTTTCTCACCCAATTCATGGTGCCTAATATGATAGAGAAAGGAGGTGGCGCAGTAATCAACCTGACTTCTGTCCACGCTTATGCCGGAATGACAGAACATACTGTTTATGCCGGAACCAAAGGAGCTATTGTATCTTTTACACGCGTCCTAGCTCTGGAACTTGCGCAAAAGGGTGTTCGAGTGAATGCCATTGCTCCGGGTTGGATCCTCGTCGAGAATCATCTTTCGGTGTTGAAGGACTTCGATCACAAATCGGCCGCTTCCGGCATTCCAGCAGGTATTATCGGAGAACCGACAGATATTGGCAAACTAGCCCTGTTTCTTGCATCCGAAGAGGCGCGATATATTGTTGGGCAAACTTTTGTTGTTGATGGCGGGCAGCTCTCAATCATGCCTTTGACTGGAGATTTCAGGGAGGATCGGAAAGAACAATGGGGACAAGGCTACGTGCCTGATTTGTAGGGCAGAAGGATCTTGCCTTTGAGTTAGGTTCCTTGTGTGTCGATTCGATGTTTTCTAATCTGATCAAATCCCTGAAATGCATCGACTCAGAGAGTCTCACAGGCAAGTGTGTCGGGCGAATTGTTTAACTAGAACATTTGTTATGGGTATGAAAGAACGTGTAGCTTACTTCAATGGAGAGATTGTACCCGAAAGCGAGGTGTTAGTTCCATTTCGTGATCGGAGTTTTAAATATGGTGATGGGGTGTTCGATGCGGCGCGAACTTTTGGGGGAAGAATTTTCAAATTAGGTGAACACATTGAGCGTCTCTTTGATTCTCTCAACTATGTCGGGATTGATCCCGGGCTCTCACAAAAGGAGATTACTCAGTTATCTGAGGAAGTCTCTCAGAGGAATCTTCCGCTTCTAAAGCCCAACTCCGACCATTGGGTTTCCCAACGAATTTCAAGAGGTGTGAACATCCCCGAAGAAGATATTCAGGATTGCACCGAGCCGAATGTGATCATCGAATGCACTCCGTTACCCTTGAAGGCTCGAGCGCCATTTTACCGGGATGGTATCGAGGTTTTCTTCCCATCAATTCGAAGGACGCCACCGGATTGTTTCAGTCCAAATGTGAAAGTCCACCAATACTTGAATCTGATATTGGCGGATTTGGAAGTCCGCAGCCATAGTCCTGGGGCGTGGGCGATCCTTCTCGATACTCGGGGCTTTCTGGCCGAGGGAATGGGGAGTAACTTGTTCTTGGTTAAGGAGGGTGTCCTATTTACTCCAAAGGCGGAATATGTCCTGGAAGGAATAAGCCGAAAAACGGTTATCGAATTAGCTGAGAAGATGGATATTGAAGTCGTTGAGCACGATCTTACGCCAGCGGATGCATATCGGGCGGATGAAGCCTTTATCACTTCGACAAGTTTCTGCATATGTCCGGTCCGTTCGTTCAACACCAAACTGGTACCACATGATGCTATCACAGGTCCTACGACACAAAGACTGACAGATGCGTTTGCCAAATTCGTCAAGTTTGACTTCGTGAGTCAATATATGATCCATTTGAAGGAAGGGTGACCCCAGTTGTAACATCCTGCAAAGGGAGCTGTACATGGCCACGAGTGTACTTCCCTACCGGCTGCTTAGACTTGTAATTAATATAGAAGGATAACTTGTGCTGACACAGAAACAGATCGATCAATACCATACATTCGGATGTCTCATTCTGAGAAATGTTCTCAGCGCTGAAGACATTGATAGATTAAACGCAGAGTTTGACGCTAAATTGGAAACAACCTTTCGCGGGGAAGCGAACGGGGGGAAACCGATTCATTGCAGCTGGTCTAATTCAAATTCGGATTCACCTTTTACCAGTTCCTTGCTCGAAGATCCACGTATTTACGAGATCCCGGAGGCATTATTTGAAGATGAGGTTTTCGGTGTATCCTCTACTGCTACCAGCTTTATCGAAGATACCCCCTGGCATCCCGACTCCGATCATTTTCAGCTGCATGGTATTAAGGTCCTCATTTATCTGGAGCCACTCAATGGTGACAACGGCGCCTTGCGTGTCATACCGGGATCACATTTCAATCCCTATCACGATGAGCTTCATGCGATCGGATTGTTAGCTGATTTTGGAAACAAACCCCTCCCGAGCAGTCCTTACCTTATCGAGAACAGCCTTGAAATTAAAGATGTCCCCGCACACATCTGCAGTGTAACTCCGGGAGATGTTATTGTCTTTAATTTTCGCATCTGGCATGCCAGTACTGGAGGTAAGTTTGACCGGCGTTTTATTTCGAATATGTTTATCAAGGATCCTGTTTCTCCCGAAGAAAGAGAGGCGGTATCTGAGTTGGTAGAAACGACGAAAAAAAACCGGGATAGACGCGCTCGGGATACATTTCCCAACCCGGGTCCTGAGTACCATCCGGACTGGTTGTCCAATCCAGATAAAAATCCTAAGCGTCAACGCAATATCGATTGGATTCGGGAACAGGGATATCTCGAAGTATTTGCTACTTCCTCTACAAAGACAAAGAACTGATTCTCAACCTTTATGCTTAGTGAACAACAGGCCCTTCAACTTCGGCAAACGAATTACAGATATTAAAGGAGAAGAAGGATTTGTTTAGGAAAGACTCTCCCACGGCCCCGTTATGGCCAATGTAATTCCCGGAGATTGAATATTCACGAAGAGGGTAGGGTGATTGGGGGCGAAACAGGCACCGCAGAATTCCGAATTCCCGGGATAGCTATTATGTGCCAGGGTATAGATTTTCCCTTCAGAGGTTATGACTCTTAGATATTTATCTGCTGAACCATCTTCACAAACTATTAGATCTCCCCATGGAGCGACAGTGAGATTGTCGCAGTGTTCCAATAGTTGATTATTGTTGGGTTCCAAATAAAGTTCGAGCTGTCCTGGTTGATCAATTTCCTTTTTTGTCCCTTCGTAAGGGCTAGGAGTGTACTTCCAAATTTGGCCCGTGAAATTCTTTCCACCGTTAGTAGAAGCAAAATAGATTGCTCCATTCCCATACCACATTCCCTCAGTCCGTGCAAATCGCGCGGCTCCCTTATCATAACCCTGATAACGCAGGTCGTCGTTTGGCGAGAGAACATCATCGAGATCGAACCAAGAGACTTCCATTGGCTTCTGAATTGGGACGGAAGAACTCTCGATTGTTGGCCAATTACGTGTATCGATCGAGCTATAGTTTTTTATTCCGAGAGCCTGCAGATGACCTCCGCTTGCTAGATCTTCCGGCACATTTGGAATGAAACGGTAAATGAGCCCATCGTTGACATCTTCAGTCTGAAAAACAATTCCGCTATTCGGATCTACTGCTACAGCCTCATGCTTAAACCTTCCCATCTGAACAAGTGGAACAGGATTTGAAAGGCACGGGTTAGAAGTAGCCGGGACCTCAAAATTGAAACCATGGTCTTTGGTCAGGGAATCTCCAGCAGCGAGGGTAGTTTCTTCACAGGTTATCCAAGTGCCCCAAGGAGTAGGACCTCCCGCGCAGTTACGCACTGTACCGGCGAGGCTTAGAAATTGACTCGAAATTTGACCTTTCTTACAATCATAGACAATTGTTGATGTTCCACCGAGGGCAGGCATGCCCTCGGTACCGGGATCGTAGACCTTGCTGCGATCAATTTGATGAAATAGTTCATTCGCGGGGCCGTACGGACCTAAGTTGGTACTCTCTTGCGAGAGTTCGTGGTTACAGACGATAATTGTTTGGCCGTCAGGGCCGGAGAATGTGGCCATACCATCGGGAGCACCCGGAATTCGAAATCCGTCATCCATAAAGTCGCCCGTTCGCGACAATACTTTGTAGCTAAAACCACGGGGTAGGTCGATGATCTGTTGAGGATCATCTAGGAGTGGCCCATATCCCAGGACTTCGTTCAAATATGATTGTCCTTTTGCTGAAGAATGGAGGAAATACCGAAGACCCAAGAAACCAACTGTAACGTAGGCTGAGTTTCTAATAAAATTGCGACGTGAAAATTTTAATTTGGGGGTCATTTATCCTAATTGATTTATTGTCTTGGTAATGCGATAGAAAGGCAAGCTTATGAAAAGCATGAATCGACTGAAGTCATCTGCCGTATTCCGGTGTAATGAAAGATATATTCCTGGGGGGGTAGTTTCTAGTGTTCGCAGAGTCGAGCCCGAAATAGCCTTCGCCAGGGGCGAAGGAGCCTATATATGGGACGTGGACGGCAATCGTTATATAGACTATCATGCGGCTTTTGCCCCTCACTTATTAGGCCATTGCGATGAGTACGTTACCGAAGCGGTAGAGAAAGTGATTAGGAGTGGAGTTAGTCTTTATGGTACGGGAGCGAATGAGCTTGAGGGGAAATTGGCTCAGATTCTTTGCACGCAGGTCGAGGCCCTGGAGAAAGTTGAGTTTTGTAGTACAGGTACAGAGGCCAGCATGGCTGCTGTGCGGATCGCACGAGCCGCCACCAGACGTGATCATGTAATTGTTATGCAAGGGGGCTACAACGGAGCTCATAATGATGTGGCATGCAATGTTCTAACACCTTTAGACAAAATTGGTCCCCGGGTGTCTCCCGGTGAATACCCCTACGTCTCTTTGGGGGCCGGGGTACCAGAGGTACACAAAGATCTAGTTCACAATATTAATTTTAACGATCTCGATTCGGTTAGATATGTGTGTGAGCGTTATTCGGTGGCAGCCTTGATCACTGAGCCAATCCTCCAGAACATAGGTTTGGTTAAGCCAGTGCCCGGGTATTTGGAAGGCTTACGCGATCTGGCCGACCATTATGGATTCGTCCTTGTGTTTGATGAAGTTAAGACTGGATTCCGTTACTGTGTTGGCGGTTACAGCCAGCTAAAAGGGATCAATCCCGATATTGCCTACTTCGCTAAGGCGATTGCCAATGGCTACCCTCTTTCGGTGGTGGGCGGGAAGGCGGAGTTGATGGACTATTGTGCCCATCCAGATTCAGCCAGATCAGTGATGGTTGCTGGGACCTATGCAGGTCATCCAATCAGTATGGCGGCAGCAATTGCAACTCTCGAGCGCCTGCTTGAGAACGAAGGGGTGGTATATAAGCAACTGGAAAGTCTTGGTCAGAAGGCTCAGGATGGAATTGAATCCATTATCGAATCCCTTGGTTTGGAAGCAGTTGTCGTTAGGCAAGGCTCCGCTTTCTCCATCTATTTTATGGATCATGCACCAAAGGACTGGCACGATTTAGCTGTTCATCACAATTTTTCATTAGATTTGTCTATGCGCCGTTCGATGATCCGTCGGGGTATTTATTTCTTTCCGGTTGCCACGAAACAGTGCTCCATATCGGTGGCTCATAGCGAAGAAGACATCGATATAACAGTCGAAGCGTTGGGCAAGGCATTACTGGAAGTGACAGCCTAGCAATAGCCTGGAAATGAGTGGCCTTTCTTTGGATTCCTTACTGATTCTAGTTACCCAACATGAGTAAAGCACGACGTCTGCTAAGCTCGATACCCGGTTGAGTTGGGGGAAGAAGCCGTAGCTAATCTAATCCCCGCCGCAGGCAATCCCGTTGGGAGAGAGCGTGGAGATTCTGCTTATCGAGCAGACTTTTTTTACTGTAGTGAGTCAGTCGTAATTAAAGCAGACTAAGGATTAACGACTCCTCCACTTAGTCCATATCGGTTTTTTGCTTATTTGTGCGTAGAGTTTTTCCCATTCTTGGGATCCGTCATCTTCCCAGATTTCGCTACGTATTCCCTCTACGTAGGTGCCAGGAAGGTTGACGCTTTCAGCGTTACGGACAGATTTCGCATGGACGCATGTTTCATCTGGATAGATGACAGTGTGAATTAGCTTTGGTTCAGGTTTTGTATAGAGTGTCCCTTGTTTACTGAATTCAGCGAGCAAATTTTGTGGAATCCTAAATCTTTCCACTGCTTCCTGGTCGACCTCGACTCCGAGGCCGGGACTGTCTGGAACGTGCTGGTGTCCGTTGACTATCTGAATTGGTTCTGTGAGGAGGTGATGGGAATAGAGATTGATGCAACTGATTGATGGCCAGCGCGCGTGAGTAAGTACCGAGCCGAGGTGCGCACCCCAAGTCGTAGTCAAACCGTTTCCGACTATTTGCAACCAGAATGGCATCGAGACTTCGGCGGCGAGTTGGCCTTGGCGCATAACTTCAGATTGGCCGCCTCCAACAACGAATCCATCGCAAACCTCCTCTCTTACGACGGTCGTAAAGGCTGGAACACCGAAATGCATTGCAATTGGTCGATCTACAGACTGACGAATCTGGCGATTCCCGAGTATGTCATACTGGGGGATAGGGGTTTCGAACATGGCTACATTTTTATTTTGCTCCAAACGTTTCATGAGTGGGACGGCGTTAGCTGCATTCTCCCAACTGCCGTTGGGGTCGAGGTCGAGATGAAAGTGGGGGGGTACTACCTTCGATATTGCATCAACTTGGGCGACTATGTCATGCCAAGGGCGCGGCTTATTTTTAAAACTGGTGTAGCCATTAGCAACAGCATCAGCAGCTTCAGCAGCCCATAATTCTGGGCTTGCATAAGCCGACCACCAGGATATCGGAGTCCAGTCGCGGACCTTTGAGCCTAGGAGCTGGTGGACCGGCAATTCTAAAATCTTACCTACTACGTCAAAAAGCGCCATCTGAAGTCCTGCCCCTAGGCTGTCTTCGTTTAAGCACGCAGCTGGGTTCTGGCCCATAACGCGAGCCACGGAGTCATCGCTGACCCGGCCATAGGTATAGTGAATCACCGTTTCTCCCCAGCCTATATGGCCGCTGTCTGTTGTCACCTTGCAAAGCTCGAATATTGACCATTCGTGGACTGAAGCCTTCGTGATTTCCTGTTGTCGGGGGGTAAAGGGTACGTCAACGACTATGCGTTCTATATCTACAACTTTCATGATTCTGTCTGTTGGGTTTTTGCTGAATAATAAAGGGCAACCTTTTCGTCCGACCCTCGCAAGTAGATTATAATTTTAGACTTATTTAACTTCTTAATAATATACCGAAACGCTTGCCAGATCCCGTACAATTAGTAGCATTTGAATTAATATGGTTACGGACATTCGCAGTGATGGGCCTTGGCAGGCTTTAGATTACGAAGGATACGACCCACTTCCTATTGTCGATCTGAAAGTTAATATGTTGGGCAGGCTATCGGGTATGCAGAACGGCCGTCCTTCAGACGGATTGCTCCGCATCATCACCGAAGATGGGATTGAAGGGTGGTGCAATGGCATTTCGGTTGATACAGCCATTGTTATTGTTAAAGATTTCCGCGAACATTTGATCGGTCGCGATGCCCTGGACAGAGAGCGCATCTGGCATGATATGCTAATGTGGTTGCGAATGGCTTGGCCACCTAAAGAACTGCGCGGCGCGGTTGATATTGCACTTTGGGATATAGCGGGAAAGCACCTCGGGCTTCCGGTATGGAGACTTTTGGGTGCTTGTCGTGATAAGGTCCCGACCTATCGGACTCAGGGTGGAACAATGGGTCCCGAAGGCAAAACGATTGAACACTTCGTTAATCACGCACTTCAGGCCCAAGCCGATGGATACTTGGGGAGCAAGGACCATTGCTACGGAGGCCCGGATTTTATGATTAAACTCGCGGAGATATTGCGCGATGAGGTTGGCCCGGATTTCCATCTAATGCATGATGCGGTACAGTATTATGATCTTAACGAAGCAATCCGTGTAGGAAGAGCTTTGGAGGAAAACGGGTTCACCTGGTTCGAAGAACCTGTCAGGGATCAAGATTTTCGTTCTCTAAAGAAGTTGCGTGAGGCTGTTGGAGTTCCCGTGGTAGCAGGAGAAAGTTTCCCGCATCATATTCACAGTTACGGACAGATGTTAGCGATGGGAGCAGTCGATGGGATTAAGCCGCCGGTGGGGAGTGGAGGAATTACTGAAACTCAAAAATTGGCAGACCTCACCAACGCGTTTGGAGCAGATATCCACATTCAGGCAGCCGGTCCCATGTGGAGCTTCCCTGCTATCAATGCCAATGGTGGTATTGAGAATATGGTCCTTCTCGAGGTGAACACGGCCCTCAAGGACCAGACGCATCCTGCACTCCGGAACCCATTAGAACAGATCGGTGGCTACGTGAAAATGCCCGAAGGGCCTGGTTTGGGTGTGGATCTCGATTGGGATGTGATCGAAGAAGATACAATCGAGGTCATTGAGTAGTCTGGAAGGAGATCTCTGCGTTTCAGGCTGCCAAATTCTGCAAATTGATCAGTGGTGAGGACCTATTTTCATAGAAAAAATTACGACGAGACATCCCATTACAATATCTGGGCCGTTATCTAGAATTTCCCTCTCCGAATTTCCTATTTGCCGATTTACCGTGTTAGGCGTTTAAATGATTTGGTCTTTTCTTACTCTTAATTAGAGGTTCAGGGAGGATTGTTTTTAGACTTCTTGCCACAAAAAAAGGCCATCTGAATCGCTTGCATAGATTCAATTAAGGTCTAGAGTCTGCTTGTAAGTGGTTACGGACATTCGCAGTGATGGACCCTGGAAGGAAGTGAAGTATGAGGGATACGACCCACTACTCATTGTCGATCTGAAAATCCATATGCTGGGGAAAACGTTCGACGTTCCATGCCATGGGGGGCGTCCTTCCAATGGGTTGCTGCGTATCATAACGGAGGATGGTGTTGAAGGTTGGAGCTCCGAGATTTCACCCGATCTGGCGTATATCCTGGCAGGCGAGTACAAAGGCTTTTCAGTTCGCGAACATTTGATCGGTCGCGATGCTTTGGACAGAGAGCGCATCTGGCATGATATGTTAATGGGGCAAAGGCTTTTCAAATTTCCAAAGGACTTACGCGGCGCAATTGATATTGCACTTTGGGATATAGCGGGAAAGCACCTCGGGCTTCCGGTATGGAGACTTTTGGGTGCTTGTCGTGATAAGGTCCCTGCTTATACGACCCAGGGCGGTGTTCACGCACCCGAAGGCACGACTATCGAACACTTCGTCAATTTTGCGCTGAAGGCCCAAGCCGATGGATTCCTGGGGAGCTAAGACCATTGCAATGTAGGACCGGATTTCATGATTAAACTCGCGGAGGTATTGCGCGATGAGGTTGGCCCCGATTTCCATCTAATGCATGATGCGGTACAGTATTATGATCTTAACGAAGCAATCCGTGTAGGAAGAGCTTTGGAGGAAAACGGGTGCACCTGGTTCGAAGAACCTGTCAGGGATCAAGATTTTCTTTCTCTCAAAAAGTTGCGCGAGGCTGTTGGAATTCCTGTGGTAGCAGGAGAAAATTTCCCGCATAATATTCACAGTTACGGACAGATGTTAGCGATGGGAGCAGTCGATGGGATTAAGCCGCCGGTGGGGAGTGGAGGAATTACTGAAACTCAAAAATTGGCCGACCTCACCAACGCGTTTGGAGCAGATATCCACGTCCAATTGGGAGGATCGATGTGGGGATTCGCAACGATTCATGCCAATGGTGGTATCGAGAACTTGGTGATGCTCGAGGTACATGAAAATCGTGCTAGTCGAATCTATCCTCCCATCAAAAATCCTCTCAGGCAGATCAATGGCTATGTCCGTATGCCGGAAGGCCCAGGATTAGGGATCGATCTTGATTGGGACATGGTTGAGGAAGATACAATCGAGATCATCGAGTGACCTGTGAGAGCTGTTTCCTTTTGAATTTATGATTCCAGAATTCCCCCTTGTTTGCATTTCCAGTAAAACTTTATTTATCACAGTTGAGAGCAGATTTTCAGCGGTGCATCCATTCTGATGGAGGAATGGTCTAGCCCAGTGTACTCAGCATTAGGAGTGTTTTGCCCTCAAGTCTGGGCCCATCAATAGTAAGTCGAAAAAATTTCTTAGAGTTTATTGCTATGTCAACGAATTCGATCGTACAAAATATCTATGATGATGCTATTGTCATAGATGCTCTCAACGTAAGCAACTGGGACAGCCCTGCTGTCTTCGAGAGTTTACAGGCAGGGCGCCTTACTGCGATTAACGCTACCCTCGTCACGTGGGAGAATTTTCAGCAGGCAATGGACCATATCGCAAACTGGAAGGTGAGATTTGAAGAGCGGCGGAAAGTAATTACACAAATTCGTTCGGTTAGTGACATCCTGCAGGCCAAAAAGGATGGAAGGGTAGGTATTATCCTTGGATGGCAGAACTCAACGCCTATTGAAAACGATCTGAGGCGGATTGAGTTGTTTCGGTCTCTGGGTATAATGATTATGCAGCTCACTTTCCACGAGCGCAACTTCATTGGTAATGGCTGTTATGAACGATCGGATGAGGGATTGAGCAATTTTGGGATTGATGCTGTACAGGAGATGAACCGTCTCGGTATCCTTATTGACCTTTCGCACTGCGGAGAAAGGACCACTATCGAAGCTATCGAGATGTCGAGTAAGCCGGTTGCTTTTACGCACGCTCACGCTCGGAGCTATTGTGAAATCGCCCGTAACAAGACTGACGAAGCCCTTAGACTTCTGGCCGAAAGAGGTGGCGTTGTCGGAACTCCTGCCTTCAATCGATTTTTACCTTCTGGTCGAGGTTCGACGATTGAGGATTTCGGAGCTGCCATTGACGATCTAGTTCAGCGAGTAGGTATCGATCATGTAGGCATCGGAACTGATTTCACTCAAGATCAGACTCAGGAGTTTTGGGACTATATAGGATCCCAACAAGGGACGAAATTGCCATCAACCTTCTTCGAAAGTCAGAAGGATTACCACAAATTAGCTCATTCTCCCAAAGGTCTCGAGACTCCGTGCAAGTTTCCTGGAATCCCTGATGTTTTATCGAATTGGGGGTACGAAGAAGAAGACATTCGAAAGATTCTAGGAGAGAACTGGCTTAATTTGCTACGGAGGGTTTGGGCTGAGTAATATGATTTGGTTCTTACAAATTTGTTTTAGATTTCTGAGCGATATCAGCAATAATTAAAGGGATTATCAAAACGAATGATCTCCGTTGCTTTACTGATTAGGAGATTGGAATTAGAATTACTAGACTAGATAAGGTGCGAAATCCTTGCCAAGTACTGCAGAAGGGCTAAATTAACTGACACTATGGTAATGGATAATAGAAGTGCGGGTCCTTGGCAGGAAGTGGAATACGAAGGGTATGAACCACTTCGTATTACTGATATTAAAATTCACATGCTAAAGGAAGGTGGTTCTTTGGCCGATAAGAAGGATGGTCTCCTTCGAATTATTACAGAGGATGGGATTGAGGGTTGGAGTAATATGATCGACCCTGTAACGGCTAGTTTCATCACAGAAAAATTCCGTGAACACCTGATTGGACGGGATGCAATGGCGCGGGAGCGAATCTGGCACGATATGTTGATGCTGGAGCGGCTAACATGGCCGCCCAAAGAACTGCGAGGTGCAATTGACATCGCTTTATGGGACATTGCGGGTAAACGGTTGGGCATTCCAGTATGGAGATTGTTGGGAGGCTGCTGTGACAAGGTGGGGGCCTACCGAACGCAATCTGGCACCATGGGCCCCGAAGGATTGCAAAAAGATCATTTCCTTGAATTCGCACTTATGGTCAAGGAACAGGGGTATCTAGGCAGTAAGGACCACTGCTATGCTGGACCAAAGTTTATGATTGAGCTGGCTGGTGAATTGCGGGAGGCAGTAGGCCCCGATTTCCACCTAATGCACGATGCTGTTGGGGTTTACAATTTGAAAGAAGCCATCCGCGTAGGGCGTGCTCTCGAGGAACAAGGTTACCTTTGGTACGAGGAACCATTAAGAGATCACGATTTTCGCGGTTTAAAACAGATCTGTGATGTGCTAGATATCCCGATTGTAACGGGTGAGTACTTCCCCCACCATTTTAATAGTTATGCGCAAATGTTAGCTCTCGGCGCGGCCGACGCTATTAAGCCTATGATTCATACTGGCGGCATAACGGAAATTGTAAAGCTTGCCAACCTCACCTATGCCTTAGGTGCTTCGATGCATGTGTCGGCCCACGACCACATGTGGGGATTTTCATCGGTTCAAGCGAACGGAGCTATTGAGAACACAGTATTACTCGAAGTGCATCCGCCTTTCGAATTCCATACGAACGAGGCAATTAGAAATCCCTTAAAATTGACGGACGGATACGTCCATATGCCGGAAGGTCCGGGACTCGGGGTCGATCTTGACTGGGATATTATTGAGGATCTTACTGAGGAAGTAGTTGAGTAGTGGGTCATCGGGCTTTATTGATTAGCTCAGGACCTGCAGTATCTTAGCCCATTTAATTGGGGTTAAACTAAATTGCTTTGGTATTTTAGGGTTTTGTGAGTGGCTTTTTCTTTTCTTGAAGAAGCAAAAAAGCCGTGAATGACATTTCGCCTATGCAAAGTAAAAGTTCCCTATCTCCTTTCCGAGAAGTTCGAATCGCGAGGGATACTCCGGGCGAAATTCGAGATTCCTTCAACGAAAATGGGTATCTGTTTTTCAAGAATGTTCTAAACAGGGAGCAGATCCTCAAGGCAAAGGAGGATATGACAAAAGCTCTTCGAGACCAAGGAGTCGTTAAGGGAGATTCATCGGATCCAATCATCAAGCCCGGCACTTCCGTAATTGAAGTCGACGATGCCCCCTTCCACAATTTGAGCTCCATCAAGGGGATTATCGCTTCTCCGGAGCTTCAAGCGACTCTCGATATCGCCTATGGAGAGAGGGCACATATCTCACGATCTCTAGGAATCCGTTACGCCATGCCAACCGATGATGCTTATTTGACTCCCTCTCATCAGGACTATTTCTACGTCCGAGAGCACGACCAATTTCGCATGATTTGGATCCCTTTGATGGATTTGGAAATTGTCAATGGTGGATTGGCCATCGCAGCTGGATCTCATAAATATGGCCTCCGGGATCATGTGGAATTTGATGGAGTCTATTCCTATCATCTGAAAGGGCGGACACAGAAAGGGATACCCGAAGAGGATGTCCACGGAGGATGGGCCTCTTCGTCGTATGAAATAGGGGATCTCCTAATGTTCCATTGCTGTGCTGTTCACCGTTCTTTGCCCAATAATAGCAGTCTCGCAAGGCTTGCGCTCAACAGCATAACTTATCCGTCGAGGATGCCAAAAATGTGGCAAGCCGAACGTACCCAACCAGAATTGCAGATTTTCAGAGATCAATTAAAGGAACTTTGTGCTGCTGAGGGAATAAAGGATGATCGCTTTGAGGAGATAGCAATTGAGGCCATGAAGCAGGGGCAAGACCCGAGCCGGGATTTAATCTTAAAATTGGAAAAGGGTCTTCGCTAAGACCCAGGATAAAGATAAAGCTGCGTGGGTACTTTCCTATCAGATTCCAGGTGATCTGCGGCGTGTTGCCATATGATGGGGACAAACTAGAGCCCTAAACTCTTGCTATCTCCAGGAATCTGGCCAATCACAAGCGAAGCCTAAGGGAATTAAGATCGAGGATAATTCAAGAATGATGATTCAAGGGTTTGGACTCTTGAATCGGTCTATCCGGATTATTGGTTAGAGGGTAGGGAAACCGAGCGAAGTAAAACCATTGCTGTGTTTTGTCCGATAGCAGGTTTAGGTTGCTGTGTACCGACTTGCTGTTAGGTGGACAGAGATAGGCAGTGTGCATTGGCATTTCGCGAAGGCTACTGCCTAGTAGCATATAGGCGAGGTCTGGCCCTAATTTTAACCAGACTTCCTCAAAGCCAACATCATGAGCGTGAGGGTCGCCCATCATCATTGGCGGGACATGTACGATTGAGAATTGTTCATTTGGGTGCAGCCCATCGCCTGGTCCGAAGAGTTCTTTCCCTATGTAGGCGTCCCAATGTGCTGCGTTTTCGTTTGGAATTTGGTCGATGTTTCTGACACGAATCGGGTTGATCGGTTGCACTCCATCTTTCTGATACCAGGATGTTAGAATCATCTGTAGAGATTCTTCGGTTGGGCTCGTAAAACGGTGAGCGGTTTCTGGAGCAATTAAAACTCCAGTTCCAGGTTTTAGATCCCAGAAGTAATTTCCGTCATCGATTCGTCCCCTTCCTTGTTCGACATAGAAGAGTTGTTGTTTCCCTAATTTGATCAACGGCGTTTGTGTATTCTCTTCAAGATTTGCGGTGGCTACCTCCGTATCACACATGAGAACAGCACCAGGCTTGCTCGGGGTGTTGGGTTCTCCCCCGCTCAGGATCCTTTGCGTTATTATACACTCGTGAGAAATGATTTCAGGAGATTGGTTCGGATGGCCAATGTAATTATCAATATCGATACCAACTTCTCTATTTGAGGGGATGGGAGGAAGAGATGTCATGGGCCTTTCGATTTCAATAATTAACAGAGCTTTTTAAAAGTAGGGGGGAACCCGAACGGGTACTGAGTACTCGGATTCTCATAGCCTAAATTGAACTGAGAGCGCTTACAAGATTCCTGATAAGGCAATTTAATTACCAGTTGGCGACGAATGAGTCTACATCAAGCCCTTCTGGAATCTCTTCAAAAAAATAGTGCATGGGGCCGGACTGAAAGCCAGGGACGAATTGTTCCTCATCAGCTTGAAGACGATGGTCTAGGGATTCAAACCGAGACCACAGCAACTCCTTTTCCTTTTTGGAGAATCGCGGCCCAATGACCATATCTTGTGACCAATCGTTGCCATAGCTCTCCCGATTGGGGTGCGAACCTATACAGATCTTGTAAGCCAGTTTGGAAAATAAAATTAGTGCGACAATCCTATTGTTTTCACCGGGGTGAAAGGTTTCAAGACCCGCGTAAAACAATCCCTTGTCTTTAGCTATGATGGCACGATAGAAGGCCTCGATGCGGTTGCATTCTTCGTTGTAGAGCAATTGATGGCGACTACATAAGGCAGCACACTTATCATTCAGAAAGGACTCGTACCTCGCTTCGCGGCGCATTTGCGGTACGTAGGGGAAAAGCCTTCCTCCATATGACCGGTATCCGAGGTGAACAGTCCGCCGCAGCTTGCAGCTGTAATTGCTGCCCCAGTGTAAGATGGTATTTGTATATACCACGCCGTCACCCGCCTTAAGATCTACGGGAATGCTCCTTGGCAGAGGGACTTTTCGGTCACGGCAGAGTTGCTCATTTTCCTCTGAGGTATTCGGACGTCGGTGACTGCCCGGTACCACCCAAAGAACATTGTCGTCATAGAGAGGAATATTCCACTGTAGATAACTGGGACCGTTGGCTTGTAGATCCTGCTCCAAGCCACAGAGGGGTGCCTGGTCGATCGGGTGGATGTCACGGTGCCACTCGGCCGGACCATGGTCTTCGACCGGGTTACACATCAGCATGAAGGAGGTTGGAGAGGCATCAGGCGCACCCATAATGCGGAGGCAGGTTCCTAAGGTCTTGTCGCCATAGAGAAACTCTATCGCAGGTGCCGTTTCAGAGTCTATAAATTGCTCGTAGTCCCCCAGTCGGGGTTGTCGTTCAGTTTCCCAACGCCCACCCGGAGGTTCATTTTCACCACGCTCGTGCTCCCAGAGTTCTCGCTGTCGTTCGACTAGTTTCTCGCAGCTGCTTCTTACCGTTTCTAGTTCCGAAGGAGGTATAACCTCGTTTACGATGAAAAACCCCTCGTCGAGTAACTGCTGGGCTTCTGAATGTTCCTTAGTTTTACTGGCCACTCACCCATCTCGCTTTACTAGATCTAGCATGTCAAGGGTATCAAGATGAATCGGAGTAACGATGCTTTCTCCATGGAACTGGTCCAGTTTAGCTGGGATTATTGAAGGATTACGGCTGGATCTCTTGTTCCTCATTCAAGATACTTCCGGAAATCTGGGAGAGCTAAGAATACCTTATAAAATATTCGAATTTTGGTACCCCGTATATAAAATCTAGGAATGAAGATTGAAAAAGCGATTGTTGTCCACGGTATGGGGGGATATTACAATGATGATCTTGAAGCCATCCGAATGGGAGCGGAAAAGGATGGATTTATTTATCTGGGAGATCCTTGTAGTCCAGGATTTCGATCCATACGTGAGCCGAATGATGCTGCCTGTTTCGTGTTGTTTCTAGACTCAGGTCATGCCGTCTGGGGCGATGCCACTAGTGTCTGCTATGCTGCGGCTGGTGGGCGGCGAGGACGATTTGATGTGGAAGAACAGCTGCCGTTTCTCTCGGATATCTGCGAGTCGCTTCAAGGATGGGAAGTAAGTGGATTTTTTGAAATGTCCGACAACCTTGAGGCGCAGGACTTTGATTCGCGTCTGCATCTTCCAGCGGTCATGTATGGTATTTCACAGGCACTGGTAGAGGCGTGTGCGCTCAGTCAGAAGATGACACCAGCTGAGGTTATTGCGAAAGATTTAGGGGTAGAAGCGCCTGACGCGAAAATTCCAATCTATATCCAGTCGGATGATCGTAAAAGTGTAGTAGATAAGGGAATCCTGAAACAGGCCGACACTTTGCCTCACGGCGTGATCAACGACGTGGAAACGACTTTCGGTTGCGAAGGAGAATTGCTGAAGGAATATGTCGGGTGGATCGTTGAGAGAATTGAGAAACTCGGAGAGGTGGGTTACAATCCTGAGATCCATCTCGATGTATACGGCCTTCCCGGAAAAGTTTTCGAGCATGACCCGGATCAAATAGCAGATTATCTATCGGAACTCCACGAAGTTGCTTCACCTCTGGCTTTATGTATCGAAACACCGGTGATTATGGAAACCCGCCAAGCTCAAATCGATATGTTGGGGAAGATAAAGTACGCCATCTCTGAGAGGGGATCGCCTGTGAATCTCGTAGTAGATGAACACGCTAACGGTCTAGGTGACATTCGCGAATTTATTGAGGCCGGAGTAGTAGACATGATCAATGTGAAGAGTCCGGATCTAGGGTCGATTGCCAATTCGGCCCGGGCAATAAGAGAATGTTGGTCCGGACATGTTCGCCCCATACTCGGAGGATCCTGTGCCGAAACCGATCAATCTGCCCGAATGATTGCCCACGTTGCCTTGGCTGCCAGGCCCGCTTGGGTTATGGCCCGGCCCGGACTCGGTGTCGATGAAGGGATGCAGATAGTCTACAATGAGATGGTTCGGACTCTGGCGATCATCGAAGCTCGGAAATGAGCTATCCGAATGTGCACAAACCAGAGAAGAAATCATGACTCGAATTACATGGTTTCAGAATCTTAGCAATCTATGGTTGCGGTGACCAAAGAGTATTTTTAAAACGTCGAAAGATAGAGATAAATTCCAACGATTCCAGTGTAACGCGGATTGACTGATTCAATCATTGTTAAGAGACTCCCGGGGATATTATCCGAATATTTGGCCGTCGGCCTCCTATTAAAACCTTCACTAACTTACTTAAAACAGGACTATGAAAGAAATCAAACGACCCTCACCTGATGTAATTGAAGCTCTCCGTGAACTTGGAACTGATGCGGTTACCTCAACAATGGATATGCTGGGGGTACACCGTACTTTCATCGAAGGTCCAGTCGCCCGTGTGCCTGGCAGTAAAATCGTAGGACCGGCACTGACTCTTCGATTTGTCCCGCAACGGGAAGACCAGATGCGAGGCTATGAGGTTCCAGGAGGTTTGCCGGAAGAATCAAAGACTGAGGGTGAGGAAGCGGGGGAAGTAACCTCTGCGTTGTGGGAAGTTTTTGATCATGTGAAAGCAGGCGACGTCATTGTGGTCGATGGCCGAGGCGATCTCGCCACTGGTTGCTTTGGGGAGATGCTTATGATCTACTTTAAAGCCCAGGGTGGAGAGGGAGTTGTAATTGATGCTGCGATCAGGGATTCGGCACAGATTTTCAATGACCAAAAGGTACCGGTTTGGTCTGTGGGGGTAACCACTGGGGGAGCTGGGCATATGAACCTCTTCCCGGCAGATGTCAATCTTCCCATCGGATGTGGTAAGGTTCTGGTTAATCCCGGTGACATCATTATGGCAGACGATGGCGGAGCCATTGTGGTACCCCCTATCCTCGTACCTAAGGTCCTAGAAATTGCGGGCGAGCGCGAAGAACATGAGGTTTTCGCACGTCTGAAATTACAACAAGGAGGGGCGTTAAGAAGTTACTATCCTTTCGATGAGCAGGGAAAGCGAGAGTACCAAGAGTGGCTAGTGGAGCAGAAAAAAAAGGAGAATTCGGAGTAAAAAAATTGATAGCGGTTGAAATCTAGCCGCGTTTGCACCAGACATTCCGATTGGGCAACTTATACTTTAGCTGGCCGATGGTTAGAGGTCTCTTTAGTTCCTAATTTTCTAGACTGTGCTCCTCGCTATTTCTCAGGGTCCATTTTATCTTATCTGGGGGGTGAAATGAGATGATGAACTAGGCTGTGATAATCCACAGCTAGTCATGCTATTGCTCTATTCAGGGCCGGCATCAGTTCCGTGGCGAATAGGTCGAGGTGGCGAAGCCAACTCGGCTTATCATCCCAGTCAAACCCCATCATTACTAGGGTGCCGAAAGTACCACATTCCTCGATCAATTTTAGTAACCGTCGGAGCACCTCATCGACATCTCCGGCAATGATTTGTTCGGTCATCCAATAGTCTAGGTTACATTCGGAGTCTGGCATATCCATGTCGCGTTTCAAAAACCCACGGCCGGGACCTTCATCCATTAGGGTAGCGAGATACTGAAAATTCTGGCCGACTACATTATTGCGAACCCGTTCGACTGCTTCTTTCGTAGTGTCTGCGAGGAATATTTGACGTGCCACTCTCCAGTTTGAACGGTCCGGTTTGTTTCCTGATTGGATGGCAGCATTTTCGTAGGTTGCCCAGTTGTCGGCGAGGACGTTTCCAGCGGAAAGAGCAGCGGAAAATGGAGAGAATCCAAATTGTCCAGCCATCCTGAGGCTGTGTGAGTTGCGACTGACGCCGGGCATAAGAATAGGCGGATGGGGCTGTTGATAAGGTTTATGAATAAATCCAATCTGAGTTGCCTCGCTGACATGTTCTTCGAGTTTAAATTGCCAGTGGTCGCCCTTATGTTCGTAGGGAGGATCGGATGCCCACAATTTCAAAATGACCTCGATAGCTTCAATTGTCATCGAACCACCATTTTTAGGGTCCAGTCCGTAGAGTTCGTAGTCAGAGATAGTCCCGCTAGGTCCTAAGCAGAGGTTAAGCCTACCTTTTGATAGGTGGTCGAGAAAGGCAAGACGGCTAGCTACCTGTGCAGGGTGGTGGAGATTAAGGCATATTGGCGCGGGCCCCAAACGGATATGCTTGGTCTCACCAAGGACCCGTCCGATGAAAACCTCTGGCATGACCACCGTTTCATACTTCATTGTATGGTGCTCGCCTATCCAGAATTCGTCTAAGCCGAGCTCATCAGCTCGTACCACGAATTCTATGTCTTCATCGTAACATTGAGCCAGCGGTTTATCTGGTGGGTGAAAAGGCATTATAAACACCCCCGACTTGATCGAATTTCCTTCGGTCACAATATGTCTTTCTATCTAACGATTGTTCCCACGGTGTAATTAATCTACATTGCTGGCACAGTTTGGCAAGGCATCGAAATGTTTTTTACTGGTCATTAAAAAGAACCGGAAGTTAGGATGAGAAATCGCTCCATAGCGGTTTGGTTTTAAATAAAAAGAACTCTATGAAACGCAAACTTGCCTGCGCTGATTTCACTTTCCCCTTACTTTCACATGACGATGCTTTAAGCCTGATTTCGACTCTTGGATTGAGGGGTGTCGACATCGGATTATTCGAAAATCGGTCACATCTACAACCCTCGGACCAATTCAAAAATGTTGGGCGGTCGGGTCGTAAACTGAAGAAAAAGCTTGATAACCGTGGTCTGAAAGCGGCCGATATTTTTCTGATTGCAGACGAAGATTTAGCCTCCTTTGCCGTCAATCATCCGCAGGCTTCACGCCGACGTAAGGCAAGAGATTGGTTCGAGCGTACGCTTGAATATGCTTCTATCTGCGAATCTAAACACGTTACGACGACGCCTGGTGTTTTCTTTGATAAACATTCTAAAGCTGGGTCCTTAGCCCTCGCCCGAGAAGAGTTGGCCTGGCGGGTTGAGCGCGCCAAATCTTACAAGATTGTCCTGGGAGTAGAACCACATATCGGGTCGTTTGTCTCGCGACCTAAATCAGCCTTACGTTTTATCCAAACTGTCCCGGGTTTGACCTATACGCTCGACTACGGTCACTTTGCATGCCAGGGCATACCCGATGCTGAGGTCGAGCCGCTGATTGCTTTCGCCAGCCATTTCCATGTACGCGGTTCTTGTAGAGGCTGGCTTCAGGCTTCATTCGAGAATAACACAGTCGATTTTGCACGCATTGTCGCAGTGATGAAAAAGACTGGTTATCTCGGGTATCTCGGTTTGGAGTATGTATGGACAGCCTGGGCCAAGTGCAACATGGTGGATAATCTTAGTGAAACGATCCTTTTTCGCGACTATCTTCTAAGTCTTTAGAAAAGCAACGAATGCCGCAAACAGTGATAAGTAAGGAGCAAGTTGATTTTTACAAATCTGAAGGATATCTCATTGTTGAGAGGCTTTTCTCAGAGGCCGAGATTCGGGAACTAAAGGAAGTGCTTAATGAGTTTCTCGAGCGTGGCAAGATGATGACGGAAAGCGACGGAGTAGTAGAACTAGAGGATACCCACACACCGGAACAGCCCCGCATTCGGCGAATCATTCGTCCAGATGATCAACACCCTGTCTTCCGGGATTTTGTAAGGAAACCGAAATACGTCCAAGTCGTGAGTCCCCTGATCGGACCGAACATCCGGTTGCACTTCGCCAAGATCAATCTTAAAATGGCTGGGTTTGGTGCCCCGGTCCAGTGGCACCAGGATTGGGCTTTCTATCCGCACAGTAATGACGATGTCTTGGTCAGTGGAGTATTGATCGACGATATCGTCAAAGACAACGGAGCGCTGATGGTATTTCCTGGCTCGCATAAAGGCCCTGTTTTTGACCATCATAATGCTGGTCGATTCTCTGGTGCTATCAACCTTGAAACAAGCGGTTTGAACTTCACCAATGCGGTAAAACTGACTGCTCCTAGTGGGTCTCTCGTTCTCTTTTCCGCCCGTATCGTGCACGGATCAGACATCAATCGCTCACAGCGTTCCCGACGAGTGCTTTACTATGAACTCACTGCTGCCGACGCCTGGCCACTTTGTGGTACTTATACTAAACCACTCATCCCCAATTTGGAAACTTACAATGCTCGGATGATAGCCGGAAACCCAACGGTTGAACCACGTCTTGAGAAAGTGCCGGTTCGCATTCCGCTGCCACCTCCGGACGGCTCTACTGGAATATACGAGGCCCAGAAAGGTGCAGCAAAACATTTCTTTGAAGTCGAGCCAGACAAACAAAGTTAGTAATCAGCAAACTTTATTCTGCCCACGGATTCATCTTTCACATCGAATAGGCAAACCAATCACTCCAATTGAGGTTGACTCAAATTGATCTGAAACAGGTACAGAAAGATTGGAATTTAGCTCAAAGGGAGGGGGTTGACATAAATGCAATGTAATCTAATCGTCCTAACAAATGAGCAATCTTCGTGGTATATTCCCAGCTACTGTAACACCCTATGACAAGAACGGTACCTTCGATCCGGTGGCAATGCGTAAGGTTATCAGCCACCAGTTGAGAGCGGGTGTGCATGGATTTTATCTTTGCGGTGGAACGGGAGAGGGACTGCTCCTCAAGCGGGAGGAACATAGAGCAGTCGTTGAGACCGTGATTGATGAAGTAGGGGGCAAGGTTCCGGTAATTAGTCATGTTGGTGCATTCCAAACGGATGGTGCTCTGGGCCGCGCAGAAGATGCGCGGAATGCTGGAGTGGACGCTATTTCGGCATTGCCGCCAGCTTATTTCTACACACCCGATGAAAAGGAGATTGTACATTACTACAGAAAACTAGCAGAAGCTGCGGCTCTTCCACTGTTAATCTACAATATTCCTGCCCGCACTGGGGTGACGATGACCACGAAACTTTATGCAGACCTACTCAATATCGATGAAATCATCGGAATGAAGGATTCTACCGGAGATCTATTTGCAATCGGAAAGTTCATTGCTCAGCGACCTGAGGCCACCCTTTTTAATGGCGAGGATACCGTATTATTAGGGGGACTGATGGCAGGAGCTTGTGGAGGGATTGGTTTGACCTATAATCTGATGCCTCGGTGGTTTGTTCAGCTTTGGGATGCTGTGCAGGATGAAAATATGGCTGAGGCCGCTGAGTTGCAGGAGAAGATCAACAAGTGCATCTCCATATTATTGAATTTTAATCTGATAGCTGCTGCAAAGCAGGTAATGGCTTGGATAGGGCTTGAATGCGGAGTGCCGAGGACACCTCTCCGTGAGCTGGAAGATGATGAGAAGATCCAGTTGCGTAAAAATTTGGAAAACACAGGATACTTTGAGCAAGCATGATTTTCTCCTTCACAAATTTTCTGTGAAGAAATCAGTTTTGCACTTGGTTGATCGCAATCCCGCCAGATGGGGAAATACTAGACTGCCTTGTGATATGAAGACAAACTCCTAATGGATGCTTCGATCAAAGGACTGACCCGATTTAATTTGCTTTGAGATTATGAGCGAAATACTCATCCCGAGGCGTATTGGAAAGTCACTAATAGGGAAGGATAAATGAAGAAACTGGCATTTCCTGATTTTCCGCGAGCTGAATATGAGCAACGATACGAGCGGATTCAGCGGATATTAAGGGCGAGGGGGATCGATGCCCTTTTCCTTACCAATCGTTCAAATATACGCTATTTCGCAGGTTTAAGAGACGGTGCTTGGGATGCCTATCACTTCTATTTCCTGACACTACTTCCTGTCGAAGGTCCACCTGTATTGATGGTTGGACACGGCTTTGAGCACCTTGTTAAACAATGCTGGATTGAAGATGTGCGTTTCTGGCCCTGGTCGAAACAGTTTTACATGGACCGAAAATCTAATGCTGTTTCTCTTGTTTTAGATGTCCTTAAAGAGAGGAATCTAGACCGTTCCACAGTTGGTATGGAGCTTAGCGGAAACATGCAGGTCAATATGGGGCAAGATCATTTCAATGAGTTGCGTGAAGGCTTACCTCAAGCAAGGATTGTAGATGGAAGCGAGGCAGTCTGGGATGCACGCAGTATCAAGTCAGAAGCAGAAATTGGCCGCTTACGTGAAGCGGCCCGTATCTCTGCAGTTGGTCTAAAGAGTGGGTTCGAGGTACTGAAACCTGGGATGACAGAGAAGCAGGTTGTAAATCTCGCGACTAGTGTAATGTGTACAGAGGGTGCCAGTGAACTGAGATTCAACGCGCTTTATGCCGGTCCTCGGGCTATGTGGGCGGACGGGATGCCGACCGATTATGTGATACGTGAGGGTGATTTAGTTCAGTTCGATGGGGGTTGTGTCTATGAGGGATATTGGTGCGACTTCAAGCGAATGGCAGCTATCGGTAATCCACGTGCCGATCAACAGCGTCACTTCGAGCTGGCTAAATCCGGATTCGAGGCCGCCATAGATATGGTTAAACCAGGGGTCCCATTTAGTGCGCCCCTGAGAGCGGCATTCGACGTCAACAATGCGGCTGGCTATTCCGATTTTTCTAAATGGTGTCTCGACTTCGGATGGTCAGCGATTGGTCACAGCGTGGGGCTTGATATTCACGAAAGCCCTGGACTCAGTGCTGGAAACGAGGAGCTTATTCAAGAAAATATGGTATTGGCTGTGGAACCCTTCGTGACTCTCAATGGGGTCTATCCTTTCTGGGAGGCGGAGGAGAAATTTGGGCTAGAGGCTATTGTGCTGGTGACAGCAAAGGGTGCCGAAATACTTACATCGGAAGAGCTCTTTACTCATGAGTTATGGATTGCATAGCCTGAGAATTCTCAATCTCCTCCAGAGGAGGTGTGTCATACAGATAATCCGTTAAATGGATTTGGTTCAAAAGACGGTAAAAGTGGAACTCCTTTACACAACAAGGTTTCCCAATGGAATTAAGTTTGAGACCGGAGTCGAACGGGATCTTATTTCCCAGTTTCTGCTAAATTATTCTGCTGCTGCCGATTCCACCGAACTTTCTTCTACTCAGAAAGTTTAAGCATTAAATAGGGCCGAACCGATCTCTAATTCTGAATAGATCTCCGAGGGTGTTTTCTTTATTCTCAAGAGCATCGATGATGACAGGTCCAATAGAGCCGCCGAATTTGAAGCCATGCCCGCATCCGCATCCGGCCAGCAATACTCGCTCATGTTCTGGAGCCCAATCTATAATAAAATGTTCGTCTTCGGTGTTGGTGTAGAGGCAGGATCGACCACCGATTAGCTCTCCATCGCAGAGCTTTGGAATACGATCAGCAACGATTTCCCAAGCCTGTTTCAGGAATTCATCTGTTGGTTCCCGTTCGACATCAACTGTGGTGTCGACTACTTTATTATCTTCAGCCACTTTTAAGTACCCCTCGTGTAGATAAGGAAAACCGTACCATATGTTGCCGGGATGGTGAACCGACCAAACCGGGAATCTTTCCCGATTGAAGGAAGATACATCTTTTGGTAGGAAGAAAGCCATTTGCTGCAGCGTTAGACGGATCCGAGCCTTGATTTGTGGCAGGAGATTGGCCACCCAAGGGCCGGTTGCTATGATAGCATGGTCGAAAGTAAAGGATTCGGAATCCCATATAATGCGAACGCCAGAAGCAGTTTCTTCTATTCCGGTTACCATTGTGTTCTCGCGAACAACTACACCACCCTCACGAGCAATTGCGGACAATTTCTTAAGCGCCTCACCGCTTCTTAGATACCCGCCCCAAGGATCGAAAAATAACTTGTCATCATGCCGTAAGTCAAATTGGGGAAATCGATCCTTGGCTTGGGATAGGGTAAGTGGGGATACATCTTCGGCAATTTGACTTAGCATTCCCCATCCAGATGGAAATATATTTTCTTCATTGAAGCCATTTTGGATGATGAATGTTCCTGTCTGATAGTAGATCGAATCACCGAGACGATTGTTCCATTCGCGCCATTGTTGGGCGGCCCTCATAACCAGTTCTATGTAGGATTCATGAGCATAGCCGGTACGTCGAATGGCCTTTGAAACATCGGTACTGGATCCCTCGGGATTAGGTATACGGCCGGACTCAAATAGAGTTATCTCATGGCCACGCCGCATCGATTCTAGAGCTGCTGCCATCCCAAATATACCGGCGCCGACTATCCCAACTTTCATAGAATAATTGGATGTTTACCGAAGGACCTCATAAAACTCAATCCGCATTGTTTCAGCATTTTATGGATACCAGATCAGATTTTCAGCTAACGCGTTTGCCCGATCCGAGACTAGGAAGAGTGCAAAATTTATTCTTCAAAAGTCTTAATAGATGGGAGCCCATGGCCAGAGCTATTAGGGTGGGCAACGGATCTACGTTTTCCTACCTCCCCAATTTTTCATTCTTGGCCTAGACTGATCATATAATTTGGAGCTTGTCCTAACATTAATGCTTTGTTAAGTGGTCCCTGTTAGAGCATCGATTCCTATTGGCAGTTGCCCGTTTGTAAGAGAGTAGAAATGTCAGATGAACAACCCATTATAGCCAACCAGGTTAAAAAGGACCTGAAAAACGGGAATACCATTTTAGGGTTCAATGTTTTTGAGTCACTCCGTCCTTCGGTTCTGAAGATTATAGCTCAGGCTGGATATAACACGATTTTGGTAGAGACGGAACATGTCATGCACAATGAGGAAACTTTTACGAATTTCCTAGTCATGGCCCGAGACAATGGACTTTGCCCGATCGTTACGACCATTGTCCCGAGTAGGCCTTTTGTATCGCGCGTTCTGGATTCAGGAGCTTTGGGGATTTGCCTGTCCCATGCCGAAACGTCTGAACAGGTGGGGGAGCTCGTGCAGTGGATGAAGTATCCACCGGTAGGGGAACGGGGATTGGCCATGGGAGCTAATGCCGATTACCAGCATGAAGACGCTGAACGCTATTGTAGGGAGGCAAATGAAGCGACTCTTCTCATCCTTAAAATCGAATCTGGATTAGGTGTGCAGAATGCTGAAATCATGCTGTCCAACGACTGGGTGGATGCCGTGGTATTTGGACCAGGTGATTTGGCAGCAGACCTCGGGTTCCATGGGGAGTGGGAACATCCCGAAGTCATAAGGTCGATGGAGCAGGTGACCAAGATTGCTCTGGCCAATGGTGTAGCGGTAGAGCCTGCCATCTATCCCAAGACGAGTGAGGAGTATAAAAGATTGAGGGACCGAGGTATTCAGTTGTTCGGACGTTTCAGGCTCAGCGAATATGACTTATTGCGGGAAGGAGCGATGATGGCAATCGAGATCTACCGTGACTAGCCGAATCGCCCGACCCATAAGATTATTGGGTCACCTTCGAAACGTTTTGTTAATTAGGTGCACGTAAGTTTCGTTTGGAATAGTCGTTCAAATAGGGCTAAGTTTAATCGACTCGACTGGAAGTAGGCTACCTAAGCGAATCCATTGCAACGGATCAAAGACTGGAAACCAATTGGGTGGTGATTCCGCGACTCGGGACTCATTGGATGTCGGAATGCAAAAACTTGAAAATGCCAATTTAACAAAAAAAGTACAGACTGTTTTGGGTGTGATTGATGGTGAGGAACTGGGAGTCACGTTGCCCCACGAACACTTGATGACAGATCTGACGTGTATCTTTACCGAACCCGAGAATGAGACGGAAAGAAAATTGGCCCACGAAAAGGTGGGAATGCTCGCTCTCAGTTGGCTTCGGTACCATCCCTTCCAGAATTTGGATAACATCCGACTTCTAGATTTAGAAGAGGCTAATAAGGAAGCCGAACTTTTTAAACAGATAGGTGGACGCAGCATCGTCGACTGTACGGTTATAGGGATGGGTCGTAATGCACAAAATCTCGCTAGGATCTCGCGCAGAACCGGACTCAATATTATAATGGGATCAGGTTACTACACTGCCCCATGCCACCCTCCCAAAATCGCAGAAAAATCGGAGGAAGAGATTACAGCAGAGATCGTAAGTGATCTAACCGATGGTGTTAACGGAAGCGGTATAAAATCAGGATTCATCGGTGAGATTGGATGCTCTTGGCCCCTGGAGGATAACGAACGTAAGATCTTAAGTGCTGCGGCCCAAGCACAACTCCAGACAGGTGCCTGTCTAAGCATTCATCCCGGGCGAAACCCACAAGCACCCTTTGAAATCATCGATATGATTAGGGATTCGGGCGTTGATCTTCGGCGCGTCATTATGTGCCACATTGACGTACGTTTGCGTGAATCCAATGACCGCCTTCGACTTGCAGAAACAGGGTGTTGCCTGGAATACGATACCTTCGGTTGGGAGGGGCATTTCCCCTCCGATTGGACTACTGAAGATTATATAGACATTCCCAATGACACTCAGCGGATTTATGAGCTCCAAGAGCTGATTGAAAAGGGATTCCTCGATCAGATTCTCATCTCACACGATATATGTCGTAAGACCGCCAGAGCTTGCTATGGGGGGTGGGGATATTCTCATATTCTGAAGTATGGGATCCCAATGATGCGTCAGAGGGGCTTCACCCAGGAGCAACTGGATGCAATATTGGTGGAAAATCCGAGGGAAATGTTTTCCTATCAATAGGAGCTTTAAAAAGGATCAGATAATACAAGATGAAATCCGAAACTTGCTAGTCAGGACAGAAGTCTTCCAGCCACTTCTCATATCGAATCATCGCTTCTCGCTGTAGATCCTCCCACTCAGTTATGAGTAAAAGGCGTACAGTTACTGACACCTGTTCGCCAGCAGCGACATCTCGGCCCCACAGATGGAGGTACTGAGAATTGTGATAAGAATTGTATCCTGATATCCCGAAGCAGTCTTGGCGTCGGGCCATTAGGACAATAGCGTGTCCACCGTAGCGGTGCTCCTGAATCATGATAGGATGAGTATAGAAAGGGCCACGGCGCCAGTTGAGAGAGTGTCCTGTCAGCCAGCGACCGTCTCGGAAAATTTTTTCCGCCTGTTCGTCTCGCGCCCAGGATTCATTTTCCCCTTCACCATTCCATTTTTTTTCATACCAAATATTACCTTCGGGATGAGTTCGATTGTCGCTTATGGCAAAGCGGGGTACATGGTAGGGAGTAAAATAGTTGGCGATGAAAAGTTCGAAATCTCCATAAGCTGCCTCAAGATCAGCACCGAAAGTTACGTCGATAGCATCTTCTTCATCGACAATTTCGTAGCGAGCCCACAGCGAGCCACGAATTCTATCATTAGGTGCCCAACGAACTTCAACTGCATTGCCAGATACACCGAAATTACTGGGATCCCGATCCCGGGTGATTTCGAGTTGTTGTTTATCGGCTAGAGTCCGATAAATATTGAGCCATGCATAATCTGGGCCTTCGTCGAGGTGAAAGCTTTTTAGCCCTGTCAAACGTAGGCCATTGGCTCCCAAAACAGTAACTGTGGCGGGACCGAGGGAGCCTTGGAGTAGAGGAGGAGACGGGGTTTGCTCAAATGTCATTGGAAATCCTTTCAGGCATGTTATTCTTTATGTGATTTATCGTATCGAAATGACAGGAATCCTATTCGGCAGCTCTTGGGAAAGATCTGGATCGGTAAGTTTTTCCGGTGGTTATGGCAATAGCCCTCCCCATTTGTCACCCAATTAGTGATCCATGATCAGGGGAAAGATTTCTTATCTATTTAGTACACTTTTGCAAAGGATTTAGACGTTAAACGGCGGAAGCATAATACTGGCAGGCAGCATCTTTGGAATTGAGCTGGAAGGGCAACAGGACTAAAGAATTAAATCAACGATTACTTCAATTAAGATATACTGAAAAGAGGACTTATTGCGTGTCATTCAAATACACAGTCGTCTGCGATACTTTGGGGTTCATTGGCTACGATGTTTTGGAGGAGCCCGAAGAAGTTTTAACGGCAATCAAGGATGTTGGTTATGACGGTGTGGATCTCCCGGGGGCGCCGGACAGAGCGGATCCTAAGCAGCTCCGAGAGCTGGTGGATTCTCTGGGGCTCGAGGTTCCTGAAGTACTTGGGGCCTGGGCTTATTTCCACGGCGGTGAAGATCGAAATTTGGCGGGTAAGAATGAGGAGGCCCGACGAAGAGGAATTAACTATGCTAGGAAAGCAATTGATTATGCAGCTAAATTGGGTGCAACTTTCTTTCAGATTTGCGCGGCCCAGCCCCCTGTCTACGAGGTTCCTTTCCCTAAACTTCCAATCGGAACTCTGAAAAAAAATTTTATCGGCGCTATGCAGGAGATATTACCCTATGCCGAGCAGCGTGGGATATCAATATTGTTTGAGCCTCTAAATTGCTACGAAGGCTATCCGGGCGTTCTGACTACCCTAAGCGAGGCTATGGATATCATCAAAGAATCTGGGGCGCCGAATCTTGGGATTCAACCGGATGTCTTCCACATGAACGTTGGGGAGGGATCTATCCCCAACGCCATCCGGGCTGCAGGCGGGTACGTCAAACACTTCCACATGAACGAGACCAATCACCGGGAACATGGAACCGGCCACGCTGATTACCCGGCAATTATTAAAGCACTGAAAGACATCAAGTACGAAGGCTATCTGGCTTTCTACATGCCGTTTACCACCCAAGAGATTTTCAATCTAACGGCGTGGGGTTACGGTTACTCGAGTGGCGATCAAGAAAAGGTGGATAGGCCTGATTTGAGAGCTTGTTTGGAGCGGCCATTGAAAATTTTCAAAGAGTTGGAAAAGCTGGGATAAGGGGAAATGGCACTGCCTCCTCCTTGGTTATTTCGGCTCCTGTGTCGAATTTGTTGTCTCAAAATTATATCTCTTTAGCAGGAGCTTTCCCAAGTTATCGGGTATCACGCCATCTTCGAATTAAGAGCAAAGGACCTGCTCGTTGTAGATTCTTTCACTACTTTTCGGTCGCACCGATTACGGCCTATCTTGGTTCGTCGATATAGTTACACCGAGCTTCAGTGATCACCGGTCTCTATGCCAAAAGGTAAATTCTGGATCGTCGAAGGCCCCTGCAAATATTCTTCCACGCCCGTGGTAGTAGCCGGCATGTATCCAGAAGACAGTATCTTTCGAGTCCGAAGGGTTAAACTGTCGGTGAAGGCTATTGAGTGGATGGTAAACCGCACTTCCCCTCTCGATCGCGTGATCTGTAATGACCATATTACTAGGATCCGCTAATGATACCCATCCCGGACCGTCGACCAGGTACATTGCCTCTACGAAGTCCTGCTTTAAAAGTTCAGGCAATTTTTCAGGGCCATGTTGGTGGATCTCGTTCCCTATTCCTGGAGTCATGTACATAGGATGGGCATGGCAGGGACGTTCGACATGACAGAACATGAATATTCCAAAAAGTGGTTCCGCCCCAGTATTCTCAATTGTTCTCGGAATATCATGCCTTACGTAGTACTCACTGCCTGGTCGAATACGAACTTCAATGGGTTCATTATCTGGAACATTTTTCGGCCAAGCGCGGAAAAGACCCTCGCCCCGCAGGCAGTGAAAGGCTTCGTCCCCTGTAGCCGGTCCACGCACACCACCAGGCTGGTAAGTCATTTCGCCAAACGTGAATTCTTCGTCCTTCGTAGTTTCCCTACACAGGAGCTTATTTAACATGCCCCAATTGTGTTGTTCCCGAACTCCTTCGTTGTTTTTGACGATTAAATTTCCACTGTAGTGCATATGTTTGGCGTCGTCCCAGGTAGTATCTTAGTACTAACGGAATGGTGTGTTTGAGCGTCAAGCGAATTATTGTTCCAGCGGATTAAGCAGTGGGGGCTAGACGTAAATCACCTCCCGCACGATTGCTCGCTCTGAATTCAAATCCTTTTCGTAAGTCTCGGCCTACCCTAAGCACGGCCTTTTGGTTATGACTGGAGTTGAGGATAAAAAAGAGGGGAATTAATCTTCTGAGACTATCAGCGATTGGAACCTCTTCTCATCCCATTCAGCTCCCCAACCGGGCAGGTCAGAAGGAGCCAGTTGTCCATTTTCAATTAATGGAGCATTCACCATTCCCCAGGGTTCACCGGCTTTTCTTAGGCCGTTGGCTCCCCCTTCGGCTCCCCCATTGTATTCATAAAAACCAGTGTTATCGATGCAGCAACCTAACGTAGCATGAATGTGGCCGTAGAGGCCACCCATTGCGTTCATCTCAATATTCGTGTCGTATAATTCGGCGAAATGGGCCATTTTCAGAACTTGGGTTGTCCCGTGGCGGGCATTGGCCCGGAGGAGATCGGTTCCTCCCTGGAGGAGCCATTGGGTAGAAATGCCTATGTCGTTCATTAGAGTTTCGTTTGCCATTACCGGAATATCTAGTTCCCGACATAATTCCTGGTAGTGATGAAGCTTATACTCGTGAAATGGTTCCTCCAACCAGATAAAACCGAGTTCTTCCATAACGTGTCCAACCTCAATTGCTTCGCGTAGGTCGTAAGAGCAAACAGGGTCGTTAAGGAGGTCGTAGTCCGGTCCGACGGTCTCGCGAACTTTATGGAATATTGGAATATCGGCCTTCCCGCCCTTGTAGGTATGAAATTTGTAAGCGTTAATTCCAAACTGTTTGCTTTTTTCGATACTGTCGAGATACCCCTCTACATCCATGTCACCTCCGGTCACATAGCAGGGGAAAGAGTCGCGTACCTTCCCTATGAGGGTATGTACTGGAAGTCCTGCAGCCTTACCCGCAATATCCCACAGGCAGTTGTCGAAATCGCCAAACCAACCCGGTTGTCTTGTGCTATTCAGTACCGCCACCCACCGCGTTCCTTTTTGAAACATTTGATAGAACCGTTCGCGATGTAAGGGATTTTCCCCCAAGACCATCGATCGGATGATTTCTACATGAGACATATCCAGGGTTGATGATGTGACCCGCCCGGTAATACCTTCATCGGTCTCCACTTCTAGAAACCTCTCCTTCGGTTTGGATGGTGGTGTCTCAATTGGGCTGCCCCGGTATTGAATTCGCCGTAGGTTGGGGACCTCAGAGAGCTGAGGAAGATGGCCGGGTCTACCTTCTTCAGGTAGCTCGAGGGTGAGCATCTTAATTGCGGTGATTTTCATATTGTATTCTATTTCGGGTGCATGTGACTGGACATTCGATTTGCATGGCTAGAATTAATTGTTCCCTAACGAATGAAAAAGAGTCAAGAATCGGCCATCGAGAAAGAGGGAAAAGAAAGCAGTTACGAATTGCATGTAACGATTATTCTACTTCCCTTCAAGACAAACACCAGACATGAGAACTATGCAATCACTGATGACGTGTTTTTACAGGTTAAGTTGTGAATGACGATATTTCTATGAACTAGATTAATGGAAGTTGACACCCCAGTTATAGTGGCATCGTCTTTTATTTGAGGTGAGGGAGATATCAGCCGATAGTTACGATACTGGAAACTTGAGTCTTTGCGTTTCAGAACTCTTAGTTCGGCTCTGGGGAAAGGGCGAGGGTGGTAGGTTAAGGATCTTTTCGAGAGAAGATCCTAAGATTAAGAAGTCACGATGAAGTCCTCAGACCAAGCATTTATAGACATTCGTCCATTGGAACCGAGGGATCTGTTGAAGATTCCGGCATTCTTCGCGGGTCTTAGTGAGAAGAGTCGATATTTTTACCACCCCTATGATTTCAATGGGGATGCGGTAGCACTAATTGGGGGCCAGCTTAGCCGAGATGATTGTGTCCATTTGGGTGCCTTTGAGTCGGGTGATGGACAGAGGCGAATGGTGGGGCATGTCTGGTACATGCCTTCGGGACAGAACGAGTATCCAGTCCTGGGTGTCGCTGTTATTGATGAACTACAGAACGCAAGAATTGGCCAACAGTTAATGCTGAGGATAGAGGAAGAGGCGCATGCGAGAGAAGTTCCTGGCATTTGTTTAACTTGCTATCCTGAAAATCACAAGGCCCTTCGAGTCTATGTAAAGCGGGGATACCGAATAGTGGGAAAAAACGGAAGAGGTCACTTTCGGATGGAGCGGTGCTTCGCAGACGACGAATAGCCAAAATATTGGAGATAGCATGGGAGAAATTCTCCGTTATTAAGGCTTGAGGGGAGATTAGGAAGAAATTGACTAGAATTCTTTCAGCCCCTGAGTCGCCAGAGAATCGTTATCTTATCTTGATCTGCTTAGGCAGTGTAGCCGGGAACCCGGCCAAACCACCGCTTACTCGGAGAACTTCGCCGGTGATCCAGGAGGCTGCGGCACTGCAAAGAAAAGCGACAGCTTGAGCGATATCGATTGGGTTTCCCCAGCGGCCTAGCGGGATAGCGCTTCGGATGCGTTCGATC
>CAZIUG010000005.1:0-1608 GCA_964542645.1 uncultured Opitutales bacterium | reverse complement strand
GGTAAAACCTAACATTTGGTTAGGTATAAATAGTTTTTCACGCCTGCTGATCAGGGCCATATGATTATGGCTCTCGAAGCTCAGGTCCGGGAATTTTTAAAACAACTTTAAGGTTCAGTCGAATACGACAAGCTTGAACCTGGAAGATTACGCACGAACTTGGCGGAATCTAGGTTCATGTTAATAAGGTTTTTTCGTGCGTTTAATTCGGGTATCAGATCGTTAGCTTCCTCTACTGAACCGATTTGTCCAAGAATTAGCCATCGGCCCATTAACTCGAAGTACAAGTCCGCGTCTGAATGGAGATCTCGAAAGGCTTCGGGTGGCGTAATTGCATCAAGCTTTCTTATAATTTCTGAAATGTCTGCGATCCATTCTCCATACGCTTGGTAGTTGTCTGATGCAGCTGATTTCAAGAATGCGTTACGTTGCTTATTGACTTCATGTGATTTAGCAACCAGTACGTCGAGTTCTTGGAAATATTTTTGCGCTTCCGCACGCTCAGGGTCGTCCCAAGTGTAGATCCAACTTACAAACCCCGATTCAAAATCTTCATAAGTAAGGCCAATTACTGTTTTCAAAGCCTCAGGAAAGTCCGCTCCGGTAGAGATCTCATTAAGCACATTGAAAGGTGAGGAAAGGCCAAACGTCTCTGTCATAAATCGGACGCACATGTATGACTGGTCATACTGAAGAGTGATCTCTTCTGGTTCGGTTCGGTTATTCCATTCATCGCCATTTTCCAATGAAGCAAGAGGAAATATAGATTCAGAGATTGCGGCTGACTTGGCGTTGTAGGCACCAGATATCATCGGCATTCTGAAGGCATCTGGGCGGATTTGTCCTAGTCCTAATTCGTATTTGTAGAATTCGGCTATGCCTTCATTCAACCAGATGGGTAGTGCTGATAGGTATTTGAGACCGACCAGCTCTCGGTTAATGTGATGGATGTACTCGTGTACGAGGATAGATTCGAGGTCAGCTCGTAGTCTATTGGCGTTGATGTATATCCCGGGTTTGAATCCTTGACTCCGATAATATCCGCCCTCCCATCCGATGTCGACCAAAGTTGCGCGGCTTAATAGGTCGAGAGTTGCTTGACCTCCTACAAGATATATGTCGGGAACTGTTCCTAAATCGACGCCGATGATTTGTTTCATTTGGGCGGAGGCAAGTGTCAATCGTGCCTGGACATCAATTGCGATCGCCTCGGTGACATCGTCTGAAAAGAATATCCCTGCATCCTGCCCAATGAGACCACTCATGCGAGGTCCGAGATAGAACCATTCCAAGCCACTTAACCCTAGTTCTTCCAGTTTGTAATCGATAGATTCCTTCTGGTTACCAAAATCAAACTCGACTTCCCAAATCCCTTTGACGTCCCGGATTCCATATCGTGTCCATGAAGCAGTTCCGTTTTTGTCCGCGAAAACGGTATATGGACCAGGAACGTAGGTGTATTCCGCATCTCCTATCCATCCAGCGGTTCTGCCGTAAGGGTCGGAAAAGGTTACTTCCACAGTCTCCCAAGGTGAGAGCCCGGTCAAGGTGAACTCCACTTCCCGGCCCGCGACGGGTTGCTCGGGGGATATGAATAAGGATATTTCT
>CAZIUG010000004.1:0-1640 GCA_964542645.1 uncultured Opitutales bacterium | reverse complement strand
GGGCCTAAAGAATTTTTGGCTGAATGAAGGTCACAGTTTCGGGATCACAGCAGCGGGTGGGGCCGGATGGCAGCTTGCTGAGTGGATAGTCGATGGTGAACCTACAATTGACATGATGGGGGTAGATCCTCGAAGGTTTGGAGCTTATGCGTCAAACGAGTATCTTTTGAAAAAGAACGAGGAAGCTTACTCAATGGTTTTCACAATTCACTACCCAGATGAGGAGCGACCCGCAGGGAGGCCAGATAAAAGAGCCCCCTGCTACGGGCGAATGCTGGAGAAGGGCGCGGTATTCGGATCTATTTTTGGTTGGGAGAGACCTAACTGGTTCGCACCGGAAGGGTATTTTGTCCCTGAATCAGAATTAGCCAAGCCGAATACGATATTGCATGAAAACTATGCCCCGGTTTCTGGTTCCGACAAAGTTAGGGAGAAATGGAGTTTTCGTCGGAGCAACTATTTTGAATTTGTAGGAGCCGAGTGCCTCCATGTTCACAATAAGGTTGGATTGTTAGATATGTCTGCATTTTCTAAGAACATGGTTGAGGGGCCGGGAGCTGAAGATTGGCTAGAATCACTATTTGCTAATCGATTGCCACGTAGTATTGGTCGAATCGGTCTCTGCCATCTATTGACAGCTAAAGGTGGCGTTCGTTCAGAATTCACAGTATATCGGTTAGCTGTTGATCGATTCTATCTGGTTTCAGCAGGGATGTACGATCGGCATGATTTTGATTATTTGTCGAAAGCACTGCCGACTGACGGTTCAGTTCAAGTTCGGAATATCACGGAGGATCATGGTGTTTTAGTGGTTGCGGGACCAAACTCACGTGGGTTACTGCAGAAATTGACCGACGCTGATCTTTCTAATCAGTCTTTTCCCTGGCTGTCAGGGCAAAATATTCTAATAGGTGGTATTGAGACGAACGCCATTAGGGTCAATTTTGTCGGAGAGCTAGGGTGGGAGTTACATCACCCCATTGGAAAGCAAAACGAAATTTTTGATGCGTTGTTCGAAGTCGGAGACGAATTTGATCTTAGGCCTTTTGGCATACGAGCTATGGACTCATTGCGATTAGAAAAATCTTATAGGCTGATCCCACGAGAGCTTTCTATCGAATATTCAGCGTTGGAATCCGGGCTTGAGCGGTTTGTGGCTATGGATAAGGACGAATTTATTGGTAAGTCTGGGCTGGAGGATTGGAAGCAGCATGGCTTTAAATGGGGGTTTGTTACACTAGAGGTCTCAGGGATACTCGATGCTGATCCGCGCGGCTCAGAACCAATCTATCACCGAGACTTAGGGTTGATTGGCCGGTGTACTTCCGGAGGATATGGCTGGCGCGGTGGAAGATCAATAGCACTCGGTATGGTTTATGCTGACCATGCGAAACTGGGCGCTGAGTTGGAGATTGAGATTTTGGGAAAACGCTTCTCTGCGATAGTAATTCCCGAGTCTCCCTTCGATCCCAAAAACAAGAGGTTACGATGCTGAGGGGTGTGTTGAAACGAAACGTATGAAGTAGGCCCGAGCCTCATTAGTTCGGAGCTCGCATTGGAAATAACTAAGGTAGATTTAGCATGAAAGTATTGGTGCCAGTGAAAAGAGTAGTCGATGCAAATATTAAGGTCCGGGTGAA
>CAZIUG010000003.1:0-286528 GCA_964542645.1 uncultured Opitutales bacterium | reverse complement strand
AATCGAAATCGCCCCTTTCCACCACTCCGCCTTCAGAAAGACAGAATCGGTCCGGTCGGCAATTTGCTCCAAATATTGCGCCTGTTTCCTAATTCGTTCACCCGTGACCTTCGACTCCTCATACCAAGGAATCGACCCGGTCCAATTCAAAAACGCCACCGTACTCACAACTACCGCGACTAGGTAAACAAACCCTATACTCGGCAATTTCAATTAGCTCTTCCCGGTATGGCCCAGGGATGGAGTGAAACGGTAGCTTCAAATAAATCTTCCGTTAACACTGTTTCCTGTACCTCTGCCGGCACTCCGGTTAGGACGTTATTACAATCGAGTTCTACCTTTTCTATCGCTCCTTGCGCCACACTTAGAATATAGGTAAATGGGAGAGGCGAAGAAAGATAGTCGTACGCTCCGAAAAGAAACTGAGACCGATGAGGACTCAATCCTTCTTTTTTATAACCTGGGTATATCAAATCGGAGAGACTAACAATTGCAGTCCCTAATTCAGAGCGGGTCGGAGTGAGAAGTTCGTCAGTATCATCCAACCTCCCATTTAAATTTCTATCCCTATACACGTGGATTTCATCAAAGGTACCCTTAATTCTGATCCGGCCCAGTTCTGCGGCAACCTTCCCTGCTGAAGCAACTGTTAGGAGAGTCTCTCCGGAACTACGAGAAACTTGATAGCGAACCGAGCAATCATCGAGATAGTCCCTGAGGAATCTAAACCGCTTTCTAACACCTTCCCGATAATAATCCACCTGTTCAACATACGCGTCTATTCCATAGACGCGCATAGGATACACCTTGAATTTCAAGAATTCGAGCCCGTTCCAATACTTGTAGTCTTTCCTGAAGTCAGCTTCCAAACTCTCCCGAATCCGAAGATCGTACTCGCTGATTCGTCGAATTACATTCTCCTCTGTTAGGGGTCCGTCAACGATCAGAGAGTACAATTTCTTCAGTCGTAGATGATCTAACTGGGGCACCAGTTTCCAGTTTACTAGCAAAGGGTTGTGAGCACAATCCAGCCAAACATTACGGAATTGCCATGCGTCTGTATCCCAGGCAACCGGCTCCATTCTCCCAGTTCCAGGGTCGAAGTATAATTTGTGATTATGGTTAAAATCGTGATGACCTCCGGCGAGGATATTATCCAAACTAACAAATGTGGTGTAATGATCTTGATGGAGTTTCCGGGTGGCGAATTCGTAGAAACTCAGAAGGGAGTCCTCGTTGATCTGCGCGATAAGTTCACGAATCTCTGTCCGATCGAACTGCGACTTTGAATCCTGCCAAATATCTTTTCTCCACCAAACTTCATCTTCCCAAAGAGCACTCACCCCCGTTGTAGCATTACGAGATGCACCATCACCATCGTAAAGACTGCCCAGTGAACGCCCAGATCTTTTTAGAACCGTTTCGTCGATTACATCCTGCCAAAGATAAACCCCGTGAAATTCCCCGTTCAGCATCAGGCGGATCGGAAATACCCGCGGCGCAATAAGACCGACACTCGCGGCTAGCTCCATTGAGATTGCTTCGTTGAAGGCTATTCTTGTTCTAGGATTTTTCAGGTTAAATTCTCGAGCGCCATTAATAAGTTGAGACTTGACGGATTTGATCCGCCACGATTTTTGCTCATAAAGCCAATGCCAGTGATTATCACCTACATAGCGTGCATTGACCCGGTGAAATTCGCCTTCCCATTTTAGGTAAGCCGGGTAGTGCTGGGATTTTCCACTAGCCGGGAGATTGCTGTTCAGCCTTTCCTGGCTTCCAGCACCAACAAAAAGTTCGACAAGGGGAAGAGTGCTGTCCACCGGCATCGAAGGAGCCGACATTCTGAGACGAATCCTGTTGAATTGGTCACGAATAAAAAACCTCATTAGCTCACTCGTAAAAGGTGGCGCGTTTTCAAGACCATAGCCTCCAAACCGAGTAATTGTAACGTAGCTCGAGTAGGAATTCACTATAAGGTAGAGAATCCATCCAATCGGAAGCACCGAAATCAGTAGCGCCCCCCAAAAGGGTATACGATAGATTTTCATCAAGAGATTTACGCGATCAGATTTAGTTGTTAGGCTTCAGGGAGATTCGTTGCTTCTGGTCAAAGAAAGGGTTTCGGGTTTAGGACAAAAAAAGTGCTAATGAGCTCCCTCTCCTAAAAGTCATCAAGCACTTTCAGGATAGGGTCTGGATCCGGCTCTACCTTTACTTCATCAAGCAACTCAAATGGTAAAACTCAGACGTTTGTTCTTGGATCCAAAAGGAACCAACGCATTTTCATAATAGCTCCCCACCAAGCAGACAGATTCCACAACCGCGGCCATGCCGTACGTTTTACAAAAAATTCGCCGTCTCTCGATCTTCCATCGCCTTCCAGAAACTGATCGCCCGGCCGTCGTTCCACGAAGAAAGTTATGAGATGGCACACGAAATGGTCAAGTCTCGATTCTCCTTTAGACGTGAATTTACATAGGCTCCATTTAGCTTATTCGGGTAATAGAATCTCAGCAACTTGATCACAACCCCAAGGATCACAACAGCCATATACTAGTCCTCAACACATCAGCATATATTCGTATTCTAACGAGAGTTTTCGGATTGTTTCTCTCGTCTGTTTACTAACTTTTATTTTACGAATTCTCTTGCGATATGGGCCATTTCCTTCGAGAACCGCACCGTGGGATCCTAGCCCTAGACTGTCTTCAATAACGGATCCGGTTGAGGATGGAGCCGGGAAACCTCGAAACCTGCTTTTGGTGGCTAGATTTTCAGGGAATCCGGGGAAAAATACCGCTACAACTCCCATAGGTTAATTAGATAAATGCTTCGCTATTCGCAAATTCTCAACTCTTTGAGATACTGCCTTTTTCTTTCCGCTCCCCTCCAAGCGACGGAACCGCAGGAAATCCTCATCACTCCGGAGAACATTTATCCAAAACTAGCCCAAATCTATGATTCTGCAAACAGACAAGCTCCTTCTCTGGCGTTGCAAGCCGAACGAATACGTGAGTCGGAGGGAGATGCTCTAGTCTATTCGGCCGAGAAGCACGCTAATCTTCGTCTCGTTGTAAATGGCGGATACGCCGTTAGAGATAGGGCCAATAGCGTAAAAACAGAGACTCCCGCTGGGAGGTTTGCAGTTCACATAGAGAAACCCATCTTTCGTTGGGGAGCAATATCCGCAAACGATCAATTGGGCAAACTATCCGTCTCTAGATCCAAGGTTAAGTACGAGCAATCTTACTTGAATTTAGTGGAGCAGATCAGAGACATTTTCCTGGATCTTATTCTTCTTCGTAGCTCTATGGAAAATCAAAATCTTGAAGAGCGCCTCCTTAGAATGCGGATCGAAGACCAAAGCAAGAGGAAAGAGATTGGGCATGTATCGGAAGACGATTACAAAAGAACGAAACTTGGACTCGAGGAAACTCTTCTCAAAATCGAACGCAAACGCACCACAATCGAAAGAGCTTTGCATCGCTTTAATCTTATTACAGGATCTGACGACTGGGAGATTCATGGATTTCCATCTACTGTTCCCAAAGTCTCCTATTCTCACGCTCGGGTCTCCGAATTACTTGAAGCCTTCCTAAGTTTGGGTTTGGCAGACAGTTCTACCTGGATTATAAAAGAAAATGAGATCGAAAGAGCAAAAAACGGTCTCACCATTGATCGAGCCCGTAACCGCCCCAGCTTCGACATCTTTGTCCGAGCAAATCAGGAACATAGAGATACTAAGGCCGGCAATGACATACCCACACTTGTTTATTTCGGTGGATTACAAGTAAAATGGCAGATCTTTGAAGGCTTCGCCAACAAAGGGAGAAGGATCGCCAGGGAGGCCCAGATCCGAATTCTTGAATCCCAACTCAGAAGCATGGGTGAACAATTCAGAAGCGAAGCGGAAAAACAGGCTTCAGACCTCGGAATGGATTTTAAGGCTCTTAATCTTAATGAAAAAAGATTTACCTTGGATCAAAAGGATTACGAGAAAGTTATTACCGATAACAAAAACAACATCATCTCCGAGATTGATTTTCTACAGAAACAACTGAACTTTAGGAATCGGGAAAATTCGATATTCTTAGCCCGTACCCGTTTTCTTAAGAAGGTGTCTCAATTTCTTGCCTATATTGGAAAAGATCCCGCCATGGACTTCCTAACACTACCAAAGGACCCATGAAGATACGTTCCCCCCTCATCCTGTTTGTTGTAATCATCGTCCTAACCGGCGTAGCCCTTGTCGCGCTTCGATTGTCGCGTCCCACCGCGTATGTTGAGCTCGTAGTCAAAGGTAACGCTATTGGTGCCGTCTCGGGTACTCTTCGAATTAAAGAAGCCCATAGAATGAGAGTTCGCTCTGAACTTGGAGGGAAGGTTGAAGCAACCAACATGGAAATCGGACAAGTGACCAGCAAGGGCGAGCTCCTGCTTCAGCTTGACACTGAGGACATCGATTTGGCAATTGAATCAATCAGCATAGATAAAGAGGCCCACGAGAAGCATCTTGCCCTCGGATCCTCGCTAAAATTCGCAATTAAAGCCAAAGAAGGGGTGTTGAAAACCCAAAATAAATTACACGAAAAAGGAAGCGTATCTTTAACAAAGCTTAATACAACACAGCGCCAACTTGACGAACTGTATGAGAGGAGGGAACGCCAGAAGATCGACAATGACAAGCGCCTAAGGAAGCTTGCAAAAAGTATTGAAACAAAAAATCGTCAACTCGATAAAATGTCGGTAACGAGCCCTATCAATGGAACCATCGTCCATGTCTATTCTCACGAGGGTGATCTTATTGGCCCAGGAAGTGTGATCGCAGAAGTCCTCGCCACAGAACGACGCGTAGAGGCCAGCATCAGTGAAGAGGACTTTGCCAAAGTGGAAGCAGGCCAACATGTCATCGCACGCCTTCTCGGATATGGTAATGAGATTTTAGAAGGTCGAGTCACCCAGCTCCTCCCTACTTCTGACCCAACTTCGCAGCGATACAGTATATTTCTCGACCTTGACCTCGAACCGGAACGATTGACGCCTGGCCTAACGGGCGAAGTAAGTATAATTATCGGAGAACGGGAAGATGCCTTGGTTATACCCCATCGAGCTCTCCTCGACAACAGCGTCTTCGTGGTAAATGAAGGTGTCGTGGAACTGCGATCAGTTAAGATTGGATATGAGAGTCTCAACCTCGTCGAAATCTTAGAGGGACTTGAAGAGGGAGAATCAGTGATCGTAGAAGAGCTAGACAGGTTCCGAGAAGGATCCAAAGTGAGGTTGTAAGCCGGAGGGTTTCCCCTTGATGTCCTCAAATTTCAGAATCGCCCTGTGCTTCCTCCAGTCGAGGCGCCGAGCAATGTTGATGAGTCTCACCGGGGTTATCGTTGGGGTCAGTCTTTTCATTCTTGCTCAAGCGCACACAAGCGGTTTCGAGAGATTATTCATCGAATCAATCTGGGGAACGAACGGAGTCATCCGAATTTCAGATAAACTCCAGGATACCCTCAGAAGCATGTCGGTAGATAGCTCCCCTGGGGAAGCAGGGGGGTTTTACTACGCCCATCGAAAAAGCAAGAATTATGTACACGGGATCACAAATTCGGAGCAAGTGATAGATGCCGTTCGACAGTTTCGTAATGTTTCCGGTATATCTCCGGTTCTGAGAGGTACAGTAAACCTAATCAGTGGAGGAAGTTCCAGGCCAGTCGATGTCTATGGCATTGATCTAGAAAGACATTTGATGGTTTCTGATCTTGAGGATCAAATCATAAGTGGAAGTCTCAAGAGATTTCGTGAATCGCCAACTGGATTCCTAGCAGGAAGTCTCGTTGCAAGTCGTCTCGGAATTGAAACGGGTGACACAGCCATTGCCTGGTCCCTCGGGGAAAACTATCGATTCCGCCTAAGCGGGATCTTCGAAACTGGGATTTCGCAGCTCGATGCAACTAGGATATTCCTTCACATTGACCAGGCCCGAAATGTCCTAAAGCGCCCGCATGGAGCTTCTTTTCTTCAGGTCAACCTCTTTGACAAAGAACGAGCCCCAGAGGACGCCTATCGAATGGAGCGCGTCCTAAAACATATTGTTGCAAGTTGGCAAGAGAGAGAAAGATCATCCCTGGAAGTATTTCGAGCTCTCAAAATCTCTTCGGCCATCACAGTTTCTACAATCATCATCATATCTGGATTGGGCATGTTTAATACTCTTGCCATCATCGTAATGGAAAAAAGACGTGAGATCGCAATACTCCGTTCGATAGGTTACACACGGACAGATATTTCTCTAATCTTTCTGATCCAAGGAGGAATTATTCTCACCATAGGAATTGTAATTGGATGTATATTCGGAGGTATTCTTACATTCCTTGCATCGAAGATTCCGATCAACATCCAAGGAGTATTTACTGTCGACCATATCGTTGTTCATTGGAGCCTCTCCCATTATATTGCTGCCATAGTTACTGCAACCGTGGTTGTCCTAGTCGCCAGCTACTTCCCATCTCAAAAAGCAGCACGGATTGAGCCTGCCGGAATCATTCGCGAAACCTCAGGATGAAATCCCAACCAAAAACTAATGTCTCATCTGACATCGTTCTCGCCTGCAGCGATATCAGGCACAGTCTTGGAGAGGAATCAAATCGAGTTCCGATTTTGAAGAATGTTGGTTTCACTTTAAATGCCTCTAAAGTGCACGCCATCGTCGGACCATCAGGATGCGGCAAAAGCACTCTCCTCTATTTAGCTGGACTTCTTGATCGACCCGATTCTGGCGAGATTTGGTTGCGAGGTAGTCCTATGGCCCACGCATCTGACGAACAGCGGACTAAAGCTCGCAATGAATATATTGGATTCGTTTTTCAGTTTCACTTCCTTCTCGCGGAATTCTCCGTCCTTGAAAACGTGATGCTTCCTATGCGGAAACAAAACATCTTGAATCCTGAGGAAATGAAAGATCGTGCCTTCTCCCTTCTGGTTGAGGTTGCTCTTGAAGACAAGGCAGATCGACTTGCCACCCAGCTCTCGGGAGGTGAACAGCAACGAGTGGCAATTGCCCGCGCCCTCGCTAATTCTCCTTCTTTAATCCTTGCAGATGAACCGACCGGAAATCTCGACGTTACTAATTCATCTTCAGTGTTCGACCTTCTCTACCAATTCGCAGCCGAAAAAGGACATGCTGTTCTAATTGTCACTCATAACATAGCCCTGGCCAATAGATGCGACCATATTTTTCGCATGGAGGACGGTTGTTTTATCTAACTCCTACCTTCTGGTAAAAGTATTCGAGGGTACATATTCGATTAAAAGTCCGGTTGTTACGAACTTTTCCCGGAGCAATGTATTTGGAGAGATTGGGGAAGTTTGGTTCCATAATCGCCTCAATAAACTCCATTCCCAGAATCGTCGGCCGATTCCAATCACGGTAGCGTATGAAGCTATGCAGTCCAAACTGACGAACGCCCGGTGGTGCATGCATAACCACTTGGCTTCCCATCCTTTTATACAAAGGTCGACCACGAGGAGTCAACGGATGGCCGTAACTCGAGGGTAAAGCGGCTAAATCGGGGTTAATTAGGTTTATAAGGTTCGCTTGAAAATGTCCGTGGAACTTTAAAGTTACCGGAACTCTCATGGCAGCATCGACCACATTAAAGTGAAGGAAAGGCAAAAGCGACTCGGTAAATCTGAGGTTTATAGCGTGATTCTTCGCCATCCAGTACTTACAGCGATACTGGGGATAAAGCTGTTCAATTGCCTCACGCGATAGGAGACCATTGCCACGCAGATCTAATTCTTTTAGGATCTTCTTCTCAAATTGGTCAAGATATTCCTCTTCGCGAAACTGAGACGTTGTAATGTGGGGATCGTAGGTTCCGTAACAACTTATTATGAAGTCACGCGGCGACAATTCCCGATCGGATAGTTCCCAGAAATTACGGAAAATTTCGCCGCCGCCCCCGTTTAGCACCAACCCTCCGCTGTTTGCTCTTTGAAGGCGCGTCTTGAAGTCCATTCCATTGTCCAAGATGCCTTGTTCCGGACAGCCATCGAATGCCATGAAATTCTTTTCGATCAGCCCCGGGAATTCATCCAGACTGGGCACAGGTTGAACCTCACGGTCGAAGTGATCGAGTTCGAGTTTAAGCCGTTGAACAATTAGATATGCAACTTTCAAGTCTGGGCTGGAAGGACGCCCATAGGTATAAAGTTTCGGTCTTACACCGCTTTCCAACAAAAGCGCGAGCATTAGTCGAGTGTCGTAGCCACCTGAGAGTGCACAGGTGATTGAGTCACCGTAAAGCTGTGCAATCTCTTTAAACAGTTCTCGCAGACGGGCGAGGCAGTTTTCGACATCTAGAGGCTGCTTAGTTCCCAAATCAAGCGGGGGAGACAGAGAATAGCGGTGGGCCGTAGGTTCGAGCTGCGCAATGAAATTCCCTCTTAACCGTTTAATCTCCTTTACAACAGAATCACCGCCGAAGCTGGCTCCACGAAAGATATACTCGTAAAGGCCTTGACGAGATGGACTCAGCCTGGGAGTAACCAACGATAGACTAACCAAAAGATTGGACCATATACCCAGCTCGGAGTTAGTGAAGATCTGATAGAGGCCTAAACGGTCCTGGATGATGTAGAGGCGACCCTGTTTAAACACTATAAGACAGAAGGTCCCAGAGAGTGTGAACGGGAGTGGATGCTCAATCGAAAATCTGGCATATAACGAAGAAAGGCTCTCAGAGCCCTCCTGAGTCCGGTTGAAGAATGTCCCGACTGCAGCGCAGAAGTCATCGCTATTGGGACTTTGCCAAAGCTGAAGAGGTCGATAGCGTTTCGGCGACAGAAAGAGGAGATGATTCTGAGTATTGATTTCGGCCTGCACAAGGTGCCCTTGACGACGCATGGCCTCACGAATGGCCCTCTTCCCACAGGTAGAAGGGTTCTCAAGAAACCTATTCGAGACCAGCATGAAGGCACCCATTCATGAAAGGTCTATGACTTTTCGGACAAGTCAATGTTGCCTTTTACACTTGGACAGATATTTTCGAATATCTCCTCCTAAGAGCTGCATAAACGGCTTATTGTGTGCTAGGCCACCAACCCTGATAATCGATGATTTGTGACACCAAGATCCCCTAGCGAGTCTACTGCGTTATTGCCCTGCGATTGATGTCGTCGGAGATATACCTCTTTATTGTCGGTGTCCGGGTCGGTCTCACTGTCACGAAAAGCGTTTCATTAGGAATCAGTAATTTTCATCAGTCGATTTCTCAGAAGATGAGCAGCTTCCTCTTCTGAATCAACTCCAAGCCTCGAGAACCGAGGACATGATAAGACAGAAAGATGAACTTTGGCGAAGGGAAGAGGAATCAGATGTTGATCCCAGCTTCGTAGGCGCCATGCCCAATGCGCTCTTGTACTGCCAATCAAAATGGGAGCATCGGTAATCCTAGCAAGGAATAGTGCTCCACGTTTGAAGGCGTATCGAGGCCCACTCGGACCATCGGGCGTTATCGCCATATCGTAACCCTCCCGATATAGCGAAACAATCTCCCTCGTTGCCGCAATAGACCTACGACTGCTTGAACCTCGGACGGTAACATATCCCATTGATGAAAGAAAAGCCTCCTCCCAGGCGGCGAAGCGACTGGGACTCACTAAGCAACAGATCCGACTTAAGTCTCGAAACCGTCGGAGCACTTCAGACATCACAAGAGACTGGTTATGCCATGCCACTAAGAGCATTGGTTCAGATGAGTCCCTAAGATTCTCAAGTGTCTCAGACGATCCTCGGATCCGAAGAGTTGAAAGATAAAGTCTGACTAGGAAATTGAGCGGCCAAAAAACTACCCGCCGCCACCCCGAGATCCGAAATACCCGACCACCTTTGAAGGGCTGAGCTGTCTTTCTACCCGTTAAATTCGTTGTCACCCTTTAGGCCTCATCTTTCATGACAATCAATCTATCTAGAGACTGGAAGCACATAATTTATTGACCTCTACAATTCTTTTTAAAAGGTCCAGGACCTCCCTCGCCTGTTTTTCGCCAGAAAATTGTTTCATTGCGTAGCTTATTCCCTCTTTCCCGAATTTCTCTCGTAGCCGAGGATTAGCTTTCAGATGCATTAGAGCCCTGTGAAAAGATGTATCGTCATCAGAAGGTATTAGGAAACCCGATCCTTCAGGAAGGAAGGACTCCCGAACCCCGCCTGTGTCCGAAGCAATCACCGGCAACCCCATTGCCTGTGCTTCGATTATAAAATTTGGCAGCGAATCCTCAACGGATGCGGAAACCGCCACGTCGGAAGCAGCGTAGAAAATCCGAGGTTGGTGGCTGAAATTAAAGAATCGGACCTGCCTATCAATTCCATATGTTCGCGCAGTCTCCTGGCATCGCCTGAGCTCCCTTCCCTCACCAAGGAACCAGAGCTGCCAATCACAGGTCCCCCGAAGTCTGGAAAAAATTTGAATCAACCGTTGCTGCCGTTTTCCTTTTCGAAAATTGGCCACATTCAAAAAGATACATTGCGAAGGCCCAACACAGAACTGACTGCGGAGACGAATTCTCTCCGCATCATCAATCTTTCTATCGAGAGGCAAAACCATTGAATTGTAAATAAGTTCTACTTTCTCCAGATTAACCCCGATCCTCTCCAACTGGTTACGCCACCATAGGCTATTTACAATAATTGCCCTCACCTGCCTAAGTGACCAACGGTACAAAACAGACACCTTCTTCCCCGTGCGAACTGAACCAACAACGGGAATTTCTCTGTTTTTCCTCTGGATAAAGCCCGCGTAATAATTCGCCATTCTCCCCATACACAGGATAACATCAGGGGCCTCATTCCGCAGCGCTGCAAAAATTCCTGGAGCAAAGAAGGAGAGGCCCAAATCGAATTTCTGCAGCGAGTACCAGTGTATCCCAGAGTTGGCCAATCGGCCGATCAAACGACCCGAAGGTCGAAAGGTTAAGAGAACTACCTCGTGCCCTTCCTTCTTGAAATACGTGGCTAGGAAGACTACCTGTTGCTCGGTACCACCTCCACGTAGAAAATCTTGCAAGATCAAGATCTTCATCATTTACAACTCTTGACAGCCATTTCGCACTTCACTCTGCCGATTCATCAACAAAACGTAGAATAACGATTTCTCCCGATGCGCAACGACCAAATTCGAGAGCGCCCCACCAATCGTACTCCGGTGATTATTATCTCCCATGAGTTCTATCCGCGGAAATCAGGTATTGCGATTTACGTACAGGAGATGGCCAGATCCATCCAAGAAGAAGGTTATGAAGTCACGGTATGGGCACCTTCTTCTTCCAAGGTAAACAAACACCAATTCCCTTATACAGTTCGCACTCTTCCCGTTAGTTTCTCCTTTGGCTGTATGTTTCAGTTTGCTTTTGTCTACTACCTTATCCGTCACCGGAAGGAAATCAGTCGAAGCATTCTCTTTCTCCCCGAGCCAGGCTTTATTCATTCCATGATTTATCTTCAACTCCTACCCTTCATTCAACCAGTGAAACTGGTTCTTGCTCTTCATGGGTCTGAGATTTATTGGTTTGCTTCATTTCCCCACCGTCGCCTTCTTTTTCGCCGTTTTCTCCAAAATGCTGACCGAATTGCTGTCGTTTCCAGGTTTACCCGCAGTCTTTTGGAAAAATTTTTTTCCTCCTTACATGGGAAAACAGTAGTTACCGCTAATGCCCTGCGTACGGATCTGCCTCGTGATCTTTCGGAACCGGAAAAAGATCCCAATTCCAAAATCATTCTCACAGTCGCGCGTATCTATCCCAGAAAGGGACAAATCTACGTCCTTGAAGCACTTGGAAAGTTGTCTCTTAAAGAAAGAGCGGAGACAGTTTACTGGATTGTCGGACCCGCAAATCGGAAACACTACCTCAAGCGGCTAGTTACCTACGCAAAAAGACACGGAATCAACATCAAAATCTTTGGGGAAGTCACCGAAGAGGAACTAACCCAAATCTACCAACAAGCTGATATTTTTGCAATGACCAGTGTTCCCTACAAACGGAGCATCGAAGGATTCGGGCTGAGCTATCTTGAAGCCTCCTCTTTTGGTCTGCCAGTTGTCGGTTTTCGATTTGGCGGCGTCAGCGAGGCCGTAAAGGACGGTGAAACAGGCCTTCTGTGTGATCAAAGAGACACCGATTCGCTCGCTAAAAATTTGCATAAACTTTTGAATAACAAAAGTTTGAGAGAAAGCATCGGCCGTTCTGGGATTAGTTGGGCTCAACAAAATTCATGGCGCAATAACGCGAATGCGCTATTGCACAATCTCTAAGGGCCCATTGATAATTAGATTTCGACAGGTTAGTGGCTAGAAAGACGTAGAGGCGTAATAAGATAGATATTCCGGATTCGGTGACCCACAACACCTTGAGCTACCGGTTACGTTTAAAAACCTTAAGCTCAGATTTTCCGATATACCGGAGCCAAATTTTGCGTCCGTGATATTACATAAGTAGTCCCATTCTGCAAGCATGCTCCCGTTTAGTTTGGGGCCTTCCTGCATAGCGCACTGGAATTTTCACCTCTTCACTAGCAACTGACTAGCTCTGATCCGATACTCTCCAACAGCGTTTTTGTCCAAAGCCGATAGAATCCTCATCTCAGTCAATACATCTCTTTGGACAAAAATACTTTGTCTATTGACGACAATTTTCCGGTAAGAGAGCTATTTGAATTGCTCAGTAAGTTCTATTGGTAACCTAAAATGACCCAGAATGAATCCCGGAATGATGAGATAGAATCTTGACCCAGAGATGAATTTAAATTTGCGTGATTCGAATCATGGACGCTTTCTGTCCGCTTTTCGGAATCTTTGCTGGTAGTTTTCCGTTGGGAATTAGCTACTCGGTGTGCTAGTGAGCTTTATCGTGATCAAAAATCTGCAGAAATGAGCAGCCTCCAACTTGACGCCGTGCCTGTGTCCCCTGCCCAGACCTCGGAGCAGCTGTCTTCTATCTTCAAACGTTGTCGTGATGATGACACAACTAAACTGCGTTTGAAGTACAATCCCTGGTACCACACTATAGAAAAGCAGATGGGCTCGCGCGTAATTGTCGACGGGAGAGAGATGATTATGTTGAGCAGCAACGACTATTTAGGGCTCACCAACCATCCGAAAGTCCTGGAAGCTGGTAAAAAAGCTCTAGACCGGTGGGGAAGCAGCACAACAGGGTCCAGGTTGGCTAATGGTAGTCGTCGATATCATATAGATCTAGAGACGAAATTGGCTGAGTTTTTGGGGAAAGAGGACTGCCACGTCTCAACGGCGGGATATTTATCCTGTATGTCGGCCGTGGCAACTTATGCCTCAAAAGGCGACCTGATCCTGGTTGATCGCAATGTACACTCATCTCTCTGGTGCGGAATAAGTCAAACGGGATCCAAAGTGGAGCGGTTTAGTCATAACAGTCCTGAGGACCTGGCCAACATTCTACAGTTTGAACAAAAGGAGACCCCCAAGATTCTTGTCATTGAAGGTGTTTACTCTATGGAAGGTCATATCGCTACGATCCCTGAGTTTCTCGAAGTCATCAAGCACCAGAACTGTTTTGTGGTAGTGGACGACGCCCATGGAGTTGGCGTCTTGGGGAATGGAGGAAGAGGGACTGTAGATCATCTTGGGGTCACCGAATCGGTTGACATAATCACAGGCAGCCTTTCCAAGGCTCTTTCCAGCACAGGCGGATTTGTCGCTGGATCGAAGGAAGTCATTGAATTTCTGAGAACACACTCGAAGCAGACCATCTTTAGTGCCGGGATCAGCCCTTGTCAGGCAGCTTGCGCAGAAGCCGCCTTAGATATCCTACAATCCGAACCTGAACATCTTGAGAGGCTTTGGGAAAATACACGGTTCTATAAAACCCTTCTGGCGGAACTTAATCTCGACATTTGGGATAGTGAGACCGCCGCGGTACCTATCGTTCTAGGGAATAAGGAAAAAACTTATCGGATGTGGCACTCGTTGATGGAAAAGGGCATATTCTCAGTAATGGCCGTCTCTCCCGGCGTCATTCCCGGAAAAGATATGATCCGAACCTCAATCTCGGCCCGCCATACTCGAGAAGACCTCGAGATCATCGCCGACGCACTTACCGACATAGCCAAAAAGCTCTAGGAGCTGTAGGCCGAGTCCTTCTAAGGGCAATAGAAAATCCATCTTCAAATCTTGTTCTACCTTCAGGTCGAACAGATGGGAAGACGTTGGTAGTAGAATTGACTGGGATCTACGAATCGACCAGAAATAACCTGTTACTCTTAATACCGATAAGGACCTGCGTTTCCGAAGGATGAACTTCAACAGACTCTGACATCCATTGAAAAACATCCGGAATATCATTCTTTCAAGGACGGATAGAATTGGTGACGTTGTCATCACCAGTTCTTGCTTTAAACCCATCCGAGAGGCATACCCTGAGGCAAAAATTTATCTCCTTATTCGGAATGAGATCCAGTCACTTTTTCACTGTCACCCCCTTCTTGAGAGGGTAATCTCGATAGAGGAGGGAGTCCTCGAAAACTCACGCTCATCTGAGCTTGCCGATAGGTTCCGAAATTTTAGCCCTGATTGTATAATATTATTCCATGACGATCGTACTGTAGCAATCGCCGCTCGCCAAGCTCGAATTCCTATTCAGATTGGATTCTCAGGAAAGGTCGAACCGTTCCTTTTGAGTCATTCCATTCCTAACCACAAAAAGAAGGGTCTGAAACACGAGGGGATATATAATTTTGAACTACTGGCTCCTTTGGGAATCAAGGCTCCAAAAATTTTAAACCCATCAATCTCGCCCGATCCACAAGCAAGGGAGAAGATTACTGATTTGCTCCCTTGGTGGAACGATAACAGGCCTTTCGCCGCCTATCATCTCGCTGCCTACGGAGACAAAATGCGGCTGCCCGTTTCCATGGTTTCTAGGCATGCCCAATGGCTTCATCAATTGAAGAATTTTGAGATCGTTGTGATCGGTTCTGAATGTGCGGACGCCCATGTTAATCGTTTTGTTAATTCCGTCTCCAAGGGATGCCAAGTATGGAATCTCTCTGGTCGAACCGAGTTAGCAGAGACAGCATGGATACTAGAACAGGCCCAGATAACAATAACTCGCGACAGCGGACCCGCTCACCTCGCCGCAGCCATGGGCTGCCCAACCTTAGCGGTGATGGGACTCCATAAGAAACAACCGATTCTGAAGCGATGGAAGCCGCTCGGGGAAAAAGTCAATGCGCTTCAGATCCAACTCAAACCACTAAGACTGGAAACTGCAAAACACTTTCAAAAGAGATACTTTCGCTCTCTTTCGGATGAGGAATTACAAAGAGAAACTCTGACTTTGCTAAGTTGATTCGACTACCAATAATTGGTTAATCGTGGCTATCACGAAAAGGAAAGCCAATCTCTGGAAATAGAATGTGATTCGTCTCGATCCTTTAGATCTTGGGGATGTTTCTATTAACCAAGATGGACTGCGGAGAAATCGACGAGTATGGTTAAAAGTGACAAAGATAAAGAAGCTAATAAGAAGGTGTGCTGACACCTTGAGTTCCGCTGAAAAGGTCTTAAAAGTTTCTAATTACAGTGCTTGCGGAATACCTGATAAAGTCCGTCCACATTTCTCCAGCCATCAAAGTTGCTATCTATCCAATTTCGGGCCCCCTTTCTCAGTTCGGAATAGAATCCGTCGTCCCTTTGAAGGCGTCTCATCGGATCAACCCAGCTTAACGGTTCATTAATATCGCAAACGACTCCACTTCGTCCATGCTCAATTGCTTCTGGGATCCCAGCCACGGCAGTGGACAAAACTGGTACTCCTGCAGCCATAGCTTCGCCCACAGCGTTTGGAAATCCTGCCCGATCTCCATCCTTGGATATAAGTCCAGTATAAACAAAAAGGTCAGCCCAAATTAGCTGCTCAATTACGGAATCGAAGGGCTGGCTTCCCAATAGGGTCACCTTTCCCTCTAATCCAAACTTTTGAATCAGACGCTCCAGAGATCTCAGAAGGGGACCTCCTCCAATTATTCGAACATTGAAATCAATGCCGTCAGCCAAGATCTCCGAGTACACTCGGATCTGATCAAAGTAGCCCATTTTTTCAATCAATCGCCCAACACTCAATATTCGGAGGGGAATACGAGAATTCCGAATCTCCGACATCGGGGGCTTCTTATCCAAGCCTCGACGAACTAAAATTAACTTTTCCCTTTCGTCAGCGAATTCGAGAAGACGAGACCTTGTCGATTCACTGGAAGTGCGGACGAATTCAGCCTCTTTAATCTTTCTACGGAGTAGCCAAGCTCCACCATTCTGAAAGACATCATAGGCATGGCCTTCCATCGAATAAGGAATCCCAGTTAAATTTTTCACCAAGAGCCCAGCACTGGCCGGCATAGTCGCCCAAGCCGCATGTATTAGTCCAGGAGCTCTATTTTTCAGTTCGTTAGCATATATTAGGGAAAATGAAAATCCAATGAAAGTCTCGCATAAGCTACCCCAAGAGTGAAAAGGAATCCTACAAACTTCACCCCAAAGTTTTCGGAAAACACCCGGCTTCTTCGCCATCCAATATGGAAACCACCAGAAAAGAAAAATCAGTTTGAACTTCCGAAAGCGTATAATAGGCAAATTCTCGAATTCCTTCTCCCCCCCCCAAAGAGAGTAGATCAAAAGTTCGATATTTTTAGTTTTCAGAATCCGTATCTCCCGCTGAAAGGTCGTCTCAGTCAGGACGGGAAAGGTCGTGAATAAGTAGGCAATCTTCAGATTGCTTGCTTCCTGCTTCTGATCACTCACTTGAATTACCATATATCCTTCGATAAGGACCCACTAAACTTTGCACCATCACCTCAGGACTATCATCCCTCCTCAAGGAAAGAATGTTGTTTCGGCATTCAATATAATCTCCAGAAAAGTCGATCCATCTTCGTATCTTCTCCTCGAATTCCCTCTCGTTTCTGATCAACTCAGCCGCCCTGTGTTTTAGAAAGTAGCGAAGGGTAAGTCGCTCCTGAGGCATCAATCCTCCCATTCCATTAAAGATTATCGGACATCCATAATATAGAGCCTCGGCGCTGGTATTTGAACCGGGACGTGCCACTATCACATTACTAACTTCGATTAGCTGCAGAACCTTGCTACTGAATCCCTCAAGAAACATTTGAAGTTCGGGGTTACACTCCCGCCAAGCTTCCAATGACCGGTAGAGCTGCTCATCCTTTCCGCAAATAACAATAACCTGAAGGCAATCAGAAAGGCCTTTCAATACTTCGAGCAAACTACCGTGATGATTAGCGCCGGAACCAGCTGCCGCTAAGAAAACAGTGAACCGATCTCTATCTAAACCGAGAATGCGGTTTCGGAACTCGGCTTTCCACTCTTCGTTAGAGGAGGAACCGCAAGTCTCTGGCGGCAGGAAATTTCCCAAAATTCTGGTTTTCTCTTTAGGGATACCGAGCGTTGTAGCAAAGGATGCAGACTCACTGGTACGGGCATAGAAGAAATCAACGTCCCTATCGACCCAATTCCGACTAAATCCCGGACCACCGGAGAATTCTCCACAATAAGTTACACATTTGATTTCTCTATCCGGAATTGTTCTCCGGGCAACTCGGAAGTAGCCCCGGTTAGTTGAATCGTGCACACTGAAAACAACGTCAGGCTCGAATTCCAAAAGAATGCGACGAAAATGGGAATAGCCGAAAAGTGTCAGCCGAGCGTTAAGCATCATGAACCCCTCCACTACCCACCAGTAGAGATTATGCAGGACTGGAGCTCTTCTTTGAATCAAGTTATAAAAGTAGACACCAAACCTTATAAGCACAGACGAACCTTCAAGAATCTCCTCAATTCTGACTTCAGCCCTCTCTCCGTAAAGTTTCCAGACCCAAGACTCGAAAGTTCGCGCTCTTGCGTTATGCCCCCCTCCGGTTGCCGAGGTTAGCACCAGGATTCTCGGAATCTGTTCGCTCTGATTCAAGAACTCTTGTAGCCGCCGAAAATCAAGGAGACATTAGTCCCGCCGAAACCGCTACTATTGCTCATAACAACCTCCGGCTTTGTGTCCCGTGAAGTCCGAATGATTTCTAAACCATTTCCTTCTGGATCTAAATCCTCAATATGAGCCGATCCGGGTATAAACCCCTCACTTAAGCTCAACACACAAAACGATGCTTCCATAACACTGGCAAGAGACAAACCATGTCCGGTCAACGCTTTAGTGCTACTGATAGCAGGCCGGGCATTCCCACCTTGGAAAACTCGGCGTAGCGCCTTCATCTCCGATAGATCGCCTGCTAACGTCGAAGGAGCATGGGCGTTTACATAGTCCACACTTTCCTTTGAGATTCTAGAACTTCGAATCGCATTCTTCATTGCGATTGAGAGTCCTTCCCCTTCCGGATGTGCCATCACCACATGGTACCCGTCCGATGCCTGGCCCCACCCCAGGAATTCAGCATAGATCGAAGCTCTTCTTCCACAGGCTACTGCATCGCTCTCTAATATCATGGCAGCAGCACCACCCGTCCCCACGAATCCATCTCGCTTTCGGTCAAACGGTCGTGAAGCCCGATCGGGGTCTGGAGAAACCGAGAGCGAGCGCATAGCGGCAAAGGGTAATATATTCTCTAAGTTCCCATCTTCCGCCCCAACCACGATCATCCGATCCTGTCGCCCTTGCGCAATCTCGTCGAATCCATAGCCCAACGCGTGTCCGGATGATGAGCAAGCCGAGGTAAAACCTAATGAAGCACCCTTGATTCCAAGAGAAGCGACAAGGTTGAAATTCACTGTTCCCGCAACCGAAGATATGATACCCATCGGTGAACATCGCATTGCTCCGCGGCTATGCAACCGGGCTATATTCCGGTGGATGTTTGACATCGATCCGGGCGATGCAGAAAAAAGACCAGTTCTCTCATGAGAAACCTCATCCTCGGAAAGCCCCGCATTTTCTATCGCTTGATCAACCGCACAGTGGGAGAATAGTCCATGGGGCGCCAAACTACGCAAAGTCTCAGACTTGATTTTCTCCTTACCGGGGAATTTCCACTCCCCAGGATCGTCGGAATCCGTATCAAATTCTTTCACGGTACCGGCAACTTTGACAGGACTGCTCTCTATCTGGAAGGGTGGATAAAGCTCAATCCCGTGACGGAGCTCTTTGAGATTACGTGAGACTGCGATCTTATCATTTCCAATACTGGTAATAAACCCGATCCCCGTAACGACTACTCTCGGCATCTCCAGTACTTCCCTCGATTATAAAGATGGACCCTGTATCTAAGATTCAATCATTGAAATGAGCGAAGCCAATGTCTCTTCGGGACAAAACTCCTGAAGAAACAAGTCACTCCTCGTAGGAGAAAGACAAAGATAGATCTTCGATAATGGCAACTTTTTCCCCTTCCACGGAGATCGCTCCCTTGAATACAGCTAGAGGGCGTCTTACTCGAAGCAACTTAACATCCATAGCCAACACATCGCCAGGACGGCATACCCGGTGGCACCTAACACCATTACAAGAAACAAACAAGATACTATTTGAATTTACCGGGCCCTTCTGTTCCGTAATTTCAGAGGAAATAAGGAAGAGAACCGCTAATTGTCCAAGAGCCTCAATCATCAGTGAAGCCGGAAATACCGGATTGTCCCTGAAGTGCCCTTCCAAAAATCTCTCATCTCCCTTAATTTCATAGCGTCCCTCCGCCGATTCCTCACGAATCACAGCCTCCTGTAAAAATAAAAATGGATGCTGGTAGGGAACCACAGCGGCAATCTGGTCAATTGCCATATGCCTCGGTCTCTGAGGCATTGGGACCCCTTGGATCTTACACTGTATTAGCGTCTTAACGTCGTCCAACGTCCGAAGCTCGAGTAGTTCATCATTCTGGATTGAGACGTCGAGCGTTTCTTCCACTAGCATTACAATTTCAAGCATGAGGAGGGAATCGACCCCAAGATCATCGACAATCCTTACTTCACCCCAAGTCTCTTTAAGGCGGCTTCGAAACTCCGGTTCGACGAATCGTTCAATGATACCAAGCACTACCGCAGGTACCCTTTCCGCATCCCCATCCCTTCGATAAGCAATTGCCCCCTCGATCGTCTCAGGAGAGCAACGACGTAATGATTCTCGCAGTTGCCCTTCGAGTTCCGCGGAGAAATTTTCTGTCTGTCCAGCCGACATAGGGTTGGGATTAACTCTCCAATGGATATTTTATGTCAAGTTCCGATATATCTATTGGAGTTGCGAATTGTGTCGAATTCGACTAGCAAGGTTGGATCAAAGAATAATTCTGCCTCGACACTAATGTCAGAAAATATCAGCACTAGCATCGTAGAGGAAGCTACTCTCGATTATACCCTGGGAGATAATGCATCTGCCTTGACAAAGCTCACCCAGGTAATTGAAAAGGATCCAGCTTGCTTTGAGGCGTGGCACGCTCTCACCGAAGTTTACTTCTCGGTGAGAGATCTGGGAAGAGCATTGGAATCGGCCGAAAAGGCGTATAAACTTCGTCCAAAAGATGTGCATATCAATACTAGTCTATCTCGAATCTGGATGGAAAAAGGGGATAAAGCTACCGCTGAAAAATTCGGTGCCGAAGCCCGGATACTAGGTTGGAAGACCGAACTTAAAGAAACTGATTCATAGAATAGCCATTTCTCTAAGATTGGCCTTTTATTACTCAACCACCTGATAAATTATTCGGCAAGGACCTTATTAAACAAACCGTCCTTGAGGCATCAGTAAAATGGAACAAGAAAGATCAAAATTTCTGCTCGATTTCGAGAAGCCGATACGTGAGCTCGAAGACAAACTGGAAGAGCTGCGTCGATCTTCTGACATCAACAAGTTGGATTTAGCAAAAGAAGTCGCTTCGATCGAGAGCAAGATTGCAACTACCGAATGCGAGATCTATGATAATCTAACCGCTTGGCAAAAGGTTCAGATCGCAAGACATCCCAATCGTCCCTACTCCCTCGACTATATCGATGCCCTATTCGAGGATTTTCAGGAGTTGCACGGAGACCGTCGGTTTGGCGACGATCAGGCCCTTATCGGCGGGACAGCCTTTTTTGAGGGAAAATCGCTCATGATTGTAGCCCAACAAAAAGGGCGTAATACTAAGGAGAATATCCAGAGAAATTTCGGGATGCCCAAAGCTGAAGGATATAGGAAGGCACTTCGGTTGATGGAAACAGCAGCGAAGTTCAACATGCCCATCGTAACTTTTATTGACACTCCAGGAGCATATCCAGGCATCGATTCAGAAGAAAGGCATGTAGCGGAGGCCATCGCAGTTAACCAGCGAATGATGAGTGCTCTGAAGGTGCCTATCGTCACGATAATCATAGGTGAAGGCGGCTCTGGAGGTGCGTTGGGAATTGGCGTAGCTGATAGTATTTTGATCTTTGAAAACGCTTACTTCTCAGTAATTTCGCCGGAAGGATGTGCCGCCATCCTGTGGAGAGACCGAGCCCAAAAACCCAAGGCTGCAGAAGCTCTCCAACTCAACGCCAAGGATTTAATGCGGTTCGGGATTGCCAACATGGTAATTAGGGAGCCTTTCGGAGGAGCACACCGAGACCATCGCAAAGCAGCTTCTAATCTGGAAATAGCCCTCTCCTCTCAGCTCACTGAATTAAGGAAGTTATCCAAAAAAACCCTGAAGGCTCGGCGCTACCAAAAATACCGTGCTATAGGAGTATTCGAGGAACCGGGGATGGAAGAAAAGACCAGCAGCTTTCCCAATCCACCTCCTGCCGCCGCCAGTGATGCATCCTAGGGCGAGCTTCGCGATTTCCCTTCTTTGCAAAATGGAAATTTCAAAACGAATGAATGATTGCGGGAACCTCCATCTATTTCAGGACCAGGAGCTTTCACCCAACACAGAAAGAGGACTTCCCTCTACAAATTTACCCTTAGCCCGTCGTAAGCTAAGGATATTCCATTGGGCAAAGTGCGATCAAAGGTGTCATGGTCTACCAAGAAGGCCATGTGCGTAAGATAGGTCTGTGGTGCACCTATATCGAGAGCGGTTTCAACCGCTTCTCCAATCGACATATGGGTCCTGTGCTTTTTCGGCTGGAGGGCGTCGAGAATAACTAAATCAGCCCCTCGAGCCAGTTTCCGCTGATTTACATCAACTTCCTTACAGTCTGTGTAGTAAACGGCCCTCTTCCCTGTAGAATTCTCAGTAAAGACCAACCCCAACACTTGCATTTTCCCATGCGGAAGAAGCGTCGACTCAATCGAACCACCCTCTAATTCCAGTCGACAGGGCATCTCCATGAGTTGGAAGGCGGGATAATATCTTTGTTCAGGAATTTCTCGGTCAGCATAAGGAAAAACGTCACGAACTCGCTGAAGACCAACTGCTGTACTGTAGACCGGGAGAGCGGTGCTCCCTCGAATTGTACAGAAACGTCGCAGATCGTCCATTCCCGAGATATGATCAGCATGTCCATGGGTCAAGATGAAGGTATCGACCTGCCTAATATCATTAGCTAAGCACTGAACCCGAAATTCCTGACCAGCATCAACCTGAATGTGAAACCCATCCATGACTACATGAATGCTTGGTCGGGTGCGCCAGTTCTTCGGATTCTCTAAATCGAGATCGGGACTGTCATGGGCTATCATTGGCACCCCTTGGGAAGTTCCCGTTCCAAGAAATATCACCTCCATTTGATTTCTATCAGTTGGAAAAATATATCGTTTCCCTGACTAACCTAAGAGGCAGATAATCTAGGTAAATAACAACAGGATACCAGCACGCGACACTCTTAATCGGTGAGACCGTAGAAAAAGGAAATTTAACCCGTTTGTTCAAAATTTATCCTGGTATTTTTTGATTTCGCGGATGGAATTGATCATGTTGCTTAATCAGCCTTTTCTTTTCTACCGCCGTATAGATTTGTGTCGTGGAAACATCAACATGTCCTAACATTTCTTGAATAGAACGCAGGTCTGCGCCCCCGCTAAGGAGATGAGAGGCGAAGGAATGCCTCAGGACATGAGGCTTAACAGGTTTTTCGATACCTGCCTTAGTGGCATAAACTCTAATTGAATGCCAAATCGTTTTCCGAGAAATGGGCCGTCCTCTCGTACTAAGGAAAAGCGCACTCCCAGTATTGGCCTTTACTAATTTTGGTCTTCCGGAAATCAAATAAGCGTCGATCGCATCAATCGCCTTACGTCCAACCGGTAAAACTCGCTCTTTGCCTCCCTTCCCCGAAACCACTCTAAGCATCCCACTCTCCCCATCAAAATCCTGAAGGGACAGAGATGAAACCTCGGATACCCGAAGCCCACTACTGTAACAAAGCTCCATAATGGCACGGTCACGAACACCCTGTGAAGTTCCCTGGGAAGGCGCTTCTAGAAGTCGTTTAACTTCTTCGGTCGTCAAGATGGTGGGAAGTCTCCGATGCCCACGCGGCCCCTCTGTTAGCTCCGTGAAATCATTCTTTAGCTCTCCTTCTCCAACTAGGTATCGGGCAAGCATCCTGACCGATGTTAGCTTTCTTGCAACACTTGAAACTGCATATCCCTGGGAAGTCATCCATCCTATCCAAGAGGCAAGTGTCTCTGTCTCAATCGATGCCCAACTATAACATCCCCGCTTCCGTAGGTAGTGCATACACTGTCTGAGATCAGATCCGTAAGATTCGATTGTATTAAGAGATGCCCCTTTTTCTAAATCTAGATATACCAAAAACCTCTCTATTGCTTCTTCAAAGATGTGCATATTAGAACTCCCCGGTATTTACCAAAGTGAAGCGTAGAACTAATTACTGGTATTGAGATGCCTCATACTTGAACCTTGTAGCAAAACGCCATAAACTATCTCAGAATCCCTTAAATACCAACCCTCTCAGTAGTGGAGACAACACTATCCGCGAAGAAGACTTAAAATCGGGCATCTTTATTCTAATAGAGGCGGTATTAAAAGGAAGTATGAATATAACAAAATTTACAAGGCTGAGTACAATCTTAAGCGTGCTTACTATTGTTCTCAACCCCATGATTCACTAAATCAATCCTAGAAAATCTTCTGGATTAACCCCAAAGGATCTGTTCTGGCACTTCTAAAGAGACCACTTACGGTGATGCCTAGAGTCTGGCCGTCTTGGGAATAGCTAACGTCCTGATGTAAGTCTCGAAACTAACTCCTTAACGATTCCATCGAAAGATCCATTTGTGAAAAAACATACGACATAGCTCTGTTTCACCTCAGACTGCAAATATGCCAACAGTGCCTCCAGCAGAATTGGGTTTTTCTCAAATGCAGCTGCAGAGACACCTCTTTCCTCCAAAATGTTCGCAAGATGTAGAGTGTCCAGACGCTCTCTCTCGGGAATTCGAGATGCACCGTGCAAAGGGCCGATCAAAACCCGATCTGCTGTAGAAAAAGCATCAGCAAACTCGTCCTGAAAGATGTTTCTTTTAGACGTATTGCTTCGAGGTTCAAAGCACGCAATGAGGTGCTTATACTGATATCTCGATTTTAGGTAATCCAAGGTCTGACCAATAGCGGTCGGATGATGACCGAAATCTTCGATAACGGTTACTATCTCATCCGTAAAAAGAACCTCTTGACGTCGTTTTACTCCGGAAAAGCACGCAACCGAACTCAGGCTGATACGCATCGGATTATTTGGATAGAGCGCCAGTCCTGCCGCAAGCGCTGCCATCGCAGTATTCCGCGCATTAAAAAGGCCACCTTGGGACATGCTCAGCGATTGCCATTCCTTTCCTCTCCAACTTAGCCCGAATTCTGATTTCCTACCCTTTTCCTCAAAATTAGTTATCCTAAGATCACATTCTTCTCCCACCCCAACAGTCAAAGTTCGGGTCCAGTCAATAGGCAAAAGAGCTCGAACATTCGGATCATCGCCATTAAGGAGCACATGGCCGGAACGTGGGACCAACCGTAAAAGATGGGAAAAACTTTTCTGCACATCACTCAAATTCTCAAATATGTCACAGTGATCGAACTCCAAGTTGTTAACTACCACGATATTGGGCTCGTAGTGAACAAACTTGCTTCTTTTGTCGAAGAAAGCTGAATCGTACTCATCACCCTCAATTACGAAGGGTGCGTTCCCTTCGCCGAAATCGGCTCCGAATTGAAGATCGCGTGGGACTCCGCCTACAAAGTAGCCAGCCCTCGTTCCGTTTTCTCGGAGAATAAACGTAGTCAGGGCAGTTGTTGTCGTTTTACCATGCGTTCCCGCGACCACAATATTAAAACGCGCTCGGAGAACGAACTTTTGGAGCAGTTCCGGCAAGGATAAAATAGGGAACCTTCGAGATTCAAGGAGCCATTCAACTTCGGAATTTCCTCGCGATATCGTGTTTCCGATCACCACCCAATCGGGATTTTCCTCTTCCAATCTCCCTTCTTCGTAACCTTCGAAAGTCTTTATTCCGGCTTCCTTCAGCAATTCCGACATTGGCGGATAAGTTCCAGAGTCAGCCCCCGAAATCGTATGTCCCAGTCGACTCAACAAAATCGCGGCATTGCCCATTGCAACACCACAGATCCCAATGAAATAGAATCTCATACTAGGAACTTTTGGGCCTCACAGACCAAAGTTTCAACATTTGAAAATTCAATGTGGCATCGTGTCGAGCCCATCTATATTTCATACTCCACCAAATTTTTTCAACAAATTGAAGGTATTATCTGACTATTGACATCCAAAGAATAGAAAGCACTGATGGGAATTTAATTACTCTGATAGCGAAATTCAAATCACCCCGAATGTCTACTGCTTTCGCCAGTAATGACACACCTCCCGATCCGACCCAACAGCAAGCGATCAACATTATTGTTGCTTTACAAGTCTCACTGGGAGTGCCAGATTTCTAGACCTGTCATTGTAGAACTTTAACTCTCTCATTACAAACTATTTATCATCTTCAACAGATAGCCGGTAGCGATAATGCAGTCGAGATTAGAGACGGGGTCAAAAACAGATCACTGAGATTCGATTCAAGAACACCCCCCCTACGAAACGCCAGAGAATGCCAGTTCTAGCCAACTACGTCAGCTGCGTATGCACGGGCAATGTGTGTCGTAGTCCTATGGCTGAAAAACTTCTTGGTCACGCCTTGGCAAAAGAAAAGGGCCCATTATCTTCCCTCCAAGTCGTATCCACAGGAATTTCGGCCGTCGATGGCAATTCAGCATCAGCGAACTCCATTCAAGCTCTCAATAAAGTTGGTCTGGATTTGGGTAATCACAGGAGCCGTAAAATAACTAGGGAGTTGGTCGACACATCCATTGTTTTACTTTGTATGACAGAAATGCACCGATATCTCCTGAATCAAATGTTCGGAGATCTCGATATTCCAATCATTCTATTTCGGGAGAAATTGACTTCTGTAAGACAAATGGAAATTACGGATCCGTACGGCAAAAGTCTGAACGCCTACGAAAACTGCCGCGACGACCTGGTAGAAGCAATCCCCAGTGTCGTTAGCTACCTACGCAACCTCGTGAAAACTCGCCCCGAAAATCAGTGAATTCGATTTCCAGATGTTGCATATCGGCTAGGCGATCCAAGCAGTGGGTCACGAGGATTACAAATCTCATGGATCATGTTTAACGAAAACGATATTTTCAATCTCCTAGGTGACCGAAACTACGTTCCTATGAATGCCCAAGAAATTGGGAAAAATATAGGCTCGGGAAGAAACCAGTTGCACACTTTGCAGAGAAAGTTAACCCGGCTTGTGGCCTCGGGCCAAATAGCCCGAATTGGGGAAAGACGCTACTGTCTGCCAAAGGACGCCAACCTCATTTCAGGGATCATTAATTTCAGACAAAATGGATCTGCAACGATTATTCCGGATTCAGAATCGGGGAACTCGAAAACGAAAGTCCTCAGTGTGCGTGCAAGAGACACTAGCGTTGCAATGCATAAGGATAGGGTATTCGTCCAAATCGACAGTCGCAAAAAAAGATCGTTTAACTACCAAGTAGGACGAAAAGGGAAAGCGGTTACGGCCCCAGAACCGGACCAAGCCAGGGTTGTTCGAATTATTGAAAAGGGCAGAAAAACTGTTTCCGGTACTCTAAAACGAAGCCATCACTATTTCTACGTAATTCCTGATGATCCCAGACTAAATTTTGATCTCCTCGTACCTAACCCCAAGGAATCCGCCCTTTCCCCTCAACCGAAAGTTAATCATAAAGTTATCGTCGAACTAAAGGAGTGGAAAGATCGTCACCTTGCTCCAGAAGGCGAGATAGTTCGCGTTCTCGGCAAAACCCACACCCCTTCAGCAGAATTTGAAGCCCTGCTAAATAACTACAATCTTGCGCCCAAATTCCCTGATCCCGTTATCTCTGAGTGTGAGAAAATTCCATCAGACATCCGAAAGAGAGACCTCAAGAACCGTCTCGATCTCCGTGAACTTTATACTTTTACCGTTGATCCTGACGATGCTAAGGACTTTGACGACGCGCTTTCGATTCAGACATTAGGTTCAGGCGATATAAGGGTGGGTGTCCACATCGCGGATGTGAGCGCCTATGTAAGACCCGGTTCTGCTCTTGATAGAGAGGCACAAAAACGGGGAAATTCCACCTATCTTGTAGGTTCTGTGATCCCGATGCTCCCCCAGTCTCTCTCCAACGGAATTTGCAGTTTGATAGAGGGGGAAGATCGTCTGACAAAAACCGTCTTCCTCACTTTTTCTTCAAAGGGGCAATTTAAAGACTCTTCCTTCGCTAACACTGTGATTAGAAGTCGTAAGCGCCTTACTTACAAACAGTCCCTTGCCCTTCTAAACAACGCCGATCACGATCAGCTAATGCGGATTCCGACCCCTCCCGCACATCAAACCGGTTCGCCGGGTCGACCGTTATCGGACTTGACTAAAGGCGAAATAAACAACCTCCAAAGCAGCCTCCAATCACTTTGGGCAATAGCAGGATGCTTGCGCAGCCGGCGAACCACTAAGGGAAGTCTTGAACTCGATTCCACTGAAGTGAAGTTAATAGTCGACAAAAAAGGATTCACCGAACGGATTGAGAAAGTTCAAAATGATGAGAGCCACCAGCTCATAGAGGAATTCATGCTAGCAGCGAACGAAAGTATAGCTAAACAAATTGGAGTTTCTAAGATCCCGCTCATTTACCGAGTCCACGATCAGCCGGAAATGGACCGGCTCGCAGAACTTCGTGAATACCTTTTGGACTTCGAGATTAGGGTTGGAGACCTTACCCATCGCAAGGAGATGGTGAAGCTACTCCGACTAATCAAAACACACCCCCTCAATTCCCTTCTCCGTATCGAGGTTTTGCGCAGCATGAAGCCAGCATCGTATCGCAATCGCCGGGACAGTCACTATGGCTTAAACAAAACATATTATACCCATTTCACGTCCCCTATTCGGCGTTACTCCGATCTAATCATGCATCGAGTTTTAGACCGATATCTTTATTCCGAAAACGCTGACACTGCGCCTGTTCGAAAAATAAATCATTACCAAACCTCAGTCCTTTCCTCTATCTCAAGCCACCTCACGTCGACTGAACGAAATAGCAAGGAAGCAGAAAGAGAATCCGTTAAAGTAAAACTACTTGAATATTTCGAACGTGGGATGAAAAACCGCGGAGATAAATCCTACGAAGCACTGATCACCGATGTGAGAAATCATGGATTCTTCGTGGAACTTAAGGATTCGATGGCTTATGGATTTGTCCAGGCTTCAGACCTACCCCAGGATTTTTATTTCCTAAGCGAAAAAGGCACGGCCCTCGTCGGGCGCAAAAGTGGAAAATCTTATCGAATCGGCCACTCGATAAATCTGTACGTGAAGAAAGTAGATCGGTTTAAACGGCAGATCGATTTCACATTATGAAATTTGAAAAGTACCACGCCCTGGGAAACGATTACCTAGTCCTGGATGCTACCCGTCAGCCCCCCCCCTCTAAGCTAACAATCGAGCGGATTTGCCATCGCAACTTTGGAATTGGTTCTGACGGAATCCTATTTGGACCCCTCCAATCTGAAGAAGCTGAATTCGGGCTGCAAATTTTCAATCCGGATGGGAGTGAGGCAGAAAAGAGTGGTAACGGTCTAAGGATATTCGCTCGCTATCTTTGGGACAAGGGGAAAGTCTCGCTTCAACCGTTTAATGTGATGACCGCGGGCGGTTGCGTAAAGTGTGTTGTGAAGGAGGGCGGGCGTACGATCACCGTAGATATGGGAAGAGTTACATTCCGAAGTGAGGAAATTCCCGTCAGCGGCCCGCCTCGGGAAGTCCTCGACGAGATAATCGAACTAAACAATGAAACGTATCGATTCTACGCTGCCTCCATTGGAAACCCTCATTGTGTCCTGCCTCTCGATGAAATCTCTTCCACAAAAGCTAAACTAATTGGCCCATTACTCGAAAATCATTCCCTTTTTCCTAATCGCACCAACGTCCAACTCCTCCAAGTCCTGGACCGACAGAATATTCGCATTGAAATTTGGGAAAGAGGCGCCGGTTATACCCTCGCATCGGGGAGCAGTAGTTGCGCTGCCGCCGCAGTAGCCATTAGAATGGGCGCGGTCGACCATAGGTTGATTGTTCACATGCCGGGCGGGCAACTCGAACTGGATTTTTCTAACCAATATGATGTTCAAATGACTGGTCCTGTTACCCGAATCGGATCAGTTGAGTTCGCACAAGAAGCACTAGGACACAACTGCTAGACATCCTCCCCCACCCTCACACAAATCAAAACGAAACGAACTGAGTGATATTTGATTCGCTTCTCTTGCATCCAGTGTTCTTTGTCTCTAAATGCTGAAGAGTCGAGAAGGTCGTTCGAAGGCCCTAAATCAGCTACATTTAATAGGAGGGTCCCCATTGGAATCGCGAAAGGAGAACCAAATCAATCCTTGGAAATAGGAATTGGGGAATCATCGATACCCTTACAGCCGTTGAATTTTTATCAGACGAAAGTTGGGAGACATCATGGGTCGTCAAAATTACTTAGTTCCCACTTGGCAATATCACCATAGTTGCTAAAAACAGCACCAGGTCACTCGGTAGAGATAGCTTCAGTGCCCTCCAATGCTGCTTTCAGTGCGTGCCATGCCAAAGTTGCGCACTTCACTCGTGCAGGGAATCGGCGCACCCCTGAGAGCGAAGCGATATCTCCTACTTCTTCGAGGCTGAAATCTACGCTTTCAGATCCTGTTAGTATCCCCTGAACCCGTCTGAACTCTTCGATTGCCGCTTCGATAGACATTCCTTTAACTTGCCTCGTCATAAGCGAAGCGGAAGCTTTCGAGATAGCGCACCCCTCACCCTGAAAAGAGATGTCTTCGATCCCATCACTACTCATCCTCACATAAACAGTGATCTCATCCCCACAAACAGGGTTTTGTCCATCTGCTGAATGCGTGTGTTCCAACATAGGACGGTAATTCCTCGGTCTCTTATTATGATCGAGAATAATCTCTTGGTAGAGTTCAAATAGTTCGTCCATCAGCTGAAAAATTTGGATATTTTGAGGATACCATCAGCAAGATGGTCAATCTCCTCCTTGGTATTGTAGAAACAAAAAGAGGCACGCGCGGTTCCAGGTATTCCTAAACGGCTCATGAGAGGCTTCGCACAATGATGTCCAGCACGAATGGCAACACCTTCACTGTCCAAAAAAGTACTGATATCGTGAGAATGGACGCCTTCGATTCCAAATGAAAGGACTGCCGCAATTTCGGAACCATCGCCCCACAAAACTAAACCCGGTAGCGCTCCTAGCTTCTCCCTTGCATAGTAATACAACTCATTTTCGTAATTCATAATCCTCTCCATACCCAGTTCCTCAATGTAGTCGAATGCGGTTGCTAATCCGATAGCCCCCCCAATGTTTGGAGTACCAGCTTCGAATTTTGCGGGTGGATCAAGGAACTCCGTTTCCTCCACAGTCACCGTTCGAATCGTTCCGCCCCCTACTTGATACGGCGGCATCTCGTCGAGCCACCTTTCTTTCCCGTAAAGAACTCCGATCCCCGTAGGGCCAAAGACTTTGTGTCCGGAAAAGACGAAAAAGTCACAGTCTAGATCAGTCACATCCACCTTCATATGAGGTGTTGACTGCGCCCCATCGATCAATACTGGGATCCCTCTCGCGTGCGCCAATTGAATCATCTCTTTGATCGGATTTACCGTTCCGATCGCATTCGAGATATGAGTCAAGGCCACAATCTTAGTACGCTCACTAAGCATCGCCTCGTAGACTTCAAGATCGAGAACCCCTTTATCGTCCATAGGGATTACTTGAAAAACCGCCCCTCGTTCCTCCGCCATCTGCTGCCAAGGAATAAAATTCGAATGGTGCTCAAGAATCGAAACAACTACATGATCCCCTTCCTTAATAAACTTTCGCCCAAAGGAATTCGCTACGAGATTGACACCCTCCGTAGTTCCTCGGACGAAGACGATCTCCTCTGCATGAGCCACATTAAAAAATTGAGCGATTCTTCTCCGAGCTCGCTCATATTCATCCGAAGCAATCTCACTGAGACGATGAATTCCCCGATGAATATTTGCATTCTGGTGTGTATAGAATTCGGTTTCCCGAAGAATTACCACCTCGGGCTTGTGCGCCGTGGCTGCGTTGTCTAAGTAGACTAGGGGCTTTCCATCAATGTTGGTTTCCAAGATTGGAAAATCCTTCCGAACTGATTGCACATCGATTCCAACATTTAGTCTTTTGTTTTGCCCTAATTCTCTCATCCCTTCCTTTTACTGAAACAATATCAACGATAACCTAACTTCGGCAAGCCTAGTGATTCGAAACCTGACTGCTTAAGTCTGGATCATGAAGGCTACAATTGCCACATCCAAAACCCTTTTAGGCTGAAATATCCCTCATCGCTTGAACCCTCGTATAAATCTGAAGATATTGGCTGCCATTCCGAACTTCAAAAGTATCCCGATCTTTCTTAAACTCTATATCGCTTCAAAGGTTAATAGCATATTGGTGCACTATTAGGCAAATTACAATCGTTCTCGGTTTGAACCCTTTCGCATTGCATTGGATGTACTCTTATCTCAATTAGGACACCCGCTCTCTTCCCATATCCTCGCTATTCCCCGTACCGTACAGCACCACATTCCCCCGTCTATATAAGATCCAACGCTTTCCTTTTGCTCTTTTTACGAAAAGCCCTTTACTATTGCCGGGAAAATTATTTCTGAAGGAGAGGGTCGGATCGGTCATGGAGAACAAACCCAATCACGTGGGAATCATCATGGATGGGAATGGGAGGTGGGCCCAAAAAAGGGGATTGCCCCGCAACGAAGGACACCGAAATGGGGTTGAAAATCTCCGTCGTATCCTGCGATGCGCTAAATCCCTAGGAATCCACTACCTAACAGCTTTTGCCTTTTCAGCCGAGAATTGGGCTCGGCCACAGAAAGAGGTGGGGCTTCTCCTGAACTTGCTGGAAAACTTCCTTAAAAGACATGTCCAAGAGTTACGCCAACATCAAATACGTCTGAAGGTGATTGGACGAATTGAAGATTTCCCCGCCAATATTCAGAAAGTTCTCCGTCAAACCGTACAAGAGACATCAAACTTTTCTGAGGGGACATTTGTCCTCGCCTTAAACTATGGCTCACGCTCGGAGGTTGTTGATGCAGTGAAAGCTTATATCGATGCAGCTAGGGAAGGAAGAGAGCAACCCAAGGACCTTAATTGGAAACGATTCTCTAGCTATCTCTATACTTGGGATATTCCAGATCCAGACCTGATCATCAGAACCTCTGGGGAGACACGCCTGAGTAATTTCCTTCTGCTCCAAGGAGCATATGCGGAATGGATTTTTTCCAAAAAACTCTGGCCCGACTTCAGTCCTGAGGACTTCGAGGAAGCTATTACGAGTTACAAGAAAAAAGAGCGCCGCTTCGGGATGACGGGTGATCAGGTGAAAAACTCTCTTCCCGACCCCCTCCTTAACAAGTGATACCTAGAGTTCTCAGTACCCTGGTCCTTTGGAGCGCAACTATAGTCGTTCTTTTCCTCTTCGGTCCTATTGCTGGACTTCTTCTGATAGTTTCTCTTTCCATCCTAGCACAGTCTGAATTCTACGCACTACTCGAAAAGTCCGGAAGGCCTGGATACGTCCATTCAGGAGCAGCTCTTGGAACGTTTCTTATCCTCGTTTCTTATTTCGGAACCTTCCAGTTTTTCATTATTCTTTCTCTCGTCTTCCTGGCCTCCACGGCACTAGCCGAATTTAGTCGATCGTCAATTACTAGAAAAGTAGCCGTAACACTCTTTGGAATTCTATGCATTCCTTTCGCTCTCAGCTTTATCGTTCTTACCCTTAATCTAACGAGTGACAGAAAAGAAGGTTTACTTCTTGCCGTCTGGCTTATTCTGACTGCTAAATTCACCGACGTCGGAGGTCTTCTCGTCGGGAAAGCTATTGGCAGAAGAAAGATGGCGCCCAAGACGAGCCCGAATAAGACTTGGGAAGGCGCGATCGGTGGAATTGTCATATCCGGGCTTGCTGGGGCCGCATATGCTCTCGCATTCAAGAACCACCTGCCTCAATTATTCTCACCTGCCTCCGCTGTTCTCCTTGCTTTTCCAATCGCGGCAACTGCGGTTGTGTCAGATCTTGTTCAATCGCACCTGAAACGCTTGGCTCACCAGAAAGATTCAGGGACAATTATTCCTGGAATCGGAGGTGCCCTTGATCTTGCTGACAGCCTACTTATCAGTGCTCCCTGCGGCTACGTTCTGATTCGAGTCTTTTTGCTCAGCTAAGAATCGATCCTTATTCGCTTTGAACACTCAGATAGGACCTCATCGAATAAGGAACTTTAAGTTTAAGTTTCAACTTTAGCTTATCTGGATATGGAGTGTCTTCCTAAAACTTAGATCGGAGAATCAAAAGATTGCGCTGGCCGTTACGATTCGATGAGGTCCAGTAATCGGTTGCGTTTTCTCTCCCTCTACCATGTGGTACCTTTTCTTTATTCGTTGTCGTCCAAGCAATCGTTGTTTTCTTATATCCCCGCCTCGCGTTACCTATTCTCTTCTTCTGCAACTAGTGTATCAGATCCCATAGTCACTCATCATCATGCGCCCCAAGAACATCGCCCTACTCGGTGCAACCGGATCAATCGGAGCTAGTACACTTCGAGTTATTCGCGCAAATCCAGACCGTCTTCGCCTAGTAGGAATAGCAGGCAATTCTCAATCTTTGCGTCTCGCTGAAATTGCCAAAGAATTCAAAGTCTCAGTCGCTGCGATTTTTGATCCCCTTGCTTACCGCCAAGCTAAAAGAGACAACCTCTTCGAGAACTCAGTCACACTGGGAAGCGGCATAGAAGGCTTGAACGAAGTCGCAACTCATCCCGATGTCGATACGGTAGTCGTAGCTATAGTTGGGACTATGGGTCTGGAACCGAGCCTCGCCGCTATCGCTGCTGGAAAAGAAATCGCTCTGGCAAGCAAGGAGGTGATGGTGATGGCGGGTAAATTTGTCACCGCAGCAACCCAGCAATTCAATTCTCGCATTCTCCCCATTGACAGCGAACACAACGCCATCTTTCAGTGCCTCGATGGGAAAAAGTCCAGTGAAGTAGCTAGGATAATCCTAACCGCCTCCGGGGGTCCTTTCCGTAACTTTACCCGTGATCAAATGAAGTCAATTCGACCGGCAGACGCAACTAAGCACCCAAATTGGTCAATGGGTACTAAAATTACTGTCGACTCTTCGACCATGGCGAACAAAGGGTTGGAACTTATAGAGGCAAAATGGCTCTTTGGCGATGCGGCGAAGAGAATTGAGGTTGTCATTCACCCCCAAAGTATCGTCCATTCGTTAGTTGAATTTGTTGATGGTTCCATTATTGCGCAGCTTTCCCCCCCCTCCATGACATTTGCAATTCAAAATGCTTTAATTTACCCCCATAGAGCGCCGGGAGTTGATGAATCTCTTGACTTTGCCCAAACTTGGGGGCTCGAGTTTCACCCCCCAGATCACGACAGATTTCCTTGCCTACGTTTAGCGCGTGAAGCGATGGAAGCTGAAGGTATAGCTCCGACTGTGTTCAATGCTGTGAACGAGGTTGCTGTATCTGCTTTTTTGCGCGGCTCCATCAAATATCTCGAAATTGCTGAGATCATCGAAGAGTCGCTACAAAAGACAAGAAACCTCGACCCTGCTAATCTCGATGATGTGATCGCCGCTGATTCTGCCGCCCGATCCCTGGGAAAAGAACTGGTGCTAAGTTTTTCCTCGGACTAATCTGAAACTTCCATACAAATGAATCCTGAAGTGATACAGCCACTATTTGCGAACACGTGGTCACTTTTTCTCATAATCCTGCTCTTCGGTGGATCCATATTTGTCCACGAGCTCGGTCATTTCCTTGCGGCGAAAAAACGAGGGCTCAAAATTGAGAGATTCTCTATCGGCTTCGGTCCCAAAATAATATCCTGGAACCGCAGCGGAATCGAGTATTGCATATCTATCCTTCCAATTGGCGGCTACGTAGCCCTTCCCCAATTAGCTGAACTCGGAGCAGTTGAGGGAAGGCACGACCAATCGGCGGAGGAACTTCCACCAATTTCCTTTACAGACAAACTGATTGTCGCAGTTATGGGGGCCGTATTCAACATTATCTTTGCCTTCGTCATCTCTTCCATCCTTTGGGGAGTCGGTCAACCATCCAGTGAAGAAGCACAGACAACAGTAATTGGCCATGTGGGCAAAACGCTGACTCTAGATGAAAACACCGAGGTGGAAGGCCCGGCTTTTGCCGCTGGTTTAAGACCGGGCGATAGGGTCCTCGCTATCGATGACCAAAAGGTTTCGAATTTCTCTGAGTTAATCCATACGCTAATCACCGGCTCAGGACGCGACGATACGGGAAGTCCTAAGGCAGTCTTTGCAATAGAAAGAGATGGGAGAATTTTCAAACTTGATGTGTTCCCACAGTTGGCAGAAATCAATCCTGCATCTGGTGAACGTCTCCGACTAATAGATATTCGTCCAGCCCATTCCTTGATCGTAAAGCGAATCGAAGATGATTCACCAGCTTCCCGATCAGGTCTCAAAATCGATGACCAAGTGTTAGCTATCGACGGCATCAAAATGTTTTCGCTTAGAAGTTTTATCGAATATCTGATCGAAACAGGCGATCGCAGTGTTGTTCTCACAATCGACCGAAATGGAGATATATTCGATACTGCGATTGAACCAGAAGCCGTCGCTTTCACGAAACCACTAGGAAAACTGACTGTTAAAGATATCAAACGTGAAGCCACTCTCACCCTACAACCAATTTACCGGTTGGATGAAAGGCCAGATCCTGCGAATCCTTCGTCTCCCTCCGTCCTCACGGTTCATCACCTTGATGACCCTACCGGTCTCGTCTTCTCCGGCATATCAAGCGGCGATCGCATTCAATCCGTGAGTAGGAGTTCTTACACCTCTCTTGCCTCCTGGGTCGAGTTAGTCAACGAGAGTCCCGAAGGGACCTTGAGCCTGATAATTGAACGGGAAAATGAAACCAAACATTTTGCGATCCTTGGCACCGCATCTGCATCGCTAATTTCTCCTCAGAAAAGACCCATGATTGGCGCCCAACTAGGTGGCCGGCAGATGACCATATACCTCAATCCCATTGAACAGTTTACTGAAATCATCCAAACAACCCTTCAAGTTCTCGGTAGTCTTGTCAGCACGAATTCAGACATCGGATTCCGCAATCTGAGTGGGCCTCCGGGTATTATTAGGGCGATCGATCAGCTTTCGAAGATCGACATCCGGCTCGTCCTCTGGTTTGTCTGCCTTCTAAACATAAATCTTGCCATCCTTAATCTCCTGCCTATCCCCGTCCTGGACGGGGGGCATATCGCCTTTGCCACCTTGGCTAAAATCCGGGGCAAACCACTCCCCCCAGGTGTCATTGTTAGAACTCAGGGGATTTTCATGCTCCTGCTCTTTTCTCTTATTATCTATGTCAGCTTCTTCGACATCAGGCGATGGCAGGGAGACAATAAGGCAGAACGCCAGTTTGAGTTACAGAATTCGCTCCACATCAAACCCGTATTCTCAAGTTCCAGCCCATTCGATGACCAGTAGGAAAGAAGTTTTTCCCCCTTATTGTCCGTCTCGATATATCGCCCGGCGTAGGACTTCCAGAGAAGTCTCAGTCGGAGACGTCTCCATAGGGGGCGAAAATCCCATACGAATCCAGTCGATGACGACAACCCCGACCCAGGATGTTTTCGCCACTGTGAAGCAGACTATCGCCTTAGTTGAAGCTGGCTGTGAGATCGTTCGAATTACGGCACAGAATATCACCGCTGCTAAATCCCTGAAGGAAATCCGACGTCAGCTGCATCTCGCTCGGGTGAACGTTCCCCTTGTTGCCGATATCCATTTTATTCCATCCGCCGCCATGGAAGCTGCGGAACACGTCGATAAGGTACGCATTAATCCCGGAAACTACTCGGATCAGAAGAAATTCGTGCTTCGAGAGTACTCAGATACACAATACGATAGTGAGCTAGGCCGTCTCTACGAAGACTTCTCGCCGATTGTCTTAAAATGTAGGGACCTGGGCCGGTCGATGCGCATAGGAACCAATCATGGTTCACTTTCCGATCGGATCATGAATCGGTACGGCGATACACCTCTGGGAATGGTTGAGTCAGCTCTTGAATTTATTCGTATAGCTGAGTCTCACTCCTTCAAGAATATCATCTTGTCGATGAAGTCTAGCAATCCAAAGGTGATGATTGAAGCCTATCGGTTGGTAGTGTCCAAAATGTCAGCCGAGGGCATGAATTATCCTCTCCATCTAGGGGTTACAGAAGCCGGGGATGGGGATGATGCTCGCATTAAGAGTGCAATCGGAATCGGAAGCCTGCTTTTTGATGGGCTAGGTGACACTATTAGGGTCTCGCTTACCGAAGATCCGGTGAACGAGATACCCGTCGCTAAAGATCTCGCTGAAAAAGCTTGGAGACTTTGGGAATCAAACCGCAAAACAACCTTATCGGGACAGACCGAAGATCCAGTGGATCCGTTTTCTTATACCCGGAGAAAGGCTAAGGCAGTCGAGCTTAAATCGGGAATTTCAGTAGGAGCCAATAAACCTCCTTGCGTGATTGTTGCATCAAGAAGGCCTCCCTCGAGGGTTATGGAAATTCTGGAAGACGTAGAACGTACCCACACGAAACTAAAGGAAGCAAGGATTGAAGGTCTACTTGTAAATGTTACCTCTACTGAAGATCTGGCAGATGTTATGGATTTGTGGGAATCTCTTAATAAAAAGGTCCCATTCCTGGTTCTCTCCATCGAGAGTCAAATTTCCAGCGTGGAACTCAACTCCGTAGATTGGTCCAAATGTGATGGCTTCATAATTAGCTCGAGATTTTCTTCCATCGAGAAAGAACGGCTTCCCGAGTACATAGATTTCTGCGAACAGAATAACCTGCGCCTCGCGCTGGATATTGAGCCTGATGACCTGCCTGCTTTCGCTCCATTTTTTGTCAAATCAGGTGACTCGAATTTAATCTTTACTGTTTCAATTCCAAATCCAAACACCCATCCGATCGGTAATTATCGCGCTTTGGCTAGTCATCTCCTTAAACTTGGAATCAAAGCTCCCATATGGATTCGTAACACCCAAGAAAACAGTATCGACTGTCGAGGCTACTTTGGCGATCGGCTACTTGAGGCAGCTACCCTCACCGGCGCTCTTCTCTGTGACGGAATCGGAGACATCATTAGTATTGAACTCGAACCCGACCTGCCAAGGGCAACTTCATTAGCCTATAATATCCTTCAGGGGGCCCGGGCAAGAATCTCAAAAACGGAGTACGTTGCCTGCCCTAGCTGCGGTCGCACGCTTTTTGATCTTCAATCGACAACTCAAAAGGTGAGATCAATGACAGACCATCTCAAGGGAGTTACGATCGCAGTCATGGGTTGCATTGTAAACGGCCCAGGAGAGATGGCGGATGCGGACTTCGGTTACGTCGGAGGCGCACCAGGCAAAATCAACCTTTACGTGGGTAAGAAGTGCGTCGAATACCACATCCCTGAAGAAGACGCCGTAGAAAGACTCATCAATCTCATTAAAAAGGAGCAAAAATGGATCGCTCCGCCTGCGGAATCATCGACTAAAATTGCCGTTTCATAGACGTTACCTCGATCGTAAATTTTGGCATAATCAATTTAAAAGGCCACCGATTATAAAGTGGAAGCTCTTCCAAAAAATTGTGATGCTATGTCTTCCTGCTTATTCTACAGAAAGCTTGGTAGAGTACTTACGTAAGAATTCGATTCGGAAAAGGACGGAGATCACATTCAAACTAACGATAATCTCTCCCTGCCATCAACCTGAACACTGTACCAACCGCAATTCGCAAGCACATCCCCATGACCTCCATTACCTATTCCAGGTCCGATCAGCGACGATACGACGAATTACGACAGATTACAATTGCCCCTGGGATCGCTCCCAATGCAACTGCTTCCGTCCTCATTTCTTTTGGAAGAACACAACTGATCTGTGCTGCAACCATGGATCATGCCCTCCCGAAATGGATGATTCATCAGAATGTTGGAGGAGGGTGGATCACAGCAGAATACTCAATGCTTCCTTACAGCACTTTGAGTCGAAAAACCCGCGACAGTACTCGAGGTAAAATCGACGGGCGGTCGATTGAGATCCAACGACTGATCGGAAGGTCAATTCGGGCCGTAGCAAATCTTAAGAGCCTATCCGGATATACCCTTTGGTTAGACTGCGATGTCCTCCAGGCGGATGGAGGCACTCGCACGGCAGCAATAAGCGGAGCTTATGTCGCTGCCAAATTGGCGACTAAGCAACTGTTAGAGGATGGTAAAATACAAGAAGATCCCTTCCTAGACTCCGTTTCGGGAGTCAGCGTTGGGCTGGTTGAAGGAAGTACCCTTCTTGACCTAAACTACGCCGAGGACAAAAGAGCATCGGTTGACTTTAACGTGGTCATGACAGGGAGCGGGCGATTCGTGGAACTCCAAGGAGCGGGCGAAGAGGCGACTTTTTCCCAGAAGGACCTCGATTCACTTATCGAACTTGCGGGAACTGGAATCAGCCGCATCACCGAAATGCAGAGAAAAGTGATCGAGACCCCATGAATGCAATTCTATCTCAACCTGTTGAATGAACATTCACGAATACCAGGCTAAAGGCCTCCTCGAAGATTACGGTGTCCCGATACCCAAAGGCATTGCAATTCACCATCCGGAGAAAATCGCCGAGACTCTGCGCAAATTTTCCACTGTTCCAATAGTGGTCAAAGCTCAGATTCACGCTGGTGGGAGAGGAAAAGGAAAGTTTACAGATGGTTTCGAAGGCGGCGTGCACGTTACGTCGTCCAAGGAAGAAGCTGCAGAAGTTGCCGTACGCATGCTCGGCAATACGCTCTTCACACCTCAAACCGGTCCATCCGGTAAAATCGTTGGTACCATTTACTTCAACGAAGCCAGTGAGATCAAAAAGGAATATTACGTTGCAGTTCTTCTCGATCGAAACACAGCTCAACCAGTTATCATTGCATCAACTGAAGGTGGGGTAGAGATTGAGAAAATAGCTGCGGAGACTCCCGAAAAAATTATACGGGTAATGGTCGATCCAGCTCTTGGCCTCCAGCCCTTCCAAGCAAGACAAATAGCTGCAGGACTTGGCTTCCATGGAGACTCTTTCCAACAAATGGTCGGAATAACCCATTCTCTGTATAATCTCTTCTTCGAAAAAGACGCGTCCCTCGTGGAAATCAATCCTCTGGTCGCTAATGTGAATGGAAGCCTACAGGCACTAGACGCCAAAATTGGTTTCGACGACAACGCTCTTTACCGGCATCCGGAGATTCTCAAGATGCGGGATCTCAATGAAGAGGATGCCAAAGAGGTGGAAGCCTCCGAATTTTCCCTGAACTATATCGCATTAGACGGGAATATAGCCTGCATGGTGAACGGTGCCGGACTTGCCATGGCGACGATGGACATTATAAAACACTATGGGGGAAGCCCAGCAAACTTTCTCGACGTCGGCGGCAGCGCTGATGAAAAACAAGTGGAAAAAGCATTTCGAATCATCCTCTCCGACCAGAGTGTCAAAGGAATTCTCGTCAATATCTTTGGTGGTATTATGAAGTGTGATGTCATTGCGCAAGGTATCATCACCGCAGCTAAGTCTGTTAAAATTTCTGTTCCCCTTGTCGTCCGACTCGAGGGAACCAACGTAAAACAAGGGAAAGCTCTTCTTGAACAAAGCGGCCTGCAAATCGTTCCAGCCGATAGCCTCAGTTCGGCTACACGCAAGATCGTCAAATTAGTTGCGGGATGAGCCCTTTGCCTGTAGCAGCGATTGAATGCAGACTAGTAAGAGCATAGGGAAAGAAATGACAGAAAAGAACCTACCTAGAACTTTTAGAGATCCCTCTGCCTTTGATTATGAGGCAACCGTCTCGGATCCTAAGCCCTAAAGATGAGTATTCTGGTTAGCAAAGGAACGCGCGCGGTTGTCCAAGGTATCACTGGAAAGACTGGGGCCTTTCACTCCCGCCAGTGTATCGAATATGCCTCAACAATCGTGGCCGGTGTCACCCCAGGAAAGGCGGGGCAGAAATTTGACAATTCCATACCCATATTCGATTCTGTTCATGATGCAGTTTGCCAAGAAGGCGCTAACACCTCGCTGATCTTTGTACCTCCCCATTTCGCCAGCGACTCCATTCTCGAAGCGATTGATGCAAGCATCGATCTTGTGGTCTGCATAACCGAAGGAATACCAGTGCGAGACATGATGATAATAAAATCAAAGCTGTCTCGAAGCAGTACTCGTCTAATCGGACCTAACTGTCCCGGCATCATCACTCCTGGAGAGTGCAAGATGGGTATCATGCCCGGTTACATCCACCACCCCGGGAAAATCGGAGTGGTCTCCCGTTCTGGAACCCTGACCTACGAAGCAGTCTGGCAACTTACCAGTCGCGGACACGGACAAAGTACCTGCATCGGAATCGGTGGTGATCCCATCGTTGGTACCACTCATACCGACGCCATCCGCCTTTTCAACGAAGATCCCGATACCGAAGCAATCATTATGATAGGTGAGATCGGTGGGAATGCCGAAGAAGATGCCGCAGCCTTCATCAAGGAAAATGTAGATAAACCAGTTGCAGCTTTTATCGCTGGGATGACGGCCCCTCCAGGTCGACGCATGGGCCACGCGGGCGCCATCGTCTCGGGCGGCAGCGGTACCGCCCAGGCTAAAATCGAGGCCCTCCAGAATGCCGGCATTGCTGTCGCAGAAACGCCTTCGGAAATTGCCGACGCCTTACTGGAGGTTTATCCAAGCTGATCTGTTACCCTCTGCAGTATTTGGATTTCTGAAAGATTCCGAGGCTACGAAATAAATCACGAATTTTACAGTTTTATATTGAATCCAGCCGTCATTTTAAGAGGGATCACTCAACTGTTCTCCACGAGCTGGGTTTCCATTTGGCACCCGTCTCTGCTTTATAATTCCCAGAACTGTAGCGGTGGCGAAGGGTTCCTTTCGTAAAGCATCATTTGTTTCGGTTAGAAATAAGAAAGTTTTGAGAGAGACTAAAGATTACAATCATAGAATTTGAATCAGATGAACCCGGAAGGTGTAAGGAAATCCATTACATCTCTAAGTAAGTGTCTGTAAATATTAGGAAAAGTGCGGCGAACCGATGTAGCAACAACCCGGGCAACTTTTTGGGAATATCTCGATGTCTAAGGTAATCTACGTCTGCTACCGTCACCCTAATTCTATCTCCATTGCGAATCGACTGGAAACTATCTGTCATCGATTGACTCCGGACAACATCATCCCTAATTCGTCAAAAATCCTAGTTCGCGAAGATATCGCATATGGTGTAACGAACCCAACTGATTCGACCCTGAAAAAGGGTAATAGCTTACTTCTTGGAAAACTCTTCGGAGAATATTGCGATTGGTGGAAACCTTCTAGCAAATTCCCTGACGGCTCATTTGCCCTCTTCCGTAACGGAGGCGAATCTCTTGAAATCCTAACCGATCCAGCCGGTTCAAGAACGATCTGGTACTACCTGGACCAAGAGATATTCATATCCTCGACCTCGCAGAGAGCGATCACGATGTTACTAGGCAGTTTTGAATTCGATGAAAGGGTGATTCCATGGATGTTATCCACTGGTTCACTCGGCCCCTGTCTTTCGTGGCATAGCAAACTCAAGAGAATCCCGCCTGACTCTGCTGTTCTTCTCGATAAGAAAAAATGGTCCATCGCGAGCAAATCAAATACTCCAGACTTCGCTATATCGGAAAAGGCGGATAGTCATCAGGAGCGTATGTTAAGAGAGGCAATGGTCGAAACACTCGAATCGGTGAAACTGGATTTGTCTACCTGGATATTGCCGCTTTCTGGCGGTTACGACAGCAGAGGCCTTCTCTCTCTGCTTCAGCAAACTGGTAGAAATCCTGAAGAATTGAAAACAATCACATGGGGCTTAAAATCGTCCATACACCGCAGGAAAACTGATGCGTACGTTGCAAGTAAACTAGCCGATTCTCTCAAAGTCTGTCACCAGTTCTACCATACGGATCCATCTGAGGAACCCACGCATAATATAATTAACAGGTTCCTTTTGCTAGGAGAAGGGCGCATCGATCATATTTCCGCGTATATGGATGGATTCACAATTTGGAAAATGTTATTCGAAACAGGGGTTCAAGGTGTCATCAGAGGTGACGAGGGTTTTGGATGGTTAAAAGTTTCCTCTCCTCTTACAGTGCGCCATAGCATGGGATGCGCTTTCTGTACAGATTTCGCGAATCTAAGAAACTACCAGGGGTTCGGATTTACAGACCAGGTGCTACCAAAAAATCTTCTCCGTAGTCCAGGCGAGAGCTTGTCCCAATGGCGCGATAAACTCTATCACGGATTCCGATTACCCTCTATATTATCCTCTCTTTCCGATCTGAAGCTCCCATACGTGGAAATAGTAAACCCTTGGTTATCCAGGAGAATTCTTCTCCAAGTAAGAGGACAACCGGACCATCTCCGGACTAATAAATTCCTATACAGGAAGATCGTCAGTTCACTTGGACCGCAGGTGGCATATGCAACGCGTTCTTCAATCGCATCACCCAGAAACGTGTTAGCCAGCAGAGACGTTGAAGAGATACTTAGAGAAGAGCTTTCCTCCAGCTGTGCCCGAGCCCTCTTTCCGACGAGGTTTCTTACCTACCTGAGGAAGGGTTTGAAAACAGATCGACGAGCAATGGGAACAAATCTAAAGTCTTCTATATTTGAAGATACCGCCAGAAAAATTGTGCCAAGAAGTCTTCTTAACGCCGTTCTCGATCACGCATATTCACCTCGCTTAAACCACAATCTTTTGGCATTTCGTATATTTCTTATCAGTAGAATGAACACAATCCTTTTAGAAGACTCAAAGGCCATCCGGCACCCGTAGCATTCGATTCCCAAAAGGATTGAATGCTGCATTCACCAAATACATTTCTAGGCATCTCCCAATATACCTCTCCCATCCCTCCGTCCTGATAATTACCACTTTTTTCTCTCGCCTGCAGGATCGTCTTGCCTTCTTCGGGGATGGCATCCTACAAGTTGGTTTGTAATGTCTACTCTAACCTTTGAGCGCCCCTTCCCTGCTCTCACTGCAGCTCAGCGCTACTATCTGGACACATTCGGCTACGTAGTCATCCAAGACGCACTGGCCCTAGAAGATGTGGAAAAGCTTAAGGAGTCCCTCTACCGTCTACGATATGAACTGACTCAACAACCTAATCCTTCGTCGACAGGCCCCGGGGGACATGGAGCGTACTTGCTTAAGAGCAAACCTTATCACCATTTCATGGCCAACATCGTAGAGTTTGATCCTATTGTCACTGCCTACGCTACTCACCCTCTTCTGGTTTCTATGGCAGAAGAACTGATCGGAGGAGAAGCGCGAATCGTAGAAATGAACGCCCACATTAATAGTCGCATTCCTCACGAAGATTTAAATGCATCGTCCCCTTACGGATTCCATCGAGGTACGGACATTCCATTTGGCACTCATACTAAAAATGGTCTTTTCCACTGTAATTTCGTGAAAACCTTGACCAATCTAACTGATCTGGGGCCGGATGACGGGGGTACTGTAGTCATAGCTGGAAGTCACAAGATCGATGCTCCGACCGAAGATATCATAGCCGCTGCCTACCAAGATCGCTCCCTAATTCACCAAGTGATCGCTCCCGCTGGTTCCACCCTCCTTTTCAGCGAAACCCTTATTCACGCCACTGGACATATCTGTTCTGACAACGAACGCGTTATCATCATAACTGGATACGGTTCCACCCTTTTCCCCTACTGGGACAAAGGTACTCTAAGCAATACCTTCAGGAAAGAAATCCCTCCTCAACTTAAAACCCTATTTCACGGAAAATCCCACTGGACACGCGGTCCCCGCTATCGCAGACTCAATACCCCCACGGATAATCGAGAGTTCCCAATGGGCAAATGGAACCAACGTCCCGTCCTTGAGGAAAAGAAACAGCCCCAATAACCCTGTGAATTCAACCAACGAACAAATTCTGGAAAATTCGACCACTATACCGATCCACTTCGAAAATTAGATGCCCGTAACTATCGAGACTTCAAACTTCAGAAAGGTGTTTCTAAATCGGCTCTAACGGCCTCAGTATAAAAACAATATATCCCTAACAAATTTTCTCTTGCTAGATAATATCCCCCTTTCACAATAACCCTCGATTGCGATCGGTCCGCTTAGAGACATCCATTCTACGGCCGATTATCTGCTCTCTGATCAAATTTCATGATTACTCAATCCCATTTAAGCACTCAGCCGTGCCAAAAGTACTGACAAAATGTCCGGTCCTACAAATTGGAAAATGTCTGGATTTTACAGCGTCATTCACCAAGTTACCATTCTCTTCATCGGGCCTGGGAAGGCAGTCGCTTGGTGTCGAAGCAGTCGAAAAAACGGAGAGGGCGGGATTCGAACCCGCGGGACCCTTTTGGGGCCCACACGATTTCCAGTCGTGCACAATCGGCCGCTCTGTCACCTCTCCAGGTTTTGGTACGGAGTCAATTTCAATTGAGATAACCGAGTGACACGAGAAAAAACGCAGTCTAACGGGCCCCGATTCCTAACCGATCCAACTTTCTGTGAATATTGGGCTGGGAACATCCTCTCATTCAGAAAAAAGAGTTGTTTACGGATAAAATTGGGGCTCAAAGGAATTCCTTGTAGAATCAGCCTAAAATCCCTCTTGTAAGAGTTTCCATGTTACACCAAATCAAAAAGGGATTGGATCTTCCTATAACAGGAGACCCTGATAAAACCGTAATCGAGTCTAAAGTTGTTGGTTCAGTTGCCCTTCTCGGGACGGATTCCATCGGTTTGAAGCCGACTATGCAAGTCGCGGTGGGAGATTCGGTGAAAATTGGCCAGGTAATTTTCACCGATAAGAAAACACCCGGGGTAAAGTATACCTCCCCAGCTAATGGCGAAGTAGTCGCTATCAACCGGGGAGCGCAGCGAATGCTACAGTCTGTAGTAATCAACATTACTGGAGAGGAGGCGGAGTCTTTTGCGTCCTATTCAGATGATCAGATTCCCGATCTGCCATTGGAGCAGGTAAAAGAGAACCTGATTGATTCGGGACTTTGGACAGCGCTACGAACCCGTCCTTATAGCAAGGTTCCATCGCCTAAAACCCAGCCAAATTCTATCTTTGTCAACGCTATGGACTCGAATCCCCTCGCGGTCGATCCGGCGGTGGTCATACGAGGACGGGAAGGCGATTTTTCAATCGGCCTCAAGGTAGTCTCGAAACTTACGGAAGGAAATACCTATCTCTGCCATGGGGCAGGGATGCCTTTCATCGAAAACGATCTAGCTGACATCAATGTCCATGAATTCCATGGCCCTCATCCCGCCGGATTGACGGGAACACATATGCACTTCCTCGATCCGGTGAGTGCGAATAAAACGAACTGGTTTCTTAACTACCAGGACGTGCTCGCGATCGGCGCACTGTTCACCACTGGGAAACTCAATGTAGAGAGGATAATTTCTCTGGCGGGTCCAGTTGTTGAAAGACCTCGCATTATAAAGACACGGCTAGGAGCCAGCACTGATAATTTGACATTGGCCGAACTCAAAAATGGCCAGAACCGGATTATATCTGGTTCGGTTCTATCCGGCCGAAAGGCTGAGGGCCCATTTGCATTTCTCGGCCGCTATCACCTTCAGGTATCCGCACTCCGAGAAGGCCGAGAACGGGTATTCCTAGGCTGGCAGAGTCCCGGTTTCGACAAGTTTTCTGTGAAGCCTACCTTCATTTCAGCACTCTTGAAAGGAAAGCTCTTCCCCTTCACGACCTCAACCGAAGGAAGTAAGCGTACTATGGTGCCGATCGGTATGTACGAAAAAGTGATGCCTCTGGATATAAAATCCACATTTCTTTTGAGGGCATTAATTGTAGGCGACACCGACATGGCCCAAGCCCTCGGCTGCCTGGAGCTAGAGGAGGAAGATCTGTCTTTATGTACATTTGTCTGTCCCGGAAAAACAGAATATGGACCGATTTTGAGGGACAATCTGACAAGGATTGAGTTGGAGGGATAAGAGAAATATGTTAGTCGCAGGTTAACATAAATGGGAATAAATTGATAAATGGGAATAGATAAAGCAAGTTTCGCCGAGCATGAAGTTTCTGCGTAACATACTAGATAATTTACATCCGCAGTTTGATAAGGGTGGAAAGCTGGAGAAGCTCTACCCTATCTATGAGGCGATCGATACCTTTTTTTACACTCCTGGGGAAGTGACAGAGGGGGCATCGCATGTGCGAGACGGAATGGATTTAAAGCGGATGATGGTGACCGTAATCGTTGCATTGGTGCCCTGTATGTTCATGGCCATGTACAATACCGGGCACCAGGCGAATTCAGCAATGGCGAGTATGGGGGTGACGTCAGCAGGGGGCTGGAGAGCAGTTGTGATAGAGTCCTTGGGGTTAGGCTATGCCGCGGAAAGTTTTATTTCGAATCTTATCCACGGCGCGCTTTACTTTATTCCAATATTTCTGGTTTGCAACATTGTCGGCGTCGCTTGGGAAGTCCTTTTTGCTTCAATTCGGAAACACGAAGTGAACGAAGGATTCCTCGTAACAGGCGCATTATTTCCACTAACGTTACCCCCGACCATTCCACTTTGGCAGGTAGCAGTGGGAATTACATTTGGAGTGGTTGTCGGAAAGGAAATCTTTGGTGGCACGGGAAGGAATTTCCTGAATCCCGCACTGACAGCGAGGGCTTTTGTCTTCTTTGCCTATCCGGCACAGATGAGTGGGGATTTTGTCTGGACAGCAGTAGATGGGTTCAGTGGAGCCACACCCCTGGGCCTGGTAGCGGCGGAAGGAATGGAACCGCTTACCCAGCAGATGACCTGGACTCAAGCTTTCATTGGTCAGATACAAGGCTCTATGGGTGAAACTTCGACTCTGGCCTGTTTGCTTGGAGCGGGACTGCTCATACTCACTGGAGTTGGTTCTCTGCGCATTATGTCAGCGGTCTTAATTAGCGCTTTGCTTACATCGTCCATACTCTTCTTAGTCGGAAGTGACACTAATCCGATGTTCCAGATGAGTCCCGTTTGGCATCTTGTCGTGGGAGGATTTGCCTTTGGTCTAGTTTTTATGGCGACGGATCCGGTTTCAGCAGCAATGAGTTCACTAGGACAGTGGATATACGGATTCCTCATAGGGTTTTTAGTTATTCTGATTCGCGTGATCAATCCGGCATTTGCAGAGGGAATGATGCTTGCTATCCTATTTGGCAACGTATTCGCTCCGATTATTGACCAGCTAGTCATCAAGACACATATTAAGAGGCGAGCATTGAGGAATGCATAACGACACAATCAAAAAAACGCTCCTGGTAGCAGCGCTTCTTTCAATCGCCTGTTCGGTGATTGTGTCCAGTGCATCGGTGATTCTAAGAACGAATCAACAAATCAACAAGGCTCTGGATAAGAAAAAAAATATTCTAGAAGTCGCGGGGCTCCTTGAGGAGGGGAAATCGATTGAAGAGCTTTTTGGGAGATTTGAAGCCCGAGTCGTCAATTTAGAAACAGGCGAATTTGCAAATAAAGTTATAATAGACAACTTTGATCAGCGAAAGGCGGCGAAAGGACCAGCTTCTAGCGTGCAAATTGAGAGGGAGGCAGATCTAGCACGGATCAAGAGGCGTTCAAAGCTAGCTTTGGTCTATTGGGAACGAGATCCTGAGGGACAGTTACAGCAGCTAATCATACCCGTCCACGGCAAGGGACTTTGGTCCACAATGTATGGATTCCTTGCCCTCGATGCCGACCTAAGAACGATAAGAGGATTTGGATTCTACGAACATGGCGAGACCCCAGGTTTGGGTGGAGAAGTTGACAACCCGCTCTGGAAATCGCAATGGCAGGGAAAACTAGCTTTCGATGAAGCATGGGAAACGCGAATTACCGTTTTGAAAGGGAAGGTAAATCCGAATAACCCTAATGCTCAGTTCCAAGTCGATGGCTTATCCGGCGCTACAATCACCGCACGAGGGGTGAGAGACTTACTAAAGTTCTGGCTGGGAGAAGATGGGTTCGGACCCTTCCTTGCCAAAATGCGCATCAGTGAAAGGGTTACTCATGGCTGATAAGCCCAAGAAAGTCTTACTGGATCCGCTTTTTAACAACAACCCGATTGCGCTTCAGGTTCTCGGGATCTGCTCCGCATTGGCGGTCACGTCAAAGCTTGAAACTGTTTTCGTGATGGCTATCGCGGTGGTATTTGTTTTGGCCGGCTCTAACGTCAGTGTAAGCCTAATCCGGAAGCACCTCCCGAGCAGTATCCGAATCATTTGCCAGATGACAATCATCGCCTCCCTGGTTATAATCGTCGATCAATTCCTTAAGGCTTTCGCCTACGATATCAGCAAGCAACTCTCCATTTTTGTTGGGCTCATTATCACGAATTGCATAGTAATGGGTAGGGCCGAAGCTTTCGCAATGAAAGAGTCAATTGGGGCAAGCTTTCTCGATGGGGTAGGAAACGGTCTAGGTTATGGATTGATCCTGATAGTCGTGGGTATCTTCCGAGAGCTTTTCGGCTCGGGTCGGCTCTATGGGTTTGTTATTCTCCCACTCTCGAATGAGGGAGGGTGGTATATGTCCAACGGGATGATGCTTTTGCCGCCAAGTGCCTTTTTCATCATAGGATTTTTTATCTGGATTTTGCGAGGATGGAAGACAGAGCAAATCGAGGAGAATTGATTATGAATCTGACTACAGCTACAAGTCTCCGCGCATCCGAAACTACGTCGAGGCTTGAGAAAATAGCTCCTTCGCGGCAGCCACTGAATATCGCTCCCGAACAAGGAATTACTTGTAGACCGCAGAGGGTGACACCCTGTGGTCAGCCCTACGGTAGGCCTGACATCTACATAAACCAGCAGCGCTTCGTAAATGAAACCGATGTGAGCTAGGAACTATGGTAGAAAATTATCTGAGCATTTTCTTTACAGCGGTTTTCGTGGAAAACATGGCTTTGGCCTTCTTTCTTGGGATGTGTACTTTCCTCGCAGTCTCGAAGAAAGTGGATACGGCGCTTGGGCTTGGGCTTGCAGTCATTGTGGTGCAGACAATAACAATTCCGACCAACAATGTCATTTATACTTATCTGCTGAAAGAAGATGCATTGGCCTGGGCAGGAATCTATGGATACGATCTATCATTCCTCGGATTTATCTGTTACATTGGGGTGATAGCGGCAATGATACAGATCCTTGAGATGGCCCTCGATAAGTTCTTTCCGGCGCTTTACAATGCATTGGGGATATTTTTGCCTTTGATTACGGTAAACTGTGCTATTCTCGGTGGCTCCCTCTTTATGGTCGAACGAGAATACAATTTGGGAGAGAGCGTGGTCTTTGGGTTTGGAACGGGATTCGGATGGGCAATTGCCATCGGCGCATTGGCAGGAATCCAAGAAAAACTCAAATATAGCGATATCCCACCTGGACTGCGAGGACTTGGAATCACTTTCATAACAGTCGGGCTAATGTCGCTTGCTTTTATGGCGTTTTCGGGGATTCAACTCTAACGGATAAAGAGAGTAAGGAGTTTTGATTACTAGTGGAAGAGAGCCTTACAAAATGGAGATCAATCCAACCGATCGGGACCAGTCTATTTAGATAAACCTGTTTAGTAACTAAATCAAAAGCTGATGCAGGAAATTCTCTTAGGAGTGACAATGTTTACCGCCGTGGTTGTTGCCTTGGTAGTAGTTATTCTAATCGCTAAGGCGCGTCTGGTACCGTCTGGTAGCGTTAACATTCTGATCAACAACGATCCTGAGAAAGCAATATCGGCTCCCGTGGGAGGGAAGCTCCTTAATGTCCTTGCTGACAACAGAGTCTTTGTTTCTTCAGCTTGTGGCGGTGGAGGCACCTGCGCCCAGTGTAAGGTTCATGTGCACGAGGGCGGTGGCGACATCCTGTCAACAGAACTGTCACACATTAACAAACGGGAAGCACGGGACGGGATGCGTCTCTCTTGCCAAGTGGCAGTGAAGCAGGATATGAAAATAGATGTTCCTGCGGAAGTATTTGAGGTCAAAAAATGGAAGTGCAAGGTGCGCTCTAATGAAGATGTCGCCACCTTCATTCGTGAGCTAGTTCTCGAGTTGCCCGAAGGAGACAATGTAGACTTTCGGGCAGGTGGATTTATCCAAATTGAATGCCCTCCCTATGAAGTAGACTATAAAGACTACAACATTGCGGAAGAATACAGGCCGGATTGGGATAAATTTAATATTTGGCGATATAAGTCTGTGGTTAAGGAAGGAGGTCCCCAGCGGGCCTATTCGATGGCTAACTACCCAGACGAAAAGGGTATCATCATGTTGAACATCCGGATAGCAACTCCTCCACCTCGCGGACCTGAAGGAGTACCTCCGGGAGTAATGTCATCTTATACTTACAGTTTGAAGGAAGGCGATGAGGTCACAATCTCAGGACCCTTTGGCGAATTTTTTGCTAAGGATACGAATGCCGAAATGATCTTTATCGGTGGTGGTGCCGGAATGGCGCCAATGCGTTCGCACATCTTCGATCAGCTCAGAAGAATTCACACCAATCGGAAAATGACATTCTGGTATGGCGCTAGGAGTCTTAGGGAGATGTTCTATGAGGATGACTTCAATACTTTGGCGAAGGAAAACGAGAATTTCACCTGGCACGCTGCCCTCTCAGAACCGCTCCCTGAGGACAACTGGAAGAGCCACGTTGGTTTTATTCACCAGGTCCTTTATGACAACTATCTGAAAGATCATTCTGCTCCAGAAGACTGTGAATACTATATATGCGGACCACCGCCCATGCTTAGCGCCTGTCTCAATCTCCTTCATGATTTGGGTATCGAAGATGAGAATATCCTATTTGACGATTTCGGAAGCTAGGAGCTTGTCGGCAAGAGGCTTTTGACTCTTTTAATCGCAACGGCGTCTGCCCGTAGAAGTCTTAACAGATTCCTCTAGAAAATAGGATGATCCGGGGAAACCCCTTCGATTCAATTTGAAGTAGGAATTACTTGCTCAAAGAACCCTAGCTACTAGTCTTCAGTTCCTCAGTCTTCGACTGAAATTCTCAGACTTCATCTGAGCTAAAGAATTTCTCAGATTCGGGCTAGCAGAAACTAACTACTTTCTTACAATACATCCTGTTTACTATTGTGGGACTTTTCAGTAGTTATCCCATTCAGTTGCGCAGAAAAACGGATTAGGGCATGATTATAAGAAGTAGTAAGTTGTCTTTTAGTCTCGCGCTTTTTCTTTGTTTATCTACCGCATTCCCTGGTTGCTCGGTGGTAGATCAGATGGAAGGAGAGGAGGTTCCTATGGTCATCACCGGGGCAACGATGGGAACTTACTATCGCGTATCGGTGTCCACTCTTCCCCTGAAGTACAACGCACAGGAACTCAAGGTTAAAGTCGAGTCGATCCTGGATGAAGTCAATCAACAGATGTCAACTTACCTTTCGGATTCTGAGCTCTCACTTTTCAATTCGAGTGAATCAATCGATTGGTTCTCAGTTTCTGAGGATACAGCAAAGGTGATTTCAAGAGGCATAGATATTTACAATTTGTCAAGTGGGGCATTTGATATCACGATAGGTCCACTGGTCAATTTGTGGGGATTTGGCCCATTGGGTCGGAGAGACGATTTACCGACTGACAGAGAAATCGCGGCAAAAATGACTACAATTGGATCTGACCATCTGAAGGTGAGGCTCTCGCCGCCTGCGCTGAAGAAAAGCCTTTCGAACCTTCATGTCGATCTATCTGCTATTGCAAAGGGCTTCGCTGTGGATCGGTTGAGTGTAATGCTTAATTCTTTGGGAACCACCGCATTCCTAGTAGACATTGGTGGAGAGATGAGGGCTAAAGGTACCAAAAGCGGAAGTAATTCCGTCTGGCGGATCGGAATCGAAAGTCCAGTGGCAACAAGTCAGCAGATTCAGAAAGTCGTGGAACTCGACAATACCGCGATAGCCACATCGGGGGACTATCGGAACTATTTTGAGGTTGATAAGGTACGTTACTCCCACGAAATCGATCCCAGGACAGGGCGACCTATCTCTCACCGGTTGGCCTCTGTCACAGTGGTAGATACTTCCTGCATGGATGCTGACGGATGGGCCACTGCACTCCTAATTCTGGGAACGGTTGAGGGATATGCTTTGGCGAATCAAAAAAATCTTGCAGCCCTTTTTGTCATTAAAACAGAGGATGGGTTCGAGGAGAAGATGACAGTCGGATTTCGAAATTTGATTAAGAAAGAGTAACGAAGGACTTTCTTAGGTAGTCCTGTTTGCAAAGAATTATACTCTTAAGATATTACCTGATCATCATAGTTTCCATCACTATCGCTCGGTCAATGTATCACCACGAATATCCTAATGAACCCTGCTACACACCGTTTCTCCAAACTCCTTAATAAAAGAGGCTAAGAATTGACGAATTGATAGGAAAGGATATTACCTTCTATTCTAGAAGATGAAACTTTTTCTTATAACACTTTTTGTATTTGGATTGGCGCTCCTAGGAATGTCGATCGGTGTGATACTCGGAAATCGATGCATCAAGGGGAGCTGTGGGGGCTTGGCCAATTGCGAAGGGTGCAGAGAAGGATCTACTGATTCTGAAGTAGAGGAGAGAAAAAAGTCCGGGAAAATGCCAGAGACAAAAGGCGATTGGAACCAATCCGTCAGCTAACTTTCCAGTGTAACAACACAGGGGGAAAGCCTCGATGGTGCAGAGCCCCTAGCTGACGCGACAGAATAGAGGCTACTTGAATGTCGCAATGGTACCACAGACTAAAGGTACCTTTAAGTTTAGACTCAGAGTTTGATTAGCAATTAAATGATATTTTCTAGTGCTTCCTGTTTTGCTGACTGAATATGTCACTGCGCTACCCACATAAGGATGATATTCTGCATCGATTCCGATGATTGTTGAGGACTCCTAACTTAATCGGACATTGAAAGTTTCGGGCTAAGGTAGGGTCCTCCTTCGGTAATGCTTAATCCGAAACCCCGGCTCTGTCCTTACAAAACCTTCAAAGTCAAACTCCTCTTCGAATTCTGGAAAGAACACATCACCGTTCACGACGCGGTTTACAACAGTAAGAAAAAGTTCGTCGACTTTAGGCAGGGCACTCCGATAGATCTCAGCACCACCAAATATCCAGATTTCCTTATCTGTTTTGAAGTCGTTGAGCTCTGAGAGAGCACGGATTACTTGGAAACCTTCGGTTTCAGAAAGCGTGCGGCTGAGGACAATATTTTCGCGATTGGGAAGAGGCCTTCTGCCAAGAGATTCGAAAGTTCTACGTCCCATAACGATAATATGCCCACTGGTTTTTTGTTTAACCCATTTCCAATCTTCTGGGATTCGCCAGGGGATATCGTTATCTTTACCTATAACCCGATTGAGGGACATAGCAGCGATGGCTTTGAATCGTTTAGACATAAGATGAAACATAAACAATTAGGCATTCCGTTTACCTTGGATCCCTCGTTCACTGGGAAGGAGTTACGAGAATTGCTTTTAGACCGCTATTGGCGCACGTATACTCGGGTGGGGGTCGTAACCAAGAAGCTCGAAATCTTCGTAGGAAAAATCGTGAATGTCGGTTATGTTCGGATTAAGCCGCATGGTCGGAAGGGGACGAAACTCACGGGCCAGCTGCTGCTTAACTTGCTCGAGATGATTATTATAGAGATGGAGATCCCCGAAAGTGTGGACGAATTCAGCCGGCTGAAGTCCGCAGACCTGAGCAACCATCATGGTGAGAAGCGAATACGAAGCTATATTGAAAGGGACTCCCAGAAAGAGATCAGCGCTCCTCTGATAGAGCTGACAGCCGAGAGATTGCTCCTCAACATCGACATAGAACTGAAAGAGGACGTGGCAGGGATTTAGTGCCATCTGGTCCAATTCGCCTACGTTCCAAGCAGAAACTATATGCCGGCGGCTCTGAGGATCGTTTTTAATCTGTTCGATGACCTTGTCGATCTGGTTGATCGACCGACCATCAGGTGCCTTCCATTCGCACCATTGGGCACCGTAAATTCGGCCGAGGTCTCCTTTTTCATCAGCCCATTCGTCCCAAATCTTCACCTTATGATTGTGTAAGTAACCTAGGTTGGTGTCGCCCTTAAGAAACCAAAGAAGCTCATAAATAATGGACTTTAGATGGAGCTTTTTGGTGGTAAGGAGAGGAAATGTATCCTTTAGGTCATACCGCGCCTGGGCTCCGAAAATGGAGAAAGTCCCGACCCCTGTTCGGTCCTCGCGAGGTTTCCCCTTGCTGAGAACAAGTCTGAGGAGCTCGCAATATTGCTTCATTTCCGATTGCGAATTTTTTCCTTCTCTTCTTCCAGCTCCTCCTCAAGGCGGGCGCGTTCGTTCTGAAGCTGAGTTTCAATCTTTTCTGCTTCGGGCAAATCTCCTTTTTGGCGTGTTTCCTCAAGCTGCTTGCTCAGGAAAATCTCCTTTTCCGCAATCTTCGCTTTGTAGCGATTCTCGAGTTCGTGGATCTCTTTACGCTGTCCATCGTCAAGGGGTTTAGAAGCGCTTGGATCCTCAGTTTTAAGACGCTCCATGGCTAGCTCGTAAGCACTTTTCATGGGTCAAATTTCGCTATGATCATCGTCAAAATTCCGGTTTTTAATTTTGCTACGTTCTCCCATAAATGGCAAGAAAATGTAAGTAACATATAAGGGTATAGGTAAAGAAAGTAGACAGCAGACACCAGACTTTCTTTAAATCCGCGAGAGATTTTGGGTGGAAGGAGACGGTTTCCAGATGAGCCATATTACAGAAAGTCATACTGAACTGAAGCAGCAACGGGGTCTATGAGTTTGAATTGTTAGCAATGGATATACGATTGAGATAGTCCCTTCCATCTACACGGAGAGGCGCAGCGATACTAGACTTCAAATAGGCATGCCCGGAAAGAACAGCGTCCGCGATTGTGAAACCTTTGGCAAGGAAAGCCGCAATAGCTGCAGCCAAAGTACACCCACTCCCATGGGTGTCGATGGTTGGGTTCCGTTTTGAAGTGAGCACTATCATCCCATTTTGGCCGTCAAAAAAGACATCAGTTAAATCCTTTGTGTCCAAGTGGCCCCCTTTTATCAGGACTGCAGTTCCGTATTCTTTGAAAATCGTTTTGGCTGCCCTTTTCATTTGGAAAATATCCGAGGGTCGCACTCCAAGCAATACCTCTGCTTCATCCAGATTAGGAGTAATGACAGCTGCTTTGGGAAGGATGAGATTCTTAAGAGCATCAATTGCATTCATTTCGAGCAGGACGGCACCACTAGAAGCCACCATGACTGGATCAATAACCGCAGGGATGGATGGACGATCGGAAATAAATCTAGCCACTGCATCGATGATCTTCTCACTAAAAAGCATTCCGGTCTTCAAAGCCTTGACAGCGAAATAGTCGGAGACCTGAGTAAGTTGCGCTTCAATCATCTCCGCCTCAATCTCCTTTACCATTCTTACGCCGGTGGGATTCTGGGCAGTCACACAAGTGAGAGCACAAGTGCCAAAAACTCTCAAAGCAGCAAAAGTCGAGAGGTCAGCTTGGATTCCTGCGCCCCCCCCACTATCCGAGCCAGCGATAGTGAGGACAACCGGCGCTTCGGAGGACGTTGGTCTACGCTTTGATGATTGGAACGCTCTCTTCTGCATCTAGGAAAATTAAATAAAGAGGTATATGGACTTCACACGAAGACTCTAAAGCTCTCAGGTCCATATTATCAGTTGAAAAGGAGAGGTGTAGCAAAAACTTTTCTACTTTGGGATCGAAACATCCCTTGCCTCTTCAGGTCTCTGTGCAACATAATAGTGAGGATCAGAAGGAGCATTAAGCGCTATTAAAGGTGGAGGACCCTTTTGCGATGAAGGAGAAAGAACAGACTTTTCTCTTTGATGAAGAAAGCGGGGAGAAAAATCGAGCTAAAGATTTTACGGAGAACACTTCTCCGGTCTCGGAGACTCATCCCAAGCCGTTGGCCGTGAGGATGCGACCCCGTAAGTTGGACGAAATCGTTGGACAAGATCACATTCTTGGAGACGGAGCACTGCTTCCTCGACTGATTAGGGCGGACAGACTGGGTAGTATCCTGCTTTACGGTCCGCCAGGTTGCGGAAAGACGACATTGGCTGAGGTAATTGCATTGGAATCAAGAACTCGATTCATACGGATTAACGCGGTTATGTCTAATGTTGCGGAATTAAGAGACACCCTGAGATTTGCTCGCAGCAGGCCCGAAGATCGTACGATTCTCTTTATCGACGAGATTCACAGGTTTAACAAGGCTCAACAGGACCTTCTACTTCCAGATGTGGAAGAAGGCAATATCCGGTTAATTGGAGCTACAACCCATAATCCTGGGTTCTATCTAATTGCACCTCTTCTCAGCCGAAGCCACCTGTTTCGCCTTGAGCCTATTTCGGCGGACCAGTCATTCCAGGTCATAAAAGCTGCGTTAATGGATAGAGATCGGGGACTCGGGCGGCTTAAATGTTCGGTGGAGGACAGAGTATTGCGTTCATTGGCAAATCTATGTGATGGTGATTTACGGCGGGCGCTAAACGCTTTGGAGACTCTAATCATGAGTCTACCCGAGGGCACTTGTTTGTCGAAAAAAGAAGTTGCAGCATTCGCACGGGAACGCCAGATCCCCTACGACACGGACGAAGTCTACGACACAGCATCCGCGTTTATTAAGAGCATGAGAGGGAGCGATCCAGATGCTTCCCTCTACTGGTTAGCCAAAATGCTAGCAGGAGGCGAGGATCCCCGTTTTATTGCCCGACGCATCACTATCTTGGCTTCTGAAGATATTGGCCTTGCAGATCCTCATGCGCTTCCCCTTGCGATAGCAGCCTTTCAGGCCTGTGAGTATATCGGCCTGCCCGAATGCGAGCTCAATCTGGCCCATGCCGTCGTTTACATGGCAACCGCCCCAAAGAGTAATTCAACAACAGCGGCTTTCAGAGAGGCGGGTAAAACAGTTAGAGAAAAGGAGCTGCAACCAGTCCCTCTTCATCTTCGAGATGCAAGTACCAAGATCAGTAAGAGCCTGGGGCATGGGAAAGAGTATCAATACAGCCACGATTATCCAGAAACCATATCGGCCCAAGATTATATGGAGCGACCCGAACAATTTTATTTCCCCAAGGATTCTGGGGCTGAAGTGAAAATCGCAGCCCGTCTGAAGCGATGGAAAGAGATTAAAACGGCGATGGAAGAGGAGGTTTAAAAATAAAGAATTGAAAATTACGGATTGCGAATGGATAGGGAAGTGTGAACGTAGGTTAAACTTCGTATATCATCCCAAATGATCCTATATAGGATGGGGATCCACATTATCTAGTTTATAGCCGGAACTTAGAGAACATCAGTGACCAGTCTTAATTAAATCACACCCATATGATTACATTTCCAAAACCACGATAGCGAAGATAAGTACTGCAATGAAGGCATTGCATCAGCCTCCCTCCCAGGCTAAAGTAAAAATATCCCACCCGAAGAAGGATCTTCAGTCGCGTGAAGGTGAAAACCCGATCTTCTTCGTAACCGAATGACGGATCCGTTCCCCGAGGAGATCGAGAAGAGTGACAACGACGAGGATGCAGATCAGTACTGTAGCAAACTTGTCCCACTGACCAAATTCCTGGTAGATTTGCAATTGGGTCCCAATTCCCCCTGCACCGACATATCCAATGATCGATGCTGATCGAATATTGTACTCCAGCATCCATATCGAGTAGCTCCATATCAAGGGCTTAGCCTGAGGCCAAAGTCCGTACTGAAATGCTTGGAAGGGATTGGCTCCCATGATTCGAAGGGATCTTGCCACCTCAACATCGCATGATTCAAAAGCTTCACTGAAGAATTTTCCAAGATATCCTATGCTGTAAAAAGTGAGGCCAATCACTCCAGCTAGGGGATTAGGACCCACAATAGCGACAGCGATAAGAGCCCAGACAAGACTCGGAAGAGTGCGAACAAGATTGAGTAGCATTCTAAAGACGAGAACAAGTGGCCGGGAGGCAAGATTCTGAGATGCACCCAACGAAAGGAAAAACGAGATCACAATAGCAAAAAGAGTTGCCATTACGGCTATCTTTACAGTTTCGACTAAAGAGGAGAGGGAGTCGCCCATTACTGTTAAATCGGGCGGGAAGAAGTTAGAGACGAACTGGTAAAGATTCGCCAAATAGTTGAGATCTCTACCAGATCCTCGAATGACAGTACTCGAAAATACTACTGCGAGGATGAAGATGATAAACGTAACATTAACGAGGTTGAGGCGTTCGAACCATTTGAGAGCGGGCAAGTCCGGAGAGGGAGATTTCGAAGCCAATGGCTTGGGTTCAATCACTTGGGCGAAACCTCCCTAAAAGTCCAATTTTCAGGAATCTTCTGGTCGAAGGTCAAAATGAAATCGGCAAAACAATCGACAAAATCAGAGTCGTGCAAGACACAGAAAACAGTTTTGTTTCTGTCCTTAACTTCCTTTCGGAATCGGGTTAGAACATTCTCAACAGATTGCGAGTCCAAGTGCGAGAACGGTTCATCCGCAAATATAATCGAAGGATCCTGAAATAAAGCTCTAGCGACGCTTACTCTTTGCTTCTCTCCTCCCGAGATCTCTGCCACCCATTTATGCACGCACTCTCCGATTCCCAGATCGTTTAGAATAGCAAATGCATCGTGCTTATCGGTGCAAGGAAATCCGAGGAGTGTTCGAAAGGAGGAATAGCGGCCCAACCGACCGACGAGCACATTGTACATAACCGACTCATTTTCAATAAGATTAAGATTTTGGAAGATGAAGCCGAGATGGGTCCGGATCTCATACGGCGTTTTCCTAGTACCATCAGCAGCTCGATAATAGAGAAACCCTTCGGTCGGCTCCAAATCGCCAGCAAGACATTTGAGGAAACTAGTCTTGCCAACACCTGATGGCCCCACGATGGCTATAGAAGATGCAAAACCGACCTCCAAATTGAGGTTTCGAATTAGCCATTTCCCATTTCGGCGTATCCCCAAGGATTCGGTATGCAATGTCAGCAAAGATTTCTCTTCAACTGATTTTCCGTTCTTCTGCATCTAGAGTTTCATGCGGGAAACAATCGATAACGTTTCATGGCTTATTTTGAGATGCTCTTTTGGATCCACCTCCACCAGTTTAGAATTGAAGACCAGATCGCGCAGTTTCGAATTATCTTGGTTCATTCGGAGCAAAACTTTCTTTAACCGAATGCGAAGTGATAGATCTAGAGTCCGTCTGCATGATATAGTATGGGTAGGCACAGGCCCTTGGCTATTTACCATTCTCAGTCGCGAGCGCTGATCCGGTGTCAGATAACGGTCTTCATCAAGTACGTAATAACTTACTGCGGCGGCTTCGACTTCACCGCTAAGAACCTTCTCGATAGCGGACACGTAACCAACTCCATAGAACACATTGCCTTCTCCAAAAAATCCCTCGGGCCCTTCATCTTGAGTTATGAGTTTCCTCTTGAATAGATCCCATGTGGGAATAAGAAAACCAGAAGTACTAGTACGACTTGAAAATGCAATGGGCTTGCCCCGCAACTCTTCTATCCTAGTATAGGAACTATCCTTTAGAGCGACCCAATAGCTCAGGTAGTGAGTACTCCCGTCGATCTCACCGGCCAGAAGGATATCAGCTACTTCCGCCTTAATCGCCTTTGCAGCCTCGGTCGAACTCAGGAATCCTAGGTCGATGCTTCCATTGGCGAAACCGGTCGTAATGACTGCCGAACTTAAGGGGACAATAACTTTGACAGGATGTAATAGCTCCCCCGACAAGTAAACCTCGAGAGCAGCTTTTTCTTTGATCAATCGGTCTGGGTTCTTATCGGGTTTAAGCGCAACAGTTATAGCCTCTCGGGTCGCACTCTCCTGCGTGCAGGCGGGCCCCAGGAAGGCCAATGGTAGGGCGAGAAAGGCAATTACACGTTTCATTCGTAAATTAAATTCAGTACTTTACCTTAAAAAAGGCAAGCAGTGAAATTTGCGAGTTGCGGCCAAAATCAAGAGGGACATTTTATTAATGGAAGAACCCAATAACTCTATGATAATAGAAATGGAAACCTCCTTAACAGTTAACAGGTTATGAAAGATCAAAAAGGCCCCCTTTCCCGATATACGGTCCTCGATCTATCTCGGGTACGAGCGGGACCAACGGCGGTGCGTCAGCTGGCGGACTGGGGAGCAAACGTAATTAAGATCGAGCCTCCGGAGAAGATTGACAGCTCAGTTGGCATGGGCGGCCCACGCCACGGTCCAGATTTCCAAAATTTACATCGAAACAAACGCGGGTTAGTACTGAATCTCAAGACAGAACAGGGTCGGGCTGTATTCATGCGCCTAGTAAAAAAGGCAGATGTGATAGTCGAGAACTTTCGGCCCGAAGTTAAAGAGCGACTCGGAATTGATTACGCTACTTGCCGAAAAGAAAACCCTCGTATTGTCTACGCCAGTGTTTCTGGATTTGGCCAAGACGGTCCCTACCGATTCCGTCCTGGATTGGATCAGATTGCCCAAGGAATGGGAGGCTTGATGTCGATTACCGGATTACCCGGTCAGGGACCGGTACGAGTCGGAGTACCAATTGCGGATCTAGCTGCCGGTTTATATACAGCAATCGGTATTTTAATTGCATTACTCCAACGGGAGGTAGACGGAAAAGGTCAGTTGGTGCACACATCGTTACTTGAGGCTCAGATCGCAATGCTAGATTTCCAAGCCGCTCGCTGGTTAATAGGGAATGAAGTCCCCGAGCAAGCAGGCAATAATCATCCTACGATCATCCCTACGGGAACTTTCCAGACTAGTGACGGGTACATCAACATTGCGAGCGGCGGCGAACAAATCTGGCAGCGAATATGCAAAGTACTGGCAGCCAACGAGCTGTCTGACCATCCAAATTTCTCCAATTCCGAGGCCAGATCACAAAATCGAGAACAATTGAACGCAAAACTCAGCGAATATTTCCTAAAAAAAAGTAGCAATGAATGGATTGAGGAGCTGAATGAAGCAGGGGTTCCATGTGGCCCGATTTACCAAATCAACGAAATGTGGGTAGACCCCCAAGTGCGTCATTTGGAAATGTCACGGCCTGTCAAGCACAGCCTACTCGGGACAATCAAAGTGGTGCGTAATGCGACGAATTTGGCAAAGGATGCGAATGTAACCTATCGCCCTGCTCCAGAAAGAGGTGAACACACAACCGATGTTTTGCGAGAGTTTGGATTCTCAAACGAAGAGATTAATGCACTGAGAGAGGATCATTCTTTATGAGCAAGAAGCCAGCAAGTATGGACCAAACTGATAAGCTTTTAGTCGCAAAGAAACAAGATACTGGTTACTTGGGTTTTAACCAGCCCGAGAAGCATAATGCGATTTCTTTAGAAATGTGGAGGGGTATTAGCCAAGCGATGGACGACTTCGAGTCCGATTCAAGAGTAAAAGTTATTGTGGTATCAGGTGAAGGAGGAAGAGCATTTTCCTCTGGCGCTGATATATCCCAATTCGAAGCAAACCGCAACTTGGTGAGCGAGATTGAGGCTTACAACTCGGTGATGACACTTGCCTGTAAGAAACTTACGGATATTCCCAAGCCTACCATTGCAAGAATTTGTGGTTACTGTGTTGGCGGTGGATTGGCAGTTGCCCTCTGTTGTGACTTACGGCTGGCCTCTGAAGATGCTCGGTTCGGGATTCCCGCTGCCAAGTTGGGCCTCGGCTATAGTTATGAATCATTGCAGCCTCTAGTTGCTTGTGTCGGACCTATCCGAGCCAAAGAAATTCTATTCTCCGCAAGACAATTTAGCGCCCTAGAAGCCTATGATATGGGTCTCATTAATAGTATACAGTCTAAGACCGAACTTGCCCAATCCGTGGACGAATGTGCTCAAGCTATCGCCAAAAATGCGCCTCTATCTATAAAAGCTTTTAAACAAATCGTTGCAGAAATAGGCAAAGATCCAAATGATCGTAATCTTAATCTCTGCCAACGCTTGAACGACAATTGTTACGCTAGCGAAGACTATAAAGAAGGGCGGAAGGCTTTTATGGAAAAGCGAACCCCGAACTTTTTAGGAAGGTAGCCTAATTCTTTCAAAGAAATAGATGGGTGAAAAAAGATGAAGAATATTCTGGAACCAGTAAATAAAAGCGACCCCATCTGCTACAATTTTTCAGATAATGAGGAATAACAAAATTTGCGTATCATTCCATCCTTCTTAACCCTCAGGCAAAAATGGAATTCCTCTACATCTTAGCCTCATTTTAGAAAACTGTAGGCAGAGGAATCCACTGATCAAAACTAATTAGAAAATGTATAAGGCGATCGGATTTCTCTTCGTCGGATTAGCCACCCTAGGACTCTTTCTCCCCATTCTACCAACCACCCCTTTCCTGTTACTTGCTGCAGGCTGTTTTGCAAAATCATCGGAAAAATGGCACAGGTGGTTATTGGGTAACCCGACTTACGGGCCACTTTTACGGAACTGGCAGGAACGCCGATGCATTTCGTATAAAATGAAAATCATCGCGATAGCTACAATCATCGTCTGCGGTGGTGCTACCGTTAGTCTCATTTTAGAAAGCCCCTTTTTGAGAGCCTTAACCGCTGCATTGCTGCTCTATGGCCTCTACGTCGTCACAAGTATAAAGGTATGCAGTCAGCCTAGAGAAGAGTCTTAAAAAGTCTCAAATTGAGGTTCTACTTTCTAAGTTCCAGACCCGATTGTCTCTTACGCGTGACGTATCGAACTATCCCAATTAGGCTGATTATAACCCAGAATACCTCCATCAGGAACGCTGACAGATTAAAGTCGAAAAACAGGGAAAAAATCACACAGCTTGCCCCCAAGCCGTTTAGCAAAGAATAAACGAGGCTATCGCTTCGTAGAAAATCTATCTGAAGTAGCAAATAGGCCACAAGAATCATCGCAATGCCACAAAAGCCAACGATGTCATGCCAATGAAGCATTGGTATCAATCGAATCCTTTTCGAATTGAAACAAGCATCCGTATCCGATCATTCAGAGATTTAGAACAGGACTGGAATCTACACCCCCGGGAGAAGACAACTGGCAACAGAAGGGGCTTGTCGGTTTAAAACCTGCAAGAAATTTAATCTTCCAGATTTTTTAAGAATCAGTCAAGGATCCGAAAGATTAAATTTGAGTGATAAGAATTTGAAAAGAACGCTTATCCAGTTGGCTTTTCTGAGCTTCTGTGTCGTGTCGTTAGGGCCCATCAGTGATGCCCATCTTCTAAACATGACGCGTGTTTTTGTCACTATTGATCCCGAAATAAATACTTTAGAGATGGAGTTGAAGGTTGATCTGACTCGAATAGTAGGGGGACCCACAGCCTACTATAACCTGACACAAACACCTGACGAACAACGGAAGATTAATCTGGATAACATAATGGGCACCTTAGCGAAGGGGGTGGAGCTCTCCTGCGATAATCACCAAGTCTATCTAGACACAAAGCAGGTGGATTTACCTATTCTAAATCTGGAAGACTTCAAGGCGATCTACGCGGCCCCTATGACAGGTATTCGTTGGAGGGGACGAATAAATCCGGCTGGGAAGGAACTCCGTTTCCGGGCTGTGCCCCACCTTTCAATTGGAACCCCGATCGCTATAACCTTCCTGGAAACGCAGCAAAACCGCACTATGACTAGATGGATAGAAGCGGGCGAAATTAGCCAACCATTTTCAGTGAGGAAAGAAGTGATAACGATAAACCGAGATCAGTCACCAACGCCGATTGGGCGAGAAAAAGATCTCACGATGGCTAAATGGCTAAATATAGCTTGGATTTACCTAAAGCTCGGCTTCGTGCACATTTTGCCATACGGCAGTGATCATATTCTATTCGTTCTAGGACTCTTTTTATTTTCGGTACAGCTTAAGCCATTGCTCATGCAGGTAACCTGTTTTACTGTTGCTCATACGATCACATTGGCCCTCGGGATTATCGGCTTCCTAACCCCTCCAGCTAAAGTCGTTGAACCACTCATTGCGTTTTCTATCGCCTATGTTGGATTTGAGAACATCGCGAGAACCAAACCGAATCCAAGCCGCCTCGTGATAATATCGCTTTTTGGACTCGTGCACGGTCTCGGTTTTGCGGGAGTACTGAAAGATGTCGGTCTCCCTGAATCGGAATTTATCAGTGCTCTCGTCTTTTTCAACATTGGTGTTGAATCTGGTCAGATCGGAGTGCTGCTTTGTGCTTTCAGCGTAATTGGTTGGTTTCGAAAATGGCATCATTTTCGAAAAGTGATTTTGATTCCTTGTTCAGCAGTGATAGGGGTGATCGGTACAGTTTGGGCAGTCGCTCGGGTGATGGTTTGATTCTCCTCATAAGACAGAGTTTGCAACATCTAAACCTAACCGAATGTCCGGAGATTGAAACGATACATTTCCAAACAACCCTTGCGAATTCGGGCTCTTAGCCCTCATTGAGGCCAACAGTTCCTCCATTCGATTCCTATAGCATCAATGCAAAATATCTCTACGATACTTTAGAGGATCACTGACAATTTTCTGGATTCATGAATATCCCTGGATTCGATATCAATCCCAAGGTAAATCCAATCGGTTTTGAATTTGGACCCGATTGCCTTTCTCCTCCTATCGAGCGAAGAACGCTGAACTCTATTCGATGGAGTCTCAGAGATCCGGGCTGCAGCGGACCCGAAGTCGTATATGCCATCGCAATGGATATTGGCAAGAGAGAACATTATTCCTTACTCACGGAGAAAAATCTCCTTTACGGTGCTGTGATTTTTTCCACAGGTCGCATGGGCAATGAACCGGTACGCTCTCAGGGCCATGTACACGCCATCTCGAATCAAAGTGGCTGCTCGACACCGGAGGTGTGTGAGGTTTGGAAAGGCAAGGCGATCTTCTATATGCAGGAAACTGCAAATGATGATCCAGGAAGGTGTTTCGCTGTTCATGCTGGGCCTGGAGAAGTCGTAATCATCCCCCCAGGCTGGGCTCACTCTACAATCAACAGCGACCCGGATAAGGTTATGGTTATGGGAGCATGGGCTGTTCGGGATTACGAATTTAACTATAAAGGTGTTCAAACCCATCAAGGTCTCTCCTGGTTTCCAGTATTCGGTGCAGATGGGAGAATTCGGTGGGAACACAACGATCGTTATAAACATCAAGACCTTACCGAGAAAACCCCCTCACCCCATCACCGATTTTCTATTGAGAAAGGAGTCTCAATTTACGAGCAATTCGAAAGGGACCCAGACCGTTTTCTTTTTGTCAACGATCCGCAGAGGGAAAAAGACCATTGGGCCGGCTTCATACCTTGATACCTCTCGTTTTTCCCTAATTACCCAATAGGATATTTATTCCAGCGAATCCGATTGCGGAGAAGAAAGTACCGGGCCAGGTTGGTTTTGGTCCTAAGGATACAAACTTGAACACTGTTCACACCGAAAGCCTGTTGGCCGCACAACCTCTCCCCCGGTTGGTATATTCCACCTCAGGAGAAGCCGCTAATCATTGTTCAGAGTAAATTCTACGACATTATGCCGGCCGCAGTTGAAAAATGCGGGGCCAAATCATCCAAGATACACCGAAATGCTTCCCATATCTCCGAAATCTGCGAGCAAACGAGAACCCACTGGCAATGGAGGAGGCGCTGTAGTTGTACCTGTCGTAACAAACTGTCCTGCCTTTAATCCGAGACCACGACCGGCCAGATGATTGAGCGTGTCAGCCAGCGCCTCTAAAGGTTCACATCGCATCTCCCCGAACAGATTCTCCTGTGGGGGATTATCGTCTACCTGCAGATGCACATGATGGTTTCTGAGATCGATCTCCTTCCATCCCTCAAAGACATCTCCATAAACAACCCCCACACCGCCTCCGTTATCGGCGATACTCATAAAAAGTTTGCGCTCTGAAAGTTCATTGGGAAGCTGATGGCGGAGACCAATAATCTCTATAGAAGGGAAAAACTCAACCTTTTCACTTAATTCCGAAGCCACCCACGGACTGTCGCGTAGGGGAATATCTTCTCTAAGACAAAACGCAAACTCCGCCTCAACAGCAACACTGGGAAATCGATCACCAGGAAGCTTGTGGTCGGCACCAAAATAGGTAGTCGAAGCAAACGTTCGGCCTGGAATCAAGTCGTCGATCCCAGCTTTTTCGCGGGCCTTTGCACTTGTCGCTCCGACCTTCCAGCCCGTAACTGGTTGTCCAATCGCTTCGGCCATACGATCCTGAATGAAGTAGGCTTCGCTTCGATCTCGCGGGACTTCCATCGGCGTTAGCCCGTCGACGATGGAAACATCTAACCAAGAACGACCCAAACGGTCCGCTAATTTTTTAAAGCTGCTCTGTTTTTCAGCTGGAATTGTCATATAATCGAACTATCTCCTTTCTCAGCAACCATTTCGGAACCGCTAAGCCCCAAACCTGGACGAAATGATGTAGGCTTCGTAGGTCAGTAACAAGAAGAAATCAGAGGCATTCTAGTCTAGGAGATTGGTTCGCCAAACCAATCTCTGGATGTTTCTCCATCTGGGCTGTGGAAGAACTTTGACAAATCACCTACGGTCGACTCCGTGTAAAAGGTTTTAGAAAGTAGCGCCTCTCCATCCAGGAAATCCCACGGTTGAGTCATAGTCATCGATGCCTAATGCCACGTTTCTCTATCGCCACGCACCCTATGGAATCCTGACCGCAACAAACCCGTAGGTTCCGCGATCGTATACCCACAGTTTATTAACTCCCCTACGAATGTAGCCTTGAGCGGATTCGAAGGTAGGGACGGGCCGGTCGTTAATCTCGACAATAACCATCCCCAATCTCAAGACACCCGAATAGGGTGAACGGACATCTAAAGAAACAACAACAAGTCCATCGATATTGTCTTCGATATTATGCTCGTCGCGCAGAGTACCATTCAATTCTTGGAGAGTAACCCCTTCGAGAACTGAGTTGCTAGAACCTCCCGCTACACTCATGGGGTCATCTAGATTCCCAAGAATGACTTCGAAATCGATCCTATTACCGTTACGCATAACGGTAACCACTACGTCCGTGCCCGGAGAGGTGGAAGCAATGTTAAGCCGAAGATCGGCCACATTTCTAATTTTTTTCTTATCGATTTCAAGAATTACATCTCCGCGTCGGATACCTGCCTCATAGGCTGGAAGACCATTTTTCGCATCCTCGACCAAAGCCCCTTCCGTATCCTCAAGACCAAAGGCCTCGGCCATATCGAGATCCATGTTGCGGATATTAACGCCGAGAAAGCCGCGTTTGACAGTCCCACTGTCAATCAAATTGAGAAGGATATTACGCGCTAATGTGATCGGTATGGCAAACCCGATTCCTATATTACCTCCAGTACGAGAAATAATCGCTGTGTTAATGCCAACCAACCGACCACCTGCATCGACTAAAGGTCCGCCTGAATTTCCCGGATTGATAGAAGCATCAGTTTGAATGAAATTTTCATAGCCTTCCCTTCCGAGTAGATGCAAATCCGATCGTCCCGTGGCAGAAACAATCCCCATGGTTACAGTTAGACCGACTCCAAGAGGATTTCCGACGGCAAAGACTATGTCTCCTACTTTCAACATGTCACTATCCGCCATTTCCAGGAAAGGAAGGTTTTCCGCGTCGATTTTAAGAACGGCAACATCCGTCCTCTTATCACTACCTACCACTTCGGCTGCAAATTCACGATCATCAGTCAATTTTACCAGGATTTCATCGGCCTGCGTTCCCCTCTCATCCATTACAACATGCAGATTAGTTAGGACGTAACCATCATCTGATATAATGACACCAGAACCAATTCCCTGGAGAAGTTTCCGTTCCTCTGTGGCCCCGCCCCGATCCTCGGGGATGGGAAACCCAAAATACCGACGAAGAAGCTCGTCATGAGGATTCGCGCGCCGATCTGATACCCGAACGATCCGTGATGGGTAAATGCCAACAACGGCTGGATTTACATTCTCTAAAACATCGGAAAAACTAACGATCGCGCCCCGGTTGCTGCGGTCTAAAGTAGTTTCTGAAATCGGGAAATTCGTCGAAGTTTTAACCTCCTTGACCTCACTAGCAAAAAGGGAGTGCAGGAAATAATCAGCACCTGAAAGGATTACAAAAAAAGCAATTATTGACTTTCGCATGTTATCAAATTCGGGAGACATCTAAAAGTGAAGAAGGTTCCAACAAACCTCGCCTTGCCAGATTTTAGAATCCTTTCACTTTAAAAAGACTGGTCACACTCTCATGATTTTTGATTCGGAGGATTGCTTCTCCAATCAGTTCAGCGATACTCAACACCTTGATAGGCAATCCACTTGGATCCACAGGAGTCGAATCGGTCGTAATAAGTTCATCTATTGGACCTTCTTTAAGTCGCTCGCGGGCAATATCACTCAATATGCAGTGGCTCACGGCAGCTCGAACACTAGTCGCCCCTCTCTCCTTCAGAAGGTTAGCAGCGGCTACAAGAGTACCCGCTGTTTCTGTAATGTCATCGAGTATTAAGACCTCTTTACCTTCCACTTCCCCAACCAGTTCTAATGCCTCTACCGTCGTAGCATTGGTTCGCTGTTTACTAACGAAGCCAACTCCGCATCCCAGCATGCTGGCGTAGGCTGAGGCCATCTTGATACTTCCTTCATCGGGAGAAAATGCTACTAGGTTCGGAGTCTTGAGAGCACGAAGATATTCGTAGAAGACGGGCGAAGCATAGAGATGATCTACTGGAATATCAAAGAAACCCTGAATCTGCTGAGCATGAAGATCAAGGGTTAAAACTCGATGCGCTCCCGCTGTAACCAGAAGATTCGCAACCAGCTTCGCTGTGATCGGGACTCGGGGCTGGTCTTTCCGATCCTGCCGCGAATAACCGTAGAAGGGCATCACTGCGGTAATCCTTTGAGCTGATGCCCTCCGTGCAGCGTCGATCATGATTAGAAGCTCCATGATATTCTCATTCGCCGGCGGGCAAGTCGATTGGACTATGAAAATATCCTTCCCCCGGATGTTCTCGTTGATCTTTACGAAAGTTTCACCATCGGGAAAGGTCTCTAGGGTAATAGACCCCAAGCTCAATCCCACGAACTCACAGATTTTTTCAGCCAGCGCCGGATTCGATCTCCCCGAAAATATCCTCAGTTCACCTACTTGCATGATCCCTCGTCAGGTTAGAACTCGTCCAGTAAGGTTTGCAACATTTAACCCAATTTTTCTTACTTGAAGTATTTATAAGCTCTCTTTCTCGTCCTCTCCCAGGTTCTCTAAGTTCGACACTCTTTTAAATAATTCCGGCAGGCGGCGCTTCAAGACTTCAATCCTTCGGTCTTCCAGAAAGGAGTAAGCCGGGGTTCCGGTCACTTTACTACCGGGAGGTAAGTCCTTACTAATTCCTGCCTGAGCGCCAAGTCGACTCTCCTTCCCAATGTTGATATGTCCAACTAACCCCACCTGACCTCCTATTTCGACTCCAGATTCGATAACCGTGCTACCAGAAACCCCAGTTTGTGCCGCGATCAAGCAATTTTCACCGATTCTGACGTTGTGGGCTATATGAACGAGGTTGTCTATCTTACTTCCTCTCCCGATCCTAGTCTCTCCAAACCTTGCACGATCAATCGTTGAATTCGCCCCGATCTCCACATCGTCTTCTAATTCAACATTCCCGATCTGGGGAATTTTTTCAATAGCTCCATCGTTACCCACATACCCAAACCCATCCGAACCAATAACTGCACCTGGCATTAACGAAACACGATCTCCCAAAATACAATAGGACCCAACGTACGCACCGGAACTCAGGCAGCAATTTGATCCAATACGAGCGTACCGTCCCACAAAAACACGCGCTTCTAGATTACACTCTTTTCCTATTAGAACATGTGGTTCAATGACACACATTGGACCAATTCGGGCAGTAGGATGTACTGCTGCTAAGGGATCTATTCGAGCACACGGATCAACCCCTGGAGTCAGAACCGGTCTAAGTTCTCGCTCTACCCTCTCGCACAGTAAGGCCAGTGCCCGTGAGGGGTCGTTGACGAGAATAAGTATCTGGTTCTTCCGCGGCTCCCCATCGTAATCTTCCGGCACCAGGATTACAGTTGCATTGGACTCGGCTACATGCTGCCGGTACTTTCGATTCCCTAGGAAAGAAAGATCACCTGGTTCCGCTTCCTGAAGCGAAGCGATCCCAGTTATATCCCGGTCGGTCACACCCCAACGGCGGCCGTCCTTCAGTATTTCGAGAATATCCTCGACCGTGAAACGGATCTGCACTCAGCCTTCGTCCTCCGGCGCTTCCTCATTGATACGGCTCAGAACCTCTTCCGTGATATCCCAATCAGCGTTAGAGTAAAGAATACTCGGAATACCTACCGCGGTCTCTCCAGAAGTATCGAGCAAAAGATTGCTATTTTCCTCCCTCGCCACGTCCAAGGCCATGCTCTTGATCTCATCCATAAAGAGATCCCGATACGTCTGCTGCCGCTGTTGGAGAGATCTTTGGGTCGCGACTCTGAACTGATCCAGTTCCTGTTGCTTCTCCTGGATTACTCTTAATTGATCCTCTGCATCTTGCTGAGCCTTAATTTGGGCCTCCTCAGTCAAGGCTGGGTTTTTAGCTCTCTCCAATATCTCATTGTACTCTTCCACTAGGTCCTGCCCTTCTTGGACCAACTCTTCAGCTTCGATCCGCGCCTGTTCGATACTATCCTGGATCTTATCGTTGGCCTCTTTCGTTTTGTAGTACTCCGTATAAAGGCGGGTCATATCAACCGTCGCAATATTAACCTCCTGCCCCTTAAGAATGGGCATCAGGACCGTAACTGCTGCTAAATAAACAATTGCTTTTTTCATTTTCACCAAGAATTAGGGATGTTATTTTCTTCCTGCCTAAAGGCTAAAATCGGGAGCCAAAGGCAAAATTGAACTGTTTTCCTTTGTCGTTAAATTCGTCGCTCGTCAACGGGATTCCTAAATCAAGCCGCATTGGATTGTTCATCATCATGATTCGTACACCAACCCCAAAATTAGAATTAGCTCGGCTCGTATTGAAATTTGCCGTGGCTTTATTAATAAATCCCCAATCATAGAATACTGCCAACCTCAAAGATTCTGCCACTTCGTACGTGTACTCGACACTTGCAAACCCATATGAGTTCCCTCCGATTGGTTCTCGATACTTATCTTCCTTCGGGCCCACATCACGAAATTCGAACCCACGTAGAGATTCGGGACCTCCAAGGTAGAATCGATCCACAAATGGCACCGGAGAATCTCCGGTCTCAATTATCGTCCCAATCCGGCCCAGAATGGCAATACTTTGATTTCCCAACTTAAATGTGGGTATAAAGTGCGCGTAGCGCGTCTCAAGGAGCACGTAATCCACATCACCTCCAACACCGGCGTACTCTGTTGTGAATAGAAATCGGTTCCCCGTGGTCGTATAGATGATACTGTTACGCGTGTCTCTCAAGAAAGCAAAGGTGATCTTTGAAGATACGAAATTCCCAGTTTCTTGGATAAAATCAGGAGCATCCGGCATAATATTGAAAAGCTCCGCTCTTTCCAGTCGATAGGCTACAGTACCATCCCAGAGGCGGAATAGCCGCTTGCGCAAAGCAACTTCAAAGCCGGTCCGTCGTTCGTCATAAATAGAACTCTGGTACTCCGTTTCTGATCGGAAGACGGTAACACCGAGGGAGAGTCGTTGCTCAAAGAGCCAAGGCTCCTCATAGGCCATAATTATGCTAGTTGACCTTGAACCGACAGAGAAACGAAGACGGAACTTCTGTCCATCACCCTGAAAAACCGATCGCCAGTTGAACAAATCAAAATTCGATTGCGAAAACTCGGTAAAGAAAACCGCGCCTCGAACCGAACCAAACCCTGCCCCGAATTGGAATTGGCCGGTACGTCCTTCCCGCACTGCTATCTTGAGGTTGCGCCTCCCTGGTATGTTGGTGCTCTCTGGGCTCAGATTCACATCTTCGAAGAAACGCGTATTCTTGAGGCGAGCCTCGCTGTTCTTCATCCTCACTAAGTTGAAAACCTGGCCCGGAGCAAGCGCTAGCTCCCTCAAGATCACGATACTTTTGGTCTTCGTATTGCCTTCAATATTGATCGATTCGACATAGACTCTCTCTCCCTCGTCGACGTTGAAATGGATATCGATATCCCCAGTTTCCAAGTTAGGAGTCCTTTCAGCCCTGATAAAGGTATCCAGATATCCGATCAGTCCATAGAAATCCGCCAGCCCCTCGCGGCTCTCATCCAGCTTTTCCGGAGAAAAGACATCCCCTGAACTAAGTCCCATCACACTTAGCAAATCTCGCTCAGTGAATAGGGCATTCCCACTAATCGAGATATCACCCACTTGGTAACGACGACCTTCCGTCAGTTTGATGTGGATCTCGATTGCCTTTTTTTTGGGGAACTCAAGGGAAATATCGGCTTCGTCTATTTTGATATCTAGATAGCCTTCATTTTTGTAAAAACGTCGAAGCTTATCCAGATCCTCCTGGAAAGTAATCTCCTTGAATTTGCTGCTACCCATGAGCCAAGAGATGAAATTATGCTTTTTTGTTTTCATCTCCTTTCTCAGCAACTTCGATTTCACACCATAGTTGCCCTCAAATTGGACTGCCCGTATTTTTCGCCTGCTCCCTTCATCAATAATGTAAGTCACCCGACCATATCCTGCGTCGGGAATGTCGTACTCGATTTTGTAGTCAACATCAGCATTCAGATATCCCTTATCACGATAATCCTCGTAAAGCTCGTCACGATCGTTTTTGACCTTTTTCTCATCCAGTACACCGTTACGAACTGTTTCCAGCTTCTGATGCAAACGCCTCGCTCGGGCCTTTTTCACTCCTCTAATGAGAATCTGACCCACGCGATATTTCGACAGGACTTCAAAGATTACTTTTACCTCGGTCTCACTAATCTCCTCGTGTTGAGCTTCCACAGTCTCGAAAAGACCGGTCCGATAAAGAGATCGAACAGAACGATCCACCAAATTCTGATCGTACCTCATGCCTTCCCTGATCTGAATATGCACCATGATCGCTTCATCGCTTACATTGCGCGCACCTTTGAATAGGATTTCAACTTCCTCCACAACCTCGCCCTCTTCCTGTGCAGAGAGAGGAAGGGCTAGGCAGCAAGATCCTAGCAGATAGAAAAAAGCGGCTACAATACGTTTGGCCATTTGATCAGATTGACTGACCGGAGTGATTTTCAAACCGAGTCAATTCCGGAATGAAAGACAAAGTCGTAGTTCCTATGGGTCCGTTGCGTTGCTTGGCAATAGTTAATTCGACCTGTTGAGAAGTGGCACTGTCGCCCTCCTCTTGATCGTCTACTCTAGAAAGTAGCATTACGACATCTGCATCTTGTTCAATTGAACCCGATTCGCGTAGATCGGAAAGGCGCGGCCTACGTTTCTCTCTTTCCGTGTCCCGATTCAACTGGCTTAAAACCAGGACGGGAAGATTCAGTTCCTTCGCCATCGCTTTGACCCCACGAGAGATTTCCGAAATCTGTTGCTCCCGGCCCACTCTCGGATCAGAACCCGTAATAAGCTGTAAATAATCGATAACGACCAATCCTAAATCCGTTTTGGCTGCCATTCGTCTGGCTTTGGCCCTCATCTCTAAAATCGTCAATTGTCCAGAATCATCGATCCACAGCGGGACCCCTTTCAATTCCTTGGCTGCCTGAGCCAATGACTGCTGAGCCCCTTTTGGAGGGAACCCTTCCCTAATGCTGGTAGAATTCACTCTCGCTCGACTGCAGAGTAGCCGAAAGGCGAGCTGGTCCGCACTCATCTCCAAACTAAAAAAAAGAGTCGGGGTCGAAGCCTTTTTCTCCCCATCAGGAAGGACAGCGGACTCGGCAATATTGAGAGCTAATGAAGTTTTCCCCAAAGAAGGGCGTGCGGCCAACACGATCATCTCTTGGACATGCAACCCGAAGGTCATACGGTCGAGGTCGATAAATCCCGTCGGCACTCCGGTTAATTCGGCCCGCCCTTCAATCAACTTGTTAATCAGCCCGCTCGCCGATTCGATCGATTCCTTGATAGGCCGCGCGGAATCAGAAATACGATCCTGACTGATCTTGAAGATCTCCTCTTCTGCCGACTCCAGTAATTCATTAAGACTCGTCTGGCCATTATGGCATTGATCGACAATTTCAGTCGAAGTCCCAATCAATCGCCGAAGAAGACATTTTTCCCTCACTATCTCCAGCCAATGGCGTGCATGTGCCGTTGTTTCGATGCGGTTAGTGAGACGAGTAATGGCACTATAACCCCCCACTTCGTCGAGCAAATTATGGCGCTGTAGTCGATCGGCTAAAATGATTTCATCTATCTCCGATCTCTCATCGAAAAGTTCTATGAGAAGCCTGAAAAGAATCTGATGGGTCGGCTTAAAGAAATATTCAGGCCGCAAACCTGTTTCCAAGCAGAGAGCCATCGTCTCCTGTCCCCCGTCGAATATACAACATGCTAATAGACCCTCTTCTGCCTCAATGTTGTTGGGAGTGGACCGCTCCAATAAGGGCGACCGTATATCCCTGTTCTCGGTCCCAATGCCACTTTTTTTCTCTTTTGCGCGGGTTGCCACCTTACTATTCTTTCCAACTAGCACCCATCAGCACAGACCCCAGGAATCGGTTTCCGGAGGACTATTCGAGAATTAGAGCGCCATATTGATCCGAAATTCAACGTTCGAGAGAATCCTCCTCAATTAGATTTTCTGAAACAACTTCGAATTCAAAGTCGACTGTAATTTCGGGATGAACTCGGATCTTGGTCGAATGTTGGCCTAAACTTTTCACCGGATTATAAAGAGTGAACTGCTTCCTGTTTAGTCCTATCTCCTCCTCAGCTAATCGCTTTTGCAAATCCATAGCAGTCACCGATCCAAAAACTTTCCCTCCTGGACCTGTTTTTACTGGAATTGCTATTCGAACCGCTTTCAATCGATCCGCCAGCTGCTCAGCTGCTGACAGCTCTTTGGAAAGCCGTTCGTCTCGTGCTCGCCGTAGTGACTCAATCTGTTTTCGGTTTGAATCTGTCGGCGGAATCGCCAATTTTCTAGGAAGAAGATAGTTACGAGCATATCCGGCCCTGACCCGGATCTGCTCGCCTTCCTCTCCTAATCCCTTGATTGGTTGTAAAAGTAATATGTCTTCTGTTGCCATCTTTACTCCTTCTTTGGCCTAGAACGGTACGTCGTCTTCATCGTCAAAATTCTCTTCCTTATCCGGTTTGCCAGATTGCGGCTCCTCCCTGGGCGGCGGTGAATTATCTTCAGTGTAAGGGGTAGGAGAAGAAGACGTCCCGGTTTCTTGGGTGTTCCTCGGTCCAACAAATCTAAAGGTCTCCAACACAACACCCAGTTTGCTCCTTTTTTCTCCCGTGTTAGTTTCCCACTGATCAAACCGCAACCTTCCTTCCACCAAAATGGGTCGGCCCTTAGCCATGTACTTAGAGATTACCTCCGCCTGTTTGCCAAAAGCATCGACATCAACAAAAGTGGTTTCTTCCCTCTGGCTTCCATCCTGGGTCGTGTATGTTCGGGATGTTGCCAGTCCCATCTTACAGATCGCGGTGCCACTAGGAGTAACCCGAAGCTCCGGATCCCGCGTCAAATTGCCCATCAAAATTACTTTATTAAAAGAGGCCATACCCGATAGATCTCAATTTGCCTTCGTATGTGAAATTGCTATAAAAAAATTCTCGAGACGCAGATGTGCGGAAACAAAAAATCAAATGGGTTCCTAAACTCCACCTCTTTCCACATATACCCTCTTAACTCCCTTATCAAGACGAAGGCTTTCCTGAAGTTCCCTGGTCGCGGTCGGAGGACCCTCAAAATGAATGTGGAGGTAAACATCTCCTTCATGGCCGTGCTCGGTTACCCTAGAAAAGTCCTTTTTCCCTAGATTCTCCACTTTCTCAACTTCACCCCCAACTGACTCAAGGACTTTAGTAAGATGCTCAATCTGTGTCTCCACGGGCGTCTCAATTCCTCTGGAGTCAAGAATGAAGGAGGCACGATATTTTCGTTTATCCAGAATTTCGTTCATTACCCGTTAATCCCTTTTTTCGTTCGCCTGTTTATCTGATTCATGGCCACGACTGGCCCACTGTCAACAAGGAGCTGCAGCCCCTCCTGAAAATTCTCCATCTTTTTATTAACAAGAGTCTGTTCATTTCGTGTGAATTTTCCGAGGACAAAATCCTTGATTGCCATCTCCTTGGGTTCCTTTGGGCCGATCCCTATTCGGAACCGAAGGAATCCATCTCCGATATGAGCCAGAATATTCTCGATCCCATTGTGTCCCCCAGCGCTACCAGAAACCGAAATTTTGGCATCCCCTAGTTCTATATTCACATCGTCGTAGACAACCACTACCGAATCAACTCTATATCCAAAGTATCTTATAATCGCGCCTAGGGAGCGACCACTATCATTCATATATGTCATTGGTTTAAACAGAAATATCCTGGATGAATCCATCACCAATTCCGCCTTGCGAGCCTCAAAATCCTTATTCCTTCGCCACCGGACCGAATGCCGTTTCCCGAATTCCTCAATCACTCGAAAACCAATGTTGTGTCGGGTCGAACGGTATCTCAGACCCGGGTTCCCAAGTCCCACAATAACTGAAACCGAAATCAATGGAACTTCCTCTAAAAGGTGAGTAGAGCTGTACCTTTTTGTCCGATTACTATTGGAGTTTTGAATTGCACAGTAATCTCGTAATAATAGTCCTCGCCAAAACCCGTGGGAGAATACTTCTGAGACATATACTTGGGGTATAAAGTCAGGAATGGAAAGAGTTGCCGATAGAGCCCACTATAAGAGCACGAGGCAACTTCCCTCTGAATTCCTACGCCCCCTTCTCCTCTCCACTTTCTTCCGAAGTTGCGCCGATTTGACCTTCTGTTTCTTCTTCGCCGAGTTCCGATTCTTCCCCGTCCACGTCTTCTGCCTCTTCTACCAGGGAAGGCAATACGCACGAAACGATCATCTTTTCTCGATCTTCGGTAAATAAGACCCCTTCGATTGATTTCAAGTCGCCGATATGAATGGCGTCTCCAACCTCTAGTTCGGAGACATCGACAATGATTAATTCGGGCAAGTTTTTCGGCAGGCAGCGCACTTCAACTTCGTGGGAAAGCACTTCCAAAAACGCTCCCTCACTTTTCACACCAGCTGCTTCTCCAATAATTCGAACGCCGATGCTGGTCTGCAGCTCCACATCGGCTGATATCTCCTTGAAATCAACGTGAAGGACTTCATCCGTAATCGGATCGCGCTGTATTTCCTCAATGAGCGATTGAACCGATTCCCTTCCCTCTTCGACAACCTCAATTAATGCCGAAATTCCCCGCAATTTCGTCCACAAAGCACGAAATCCAGATCCATCAATTGACAAGCTTCGAGTCCCCGACACTCCGTATATAACTGCGGGAATTTTTCCTGCCGCACGGAGGCGACGGCTGGGCCCTCGCCCGGCCTCAGTCCTGTTCTCAGCTGAGAGTGTATTTTGTTTCATGTTCGTATTTCCCCCCATTCTTCGAGGTGTGCAAAACTACCAAGCCGCTTTCTTAACCGGCCATTCAGAGAATTGTGAGTGGGGAGGCATAGAACGTGCCCGTTTTAAAAGCAAACAGATTTTATAAGTCCTAATCCAACCAGCTTTCTTCAGAAAGGAATTGCTTTCGATGATCTCAGAGTCAATCCTTGTTCCCACGTGCTTTCTAGCACCTCATAGAGCCCTCTATTATCAGCTTTAAACCCTGTCATGATAGCATTGAAACAGAGGCGGCCAATTTAACCTAACCCCAGATTCTACCTGATTCAGGTATCGAACGTTCTGTGTCTGGACATTCGTAACCACCATTAAAATAGATGAAAGTCTATAATTCCTCAGATATAAGACATTTTTCTATCGTTGGACACGGCTCATGCGGAGAGACCATGCTTAGTGAGGCCATGTTGGTGTCGGCAGGAGTTATCAATCGCCTTGGAAGTATTGAGAAAGGGAGCACCGGCTCGGACTACAGTCCAGATGAGCATAAGCGCCAGATATCTATCGCTACTCTACCGTTGTTCGTTCCCTCACTGGTGGCTGCGGCATCCACTCCGATGAATTTAGTCACTACGAGGAAATGCAAAAAGTTATTGCCGCTAGCAATAAAACTCAGGAAAAGTAGTCCACAAAACCTTCTTGCCCAGGCAATTCATAAAGTCATCGAAATATCTAGTTATACTTTTACAACCAACCATTCCTAAGGTGGCAGAATCCTTTAGCATTTCGTTCCTAATCCCGCTTCAACTTTAGACCAAAAAGGCCATAAATAAAGTTTGTGTAGGGTCCAGACTCTAAGGACTTTCTCAAAGAACTACTTAGGGATCTTTTCAGTGTCACAATCTAAGAGATCTATACATGCGTCCAGGTAACAGATGCTTACCACCTATCCTGAAACATCATACCGGTAACTTCCTCTATGGCCTCAATCCGGCTTTTGAAGCCCTCCGTGCTAACCGCCGTCCAATCCATCGAGCCTATATAGCCAATTCGAAAACGCGAAATCCCCGGCTCAAAAAACTCCGCGCACTCTTAGACCGAAAGAAGATCCCTATTGAGTCGGCTGAACGGGGCCTTCTCCAGCAGCTCTGTAACCAGAGAGAACATCAAAGCATCGTGCTCGAGACCGGACCCTACCCTTACGTACCTCTCGAAAGACTGCTCGCCCAAAACAATCTTATCCTTCTCGACAATATTGAAGATCCGCAAAATGTAGGAGCTATTCTCCGCAGTACCGAAGCCTTTGGTTATTCTGGAGTTCTTCTCCCTACAAGGGGTGTACCACCCGTTCTTCCTTCCGTCGTTAAGGCCTCAGCTGGGGCATCCGAACATCTTCAGATCTGTTACGCCTCTACCGCGAATCGCTACCTACGATCAGCTCAAAAACTTGGTTTCCACACCATCGCTCTCGACACCAAAGGCGATATCGATCTTAATCAATTGTCAGTTCCTTTAGATTCTAAAATCCTCCTCGTCATCGGTGGCGAAAACCGATCGGTGGGCAGATACATTCTTGACTCCGCCGATCAGATTGTCCGGATCCCCCAAGCTGGCCACATCAACTCTCTCAATGCATCTGCATCCGCCGCCATCGCAATGTACAGAATAGCTAATCTCCAAGCACGTCTCTAAGAAACTGTAAGACATTTCTTCTTTGCTAATCACTTACGGGATCAGCCCCAACTTTAAAGAGCACAATCTGCCCTCCCCGCTATTCCTTAGGCGGACGCCAGTCGCCACCAGCCGTGAAGCCTCCATCGATAAGAATCGTCTGGCCAGTAATATAGGAAGAACCCTCTGAAGCCAACAGCAACCCCAGTCCAACCAAGTCCTCCGGCTGACCTACTCGATTGCACGGTATCCGATCAAGGAGCCATTTTTTAGTATAAGGAGTATTCAACAACCCAGCCTCAGTCAGAGGCGTCTGAATCAGTCCAGGAGCGATGCAATTGACCTGGATATTATCCTTCGCCCACTCCACCGATGCCGTCTTAGTAAACTGACCAAGAGCGCTCTTTGTAATTCCATAAACCGGTATCCCGGCAATTCCCTGAACTGTCGTCAATGACCCAGTATTGATGATTTTTCCACCACCGCGGCTACGCATAACCGGATACACTGCCTTACAGAGAAAGAATACACTACGTAGATTGACCGTGGTAATCAGGTCGTAATCCTCTTCCGTCACCTCGTCAATGGGGTTTCTTCGATTTATACCAGCGTTGTTCACCAGGATATCAATCCCTCCAATTTCGTCACAGACTCGCGAAACCAGATCGTTTGGTGCACCATTCACAGTAAGATCTGCGAGAAACCCATCTGCACGGTACCCCTTCCCCTCGATAATCCGTAATGTCTCATCGATCTTCTCCTGTCGTGTCCCATGCACCGCCACCCGCGCACCAGCCTCAGCAAACCCTACTGCAAGCGCCCGGCCAATCCCACTACTTGAGCCAGTAATCAACGCGCATTTCCCTTCAATTGAAAATATTCGTTCGAGTATATCTGTCTTTAGCATTTCCAGTTCCTAATTTTCGAAAATGATTCCTCTAAGCAATTGATCTTCCTTCAATCCTTTTCCACCGGTGATATTGATCATAATTCAAAGTCACAACCAGATGATTCCAACCGATATCCATATAAAGTTTCCAGACATTTCGAAACAAAATCGTCAAGAAGCTTTCTCTTGGGTCTCCTAGCTCCAATGAAATATCGTTCCTTAATTAGTAGCTACACAAACTGCACGGATACCGGTACACCGTTACCGCCAAAAATCTAACGAAAATCGTGGGACATCCCCTCCGGAAGATGCCGATCCATCAACGCCTCGAACCTCTCAGCCTTAACACACGCCACCCCATCTATATTCTGGAGACTACCAGCGATGATCAAATACGATTCGTGAAGAATAGTTAAGCGATTACGCATGAAAACGCACGGAGGAACAACGCTGTTTGAGATCCCTGTCTCATCCTCCAGACTAATGAAGAGAAATCCCTTTGCCGTCACTGGACGTTGGCGACAAATAACACACCCCGCGATCTTAATCTGCAGACCATGGCGACCCTGCTCAAGCTCCTGTGCACTCCAACAGTCCTTTAGGTTCGAACGCATCCACTTCATCGGATGAGTCCCAACCGTCAGTCCGACTCCTTCGTAATCCGCCCTCAGTCGCTCGATATAGGTCATAATCTCGAGAGGGCTAGGCGTATTAGATTTGTCTTCCGATTTGATGAAAAGATTTTCCTGATCAAATGGCTCGGATATTTCCCAAAGAGCGCGGCGACGATCATCGGTAAAAATGTTCAAGGCACCCGTCCTCGCTAGAACCCGCATCTCCTCTTCATTAAAAATGGTCCGCCCACGAAAATCCCGTAGAGAGGAAAACTGTCGCCTATCACGTTCCGCAATCATCGCTGCAACTGGATTGCTCCGAACCCCTTTTATTAGACATAAACCAATTCGAATCTCGGAATCACTCTCTACCGTGCAGAACCATTCAGACCCTTGCACGCAGATCGGCCGAACTCGGATATCATGTCGCCGAGCATCCTGAACCAAAGTCGCCGCCGAATAAAATCCCATAGGTTGATTATTGAGAATCGATACATAGAATTCTACCGGGTGGTGTGCTTTTAAGTAGGCGCTTCCATAGGCGAGGAGGGCAAAACTGATGGCATGCGATTCAGGAAACCCGTAGAAAGCAAAAGAACTGACTGCAGAGACAATTTGTTCAATTGCCTTCCGGGGAACCTTTTTCTGTTCCATCGCCCGGCGCAATTTTATCTGGACCTTTTCCACTTCCTCCTGTGAACGATTAAAGCTGAGAGCCCGACGCAACTCTTCCGCTTCCGAACCCGAAAAATCCGCCATTACCATCGCTATCTTGAGAATCTGTTCCTGAAATAAAGGAACACCCAGCGTGCGCTCTAGGACCGATTTCAACCGTTCATCGATATATTCGACAGGCACACGTCCCGCCCGACGATCAAGATAGGGGTGCACCATATTACCCTGGATCGGTCCGGGACGGATAATAGCTACCTCGATTACAAGATCATAAAAAGTCTTCGGTTTCATCCGGGGGAGAGTCGCAATCTGGGCCCGGCTCTCAATCTGAAATACACCGATCGTATCCGCTTTCTGTATAAGCTCGAAAGTAACTGGATCGTCCTTAGAGATATGGGCAAGATCTACTGGCCGACCCCGACGGCGGGTCAGGTCCAGTGCCTCCTGAATCGCCGCCATCATACCAAGACCAAGAAGATCTACCTTAATAATTCCCATTTTTTCACAGTCTTCCTTGTCCCACTGCGCCACTACCCGACCCGACATGGAGGCGTTCTCCAATGGTACAATTGAAGCCAAATCACCCTGGCAAATAATCATTCCTCCAGAATGTTGTCCCAAGTGCCGTGGTAATCCATAAATCGCCTGATAAAGGGAAGCCATTGCCGAAACCCTTGGATGGTAATTTTCCAGGCCCGCCTGACCCACCCGATCCTGGAAATCGAGAGTATGAGGGAAGTCGCGATGAGAAAAAAGACTGGCAAAACGATTGATTTCTTCCTGGGGCAAACTGAGGACTTTGCCAATCTCTCGCACCGCGCTCCGGCCCCGGTAGGTGATCACGTTGGAGGTCATGGCGGCACCATGCTTGCCATAACGGCGATAGACCTCCTGGATCACAGTTTCCCGTCGATTTCCACTCGGCAGGTCTAGATCAATATCAGGCCAACTCTTTCGCCCTTCACTCAAAAATCGCTCGAAGAGAAGTTTCCCGCCGATTGGATCCACCGCTGTTATACCTAGACTGTAGCAAACCGCGCTGTTAGCTGCACTTCCTCGTCCCTGCACCATAATGCCATTCTCGCGACAATAATTTACCAGATCCCAGACGATTAGAAAGTATCCACTGAAACCTAACTTCGCGATTAGATTCAATTCATGTTCTACTTGGACGCGAATCTCAGGGGTTAGGCTTCCATAGCGTTGCTCCGCTCCAAACCATGCGATCTTGCACAGAAAAGAATCAACCGTTTCCCCTCCCGGCACGGGATAATGGGGAAACTCATAGCCAAGATCCTCTAGGGTGAATTCTAATCGTTCCGCTAGACGGACTGTGTTTTTGACCGCTTCCGGCCTATCTCGGAACAACGCCGTCATAGCCTCTTCTCCCTTGATATACCGCTCGCTATTTTGACTTAAAAGCTTACCCGCCACATCAAGATGGGTTTTGTGTCGCAAGCAGGTGAAAACGTCCTGTACCTGTCGGGAGGAAGGTACTGCGTACGAGACACCGTTCGTCGCTAGTAAGGGCAATCGAAAAGCCTCCGCCAAATCAAACTGCAGCTTCAGCCAATGAGATTCTCCACGTATATGATGCCTCTGCACCTCTAGATAAAGCCCATCGCTAGGGAAGAGCAAACTCAACTGCTTTAAAACATTTCTCGCACCCCGAGAACCCTCCCTCAGCCACGCTCGATGGACCGGACCCTCTTCATCTCCAGTTAGGGCAACCAGTCCCTCGGAAAAAAACTTCACATCAGCCCACCGCACACGGGATTTACCTTTAGCAGAACGGAGCTGAGCACGTGTCAAAAGTCGGCAGAGATTCCGATACCCGGTACGGTTCTCAACCAGAACCGGCAAAATGCTCTCGTCCTCCATCGTCAATTCGCTCCCTACAATTGGCCGAATGTCGTGTTCCCGAGCCGCTCCGTAAAACCGGGGTGCGCCATAAATGCCGTCCCGGTCACACAATGCCATCGCCGGAAGATCTGCTGCCGCACAAGCCTCCACCAGATGTTCGGGGCGCGACGCCCCTCGAAGGAAACTGTAAGCGCTCCGCGCATGAAGCTCGATATAAGCAGACATTCCAGATTACTAATTATTCCTTATCCTTTGCAATCTTGCAATTTATCGCAAACTCCTGATTTCCTGTCCCTTATCAGCTTTATTTCTTGAATCCAGCAGAACAAGTCTCTGTCTCGAACTTTGTCGAACGATTACGACTTTACTGTTCAAAAAGTTCCCAGACTAATCATACATTCCTTCCACAAACCATTTCCCATCCTCTCGCCTCAGCTGATAGAGCCCTCCTTTTTCCAATTCTACATCCCACTCCTCACGCGCCCAGCCTTCCTTTTCCCACCAACCACCCGAACTCTGCCACGGTCCAAACTCTTTTGTAATGCGTCCTCGAACAAACTGGCTGGATACGAATCTTGGTTTCCCGTTTTCCAATTTTACCTGGGCTGGAACCGAAGGACGCAACCGACGCAAAGGTAAACCGTAAACTGCCTTGCGAGAATTATCCTCAACCTCTTTTAGAACAGCCGGGATGGGCTCCAAACAAAAAGAATCGGACCGGTAGGTATTCCGGAGTCGTGGCGTACCAACCCGCCCCGTGCCGACCACCCCAACCAGTCTTGCTAGCGTTGCGGAAAATCCCTGTGGATTCTTTAGAGCAGTCTCGAACAGATCACGCTGGCGCAGTTGCGGCGAGACTGGATTTATCTTAATGGATACAGCAGTTATCGGAGATTCCGTCCCAACGTTTTCCAGATGAGCAAAGAGCATCTTAAAGAGCGTTTCCACCTTGCGTGTCGGTTCCAAAATCTTGAAAAGCCGACGATAAATAGATCCATTCGACAAAGTGAGAGTCAGGCACAAGAGCCCGACAACCATGTAAACCAGCTTCAGACGCAGGGTTAACGACTCCAGAAATCGACGCAGAATAAAGAGGAGCGGCTCCATCGTCTCGATATCATACTCCAATTCGAGAGATTCCTCAAACCTCTCTGGCAACTTTGATATGACCAGGGGCCGTTCCTCCCTCCCAGCTAGTTCATCCCAGAGAGTCAACCCCTCTTTTCCCAGGCGGTGGCCAACATCCTCACGCGGCAAAGCACTGTAGTCCCCCAGGGTACGAATACCCCACTGTTGCAAAATCATTTCCATTCTCTCGGAAATTCCCGCTGTCCTCAGCGACAACTGGTTCAGAAACCCCTTCCGATCTCCCTCGGCAACCACAAGAATGGGCCGGGCATAATAAGCCGCAAAATAGGCTAGCCGCGGTGTCTCCGAAAATCCAATTCGTACCCTAAACCCGACCTCTTCGATCTGTCCCAGAAGATCCTCCCCGCGTGATAGTAGTGACTCTCCTGATGCCCCTCTCAGATCAATTGTACAGATACCCTTCCCTGTTTCTTCAACCCGCGGAGATAGAGTATAGGCATAAGTAAAAATGGCTTTGGCTGCCGATCTCTCCGCGTCTTCGGAACGGCATCGAACAATGACTTCAGGGCTTCGAGCTACCGCCTGGGCAACTGGCATGCCCTCGATAATTCCAACCCTGCGCGCCGATTCCGTCATTTCTAGCACAACTGTATTTCGGGAAGCTGCGGCCACTATAATAACTACAGCCTCGCTGGGAAAAGACTCTATTCGTAAAACTGCCTGAAGGACAAATTTCGGCATGTATAAAACACCGTATTTCATCCCGCCACAAACACCTCATCAATTTTCTCTTTTGCAGACCTACTTTCCGAAAAGAAAATACCACTCTCGCTCCCGGCCCTCTCCCGATAGCGTAGGACTTCGCCTTCCAGCAGGGGGACAAGGGTGTTGCGGACTACTTCACAGCTTTCAATCCGGAATCCCTTCCTAAGCTTTAAGCGCACCTCAGCACTGACCACCATCGGCTGGGGAGTAAACACCACAAGAGTCGTACCCGACCGCTCCACTACCCGCTGCAACCGATACCAAACATTGTCCGCAATTCGATGTAACGTCCATAGCGCGTTCCACCTCAAGTCCAAGAGTACGAGCGGAAAATTGCTATCTCGAGCTAGGATATCAACCGCCTGCATCGCCTCATCTACCCCGCCGCACCGCACCCAAAGCAATGGCCGAATCAACTTTTCCCCTGCCGTCTCCGGATCAAAGGTGTCACTCCCGTCTACCAACACCGAATACACTCGTTTTCTCGCCGCTCCTTGCAAGAGTGTCAGCAGAACTAGTTGGCCTCCCACACTGGGCACCTCAGTCACAATCTCACTTAATGCACAGCGCGGCAAATCTCTTCCTAGAATCCCGCTAATTCCAGATACTTCCAACTCTAGGTTATCGATCCGCTTTCGATAGACTGTCGGATACCGCTCCTCCACCATCCGCCGTAATTTCAGTACCTTCTCCTCTGCCCGCTTCCCTGATAGAGAGGCCATTGCCTCATTACCTAAAATCTCCATAACCAATTCCCTTACTCCCTGGCTCAACCACTCACAGATTCTAACCGTTCCACATTATTGTAGTGAATATTTGTTCACTTAAGTCAAGTCTTTCTAGTTTTTGGACTCAAACAAGCGATCTCGAACACCGTGGTTAAGGCGACTACGGAGCTTTGAGAATGCGTAGGCCACTAATTCCCCTAAACTTCAAGACGATGTAGCGATACCTGAAAAATATGCTGGATGATTACTACTCTCTAGCCCTGTCCATATCAAAAAGGCATGGGCAAAAGCAGCAGCGTTCAATCAGGCCCCTTTCGGGGGCATTTCAAAAGGCCTTAGCCAGGGATAGTTCACCAGTTATGGTGTGGATAAATCCTCCTCCGACTACTTCCAATTAGTTGACACTGCTAGTCCCGAAAAAAGCTTAGGGCACACAGAAGATATCATGGTTGACGACAAGTAAACTGCAACCAATCCCGTTGAGACTGGAAACAGCTCAAAGTCTCCCCTCAGTCCATTCGACTGACCTAAAGCGCGAGAAGCGCACCCAAGAAATCGTACCCTGGCGCTCCAGGGCCGATCTCTTCGATCACACCATCTACAATCTACAAAAGAAGATTAGAAGAAGAGATTATATATCATAGTAGAGAAAATACTCGTGGGGATGGGTGCGAATCCTCACATCGTCGTACTCCTCATTCTTCAATTCGATGAAATTCTGGATAAAATCCTCGGTAAAAACATCTCCTTTGACCAGAAATCCATGATCGTCTGCCAAAGCATCAAGAGATCCTTTTAACGAGTCCGGTACTTGTTTAATCTGGTCCGCATCTTCCGGCGAAAGGTCATAAAGATTCTTATCAACCGCATCGCCAGGATCAATTCGATTTTCAATACCATCGAGACCCGCCATCAATATAGCAGAAAAAGCGAGATAGGGGTTGCAGGAAGGATCAGGAACTCGGAATTCGACTCGTTTCGCTTTAGGACTATTGCTATAGGTCGGAATTCGGCAAATCGCGGAACGGTTCCGGGCAGAATAAGCGAGGTTTACAGGCGCTTCAAATCCGGGGACCAAGCGTTTGTAACTGTTGTTAGTTGGGTTACATATGGCACACAGTGCCGCGGCATGCTTCAAAAGACCTCCGATGTAATAGATAGCCTCCTGGCTGAGACCTGCATAGCAGTCTCCAGCAAATGTCGGTTCTCCTCCTTTCCAAATGGACGAGTGTACGTGCATTCCGGATCCATTATCTCCAAATATCGGTTTAGGCATGAACGTTGCCGTTTTTTCATACCTTCTCGCCACATTCTTTACAACATACTTATAGAGACAAAGGCTGTCTCCCATTGAGTGGAGCGGCCCAAAACGGAGATCTATTTCTGCCTGACCTCCAGTAGAAACCTCATGATGCTGAGCCTCGACCTCGATACCAAGATCAATCATAGTTAGCACCATATCGTTGCGAAGATCCATGAGCTGATCCTTAGGAGCAACTGGCAAATATCCTTCTTTATGACGGATCTTATGTCCAAGGTTCGGCATTTCGTCCCTGCCGGTATTCCAAACTCCTTCCGATGAATCAACAGAGTAAAAAGCCTCGTTGGCAGATGAATCGTACCGAACATCGTCAAAAATAAAAAACTCAGCTTCCGGACCGAAATATGCAGTGTCGCCTAAGCCGGTAGACTGTAGATATTCCTCGGCCTTTTTGGCCACACCTCGTGGCGATCGCCCATAAGGTTCTCTGGTCAGGGGATCTTCGATATCGCAGACCAAACTGAGGGTAGTTGCCTTGACGAAGGGATCAATAATTGCGGTACCAGGATCAGGTATTACGAGCATATCTGAGGCTTCAATTCCCTGCCATCCCCGAATGGACGACCCGTCGAACCCAAACCCGTCGCTGAACGCATCATCTGTTAACTCACTTACAGGCACGGTAAAGTGCTGCCAGGTAGCGTGGAGATCACAGAACTTCAGATCGACAAACTTGACGTCTTTTTCTTTCGCAAACGCAATTACTTCAGATGGATTCATGGTTAATTCTCTAATATTAATAATAATTATTTAGCATACAGGCCAATCGACAGGACTCCCGTCCGCTCGAAGAGCAGCAAAAAAAATGCCAGTCGAACGGCAAGCACCTTTTTTGAAAATCTGGGCAGAATAATGATCAAATACAACCGGATTCGTTAAAAGGAGTAGAAACCATTGGTCGATTTTAGGCATTTTTTAAAGAGAATCGGATTAAACAGTCTTTTCGGACCTTTTTCTGCCGTCCACTAATGCCCTAATTAGGTTTGAGGCTTGCTCAATTAATGCAATCGTCCAAGAAAACTTGATCTTATTTAGCTGGTGAAAACTGGGAGTGAAACCGAAATAGTCGATGATCTATACCGGATCAGCAGTCTCGTAAACAAAACTGAGGATTCAGACGAGGCACTGAAACTGATCCTTGCTACAGTAATTGATGTCTTAGACGCTAATCGAGCCAGTATAGCCTTAAGGATACCCGAATCAAAAAATCTGAGAATTGAGATCTCATCGGACAACCCCAAACTCGATGGGAAAATTGAGCTCGAAATTGGGCAGGGAATTGCCGGATGGGTAGCACATCATGGCAAGCCTCTTTTGGTCCCCGATGTAAGAAAGGACCCTCGCTATCATCCACTTAATGCGAGCACTCGTTCCGAAATGGCAGTCCCGATAGAAGAACGAGGGGCAACGATTGGGGTTCTAGATGCCGAAAGTGAAGAGATCGAGGCATTCAACGAAAGCGACTTGAAAGTGTTAGCCCTTCTCTCAAATGAAGCCTCGAAGGTAATCGGGAGACTTTGGCTTATTCAACAGCTGCGAAGAAGGGCTTTGCAAATGGAAGCATTAATCAGGATGGGGCAGAGTCTAGTTCTCGAAATCGACCTCCAAGAGCTTCTGCAGAGTTTAACACGAAATGCGCTCATGATCACCGACTGCTGCCTCTGTGCCCTTTATCTATACGAGAGTGAAGAGGAGTTGCTTCGATTAGAAGCCCTCACCGATATCTCCGGAAACCGCGACCACCAGGAGACTCTCAAACTCTCGGATTCAGCAATTGGAACGGTGATCCTTCGCAAAAGACAGGTGGAAATTTTAGATCTAAGAAAAACGGAAGAACATCACTTTACAGAACTTATTCAGAAGGAGGGCCTTATATCTATGCTTTCTTCACCGATCCTTTACGAAGATAATCCGATCGGAGTCCTTAACGTTTATACCGATCGTCCAAATCGATTCGACAACGAGGTCCGAACAACCTTCGCCACACTAGCCAGTTTAGGAGCAGCAGCGATCCAGAACGCACGACTTTATTCTCGCACTCTTGAGAGCGAGGAAAAGCTGAGACGGAGCGAAAAACTAACCACACTCGGATTCCTATCAGCAGAAATTGCCCACGAAATTCGCAACCCTCTCACGGTAATAAAGCTCCTTCTAGAATCGCTGGATCTGAATTTCGAAACTTACGATCCCCGTCATACCGACTTCAATATCATCAAGGATAAACTCGATCAATTGGAATCAATTGTCACTCGTGTGCTTGATTTCAGCCGATCCAAGGAGAACGATTGGATCGAACTTGAGATTCACAACCTAATTCAAGAATCGCTCCTTTTGATGAGACTAAAGTTCGAGCAGTCTAAAGTGAGGATTTCTTCTTCTGGAGGAAAGCAACCAATCAATGTCCGCGTAAAGCGAGGACAGCTCGAACAGGTCTTACTCAATCTTTTACTCAATGCGGTCCAAGCAATGCCACAAGGGGGTGTCATTGCCATTCGATCCTACCTTGATCACTCAGGGGGAAACCCGATTGCAGTAACAGAGATTTCGGATACCGGACCAGGAATTCCGAAAGCATCACAGAAAAAGATTTTCGAATCAACGCTTCTAGAAAAAACCGATCGAGAAGGGCTAGGACTCAATATCGTGAAGAGAATTATGACTAGTCATCAGGGAGACATCGAGATTGTCTCCTCTTCAAGCTCCGGAACAACCTTCAAGATTTGGCTTCCGGCAGGAACCTAATCCACTTCGACAAAGTTCAGCTTTCGAATAGCATCGTGCCCCTCAATCACACCCAAGACTTCGCCAGGAGGCACACTGTCGAGAACAAGAGTTGTTAGCGCAAGCCCCCCTATTGAATTCCGACTAAGCGACATGTCGCCAATGTTGATCCAGCTCTCACCAAGCAATGTACCTATGTAGCCGATCATACCAGGCCGGTCTTTATTCTCGAGAAAGAGAAGATTTCCCTCCAGAGGCACTTCAATGGCACGACCATTGACGCCAACAATACGCGGATTCTGATTTGTCCCCATTAAAGTGCCTTCGACCGAGTGAAGGTTCTGCAGCACATCGTGTGCCTCAAGCCTGACTAATTCAGTGTAGTCTGTCCCCGAACTAGATACAACGAAGTCAACCGTGATTCCCAGTCGTCTCATGTAGGTGGGCGCATTTACCTCATTGATCTTTCTGCCGCTAATCCGACGCAGGAATCCACATTGAATGCTCCGCGTGAGAGGAACAAGATTCAAATCGTTTAGCCTGCCAGAATAGACAATCTTCAGCCTTTCGATTCTTTCTGGTACAATCTGTTGCAAGACGGTGCCTAATCTTGAACCAAGGTCCAAATAAGGCTTAATTATCATGAACGTGCGCCTGTCCATAACCGGCATATTTACCGCATTCCGAATAATTCCTCCATTGAGCATCTCGGTTACAGCCTTCGAGATTTCAAGCCCCACGCTCTCCTGCGCCTCCTCGGTCGAGGCACCTAAATGCGGGGAAATAACTAGATTCGGACAATTACGGAGTTCGCTGTCTTTCGGCAATGGTTCCTTTTCAAAAACATCCATTCCAGCAGCAGCGACTTTCCCTGAACGCAGTGCTTTAACCAAATCCGCCTCTTTAACAATTCCCCCGCGAGCACAGTTAATGATTCGAACCCCTTCCTTCATCTGATCAAGAGCTCTTGCATCGATCAGGTGTCGACTAGAATCGGTGAGTGGAATGTGCACCGTCACAAAATCTGCTCGCCGGAAAAGTTCCTTGAGCTCAACCCTATCTACCTCAAGGGAATTAATACGATCCTCTGTTACATGGGGATCGTATCCGATAATCCGCATATCGAATCCTTTCGCCCTCTTTGCCACTTCGCCTCCAATTCGCCCCATTCCGATTATACCGAGGGTCTTTCCGCGAAGCTCGGAGCCGGAAAAATTCTTCCGTTCCCACTCGCCTGCGTTGAGTTTCATATATGCTTGCGTTATCGGCCGCGCTGAACAGAGAAGATGAGTCATTGTCAACTCCGCGGTTGCGACAGTATTACCCTCTGGAGTATTCATGACGACAACACCCCTCTGGGTCGCTTCTTCGAGATCGATGTTGTCCAAACCAACGCCAGCACGCCCAACAACCTTTAGCTCGGAAGCAACCTCCAAAAGGTCAGCCGAAACAACGGTCTCACTTCTTACAATTATAGCGTCGACATCAATTGCCAACTTCAGGAGTTCACTTTTCTGGACAGAAGTTGCATTGAGCACCTCGATATTAGGTTCGCTCTCGAGATATTTCAGTCCACTCTCCGAGATTGGATCTGCAACTAGTACTTTCATAAGCAATTGTTTCCCTACTGCAAATTCACTTTCCATAACGTAGTTGATTATTTTAATATAGAATACTTGGAAATAAATGGAGCCGAAATTTACGAAAATAGTTAGAATTTCATGACCTCTCGTGTCTATAACTTCAGCGGGGGACCCGCAATGCTTCCAACCCCAGTAATTGAACGGGTTCAGGCAGAATTACCCGACTATCAGAAAATAGGCGCTTCTATTATCGAGATCAGTCATCGATCAAAGGAATTTCGTGAACTGATGGATGAGACATCGCAACTTTTTAGTGATCTAACCACCCTTCCTAGTTCACATCAAATTCTTTATATGCATGGCGGTGCTCGTATGCACTTCTCTGCTCTCCCGCTGAATCTCATCGCCCGACGACCTTCTCGTAAAGCCCTCTACGTTGTCTCAGGATATTGGTCCAAGATCGCGGCCGAAGATGCGAAGATCTTCAGTACCGTTGAAACAATCGCAAGCAGTGAAAACACTCACTTCGATCGGATTCCCAATCTACCGGATAGTAAGATAGACTCAAATGCTTCCTATCTCCACATTACAAGCAACAATACAATTTTCGGAACTCGATGGCAGCATTTTCCCAACACTGACTCCCTTCCACTCATTGTGGATGCTACCTCGGAAATTCTATCCCGAGAAGTAGATTATTCAAAGTTTGGTATGGTCTACGCGGGCTTCCAGAAAAATCTTGGGCCCTCCGGCTTATCAATCGCATTAATTCGCAAAGATTTACTTGGCTTTGCTTCACCATCGACTCCACCTCTCCTCAACTATACTCTAATCGAAGAGAAGGAGTCTCTCGTCAACACGACCAACACATTTTCTATCTTTCTGGCGAATAGAGTCTTACAGTGGTTAAAGTCTCAGGGAGGAATTGCCGCAGTGGAGAAAATTAACGAGAAGAAAGCAGCTCTTCTTTATAGATATCTCGACGGAACACAATTCTATAAGACCTTTGCCTTACCCGAACATCGTTCAATTATGAACGTAGTATTTGATCTTGCAAGGGAAGGTCTGTTGGCAAGATTGCTGAATGAGGCTGAGAAAGAAGGCCTCTACGCCTTAAAGGGACATCGGGCGATCGGCGGCCTGAGGGCTTCCCTATATAACGCAATGCCAATCGAAGGGGTTAAAGCCCTCATCGGATTTTTAGGCGAATTCGAGAGGCGATATGGTTAGCAACCATTCGGTTAATGCGATCGCGAGAGATTTGAAATCTGTAAGATCTCAGGTTTCTTCACAACACTTGTCATTCCAAAGGATTCCTAGTAACGGATGGAGTATTGTTCTATCCTCTTTCTCAAAGTGGCCCGTGTTATGCCGAGAAGGGCTGACGCTTTTACTTGATTCCCGCCAGTTTCTTTGAGTGCCCGATGAATCATTTCGATCTCAAGAGTACGTAGAATAGATTGGTCCGATTGACGGCGAAGTTCAGCGAATACCCGATCATAAGCAGCGTCTGACTCGGTATCTAAACTGATTTCTTTGTCTACACCCTTCAACATCGATCGAGAAGAGTTACGATCAACTTCTACCATCTCTGAAAGCAAGGAGCTCGCATTGTCTAACTCCGACCCAGCCGATAATACTCCATGCTGCTCTCTATCCGAGGGCAATCCGGATCCAAAACCCTGGTCGCTAATCTCCGAGTTTTTACTTGCCCCATCAGGAAGAATCTGATCCGGCAAGTCATCAGGGAGGATAATCTCTCCTTGTGCAATAACGGTGCAGTGCTGCACAACGTTCTCTAATTCCCGAACGTTTCCCGGCCAGTTATACTTCATCATCATTGATAGCGATTCCTCCGAGAAGGCCCTCACTCTTGTCTGACCTTTGTTAGAAACTCTGCGTAGGATAAAATCGATAAGAGCAGGAATATCCTCAGTTCTTGCTCTCAAGGCTGGCAAGCGAATGCGAACGACGTTAAGACGGTAGTAAAGATCCTCCCGAAACTTACTATGAGCAACCATTTCTTCGAGATCCCGGTTTGTAGCTGCGATTACTCTTACATCTACCCTTATAGTCTCGTTACCTCCAACTCTCTGAAACTCTCCCTCCTGAAGAACACGCAAGAGCTTCGTTTGCGTTAGGGGCGACATATCGCCAACTTCATCGAGAAAGATTGTTCCGCCATCGCAAAGTTCAAATTTCCCGATTTTTTGTGCCGTAGCACCCGTAAAGGATCCTCTTTCATGTCCAAAAAGTTCGCTTTCAATGAGATTGTCCGGCAAAGCAGCACAATTGACTGCCACATAGGACTTTTTCTCACGGAGGCTATGGTTACAGATACACTTTGCCACAAGTTCCTTCCCAGTCCCGCTTTCTCCGGATATTAGGACAGTAACATCGCTCGCTGCAACCTGCCCAATCGTCTTATAGACGGCCTGCATTGCATCTGAATTTCCTACCATACTGTCCTTGTAGTCATCCGAATCGACCAGTGAGTACTCCTCGCCAGCTGATTTTTCAAGATTGCAACGGGCTCGATAAGCCCGTGCCGTAAGACCCAGCAACTTTTCCGAATCAAAAGGTTTCAAGATGAAATCATAGGCCCCGAATTTCATTGCTTCAATTGAAGTCTGGGGGGTGCCGTAAGCGGTCATGATCAAAACAACAAAGTTAGGATTCAAATCGAGAAGGCGCTGAAGGGTTTCAATTCCGGACATTCCTTCCATTCGATTATCAAGAAAGACAACATCGGGATTTTCGTTTTCGGCTTTCTTCAGACCTTCATCTCCACTACCTGCCAGCGAAACCGAGTATCCGCCTCTGGAAAGCACCCGGTGAATCGAGTACCTAATCTCGGCATCATCATCGATTATAAGGATGCGAGTCTCTCTATTCTCCCCCTTCATTGGTCGCGCAGTCTTATGAATTGTTTGGAACCTGTCAAAAGAGTCCTAGCAGACCAAATCCCCAAAGAATTAAGCAAGTCGAGCGAGAAACGACTTTAATCCTTCCAAGCCCAGTTGAATTTTAAAACTATACAGCTAAAGCTTGTGCGTGAATATCGAATTGATACTGAGGGTAAACGGTATCTGTAGAAAGAGCATTTGGTATCACTTTTCGAAACCTTAGGATCGCCCCTTCCCAATCTTTAAGAACCTTACGAGCATAGGGACTTCCCGTCAACTTAGCATAGAGGTGAATCAGTTTGCGTAATTCCTCGGCCTCCTCATCGAACTGCATTCCTTCAATACTCACCATTTCCAGATTGACTCTGTCCTTAAACGTTAGATCGGAATCGTAGACAAAAGCCAGCCCACCGCTCATTCCAGCACCAAAATTCCTCCCCGTCGGACCCAACACCACAACTGTACCTCGAGTCATGTATTCGCACCCGTGATCGCCGACACCTTCGACAACCGCGGTAGCTCCGGAGTTTCTGACTGCAAATCGTTGACCCGTGCTTCCGGCAGCAAAAAGAAACCCGCCCGTCGCTCCGTAGATACAGGTGTTCCCCAAGATGAAGTTCTCGTGCCACGTGAAGGTCTCCTCCTCGTTTGGACGAACTATAATTTGGCCACCATGCATACCCTTGCCTACGTAGTCATTAGCCTCACCCATCAACCGCAAGTGAACGCCAGGAACAAGAAAAGCACCAAAACTTTGTCCTGCGCTTCCTCGAAAAGTAAGATCTAGTGATCCCTGCTTCAATCCTCGGTTACCATACATGTAGGCAATTTCACCTGATAGGCGCGTACCAACGTCACGGTGCGTGTTGTTAATCGTGTAAGTGCCGACATAACGCCTACGTTTCTGCAGGATCGCACTCCTTGCATCCTGTAAAATCTGATGATCGAGGGACCCCTCATGGCCGGGACTGTCATTACGACTGCGCGTATTAACCCTCGGGAGATCCCCTGAGAGATCCGGGTTGAAGAGTATTGGTGAAAGATCGATTTTCTTAGTTTTTGGATTCTCCGGATCTTCAATCTGCTCAACGAGATCAGTTCTCCCAATAATATCCTCAAGCCTCGAATACCCCAATTTTGCCAGATATCGGCGAACATCTTCTGCCACCGCATTAAAAAACCTAACAACATTTTCAGCTTTTCCCCTAAATTTCTCCCTAAGCTTTTCATCCTGGGTGGCCACTCCTACAGGACAAGTATTAAGATGACAGACCCGAAACATAGCGCAACCAGCAGCAATCAAGGCCGCGGTTCCGAAATTGTATTCCTCTGCTCCAAGTATCGCCGCGATCACAATATCACGCCCCGTCCGCATCCCTCCGTCAGTCCTCAGGGTCACTCGATTACGAAGACCATTCATCATGAGAATCTGGTGAACCTCCGCAATCCCAATTTCCCAAGCTGATCCAGCATTTTTAATTGAAGATAAAGGCGAAGCGCCAGTCCCTCCTTCATGTCCTGAAACAAGAATAATGTCAGCATATGCTTTCGTCACCCCCACCGCAATCGTACCAACTCCGGAACTAGAAACCAACTTAACACACACCTTTGCCCGCGGGTTAACTTCCTTGAGGTCAAAAATTAGCTGGGCAAGATCCTCGATTGAGTAGATATCGTGATGCGGTGGCGGAGAAATAAGGGGCACCCCTGGAACGCTATAACGGAGACGTGCTATTATTTCAGAGACTTTGTGACCCGGAATCTGACCTCCTTCTCCAGGTTTTGCCCCTTGGGCAATTTTGATTTCTATTTCCTTGGCATTAGCTAGGTACTCTGCCGTAACTCCAAACCGCCCGCTAGCCACTTGCTTAATTGCGCTATTTGCATTCTCGCCAGTTTCCAAAAGAGAAAACCGCTTTGGATCTTCACCACCTTCTCCGCAATTCGACTTTCCCCCGATACTGTTCATAGCTATAGCAAGACATTCATGTGCCTCCGGGGAAAGGGCTCCCAAAGACATGCCTGCTGTAGTAAAACGTCGACGAATTTCCTCAACTGACTCCACATTACCCAACAGGATCTCCTCGTTAGGGAATCTTAACTTCAGTAGATCTCTTGGAGCCACAGGAACATGCTCATCGCTCACTGTTTTGAAGAGTTCAAAACCTTCAAGGCCGCTCTTCCGGAGGAATTTATTCATCCCCGAAACGACCTTCGGATTCAAGTTGTGGAATTCACCGCCATTGCGCTTTGCTTGGAAATAACCGTCCGATTCGACAGCTACTGGCTCTATTCCTCTGGCGTATGCATTGCCATGCCGAACCAGGACCTCCTCGGCAATCTCTCCATAGGAAATCCCTCCAATTGGAGATGGGGTTCCATAAAAACAGTCCTCGACTAGCTTTTTGTCCAAACCAATTGCTTCGAAAATTTGCGCACCCTGATAGCTAAAAAGAGTCCCGATCCCCATTTTGGACATGATCTTAAGAAGACCTTTGTTAAGGGCGTTTCGATAGTTTTCCACCCCCTCCTCAATTTTGATTCCCCCAGTCTCTTGACGGGAAATCAGAGTCCGGACCACATCGAGCGCCAGATAAGGATGAACAGCATTGGCCCCAAATCCAACCAGGCAGGCAACCTGATGGACATCCCGCACTTCTCCTGTCTCAGCAACAATATCGGCTTTTAGCCGCTGTCCGGTTCGAACCAATTCTTGATGAACCGCCCCAACTGCTAACAACATTGGGATTGGTGCCTTGTTTTCGTTCACCTTACGATCGGAAACGACAATAACACGCACTCCTTCCATTGCTACAGCCGTTCGCGCCCTCTTTCTAAGAACCTGGATCTCAGTTTCAAGAGCGGCCTTTCCTTCGCTTGCTTCGAAGACGGCGTCCAACTTTAGAATACGGCCACGAAGGAAGGTTGTGGAGTAGATCCTCCAATACTCATGATCCAGGAGAATTGGAGTTTCCAACTCCAGAAACTCTCGGTCGTGCGGGAGTTCTTTGACCTCAAACAATTCCAAGCGGCCGCCTAAATACATATTCAACGACATCATCAGGTGCTCCCGGGTGGAATCGATTGCCGGATTCGTTACCTGAGCAAATAGTTGTTTGAAATAGGAATAAAGGAGTCGTGGTCGACGAGAAAGGACTGCAAGAGGGGTATCATCACCCATTGAGCCGAGGGACTCCATCCCGGTCTCGACCATGGGCATCAGGACCAATTCGCGTTCATCCAAGTGGTATCCGAATACTACCTGAAGGGCCTCCACAGTCTCGGGATCGACCGAGATCTCATCGTATTCGGCCTGGGCTTTTGAGAGATCGTGTAGGTTATGGATCGAATCCCTGCACCATTTGCCAAAATCGCCCAGTCTGGCTAGGTAAGACTGACGATCGCCATCTTCAAGTAGTTTTTTTTCCTTAAGGTCTACCGCCACCATCCTACTTGGTCCCAGTCGGCCATTAGTCACTACCTTGGCTCCCCAGTCGGGAATTATCCCGGCCTCTGAAGCCATGACAATAGTCCCGTCATCGTAGACCTTATAGCGGAGGGGCCGTAATCCGCTGCGATCCAGGGATGCACCCACAAAGCGCCCATCAGTGAATACAATAGCACAGGGTCCGTCCCACGGCTCGATCATGGTGGAGTGGAAATGATAGAAATCCCTAACTTCTCGCGGCAAACCTTTATCTTTCTCCCATGATGCCGGCATCATCATGGATATACTTTCGACACTAGACCGACCGGAAAGTGCAATCAGTTGCAGGGCATTGTCAAAACTTGCCGAATCACTCATCTCCGGCTGGATTATCGGGTGCAGGTCGGCAAACCGATCATCCCAAATCCCGAAGGAGGAGGCAAAGCCACGCGCACGCATCAAATTTCGGTTCCCGCGAATGGTGTTGATCTCTCCATTATGAGCCAACATTCGATAGGGTTGAGCCCGTGTCCAATCAGGTATCGTATTAGTAGCGAACCGTTGGTGAAAGATAGCAAACGCGCAAGTGTAGAGAGGAGATTTTAGGTCAAGGAAGAACCGACGTATTTGAGGGGCGCTCAACAGTCCCTTGTATGTGATCGTCCGACTGGAGAAACTGACAATGTAAAAATCTTCGAACTTCTCTTCGGTCGCCCTCTTCTCAGCCATTTTCATGGCCAAGAAACAGCTCCTTTCAAAGGCCTCTGCTTCTTCCGTTTCAGTCAGACTTTCCTCTTTTCCCTCCTTTTCCTTGCGGCCCACGAGCGCCTGAAGAATCAGAGGCCGACTCAACTCTGCTGTCTTCCCCAAGCAAGTTGGATTTACAGGGACTTCCCTCCAAGCTAGAAAAGCGAGATCCTCTCCGTCAATCGCATCCCTTATAATCTTCCTCCCATGCGCCTCAGCGTACTCATCATCCCGAGGCAAGAAGACAACACAGATCGCTAAATCTGATTCTCTGAAGAGTTGCTTGCCTTTTGATTTTAGGAAGTCTCGAAAGAGCTCATAAGGAATCTGAGTCAGTATTCCAGAACCGTCCCCGGTCACCGCATCCGCATCGATCGCACCCCGGTGAGCCAGATTATTTAACCCAACTACCGCCCGGTCAATAATCGTATGAGACCGCTCACCCCGAATGTTCGCAACAAACCCCACCCCGCAAGAATCGTGTTCGTATTCCCAACTGTACAAGGGAGACGGATTGGTGAATTTCCTAATCATGATAAAAAGGGGGAAGAATTGCCTCCTCCATCCGAATATCCGAATGCTGACAATTTACCACCTCCAAGCAAGACAAAATGGGATGGGTAATCCTCTTGAAATTCAAATCGTAGATACACTCGCGAGTTGGGTTTATTTCACATTCCCATCAAGAGAAATCAGAAATTTTCTTTAGTGCTCATTTGTTTACGTATATTCTTGCCAGGAAATAAATCCAGATGTATCTCCAATTGTTCATGTGAGCTTCTTCCACAAAAGCATCCAATTGGCAGTCATCACGAAAACATTATAGCAAATGTCTCACCAAGCCTACACTGAAAAAAGCGTCCGAACATTGGACTGGAAGGAACACATCCGCCTGCGACCGGGGATGTATATCGGTAAACTGGGGGACGGTTCAGCTGCCGACGACGGTATCTATGTTTTGCTGAAAGAGGTGGTGGACAATTCAGTCGACGAATTTGTGATGGGTTTTGGAAAGGTAATCGACATCTCTTTAGGAAATAACAGCGTTTCGGTTCGGGACTACGGAAGAGGAATACCATTGACTAAGATACAGGACTGCGCAGCGGGAATTTTCACCGGCGCGAAGTACAATTCCGAAGCTTTCAAAAAATCGGTGGGGCTCAATGGAATTGGTCTTAAGGCGGTCAACGCGCTTTCCTTGGAATTCGAGATTTCAGCGGTTCGTAACAAAGAGACCCGACGATTATCGTTTTCCCGTGGCAAGGTAACACGGAAGCACCGAGTGAATCAGAAGACTAGCGATAGTGACGGCACTTCTGTATCCTTTTCCCCTGATTCTGAGATCTTTGGCGATTTTAAATTTCGGGAAGAATATGTAGAGAATATGATTCGAAATTACGCCTATCTAAATCGTGGTCTCATGCTGAGATTGAACGGGAAACGCTTTAAGTCCAAGAATGGACTTTATGATCTTTTGGTTGGGAATCTGAATGAAGAGCCCCTATATCCTATTATCCACCTGCGCGGAATCGATGTCGAAATTGCCTTTACCCACGGCAGGCAATACGGAGAGGAGTACTACTCTTTTGTCAATGGTCAGAACACAACCCAGGGAGGCACCCATCAAGCAGCGTTTCGAGAAGCGCTTGGGAGAACCCTGAAGGAATTCTACAAGAAGAGTTTTGACACTTCGGACATTCGTTCTTCCATAATCGCTGCTTTGAGCATCAGGGTGGAAGAACCCATCTTTGAATCTCAGACCAAAACGAAGTTAGGTTCACACGAGATGGCACCCGGCGGGGACTCGATTCGAGGGTACATCAATACTTTTGTTAAGGAAGAACTCGACAACTATCTCCACCGTCATCCCGAAACTGCCAACCTCCTCCTGAAAAAGATCCTTGAAAGTGAGAAAGAGCGAAGGGAACTCAGAGGCATACAGAAAATCGCGAGGGAGCGAGCCCGTAAGGCACGTCTTCACAACCGCAAATTGAGGGACTGTAGAACCCATCTCGACAGCAAAGACCGTAGACGTTTGGAATCTACCCTCTTTATTACGGAGGGAAATTCCGCCAGTGGTTCGATTACTCAGGCACGGAACGTCCAAACTCAGGCCGTTTTCAGCCTGAGGGGCAAACCCCTAAATTGTCACGGCCTCGCCCGAAAGGTGGTCTATGAGAATGAAGAATTCAACCTGCTCCAAAATGCGCTCAACATCGAACAAAATCTTGATGATTTACGTTACAATCAAGTGGTTCTCGCTACCGATGCCGATGTCGATGGGATGCACATTCGACTTTTGCTGATCACTTTCTTCCTCCAGTTCTTTCCCGAGTTAGTCAAGCAGGGGCACCTCTATATTTTGCAAACACCCCTCTTTAGGGTAAGAACCAAGAAGGAAACGGCCTACTGTTACTCTGAGGAAGAGAAAAACGCAACCGTCAAGCGATTGTACCCAAATCCCGAGATTACCCGTTTTAAGGGCCTTGGTGAGATTTCTTCAGATGAGTTCAAGAATTTCATCGGCGAGAAGATGAGACTCGATCCAGTCGTCATCGGGAGACAGATGTCGATCCAAGAAACACTTAGTTTCTACATGGGAAAGAATACCCCCGAGCGCCAGCAATTTATCATTAGAAATCTAAAAGTAGATCAGGCCCTACTTTCAGCTTAATCTAGATTGCGTTAATGGTCCGAAAGAAAAAACGAGCTCCGGCTACCGTTGTTCCTCACGTCGCCGATTTGTATAGTGAGTGGTTTTTGGATTACGCTTCTTACGTTATTCTTGAACGGGCTGTGCCCAGTATAGAGGACGGATTGAAACCAGTTCAACGCCGCATCCTTCATTCCATGCGAGAAATGGAGGATGGTCGCTATAACAAGGTGGCCAACATTGTCGGCAGCACTATGAAATACCACCCCCACGGAGACGCTGCCATCGCGGATGCTCTCATTCAGCTGGGCCAAAAAGATCTTCTCATCGACTGCCAAGGGAACTGGGGAAATCCTGCTACCGGAGATCCTGCTGCAGCTGCCCGTTACATTGAGGCACGCCTCTCTCAATTTGCTTTAGAAGTTATTTTTAATTCTAAAACAACCCTCTGGGTCAATTCCTACGATGGACGCAACAGGGAACCTGTCAGCTTCCCAGTGAAATTTCCTCTTCTTTTAGCACACGGTGCAGAAGGTATAGCGGTCGGCCTCTCAACCAAAATCCTACCCCACAACTTTAATGAGCTGGTCGATGCATCAATCGATGCTCTTCGAAGAAAGAAGACAAATATCCTTCCTGATTTTCCAAGCGGGGGAATCGCCGATTGTAGTGACTACAACGAAGGAATGCGAGGTGGGAGGGTCCGAATCCGGGCGAAAATTGAAATCCTCCCAAGAAGGAGACTGGCGATCGTGGAGATACCTTTCGGTTCAACAACTACGAGCCTGATCGATTCAATTCTTGCGGCTAACGAAAAGGGGAAGATCAAAATTAACAAAATTGAAGACAATACCGCCGAGGAAGTTGAGATTATAGTCCACCTTCCACCCGGTACCGATTCCCCCCAGGCAATCCAGGCGCTCTATGCCTTCACCGACTGCGAAGTATCAATTGCTCCGAATACTTGCGTGATCGATAACATGAAACCTCGCTTTCTTTCCGTCAACGACCTTCTTAAGCGTTCCGCGTTCAAGACTAAAGAACTACTCGGGCAGGAACTTGAGATCCGCCTAAATGAACTCCTCGAGCAATGGCATTCTCTCTCACTTGAACGGATCTTTATTGCAAAAAAGGTCTACCGAAAAATTGAGACCAAAGCAACTTGGGATGGAGTAATAAATGTGGTTTCAGCTGCTCTTGCAGCTTACCAAGGACTGCTGAAGAGAAAAATAACAAAAAATGATATTCTCCGACTTCTCGAGATCCGCATAAAAAGAATCTCAAAGTACGACTTGCTAAAGGCAGTCGACCAAATTGCCGCCCTCGAAAGGGATATTGATCAGGTCCAGGGAAATCTCAAGGGCCTGACTCGATACACGGTTCGATACTTGAAGGAATTGAAAAATCAATTTGGCGAAAACCAGAAGCGACGCACCTCCATCGAAAAGTTTGATAGGATTATCGCCTCCAAAGTAGCAGTGGCCGGAGAAACTCTCTTTCTTAACGCCCAGGAAGGGTTTGCCGGTGTTGGACTGAAACGCGAACGAGCCATAGAAAAATGTTCACGAATGGATGACATCATTGTCTTCAGGAGGGACGGTACAATGCAGGTATCGCGTGTTACCGAAAAGTCATTTGTAGGGAAAAACCCTGCCCACATCGCTGTATTCAACAAAGAAGTTCCAGTCGTCTACAGCATGATTTATCGAGACGGTAAATCTGGCCGCACCTTTGCAAAAAAGTTTCGTGTTTCTGGGGTTACCAGGGACAAGCTTTATGATCTTGCACAGGGAAATCCAGGGACTCGTATTCTCTTTTTTAACCAAATAACATGTGGTGAATCAGAAGGGATCGTCCATCTCCACCTGGACCCACAATCAAAAGCTCGAAACAAGATCATCGACTTCGACTTTTCGCAACTTGCGCTCAAAGGAAGAGACTCTCGCGGGAATATAGTTACTCGTCATAAGGTCCAGCGAGTATCCAAGAATCTTTCGGGTTAGGCACCCATTATTAAAACTATTAAGGTCTGGATTTAAATGTATCCACTTCGATCTTCATAATGAGGCCTGTATCATTGAAAACGATTCGCTCCCGCCCTCTTCCGCTTGTTTCTTTACCTGACTCTGGGTCGGAATTACGTCGAACAAAATCGAATTCAACACCTCCCTTTTTAGAGATGCTGTACTTGTCTACCACCCAACGGACATCGGTATGCCGCGCGAAAAATTCCCGCATCATTGTAGATATTGCCACCAAGCCTTTGAATGAGCCTACATAATTAGAATGATATACCGCATTCTCATCGAACATACGAAAAACCATTTCTAATTCGTAACGATTGGAAAGGTTAACATACTTTCGAGCCAGCTCAATCTCTTCCTCTGCGCTCACCGGGAGGGTACGTTCACATTAATATAGGAAGCCAGCAAGTCTATATTCAATTCGAAGTTGTAACTTTCTAACAATATCTTCTAGTTAACCTCTATCCTATATTTCTGAGGAAGTGGTCGTGGGAAATACCCGATTAAACTGTTGGGGAATTACCCCATCCTGAAGGGGAATTTCGATGGATTCGTAACTATCACCCTGATAGAATTACAACGAATTTTGAAGAGAATAGAACTTTAACTAATCAGAAAGCTACCTGCCCCCAGTGGAAGACGATCCAAGTTTTACCAAATCAAGAGGACTTCCAAAATGACTATTGCGATAACAGAGACCCAAATACACGAGCTCAACGATTGGGGCTGGACGGTGCTGGAAAATGTCCTAGCAGGCGAGGAATTGGAGCAGATATCGTCCGCAATGGACGAGGTCGCGGATCACCTTCGGCAGGAAAGAGGCGTGGGATCTAAGGAAAGCGTCTCTTGTCGCAACGGACTGGCACGCCATGCAGCCTTCCTGGCCTTATTGGACCATCCGAAGATCCTTCCCTTAGTAGTAGATGCGTTAGGGTGGAACATCCAGAATCGTGACTCCGTTTTCGACTACGCGGCGCCCCTGCAAGACGGCTCCAATCCCAAAAGGTTGAAACTAGGCTGGCACTTTGACTACGAAGAAGAGTTTGCCGGCACCACAGTCGACGGAGTCATGCCACTTCTAGATTTTAAAGTGGGCTGGTACATTTCGGATCACACCGAACCGGGACATAGTAATATCCTAATGGTGCGAGGTAGCTATAAATGGGATCGCAATCAGCGATCCACTTGGGAGGAGTGGCTGAATCCTGACGAAATCGTACAAATCCGAGTTCCGGCCGGGAGCGCCATGCTGTGGCGTCCAACTACGCTTCATAGCGTCACCCCCAATCTTTCAGAGAATTTTCGTAAGGCATTCAATGTCAGCTATTCTCCACGGTGGATTAAGCCTAGTGGGTACATTGAACAAAATTCCGATCTGATAGCCCACAGCTCACCGATCCGTCGGCAACTCCTCGGATCGATGGGACATAGCGGAAACCCTCTCGGGAGCGAACCCACATCCAGTCCTGAGTCCCAGTATTGGTTCACTCAAAATTGGGATAGCGTTCCTCTCAAGGCCTGGGCCGAGGATCAAGCCGGTGACGGCCCGTACGATTGGGGACTAGGTTACGGAGCCACATTTTCTAAAGGACCCGACTTCAAGTTTACTCAGCTGAAGGTTCCGGAGAAAAAAATGTAGTTACCTAGAGTTCACGTTTATAATCCAGCCAAAATCAACGAGAGTTCTTAAATTTCCCCAAATTTGCAAAGCTTTGTCCGCAACTCCAATTTATCTAGAACTTCCCTATTGACGACATGATCAGGCACCTTCCCTCGAGCAATTTGGTTGGCCTGCCGTAATTTTCCAGTCCATGCTCTCATATAAAATTCCTCCGTGTGGCATAGAGAGTGAGGCGAAACCACAACGTTCTCCATTTTTAGGAGCGGATTATTAGGATCTACGGGCTCCTGTTCAAACACGTCGAGGCCAGCTCCACGAATTTGGCCCCTTTGCAGAGACCGTATCAAAGCTGGCTCGTCAACAACGGAACCCCGGGAGGTATTGATCAGATAAGCCGAAGGCTTCATTTTCTTCAGTTCAGACTCCCCAATCAAATGCCATGTCTGCTCACTAAGCGGAACACTCACATTCACAAAATCAGACTCCGACAACAAACGACCCAAATCGACCAACTCAACCCCAACATCGGCGACCGCCTCCTGAGTCACATTGGGGTCACACCCCAGATGCCGCATTCCGAAAGGTTTAGCTAACATAAACATCTCATGGCCAATATTCCCTACTCCAATTGAGCCGAGGGTTTTACCAGTTACACCTTCACCACGAAATCGTTCTTGTTCCTCCCAACGCCCTTGGCGTGTGATGCGATCCTTGTTAATTAGCTGTAAAGTTAGTGCTAGTATCAAAGTAATGATAATCGAGGCCATTGGCCGGCGCACCGCATCAGGCGCAATGCAAAACATCACGTTGGCCTCGGTCATAATATCAAGATCTAGATGCTCGTATCCGACTCCAGTATAGAGCACCGCCACGAGTTGATTAATTCCTTCAAAGGAGCTGCTCTCCCATCGGACTCCGCCCGAAATAACCATATCGCATCCGAGCACCTGCTCAGGAGTCACTACCGGAAGATCCTCGCTAAATAACCGATACTCAACCCCTGGCATCTCGTCGAAAAGTTTTAGTCCGGGTCCGGGAAGAGCGAAATTACCCTCCGCATTCAAAAATTCCCGCGTAATTCCAATCACAATCTTTTTACTCATTGGAGGTCTCCTCAATTTCTGCCACTAACTAAAATGGACTCTTCGAATTTTTCGAGTCTTATCTCTGGGAAATCAGAAGCTCCATCAGCAAATATCAGAGTTACGAAACTCCACTATAATAACGCCGCTGTTTCTCCCGAGACACCTACAGAAAGCTAACCTTTATCACCAAATCCGAAGTATCCTGAACCGGGTTAACTCCATGAATCGCGACACGCTTACTCGACTGCTCGGGTGTCAAAGCCCCTAGGAAGCACCGATTATCCGCAACAGACTAAATGGGTAAAACCCTTCATTTAGAAAACCGAAACCCGGATTTATAGGGGTATCGTGCTTGTAAAGGCCCCCTTGTCCCAATCATAGTCAAGGTACAATCTAGCCGGACGTCTCCGAGGGAGACGCTCTGTTCCTGGATCAAGATTTTCAATCCGCATATAGGGCGGCTACTCATTAACTATTGACCCCAAAATTGAGTTCTGAGAAATCAACACTTCTGGTGTTGCCAACCCATTGTAGATGAAGTTTTAAGGTCTGGAGATTGGCAGGAAAGTAAAGTATCCTTAACATATCTTCACTTTAAGGAGAAATGTTTAGAGCGAAAATATGATAATCACCAGCATCGATACAATCCGAGTCCAAGTTCCATGCACGGACGATGAACTGCGGGCAGGTAAATACGGCGAAGTCGGATTTGTGCGAGTACAAACCAACGAAAATCTGACCGGCTGGGGAGTTGGTGAAGTGCGCGATACTCTACTCAACTCACTTGTCCGTCCGATGCTCCTTGGTAACGATCCTTTCCGGATCGGGGAATATGTCGCCCGCGGACTGGGCCGCGCCGCAAGCGTTGAACATGCTCTCTGGGATCTACTCGGGAAAGCAACTAACCAACCAATATACCGTCTGCTTGGCGGATCTTTCCGCCAGGAAATTCAAATGTATGCCACGGTTTGCTGGCCTGCTCTACAGAAGACTCCAATTCAACAGGAACTGGAGGATATAATTAAGTATGTGGAAAATGGGTACCGCGCAATAAAACTTCAGATATGGGATGAAAACCCATTCGATAGGATTGAAATGTTTCAACATTTGCGCGATTATTTGGGAGGCCCAGATAAGGTCCGATTCATGTTCGATCGAACGGCTTCGTGCTCAGGAAGCCTCTGGGATATCGAGAAAGCTCTTGAAATCGCCCGCTGCCTGTATTTTCTCCAGGCAGACTGGTTAGAGGAGCCTTTAGAACACGGAGATGTTGACGGCTATGCCCGGCTCACTAAATCCGTTGATCTTCCTATCACCGCTGGCGAACGTGATTTCGGTCTCGAGCCCTTCATCCGTTACGGAACCCATAAATCGCTTGATATCTGGCAACCTGATGCGTTCCTTTCCGGTGGAATCATGACGGTCCATCGTATTGCTGCAATTGCCGAAGGTTTTCGTATTCCCCTTATCATGCACGGGGCTAACCACCTACTTCTAGCTCCTGTGATCCAGTTAGCAGCCTCAATTGAAAGCTGTAAAATGCTTGAAGTAGCAGTAATCACCCCGCCGTTTCGACCAGAAGAACAGTGGGAACCCCTACTTCAGCTGATGAATACACCACATCTTTTTGAAATTCATGGCGACGTAATTAAAATTCCCACTCTACCCGGCCTTGGTCTTGACCTCAACGAAGATGCGATCATGGAGTATCGAGTTCCGGCCGGCACGCCGAGACAGACTGACCCTTACGAGCTTGTACGGCCTATCTTTTTCCCTGATGATTATGTTCGGATGGGGGGGTAACTGTGGATCATTTTTAACAGCAACTCCCTCTAGTTTGAAACAGAAAAATCCCTCGCTTTCTTCGTCTTGTTTAATTTCCATAGACCCGATACCAGCTTAAAACTTATTCTGGGTTACGCCTCTTGATTTCACTCTTCGATAGCGATGCCATCATCAATGATTGAAAGTTATTTAGCTTCGTCTCCTAAAGAGCAACCTAGGGGAAACTTAATAGCTAGTGGCTACAGACCTGAACTTTACTCTTTCTGTAACTTTAAGTTCTCCCGATGAACAGTTCCCAGGTTCCGCATAAACAACCCAGGATTCTCTCCGTTAAGAAAATCTGGAGCCACGCACCGCACAACGCCTTCACTGATCTGATTCGGTTCGAGGGTAGATGGTGGTGCACATTCCGGGAGGCAACGAACCATGGCAACTCGATTGGAATGATCCGCGTAATTGTATCCGAGGATGGAGATTCCTGGACCTCGACAGCCCAACTCTCCGAAAATAACATTGATCTGCGCGATCCCAAAATATCGATCATGCCTGACGGTCGCCTTTTGTTACTAATGGGAGGGATCTCCCTCCAAAACAACGCTAAGGTAACGCGTTCTCCCCGGGTAGCCTTTTCCAATGATGGATGGTCGTGGTCCCCTAATAAAAAACTACTTGCCGAGGACCACTGGCTATGGCGAGTCACTTGGAAGGACAATGTCGGCTACTGCGTATCTAAACTGGGTGAGGGCAAAAATCCTCGAAGGGGATTTCTCTATCGCACATCAGATGCTCTCGAATGGGAGTGGGTCACCGAATTCATCTTGCCCAATAACACCTGGACCGTTAGCGAGACAACACTCCGAATCATGCCCGATGATGAGATGATTGCTCTTATTCGCCCCAACTGGATTGGGAGGAGCCGTCCGCCATTTGAGAATTGGTCGTTTACGCAACTTGAATCGAACCTTGGCGGCCCCAATTTTATTCATCTTCCCAATCGTTCTCTCTGGGCTTCTGCTCGAGGAATGCAGCCTGACGGCAAACCTATCACCGTTCTAGCACAGATGACCCGCAACAGTTATGATCCAGTACTAGCCTTACCCAGTGGCGGAGATTGCTCTTACCCCGGCATGGTCTGGCATGATGGTATGCTTTGGGTAAGTTACTATTCCTCTCATGAAGGGCAAACTTCTATCTACCTGGCGAAAATCGCAATCGAGTAGCAAGTTTTTGCAATTTCTCAATACATTCAGCCTATGGGCCTCAGGCGCCCATTGCGTATCGTCTTCTCTCCTGTTCCCCAAGTCTCCATTTTTGGACCAGACTACCTATCCCCTAGATGGCTCCACCATTTCCTCACGACTCCTAGCGCTAAGTTCCGCCAGGTGACTGTCATTCGCCATGACTTGCTCCAAATGGACCATCCGACGCTCATTTGCCGTCGCGATCATCTTCTCGCCGTAGTTCCGATCTACCCAGAACCGAGCACGGGCTGCAATATCCTTCTTTAGAAGATGGATCTGATCTTGTCCAAACCGCTGGCAACAATTGATGGTAAACATACGACGTCGCCCTCCACCACCAAAAGCAGCGTGCTTCAGATTATGCTGAAAGATTAATATATCACCTGGCTTCGTTTCAAAGGCCACAGCCGGAACCTCTTCCCCTCTTACACCCCAACGATCTTTTGAATCACGAACTTCACCTTCTAGGACTTCAGAGTACCCTTCCCCAAGCCGATGGCTACCCGGAATCACCCGGAGACATCCGGTGTCTCTTGTAAGCGAATCAAGGTAAAAGGCAATCTTGGTATGGCGAATAGTTTTCGTGTAACCATCGGAGTGCCACTGCGTATCGCCTGCGTAGTAATTGCCATCGGAGCCCATGTAGTTGAAATCATCTCCTAAAAGACTGCACAGAAGTCCTTCAATACGGGGATCGTCTAGGAGGGCACAAAGCCGTTCATGCTGGTCTATGAAGGGGACGATACAGGATCTGTTTTTGCCATCGTGGGGTTGCCCATGATGCCCTCCACCGCGCTCAGCCCAAACCTCCTCAAAGGCATCAGTTATTTCTCCTATGTCATCGGCCATGAAACCGGGAAGGGAAAGAAACCCAAATGTGTCGAAAAACGAACTTTGTTCTCGAGATAATCGATTTACTGTCATAGCTGTTTGTCTGGGAATTATATAGTTGATTTGGGTAGTAGGACGAAATTTGGGCACTTCCCTGGACACGGGAATATGAACTATTCAGATTAAATTTCAACCCCGATTGATCCGGCTCAAAATTGGCAGATGCACTTCCCATAAACGATCTTTTTCTTCAAATTATCTACTGGCCCTAAAGAAGCCCCATGAACGAACTTTTCAAGGACAGCACCCAACTCTACGTTGCAGATAGGATCCAGATCTTCGTAGATAACGTAATCTTGGAATCCGTGACCGATGTCACCCGTTTGTGGCATACCCCAGAGCGTTACGATACCGGTCCGCTGATCAAAAAAACTGAAGACTGGGAGGGATTGCCCTACTTTGGTTGTGCCAACTACACGGTAATCCGTGACACTCAGGACGGCCTCTTCAAGTGTTGGTATGAGATCCTTGTTGGAGAACCTGATGGTAGTAAAATGCAACTCGGGCTTGAGAGCCGTATGTGCTACGCGGTAAGTTCGAACGGTATAGTTTGGGAAAAGCCGGAGATCGGCCGAACCTCCACTACCGGCCGTAAAACCAATATCGTTCTCGGTAATTCCAAATCAAGCGCTCACGGCCTCACCGTCGTTGAAGATCCCTTTCCAAACTCAGAAGCCGAGCGCTTTAAGGGGCTGTTCACCCGGATGTGGAATCAAAATAGCAACCGTCAGATCGTAGCAGCCTATTCCCCAGATGGAATTCAATGGCAAATCTACGATGATCTCCCCTGTGTAGGCAATGCTGGGCCTCGACTCTGTGATGTCCATATCGTTGGCTATGATTGGGAAGCTAGAGAGTATGTTGCCTACACACGACACTTCCTAATGACAGCTGGCGCAACTCGTACCCACTTTAACCGCAATGAAACATTCTCACGCCCCTTTGAGCCCGACAACTTTTCTACATACTCACAACGACGCATCTGGCAAATTCGAAGTGCCGATTTCCTGCATTGGAGCGAGCCAGTTCTATTGGCGACAGCAGATGAGGACATAGATAATATCGACGAATCCTTCTATGGAATGGTGCCCTATCGGATTGGGACCCAATATCTCGCTCCTCTCTGTGTTTTTCAAGCTGTTGATAACGTGATGGACGTACAGCTGTTTCACAGCCGCGATGGTTTGCGATGGAGACGAACCATGAAGGGACAACCTTTTCTGGCTCGAAGCCACGAGAACTGCTGGGATTCCCACATGGTAACAATTGTCAACCCTCCGATCGAAGTCGATGAGGAGCTATGGTTTTACTATAGTGGCACCGATTTCCATCATGACTGGTGGTTAGTCGGACAGCGTGAAGGCATCGACCACCCGGAAGCAAAAGACCCGTTGGGATGTGGCGCAGCCTTTGGTATGGGGTTGGCAAAAATGCGCAAAGACAGCTACGCCGGGCTCTTTGCCAACCGTTACCGAGAAGGTGTAGTGATTACACGTCCCCTCATCAGCTTGGGGAGCCGGCTTGCGATTAATGGCCGCTGCTATTTAAACGGTTCCATCCGAATAGAGATCCTTGATCGGGATAATAAGGTTCTTGGTTCCTGCACAAAGGAAGCGTGCGATCCCTTCGTCGGGGACTCTACTCACCATACCATGACCTGGAAGAGCAATCCTAGGATCCCGACAGGGAGGGGGCAGGATCTCTATTGGCGGAAGTTGCGAATACATCTTCGAAATGCAGAACTATTCTCCTTTCGCTTCACGCACTCGATCGACGATCCTGACCCGTATAAAACAGAAAAAGAGTGGTAGGTTTTCATCAGAATATACCAAAACAAATCGCTCTAGCCCAGAAACCTACTTAATACGTTTGCCGTTATCTTTGAGGTCGCCTCACTCACCAAGATCGAACTCAGGTAAGTAATCGAGCCCGTCGAAAAAACCGCCCCGCCTCCCACCCTTTCATGCAATACCATCTCCGCACCGCCTTCATCAGGATTAGTTCCTTTCGCCAGCAAGTGTACATTGGAAGGAGAGAATCTTGATGAAATCTTATCTGTCTCATGTCCAGATGCACCGCCTGGAACCCGCATATGAAGAGATTCTTCCCCAAAGAGATCCCCATTCTTAAACCTCATCCCCTCGAAAACCCAATGTTTTCCATCCACAACCCGATACGGAGCAGCCGTCATGATTCCTGTCTGCGTGTACACAACTCCAAGCAAATTGGCTTCCGACTCTTGTCGCATGTGGAAACGACTTTCATAACTCTCCTCATATTTTCGCCTGCTGTGTCCATTGTGCACTACAATGGTTGACTCATCGAGAAATTCGACCTCGCAATTCAACCCGTTCCCACCGAGGTACATCAATCGTCCTCCTCGGTTGAACACCCAGTCTTTCAATTCGAAATACATCTTCGCAGACCAATACTCCGGATGGGGTCCAAGTATCAGGACCTTGTAATTGTCGAGGTCGAGTTTCCCAAAGTGAAATTGCGTTTCTGACCACACGTCATAATCAAACCCTTCCCGTTCTAACCAGCCAAGTAAACGCCACTCAGCCGGGGCAATGTGGTTGGGTGATCGGCCCTCGATAGGATCCATAATCGTCACTTCTTCGGGCACGTGATTGATCGGCTCCGGACGATCAAATGAAAGAGGGAGATATTCTTCAGAATGATAATGAAAATGCTCAGGATCCGTATAGCGTTTAAGTTCCAACCGGGAGTTAATCGTCGGCGTCGATGGCATCTTGTCGGGATGGATGTAGTTACTGCGCCCACCGAAATTGTTGTAGCAATTCCAATTGATATCCGAGGCTAGTACCGCTGCTTTTGCCTTTGGGCGCCGCGGGGCTACCACCCAAGGGAAAGAGAAAAAGCACCCGCTTTCCGTTTTCGCATGCAGATAGTAAAGGCCAGATTTCTCCGGTCCGATGAGAAATTGTTTATGCCGTGGGCTTGTGTAGCCAACCTGGTTCCATTGCACTCCTTGCTGAGTATAATCTCCATCCGGTGTAATTTGCACTGTAGCTCTTGGGCCATGCTCATCGTACCACCCAATCGGCCGCACCAACTCCTTTTCCAACCCGTATCGCCAAAACTCGAGCTTATACTGCTCATAAGAATGTACCCGGAATTCTGAGCTCTCTCCAGATTGCACACACTTTGGCCACATGTAACCCATCAAGCAGTCCCTCAAAAGACGAAACTGGTAGGGCTTATCCTCCGAAACTTCTACCTCCACGAACTTGGCTCCAAATCCATCCCGTGCCAAAGTAACGCGATAGAACCCTGGCTCAACGTCCGCATAAACGGCTCCTGAAGCACTGGAACGGGCCAGCGTCACGCCGGTGTCGTTACAAAACTCCAACGCCACTTCGGATAGAGCAATATAGCGCTCGTCACTGACATATCCCACAAGCATTGAATCTCATATAATTCTTCCATTTCCCGCTACGTCAAACTAATCGACTTTCCCTAGTGCAAAACCTAGACGCCTCCCGATTAATCTGATTCATCCTATTGGTTCCTGCCCGCTCTCTCCTCTCTATTTTTATAGGGTTTATTCTTGTGGCAAGAACGCAGCAATGTGATGATCGAGGAGAAGCTGGTCCAAGTGTGTGAACCAAATCAACCTCCCTATCCAGGCATTCGTGATGATGACTTCTGAACAACGCTACTTTTTCGACACCTCAGGGTATCTCTTTCTTGAGGGAGCCCTACAAGGTTCGGAGTTGACAGCTGCAGGGGAAGCAGCCCAGCGCTATATCGATACACCTTCCAAAAGTCTTCCCTCCAGTTTCGAAGCAAAAGGGCGCAATTTCAGTCATGGTTTCGCATTTGACAAGACACTGGAAGCTCTGACTTTTCATCCCAAAACGTGGCCTATCGTCAAGGAATTAACAGGGCTGAAACCACGACTTGCCCAAGGAACTCTCACAGTCAACACACACGAAGATACCAAATTTCACGCTCTACATTGTGCCAGAGACGATTGGGGGCCACAAACCCCCCGCTATTTTGTTGAGAATGGCCTTATTTACTGTGATTATTTCGTCGTTTTTTTTTATCTGACTGATGTCTTCCCAGGTGATGGAGGTCTGGTTGTCATCCCTGGCTCCCACAAAGGAGCGTTCAAACGACCGGATTCATTCTTTGCCAGCACTAAAGAAACCGCTGATCCCGATCCACATCCCTCCGTCCTCAACCTGACACCGAAAGCCGGAGATGCAGTCATCATCCCTGAGCTTCTAACTCATGGGGTACTTACCTGGCGACCCCGAAATCGTGATCGTCGGTTTCTCATGCTTCGCTATGTTCCGCAATTTTTAGGTCCGATAGGCGACAATTTGCCATTTCCTTTCCCAAGTGAAATCCTCGAAAGGCTTTCTCCCGAAACCAGGGAGTTGATCGAGTTTGCACCCCGCAGCCGAACCAAAGAAATTGTGATGCAGGAGATCGTGACGCTCAGTTAGCCGAAGAACAGCAGCCTATTCCATAGGTAGGCGATAGTTCGTTTTGCAATTTTGTAAACTAACCCTGGCATGATCACTATCGCTCATGCCAACATTAACTAAAATTGAAGGAAAGACTTATGTTTTTTGAATTAAGACAATACAGCATTAAAGATGGGCAGATGGACGAATGGGTAGAGTTTATGGAAAAGGAAATCATTCCCTACCAGGTAGCAAAGGGTATGGTCATATTGGGAAGCTTTGTGGGAGACGAAGAAAAGAATCTCTACATCTGGATCCGTCGCTTTGAAAGCGAATCAGAGAAGGAAAGGCTCTACAAAGCCGTCTATGAGGATTCTCACTGGACGAAGAATCTAAGCCCGAAAGTAGGTGAACTGATGCACCGCGATAAGATCGTCGTAACTCGCATGATTCCTACCGGACGCTCGGTGATCCAATAGCCTTGAAATCTTTAGAATATCCCGACCGATGGAATCACAGGTTCTATTTTTATCCGGGGATGCCGAATACTTCCAATATCGCATCCCGGCCCTTACGGTAAGCACGGAGGGTATGGTGCTTGCCTTCTGCGAGGCCCGCAAGCACACCGGTCATGATGATGACGAAATAGATATCGTCCTGAGAAAGAGTGACAACAATGGCAAGACCTGGGGACCACAACAGGTAATAATTTCTGATGGCACCCGGTCTTGTGGCAACCCTTGTCCGGTAGTCGATCGAGATACTGGGACAATTTTCTTGCCCTTCTGTAAAGACAATCAACAGGTTTTCATCACTCGCAGTGAAGACGAGGGCGAAACCTGGTTGCCGCCCCAGGAAATCACTTATAGCGTTAAAGACACATCGTGGACTTACATAGGGACGGGCCCTGGCCACGGAATTCAGCTTAGATGCGGTAGGCTATTAATTCCTTCCTGGTGCGACGAAAGTCCCGGACCAGCAACTTGGCGTCCGGCAAAATGGGGCAAAATTCAGTCATCAGTAGTCTTCTTCAGCGACGATCATGGCAAAACCTGGCAGACGAGTGAAAAGTTAACGACCGACGCATCGGATGAGTGCGAGGTTGTCGAAATGCTGGACGGTTCCGTTTACATGAATATGAGAAGCCGACAGGGACGGAAATGTCGCGCCTTTGCTCGGAGCAGCGACAGAGGATCGACCTGGACAAAAGTTGAATACGATCCTTTTCTTCCCGAACCTTCGTGCCAAGGAAGCATCGTAAGATTAGACCCTAGATGCATTCTGCTCACCCATCCATCCAAAACCGACTGCCGAGCCTCCCTTGTTTTGCAGACAAGTACCGACGAATGCCAAAATTGGTCAGCCGCGAGAGTCCTTGAGCCAGGCTTTGCTGCTTATTCTGACCTGGCAGTCCTTCAGGACGGAACAGGCCTTTGTCTTTACGAAGCTGAAAGTTATGATTTTCTGAACCTACTGAGCTTTGACTGCTCATCGTCCGAGTGCGAAAAATAAACGAAAGAATTGTAATGAAGAAGCTGCGTGTAGAAAATTAATTTCATTCTCGAAAACATTTAATCCTAAACAATAGACTTTTATAAGATGAGGGGACAGAGACCACCGCTCCTGCTTTCGTTACAGGGCTAGAGTAAGTCGCTAAGATTGAAATGAAATAGGGAATTAGGTAATTCTCTACAAATCTAATCGTAACATCGAAACAGTATCATGAATGCACCTGATAAGTCTTTTCCTGCCCGTAGCGTAACCGATCTTCTACGGACCGAAGTCCTTGACGCTTTTGATCGTACTGCCTTCGAACAGGAAGGATACTGGGTCTGGGAAGGGATACTGACCAACACCGGCCGCCAACGGTGGACGGAGAGCCTTAAGAAACTGCAAAGCATGAATGACCGTGTCCTGGTGGATACAGACTGGGCTTCAATCGATTTTCCAAGTATAGACCTGCCGCCCCCTCCCCCAGAACAAATCACGCCGGAGTTTCTTGACGGATGCTGTGGTGGATCAGAGCAGATGCCTCAGTTTCTCAGGACTGCCGAATGTCGTGGCTACATGCATAAACACGGCCTCCACGGCCCCGGCTCTTCCCTCGTCACTCGAGGATTTGAGTCACAGGGAATTATGCCAGAATATTCTCCTTTTTGCTATGATGACTTCACTCTCGAAGTCATCACGGCTCACCCGCAGATGAAAAAACTCTTCAGCAAGCTACTCGGCAATCGATTCGTGTTAGATCACTGTTTCGTGCTCAACCGGGCGTCCGGATCTGGAAGAACCTGGCATGCACACCAATATCGAGACGGGCGCTATGAGGTTGAAGATCCCATAGGTACAGACAAATCGGTAACCCGAAAATTTCTTGAGCTCCAATGCATCCGGACATTATGCTATCCCGACGGTGCCTCTCCCGAGGACGGAGGGCAACTCGCGGTAATTCCTGGCGCACACCTCTACCGTATCCCATACAAGTGGAACACCCCGCGTCCTGATGATGATGATGCAATGAAAAGCGGCTGGCTTAAGGGAAAGATTCATCCTTTCACGGGCAAACCGCTGGAAATTGCTCATTTAACGTTGCCTCCTGGAAGCATGGTTTCCTTTGTCCACCATATGCCGCACCATGTCGGCAACCGTAACCCGGGATTACCCACCCGCTGGGGATTGCTCATGGCATTCCGAACTCCAGATCCCAAAGCCGCCCCAGCCAAGTGGGCAGAAAGCGTACCGTTCCACTGGGTAAATCGTATGGAAACTAGTGGAAAACTCTCTGCGCAAGCATGCAAAGCTTTTCAAGGAGATGTACCCATCTTCTAGCCCAATCATAGCAAAGCACTCTTTTGCCAAATAGGCAGTTCCAGGTTTATTCTCGTTGGGACAAATCTTTCTAGAAGAGAGGTTTATTGTTGATACAAAAGGTGGAAATAATTAGCAAATGGATAATCCCATATGGAACCTGAAAAAATTCTCCACCAGCCGCCAAGGGTACTCTCTAAAGCACAACGCGAAAGTTACTTTGAGAACGGTTATCTATTAGTAGAAAGTATAATCCCGGATCATTGGATTCGACGATTGATTAAAGTAACGGATGAGATTGTCGAACGCAGTCGTGCATTGACTAAGTCAGATGCTATCTTTGACCTCGAGCCGAGCCATACTCCGGAAGAACCAAGACTTCGTCGATTGTCCAGTCCGGTAGAGCATCATCCGGCCTATTGGGAATTCGCCTCAGAATCCCTTCTGGCCGATATAGCAGCTGACCTGGTAGGGCCCAATGTAAAGTTCCATCATTCCAAGCTGAATTTCAAGTGGGCTAAGGGCGGTGAAGAGGTAAAATGGCACCAGGATATCAGTTACTGGCCACATACCAATTATTCTCCGCTGACGATGGGTACCCTACTCTATGACTGTAGTCCTAACCAAGGCCCTTTGGGCGCAATACCTGGATCACATAAAGGGCCATTGTACGATCAGTTCAACGACGACGGTCAATGGGTTGGTAACTTGAACGATGAGGACCTGGCCAGTGCCGATGTGTCGAAAGCAACATACCTACCCGGACCTGCAGGATCCGTTACAATCCATAACTGCAGAGTAGTTCATGGCTCGGCTCAGAATCTTTCAGACCTAGGGCGCCCGCTTTTACTCAATGCTTACTCCAGTGCCGATGCGATTCCCTACACTTATAATCCTTTACCCTCCAAATATGCTGGCTCAATAGTCCGCGGTTCTCCTGCTAAATGGGCCCACCATGACTCCCGCCCCTGTTTAATTCCGCCCGACTGGTCAGGAGGCTATACATCTCTCTATGCCCTACAACAAAACGAGACCTGGGATAGGGATCAGCTCGAGATGGTTCGTGGACAGCATGAGGAAATGAGCGGGAAATCTGATTAGGCAGCTAATTTCTGAGAATCAGACATCGATCGAATCAAAACTCTTTAGTGTTTTTCCGAACCGAGACGTAGAAAACTAAGGAACAGTCAGTCATAGTTCCCGAATTATCGAAATAAGGACTTTTAGTGTTCTCTCCTCACCAAGGTGCAATCTCACTTACTTTTGATGACGGTAGATCAACGCAACTTGAACACGCTCTCCCGATCATGAATCGGTTGGATCTAAAGGGAACTTTCTATCTGATTCCGAATGGTGTTGATTGGCGCAAGAAATTGTCTCCTTGGCGGGAGGTTGCTAGACGCGGCCACGAGATTGGTAATCATTCGGCCTCGCATCCGAGACCCCCAAATCACAATTCAGTAGAAGGAGTCTATTACAGCGATATGACTCTTGAAAGCCTAGAGAGTGACATCAGTAAGGCACAATCACGTCTCAAAGAAATTGCCCCAACCCAGGAGAAATGGACGTTCTGTTATCCCTGCTATCACACCGACATTGGTCTCGGCCTAAGCCGAAAGAGTTACATTCCGCTCATTGAAAAACAGTTTATAGCTGGGCGAGGCATTCAGGAATATGGCTTTGCCAATGTTCCTGAAAAAGTTGATATCGCCTGTATTGGAGGTTGTCCCTGTGAACGAATGAGTGCGTTCGAGATGATCGGAATGGTCGAAGAGTTAGCAGTGGGACAAAAGCAGTGGGTCGTCCTGGTCTTTCACGACATCAACGGTGACCGTCTAACCACTAGTAAATATGATTTCCAGTTACTCTGTGAATACATAGCAAGACGGCAGGATGATCTCTGGTGCGCTCCCGTGGCATCAGTCGCCTGCCATATCAGACGGCAGAGAAGTGCTGCTTGTAACTAGAGTATCCACATGAGTTCTCATGTCTATTGGTGAGCAATTTTTCATAGTGCGCATGTGCTTACTCGTATTGCTTTTCGATATTTTCTAATTTGATCTTTCGCCATGAACGGTACGGAAGAGACATAGGTCACACTGTATAAGTTTAACTTGGCGGTACGGGTGCAGAATGTCTTCTTGATCACTGCCTATCACCATGTTCTAATCTACCGCGCGTCAGTTTTATGTGAATCCAAAAAATAGAGCAGAACACGGGATTACCCAACAAATTTTACGCAAGAGATAATTGCCTGATGAGTTTAAAAAACAAAGTATGTATCATCACTGGAAGCGGAAGTGGTATTGGCCGCGGAGCAGCGACAAAAATGGCACAACAGGGTGCTAAGGTCGTATTGATTGGCCGAACGGCTGAAAAAATCGAAGCTGTCAAAGATCAAATCGAAGCTGACGGAGGCATCGCCAAAGCCTTTGTTCTGGATGTAGCTGATCATATTGCTACTCATAAAATGGCCAAAGAGACTCTCAATATATTTGGCCGAATAGATATTTTGGTGAACAATGCTGGGCACAGCTCTCCCCACCGTAGGTTGTTGACCAGTACTCCGGAGGAGATACATGGGGTTATTAATTCCAACCTAGTTGGAACAATCTTCTGTACTCAAGCTGTGGTACCCGCGATGCTAGAGGCGAGAGAAGGCACAATTATCAATGTTTCTTCCATCGCCGCTTTGACGCCCGGTCCATTAAGCGGCGCGGCCTATAGCGCCGCTAAGGCTGCAATTATTAACTTTACTCACTTTATTAACGCCGACCTCCCAAATACAGGAATTCGGGCCAGCGTTATTATCCCTGGCGAAGTCACAACTCCAATTCTTGACAAACGTCCAATCCCTCCATCATCCGAAGCTCGTCAGCAAATGGTGGACGTTGAGGAAACGTCTGCCACCATTTGCCACATTGCTAATCTTCCTATAAGGACGAACATACCTGAATTGATCATCCGACCGACAATGCAGCGTGATCTATCTGAGGAGTTTGAACCGTTACCATAGGAAATCTTTTAGCATTTTAAGGGAGGAGAATTGTCCTCTAAACACATTTACGAAACGTGGCTGATCTCACGTCCAATATTTTCCAGTTTAACGAACTTCCGAACAGATGACAGGTAATGATTGAGACTCTAAGATACAATTCCGCAGGTCTCCCAGTCCGTACTCTAGGACGAACTGGATTAGAAGTTTCAATCATCGGCTTCGGTGGTGGTCATTTTGTCCGTCCCCACATTGACGAAAAGTTGTCGGTACGAATGGTGAAAATGGGGATCGATGCTGGACTCACCTTCATGGACACTGCTTGGGAATATGGTGAAGGTGAATCGGAACGCAGGATGGGACTGGCCTTAAAAGGCAATCGTGACCAAGTCACCCTAATGACAAAAGTCTGTGCCCGCGATAGCGAGAAGGCGGAAGTGCAGCTACATGACAGTTTGCGCCGCCTTCAAACCGATGTCATCGACGTTTGGCAATTCCACGAGATTAATTATGACAATGATCCCGAGCTAATTTTTCGCGAAGGCGGCGCCATGGAAACCGCGCTGGCAGCGCGTGAAGCCGGGAAGGTACGATTTATTGGATTCACAGGCCACAAAAGTCCGCACATTCTTAAAAAAATGCTAGATCGTGACTTTGACTGGGATACCTGCCAACTGCCAATCAACCTTATGGATGCACACTATCGAAGTTTTCAGAAAGAGATCCTTCCTGAACTCAACCGCCGGAATATTGGCGCCATCGGGATGAAGTGTCTCGCGGGACGCGGACAACCCATTACTGAACTCGGGTTGACTGCCGAACAGTGTCGACGTTTCTCTCTGACGTTATCGATCAGTACCCTAGTCTGTGGGATCGAGTCCCTCGAGAATCTAGAACAAGACTTGAACATAGCCAGAAACTTCAAGCCCATGGGAAATGAAGAGAAACAGGAGCTACTGGATCACGTTTACGAAGAATCCGTTGACGGTCGTCACGAATGGTTTAAGAGCACGCAACATTTCGATTCGCAGTATCATCGCGATCAACACGGATTTCCTCCCATCGAACATGCAAGTACTGTAACAGCCAAAGGTGATGTAGCCTTACCTAATTCTAGCCAATAGTCCGTAAAATCGTCTATCAACTCCTCTTGGCCGGTGTTCCCGCAACAAAGCAGGAATCCTTCTCTTTTCTTTCTGTTCTGAAGATCACCAAAATTAAGTGGGTGCGGGAAGTTGTAAGTATTCGGATTGAATGAAAGCGTATGAAATATAGCTAAAAAACTACATCGAAGTAAGATACCTACACACCTGATATCCTAGATTCATCAATAATCCGAGACAGCCCCGTCCCGTAATCTTGCGTTGGGCCATTCGAATTTCTGCTCAGTAGTCTGGCCGACTTCTATAGCCCGGGCTTCGTTCACTTCAACGCCCAGTCCCGGACCTTCTGGCAGAGAGACATGCCCATCGTCGTCCATCACCCATGATTTAATAGCGACATCCTCCGGAAGAACGTTGTCGTACCCCTCATGAATAAGAAACATGGGCACGGAAGCAGCAACGTGAAGACTAGCTGTTCTACCCAAATTCGACATGGTGCAATGCGGCGCAATGGGTACGTAGTGAGCCTCAGCCAGAGCAGCAACCTTCCGCATTTGCGAGATTCCTCCACCATGGCCGCAATCCGGCTGAAGGATATCTATGACTTGGGCCTCTAATATTTCGCGGACTTCCCATATAGTTCGATCGCGTTCACCAGTTGCCAAGGGAACTGGGACAGACTCTCTCACCTTCCGCATAACCTCGATATTTCCTGGCACCCAAGCCTCTTCGAGGAACAATAGGTCATCGGGCTTTAAGAAACCTGCAAATTGTTTGACGATGGGAGGTGGCATACAGCTATGGGCATCAAACATAACTGCTCCATCGGGACCAACCTTCTCACGTGCCTCCTTTATTTTCTGTAAGAGTCCCTTTATCTCCACCGGCGTTCCAGCGAAATTCTGCGGTCCGCCAGGCGATGTTTTAATCGCATTCGGTCCTGGATACATCCAAATCTTATCCCGACACGGTCCACCTAATAGTCGATAGACCGGAACTCCGTGTAGCTTACCGCAGATATCCCAAAGCGCCATGTCAATCGCAGAAATAGTGTGCATCATAAGACCGCCGTTTCGGAGATTGCGGTGAGCCCGGAACATCCGCTGCCATAGATGCTCTGTCCGGGTCGGATTTTCCCCAATAATTATCTGGGAAAGGGAAACTGCCAAAGCGCACGCAACCTTCGTATCCATATTATTAATTTCACCCCACCCGACAACTCCAGCGTTGGTTTCAACCTTTACGTATCCCTTCCTTCCCACTGGAATTGCCGTCAATCCACTTACCCGAATACTCGAAGCTTTGTCTTCGTGTTCGTTACCCATCGTTATATCCTCAATAGCCTTTTGCGCCCATGCGATGCGGAACTGCCGCATATGTACATCACTAACAGCATGCTGAGTTAATAACTTAGGAAGATCCATAACAAAAGCCAAATAGGATCTCATAAAAGATACAGGACTGTCTTACGATAAACTCGCTGCAACGGCCGACCAGGCTATTGTTGATATTCGATTATTGATAAAAGAGGAGTGAGAGCATTTCTGAAACCTTCTCCGAGGTCTTACAATCGCAACTTTGCATCTAGTTCATTAGCTTGCTTTTGAGCCTCGCAATTTAGACCCTGATGTACTTCCACAAGTACTAGACGAGCCTAGAGCTGCCTGTTTTCCATATAAGTTCCATCCAGACACAACTCTTAGCTCCTCAATTGCCGGCTAACTCTTAAACTATAGAACACCTCGTGCAGCGTAACTTTCGACACATCACCGTTCACCCGATAGCAGGTGCTCTTGGTGCTAAGCTATCAGGTGTGGATCTCTCAAAACCCTTAGGAGCGGAAGTCGAATCAGAGATACGCCAAGCTTTCTTGGACCATCTAGTTATCTTCTTTCGCGACCAAGACATCGCCCCGCAACAAGAGCTCAAATTCGCTCAAATGTTCGGTGAGCCCATCGAATATCCCCAACTTAAAGGACTACCTGATTTTCCGCTTATCACAGAAGTAGTTAAGCTAGAGGACGAAAAAGTGAATTTTGGTGGGGTCTGGCACTCAGACACTGCGTACCTAGAGAACCCACCCATTGCAAGCATGCTCTACGCACTCGAAGTCCCACCTTACGGAGGCGATACTCTGTTCGCTAATCAGTACATGGCCTACGAAACTCTTTCGGAGGGCATGAAGGCAACACTTGAAGGCCTGATCGGTGTCAACTCCTCAACGAAGCCTGATATGGCTAATACTCGAATAGAACGCCTACGTCAAACGGGCCAAGAAACAAGGTCAATTAGCGCTGCCCATCCAGTGGTCTGCACCCATCCGGAAACTGGACGTAAAGCACTCTACCTTAACTGCGCCCATACAACTCATTTCAAAGGCTGGACGGAACAGGAGAGTCTCCCTTTGCTCGAATACCTTTTCCAACATCAGATCAAGCCAGAATTCACTTCTCGTTTGCGATGGGGGAAAGGCACACTTGCGCTCTGGGATAATCGCTGTGCCCAACACAATCCGGTAAACGACTACCATGGGTTCAAACGCATTATGCATCGTATCGCTCTCGGATGCTGTCGTTCTTCCCATTGATCCAGTCTTTACAAACCAGATTCGGAATCCGCTCTATGACTCCAAATCTTATAGCTGCAGATAATTAATTATAGTTCACTTTTAACTCTCACTCCTTGTAGGCTCAACTGATTATGTCCAATCAACTCGTCAATTGGGGTATACTTAGTACCGCGAGAATCGGTCCCCGCTCATTCATTCCCTCGGCCCAATTGACCCCACATGCTAAAGTTCTCGCAGTAGCGAGCCGTGATCAACGACGAGCTGAGACCTTTGCTCGCAAGTACAACATTCCCGTGGCATTGGGAAGCTACCAGGCACTCCTCGATCGCGAAGACATCCATGCAATCTATAATCCGTTGCCTAATAATCTACACCCTGAGTGGACCATCCGTGCTGCGAAAGCGGGAAAGCACGTTTTCTGTGAGAAGCCGTTAGCGATCACCTCAATCGAGGGCCAGAAAATGGTGGAGGCCTGTAAATTGTCAGGGGTACTCCTATTCGAGGCCTTCGTCTTCCTTCATCATCCTCAAAGTTATCGCATCCGTGAAATCCTGAATTCGGAAGAACTCGGACCTCTGCGCCACATTAGTTCAGGGATGACATTCAACTTACAGGATAAGACTGATATCCGGATGATCAAAGAATTAGGAGGTGGCAGTATTTACGACGGAGGTGTTTATCCCATCACCTTCTCCCGCTTCATCGCAGGTGCCGATCCTATAAGCGTCCATGCCATCATGAATATTGATGAAGAATCAGGAGTAGATTTGCGAACCGTCCTCATCCTTGAGTATCCTAATGAGGTGACTGCAACACTGTACAGTGCCTTTGACAGCGGCGGCAGCCAACATGCCCGAGTTGAATGCTCAAACGGCTATCTTGATATCCCTTCTCCCTTCCACCCACGGGAAACGAGCACCTTTGATGTGGTGACGAGGAAACAAGTCAACACCAAGATTCGGTCCGAAGAAATCAACTCGGGTGTTCCTCCTTTCCAGCCGACGATTGCATCGATCCAAAAATTCATTCGAGGGGAACAAGTCCCCTCCTTCACAGCCGATTCCGCCATCGGCACCCTCAAAATTGTCGAATCCGCCTTCGAATCTGCTCGGTTAGGCCGAAAGGTATATCTATAGTTAAAGCACTATCGTATTCGGAAGGTTCGGAAGCTTCCGAGTCATAGCCAAAAGAGACTGAAAATTTCCCCGATTCTAATCTGAACACGGCAGTCCTCCAGGTAATTGGTCTTCTAACTGTGCTTAGCCTATCCTCAAAGTCCCGAATGCTAACGTTTCGTGCGCGATTTATTACAACTTCCCTGGTCTAGACAATCTGTGGCTTTTCTGAGTTAGAACTCGGTGCTTCCTCTATTCGTTTTCGATTATATTCTTTTGTGGTTGCATTTCGATCCCTAAAAACGCCCTATCACGAGTTGGGAGTAAATAAAAGCTCCTAAAATCTCGCAACAACGATGAAATTAACTGAACAACAGATTCACCGTTTCCAACGAGACGGCTACCTAGTAGTTAAACAGCTTCTCTCCCCCAATGAACTGGGCGATCTACGTCAAAGAATAAAGGACATCGCTTCTGGAAGTGTCGACTTCCCCTCTGAACAAATCGAGCGTGAACCCGGAGCGCCAGAAGATGCTTTGAACCTCAAGTACGTCCGTAAGATCAATGAAGGAGCCAAGTTCGATCCAGTTCTCGAGGCCCATACCCGGCATCGCGGTATCCTTGAAGTTATCGAGTCTCTCCTCGGGAACAACCTCAAGTTATTCGGTGACCAGTTTTTTATTAAACCCCCTGGAGGTGTCGAAAAGACCTATCATCAAGATTCGCCCTACTTCAAAATAGACCCCATGAATTTAGTTACGGCTTGGGCGGCGTTGGATGATGTCACTTTGGAAAACGGTTGCCTCTACGTTGTCCCTGGAAGCCACCTCGAAGGCGCACTCGACCATAGCGAACCCTGGCAGGTGGGCGACCGCACGGATATGCAAATTCCCGACAGCGCTATCGACCGTTCCAAGGAAACACCTATCACCTTGAAAGCAGGCGACTGTTCATTCCATCATAGTCTCATCCTCCACCGCTCTGGTCCTAACAACACACCCGATTTTCGACGTGGGTATGCAACACATTTTATGAGTTCACAATCCCGTTGGATTGGCGAACCCAACGAAAAACCTCACTACCCCCTTCTCATCGGGACCGAATTCGAGGGCTGCGTTTAAATTAGAAGTCCCTGCCGATTATCCCAATGCATCGTGATGTTTGGCAGTTAAAAGTCCTCTAACCCAAACCGATACCCACGTATCTGAGCAAGAGGCGCATCGTCATTGATGTAATTAACAACCAAGAACTTTCCCCTCTCGTATTCGACCCAACCGGTATACCCGCTATCCGCAAAGGGACTAGAGTCAAGATCCAGTGGTAACAACAGACCTTTCTGATCCCCAAGATTCGGGTTGAGGGCACTCTCGGCTGGCTCTAGAAACGCAAAAGTGTGGATTGATGAACCACCCATTCCAAGCACAAGCTCGTTTTTCGTCTCCTTCATGTAAGGTGTCCGCTCCACTGAATTAACAAAGCGCATATTGTTCAAATTGTCCGTTACCTTGGGGATGACTATACCCCGTTTAGCTATTCGTTTTTCCCAAGTCTCTTCGCTCATATCGACTCGCCACCTCCCAGGCACACCGAAGCGACCGCTCACCAAAACCAGATTGTCCTGAGTTAAACGAGCTATCGGCATACCGATAGCAGCAGGATTAAGGGTATCAAAAGGCCCCTCCCAGGTGATCCCGCAATCCTTTGAGATCATCTTTTGAAGCGGCCTTCCCGAATCATCCCGAAGATAAGAAACCAATTCGCCGCCTGGCATCTGAACAATGCTTCCTTCGTCGAGCTCATAGTCCAAATTGCGAATCAAAGGGTAAGGCTCTTCCCACGTCTGCCCTTTATCGCGACTGATCGTAAGCATCTGAAGAATGTGATCCTGGGAATCGCGAACAGCGGTGAGAACCAACCATTGCCCATCCGGAAGTTCGGATACTTCATCCGGACAAATTCCACGCACAACAGTATCTTCCGGTTCAGAAAAACTCCCTCCTTCATCATCACTAAACCAGAATGTTAAACGAGCCTGAGTTTCAACATACCACTCGCCCGGTGGATAGTCGTACCGGTCGCAAATAAGCAAAATCCGGCCGTCCTTAAGTTGCTGGATCTTTGGACAGTTACATACACACACAGGTCCGGACGAAATATGCGTCTCAGTGATCACATTTCGGTCCGACCAGGATTTACCTGCATCATCGCTGTAGCGAACAATAAGTCGAGAGAAGTCACTTGCAACATGCCCATTACTCTCTCTGTAGGTCAGGAGTATACGCCCCGATTCCGTGCGACACAAATGTGGGAAACATTCGTACACTGAATCGTCTCTCGAAATTGTAAATTTCTCTACTGCCATAGATAACTCCTTTCTCAACAGAAGTTTTTAGTATACAAATCAACTCGATAAGTTACAGAGAAGAAGATAGAAACCGTTCTCAACAGACAAGGGGTTGACCGCAAAATACCCAATCCCAGAATCCGAAATCTGTGTTCGAACTTTTGGGTTAAATCATGCATCACCGAGAATGGAGCTGCAGTTTCTTCAAATTTGCATTTAATCATTATCCAAGCAATCGATTGTCCTCTAGAATCTCTCTGGAATTCCATTCCCTATCCAATCTATCTCAGCCTCGCCCTACTCTTTTTTAAAGCGGTGCCCGAAAATCACGAAAATCAGCCTTATCCTCCGCCCAGGCTCTCAATGGTACTTGAGCATCATCTTTAAGGAGCCAATAGGGAGAATGGGGAAGAAACACAGGATCACTCCCCAGCGGTTCACCGTCGGGAACAACCGCACCCAACAACTGTCTTCGAATTGGCGAACTCCTCGCGACCAAATCAGAATCGGCCTGAATGTAATCAGTAGGACGAAGCCATCGGTAGTGGTACCCCACATGCATAACTTTACGTATCTTATCCGAATTGTTTGGTCCCACGCAATGCCAAGTAGCAGTACGCCAAAGTACAGCCGTCCCGGGTCCAAGCTTTAGTTCTAAGGCTTCTTCCGGAGCAATGGTACGGTCGTCTTTCCGGAGTTCGTCCGGTTTTCTTTTGTGACTTCCCGGCACCAACCAAAGATTACCAGAATTCGATTCACTCAAATCGGAAAAGACATAGAAGACTTTGACCTCCATAAAAGGCATTCGGCCATCCAGCGATGGTGCCTCAAATAAATAATCTCCCGCTAGATCCGGATGCCACATTACGTTGTTATAGCCAGCATCATGATCTTCTCCCTTTCCCCGGCCGACCTCACCGACACACATCTCCTTTGGATAAGGCGGACGGTAGTCAAGATGAGTAGTCCGGATCTGTATATTCCAACCAATAGCATCTACCACCAAAGGCAGCATCCGCGAATGATCAATCAAATCGAGGAAAGCATCATGATGGCTCAACGCGTTACGAATCGAAAAAGGTTCCTTTGGGCCCAAGCCTTTCGCTTTACGCACACGAACCGCAACTTCGTCAATTGCCGACAAGAGTCTTCCTAACTCTTCCTTTTCCAAAAAGTCTTCAAGGATGATAAACCCCTTCTCATCGAAGTCCCTTTCCTGCTCAGGTGTCATCGCTATCGCCATTCCCTACTCCTCCTTGTTGCTATTTCATTAATCCGATGCAATCGAGCTTGAGCTTTAAATAACCTTTCTCAATTGGTTAACAATAGCTCTGGAATTGATATCTGAGATTCGCTCAATCAAATCACGTTGGGAAGGCTGTAGCACATTCCGTGGCACTATTCTATCTTAATCTCATCCACCAGAACTGGGTAGGTGTTTCTCATAGAATCTCAACCAATTGCGATACATTACGTCAGCAATATCACTCTCGCTATATCCCCGCGCCTCCAATATTGGGACTAGCTTTCCATAGTCTACCACCGTATCGATTTCAAAGGGAGCTCCGTCCACTCCACCCTGCCCGTCAGTATCCCCTCCAATCGCAGCATGACCGGCATTGCCAGCCAGTTGACACACGTGGTCAATATGATCAGCAATGTGTTTGAGTGAAACCGCCGACCGTGGAAAATGATCGCGTCGCACCCAAGAACCTGTATCCGCCCAATCTACATCCTGTGTTTCACGGAGCATCCACGTGTCCATGGAGGCTCCAATCACACCCCCCCGTTCAATCACCGCTTTAAGTTGCTCATCTGTGAATTGACGCGCCCCGGGCGCAAGCGACCGGCAATTCTGATGGCTCGCCAGAATAGGTCCCGAGTAAAATTCAAGCGCCTCCCAAAAGCTTTGATCAGCTATATGAGTCATATCGAGAAGCATTCCACAGCTTTCCATCTCTCGCAGCAAGTCAACGGCTGGTGGCCGTAGGCCCCCTTCGGTACCAGTTCCTTGAGCATACCTGCTGGGGCCATAATGCGTCAGACTCACAACGCGCACTCCTTCTTCCCACCACTCATAGACCTGCTCCGGATCCAGAATCGGATCAGCCCCTTCCATACCGAGGATGAATCCAACCGGTTGGTCTAAGAAATCTTCCTTTCTTTCCCATCTCCGAGCGTGTTCGGACAATTTTTTCCCAGACCTAAGAATCACTCCTTCGCCGCAACGCTCGAGCATTTGATAATAAGCGACTTGTCCCTTCGCCGCCCCATACACTCCCTCTGAACTGCGGTACCCTGTTAGCACGGCATCTCCCCATTGATATCGAATTGTGAACTTCATCAGCGCACAAAAAATTCCTCCTCGACGCATTTCCGGCAGACAGGCAAAAGGAACGTTTTTGGAATCAGGATCAGCTGCACGAATTTCATCGATTGGAAGAGTTAAATCCCTATTCAATTCCAGGGCCCCGTAGGCCATTGGATAGTCACCGTCGAAAATAAGCATTGCTAGGAATCTTCCAAACTTTGCATTTTCATTGTTTGGTGGATATTGAACCCAATCGGGTAGATTCTCGGCACTACCATCCCAATTTCGATTCGCGGCCGTGTTGCTTTAAGAGCTTTGAAATCGCGTCTTTGGTCAACATGAAAGTTGAGACACTCTCAACCACTTCTGCTATAAACTTCTTGCCTGCCGCGTGCAGTTTTTCGTCAATTTTCTCATAGGTCTCAGTAACTTTGGAATGGCCCGGCTGTCCCGGAAGGCCTAAACTCTGAGCCATATCCTCTCGTCCAGCGGCGAAATAGTTGATTCCCTCTACGGAAAGAATCTCTTCGAGATTTTCCAGAGCCACAATACTCTCAAGCTGCGGCACCAAAAGAGTATTCGCATTAACGTCCTTGAAAAGACGAATACTATCGTTATCCACCTGGCTGTGCATTGTCGGTATACTAGTTGCACTTCTCAACCCCAAAGGAGCGAAATATGTGTGTTTGACCAGCAATTCGGCTTCCTCCTTGGTAAGTAGGTTGGGTACTGTGATACCCCTAACTCCCCTATCTAGAAAGCTTAGAATTGTACTCTCCCGTCCGTCGGGGATTCGCATCATAACCGTAATTCCGAGCGCATCCGCAATGCGACACATCTCCCCAATTTCCGCTGGCGTCACCGGCGAGTGTTGGCCATCAAAATCAACAAAATCGAGCCCCATTCTCCCTGCCAACTCCACGAGTTCGCCCGAACAATTCGTTAAACTAAGGCCCAGTGCTTTTTCGTTCTTTGCTGCTCTCTCTAAGATTCGATTAGGTACCATAGAACAAATAATCTGACCGCATTAAGGGAAGTCAAGCTAGCGCCTGGGGATTCTAAGAATTTCTAAACTACCGCCTTCTATTAGTTTCTCTAGTTCCAAGCCTATTTTTCTAATACAGATACTAGCTCGATCCGTGAGTTCGGTAAACTGAGAGGATAAAGTTAAGCAAGATTAGGAAGAACCGAAATCGTATCCTTGCCCGTCAAAGCCCAATGAAAGTAAAATCACGCCGTCGGCTCTTTCCCTTACGCGTATAGGTAAGTCTATAAACCGCAGCAAAAATAACATTTATCATATTACTCGAGTTGTATGATCTGCAAAGTTCTTTGTTAAATCATTGTAAAGGGTGATCCCTGCTACTTAAAATTAATCTCACTGAGATCATCAACAAATCAATGGCTTCCCCTTTTCCACCAAATTTCCATCCATACGATCCTATACAGATCAATAAGCTACACATTCGCGACAAACTCGTGGAACTCCTCGGGCTCGATGAAATTCCTATCAAAGTTGGGTACGATTCGATACGCGAAATGAAAACTGAGCAAATCAAAACCACTCATATATCATATCGAAATTCACTCGGAGAATCCATTCCCGGAATTCTTATGATGCCCCGCACTAACTGCACAAGTAATCGCGCTGGTATCGTCTGCATTCCCGGTACTCGCGGATGTGCTGAAGATCTTGCCAGTTCCAGTTTTTACGAATCGCGGGAAGGTCGTTTGTTCGGATGGGCGCGAGAATTGACCAGCCGCGGCTTTGCCACCCTTTCGATCACTCCAAAAGGTTCCCTATCTCGATGCCCTAACCCCAAAGAATGGGCGACTGAACAGAAACTCCTACAGCCCTATGGGCGTACCCAAATGGGTCTACTTGTTGAAGAGACCCTTAAAGCGGCCCGCATACTTGCATCGACGCCAGATGTTGATCCCAATAGGATTGGACTTACAGGCTTTTCTCTGGGAGGGAATGCGACCTGGTATGCTATGGCCTGCGCTTCTTGGATCGCAGCTGGTGTTCCGTTGTGCGGAGGCCTAGGAAGCCTGGCCACCGCAATTCAGCATGGTGACACCGACCGACACAGTGGCTACTTCTATATTCCACATATGCTTCGCTACTTTGATCACCCTGAGTTGGCAGCCGCTTGCATACCGCCCCGCCCTTTCATGATAGTAGCACCGACTGAGGATGAAGACATGCCGCGTGAGGGAGTCGATAATCTTGCGCTAGCCGTCAGCAAATCTTATGCCGCTGCGGGATACTCGGAGCGTTTCAAGGTCCATCAACCAAAGGGTAATCACCGCTTTCTTCTAGAGTACTTCGAATGGATGGCCAACTGGTTTGGCCTGTTTCTCAAAAAGTGACAGTACTCAGCTTGAAACAGCATAAATGGGAAACCTATATCTTGTTCCCCAAAATCAGCCCGAGATAGAAATCTCTCCCCACTGGAAGTTGGTCAATCGTCGATAACCTTACTCGCGCATGAGACGCTATTTCGAATTTAAAGAACACTATTAGTTTCCTATTGTCGGAATATGTAGGGGGGAAACTGTTGGCGCAACTCACCACATAAAACTTCGGACCTTTAACCCCGACATAAATCCAGCTCACCGGTTTAACCGTTTCTGTACTCGCTTCTAGTAGTAGTCCGATATCCTTTCCACCCGATACCTCACCGTGTACGGATCAATTCGTTCTCCACCTTTAAACCCTCTGCTTGCCGCCTCCGCGGCTTCGATGCGTTTATATCTAAATTCGAGTTCAATGGGATTCCCGAAATTGAACGGCTCCATATTAGAAATATTCCCAACCGCCTTTTGGGCGCCCTCAAAGATTTCGGCAATAACCCTTTTCGGGTGCTTGCTCACAGCAGCGTTCCATCCCATAGCTTGCTTTGTCGTCACTGTCTCGACCTTTGGAAAAAACTCAGCCGCCTCCTTAACTCCCTTGTCGTCACTTGCTACAAATACGACAGGAATTCCTTGTTCCCCAGCAACCGCTGCGTCGATCGCCATCTCGCCGACTTCACTACCATTCACTTTGATATGCTGATAAGTCGCCGAACTGAAACTGTGACAGATGACTCCGTCCACCGTATTGTCCATCGCATGGTAACCTACCAGACAGACACCATCGAATGACTCGTCCACTCCAGGCCACCGGTGACTGAAGCCCACTCCCAATGCAATATCACATCGCTCGTCGAGCAAATCGTAATGAAGATTCAGACTTCCATTGTGATTATCCCATACAATCACCTGTTCCGCCCCTGCTTCGAACAACCCTCTCGCTACCGCATTCGCTTCACGAGTTGCTTGCAATTTTGCAAACTCCAAATCACGAGAAGAATTCAAAGACGCGCCAGGGGAGCCCACCACACATGCAACACCTTCACAATCAACACCAATCCCAAATTTCATGCCCTTTTCTCTACCCTCCCAATCCCTGTAACACAAGTGTGATGCGACTGGGATTACCGACCGCAATAGCACCTTCAGAACGGGCAAAAACCAGGAAGATGCTGGTGACTTGCTTCAAGTCAATTGAGGGCTGGTCAAATATTCCGAATTCACTCAACTCGGCGACTTCAAAAACCTAATTACTGCTCAGGAAGATCGATCACGATATCCAACTCCTTCCCGATCTGGTGGAACCAGTTGATTACTTCGATATGATAAGGAATCCCCTCCTCTGTTCGTTTATTCAACTCCTCCGCTTCATCCTGACCGGGATAGATTACGCGTTTATGTCCCGGCGCTGGTGGGGTATTAGCTAGCCGATCCAAAGCTTCGTCAAGATTGCACTTAAACTCCTCTAAATCACAGAATGCTTCGATCTGGTAAGCAGCAAAAAAATGGTGGCCATTCCCCCACTTTGTCTTCTTCCCTTGCAAACCCGCTCCAGACAAAGTCTGGCACATAATCGCACTAATAATACCAAATCCGTATCCTTTATGTGATCCATTCTCACGGGTTCCTCCAAAAGGAAGCAGGAAGAATTCTTCAGGTACTAGCCCCTTTTCCATTATTGGCGTGCCGTCTCTTCTCGCTATCCATGCGGGATCAAGTTCCGCTTTCAATCTCTCAGCAATAATAAGCTTGTTCCCCGCTACCTGGGTCGTGGCAACATCGAATAAAAACGGTGCTCGGTTTCTAGCTGGAGCCGCCCAGGCAATAGGATTTGTACCCAAACGAGATTGGGCACCGAAAGTAGGGACCATCCCGTGAGCTGCATTATCGCCTGAGAATCCCCCAGTCATGCATACTCCGATCATATCCGCCTCCGCCGCTTGCAGCGCAAAGTAACCACAGGCACCTAAATGCCCGCTATGAGATACCGACACTGCACCCATTCCGCTATTACGCGCTTTTTCAATTGCAATTCCCATCATCTTTGCCCCGATGTGAATTCCAAGTCCACCATCTCCATCCACACTAGCCGTAGTCGCGGTTTCTCTGACGATCGTCGGCTCTGGTCTAGGATTTAATACCCCAGCCTGATATCGCTCAATATATCGGCGTAGCATATTGGAAACGCCATGTGATTCGACGCCCATAAGATCACTCTTGACAAGAACATCCGCTGCTGCTGCTGCGCCTCCATTGTCGAGTCCCATCTTATGAAACAACGTTTCTACAGCTGCCCGGATTCGCTTCTCCTGTATGTAAACACAATCCCTATCTGAAACTCTAAACCGTTCTAGCATAATAGTGTCATTCTCGAGATCCGTCCCGGGAAACCAATCCCTTACAAACCAAAGTTCGTGATGGTGGCTTTTCTTCCTTTCAACGTTCCCGTCCTTTTCTTTTATTGTACTTTGCGATCACAGCCATCTGAATTCCACTTGATGGATCATTTAGCTGAAATTCTTCATTCAACACATTGGTCATGAAAACTCATGATATTTACTTTAGGTTTGTAACCTAATACTTCCTTAGCAATTGAAAGATCAAGAAATCCTTTCCGCTCTTCGTGCACATTGTCAGAAGCTCCGTATACGAGAAGAAATTTCTCTCGTCCTTCGTAATCCACCGCCAGACCAAACAGTTGCGCAGCATCAACCGGAGCCAATAAAGTACTGCAATGCCGAATGCACTTTGGATTGGATTCTCCATTAACGGTGCCAATACGAATTCCAACGAAGCGACGATCGCATACATTCACTAGATACTTGCCCGCCGCCTCTGCCATACATTTCATGGCTCCATACCAACCATCAGGATTGATTTGATCAACAGTTGAAAAAAGGGGTGGTCCGTCGTACATCTCGTTCCAGCCACTGGCATGGTTGGAGCTTGCGAAAATAATCTTACCTGCATCCGCTTGATGAGCGGCTTCAAAAAGCTGCATCTGCATGCCGATATCCGTCATGCCTCCATTTTCTTCTCCAATATTCTCTGGTCGCAAATAAGCTAGTGACACAACTACATCCTGGTCTTCACAAATCCTTTTAGCAAATCTGATGTCACGTAAATCCCCAACTTCGACTCGTGACTTAGAGCCTTCGATTCCAACACGATCTGCTAAAGTCAACTCATAGCAATTACTTTTCTCCCAGTCATTCCAAAGAATGGCCCCAATCCTACCTGCGGCTCCCGTGATCAATACTTTTTTCTTAGCAAGCATGATTTATTCTTTTGTAAGAGCTTCCCCATAATCAACCATCGGACGATCCCGCGTTTGCGGAATGTTGTATTCGCTTTCCCTGAATTCCTTATGATAGGGAGGCTCCAGAATCGCTCGTTGTTCTGATGTTAGCCCGTCCAATGTCCCTTCGGGCCAAGAAAGATAACTATTTGAGTACGCCAAACAACTTGGCGAATAGCGAAAGAGTAGAGACCTCCGCTCGTGCTTTGCTCTCCAAGGTAAAGCCCCGTGAGTAGTAGCTTCTGAAAATATCACCACGTCCCCCGCTTTAGCCGTGATCTGCTTGATGAACTCATGGTGGGCTTCAAAATTTCTTATTACCTCAGGACAGGCGAAATTTCCTTTATGGCTCCCTGGGATTACACAGAACCCCCCATCCCCTTCGTCTTGGTCGGCAAGCTGCCAAGCAACCACCGTCAACCCATTATGCATCCGGCCATTTCTCACAATATAATATTGACGAGGATCAAATTCCGGGCCGGAAGATCCGTGAAAAACATGGCCTTCCGTCCCTTCTTGCATCGTAATTAGATTGGGCCTGTGATCCATTCGAAACCCAATCCCCAACAGTGCTTGTAAATAAGGCGCGACTCTAGGGTGTATCAGCATAGCGTAAAAAGGATCACACCAGGGTTTTTCCCACGTCAGCATACCCCCCACATCGCCTCGGCCCGCAATTCCCTTCAAGGTGGACGACACACCAGAAAGCGACAAATCTCCAGTACGCTCCTGAATCTCATCAGAGTGTTTATCAATCGCTCGATTGGCTTCGGAAACTTCCTTTAGAGAAAGCACCTCGGGTACGACAATATAACCATTGATGTCGAATAGATATCTCTCGTTTTCAGTCACAGTAAGACCTCAGACCAAAGGAAAGGATCTTACTTAAGAATGGTCAAGATCACGTTGACCTTAAGAACATTCAAATTCGAAATTTGCGCCTGAATTAGGTTACTATAGTGTCAGGGAGCTCCGATAATTCCTCGCAACCGAGCTGGACCATACAATTTTTCAACTCCGTCTCTAGCAATTCGGTGGCATAGTCACCCCCTATTTCACCCAATGCAGCTACTCCGTAAATGAAGCCGCGCCCAAGGAAAACAAAATCAGCACCCAACGCAATTGCACGAATAATATCCAGACCAGATCTTACGCCACTATCAAAGAGTATTCGTGCACGTCCGTTAACCTGCCTTACAATCTCAGGCAGAACATCAATAGCTGCAGGCACGGCATCGAGCTGGCGAGCTCCATGATTTGAAACTTGGATACCACACACTCCCACCTCAACTGCCCGTTCCGCATCTTCTGGGTGCAGAATGCCTTTGATAACGAGCGGGCCTTCCCATTCCTCTCGGAGCTCTTTTATGTAATCCCACGAAAGCGTACCTCCGAGGCACTTCTCGACGTAATCCACTACATCGTGAGTTTTATCCGAGTCAGCGTACTTTTCTACCGTCTTTAATTTGGGTAATCCCGCCTTCAAGGTTTGGATTGTCCATACAGGATGCTTCAACGCCTCCCAAATAAAACGTGGAGTGATCTTTGGCGGCATCCTCAGTCCCGCTCTTAGCGTCCTTTCCCGGCGACTTGCTGTGGGGACATCAGCCGTCACAACCAAAGTGGTAAATCCTGAATCCTTGGCCCGTTTAAGTAAGTCGGTTCTGACCTTCAAGTCACGCGGAGGGTAAAGTTGAAACCATCCCATATCGCCGATTATCGGACCCAAAGTCTCGAGTGATTCTGCAGCTACCGTACTCACACAATAAGGAATCGAATATCGGGAAGCGGTTCTTGCTAAAGTACGTTCCATATGGGGCCACATCAGGCCTCCCAAGCCCACGGGCGCGATCCCCATCGGCGCCCGGTAATTACGACCGAATAAGCGCGTGGAAATCTTAGGGGTCAGAACGCCTTTCATAAACTGGGGGATTAAAGTAACATTAGCCATACGTTCGACATTGCGACTAACCGCTCGATCTTCGCCGGTTCCACAATCCAGATATTCCCAGGCAACATGAGGAATCCTCCTACGAGTTCGTTGCCTCAAGTCACTGATGGAGGGAAACCTTTGCATTAGATTTGATAACTGTTCTTTTTTCATGAATCGAGACTCGACGATGCTTTCTTCAGAAAACAAGCTGAAGCATGAGTGTAATGTCAATTCGACAGAAAGGGCTAACTTTCTTATAATCGAAATGCTAACGAATAGCAGCAACTGATGCGGGCAAAGGCGGAAACCGAAAAAAGGGAATAAATGAAAAAATATGATTGGATTCTCCATGGGGGACGGGTTATCGACCCAGCCAATGACGTTGACGGATTTTTTGACATTGGAATTAACTCAGGTCATATCGAAGTGGTAGCAGAAAACCTGGATGTCGCGTTGGCCGGAGATACCTATGATGCCACAGGAAAACTGGTTGCACCAGGCCTGATCGATATTCACACCCATGTTTACAACCACGCCACTCCTTTAAGCGTGGACGCCGATCACTACTGCCTTGGCCGGGGTGTCACTACTGCAGTTGATGCCGGGAGTGCCGGATGTGACACATTCCCAGGATTTCGCGCTTTTTCCGTGAAGCAGTCCAGGACACGCCTCCTTGCTTTTCTCCACATTTCGAGAGCCGGCCTCTCCTTTTGCAGCCTGGCAGGAGGGGTTGATCTTGGGGAGCTTGAATCCCTGAAGCTTGTTAATGAAGAAGACTGCGTCAATTGCATCGAGGCAAACCGAGATTTGCTTGTCGGGATAAAAGTCCGTTTAAGCGATACATTGGCAGATAAAGGGAAAAATGAAGATGAAGCCTATCGTCGCGCCTTAGCTACCGCAGCCAGAACCCGACTCCCATTAATGGTACACCATAGTCTATCCGTCGTGCCCCTCGATGACTGTCCCGGTGCTATGGCGAAGAATGATATCTACACGCACGCTTTTCATGGATATCGCAGCTCCATAATTGATCCAAACAGCAGAAAAATTCATCCTTCCGTACTCGCTGCCCGGGAAAAAGGCGTGTTTTTCGACATAGGCCATGGGATGGGAGCGTTTAACTGGACAGTGGGTGAGATCTGTGCGTCAGAGTCATTTTGGCCCGATGTCATCAGTACCGATATACACTGTTTTACGCATGAAGGGCCCGCATATGACATGCCAACAGTCATGTCCAAGCTACTCCATATTGGTATGCCCTTAGAGGCGGTCATAGAAGCCTCCACCTTCACTCCAGCAAAAGCAATTGGGTGGGAAGATCGCATTGGAACTCTCGGCGTGGGACAAGAGGCCGATATCGCCATCCTTGCTCTCGAAAAAGCCACCATGGATCTGGAAGATTGCCACGGTCAAACGCGAAGCATTCGACAACGCCTTGTAGCACACGCCGTTTGGAAATCAGGTGTGCCGGGAACAATTACGTATCCCATTCAGATTCCCAATTTGGAAAAAGCCAAAGCAGCTAGACTCAATCCTCTCCGTCCAGTGATCTGTGACTGAATCATGAAACTTGCTTGGTGTAATTCGTAAACTTCGAAGTAAAAATCTGGATTGCATCCTCATATAGCAATCCTCTTTGAAGATGTTGATCAAAAGTCAATCGGGTGAACTTAGTAACTCGCAGATAAATTAGATTTTTGGGTGCCAGAGCTGGATTATTTAAGGCTCTTAATAGAAAATATCTCAGTGCCTATTCTTCTGCACTCTTTGGATCCCTGACGAAAAGGATAGCCACTGCCAATGCGGCCACCATCAAAGCCAAAACCAACAGCCAGGTCGAAACTGGATTCCAGCTATAAAGTCGACCACCCGCCCAAGATGCGAGCATCAGAGGAACTGCAATGAGAAAACCCGTGCCCGGTCCGCCGGTTCCACCAGAGGCTGCCCCGATCATCACCGAACCACGCCCAATTGCCGCCATAGTTCTCCCTCGGATCTCACTAGGAACAAGATCCGCCAGCAAAGCGGAAGTCGAGGGGCTGAAAAAAGCTGAGGTAAGTCCTACCAGACAACGAATTGCTAAGACCTCCGTGAATGTTCCGGCCAAAAGGAATAAAGGTATGGCAGTCGAGGAGACTAGGGCACCGATTACGAATCTAGAACGCCCAAATCGATCAATCAGAAATCCAGCAGGGATTGTAGCAAGATGTCTCAATGCCGTCTCCATTAGAAGAATTAATCCCCACTGCGCAGAAGATAGCCCAATGAAAGTGTTAGCGTAAATAACCCAAAAGGGGCTAGCGATTCCGTTGGCAATGAAGCAGAGAATGATGATCACCGAAAGTCCCCTAAGAGATGAAGGAAAGTTCCTAACCATTTGAGGAATATCGATGTAGGAACTTTTAAATGTGCGGGAGAGGTTACTGAATCGAATCGAATCCTTGGTTCGCGTTCTCGTTTCTTTGAGGAAGATGAGTTGGATCGTTGCTCCAATGCCATAAGCTGAGGCCATCACAACATAGAGAATCCGCATTCCTGCTTCCACTCCAAAGGCATCAAGCATTGAACCCGCTGCCCAAGGAGCCAGAAGTGCCGGGAGGCCGGTCAATGCCGCCATGATGGCCATACCTCGGCCTCGACGTTTGGGCCTCAGGGAGTCTGCGACGATCGATGAAACTGCAGGAAAGTTGAAGACCGAGAAACCCCTTAGCAGGCTTGCCAGAGCGACCCATTCCCAGCTCGGAGCCGCCGCGTTGATTAATACTACTCCAGCTGAAAAATATCCTGTAACCACTATCAACCATGCTCGGTTCATGTAATCGGCGAGATACCCGGCAATTGGAAATACAAGTATACCGGCGAGAGGGCCCAACGCATAGACTATACCCACTTGAACGGGGTCGCCCCCAAGCGATAGAATGAAGAGCGGTATGTAGGGGAAAACCATACCTCGGCTGAACATGCCCAGAGAACCAGACACCATCAACACGAGCAGGTTACCACGAAAATATGAAAAAGATGAAGTCACTCGAAGGACCCCGTTCGTCTACAAATGCCGATCATATATCCTAAAAGCGGGACCAGTCTGTTGCCCCCACTCAATCTACCAGGCTCGATGCCAGTCTGAATTATTTGCAAACGACCACTACTCATTGATCCAGAGTAACGATGTTTTCCTACTGAAAGTTCAAATAACTCATGAAAAGATAAGCTGTGGATTACATACAGCACTACCGCTACTACCAAGGCGGCTCTTTTAAAGGCTGCGAAAAATCGCCACCATAGTCGGACACTACTTCACGAACACCCTACCCCGCAATCCAAATGGTCTTACTTCAAATTCAGAGGGCCTGGGCCTTGATTTTTGCTAGCCTAACCTTAAGACACTTAAATGCCCCACAAACTCGGGGATAATCGGGATTTTTAGGTTTCAGAGGAAAATCTGTACTCCGTCAATAGAGGGTACACTTCTCTTCTATCACTCTTCTACCACTAATCTCCCAATATCCCGCGTATTTGCGTCACAATACCAAAGAACACCCTCGTGAATGGTTAATCCATGGACTTCATCTGGCGCTTCCACCCGAATCACTTCCCAAATCCTCCCATCTTCGCGATCCAGCAATGAAACCGTTCCTGCTGATGTGTCTGCGACCCATAGCCGCCCGTCATCTGCCCATGCCAATCCATGATTACGTAAGCCGGGAGTAGGGAATTGGTTTATTTCTTCCCATGGATCGACATTCATAACATGAACCTTTTGAGAGGGCGGGACAGCAATGTAGATTCTCCCATCGCGCCATTCCAGCCCGTGTGCACCCGTGACTCGACCATTCACTTGGTCCGCCACCCACGAGACAACTCCCGATTCTGGTGAATTATACCTGGCAATCGACTCCCCCGTCTCCATATCAATTTTGGCGATCTCCAGCTGAAAGGTTGACGATACCCAGAGCGCGCCATCTCCTATTGTAATCCCACTCGAATGCTCTGTATCGGTCTGTGCCTCAAAAAGCACCTCTCCGTTCTCATAATTTACTTTGTAGACCTTCAGATCTACCTGATCTATAATCCACAACCCATCCGCCGCCGCTTGCAATCCATTTGGTTGAGGCCCTGGACTGAGAAACCTCTTATCTACCTTCGCAATTTTAAAAGCCATATCTCTTAACCTCTATTCTTGTTCATTTAAAACAGGATGCTTCTCCTGGGTACCAGTCTGTCTAGTCAATTTAAAGGCGGATCTTCGTATGTTTTTCAATTGTTTCCCAGTCGAGTTCTACACCCAATCCCGGTCCCTGAGGAGCTCGCACGGTACCGTCTTCATCGACCGAGATCCCCTCGGAAAGACCAAAGTGATCACGGTTTACGGTTAATTCCAGAAAACGGCAGTTGCGCACCCCGCAAGCAGCATGGAGATTCGCCAAATTAAGCAAGGAGAACACAGCTAAGTGAATTTCACAGTTAACACCAAATGCCTCACATAGGTGAGCAGTCTTGAGGTAACCCGTGATGCCTCCTTTCCATGAGACGTCACTTCGAACAATGTCGACTGCTCCCCGGACAAGGTACTCAGCGGCTGTATGGTAGCTGCCACTTGCCCACTCCAAGCCCGCAATAGGTATGTCCAAAGCCTGGGCCAATTGGACATAGCCGTGGACATCATAATCATGCAAAGGCTCCTCGTACCAGAAGTAGTCTAATTTTTCTAACTCTCTACCCACTCGCAACGCATCTTCGTGGTCGTAGGCAGCCACTGGATCGCTCATAAGAATAAAATCGTCCCCCATTGCTTTCCGCACAGCACGACAACATTCGATATCCAAATCGGCATCTCCTGGAGGGTGCAATTTATAGGCCTTGAAGTTCTGCTCCTTTGCTGCCATCGCATCCTTAATATAGTACTCAGGATCAGGAGATCGTCCCCCTGTGGCGTAGGCCATGATGCGATCCCTATATCCACCGGCTAGTTGGTAAATCGGTAGGTCCGCTTTCTTAGCCGCTATATCCCATAGAGCTACATCGATTGGGCCATGGGCCGTAATCGGCAAATGACCCCCAAACCGATCGGCCTGGCGGATCTTGTGAAAAAGATATTCCCGGTTTATCGGATCCTCGCCTATAAGCTCCGGTTTAATCACGGCTGCTATCTCCTCTGCTATCCTGCGCCCTCCCCTCGAACTCCATGCCATACTGTAACCGTCAATCCCTTCATCCGTCCTAACTGCAATAAATACTAGCTCATTATCCGGTGGCTGGGCCGGGCTCCAGCTCGCTTTTTTTGATGAAATTCTCTCCACTATGTATAGGTCTACTTCTGTGATCTTCATTCGTTTTCTCCTTATCCTTATCTAATCCAATCTGTTACACTCGGCCAATTCTTGTACCAAAGCCACCTACCACCAATAAGCTCCAGACACCATGTATATTATTCTGGAACAATAACCGCTTTAGGTTGCCAAGCCAAAACAAAATTGAGCTGAATTCACCCTTGAAGAATATCTACATCATCCTCTAAGAACTAGACCAAATCTACTAGAAGTACTCCTGAAATGTCTATTCTAAGAATTTCAAAATCTCAAATACTTGATGATTCTGACCTCGAAGCCTCCGGCACAAACTTCGGGGTTGAAAAGGATTGGGCAGAAAGGAGAGACTGAAAAGATGAGACTATCAGGAAAAGTAGCTATTGTTACAGGGGGTGCGGCTGGGTTTGGGCGCGAGATCGCCCGGAGATATGCGGAGGAGGGAGCTCGGGTAACAGTTGCAGACTTGAATATGGCGGGGGCACAAGTCGTAGCTGATGCGATTGGGGAAACAGCATTGCCCGTGATGGTGGACGTGAGTGAGGGGAACCAATACCGGGCCATGGTAGAGGCGACATTAGAGGCTTTTGGTAACTTGGATGTGGTAGTGAACAATGCGGGAATAGCCCATCCCAACCAACCACTACTTGACGTTGATGAAGTCACGTTCAGTCGGGTATTTTCGGTCAATGTTAAGTCCCTCTATCACAGTGCACAGACGGTGATTCCGTACTTTCGAAAGCGTGGCAAAGGATTGATTCTGAACATGGCCTCCACAGCAGGTATTCGACCGCGTCCAGGTCTGACTTGGTATAACGGAAGCAAGGGCGCCATTATCGCATTGACTAAATCAATGGCCATTGAGCTTGGCCCTGAGAAAATTCGAGTGAACGCTATATGCCCGGTAGCAAGTGAAACCGGGATGTTTAAAGATTTCATTGGAGAAGACACCTTGGAGCGTCGGGCAGGTATCATTGCAACCGTACCAATGGGACGATTCAGTGAACCAATCGATATCGCCCAGGCAGCAGTTTTCTTGGCCTCAGATGAAGCCTCGTTTATCACCGGAATCGCCATGGAGGTAGATGGCGGTCGATGCATTTAGCAATACAGGGAATATGGGACTCCCTGTTAGTCGAGGTGTGAATTGAACCCTTACCTACATCTGGGCAATTCGCTTGGACCCCACATCAGTCGTCAACAAGACATGCGAATTGAAACTCTCAAAAATCAAGCGGTTTCTTATATCAACGTGAGCCGGATCATCCCAAAGATTGTCAAACTCCCAAGGATCCTCCTGGAGGTCAAATAGCTCTCCTATCCCCTGATCGTGATAGACGCATATCTTATGGTGCTCTGTACGATACATGGTGGCAAAACTGCCACTTCCTTCTCTAGTAAGTGCTACCGGGGAATCCTTCCCCAATCCCAGCAACTTAGAAGGGGTATCCAAAGCGTCGAAGTATTCACAGCGAACACTCTTCCGAATAGAATCTCCCCTTTGCTCTCCCTTAAGAATCGGCAGCAAATTTAGCCCTTGGTGGTAATCGGGAATCTCTACCCCGCTGATCGAAAGTAAGGTGGCAGATAGATCGAGGAGCTCAACTAACCCTGAATGCTTCTGGTTAGGGACAATGACACCCGGCCAAGAGAAGATCAATGGAACACGGCTAAGGCCCTCATAGAATCGGCATCCCTTTTGCACGAGCCCATGATCACCAAGGGCCTCACCATGGTCCGAAGTTAACACTACTACCGTGTTATCGATCTGGCCGGATTTTTCCAAGGTCTCCATGATACGGGCAAACTGATCGTCAACCTGAGCGATCATTGCATAGTATTTGGCTTGAAGATCCTTTCCTCCAAACTCCTCCGGTGGCATTGCTCCCCCTTGGAAATCGACATTCTCCAGTTTAGCCTGATTATCCAAGTCGGAATCTCTGAAATAAGGACCCGGCATAATACTAGAATCGAATCTGCGAGAGTAAGAAGCCGGGGGGATGAAAGGCGGATGAGGATCATATACATTAACATTTAACATCCAGGGTGAGCCATGCTCATAGTTGATAAACTCGATGGCTCGGTCCGAAGCCCACTTGGTTTGATGAAGTGTGGTCGGGACGCGATCTTTCGATTCACGTAGGGCATTGAGGTCCTGGCCCTGAGCACGAACCCAATCGGCATAGGGGTGAGTCCCGAGTGGCCAATCATCACGCGGAGCATGAGAATGCTGCCAATAGGTAAACCCATCATCTAACCTCGGCTCAGGTCGACCACCTGCGCTGACCAGATGAAACTTGCCGATCAATCCGCAAACGTAACCAGCATCAGCCATAATCCTAGAGACCAATGGAGGCCAAGCGGGAAAAGTATCATTGCCATTACGAGTATTATGGAGGCGACTGGGATAGAGTCCAGTCATGTAACTCGATCGACTAGGTGTGCAAATCGGGCTCTGGCAGTATGCGTGAGTAAATGCGGCCCCCCCTTTTACAAGGGAATCGATTGCAGACGTCCTAACGTATGGATTACCTAGTTCACCAATTGTGTCGAAGCGTTGCTGATCGGTACAGTACCAAAGGATATTAGGTCGGGTCATTTGCAATTTTTCGGTAAGATGGTCACAGTCTCTAGAAAGATGGGAATAAGATAGACACGCATAGAAATCTCTATTGGTCAAAAAGTGGCAAAGCTACCAAAATGAAATGTTACCCTCCATGGAATGGGAACTGTTTATCTCTATAAACTCGTGGGTCTAGATACCCCTACCAGGGCCGGAATTCCGATCAAAGACCCAATACCTAAACTCGAACCAACAACTTGCAACTCAATATCCATAATCTGCTAACGCCGGCATCTTATCAACAAAAAGCGAACAATTGCTTCTCCTTAATCAACTCTCACCTTTACCCAACGGGTTTCGGTAACTTCCTTCGAGGTACACCAGAAAAAGGTTAATAAATCACCATTGGGCAGCAGTAAGCCAGCCGGCCTCCCAAATGCAATTTTCATATGCTCCGCCAAAAAATTGTCAGTCTCTGGCTCACCCAATGTAGCCTCCCTACCAGCATCCCACACCACTACCTTATTCTCCACATCGAAATTTTCGAGGTCGCTGGTCAAGGAAACATGAATGCCTTGAGGATCATGCCTGAAATTGTAGATCGCAGCGACTCTCCCATCGGGTAGGGCGACCGGCGAACATACCTGGCCTCGAAGATTCGTCGGCCTAGGTTTCGACCATGTTTTCCCTTGATCTTCAGAAATGGTCCAGTGATTTACGAGATCCTCAGAGGTACCGTAGCGGTGCGTCCATATCATTGTGTAGATACGACCATCGGGAAGAACAGTTTGCATCTGGTCCCACCAAAGGAGCTCTCCAGTTGGATCGTCTGCAACAACTGTGAATTCTCCCCATGTTCGCCCTTGATCCGATGAAAAAACCATCCCCGCTTTCTGGTCTGGCGGGCCCTCGAATCCTTCCGGTTTCCATGTCTCCAATGGATAGGCCCATCGGTCTGATGAAAGCTGAAGCAAAGACCCGGCTCCATTCCAAGTGTACCTGTCTTTAGGTAGATCCACTGGCACAACTTGTGGCCCTGACCAAGTGAGCCCTAAATTGCTTGACCAAAAGAGCAACATTTCCGGTCGTTGCAACGCTTCGGTCTCTAACTCGAAAAGTTTTTCGCCTATTTCAAAACGAGTCGCCTCCATAACTAAACGGCCATCAGGCACCACACTGATACGAGGAGCTCGATAGCACCACCCATCGTCTGGCAGACCTCCTCCCGGATGGACACTGCCTGTATTCGCCCAAGTTGCTCCTCCATCGGAAGACCGCAATACCTCGATATGATTGTCTGGCGAACCCAATTCCTCCCCAACATGCTGCGATGCGATCCAGCTCCCATTAGGAAGTAGGGTGATTACAGGCATAAATGCGCCCCGGCCTGCTTCGCGCGAAATAATTCCAGTGCCGATTATTTTTAGCATGGTCTAGTAAGTTATGAAGTCGGAGTTCCTCGAAACTTGGTCTTTCCCCATGTAAAGACCCTCCAACGAACATTCAGTCGACTGAACTGGGTTTACGTATGGACCTATCCAACAACACACCCTGTGACTCATTCACGCAATCTCCGTTCAACGGTACCGACCCGCTACAGCCCTTGCCCGTATCCGCGCCCGATCCCAAGCCTCCGGGATTCGTGGATTCGGAATGGTATTAGGCCCCAGCCGGTAAGGAAATTTGTCGGCAAAATCATCAATTAGTTCGACGCCAAACCCAGGCGCATCTGTTAACGTGATAACTCCTTTATCGGGTCGATACGGTTCTTTGAAAAGACCATATCGAAATCCCGAAGGATACATAAAAAACTCGAGCATGTGACCACCCGTACCAGCAACTAGGTGGGCATTACACATTGTTCCGAGACTAGTGCTCCAGTTGTGTGGAACGATCTTAGTACCAGTTTCGCACCCCAGCTGGGCAATTCGCCAATTCTGCGTTAACCCGAGGTGCAGACAATCAGATTGCACGGCGTCATAGATTCCCTCACGCATCCAAGGCTCCGCTTCATCAAATGTACGGAAGCTCTCTCCTCCCCATAACATAACCCCAGGCATCAACGCCTTTATCCTCAAGTAATCATCAAATTGCTCTGGCCCAGCGTCACCCATTGGTTGCTCAAAAAAATAGAAGCCCAAATCGCTGATAATAGGAGCTATTTGAAGACACTCCTCAAGAGTCCATGAATCGTAGCCTTTTTTCTCTAGTCCCAGTTTAAAATCAGGACCTACAGCCTGACGCAGCTGGCGACAGATCTCTCCCAACTTTTTTGGGTTTATTCCTGCCTCTTCCCAATCTGTTCCGGGGCGCCACTTGAATGTGTCAAATCCAAGTTCTTTGTAATTCAATGCCTCTTCGATAAGCGCATCGACACCATACATCTTCCCATCTCCACGGTCATAATAGGTCCACATCACCCCACCACTGGAATAAACATGGACTCTAGGGTTGGGATGTTGATCCAGGGCAAGGAGCTGGTATACTGGCCGATTCTTCGCCCGCCCGACCAGATCCCAGCAAGCCACATTGAGGCCTTGAGGCAGATTGGCTTCAAGAAGGTCGAAGGGATTTTGACCGATGAGAGAATCGAAATTCTGTTCTGAATAAGAGAGCGACCCTGGGCCAATGCCCTCAAGTCCCTCCTCGGTCCAGATTTGAACCACGGCCTCATCACGTTTAGTCAATACGACTGGCCCGCATTCATGAATGTAGGATCCATCTTCCGGCTGATAGGAAATAGGAGTCACCTTGATTCGGCTGATACTTAAATGTTCGCGGCCAAGGGATTCAATCAACTGGGACGTATTATTCATAATCTTAACTCACCTTCGGAACATCATCCATCTCGAGAGGATAGATGTAATTACATGTACATAACCGTTTACTCAATTCCAATCCGCGCTTTCCATCTGTTTAGAAAACAGCTGAATCAAGTTAAAATTAGATCCACAAAAATCAACCCCAACATTCCTGAGGCAGTACGCATCTGAGGTACCAGGCTCGGTATAAAAGTGAAATCATAATCCCTTCTTGTATATTGCCTTGCTCCCATTCAAGGCCTATTCCACCCTCACCACTACAACCTAAAGGATTATCGAATTGCTTCCCTCTTACTCTACAATCAGAGCCTGAGAGGGGAATTGGTAACGAATCGGATCGACATTCCGCACGCATCATAATTCAAGATTTGGCACATCAGAATGAGAGTAACACATTCCTGGACAGACAAAACCGCGACTATTCGCCTCGAAGGCCTAGCAAAGCCAATTCGAATGGTACACATCACTGATACCCATGTTGCACTTATTGACAATCGGGATGCAGAATACAAAGAGGCCTCTCAAAGCTCGTGTGAGACATTCCGAACTAAACGCAGAGCGGATAACGGAAGGATAATCCCATCTGAAATGACTTTTATCGAGGTCATTGCCGAAGTTCAAAGTCTTAATCCTGATCTTCTTGCACTCACCGGAGATATTATACATTTCCCATCGCAAGCCAATCTCGATCATGTGACCGAAGCCCTTATTGGCCTCAATACTCCGATTCTTTATACAGCTGGAAACCATGACTGGCACTTCCCTGGAGTAGAAGGACGCGCGGCGTTAAGAGAAGCCAGTTGGCCTCTGCTATTGCCCTTGCATCATGGTGAACCAGCATTCAGCTGCTACACGGATGGAGGCATCCAATGGCTTACAATCGATAACTCTACCTACCAAGTAACAGAGGGACAGCTCCGGGCGGTAGAAGATAGTCTCAAAAACTCAATCCCTACGGTCCTGCTGATGCATATCCCATTAAGTTTACCCACTTTGCGCAATGACACCCATGCATGTTTTCGAGCCCCTATTCTAATGGGTGATCCTGATTGGGATATTGAGAGCCGCGAAAAATGGGGCACCGGAGATGATCTCGAATCAACTCTGGAGTTCGTCAACGTAGTAACATCCGCCCGGAATTTGATCGCTGTATTCTGCGGTCATATTCATTTTCCCCACACAGATGCAATAGGACCAACGGCAGTCCAATACGTCGGAGCTCCCGGTTTCGAAAAAGCAATACGAGTGGTCGATTTTCTTCCAATGTAATCAAGTTTTTGCTCCGGGAAACAACTACTACTCGACGAAAAGACCCACATGTTAAAAGGGGCCTGAACGGTCGAGAGAAAGGCTATGGGAGTCACCTCAGATGAAAACTGCGGCGGGTTTCAGAAAGAGTTCGCCTGTCGGGAAGCTACTGCCAAGAAAAAATGACCCCGAGGACTTTTTGCGGATTATCCGCCAGCATTGTGTAGACTCGCTGGCAATCATTGGGCTCGAATTCATGAGTAATTAGATTAGAAATCGGTAATCGTCCAGAAGCCATTAACTCCATCACTAATTGGCGCTCTCTTTCCCTATGGAAGCGGTAGTGGAGGTGGTCTTTTTTAGGTGTTCTCCCCTGGTGAGCTCCAAAGATGCTGACTTCTCGGCAATGGATATCCGGGAAAAAATCCATTTCTACAGTTCCCCGGGGAGACCCTACTGCCACCAAGCGACCACCTAAACAGGCAAGAGAGGTTGCTAACGGATAAACCATCGGCTTCCCAGTGCACTCCAAAATTACATTGGCGCCGTCATCTGGACAAATCTCTGAAATATCCGCCCTAAGATCATCGACCTGATCCGGATTGATCGCGAGATCACAGCTATTTTGGGCAGCGGTACTCACTCTGAAATCGTCGATGTCGACGCCGATTACAGGGACTCCACCCGATACACGACTTATAAGTGCACAGAGCTGTCCCACCAGTCCCAAACCGAAGACCACAACCGTTTCGCCCAGCTGAATACGAGCCACGCGGACCCCACGCAGGGCAATAGCAGCCATTATCATAAAGGCAGCCGATTTTGATTCGACTTCATCAGGCACTCTAACGAAACCTGAAGCAACGCGAAGAATGTTGTGACTAGCATGCATGCCCTGTCCCGCAATTCGATCGCCAATTGAGACTCCTTCAACTGCTGCTCCTACCTCTAAAACTCGGCCGACATTGCAATAACCTGTAGCTTTCGGAAAGATCGGTTTGCCTCCTGGTTCACTTCCCATAGTCCAATTATAGATTTCCGTACCAATCGAAACAGCGGTGAATTCGTTCTCGATTAGAATACCATCATCGGGAGTCTCCTCGATCTTAAATTCCTCTATTTCTATCCTGCGAATTCCGGGAATTGTGAAGCGTCTAGCTATCATAGGTGAAATTAATGGAAGAACTAGGCTTTCTAATAGATTTTTTCACAGAGTCTCAAGCAGCAAAACCAGCCGGTCCACGCTGAGTCACCATTCCACTACTCAAAAATCCAAGGGAACAAACCCGAGGGAGGATAGATTAAAGCGACTACAAGTCACCAGATACCTTTGGAAGAGTATAATAGAAAATTGATATTAACAGCGCTATGGGCTGCTTACGTCTGGCAGGACTTCCACCAAATTCGCTGATACCCTCAGCTCCGCGAACTTGCATCTGTTTCCAAAAGAATATGATATCAAATCATTGAAGAAGCGCCCGTCCTTTGTGAAAGGCTATCTATTCCCAATCTAAAATGAGGTAAGCTCATGACACATAAACACACCACTAAAGCAGATGTTAAGAACCTATCGATTTTAGGGGGTGGCACTACCAAGCCAGCTCGCAGCCTTGAGACATTCCCCAATAAGCACCCGGGACGAGACTACATGGTTACCCTTGAATCAAATGAGTTCACCTGCCTTTGCCCTGTCACTGGTCAACCGGATTTTGCCCGCATTGAGGTTCGCTACGTACCTAACAAACGAATCGTAGAGTCAAAAAGTCTCAAACTCTATCTTTGGAGCTTCCGATCAGAAGGCATCTTTCATGAACATCTGGCCAATATCATCCTGGACGATCTTGTTGAAGCGCTGAAACCGAGATGGTGTGAAGTCCTCGCCAAATTCAATTCTAGGGGAGGTATCTCTATAAAGGTACATGCTGAACACAAGGGAAAGTAATCAACAATCTTGGTACGAGATAGCAATTAGGTTCTCTATTCACTCAACCCGCCCGGTCTTGGGCATCCTTTTCTACCGCCTTTTTGATCTCCTCGATGGTCCGCGCGGTTCTCTTCTTAACTTCGACCAGATCGGCAGGTTCGTTGACATTCTCTTGCCCAAACAGATAGAATTTTATCTTCGGTTCGGTTCCGCTTCCACGGACCGCGTATGAATACTCGTTGTCCAGTCTCAAGAGAAACAAATCCTGACGGGGGATTGGTTTTCCGTCAGCATCCTCAATTTCATCAACTCCGAAATCAGTGAATTCAATTATCTTGTATTCACCAATCGTCGCGGGAGGCTCACTTCGATACGACTCAAGTATCCTGGCAATCTTACGAGTGCCGGCTGCTCCCTCGAAAGCGATATTTAAGAGATCCTCAATGTAGTACCCATATCTCATGTAGATTTCATCAAGAAAGTCTGCCAAAGTGAGACCACTAGATTTCAAAAACGCTAGTAGCTCACAAAACATCAAGGCTGCGGCATTTCCATCTTTATCTCGGACCCTATCGCTTGCCAGGTATCCGTAACTTTCCTCTGCCCCAAACACATAAAAAGTACTGTATTTCAAGAGAAGCTCGGAACGGCGACGAAAATCGCTGCGATTATAATCTATATTGATTCCCTTCTCTGATCGGAACCGTGAAAGAAGCATTTTCTCATAGTCGAGAATTTTCTCACCGATGTACTTAAATCCGGTCAAAGTGTTAATTACTTTCAACCCATGTTGTTCCGCAATTGCCGCCTGGAGGGGGGTTGTAACAAATGTTTTTATAAGAGCCGCTGAACGAGTACCAGTTATCGGTAGGATTCCCACCTCCTTGAGTTTCCGTATTCGATACTCAGCTAGAAGAGAGCCAATCACATTACCCGAAAGTAGTTGAAAATTTCCGACTGAGTTGCGAACCGCGACGCCCATGCGATCACAGTCCGGATCAGTTCCGATCACTGCATCAGCACCAACCTGTCGGCCGAGCTCGATTCCCAACTTAAGTGCTTCTTTGCTCTCCGGATTCGGTGAACTAACCGTTGAAAAATTAGGATCGAATGTATCCTGCTCCTTTACTGGAATCACATTCACACCAAAGCGTTCCAACAAAGGAACAGACACTATTCCTCCGGTCCCATGGATAGGAGTATAGACAACTATTGGAGCCTGTGTACGTAAAAGGTCTGAATCGATTACATTCTCTTCCAAGGAGTCTAAATAAACTTCATCCAGATTTTTCGGCAGTACAACAACATGGTCCAATTCTTTTCCTAAAAAGTCAGGAACCTCCCCCCAATCTATCTGATTAACCTCCTCGAGGATACCATCTACATGGGGCGCTACAACCTGGCCTCCATCAGAAAAGTACACCTTGTAGCCATTGTCATGCGGAGGGTTGTGACTGGCGGTGATCACAATCCCGGCTGTAGCCTGAAGATGACGCACTGTAAAACTCAACTGCGGCGTTGACCTTGCCCCGTCAAATACCAGGGATTGACCTCCCAGTTGCGACCAAACTGATGCAGCTAACTCGCTGAAGTGCCGTGAGAAATGTCTAACGTCGTGAGCGATTATAAGTTTTGGCGTTGTGAATGCAGTAGCTTGCTTACGGACATACAAATCGCTATACCGGAAAAGCCCCATGGTAGCGCGCACAACATTAAAGTCGTTTAAAAAAGCGCTCCCTACAGCAGGACGTTCCAGTGTGTCCCTTTTCGAATTGTGTCCCTTTTCCCTTTTTGTTACAAACTTCCCAATGGTGCGACCGCGCATCCCGCCTGTCCCGAACTCGAGTTGCTTGTAAAAGCGATCGTTGATTTCATCCCATACTGCCTCTGAGACGAGTTCTTCAATACTGTCGAGGGCCCAATCTAAGGACGAAGCGATGCCGTACCAGTCGAGAAGATTCTCGACCGCCGAAGACAATAGGTGTCCTTCTTCCCCTGCTTTCTTCACTCTTTCGATAATAGTATCCTTCAATTTCATCCTCTCTTCAGCTTAACAAACTCATTCTATATAAGCCCCGTCCTCCACCTTCGGCTTCGTCTGAATTTCCCGCCACTTTTCAACGAATTGCTCCTCGGTAGACGCAAACAGCGGACTTATCTCAATGCGGATCGATGGCAACCCGGTCGAGTCACAAGGAAGGTCGACCCCCACCTTTTTTAGCCACTGCGCCCATAGACGAAGCTGCTGGGCGCGATAGATCTCAGCCGAATCAAGACCCTCCAAATTTTTCACCGGACTGAATTCCTCGCAGCGCAGTGTCTCAACTACAATTGGGTTCTTGGCAAATAAGATCGCGTCGAAAATAAACATCTCGAACTTTACCGCGTTAGGCTGTTCGGGCTCGAACTTTTCCCCATTTTCATCGATTACAGCCACTTTTTTTCTCGCTTGATGAAAAGGTAGGCACACCTCAGACCCGGGGTTTCCGCCAATTTCCTCTACAAACCCACGCGACAAAAGATGAATCGCCACACTACCCGCCTGGTGAATGAGACAACCTTCTACATCGCGCTTTACGGCAACCTCCTCTGCTAAATCACTATACTCAATTACCCTAAGACGGTCCCTTACCAGACAAAAAAGTCCCACCTTTTCTGCCGGACACGTTTTTGTCACCATTTTGCTTGAGAACTCTGAACCATGTTCGATGTGAAAGCCGACAAAGGCGGGATCAGCCACGTTGACGAGAGGATTATCGATCTGGAAATAGCTAATTATTTCGACACCTTTTTGCCGCATCCGCTCAACCGCGCCACTTTGGACTAAAGCCCGAAGGGAACCACCGTGCCCATCAGGATTCGTAGCGATGCATCCAGCCTCTTCGAGTAGGATTTTCCCCTCGAAATCGACTGAGGGCATTTCTCCTTGTTCAAATAAAAACACATCTTCAGGAAAAAGCTGGAAGTTGTCGTTATCGTGAAAGAACCTCGCTGTTTCATCATGATTCTCTCTGCTAGTCATAATGAACCAAGGTATCTTGGTTCGATAGGCTTCTTGCGCATATCTGATCTTCTCTGCAAATATTTCAAAAAAAGACTTACCTGTTAAGGGAGAAATTGGGTAGGTTCCCTTCGGTCCATCATAACCAAAACGGGTGCCCTGTCCCCCAGCCACAGTCAAAACGCCAACCTTTGAACAGCTAAGTGCCTCTTCTCCAACAGTCCGCGCCCTCGTCCACACTCTTGGATTGCCGCCGTTTTTAGGATGGGCAATCGAGGGAGCAGGCCGGATTTCGGCATTTTCGATCTTTTCCTCTTCTTCCTTCAATGTAAGTCCCGAAGTCAGCCCAACGATTTTTTCCAAATCGATTTTCTTGATCTGTCCAATCAGCAACTCTTTTTCACGCTGGTCTAGTCGATCCCAGAATCGGAAAACTTGGGACTGGCCACCCCGTGCAAACCGGGCTCTCAATGCCGCAAACTCATTCATCCTCGAGGTGCTAAGGCAGTGATCCTACCTTGCACGCCCTCATTTCGACTCAAAATGAAATATATATTCGTTGCTTCTCGCGTATCCCAATCGCATACGAATGACATCTTCCAAGTATTTGGAATCAGATTGCATTCGATGGAGGTGTTCTTCTTTGCTCTTCACTTCTTTCTGAGCAGCTGCGGCCTTCTCTTGATGATCCCGTTCCCGCTCGGAGTAACCCTTGTGCTCGCGGGCAGTTCGAACAATTATCACAGCTGAGTAAGACAAGACTGTAATCAGCAGACAGATAAGTGAAAGGTAAGCGACACGAGAAAGTATGGGCAATTTCATGAATCTTTCACGTTTGAGGGTGAAAAAGACTACCCTCATGGCCACCTAAGCTAACCCGAATAAGAACTTTTGAAAAGAGAAAAATCAGCCTTTGGAGATCCTTAAGGGGTTTTCTATGAATGAGTAGTGATAATGATCTGCAATCGACTGCTCAATTCGGCTTTGACCCAACGGTATCTTTCACCCCAATTTCAGGTATTCGGAGACTCTCTTTCTAGTCCAGGTGTTGAGCACATTGTCCGCCGTAAGCCATCCCTTTCGAGCCGCAGTCACGCCAGCACGATAATAGCACAGTCCATCAGCACTGTGCGCATCCGGGTTGATGGCGCAAAGCACTCCTTTTTCGGCAGCTTTTCTCCAAAGCCGCCAGTCCATATCGAGGCGATGTGGATTCGCGTTCAACTCGATAATTTTACCGTTTGCCGCCGCCGCATCAATGACTTTTCCCTGATCAACACGGTAACCTTCTCGTCGCGAGAGGACGCGTCCCGTTATATGACCTAACATTGTTGCAGATGGATGTTCTATAGCCTTAATGATACGCGATGTCATTGCTTCCCGGCTTTGGGAAAAAGATGAATGCACGGAGACGACAACATAATCCAACTCCTTGAGTATGTCGTCATCAAAGTCCAACTCTCCATCTGGGAGGATGTCACACTCTACACCAGTGTAGACATGAATCCTATACTTCCCTGATCGATTTAACTCTCTGATCGATTCAACCTGATTGGCAAGTCGGCCTTCGTTCATTCCATTTGCTTGAAAGCTTGCCTTGGAATGATCGGCAATACCTATATACCCCCATCCTATCCGCTCTGCCATCTCAACCATCTCCTCGAGAGTATTATGCCCATCTGAATCCGTGGTATGGTTGTGAAAGACACCCTTAAGATCCTCGTTTCGAATCAGGTTGGGAAGGGGGTTTTTCCCCGCTTCCTCGATCTCAGATGTACCCTCCCGCAATTCTGGAGGAATGTAATCTAATCCGAAGAACTCAAATACCTCTTTCTCTGACTCGGGTGCAGCATCGAATCCACATCCCCTTTCACCATCCTCTTCTGACTTGCTGGTAATCCCCCATTCGCTCAGGCTGTAGCCCTGCCTCAGAGCCCGCTGCCTCAGCAATACATTATGTTCCTTAGAGCCGGTGAAATGATGTAAAGCATAGCAAAACTGGACCTCAGGCACGATCCGAAGATCCGCCTGTAAACCGCCATGCAATCGAACACTCGATTTCGTCTCCCCTATTGCAGTGACTTCCGCAACCGTCTTCTGGCGAATAAACCAGTTCATTATAGGCAAAGGATCAGCCGAGGCCACGATGAGATCGAGATCTCCGACTGTCTCCAGACCACGACGCAAACTTCCTGCATGTTCCGCCCTCTTAACTGCCGGGAGTTTTCTCAGACCCTCCAGAATCGATTGGGCAACCTCGAACGCATCCCACCAGATGTGTCGCTTACTGTAGACTTCCCGATTCCGGATGCCAATGAGAATCTTCTCTTCGGACTTAGCTCCGAAACCCGCAATCGACGCGACTCTCCCTTCCCGGCAAGCCTTTTCCAATTTCTCAATTGAATCAACTCCCAAGGCCTCATACAATGCTCTGATTTTCTTGGCTCCCAAGCCGGCAATTTCCAGCATGTTGATTAGCCCATCCGGAACAGATGCTCTCAACTCCTCATAAAATGGAAGAACCCCTTCTCCGTGAAGTATGTAGATTTTATCCGCTAATGCCTTCCCGATTCCCTTAACATCCGTTAGACGGTCTTCCGCAATTAAAACCGAAAGTTCTTCCTCCAGACTTTCAAGAGCTCGAGCACCAGATTGATAGGCTCGGATCTTAAATGCGTTCTCTCCTTTCAGCTCAAGAAGCACTCCCACATCACGGAAAATATCAGCAATGCTGTTTTTATCCATTTCTAGTACCAGACAGTCTGGAAAATCTCGGGACCCCCGAATTAACAACATTCAACCATAAATACTCGTCCCTTGGGAAGGAGAGGGATAGTATACCTGTGCATATTTTTTGCGAGCACAATCCAGAAATCTCTAACATCGGTCCCGTTAGAGATCCATAACTCTGCGATTTTTCCACGAATTTCAGTAATGGAGCAACCCATGTGCTTTTGTAAGTGGAGCCTTTCAGAGCCGAGTTAGCTCGGAGTGAAAGGTGATATAGCATCTTCGGTCGTTAAATTTAAAAAAAGATATTGCGCTATCAGTTGCTCTTCGTTTCCAGTTCTTGGGAAACCTGTATTCATGAAAACAGCAATACCTAGTTGCTCAGTTGAACAGTCCAACAAAAAAGACTATGTCCAAAGTTAATGCTATATTGGTGGGGACCGGCGGCATGGCGCGCCATCACATCTCCCAGATATTAAAACAACCGCGAACCACCCAAATTCAAGCGATGGTGGAAACCAGCGAAGAACAGAGGAAGATCACGCGCGAGCTTTTTAGGTCGAACGGCAAAACATCTCCCCCATTTTATCGCACGATTTCAGAATTGCTCGAAAATGAAAGTCGCCCGGATGCCGCCTTTATCGTCACCCCGCATAAATTTCATTTCGAAAACGCTCGGGATTGTCTTAACGCTGGTCTCGACGTTCTTTTGGAAAAACCGATGGTTATGAACACCAACGAGGCCCGTCAGCTCATTCGAGTGCGTGATAAAGCCCGGAGAATCCTCGTTGTAGCCTTTCCAGGCAGCCTTTCTCCTGCTACTCACAAAGCAAAGAAAATGATAGCCGCTGGAAGGATTGGCGAAGTCACGGGAGTTGCGGCATCCGTACACCAGAAATGGAAAACTATCACTAAAGGTACATGGCGCCAAAATTCGGGACTATCGGGAGGCGGCTTCCTCTTTGACACAGGATCCCACATGATCAACACAGTCGTTGACATCATCGGCGACGAAGTAGCCGAAGTTTCCGCCTTGCTCGACAACTCTGGTGCCCCAGTGGAAATAAATTCTACAATCTCGGGGCGGTTCCGCAACGGAGTTGTCTTCTCGCTCGGCGGTTTTGGAGATAGCATCTCTTGTATTGGAAATATTCGCCTTTTCGGCCGAAAAGGAATACTCGAGATCGGAGTTTGGGGAGAATATCTCAAGATCCGATCCGCTTCGGATAACGACTACAAACCCCTGCCCTTTCGACGCTCCCTTGGCGTTTGGCAACAGTTTCTTCACGTTCGACAAGGGAAGCTTGAAAATCCCTGCCCACCCGAAATTGGCCTCCGCTTCGCTCGACTCATGGACATGATCCGAAAGAGCGCGAAAGCGGGAACCCGGGTTCGAAGCCGAGTCTCGAAAGCCAGCTGAAAATCCCCGGTGCCACAATTCTTCTGCGTATTCGCTATCTCGGCCAAGTTTCATCCTAGACCTACCCCCTCTGTCTTGGTTCTAGCAGTCGTCAGAATTGATTAATGGGAGAACCTTCTCAACTAGGACCCACAAGATAACCTCGGAATAATGGATATCCAATCCTGGAGTATTTTTATCGTGGTGGGCCTAATGGTCGGCTTCTCAAAAACAGCGGTTCCGGGCCTAGGAATTCTCGTTGTACCTATCTTGGTAACAATTTTCCCTCCCAAGGAAGCAATGGGGGTTCTAGTCCCAATGCTATTCACGGGAGATTTTTTCTCCGTAGTTTGGTACAGTCACCATGCCAACTGGCCACGACTTCTTGGTCTGATACCGGGGCTTATTGCCGGTATCACTGTTGGAGGCTTTGTTCTATGGTGGCTAAATGACGCCACTCTTCTTCCGCTATTGGGATGGATGATCCTGTTGCTCTTGGGCTTACATCTTGCAAGCCAACGAACCTCCCGGCATTTCATTCCTAACCAAAAGTCAGTCATTCTGATGATGGGCGGGCTCGCCGGCTTCGCGACTACTGTCGGAAACGTAGCGGGACCTATTATGAGTATTTACCTTTTAGCCATGGGGTTTTCCAAAGAGAAATTTATCGGAACAGGCGCTTGGTACTATCTGATCATTAATGGGATAAAGATCCCTCTCTACATAGGACTTGGAATGATCACCTGGCACTCCCTCAGATTTAATGCATTAATCGTCCCAGCCATCGCATTGGGAGCTTTTCTAGGAAAATGGATGCTCCCGCACATCCCACCAAAACTCTTCGCCGCGGCTGTTATTGCTCTTACTGCCTTGGGAGCCCTTCGTATGATTCTTGTAGGTATGGTCCCGGTAAGTTAGGAATCTGCCACAAAGAACTTAGCCCACCTGTTGTTCTGTAAATAATACCTTCAATTATCGAAAGCGAATTTTAATAATTCAGTACGCTTGGGGCTAAGGTCTCGGGTCTTATTCGGTAGATCTTTCCGAAATCTTGCAGTACTCCAGACTCTTGTCCGAGCACCTAACGGAGAATCACGATGTCACTGTCTTCGATTTTATTGCTAGGGAAACCAAAGTTTTACCTCTCAAAGTTCCACTACTCTCCCCGTTCGCACTGATTCATCCGCCGCCAAAACTATTCGGAGGCTACTAACTGCGTCCTCCATGTGTGAGGTTAAATCAGCGTTATTCCAAATAGCATCGCGGAAAAACTCCTGTTCTCTCTCACATAATTCATCGTGGAGAGGTTCATCCTCGGTATCGATCCACTCATCTTGGTGAGAAAGATCTCCGTCTGCGTTCATCGCAGAACGGTGGTAGCGGATTGAACTCGTTTTTGTATGCGTTTCCATGTCCGCACTCGCGCCGTGCTCGGCTCCAGGTTTAAGACTTATACTGACGCTACCCTTTGGTCCCATGATATCTTTAACGAAGAAGGCCTCTTCACTGATCATGGGACCCCAGCCTGCTTCATACCATCCCACTGATCCGTCGTCAAAAGCGACGTTGAAGTGTCCGAAATTGTACATATCCGGTGCAATCTCATTCGAAAGACGTGCGCCCACCCCATGGACTCGGATTGGTTTAGCACCCGTTATTAGACACATGATATCGACATAGTGCACGCCACAATCGACGATCGGCGAGAGCGTTTCCATTAAGTTCTTGTGCCACTTCCACTCTTCGCCACTGCTCTGTTGATTGAGGTTCATTCGCATCACCAACGGTTTCCCGAGGTTTCGCGCAAGTTTAACCAGTTTGGACCACGAAGGGTGATGCCTAAGAACGTAGCCGACCACAACCTGTCTTTTCACAGCCTTTGCTCTCTCCACAACCCGCGCTGCATCTTCAATCGTCTCCGCTAACGGCTTTTCCACAAAGACATGCGCTCCTGCTTCAATCGCCTTGATTGAGTAATCTGCGTGGGTATCAGTGAAAGTGTTGATCGAAACCGCATCCGGCTTCAGTCGTTCTAGCGCTTCCTCAAAATGCTCAAACCGAGGTACTTCATCCACCTCAGCAGGTAGATTATCAACCTTGTTCCAAGATCGCTTGCACAAGCCAACCACTTCAAACCCCTCCAGATTCACATAGGCCCTCAAGTGAGAACATCCCATCCGACCAAGTCCCACCACCAAAATCCGAATCGACTTATTTTTCATACACTCAGCGTAACTGTCTTAAGTTGAAGTTCCTTTGCAAATAGGGATCTCTCATAAAATATCCAGTCTCGGCAATTCTCGTACGAGTTCGCCAAACAATCAAGTATCTCTTCTAGTTTGGAGACCGCTGATTTTAATCTTGGCAACATCGTTTTATCTCAGACCAAGGTCATCCATTATACATCTCAACCAAATTCTATCCAACAGTTTTCTCTTGCTAGGCACCCATAAAACGAGATTTACCTATTGCATTATATTCCAGGAACTAAGTCCGATAAGCTTTTAGCCTGTGCAAAGAATCCGTCTTCTTCTTCTCAGTCTCTCCCATTTTTGCGTCGACTTCTACGCCACCATGTTGACGCCGATCCTTCCTCTAATCATTGAAAGGCTCGACCTTCAACTCGCCATGGCCGGCTTTCTGGGAACGATTCTTTCAATGTGCAATTTGACCCAGCCCTTTATGGGTATCTGGGGAGACCGTATGCGCCGTCGTAACCTTATTCTTGGGGGTGCTCTTTTAGCTGCGATCTTTGTTCCTTTATTAGGTCTCGCTTCAAACTACCTGACCTTGGCAGTCTTTCTTGCACTTGGGGGCTTAGGAGTCGCCGCGTTTCATCCTCAAGCATTTTCTTTGGCGGGTGACCTCAGCGCTGATCGCCGTGCATTTGGGATCGCCCTGTTCACTTTTGGCGGAACCTTGGGCATCGTATTCTCGCCCCTCTGGATACCCCTGTTTGTTGGGTACTTTGGGATCCGTTCACTCTACTTTCTAAGCCTTCCTGGGGTATGCGCTGTCCTGATCGTATCACTTTATGTACCATTAGACAATTCATCAACCGCTCGTGTCAGTTTTCACTCTCTTTTACAATCTATTCGTCGATCTGCGAGTCCTCTCTCCCTAATAGCCATTGTGGTCGTATTACGAACTATCACCTTTATAGGATTTGGATTCTACATAACTCAACTTGCTAATGACCGTGGGCTATCCCTCGTAGAAGGCGGAATGATTCTCGCTATTTACAACTTTGCCGGAGTGTCAGGTAGTCTCCTTGCAGGTTATCTAGCCAACCGTCGGAATTCCAAACCGATTGTTTGGATTTCCATTTTTATGGCATCTCCTACCCTTTTCGCCTATCTCCAAACTGAAGGACTTGTCAGCTATTTTTGGCTCACCCTAGGTGGTTTAGGCATCATGGCTTCGAATTCGATACTGGTCGCACTCGCTCAGGAAGTGGCTCCGGAAAACGCTGCCTTTGCATCGAGTATTCCTCTTGGATTCAGCTGGGGACTCGCAGCGTTAAGTCTTCCCCTAATCGGTTTCTTCGCGGATCGTTTTGGTCTTGCCAACGCTCTACAATTCCTCGCTCTCCTTCCAATCCTCGCCGCCTTTTTTGCACTTTTTCTTCCGGCACGGAGATAAATTATGAAATCCAAAGCCCAACAAACCTGAGTGTTAGCTAGGCGGTCCAAGAAACTATGGACAACTCAGTAATACAGAACTTCCAATAAAAGCGTTCAGATCCAAACAAAGCAGATATATCCGAAATTAACCAAGATCATTCTAATTAGTTTTTCCCACATACTTCCCAGGCCTATAAGACTAGAATCTGCTTTTCCCAAAATCCTGACGTGCTAATAAGTGCACATTAAAGTAGTCTATCCAACTTGTTTCAGAAGCCTTCTAAGTCGGGAATTTTGGGTGAACTTCAACTCTTTCCCCTAACCCAACATTAATCTCCTCTCCAAATGCTGAGATCTCGTCATTCTTAAAGATTTGAATCACAGCCGGCTCATCTGCGTTGTCGATAGACCACTCCCACTTTCCTATTTCTAAGAACTTCATCGGGACTCCTTCTGTCCAGCTGAGACCTGGTCCATCTCCTCGAACAAAGAGCGTGTTGCCGATACCAACATTAACAACCGCCACCAAGCTAAGGGAAGAGGCATTAGCCGCCAGGGTTTTAAAAGGGACGAGCAATTCGGATTCCGTATCGACCTGCAAGATCTCTTCCTCCCCGAACTCCAGCTCTGAATCGCTTTCAACGGAGGCATCTTCATTTTTTATCGAATCCATTGCCCCCTCCGGGACACTGGACAATTCTGTCTCTGCCGGCACGCTATCCCCTTCAGGTTCAAGAAGATCAGGGATCATCTCTGGTTCGATGCTAGAATCCTCCTTATTACCCAGCAAGTTAGAGTGCCTTTCGATCATCTGCCCAATTTCCGTAACCAGATTTTTCACTTCGTCGTTTTCGTTATCCTCCAGCCTTTTCAAGAAACGATCGATTTTCTGATCAAAAGCATCAGCCACCGTATTAACCTTACTTTCGATCCGGGACAAACGTTCCTCAAGTTGAGCATCGAAATCTCTTATCCTTTCGGCGCTAAAACTATGGTTCGTCGCGAGCCCAGATAGAACCTGAACCACTTGATCAATTTCGGCAGCAGTTTTCACAAGACCGTCGAATTGATCCTCTATTGTATCTTCGTAGCTCTTCTTGGCCACCCAAAGCTTAGATATATACTCAATTACAAAGGGCGCGAAAAAAATCAGAATCCCAATAGTTCCACACAATATTATGGAAGACGCAGTGATGGCATTATACGGCTTAGGAGCAAAAACCGCTACCAAAAAGGCGATCCCAATGATAACTAGATCGCCTAATATGAAGGGCCATTTAGATAGCGAAGGTAAGGAAGAGAGTTTCATTTCCAGGAGCTGATTCGTTCTGAGGCGATTTCCTACGGGAAGAACCTTTTAAGAGTTATGTTGCTGATGCCGCAACCCAAATCAACTAAAGCTGAAATCTTCGAGAAATCCAACTTTTCTGTAAACGGTCCGTATAATCTTTGTAGCTCTCTTCTGCGCCGCAGTTTTTCCTTCAGCCAATACAGACTCCAAGTGCTCGCGATTTGAGACTAGTCGAGTGTGGTTTTCCTGTATGGGTATCAGACGATCAACCACTGCATCCGCAACAGCCTGCTTGAACTCGCCATAACCGCTTCCTTCAAATCGACTCTCTAATTCGCCAATCGATCGACCCGTCACGCAACTCATGATGGTTAGCAAATTTGTGATGCCCGGCTTGTCCTTGCGAGCGACGATCTCCCGACCCGAGTCCGTCACCGCACTCATGATTTTCTTCTTCGTGATCCCAGGAGGATCAAGTAAAAAGACTACTCCATTCTCATTAGGATCCGACTTAGCCATTTTACGATCGGGCTCTTGTAAGGACATGATCCTGGCACCAGTCTTAGGTATATAGGGTTCTGGTAACTTGAATGTTTCTGAGTAACTCCGATTAAATTTTTCAGCCACATCGCGAGTCAATTCAAGGTGCTGTTTTTGGTCTTCTCCCACCGGGACAACATCTGCATTGTAGAGGAGTATGTCCGCGGCCATGAGTATTGGATAATTAAGTAATCCGGAGCCGACCGAGGCTCCGTCCATATTCGCCGATTTCTCTTTGAACTGAGTCATTCGGTGCAGCTGCCCAATCGGGATCAGGCACCCGAGAATCCAGGCCAGTTCGGCATGCCCCCTTACGTGAGACTGAACGAAGATATGGCATTTCCGGGGATCAAGCCCACAGGCTATATACTCCGCAACACATTCCATCGTACCCCGCCGCAATTCAGCTGGATCGTATTTCAGAGTTATGGCATGCATATCGACAATGGGGAAATAGCATTCATGGTCATCCTGCATGTCGGCCCAGTTTCTGATTGCCCCAATAAGATTGCCGAGATGGAGTCGCCCGGTGGGTTGACAGGCAGTCAAAACAACAGATTTTTCAGAACTCATGGTGACAATTTCGATGAAAAATCCAATCCGAGCAAATCGATTCTTCCAAGGAACGGACAGCAGTATCTACTCGGATCTTTGTTTTTGCTATCCACTACTTAGCTATGGAGCTGTATCTTGATCAGTAAACTTTCAAAAATAAAAAGCTATCTTTTCCCTAGCGAGCGATTGGCTAAGGAAATCAGGCTAACCTCTACCTATCTTTCCTTGAAGCTATCATCCTCATCCCCTTAATTATATTTTCAATGTGGTCGCTCATTTTAATTCCTAGCTCCTCGACACCTGTGACGATATCTTCTCTATTGATAGCGCGCGCGAATGAACTATCCCTCATCTTTTTACGTACTGATTTCACTTCCAAAGAGTGAATCGACCGATCCGGCCGAATCAGGACACAGGCTCCGATCAAACCAGCCAATTCATCGCAGGCGAAGAGCGTTTTCGCTAGTAAGGTTCTGCGCGGGACTCCAGAATAAGTGGCGTGGCCTAAAATAGCTTCAATCATATCCCTAGGATACCCTTGCTCTTCCAATATCGCACATCCGACAAAGGGATGCCCAGCCTCACCACAATCAGGATTCTGCTCATAGTCGAAATCGTGAAGGAGACCGGTGTTGCCCCATAATACCTGGTCCTCGTTGAAATAGCGGGCGTACCATATGAGAGCTCCCTCCACTGCGAGACTATGATTGATCAAACTATCACTCTTAGTATATTCTAGAAGGAGTGCTAGTGCGTCTGTTCGTGGCTTTGTTTCCACACACCGATACCGTTTTTGTTCTCTTCTAAAGTCAAACCTCTATGATCCTATTTGTTAAAAGCGAATGATTCTAACTGTCGAAAGAAATTGAACTGGGAAGATATAGAGAGCGGGTAATTACTTGCTTGGACGGCATCCTCCTGGAATATAGTCAGCCTTACTTAAGGTTAACAAATTTCATAGTCTATTAATCTACAATCTAGTCGATCCCAAGGTAGAAAAAATAAAGTTATCGCCCTCTATGCGGTAGCAGCTATGACACCTCCCCCCAAAGTTGCAAATACTCGGATTGTTCTGGTCGTTGCAAGTTTTTACTTCGCTCTTACGCTAGTGGCAGTGATTCTGATTTCCCTTCGAGTAAACGCCGCGCCGGACTTTTACCACCCAAGCTCTCTCCCCAGTCGAGATTGGTTGGGACCTACCTCCCTCTCTCTATCTGTCATCCTAATTGTCCATTTAGCCTCAGTTTTTTCTGTTAAGAAATGGAGAACACTACAAAAAAACCTGAGGGATCTCGAAGCATTGTTTGGCCTATTAAATCACCGCCAAATTTTCCTAATTGCCCTATGTAGCGGAATTGCCGAAGAGCTCTTTTTTCGGGGCTGGCTTCTCAATGAAACCGGTCTTATAGTCTCGTCATTGATCTTTGGTGCCGCTCACATTCCTCCTAATCGGGCCTGGCTTTTTTGGCCTTTATCGGCTCTTCTAATGGGACTGTTTCTCGGCGCCTTATGCCTCTGGACAGATACTCTTTTCTATGCCGTCGGTGTTCATGTAGGAATAAACTTTCTCAATATTCTCCGTCTGTCCAGAGGGCACCAGTAACAGATCCGCAATACCATAATCGACTGTTTATTGTCCAAAGTTCACCTTCCTCTCCCATTCCCTCCGGTCCCTTTTAGTAGGTCTTTCATCTCCCTGATCTCGGAACGCAATTCCCTCCTCGATTTGTCTCACTCGATTCTTCGGACCTACCTTTGGCCCAAGTTCTTTAAAGCAATTCTCTGCCGGTTTCGCTCCTACCCTCTGCTTAATTGGGGTAACCACCTTCATCTGCCGAACCCATCCGTCCCGATTTACCTCCACTATATCGCCTGCCCTGATTCTTTGTGAGGGTTTCACCCGCCTACCCCTAATCAAAACATCACCAAACTAACAGGCCTGAGTCGCCCAAAGCCACTTATCAACTCTGGGTTTCCCCTGCTCCTCCATCAATTGTATCTTCGCAGCATCGACCCTTTCTCTAGTATCCTCGTCGTCATGTACTAGAGCGGTTCTCTAGCTCCCTCTTTAACCCTCCTCAAACATGTCCTTGTGTGGCTTCGACCGGCTTGCCCCGCTTCCTGCCGGAAAATCTTTCATCTTTGATCGACCGAACTAACCTATTCATATTCTCTAGGCGATCTGGCACCACATTGAAAGTCGAAGCCATGATATGTCTTTGACTCTCAACATCAATTTCATTCCTCTTTCATGGTTTTCCTCCTAGGATTCACCCTTTAACCCCACCGATGATTCTGTACTTCGAAGATTTTTATGTCGGCCGCGAATTCCGATCTGTTCAAAGGCGTGTAGAAGTCCAAGAGATTCTCGAATTCGCCCATCAGTACGATCCTCAGTCGTTTCACACTGGTGCAGAGGGGCATACCCCCTCGATCTTCGATAGCATCATTGCCAGCGGCTGGCATACTAGCGCCATCTCGATGCGCCTCATGGCCGATTCTTTTATCCTAAATTCCACCTGCCTCGGCTCTCCCGGTATCGACTACATCCGTTGGCCAAATCCTATGCGTCCTGGTGACAAAGTTGCCCTTGTAGCCAAAGTCACAGAGGCAAGGCGCTCCCAAAGCAGGCCCGACCGAGGCATCGTCAAATTCGAGGTCAAAATGCGGAACCAAAGAAAAGAACTGCTCATAGAGACTGCGCCGGTCGTTTTTTTTCGCTGCAACCCAAGGAGAGAGGATTGTAGAAACCCAGTTTAATATAGAGAGCAATGATCCGGTTTTATTCTGAGCATGTCTCTCAATTGCATCGTTAGCCTCATTTACCTAACGCTATCTTTCTTATGATCTTCACTGCCTCCTCAATTTGAGACCTTGAGATATCAAGATGGGTGACTGCTCGGCAGCGCGTGGAAGCGGGGGTTGAAACACGAAGACCGGCTTCCAGCAACCGTTCATTAAACTGCTGGGCCGTTAGATTAAGGCCTGCAACATCGAAAAAAACCATGTTTGTTGCTACCGGCTCGACTTCGATACCTTCGATTTCTCTCAGCCCATTGGCCAACAGGCGCGCATTCTCATGATCCTCGGACAGCCGAGCCACATTGTGTTCGAGAGAATAGAGTGCACCGGCAGCAATAATGCCTGACTGTCTCATTGCCCCCCCAAATTGATGCTTCCAGCGCCAAGCTTCTTCGACAAAGTCCCGGCTTCCAGCCAGTGCCCCCCCTACTGGAGCGCCAAGGCCTTTACTAAAATCAATCCAAACGGAGTCAAAGAAAGCAGCGTAATCCTCGGCTCTAATTCGAGTGGCAATCACTGCGTTAAGAAGCCTTGCTCCGTCCATATGACAGCTCAACCCATGCGCCTTGGCGAGCAAACAGACTTTCTCAATCACCTCCATGGGCCAGATCGAGCCGCCACCGCCGTTGGATGTCTGCTCAACCACCAGCAAGCGGGAACGCGGATAATGATTGTTGATCGGCCGAACGGCGGCCAGTAGCTGAGCTGGGGTAAAAATCCCCTGCTCTCCATCCAGTGGGTATATCGAAGCACCAGTGAGTGCAGCAGTTCCTCCTCCTTCTGAATTCCTTATATGCGCGGTTCGGTCGAGTATAATTTCATCTCCTGGTCCGCAGTGGACCCGAACTGCAATCTGATTGCACATCGTACCCGAAGGCAGGAATATGGCGGCCTCCTTCCCCAAAAGAGCAGCAACCCTATCTTCTAGAGCGCTCGTCGTCGGGTCCTCCTTTTTTTGTTCATCACCAACTTCGGCTTTCGCCATAAAGTCGCGCATCCCAGGCGTTGGATGGGTCACTGTGTCACTGTATAAATCGATCTTTAAGGGGGAATTAGCCATACCAGAGGATCTTATGAGCCAGAGGTGCCCCGTCTGTCCATTCAATAAAGAATCCCAAATCCTTAAGGATAAAATAGTTCAGCTCGGCTAAGTTCAGTTTACCTAAGGTCCCACTCTTCAATATCTATCGAGTCTGAGATACTCGCGTGCTCAAAAATTCGATGGCATTAGACAATGCCAACAAGAGATAAAATTACGCAAATGCCAATGAACTTGGTCGATCAATTTTTGGGAAACAGTTCGATTGGAGTTGCTTTCAGCATCCTCACGTGCCCGTTTCCCCTTGCACGAAAGGAGTTTGATACTTTCTAAACCCATCATCCTGTCTTTCCGGACCCGTCAACTTGCTATTGCGTAGACTGCACATTCGAGACCACTCACTCATGAGAATTGGCGTAGGAATCTTTTCCTCTTTCGACTGGATAGTCCTCGGGGCTTACCTCCTTCTCCTGGTTATAATAGGATACCTGACCTCACGAAACCAACACACAAGAGAAAGTTTCTTTCTGGGAGATCGAAATATGCCCTCTTGGGCTGTTGCGTTGTCGGTGCTTGCTACTACCTTGAGTGCAGCGACTTTTGTCAGCGTCCCACAACTCGCCTATGGAGGAGACCTAACCTATGTGACACTCAATATTGGCGGGATCATAGCAGCCTTTTTAGTAGCAAAGATGTTTCTCCCGCCGCTTTATCGAGCCGGAACGACAACCGTCTACGGATACCTAGGATCACGGTACGGCTTAACAGCCCAGATGGCAGCTAGCTTTATGTTTCTCATTGGAAGGCTACTCGCCTCGGGGGCACGACTATTCATTGCCGCAATAGCATTTGCATTGATACTCACCGGTAAAACCACAACAGGTGATCTCGTAACCGCAATCGTACTTTTTGGCATCATCGGGCTATTCTACACCGCGGCAGGGGGAATCAAAGCGGTGATTTGGACCGATGTAGTTCAGATCGGCATCGTTGTTCTAACCGCAACTCTCAGTATCTTCCTACTGCTTAAGACAATCCCTCTTTCCGGAAATGAGATCTACGCTGTCCTGAGAGATTACCAAGGGCAGGACAAACTTAGGATCCTTGATTTTCGCTTTCAGCTCGATCTCTCCTTCACAATCTGGACGGGGATTATTGCCTCGACCTTTGTGTCCACCTCCGCCTACAGCGTTGACCAGGACATGGTTCAAAGAATGCTCACAACCCGAGGTCCCCATGAAGCGGGTCGGTCCTTAATCATTTCAATCCTGGTTGGAATACCAGTTGTCTGTCTTTTTCTCTTCATCGGACTCCTTCTCTCGATTTACTACGGCCGTCCTGACTTAATGGGGGGTGAAGCTCCTTTTAATTTTCTGGAGGATACGAAGAGTGTCTTTCCGTATTTCATCCTCACCCACTTGCCTGTAGGGTTGAAAGGCCTTGCCATGGCAGGCCTCCTAGCCGCCGCCATGAGCAGCTTTGATTCTGCTGTCAATGCTATGGCCAGCAGCGTCCTGGCGGACCTTTACGAACCTTGGAAAAAAAGGATTCTGCTTCGCACTGAACTAAATATATCCAAAAGAAATTCGAGAGGGAACCTCCATGTCCTCTCTTGGTCACTTTCTGCACCACGAACTGCAGTTGTCTTAATGGGAATATTGCTGATTCTTTTTGCTATTCTCGCCGTTTACCTCCAATCAATGGGTAGCAAAACCCTGATTGACTTTGCCCTCGGGGTAATGGCATTCGCCAACGCTCCTCTGCTGGGTATATTCTCAGCCGCGATCTTTACGAAGAGAGGAAATTCCCAAAGTGTCACTATTGCTCTCGTGATAGGATGCGTCCTTGTTCTTCTCCTGCAACCCTATGCTTTGCCTCGTTGGTTCGATCTCACCCCGATCGCTTGGCCATGGTGGTGGGTCGTTGTAAGCCCAGTGAGCTATCTGGTCTGTGTCGCTGGGAATCCAAGGTTGCTATCGCAAGGAGACACAATCCATTAGGACTCCAGGACAATAATTTCCAATTGTGTTTTTAAATCCCGCGTTCTTAGACAGGCATCGCTAAAAAGGCCTTCTTTCCCCGGTCCATCATCACAACAAATTTCCCGAGAGGTGAATTGCATTCGAGATAGTTCGACTATTCAGTCTGATATCAACGATACTCAAAAACAACGGCGGCTTGTAGACTCACAATATATCAATTTTCTTTCGGGAATCCCGCCAACGGGTTCAAGACAAAGACCGAATTCTTCACTTGTATCTTTTCCACTATTTGTCGCTGTACTGCTTGCATTAGTTAGACACCAAACACAACAGGAACAACATCAAGGGAAACGACTGAATGGTTCACCTTTCCTGAGAGAGGCATGGGATAGAAAGCCTTTTGTAGAACTCCCTAATCCCCATCATCGCCTACGGCTTCAACCGGGCAGCCCTCCTTGGCCATGATCATTAGCTGGCTTTCTTCCTTTGTTTCCGGCTGTTTGGAGACATACGAATAATCGCCTTCGTCATTGCGGCTGAATAGGACAGGAGCGATCTCTCGACACAAATCGCAGTCGATGCAAGAACTGTCGACATAGTATTGCCCGGATACATTATCGGGGTATTTTAAGGCTCTATCAGCCACAACAGTTACCAATGCTCTGAATATTTGAGGCACTGTCAAATAAGATTCAGCATGGATTTTATGACCTTTACATGGAACTGGCCTGGCAGATATTCATATCGCTTTACCTGCGTAGAAAGCGCGATAAGATTTGAATCTTACTACGCCGAAAGAGTGTAACAATGGGATTCCCAGGTCATTCCCGAATCTTGTTTGGTCTTATTTAAATACCAGGCCAAAAATTAAAATTCTCTATTTACTTCGGCCACTTAAAAGTAGTGCAATACAGGCCCCTTCTTCCCAAAAAGGCTCACTCGAGGCCTAATGGGACTTATTGTAATGACCCAACTGAGCGTAAACCTTAACAAAATCGCCCTCCTTAGGAACTCACGCGGCGGGGACTACCCTAATTGCCTCTCCTTCGCCAGAAGATGCATCGCATGCGGAGCGAACGGCGTTACCGTTCATCCACGTCCGGATCAACGGCATACACGATACTCTGACGTTCGAGACTTGTCCGCTTTCCTAAATAATCAAACAAAAGTCGAATTCAACATTGAGGGAAATCCCACTCCTGAATTCCTTGAAGTCGTCAAAGAAGTAAAACCGAATCAGTGCACCTTGGTTCCAGACTCACCCGATCAAATCACTTCAGACCACGGATGGGATCTAAAAAGTAATGCTAATCGACTAATACCGATCATTCAGTCACTAAAAGCTCATAATATTCGAGTTAGCATCTTCATGGATCCAGATATCTCAGAAATTGAAAGGGCACCAGATGTGGGGACGGATAGAATCGAACTTTATACTGAGTCCTATGCCCGAGCCTTTGAGACAGGTGATCGGATCTCCATTTTCAATCAATTTCAACGGGCTACTGAATCGGCCCAATCACTTGGATTGGGCGTAAATGCCGGCCACGACCTTAACCAGAGAAACCTACCTCTCTTTTTAACGATTCCCGGAATCCTAGAGGTCTCTATCGGCCATGCTATCATCATCGAATCTCTGGATCAGGGATTCGATTCAACTGTCCGAAAATATCGAAGGATTGTGAAGGGAAGTTGACCCGTCCCAGACTCTTTCCGATTAGGCCTATCAATTGCATTTTCAACCTAGGCTTGAAAATGCATAAAGATACCCTCCAAAACAAGCCACTTGTAATTATTAATCACTCGCAACTCACTGAGAGTCCGTAGGGGAGTGGATTAAAGGCCTGATGGTACGCTTCGTTCTATCAAATCTCCTTAGCAAAATTCTTAAGAAAATCACGGAAGAGAATAGTCTCACTAAGATTGTCGCTTTCATTGCAATGTTCCCATTCGATCCAGACGTACTCGAGGGCTTGGTATCCCGAGTAGTTTTGATCGTTCATTACATTTAGTACGCGCCCATAATCGATCGTGTTCTCACTAAAGGGCGCCTGCAAACGTTCCTTTCTTGCACCGCGCACGTGGAAATGGCTGGCGTACTGAAGCAATGATTCGATCTCTGCGTCAGAATAACCGGCTTTAGTAAAATGAGTGTAGTCAAGACTCAGCGTAAGATTGGGCGTCGACTCCACCATACGAATCACTTGCTCCGGCGTCTCAATGATTGACTCTAGGTGCGCCTCAACTGAATAGACAACACCGTATTCGTTCGCCCGCTCAACCCTCCACGCTAATTCGTCGGATGCCCGCTTGAATGAGTCCTCCGCCGACTCGCTAGCGAAAGGAACTCCTGGGAGTTGAGTTAGATGTGAACCCCCGGCAAGCTTCGTGTACTCCAACGCTCTGTCCAATATCTCTCTAGACTTTCGTAGCTCCCCTGGATCCGGATTGTTAGGCGCCAACGATTCCCGATCCAAAGCCGCAACAACGAACATGTCAGCCAGCCTTAAGCCACGCATTTCTAAAGCATTCTTCAACTTTGCCGCTGACCTTTCGACATTTCTAAGTTCCCCCGAAGGCGTCAAATGTTGCACACCCTCGAAGAGCCCAATATCCACAGCCGGAAGCTCTAGCATGACCAAGAGATCCAAGGTCTTTTCAAAGCTCAATAGTGGGAATGTGAAATCGGCACAGGCTAATTTGAGATCCATATTGGGTTGGTATTATTTTTACCTTTTGCGTTCTCTTCTAAGCAATCTTTGTCTCAACCTTTTTGGAAACACCAGAGTGAATGAACCCGAATGGAATGGGATACCGGCGCCGAAGCATTCACAAGCCATGCCAATAGCCTTCCTTCCCAACTCGCTTTTTTCATTTTAGTGGCAGCCTATGGACCAAGTTTTTGTTTTTTACTTCGAAGTCTCCCAGATCCTTCCATCCCCGTTTTTCTATTCCCTCATTAAGCCGATCAACGTACCAAGAGAAATCATGAGGCAACACATTAGGCACAAAAATCGATTCTGGTCCAACCGTGAACTCAATTGACTGCCCCCTCTGTTCAATTCTACGGAGCCGAAGATGAATGGACCAGAAGGCCGCCCACTCCAAATAGTTTGCACCTCGGATATGCGCGAAGATTTCGGGTGCGGTTGCCCGGACTACATTAACCAGTGCCTCGTACCCGAACCCCTGGTGGACTTCACACCACAGCAATGGCGGCCAAAGGCAGTAGACATCGTGGATCGAATCCCTCCATCCGACGAGACATTCCTCCACGCTTTCAAGAGCTCCATTAATATCCCCTTTTTCCCCACGGTCAACTAGCCGATCTAGTGGATGAGTCTCAATTTCATGGAGTTCCCCCGGCGAAAAAAAGCGTTTATCAACTTTGGCCTTGTCCCGTGTATGTGGAATCGGCAAGTCTGCTCGTCGATAGAACTCATCGGGCACGAGCGATGTGTCTTTGAATGTGTGCTGGAGACACATCCCTTGGGATCTTAAAGGAGTCCACCCCTCGACGATGAAAGTGGAGATACCGTTCTTCAGGGAGATATGTCCCATTTCCGAACAATGATGACAGTAGGCTGGGAAATCTTTCGTCATAAAGTTCGATTTCGAAGGTAACTTTGAACGAGGCACTCTTCCTTCCCCAGCTAAACCTACTTCAGGAGGACCAAACGGACCTTTCTTATAGTACCCTTCCTGTATCAACCGCATTCCGCTACCACAGGGCAACAAATGAAACGTGACCTTCTCATCGTCCTCCGTTAGACGAAAGCGGGAAGCGTGCCAGTGCCACCCAAATGCAATCGTACGAACCCGATCGCCAAAGTCAGCTTGAGCATACTGCGGAGGATCACCTCCAGGCATTGCTTTCTCGATACACTCCCTGCCCATCGCTTCTCCTTTTTCCAGACCATACGTCTCGCAGAGATAAGCCAGCGTTAATGCTGCCGCATCGCGAAATCCATCATGAACCGGCAAATATTCTGCTCGGACCGCCATGGCCAACTCACGAACCCGACGAACGTCGCCGGTACCGAGAGCTTGCTTGATTTGCTCGAATCGATTCCTTTCAAACAAACTGGCAAGTTCCTTAATCTTTATTTTTTCCTGCGACATCACAGTCGTTTGATTTGGCAGGGGCTTTTACTGTATCCTTTCATCGTTATACTCTCCTTTTCCAATTTAAAGATCTCTCGAGAAGATCCTCAAATTATGAAGACTCAGTGTTATGAGGTTCATTGACCAAGGATCACAATACGGGGTCTCGGTAATCAGTCTTCCCCAGAAACCGCACACACAAACTCTTTAAAGGACTTCGCAAAAGGAAGTCATCAATCCGGCCTCTTGATTTTGACCTTTTCAGGCGGCAACGGGAGCTTGCCACTCGCAATCCATCCTGGGACTTCCGGCGCTTCTCTTTCAGGGAAGAGGGATCGAACGAGATTCACGCCATTTTCAATTAGGATCCGTTCACTATCAGGCGATACTTGAGCCGGCAAACCATAGGACTTATTCCCATAGTTCGGCTCATAACCACCTAGTGGGTATTCGGCTGCCGTGGGGAAGTAGGAAATAGCGCCGTTGGAGTAACCGGCGTACATGGTCACATCGGCTGGGGATCGTTCCTTAACCGCGAGACCGATCTCCGTGAAAATCTCACCTGGACCCGTGACGATAGCACCGTTGCCAATGCGCACTGAATTGATGCTACCCTTCACCAAAATACGTGGATTTCCACTCTCAATCTCCGTCCGAATTCTTTGAGCCCAATTCAATCCATGAAACCGAAGAGCCCTCAATTCTACTTCGCTCGCGCCTCCCTTTTCTGCCTCAACAATATCGCTCTCTGTCTTATCAATTAATCGAGTGAGTTCTTCCACTGAAGGCAAAGGAAGAAGGGGAAATTCTACGACCTCTTCAACCGCTGCAAGCAAAGGCGGCGTCTCCTCGACAGAAGACCAACGAAATAGCGCCAAAGCTGTCCCTGAACCAAACCTAGTCTCTTCCAACCGCTTCGGCCAGCCCGGTCGATTAGTCACTGCATGCACGGCCTCAATCCCGAGCTTACTACCCAGGTTCACCATTGATTCGCACGCATCCTCGAAAGCAATCCGAGGCATTACATTACCCCCCGCGCCTTGGAAGAATACGCACTCGCCGCCCGTAGCACTTCGGACGAAATCGCGCATCGGACCTGGATAATCCGGAGAGTAACCATAATATCCAGGTCCTGTTGTAACAGTGTGGCAACCATAGTTGACAATTGTCGCAATCACACTCTCATTTTGACGAACTGCCTGCAAAACCGGCACCGAATGATCCACAAGCCCACCAGGATTCCAACCAATCTTTGTCACGTTCCCATCAGGATCCCTCTGTCTGCGGTTGACGGATTCGTCAAGCTCACCCAGCCCCCAGCGTATCCAAGCTGGTTCTAGTGCCTCGCAAGCCAACTGACAGACCTCTACGATCCGGGCATGCAAATAATCGATATAAGTAAGCAAAGCTGGTGGTGGATTGGGGTCCTTATCACCGAGCAATCCGAAAAGCGATCGGCAGCCTACTGGTGCATGGTGAGTATGGTTAAAATTAAGAATAATTCCGGCTAGGTCCGCACCTGTGCTTTTTGCAACCGCCGCCCTAAGCTCATCCGCTTCGGGTGACTGAATTCCGATGTTGTCAACCCCACACAGAATCAGGCGAGTAGACCCCAACTCAAATGCCGTTGCCGTCACCTCAAGTGGCGCTAGGCGACTTTCAGCTGGTCGGTCGCGACTTACAACTCCGGCCAGTGGGAGTCCGAGCGGAGGATCCACAACCAGTGCAGCAGCACCGGACTTGAAATTATGGCTATTCTTACCCACTATATCACTCCGAGAATTACTCAATAATGGGAGGAAGATTCAACTCTGTCAACCAGGACGAGGAGGAACTAAAAAGGATCGACCCACCTAAAGGGAAAGCTCACGGACAATTCAACAAGCTTGAGGCTCGCTAGGTTTTGCAAGCATTGCTTAATTATACCTAGTTTCCAAAGGTAACGCCAGTAAGGCATCCAAATGACGCAAGAGATTAAATATTTTCCCATCAGCCACGGTGGCATCAAGCGAGTTCACCATGAACGCCTTAATACCGGCATCGACGCCCAAACGGCAGTAATAACTCTTCGATTCTATCGTAAAGTAAAGGTTGATCGTCTTGAGCTACCACCAATTGTCTATGGCCGAAGTCGTCCTCTAGTTCCAACGCATCCAGCCCATCTTTCCATCACTGTGTTCGACCGAAACCAACTGAGATGGGAAACGGTTCGCACAGTTGATCTTCCAAGGAATCCAAAGTTTTCAGGCCAGGGGCTATCCCTTGAAACATCGATGGACAAAATGGAGCGATTCTTCGAAAAAGCACTCCAGGAAGCTCCACCACATCAGATAGAATTAGGAGGACTCGAGACCGATCATCTCCGCATCGAATGCGATCGGGAGCATCCCGTCTGGCCGAACTTCGGTGAGTGCAATGGGGATCTCTATCATGTACCCTTCGGAATATTCAAACCCATCAAAATTTTCGGTAACCCCTTGGGAAAAGAACCTCAGGTAGCACCCTATAACAGGGGCCTTACTATGGGAAGATACGAGCCCAAGCCTCTCTCAGGAATGGAACTTGAAGCCAGACCGGAGATGTTTCTTTTCCGGAGCCGACAATTGGCAGTAGGGTTCTCCCGCTACCGTCCCATACTGCTCCATCTCGGCTGGGATGAGCTGGGAAAAGGAAAGGCTGACATCAACAGGCTGTTAGTGACTCGCTCTTTCTCCAACAGTTCAGTGCGAATATTACCTCTTGCTGGACTATCAGGCCCAGTCCTAAGAACCTTGGATTTCGACGTTGCTTCTCACCTCTGGACGGGTCGACTTGAGGTGGAAGGTAATAGAGTCCAGTATCTCGACCTGTCGGTTTCGAAAGGCCTTAGACTCGATGCCGTCTTCACGGTGGAACCCGACTGCCTTTTTCTCGAGCTAAGACAAAATTGTACCACCAAGTTTCACGCCGTGGAGTATGAGGCCTGGCGTCTGGCATTTGATGTACAGACCAGTCCCACTGGAGCATGCGGGACTCCATCCACCCATTTAGGTCGGAACGGTTATTTACCACTACCTGCCTACCTAGCAGGCGAAGCAGCCGGTTGCCTTGCGGTCTCCAAAAAACCCGACGCAGACAGTAAATCGGATCTCCATCTTCAGGTCGAGAGCTACCGCGAGAGTGAAGCATTGACCCTCGGAATTGTTCCTAATCGAAGAAATGAAGACGGATTTGGCTTTATTGTTCCAGAAGGAAGAGAAGATGTCAGTCTTCAGTTTTCCGTCACGAATCTCGAACCAAACCGTAGAAATGAGATGAGGAAACCCTTCTCTGAAGGAATCCGTAGACATTGGAGCACTCTCTTCTCCTGCTATCGTCCCGAGTATCGCGGATTCTCCAATAACTGTGTTTCGGTCAATTGTCATCTCGGGCAATGGTCCGAACTCGAAGTTTTAGAGCATACCAAACAGCCGGACAATGGTCCAAACTTACTCAAGATGCTCCGCTTCACTGTAGAGAAAGCAATACTCGACGGCGGGGGATACGGTTACTGGCGAGAATACTTTATGGATTCGGATCCCTCTCTCCTATGCGCCGCCGGAACTGCTTATCGCATGGACCCGTCACGCGAATGGCTTGAACGTATCAGACCAGGTTTGATTGAAATCTTTCGGCGCATGGCTTCCCAAGCAAACAAAAACGGACTTCTCGTAAAGGAAAGTCTGTCCGGAAACTCAGGCGAATTCACCCGTAGCACTAATGGTATCGATACGGTCTGCTTCGGTTACCTTGATGCATATTCCAACGCTTGGGCTTACCGGGCATTTCGCAATGCCGTTCCTCTCTTTGATCAGCTTGGGGTAACAGACCTCAAACAAGAGGCAATATCCATTGCAGCAAAAATGCGAGCATCCTACGGATCGGTATTTGTCAACCCGGAAACGGGCTGGGTGGCGGGTTGGCGCAGTCGTGACGGAGCACTACACGACTACGCCTATCTCTGCATCAATGGTATGGCTATCGCCTTTGGATTACTTGATGACCAAGTAGCTGAGAAAGCCCTTCGAGGCCTGGAGAATCTACGGAAGGAAGTCTGTCCCATTTCTCCTCAACTTGGACTTCCAATTAATCTCATCCCTCACTCCCCTGAAGATCACTATTGGCCCCAGTACGTCCAGGGATCGCAACCAACTTATGAAATGTTCACAGATGGGGCAGTTTCTTCTAACCTCCTAGAATATTACCTCAGGGCCCTATCCATCTACGGGTTTAAAAAAGAAGCACGTTATCTCGCTGATGAATTCGACAAGGGTTATGCAGCGGGTGTCTTCTCTGGAGGTGTCGGTACCGGTAATGAAATGCGTGCCTGGGACGGCATCCCCACAGGCTACGAAGGAACCCTTACCTACAATCATGGCCTTATCTACGCTGTGGCCGTCGAGAAGGGATTTATCCAGCCTAAGGATCCCGAGTGGTGGCCCGAATAAGTTTCCAAGAATCGTGAAACCTCACACCATAACCCACCCCCCATTGACATCGAACGTCGCTCCAGTAGCATAGCTGCATTCCTCGGAGGCGATAAAAGCAACCATATAGGCTATCTCTTCCGGTCGTCCAAGTCTCCTCAGCGGGATCTGCTCGCAAATGGCTTGTCGCTTCTCCTCTGAGATATTCGCCATCAGACGAGTATCAAGTACTCCCGGAGCAATAGTGTTGACGAGAATATTATCGCCCGCTACTTCGCGTGCAACCGATTTTGAGAACATTACAATCGCCCCTTTTGTCCCACTGTAGATACTGGCGCCGACGAATGAACCGATTCGTCCACCAGTAGAGGCAATGTTGATTATCTTCCCTCCCCCTTGGGCACTCATGACCGGCCGCACCGCCTGCATCATGAAGTACTGACTCTTAGCGTTAATCGCTACGAGCTTTTCCCAATCCTCCTCTATCGCATCGACGAAATCGATTCGGGGACAGATCCCAGCATTGTTAACTAGCACATCGATTCGGCCGAGATCTGTAACCACTTTGTCTACCAAGATTCTGATCTTTTCCACAGACGATACGTCACAGATAAACGGGGTTACCGAATCTCCCAAATCCTCCACAATAGATGCTAAACTACTTTCATCGATGTCCACTGCCGCCACTCGCGCGCCCTGCTGCGCTAATACCTTAGCCGTCGCTGCCCCAACTCCTTGCGCTGCCCCGGTAACAAGGGCCACCTTACCATCTAGTCGAAAGGGTGTTTTCCTGTTCATCTGATCTTCGAGGTCGAAAAATGTAAGAAGCTCCCTAATACCCGTTAAAACTCATATTTTCTCACTACCTCCTCATCCACCGTTACCCCTAGTCCAGGGACATCCCTAACCTCGATAAAACCCTCCTTCTGAATCCAAGGATCCTTCACGAGTTCATGCTGCATGGGAGATTCATGAGGTTTAAAATCCATCGAGACCCCGTGCGTGGAGCTGGCCAAAAGGTGGACGCTAGCAGCAGTATTCAATGCACTGCTCCAAGTGTGAGCAGTAAAGCCAAGATTTTCCGCTTCTATGAGATTCGCCACATGCCGACATCCCGTAATTCCTTGGCATCGGCCCGGATCCATTTGGACAATATCGACTCCACCAGATCGTATCAATCGCCGATATCCCTCAACATTCCATTCCTGTTCTCCCGTTCCAATGTTGGTCTTCACCGAATCTCGTAACCTACTATGCCCTTCGAGGTCGTGTGGCGGTAGAGGTTCTTCAATCCATTTCAACCGGTAGGGTTCAAGATCGTGAAAGCGCTGAATCGCCGTCGGTAAATCCCACTTTACCCGGGCACCAAGGACATCAAAGACCAGTTCGAGCTCCTCCCCAATGACATCGCGAACCCGCTTGGCCAACTCGAGATCGCGATTGCGATCCATGCCGAAAACAGCCTCGGGTCGCTTGCCCCATCCTCCCTTGACGATCCGATATCCCTGCTCCCTAAACCATTGAAATTCCTTCACCGTCCAATCAAGATCCTCCATGTCAAGGTGGATCGACGCCATAGCTGCAACACGATCATGCAATTTCGAACCAAGAAGCCTACATACAGATTGGCCTAACGCCTGTCCTTTCAGATCCCAAAGTGCCATATCAACAGCGCTGATACCGAATCCTGCGATCCCCTGTGGACCATACCACCAGACCCTTGATAGCATGGAATGCCAAAGCCGTTCCAGGTCGAGAACACTTTCACCTACCAGAAAAGGTGCGTACCCGTCTTCGACCACCATCTTCGTAGCCTTTGCTGCATCGGGGAACATGGTAATTGCTTCTCCCCATCCTACCGCTCCATCTTCCGACTCGATCCGGACTAATGTAATAATCCGAGGCTTCCCATGGTCATGCGGCTCCGGGTATCGCAAAGGGTGAGCAGTGATGGACTTTATTTTCACAGTCTCTAGAGAATAAATCTTCTTTCAGGATTCTCAAGTATTTCAGCGAAACATAACCAGGGGTCAATTTTGTAGATTTCGATCTACCATCGTATCGTACAAACCAAAGAATAAAGCTACTCTCCTACCACAGAGGTATCGACAAAGCTAAGGATGCACATCGCAACAAGCAAAGTTCTTTCAAGTTTTCGGCTATATCATCTATGCAATCGCCGTTCGGTTCTCTGACTAGGTTCACCCCCCCCTCCTCCGCATTTGCCCTTTTGAGGCTCTGTGTCGAAAGACGTTTGCTGAACACTCACTCACTGTTTAATCTTCTCCGATACCTTTTTTTTCCCTCTTCATAAAGATCCCCTCCAAAAATATCATTCACTACTAAAACGGGAAAATCATTTACCTCTAAACGCCGAATTGATTCTGTCCCCAGATCCTCATAGGCGACGACTTCGGCCTTCACGATATGCTCTGAAAGCAGGGCTGCTGTACCTTCAACTGCTCCAAAATAAATGCAGCCATGCTTCTGTATTCCTTCGCGCACAGTCTTCGATCGCCCTCCTTTCCCGATCATTCCCTTTAGCCCTCTCTCGATCAACAAATTAGTAAACGGGTCCATACGGCCCGCTGTAGTCGGTCCCGCCGAACCGATCACACGCCCCGGTGGGGCCGGTGTTGGGCCAACGTAATAGACAACCTGCCCCCTTGGATCAAAGGGGAGGGGCAAGCCCTTTTCAACTTCCTCCGACATACGCCTATGCGCCGCGTCACGCGCAGTATAAACAATTCCGGAAATCGTCGCCCAATCCCCAGTCCGAAGCCCTGCAATTACATTGTCGCTCAGTGGCGTTTTAAGCTTAATACTTTCCATTTGTTGTTCTCGAAACCAGCATGGGTATGCCTCTGCCCATGCGTTGTGAATTCGCCGAACCCTATGAGTCCGCGCTTCTTGCGCTGTCTCGCTATACCCCTTTTACACTCTCAGTAACCTCCTCTAAATTTCCGCTTCTGCTACTCGATGCGAATGGCAATCAATATTGACCGCTACCGGAAAACTTGCGATGTGAGATGCCCCCATCTCGATATGTAAGCCCAAAACCGTAATCCGTCCCCCAAACCCGGCCGGCCCAATCCCGAGATTATTGATGCGCTCTTTCAATTCCTTCTCAATCATGGCTACACCGGGATCGGGATTGGATTTTCCCACCGGCCACAACAGCGCTTTCTGAGCCAACGCTGCAGCTTGAGCAAACGGCCCCCCCATCCCAATGCCTAAAGTCACCGGCGGACTAGCATTCGGACCAGCTTTTTCAACCGTCGCCACAATAAAATCTTTTGCAACTTCCAAACCCTCAGCCGGAGTGAACATCTGAGCCGCGCTCATGTTATCACACCCCGCGCCCTTTATAAGTAGTGAGATCTTGAACCCTTCTCCTTCAACCAATTCAAGGTTCAGAGTAGCCGGCGTATTATCACCTGTATTCTCTCGGTCGACCGGTGAGTGTACCAGAGAACTTCTCAAATAACCCTGAGAATACCCCTGTCTAACTCCTTCATCAATCGCCTCCCGAAGCCCGCCACCTACAATCCTAACATCCTGTCCTAACTCAACAAACGAAACGGCATATCCGGTGTCCTGACAGAAAGGCATTCTCCGTTTGATGGATATCTGAGCATTTTCCAGGAGTTGTCCGATTACCTTCCTGCCGATTTCCGACTCTTCTTCTTCCAGCGCACTCTCATAGGCCGACACCACATCACACCGCAAAGCACAGTTGCCTTCAATACATAGATCACGCACGACTTCGATAATTCTATCGCAATGAATTTCTCGCATAACGAAACCAAAATAAATACCTGCTCGATCGAAAATGCAATGAATGAGGTGCCGTTTGGGTCACCCTACAGTCACGCAGCCTATTTCCAATCCTCACTCGTCTTAGGGTCGATATTAAAGTTATTGGCAAGAGGAAGAGAGAACATAAACGGATAGTACGAGAAAACCTATCCACCCCATTTGATGAAAGGAAGGATGGGGAATTTTGAAATCTATTCGTTACGACCTTTTAATCTATTGGAATACACGTATGGCCTTGCTGCGTTCTTCAATCGTGGTTAATAAAAAGAACGCCATATTTCATTCTCAATTCTAATCACCGGGTTATTCGAATTAGCGGAACTTTGCCTAAGCATACACAAAATCCTCGAGCTCATCCGCCTTAGGAACCGAACTCGCCATAGCAAACTCCAAAGCCGCATTTGCTGCGGCCCTCGCCTCCTCCCGCAAACGATCCAATTTCTCTCGGGAAATTCCTTCCTTCTCCAGCACCTTCTCGAACCTAGGAATCGGATCGACTTTCATCCACTTTTTCGCGTCTTCCTCATCCTCGTACTTTCCGCCAGAAATAGCGCTATGCCGCTCCCAACGGATGGTTTTGCATTCGACCAAAGTCGGGCCCTCACCTCTACGTGCCCGTTCAACTGCCGTCAGCATGGCATCATAAACAGCCATCGGATCATTTCCGTCGACAGTAACTCCCGGTAATCCAAACCCGTCAGCCCTTTGAGAAATATTCTCGACCGGAATTGCTTTTTCCTTCGGCACCGAGATGGCAAACCCGTTATTCTCACACACAAAAACCATCGGCAATTCCCACAGCACAGCCATATTCAATGTTTCGTAAAACACGCCTTCGCAAGAGCCGCCGTCACCAAAAAAGGTCACAACTACCCGATCATTATTTTTTAGTTTGTTAGAGAGCGCCATACCACCAGCAATCGGAATGTTCGCCGCCACAATCGCATTACTACCCCAAAACTCCTTCGAGACATCACATAGATGCATCGACCCTCCCCGTCCACGGCAACATCCCGTTTCCTTGCAGAGGATTTCCGCCATCAGTGCATTCAAATCTAGGCCTCTGGCAATAGCATGCCCATGTCCACGGTATGTGGCGAAAATCGGATCGGTCGTCTCCATTGCCGCTCCTGCTCCTACCGCCGTAGCTTCCTGTGCAATACTTGGATGGGTGGAGCCAGTGAACAGCCCTTTTCGGAAACTATCCACCACATGCTCCTCAAAGAAGCGAATTGTCCACATCTGCCGCATCCACTGCGACCTCGTTTCAAGATCAGGCCTCTTGCTCACAATTCAAAGTCTCCATGTTTCTTAGCTCGCCACGGTTTCCTACCTAACCGACCTCTTAACTCATTACGCAATTGATTGCCTCCACAACATCTTCCGTATCCGGGTAAACCAGATCCTGTAAATCACCAACTGGAATCGGAAGATCCTTAGACGCGACTCGCATGATCGGCGCTTCGAGATAATCGAAAGCTCCTTCCACAGCACTCTGTGCTACCTCCGCTCCTACCCCACCAGTCTTTACCGCTTCATGCACAACAATCAACTTCCCCGTCTTACGCACTGACTCACAAATTCCCTCTCTGTCCAATGGTGCAAGCGTACGTAAATCGAGCACCTCACACTCGATCCCGTCCTCTGCCGTCTGCTCCGCTGCATCCAGGCAGGGACCCACCATTCCGCCATAGGTAACCACCGTTACATCCTTTCCCTTTCGCAAAATTCCAACCTTCCCAAATTCCAATGGCTCTACCTCTTCGGAGACTGGTCCTTTGCGTGAGTAAAGTCGTACATTCTCAATAAAAAGAACTGGGTTCGGATCCCGTATCGATGCTACAATCAACCCTCTAGCATCGGCCGGATTAGACGGTACCACCACCCGTAACCCCGGCACATGTATAAACCATGCCTCAAGACTCTGAGAGTGCTGTGCCCCCAAGCCCAGCCGATTCACAACCGGAGTCCGTACCACCAGAGGGATTTCCACCTGTCCACCGAGAAAGTAGCGCATCTTCGCCGCTTGGTTAACCAACGCATCCGATGCCAGAGTCAAAAAATCATCAAACTCAATTTCTACTACCGCCGGCATCCCAGCTAACGCCAACCCGATCCCAAACCCACAAGTCGCCGCCTCACACAGTGGTCCATCTCTCACCCGTTCCTCCCCGAACTCCTCGTAAAGGCCTTTGTAAACCCCAAAAGTTCCTCCATACGGCCCGATATCCTGGCCTAAAAGCATCACTTTCGAGTCTCGCCGCATCTCATGGCGTATGCCTTCGTTAATCGCCTCGGAAATGCTTAAATTTGCGGTGGTACTCACGACTGATCCCAAAATCCTCTGTCTTCAGACACTTCTAAAGAAGTTAATCATTTCGTCAACCCTCGACGTAAACTGTTTAGTAACCCACAACGAAATCGACGACATTTCCGATTTCTAATCGGCTTTTTTCTCAAATTTTATGAGAGAATTCATATCGAAACATTGTCAGCCCTAGTATTAAAGAAATTCCATGTTTATAACTTGCCACTCGAGACTCGAAACTTTTTCAACCCTTCGAGGATTCCATCGAAGGCATCGGCAACATGAACACCGGCCTTTCTTAATACCTCCCTTTTCCCTTTGACCGACCCTCGACCTTCCTCCACAATGGCGGCGGCGTGTCCGAAACGGACCCCTTCCATTTCATCGACGAAGTCACCCGCAAGAAAGGCGTTGATACGGAGCCGGCTCGGATATCGACTGAGGCGCTTGGCCAATCTCTCCTCCGCTACACCTCCCGGCTCACCGAAAAGTACCACTGCTTCAGTGGAAGGATCGTCTTCTAAAACTTCTATGAGCTCTGTAAAGTCCGAACCAATGATGGAATCGCCGCCAACTCCGACCGCAACGCTCTGCCCGATTCCATGATAGGTAAGGAAGCTGGCGATCTCGGTCGTCATTCCACCGCTTCGAGAGAGAATGGCCACTTTCCCGGACATGTAGGACCTGCGTACCGCGTCGGTCCGACCGCCAATGGTACCAATCTTGATCCTATGAGGCCGGATCATACCAAGCGAATTAGGTCCAATGACTCGACACCCAACTTCGGACGCCCGCTTCAAGATTTTGCTCGTATCGCGCCTCGGGACGCGTTCGGTCATGATCAACATCAGTTTAAACTCTCCCTCCAGGGCCTCTAGCGCAGCATCAAGAACAGCGAAAGGAGGAACTGAAAGAACGGTTGTATCAGTATCGTGTTTGGCCTGCGCCTCCGCTACCGTGTCATAAACGGGGACACCATGGACTCGCTCCCCACCCTTGCCTGGCGTCACCCCAGCTACGATCTGAGTCCCATACTCAAGTGAATCCTCGACCATTCCACTGGCTTCCCGTCCAGTGATGCCTTGGACAGTAATCCGTTCATTGCCAGATAGGAACTCCATATTAATCAATTTCTCCCAGAGCGCCTATAATATTGCAGGTTTGCTTCTTAATTGAGAGCATTTGCCTCTCTTGTTATTGATCTTAATCATAATCTCCCTTCGAGAACTTTGCCACTGCAACCCTCGCTGACTCATCCAATGATGTTTCCCTCCCGAGCACCTTGACCCCAACCCTTTCCATAATCTCTCGCCCTTCATCTTCCCACGATCCGGGGATACGGAATAGGGTGACGATTTCGTTCGGTTTCTCCCCATTCTCCTTAATTCCCATGACAACTCCACGGGCCATCACATCCGATCGCGTGTTGTTAACCACATTCATAATTACTACCAACCCCTTGACACCCGTTTTGGACAAAAGATGCCTGGTCAAGGCAGCCACCTTCTCCTCTGTCGGATTGCCACCCACTTCACAGTAATTAGCCGGTTTTCCGCCGTAGCGCCGAATAGCATCAAAGATAGTCAGGCTGGCTCCACCACCACCAATGAGCAGGGCTAGATCACCATCAAACTCGACTACCCGACCCGCGACTCCCCGGTAATCCATCTCATCAATGCGTCTAGCTTCCTGTTCGAAATCCGTAGCGGGGCGGGTTCCCGCAGTCGAATGAAGATCCCCTAAGCCCTCCAAACGATCGTTTTGCCGAAAAAGCGAGTCATCCTCGATCTGGAGATGGGCGTCCAATCCAACATAACCTTCACCTTCAATTAACACAAGCGGGTTTATTTCGGCTACGCTCGCATCCAATTCTAGGAAGGCCCGTGAAAGATTCGATAGGATCGTCCCTACTGAAACAATTGACTTACCTTGGAGTCCGCAGGCAGTGGCCATTTCCCGCCCGGAATAGGGAGGGAGTTCAAACCGAGGATCGAAGAGTCTCTTTTCAGTATGGATATGCGCTCCCTTTTCGACTTCAACGCCTCCAGAAAGACTGAGCAGAGCCACCGGTTGTTTCGCTTCGTAGTCCCAAGAAATCCCTATAAAGATCTCCTGGCCAAATTCCCGTCTAGACTCCAAAGAAACCGACGAGACATTGAATCCAGAAAACTTTTTGCCTAATAATCCCTCTACCTTTCCCACGGCTTCTGCTTCGCTCTCCGCTCCAAGAACCCCTCCAAGTTTGCCTCTCCCTCCAAAAGGAACCTGAGCTTTGATAACAACGGGAAACCCAGTTGTTTTCAGGGCGCCTTTCAATTCTAGATGATCCTGCACCAATGTCCAAGGATTAAACTTCAAACCGAAATCTTGAAGAAGCGTCTTTGCCTGGCATTCAAGTAATCTGGGCATTCTGTAATCCCTTGTAACAATTAACGGTTAGGTGATTCTAAGCTTTTAAAAATACCAAAGCAATCCTGATCGCTCCAAAATCAACGATGGTATGCATTCGCAGCCAGCTCTGCATTTTCCTTTCCCTGTACACGACCTCTGCTTTCTCGGCAGTTATAATATTCCTATTTTTCAACCTTTCCATACAGCTATTCTTTTAGAATCTCACTCTGCAATGTCTCCAGAAAACTAGCCGCTTCCGCACCATCAACCAGTCGATGATCGACCGCAAGAGTGAACCAGGCAGATTTCCGACCATCACCAGCCATGGCTGCCCGACCAACCCCCAGAACAGCTGTTTGCCCAGCAAACACTAAAGGGGTAAATTGGTCGATGCTGAGCATGCCCAGGTTTGAGAGCGCAAATCGTCCCCCTCGCAAATCTTCACCCTTCAGCCTATTATTTTCACCGCGTTTTTGAAAGTCTTTGAGCATTTCCGAAGTTTTCTCTAAAGAGAGTTGATCCGCCCCTCTAATGACTGGTGCGACCAAGCCATGTGCTGTATTCATAGCAACGGCAATCGACAAATCAGCAACCCATGTACAATCACGATCGAGAACGGTTCGAAGGCTTTCATGTCTAACCAGGGCACGCGCTGCCACCCTAACAAGACGTACCGTGAAGGTAACACCCTCTTTCTTCTCAAGCAACGGTGTGACATTCATTAATCTAGAGACTGAAATCTGAGGGATCTCCTGATGGCCACGTTCCATCTGTTCAATCAGAGCTTTCCTCACCAGAGATAATGGTTTTCTATCTCGCTGCCCGTTTTTTAAAGCGTTTGTCCCTTCAAGATGTGCTTCTACATCTGCAACGGTTATTCTGCCTTCGGGGCCGGTTCCCAGGATCCTATCCAGATCGACTCCAGCCATCCGAGCACGTTTACGTGCTGCAGGCACAGCGCGGATTTTCCCAGATTCCTGACCTTTTTTTCTCTGTTTTGACTTTTGAGATCCGGTCTTTCTAACCGACGAGTCAGCTTTCTGGATATCAGGTACCCGCGAAATCTCAAATGATTCATCCAATTCATCTGTCAACACAGCTAAAGCATCGTGGACGTTAACTTCGTCCCCCTCTTTAGTCAGAAGCGCTCGCACATAGCCTTCCTCCCCACAAAGTACTTCTTCCGTGGCCTTCTGGGTTTCGATAATCAGCAAAACATCCTCTCGACTTACCTTTTCTCCTTCATGCTGAATGATTTCGACAACTTTTGCATTTTCTAGATTCAATTCGACCTGGGGCAATCGGATAACTTTTAGCATGAGTCTTTTGGTTTTCTCTTGAGCTCTACTGTCAGATATAATCGTAGACAATGATCGGATTTATCTTGGAGAGGGAAGTAAGAATCAAGTTCGGTCCATTTTCCCTTATGTTTCCTTTTTGCATCTCTATTTAGATCACCAGCCAAAACTCCCGGTCCACAGCAAAAACTTGATTAGCTCCCGACATTTGGCGCACTAGCTGGTCGAAAATTTCTGTACTTTCCATCGGGATTAGATTTCTATCACTTCAAATTCAAAATGCCTTCCCACTTCCTTAATTTCGTGGGCCCAGTGACTCAAGGTGGTAGCAGCGTGGTGGACAGCACCTGCTTCAAGCCACCGAGTGTACCCCGTATGGAGATCTGTGTGGGAAAACCGGAAAAAACCAGCCAATGCGCCAGCATCCGGAAGAGTGTCCTCGAGGATCTCGCCTTCCGCAACGATCAAACGGTAATTACCTGAAGTCGGGGTCAAACTGAGTAGAGTAGCCGGACCTGTCTGCAAGGGATAGGCAAAAGATGCTCCGCGACCTTCCAATCCCTTAAAATTCCTGTTTCCAATGACTGAAGAAGGGCAGCCTTTCCTACGGATCTCGTCCTCTCCTTCGCCAGAATTCGCAATGACCATGGCTTCGCGGCTTTCATCCATGATTTGCACCTCCGTGTACATCGCAATACCGGTGAGCTCCTTCAATAGAAGCATTGCAACCGCAGTGGGCAAATCTCCGGTACAGGTGAAGGGTCTTCCCAAGGAATTCTGAAGCCCATGCCCATAGCAAGCTGTTATCCCGATTCGAGGATTTCTCAGACAAACCCCGGCGTGACAGTTAAACGTACCTCCATCTACTTCAGTCTCGTCAACTAATTTACTGAATACGTGGCTGAGTCGAGCCGATCGCTGAGCCTCGTCTTCCGTTAGCTCGGAAATAGAAAAATCCCGTTGCATCTCAATTAGACGAGATGCAACCTGCTCATCCAACACAGCTAAATATCGCTCTGTCAGCTCTTCTTTACTGACCCTAACAATCGTGGCTCCAATACGCTCTTTCAATTCACCCTCATCAATTAGGATGTCGGTCATCAGAGGAAAAACGTCTCCGATCGCCAAGAAACGAGCCTTACGCAACGCTTCAACCGTTCTGATCACAGCGAAGAATCGCTCCAACTCCCCCATCGTCCTTTCGCTCTCCCAGTATCCAGTGACGACCCGATACGATCGACCCCTTCTAAGAAGAGTATTTGCAAGGGCTTGTGTACCAATCTGACTCGTGTTGCGGACAATATCCTCCATCGTGTAACCAGTCCCAACGCTCTCGATAAGTTGGGGATTCCAAATTAATATTGGCGCATCGATCTCTCTCAGTGAGGCCCAACATATACCCCCAAATACCGCGATGGTTGTGACCACGACGACACAATCTGGTTTCTCGGAGGCAAGTCTTTTCCCCTCTAACTCAGCAGCGTCTAAGTTCTCGATTAGGTTCCCCTCCCAAAGCAACTGCCCAAATTTGGAAAGAGTGTCACTACACCGCCGTGCAACCTCTATCTTTTCACGGGGGAAATCCGGACAAATACCTTCATAATAGTCAACGTAGAAAGGCAAATACCCGATACGGAGAGAGGGTGATTGGCGACGGTTCATTTGATATGCTAAGTCAAATAAGTTACATTACCAGCTGATGTATCGAGTCCCAGTAGCCGTGCCCTTAACAAGCAAAACTCTGATATAACTTTTGGATACATCTAGAGTACTGGGAAGTCCCTCCCGCTTATTACATATATTCTGATTATGACCGGATGGATCAGGGCGGATCTCAAAATGAAAGTTCCTTATTTTCTTTTGCAAATGTTATTCGATCCGGAATGGGTTGCATAAGCGATTATGGTTCAAATCAGCCTCATCAATCATCGCCAACCTTCTGGCTATACTTGGGTAAATCGCTAGCAACCCATGGTCGAAAATCTCTTACCATTGGATCGTTAAGGGATAACTGAAACTCGTCGCGAGATTTCTCCAAGAGCATGTCCGGATCCAAACAAACTCCATTTCGGATTACCGTATCCACGTTCCCTAGGTCATCAATCCGATCAACAGGATTACCTTTAATTGCAACCATATCTGCCTTCATGTTCGGAGAAATCCGACCGATTTCATGATACAGATTGAGCACTTTCGCGTTGGTTGTCGTAGCCGCACGAAGGGCGTCAATTGGCTTGAGACCCGCATCAACATAAAACGCAAGCTCATCATGGAGACTAAACCCGGGTATGAGAACGAATGGGGCATCGGTACCAGCAGCGATCGTCACATCCTTCTCGTGACAATGGAGAAGGAAGCGTTTCAGATTCGGCATCGCAGCTTGAAACTTCAAACGCGGGTTCGATTCAGAGCGACGATAGGGAATAGAATCCCAGATTTCTAGAAGTTCTGGGTGCACCCATTCTCGCCTCCGATCGTAGAGGAAAAGATGTTCCATGCACCGACCCAACCGGTCCCAAACTCCCAGAGTGGGATTCATCACAGTCTGATGCTCGAGAAAAATATCGGTGAGGAAATCATTTTCCTCTCTTGTCCCCTCCTTCCATCCAACATCACAACGGCTAAAATGCTCGATTTCATCTAGCCCAGCACGCGCTGCATCCACCGAGGAAGTGGCGTTGAGATGAGCCAATACAAACATCCCAGCTGCCTTAGCCTCTTCCACTCCAGCTCTGAGCAAAGGAAGGTCAATGCTGGCGTAGAGCTTGATAGCGTCAACCCCCATTTCAATATTCTCGCGGATGGAAGCCCTTAATTCATCCTCATTGGCATGATGTTTAACAACGTGATGCCATATCCCATCGGGTCCATCTAATGCTGGACCGCAACATACGATACGCGGGCCACGGCCCGCATTGGTTCGGTTTAACTCCCGCTGTTTGAGAATAAAATTGAGATTATTGCCAGTATCTCGAACAGTCGTAACACCGGCACCAAGATACGCATACCCGGAGCTAGCCATATAATGCGTATGGGCATCGATCAGTCCTGGGATCAAGGTGCATCCAGGTAAATCGATGCGTTGCTGGCCAACATCAATTTTTTCAATCGGTAGGACATTTTTGATCTCAGCGCCATTTACAACCACCGCTAATCCAGAACGAGCAACATCGTGGTCCCCATCCCAGATACGGTCAGGGACCAGTATATATTGATTTGTGTTGTGTCTCACTCCCATCCTTTAGCGTACTATTTCCTCAACAACCTTTCATAGAATATCAAAAATTGACTGATAAGGGACTATTAGTGCCAACTTCAAATCCTCTCCGATTCTCAAAATCCAAAGCCGTCTCCAACGTCCTTACACGATAAACTACAATAATTAGGTTTTAGCACGCATTTTCCAGTTCTGATTCACACCGAAAACATACCAAATGTAAAGGTCCCCAAATTAAATGCAACTTTTGGATTTATTCTTAAGTTTTGTTCCCATACTAATAATCGACTGGAAACTACCAGCGACTCGCAACATTACGAGATCCAAGATCATGCTTCTTCATCAACGATGAGTCTCGGCTATCCCAAACCAAAAATTGATTAGAATTCTATCAGGTCTTGTTATTCCCACCTTTATCGCTGGATTCGGCATCCTTGCGCTGTCCTATGGTTTCGGATGGCTCCTTTTACCTAGGTTATCAGAAGAGCTCGAACCCTTCGATGAAGAAGAAGCTGCGCAAATAGCAGAGGAACGCAAAGTCCATATCGACCTCGAAAATCCCCTCCGCATCCATGTCGAAGTTGACTACTCAGATGGGGTTTTATCGAAATGGTATCCTAAAGGGGAATCCCCAATTCTCAGTGAGCTGGTGGACGAGGGGAAGCTTCCTCCTGTCAAAGAAAGGGTCGGACCTGAACCGGTTGTCTTCCGTGGGGTAGAAGGGATCGGCGAGTACGGAGGCACCTGGTTCCGCGTGGGACTGAGTAATTACGACATTGGAGGTAATGCCGCTTATATATCAGGAGACCTTCTTGTGAGGTGGTCTCCCTATGGATATCCAATTGTCCCCCACGTTGCCAAAAATTTCAACCACAGCGATGACTACCGGGAATGGACTTTCCACCTACGCGAGGGGATGAAATGGTCTGACGGACATCCCTTTACCGCTGAAGATATTCTCTACTGGTGGGAGTGGGATGTGAATTATTTCGGCGGGAGCTTCGCATCGGCTGCCGGGGGGGGCGTTCCAGAGTTTATGAGGGTGGAAGGGCAGCTGGGCAACATTGTGATGGTTGATCCCCTAACTGTAAAGTTTGTCTTTCCTCGGAGCTATCCATTTTTTCTCGAGCGCCTCGTTTCCAACGGCTCTATTCCTTACAAGTCTCCCAAACACTACATGCAACGGTTCCATCCTGAACTCGGCGATAAGGAACTCATAGAATCCACTATGGGAAAGCTTGGAATCGGATCTCCCGAAAGCCTTTACCGTAACCGGCAGGATCGCCTTAACCCCGATCATCCCCGGATTTGGCCATGGATTTACCGCACCTACAAGCCAGGAGCACCCCAAGTATTTGTCCGAAATCCCTACTACTTTGCGGTTGATACAGAAGGAAACCAGCTCCCTTACATCGATAGGGTTTTCTGGGAGGTCAAGCCGGCCGAGTTACTCCCAACTACTATTTCTAGCGGAAGACTTGGAATGCATGCGCGTCTCCTGGGATTTAACGATTATACCGAATACATGGCCAACCGGGAAGCCAATGGTTATGAAATTTACCATTGGTATATTTCGCAGTCCTCCTACTGGGCGATCTGGCCAAATCTGAATAAAAGGCTCGACCCAGATGATCCAACGACGGAAATGAAGAGCCGTCTCCTTAACAACCGGTACTTTCGCCGAGCCCTTTCCCTCGCAATCGACAGGAAATCGATAATTGAAGCGGTTATGTCCGGCTATCCCAGCCCTGCACAACTCGCTCCTGGTCCGGCATCTCCCTTTTATCATAAGAAGCTTTTTAGCAGCTACGTAGAACATGATCCCGTTGGAGCCAACAACCTTCTCGATTCACTAGGCCTTAAGAAAAGGGATTCCGAAGGCTACCGAACATTTCCTGACGGAAGCCGCATGGTCTGGTATCTCAACTACCCAAAGATCCTTCTCCGAGATCCAGTCCAATTTGTTATCGACGATTGGAGAAAAATCGGACTCCGAACCGTACCGAAGGAACGATCGTTGGGACTCTTTGGCGTTGATACTTCAGCCCTCCGAAATGACCTGACCGTCTGGCAGGGAATGGAACAGTTTCTCCCATTGGTCGGGCCCGATTCTTGGGTTCCGGTTAGACCTAATTTCTATTCCGCAGTCGGATTTGCCCGCTGGTATCAGTGGGGCGGGCTCTATGGCGATCCCCAAGCGACCCTATACGGAGGCATTGAACCGCCCCTAGACCATCCATTGCGGCGCGCAATGGAGGTGGTTGATAAAGCGCGGAAAGCAATAGGGTTAGAGGCACAGAGAGAGATTCTAAATGAAGTCTTTGAAATAGCCGCCAAGGAAGTGTGGACGATTTCGGTTTTTGCGAGTCCCCCTCATCCTGTGGTCGTGAAGAACGGGTTTCGAAATGTCCCGAAGTTTGCCATCTACAGCCCATTTTTTTCGGTTCCCTCGAACGCCGGTGTAGACACCTATTTCATTGAGAATGCGAATGAAACACCAGGAACGATTGCCAAAATCAAAACGGCAATCACAACCGTGACTCCTGATCCTAGATTAGGTCGATCAGATGACACCCAACCATCGATAGCATCCGCACTTGGGAGGCTTATATCCTGGCTGATTAGTGGAATCTCCGTTGTGGGAATCGGACTTCTTGCTTTTCGCCATCCCTTTGTTGCTCGAAGGTTGGTCATTCTTATTCCTACCTTGATAATCATCTCGTTAGTCGCTTTCGTCACGATCCAGTTACCACCTGGAGACTTTATCGATTCAAAGATCCTGCAGCTTGAGGCTACCGGCATCCAGGCAAACCACGCTGAAATGGAGGAAATTCGGGCTGAGTTTCACCTCGATCGTTCGCTTCTTTTCCAATATCTCCACTGGGTCGGACTCAACTGGTTCCTTACCCTTAGGGATGAGGACCGCGGTCTCCTTCAGGGAAACTTGGGGAGATCGATGGAATATCGAACGTCTGTAAACGCAATTGTCGGTGATAGGGTTTTGCTAACCATCACGGTTTCATTCGCAACGATGGTTTTTACCACGATTGTTTCCTTGGTTATCGGAATCTACTCCGCCGTAAAACAGTACTCTTGGGGTGACTACTTCTTTACCTTTCTCGGCTTCGTGGGGATGAGTGTTCCCGGCTTTCTCCTTGCTCTTGTACTCGTGTATTTAAGTGGTAAAATCTTCGGCGTTTCAACCCTTGGACTCTTTTCCAACGAATTTGCCGGCCAAGCAGAGTGGGACTGGCCCAAAGTTTTGGACTTGGTCCAGCATCTCTGGATGCCAGTTGTCGTAATCGGTGCAGCAGGAATTGCGGCAAGCATGAGGGTTATGCGTGGCAATCTACTCGATGAACTGAACAAACCCTATGTCGTCGCCGCTCGCGCTAAAGGGGTAAGGCCCTTAAAGCTTTTGCTAAAGTATCCAGTACGTTTAGCCTTGAATCCTTTCGTATCCAGCATCGGTTATATCTTCCCCCAACTAATATCGGGAGGCGCCATCGTGGCAATTGTTCTTAGCCTTCCCATGGTTGGTCCGATGATCTTGGAAGCATTCCTTTCAGAAGACCTCTACCTGGCTGGATCTATGCTTATGGTGCTAAGTATCCTCGGAGTCTTTGGCACACTAGTAAGTGACTTGCTCCTCCTTTGGCTCGACCCAAGAATCCGAATGGAACAAAGTGGTTCGCGATGAAATCAATCGCTTTCAGGGTATCCAGAGACAGGAGCTTAGTGCCCTCCATACAGGGGCAAACTCCCGCCATTCGAGTTTCTTGTCACTGGACCTTCCTGACACGTCTACCAGCTACGGTTTTAACAAAAAGACAGGACACAATCCCTCCGAGTTGCCAGCATAAATCTACTCCTAACGCTCGCCCAGCCCCCTATGGGCATCTGACACCAACGAGGCAATCGCATTCAGCCTATAAGTATGCGTGAAAAGAATCAAATGACAGGGCCACCGACAACCCCTAACCCCCAGGATCTAGGTTCCCTATCGCAATGGCAGCTAATACGGCTGCGGTTTGTAAAGCACCGGCTGGCACTTTATTCCTTCTATGTTATTCTCGTGCTTTACGGCCTCGCTCTTTTCGCAGAATTCTTCGCTCCTACAACAAAAGATTGGAATGACATCGATTTCATTTTTTGTCCTCCGCAGCTCCCCCGTTTCACCTTCGAAAACGGCTTCTATGTCGTAGCACTAGAGAAACAAAAAGATCCAATCACTCTCCGGCGCTATTTTACTAGAGACCCCGACCACATAATTCAACTGGGCTTTTTTGTTAAGGGTGAGCCGTATGAGCTTTGGGGTTTCATCCCGATGGAGAGCCATTTTTTTGGACCTAAAAAGCAGGTTAGTGGAGAAACTTTCTACTTTCTAGGAGCCGACAAATTCGGTCAGGATGTCTTCAGTCGAATCATCTATGGATCGCGTATCAGTCTTTCTATTGGGATCGTCTCGATTGCCGCCACATTCATTCTTGGCATCGCAATCGGCGGAATCTCAGGCTACATTGGAGGGCAAACCGACAACTTTATTCAACGATTCATCGAGATTATCAATTCGTTCCCCCAAATCCCTTTGTGGTTAATTCTTGCTGCCCTCCTGCCCCCTGACTGGTCTCCCCTTCGAATCTACTTTGCCATCACCATTGTTCTAAGCTTGCTCAATTGGACCGGTTTAGCGCGGGTCGTCCGCGGCAAGCTTCTCTCTCTGCGTGAGGAAGACTATGCCATCGCTGCAGAGCTTATTGGCGCCAGCCACGGGCGTATCATTTTCCGCCATCTAGTTCCCGGTTTTCTCAGTCATATCATCGTAGGCCTTACGCTTAGTGTACCCGGCATGATCTTGGGCGAAACTGCCCTTAGTTTTCTTGCGCTCGGTCTTCGCCCGCCTGTCGTGAGTTGGGGGGTCATGCTGCAGGATTGTATGAAATTCCAGATTATCACCGATCATCCATGGATTCTCATGCCCGTGCTTTTCATAGTTCTCACCGTCCTTGCCTTCAATTTCTTAGGCGACGGGCTCCGTGACGCAGCAGATCCTTACTCGGTTAACTGATTCTGTTTCGCGCCCAGAAGAGGTCGGCCGAACGCCGAGAAGCGAAATTAAAATCGCAATCGGATGCCACCATTAATCAACCTAGGGGCACCAATGGAAACGATCCCATTTGATGCACGACCGGACTCGAACTCAGTTTCGGTGACATTTTCGACGGAGAAAAAGAGGCTAAAGCCTTCCTGAATTGTGAGGGCCATTGACCAATCGAAGACGAGGAAAGAGTCGAGCTTAAGAGAATTTAGATCGTTCTCAAATTGTGTGCTTGAATACCTCAATTGGAAGGTATTTTGCAAGCGACTAGTAGTACGCCAAAGAAGCGTCGCGGTTCCACTATGCTTTGGAGTCTGTGCAAGTCGGTTATTAACCAAGAACGGATCATCATCACTTTGCGTGATCTGCGAATCGCTGTAAAGATAGCGGACTGTAAAGGTCCAATTTTGTCCCATGGGAATGAGGCTTTGCAGTTCGAATCCACGGGCCCTCACCCCATCCAGATTCCTTCTTTGTCGGCACGAACCCCCTGCCGGCACAAATCCACATGGGGCGACAAACCCTGGCCCAGAATCTAATGTAATGTTCGCAACCGCTTCTTTCAAAAAATTATCAAAATAAGTAACAGAAAATCGCTTGGTTCCCAACGCCGCCCACTCTATTCCAATTTCACCACCATAAAGGCGTTCCGGTACGAGAGCTGGATTAGCCTCGGTTATATCCGATCGAACTCGAAAAGGACGGAAAAACTCATTTAAAGTCGGAACTCGAAAGCCCGTAGCAACGTGTCCTCGAACCCGGACACTGTTAGACAACTGGTAAGCGACTCCTAGACGGCCATTCCCCACCCAATCTTCCCGAGCGGCAAACTTCTCGTCACGAACAATCTCTCCGGTTCTAAGATCGGTACGCTTTCTGAATCCAGCTTTATTTTCCCAATAATCAATCCGAGCAGAAAGAGTAATCTTGAGTAGCGTTCCCGCATCCCAGGTGTCTTCAACGAACATCCCAAACAGAGTTTGATCTCCACCTGCTTCCCTTTGGAAGTTAAAGGTTTCGCCATTGAAGAAAAATTGCTCATTAGTCTCGCCTGCCACCCATCGTGTATCAAATCCAGCTGCGATGCGATGCTTCTCTCCAATCGATCCACCGCCAATGAGTCCACCACCGAAGGATTGTGCCGGGACATTAAATTGATCAAGGGCAGGACGTTCGCTAGATCGGTCCTCTGATACGGCGGAAAAGGAGCTACTGAAGTCACGTTCCTGAAAATAGAACAGAACCTCTATCAAGCTGTCTTCTGCTGGGAATTGATGTCTCAGCCGGGCACTAAAATTATATCCTTCAGTTTCATTGCCTGCCAGAGGTGTTCCATTCCCACGACTCTCCCTAAAATGGGAACCTCTGGATGAAAAAAGAGTTGTTTCGGCAATCTTAATCTCCACTCCACCTTCAACCATCTGGGCCTCAGAATATGCATTTTGATCTACTAATCCTCTTTGATCAGCGCGAATAACCGAGTAGCCATCAGTAGTAAAACTTCCAGCGGTGATAAACGCTTCCCCGGCAAAAAAGGAACGCCGGGCACTGAAAAGTACATCGGCTGTATCTCGGTTACCACCCGACGTTTCAAGAAATGTGAAGTTCTCCGATTCCCGACGGGAGAAAAGCTGAATTGTACCAGCAAGCGCAGCATTTCCCCACAATCCAGCTCCTCCCCCCTGAAGAATCTCGATCTCGCCAATATGACCGGTTGGAAAACGGTTCCAATAGACCCACCCTCCAAAAGGATCGTTCATCGGCACACCGTCCAATAGAACTAGAGTTCGACCTGCACCATTCGGTCCCAAATGGCGCAAGCTAACACCTTGGGTTGTGGGATGGGCTACCTTGCTACTAGCTCTCCTAAACAGACTAAAGCCGGGTATAGCTCGTAACCCATCGTCCAGTCTTCGCTGCGGGAAAGATTCCAAATTGGCCCGATCAAGAAAGTCGACTGATAGGAAACCCTCGGTTGGGGTACCATGATAGCGCCGCATTGTAACCTCAATTTGAGGGAGCTCCTCAATGTCGGCGGTAGCCTGCGAGCTCGTGACTGGATATATTAGGAGTAGAAATCCAGCCCAATGTTTGAATCGAAGTCTCAAGGGCACGTAAAAGGGGAAGGGAAGACCTCTGAGGAGGTAATAGAAACTATATTGGGAATGTACAAGATTATGTTTGGGTTACTGGATATCAACCATGAACACGTTCCTCCCAAAAATTGCGGCCGTTATAGACAGATGCTCCGATATCGCTGAGAGGAATCATAGGATATTTCTATCTATCGGCCACCAAATCGACTCAGGACTATTTGTCTACAACCACTCCCCACGGCCCCTTGCCGGTGGGAACGGTACCGATGACTCGATTGGTTAAGGTATCTATAACGGATAGATTGCTAGAAAGACCGTTGGCAGCATAGAGTTTCTTGCCATCCGGAGTCAGCGCTACCCCCCACACTCTTTTCCCTACCGGAATGTACTTCACAGCTTTAAGAGATGCCAAGTCAACCACCGCAACGTGATTGGCACGGCCTGTTGCCACATAAAGACTGGATCCATCGGAAGTTACGGCGACACCCATAGGTTTAACGTACTCGCCATCAATGGACAATCGCACCTCCCCGATAACCTTTTGTTCTTCAACATCAATGACCGACACAATGCCACCAATCTCTGCTGTAACGTAAGCCCACTTACCGTCGGAGCTGAACACAACTGCTCTTGGCCGAACCCCTACTAACAGGATATTCACCACCTCATTCTTTGTTGTATCGATAACTGAAATCGTGTGAGTCGATTCCGCTGTAACATAAACCCAGCGTCCATTGGGACTGACCGCAACACCCTCAGGTTCGATACCCACAGGGATTGTCGCGATCGTCTGACCTGACTCCGTGTCCAAAATTGTAGCGGTGTTGGCGTCTTCATTAGATATATATAGCCGCATCCCATCCGGGCTGAGGGCAAAAGCCTCCGGATCGCTACCCGAGGGGAGAGTACCCACCATCTTCCGGGAATCAGTATCGACGATTCCGATGACATTATCGTTTCCCAGCGCAAGGTAGAGTTTTTTGCCTTCGGGGCTCAGCCCAATTCCCCTAGGTCTGTCACCTACCTCAATTGTAGCGACGACCTTATCCGTCGCAGTATCAACCACAGTTACAGTATCGTCGTATTCGTTAGATACGTAGGCGAATGGCTCTGCGGTGCCCGTCTCCGGAAGCAATGGGAGAATCGCCCCAAAGCACAACAAGACACGAATCAATATTGCCTGGTCCCTCACCTTGAATTCATACGATGACGGAAAACTATCTCTGGCTTTTTCAAAGCATACCTGTCCTCTGCTTTTTCCTGTTTCAAGACATAGAGAGTGTGGGAAAGCTGACGTCTTTTCAATTCAAAGATTAGCGAAAAGCCCTTATGGCCATCGAAAGGCGGTTGACTCTCAAAGTATTGAACAAGCGAATCCGAATCCGCGTTTTGAGTTCGGATTACCGCCTCGGAGACAAACTTTATCGCAGCCCAGTTGACCCACGATTCACCGTCCATGGGAACCTTGAATCGCTTTAGAAAGCGCGAGTTTAGTTCACGGGCGCTGTAACGGAACAGTGACTGATGCCAATTCTCGGCCCAATACAAATCCACTTCCAAAGGATCATCATCAAATCGAGTGAGTATTTCCTTCGATAGATCCACAATGGCCAGGGGCTGAGAATGGCCACTGGAAAGGTAGTATTCGACAAACTCTGCCTGTTCATCTCCAAGTAGCCCGATCAGAACTAAGTCCGGTCTTGCCGATCGTACTAATTCGAAGTGAGGGGTTCCCGTTGCACCATCGACGGGTAAAGAAACCGTTTCCACTAATTCGCCTCCTACCTCGGACAGAACTGTTCTAAGTATTGCCTCGAGATTTCTGCCTTCACGATCATCGGAACGCACGAAAACCCACCTACCTAATTCCTCCTCTCCCACCAAGTACTCTCCAAGAGCACGAATATATTCAAAATTTCCCGCTTCAAAATGAAAGCAGTAGCGGTAAGATTTGGAAGTCCGTAACGCATCTTTTCCTCCACAGTTAATCAAAATGAATTTCATTTCTTGAGCAACTGAGCAAACAGCGTCCCATTCTTCGAGATCGAGATTCCCAATCAGAGCTACAGCGCCCTCCTCTTCGACAGCCCGTCTAGCCTCTACCATAGCATTCGTTTCATCCTTGATCGAAAAGGGTACTAATTCAAACGACTTTCCAAAAAATCCAGATAGCGCGTTTGCCTCTTCGATAGCAAGAGTAGCACCACGAATGACAGCTGAATCCAAGAGAGTGGACTCAGCTTGCGGTAGAAGGAGCCCGAGTTTTATCGTTTCGGTTTCTTCTGCCTCGTTGGCAATACTTAAGCTGATCGTCGTGACAAACGTAACGAAAATAGAAACCCTAACCAGGAACGTAGAAATCCGACTATCAAACATCAGCAAATTGCTCCTCTTAAGCCAAACAACTAGGTGAAGGAACAAACCTAAACAGATATTTGACAATCTTCATGCTAAGAATCTTCGAACTTGGGCTTAACTTTTTTTTCCGCATTCGATTCTTTATCCATCTTGGTCGATAGATCAACCGACTTCATTGCCTCTACCCATTCTCCCGGGGGGGTCCACTCTCCACCACCTTCCCCAACCTCATCCGGACGCCCACTCGGAAGAACCTTGTCGCTCCTCGCGTGAACGTAATAAAAGATGTCTGTAATTTGCTTATCATCGAGCAACTCTTTCCAAGACTGCATCCCTCTTTCTGCGCGTCCCTCTTTCACCAAATCGAGAAACTCCGCGTAGCTGAGAACCTTGATCGATTCACGTAAATTAGGAGCGAGGGTACTCCCGAGAGCATCGAACCCGTGACACCGGTAACAGTAAACATGAAACCATTTCCAGCCACTATAAATTCGGGCATAAATCTCCTCTCCTTCCTCATATGCAGAATCATTTGTCTGACCAAGCATCGAGCTTAAAGCGATCAGGGATGCTATCAGAAAGGAAGCTAATCGCCCGTGTCCCACGGTCACCGTAGAAATCCTAAAAACACGAAGCAATTTCTTAGTTTTAAGTTGAAAATCCATATGGTTTGCAATTTCCGGGCGAGGGGTTTTGAACTCTAATTCAACTGTTGATCTGACCCTCGCCTTTGTAAGGCAAGGGTTCGTTTGCTAATACTGAAAACGCATCTTTTAAGTTATTCGGATCAAGGTTCGATTTCGACTCTCTAGGACTAAGTCTGAGGCTGATCAAAAATTGGAGAGGTGTTCCCTCCAGCTCCGATTTGGAAGGAATCCGTTCCGACACCCTTCATATTTTTGATAGTTCTCGATCACAAACAATTTACTCGGAAACCAAAGGTTTTTTCTCGAAAGGGAGGACCGGAACACCATACTCTTCGAGAATTCTCATAACCTCGGGCCGTCGCCTTTCTAAAGCTCTCTCGAGGCGAAACTTTAATTCCTTCTCCCCATGTCTCACTCCAAGAGAGATGTCGAAGGCAAAGGGCAAATCATCTTTCCCCGAGGGCACAGGAATCAATTTCAGCGGAATCAGTTGCTGCTTGGCAAAATAACCCGCTATTGGCCCCCACACTATGGCCGCATCGATTTCCCCTGACACGACAGCCTCAACGATACGTCCCGGTGGGTTCTCCTCGGTGTAAAAGGTATCAAACCCAATCACGTTGTCCACAATGCCCCGTTTGCTCAACTCATGGACCGGAGGCGGATTAGTATAATCATTACCAAGTAAATGGACCCCAATTTTGAGTTTCCTGAGAATCGGGTCATCCAGTGTCTGGAGCTCAAATCCTCCACTCGCGGGATAGACAAAGACATAGGTAGATCGGTAGTAAGGCTGCGTCCAACTTACCAAATCGTAGCCTTTAGGAACCCCAATAACAACATCGCAACGGCGTTCCTCTAGAGTCGCCTTTAGAGTGTTCCTTACAAAGCCCCGCCGTTGACCCCACCAAACGTATTTAACGTCCAGACCCATCTCCTCGGCCAACAATGCTGCGATCCGATTCTCGAAACCCTCCAGTTCCCGATTCGTAAAGGGCATATTCCCCGGGTCAGCCGCAACCCGAAAGGTCGGGACAATCAAGGCGTTTTCTGAAGTAACAGAAAAAAGGGTGTTCTCTCCCAAAAGACCAAACAACAAGAAAGAGTAAACGCAAACCCTCATCATTTGGCCTAAAACCCTGCTGTGATTTACGGCCTACAGGGAGAAGACCATCAGGACTCCGCCGAGGTTACTTAGCTGGGCAACATCACCAAAAGCCCCGAGAGCTCCGAGTCCAGCAGTTGGATCTTCTGCTCCAATCCCGGCGGCTGCTCCAATCCCGGCCCAACCTCCGACTCCGGATAGGATGGCAACGTACTGCTTTCCGTCCGGACCTTCGTAGGTTATGGGATTGCCGATAATGCCAGAGGGGGTCTTGAACTTCCACAAGACTTCTCCGGTTTCAGCATGAACCGCCTTAAACCACCCCTCCATGGTACCATAAAATACAACATTAGTACTCGTCGCGAGCGCACCACTCCAAGCTGCTAAGTTTTCTTTGATACCCCACTTTTTTTCTCCTACTTTTGCATCCCAAGCGATAAATTCACCACGGTTTCCGCCGGGGCCAGGAAACATCCTGACAATCGCGCCCACATACGGTTGGCCCGCCTGGTATTTAACCTCAACTCCTTCGTAATCCATCCCGACATTGATCGTAGGTACATAAAACAAACCGGTCTTCGGAGAATATGCTGCCGGTTGCTGATCCTTAGCTCCCATAGCTCCGGGAAAAATATCCTTAGTATTCCTAGTTGAGGAGGTTCTTTTCCCCGGCACTTCAACGGGTCTCCCGGTATTCAAGTCAATGCTAGTTGCCCAGTTAACTACCCCGAATTTCTCTGCCACAAGCAGTTCGCCGTTGGTACGATCCACCGTGTAGGCAAATCCATTTCGATCGAAATTGACGAGAGTCTTACGCAACTTCCCGCCGATCATCTGATCGACCAGGATGTTTTCATTAACTCCATCATAATCCCAAGCATCGTGGGGCGTTTTTTGGTAGGCCCATGACGCTACACCCGTGTCGGGATTCCTGGCAAAGATTGTCATCGACCACTTATTATCCCCAGGACGCTGATCTGGGTTCCAGCTCCCCGGATTCCCTGTTCCATAAAAGAGAAGATCCAACTCGGGATCATAGGTGTACCATCCCCAGGTAGTGCCTCCACCGCGCTTCCATTCATCGCCCTTCCAAGTTTCCACAGATCCGGGATAACCAACTTCATCTGCTGGACCAGTGCTGTACATCCGCCAAACCTGCTCACCAGTATTGATATTGTTTGCGGTCACGAACCCTCGCACCCCGAATTCACCACCACTAATGCCAGTAATAACCTTGTCCTTGATTACTAGAGGTGCACTGGTTAGAGTCATGCCCTGTCTGTAGTCGCCCTGCTTGACTTTCCAAATCTCCGTTCCGTTAGCAGCATCGAGAGCCACTACATGAGTATCAAGTTGGGAGAGAAAGATTTTACCCCCGGCGTAAGCCAGGCCACGGTTCACAGTGTCGCAGCAAGCAATCGGGACAACTTCCTCTTCCTGCTGAGGAATGTACTTCCACTTCACAGGAGCGCCTTCCCTGGTTAAATCCAAGGCGTAGACGATGTTCGGAAACGGCGTGTGGACGTACATCGTATCTCCGACTACAAGCGGCTGACCCTCGTGGCCCCGCAAAACCCCTGTTGAAAAGCTCCACGCCGCTTTCAGATTCTTAACATTTTCAGTGTTAATCTGATTCAACTTGCTGTAACGAGTCCCGGCATAGTCTTTTCCAGGCATCACCCATTGCTTATCATCTTCCTGTAATTTGAGCAATTCGTCGTTCGCCACAATACTAGGAGGTGCCCAAGCCAACAGCGCTACTACCAATGAATTCCAAAATCTTTTCATAACCTTCTCCTCGTTAATTCAATTCCGAGACCTAACTCCTGTTTTACTCTTTAAGCAAGCCTATGCTGGCGACACCAACCGTACAATATGACACGACTAAGAAATCCAGGCCAGTCTGGCCGGACTGTCAACGGTTGCAAGTAGAAATGGTCGATTTTGGCCATTCCCGGAGCTGCAGCAAGCATGTCAAGGCGATCCCATGATACTGAACAACAAACGGGCTAGATCCGACTGAATTTCTGAACTCGATCGGAAATAGTAGCCACCTCTGAAACGTAGAGATCTCCAAAAGAATCGACCCAAATACCGTGTGGAGCGGAGGCAAATTGACCCGGCATGTCCCCTTCCTCTCCCCAGCGGGCAAGTAATTTACCCTCCAAGGTGAAAATACTAATCCGGTGGCAAGCCTCAGAGAGGTAGACAATATTATCACTCCCTATAAAGACATCCATCGGTCGGATCACATCCTTCCATTGATCAAGGAAGTTGCCGTCGGCATCAAATATTTGAATTCGATCATTTTCCCGATCCATCACCCAAACCCGATTCTCTCGATCGACCCAAAGGCTATGGGGAAGAGCGAACTGCCCAAAATTACTTCCTTCTTCACCCCACCCCAAAATGAAGTTGCCGTCAGCATCAAATCTCTGAATTCGAAATTGCCCATACCCATCGGAGACGAAAAGATCACCCGAAGGCGCCCGCATGGCGCGAGTAGGACGGTTGAATGGCATCCCCGGCTTGCCTGCGGTGCCTAATGTTCCGACGGTTTCCACCAAATCCCCAGCTGAATCGAAGATTTGGACAGTATGGTTGTCACAGGAAGCGCAGTAAACCCGGTCTTGGGAATCAATCCACAGCAGATGGGGATTCGCCACCTCCTTCTCACCCCATGTTTCCAAATACTCTCCCTGACGGCTGTAGACCAGGATTGCAGAAGGTTCTCGACGGCCGAGGAAGACGCGCCCCGTTGAGTCTACTGCCACGGCAGGAATTACACCACCCATTACCTTCCCTTTTGGGCCAACCCCCCAGCCTTCGACTACTTCAAACCTGAAATCTTCTGTGCTCATATACTAACCCTTTTTTGACTATTTCGCTTCTGGACCTCAACGATCCGTCTATTACTGATTTAAACGCAGTCTACCGTATAGTTTACAGATGAAGGTGATTTTTATTCTCCCGCCAGATCAACCATACGATCCTTTCTCATGCTTACCCAACATTCGCAAGAGCCGGGCATTAGCTCCTTCCAGGACGTGCTCCGGCATACGGTAGTTAAGAAAAGGGTAGAATCGCTGTGCCATGAACCGTTGGCTATAGGCTACGGTTGCGATATAGCGTACCCGTTGCGATTCATTCACCGCCCCTCTATGCCAAACCTGATTGTGGAAGAGGTAGACATCTCCAGCTTTGGCATAGATTGAAGCCGGGCCCTGTCCGTCGAAACTAGGGTTATCTTCGACAGGAGGATTCCGCCCAGAATAATGACTTCCCGGCACAACTTGCGTTGGCCCATGCTCAATCGAGTCAATATCAGTGAGGGGGAAAAGCGCGTTGAACGCGTAACAGGATATACGTAGGCGCGGATCATGCCTTGGGATCTCATCCGGACAAGGGAAAAACGGACCCTGATCAATATGCCACCTGTCGATTCCAACCCCATGACCATTCCTGAGTGCGTTCATCGCCATCATGTGACAATCTTCCCCAAGAATGGCCTCTGCCAGTCCCGCCACAGGTTCCTTCACTATTAGGTCCCTGAAGGACTGATGGAACTCAAACATCCGCATCAAGCTTAACCCGCGAACATGATCGCCCTCTTCGTCGCTATGCAACCTTTCATCGTCGTATTTCCGACACATTCCCCCCTTTAAGGCCTCGACCTCGATAGGGTTTAGAATGTTTTTGAGATGAATCCATCCTTCACGATAAAATTCCTCCACCAATTTCGCTTTCTGAGCATCACTGAAAGGTTCACCTTTCTCCAATGCATCACTGCTATAAGTTTCACTGAAAGTGTCAGCCGATATCATTTTTCCCTTTCAATTTTAGGTCGTCAGTAAAGACACAAAACTGCATCAGTCTCCAATACTAAATCGACGGAAGTCCAGAAGATTACCAATGCCCTGCGCTTTTTTAACTTCCACCCCGTCAATAAAATAAACTTACAATCCTCAGGAGCCGATTTACCTGGATTCAATGACCTTGTTGATCCTTTGCATCTGCTCTTCACTTAACTCGAGGGTAAGTGACTTGGCATTCTCTACGACCTGATGGGGACGGGTAGCTCCTACGATCGCAACGGTTATACCGGGTTGATGCACGGTCCAGTTAAGAACTAGTTGGGCTGTAGAAATCCCACATTCAATAGCAATCTCTTGTAAAGCTCTGTTCATAGCCTTAGTGCGCGTGAACTCCTTTCCCCTGAAGGCCAAATCTGTATGGCGACTGTCTTCCGAAGGATATTCCTCACCCGGCTTGATCCGGTCAGTAAGAAGACCTCGCTCCAGCGGACAGTAGACACAAATCCCAATATTTCGTTCTCTACAATACGGAACAATTTCGTTCTCAATCCGACGATCGATCATACTATAACGCGGCTGCAACGAATGCAGAGGGGAGACACTGCAAAAAGATTTCATTTGCTCGACGCTGTAGTTACTAACTCCAACCGCACGAATCTTTCCCTCCTCCAGGAGCAAAGCCATCATTTCTGCGGTTTTCTCGATAGGGGTATTTTCATCCGGCGCATGAACCTGGTAAAGATCTATAACATCGATGTTCAATCGCCGCAAACTTTCTTCCACCTCGCATTTAATTCGTTTTGGAGAACTATCGCGAACCATTTCTCCACGCACCCAATGCACTCCGCATTTGGTGGCAACGATGGCTTCATCTCGCCGACCAGCAATCGCTTTCCCCAACAGAATCTCAGACTCCCCGTTCTCACCGTACATGTAAGCCGTATCTAGAAAATTCATTTCCTCATCCAAAGCTTGCTGAACCGCGGCTATGGAATCGCGTTCATTCACATTGCTCCAACCGACTCCGGCAATAGGCCAGCCACCAAAGGCTAAAGCGGAAACATTGAGGATCGAATCTCCATATTCTCTGTAGATCATGAATGACCTTTTAAAGCGTGAGCCTCCTACGAGTAAACGCCTTTATTAGTATTTTTTATCTGCTTCCTTTTGCGGTCTTAGGTTTACTATCGATTCTATGTAGTCGGGACAATCCAATCCTGAAGGCGATCCCCTTACCCTGAGTATCGTCAAAACAGCCGACATAGGTTCCAAATCGGTTCCAATTCGATCGGTTCATTGAACCTTAGCACTGTCGAATATTTTTACCTAAAAGATAGACGTTGCATCTAAGCCGATGAACGCAAACGCTCTCAGAAAACCATTATGAAAATTGCTATTCTACACGGCCCCCGTGATCTTCGGCTCGAAGATCACCCTCTGGACACTCACAATTTGAAGCCCAATGAAATCTGGGCAAAGACAGAAATATCCGCCTTCAAAATTGGAACAGATCGGGGCAACTACGAAGGAGCCGAGCAAGTCCCTGGCGCTCCAGACTACCCAAGATGGGTCGGTGACAGTAACCTCGCTGTAGTACGTGGGATCGGTAGCCAAGTGACTCGCGTCAAAGTCGGCGATCGAATTGTTACCCGGCAAGCTCATCAATCCGAATACGTAATTTCTGAGGCTGCGAGCTTAGTAAAGGTACCACCCGGAGTGGATTCTGAAAACGCCGTCTACGCCCATCTCTATGCATTAAGTGCTCACTGCTATCATAAAGCTCAGTTCCGACCCGGGGAAAACGTGGCCGTGGTTGGCGTCGGGGTCCTGGGTTTGGGAGCAATCGCTTTGGGCCCCTTGTTTGGAGCTCGGGTCGTAGCATTGGCAAACAGCCCACTCCGGCTGGAGATGGCTGAGCAAATGGGGGCCCACGCTGGCTTCCTTACTGATGACCCATGCTTATCACAAAAGCTGTCCGAATTTTCCAGAGGTCGCGGTATTGATCTCGTCATTCTTACAGCTAATCCTTGGCCCGCTTTTAAGACATCATTACAGATTGTACGACCAAATGGAAGAGTATCCATTGTAAGCCTCTTGGGAAGGGGTGAACCACCCCTCGATTTTAATCCGCTGCCAATGGAACTCTTTTATAATAAAGGCATTTCCCTTATTGCCGTCTGCGGTCCTGACGGCGACCTCTACCCAAACGCTTTCGTGCCCAGTAGGGACGCTTCGATTGTGGCTCAGTATCGCGACATGGATCGAACCGCGGAGCACATCCTAGACCTAATGGCAGATGGAAAGCTGTATCCAAAACGACTCATCACGCATCGCCTTCATTACACCGAAATGATCAAAGCCTATGAAATGGCTGACAGACGTGAAAAATCAATGTTGGGCGTAACATTTAACTGGAAAGAACAATGACACACTCTAGTGAACGCAAAATTCAAAAGCACACCGTCGCACGCTCCTATGATCTTTACGACCGCGCTGGCGAACTGATTCCCGGCTGGACCCAGTTGATCAGTCGCCGACCCAGCCAATTTGCCAAAGGAGTAAGTCCAGTTTACGCCCAACAAGCCAAAGGATCCCGCTTCGTTGATATTGATGGAAACGAGTACATCGATTGGATAAACGCGGTCGGAGCCATCATCTTAGGACATGCCGACGATGTAGTTGACTCTGCCGTTAAGGAGCAGATTGATCGGGGGAGCATTTTTACTCTCAACAGTACCCTCGAACTCGAACTAGCTGAGCTGCTTAATGAAACCATTCCCAGTTCGGAGATGGTGCGCTACACTAAGGGCGGAGGGGAGGCTTGTTCGGTCGCAGCCCGCATTGCGCGAGGCGTTACAGGTCGGGACAAGATCCTCATCTGTGGCTATCATGGTTGGCACGACTGGTACCAAGCAGCCAACTACGGCGGCGATCCCGAAAGCGGTGAGTTTCCCTTTGCTGGAATCGAACCAACGGGCGTACCTAAATTGCTGGCCGGGACAATCATCCCCTTCACCTACGGCGATGTAGACCTCCTTTCCAAACTATTGAACGAGCATAAAGGAGAGATAGCAGCCATCATGATGGAGCCGGCTCGGTCCGAGCTACCCGAATCCGGCTACCTTGAAGCAGTTCAGAAGCTTGCCCATTCGCATGGAGCCATTCTGATCTTTGACGAGGTTTCCTGTGGGTGGCGTCTCTCGGTCGGCGGAGTCCAGGTCACAGTCGGGCTGACACCGGATATGACCGTGGTAGCAAAAGCAATGTCTAATGGCTACCCTATGGGGGCGGTGGTCGGATCGCGAGAGGTTATGGAACCGTCAGGTCAGATGTTTATTTCCAGTTCCTATTGGAGTGACAATATCGGTCTAGCGGCGTCATTGGCAACCATTCGAGAGTTGAAAAGACGGGATTCCGAAAACCGTTTTAGGGAAATCGGCGAGGGATTGCGTTCGGCCCTCAATAACGCTATCGAGCAAGCGGGACTGCATGGGGCGTGCAAAGGCCTGCACACTAACCCGGCCATCGAGCTCGATCTGCCAGAGGAAATCGACAAACGGAAAGTGTCCACTTTATTCATTCAGGAAATGGCGCGGCGTGGCGTTTACTGTTCCATGGGGTTTAAAGCCACCCTCGCCCACAATCAGGAGGATATCGATCAGACCGCCTCCGCAGCAGTAGAATCGTTTGGTATCATTAAAACCGGACTGGATAACGGAACCCTAGACGAATTGCTGTTGGCCGATTTAAAAACGGAACCTTTCCGTCGTTTGGTACGATGACCGGCAAATTTTTAAATCCCGTAGTATTTTGGCCTGTCTAGTGAAATCAAGCACTCGACCGCCTACTCCGCCGTTCCCAATGTTGCGCGAACTGTCGGCCCCAAGGATCTTTCCTCCAGGCTTCGTCAGGCGCCTCGGCCCGTTCAAGCAACTTTTGTGGTCCGTAGACAGTGCCATCCAACACAACTAATCCCAGTTCTGGCCGAACCGGAATCTTCTGAAAAGGATTACCGCGGACACTAACTAAATCGGCGAATGCCCCGGGACGCAAGCGGCCCAATTCCGGACACTCTAAAAAGTCAGCAACCGCAGAAGTAGCCGACTTAATAGCCTCAACCGTCGACATCCCAGAACGTACCAAAAGTTCCATCTCCCGCCATAAACTCTGTCCTGGTAAAATGCCCCCACACGGGGTATCGCTACCAGCCAGAATAGACACTCCCCGTTCAAACAATGCCCCAGTAAAACGCTGGGCCGCTTCTAGTCCTCGTTTCCACTCCCCACCCAGCTGAGGGTCGCTTTCTGCAGCGGCCCACTTAAATAAATCTGTTGGCATATATTGCGACTCTTCCGGAGTCGGCCCAACTTGGGATCGCATGCGCCACTGACTGTCCCAATACGCCAAAGTCGGGGTGGCGGTCATTCCTATCTCGGCAATCTCATCCGCCACCTTCTGCTGCCGGTCCCAGGTGTCAGAAAACCCCTTCTTTCCCCAAACATTTAGCCAGCCATTCGGACGTTCCGGCCACACATCCGCTAGTATTCCGTCATGGTGGTAGAATTCATCAACCCCTGCGTTGCCTGCAACCAAAACCCCGTGCTTCGAACAATGCATGGATACCTTACGACCTCCTCCATGGCTCTCTCGAACCATTCCAGGAATCCATTCAGGTTGAACTGATGCATAAAGCTTTATCCCGTCGACCCCAGCCGCAAGGGTTTCACGCACTGCTTCAACCCCGCTAGTGTGATCCTGTATCCCTCGTGTTACCAATGGATGATGGATATTTAATCCGTCCAAAAGCGGACCCAGCGAAAATATACGCGGAGAAGTTTGTCCTCGCCACAACTCTCGGCACTGCAAAATCCATTCGAGTTGATTGCCAGTATCCCGTATCGTAGTAACTCCGTAAGCAAGAAACAAAGGGCCTTCCCAGCGCATAAAGTGCATGTGCGCATCAATCAGCCCCGGAAGAATTGTGCTATCCTCTTGCCAAAGAATCGGAAAATCTGAGGGTAATTCAGACACAGCCACCACATCGACGATTAATCCGGAACTGACCAATACCGCATGATCCTCCAAGATGCAATCCCCATCAAAAACACGCTTTGCAGCGTAGGCTTTCGCTCCTTCAAACCGATGTTTCTGACTATCAGTACAATCTTCTGGCATTCGCTGTCCTTTTTGCTTTAACAACTTCCCGATACTTTTTTTTCATAGAGAATTGATTTGGAATGACACCGAATTCCTTGCAAGACGGGCATCCGAATGCATCAATATTCGGTTATTATAACGTAAAATACGAGCGAATTGACCATGGCGGAAGATAAAAAAAGCCAGACCTGTTTTGATGATTGGATTGAGCGAGAAGCTATTGCCGAAAGGATGGTTCCTGTAATCGGTAGCCTTTATCGGGAGAAAGGACTCGTCATTACAATATTCGGACGCTCTCTAATTCGTAGCTCTCCCATCGACATCATTAAAGCTCACCGTTTTGCCCGAAGAATCCTGGGCGAGGAGTTACCTCTTGAACTGGGATTTAACATCATAGAGACACTCGCGAAAATAGACCTGCCTGCCTCGAGAATCGATATTGGGAAGTTGGCCAAGCTTTTTCAAAATGAAAATGGAGGGCTTCACGTTACCACATTCATCAGAGCTAGCCTGGATGCTTGTAAAGAAACACCTAACGTCATGCAGAACAAACCCAAGGACATCGTCCTTTACGGTTTCGGCAGGATAGGCCGAATGGTGGCCCGTATCCTCATCGATCGCAGTGGCGGTGGAGATAAGTGGAGGTTGCGAGCTATTGTCGTGAAAGGCCGAGGCCCTGAGGAGCTTACGAAACGAGCTAGTTTACTACGACGTGACTCTATTCACGGTCCCTTCAAAGGAACAATTCAGATCGATGAAGAAATGAATGCTCTGATCATAAATGGCAATCTTGTGCGTATCATCAATGCCGATTCGCCCGAACAGGTTGATTATGATCAGTACGGTATCGAAGATGCCATAATCGTGGACAACACGGGTGTCTGGCGGGATCGCGCAGGACTTGAAAAGCACCTCATGTCCAATGGTGCGGGCTACGTCATCCTAACCGCACCAGGGAAAGGTGATATTCCCGATATTATCTATGGAGTGAACAATCAAGACATTCAAAAAGATGACCGCATTATTTCTGCCGCCAGTTGCACAACCAATGCCATTGTTCCTGTTCTTAAAGCCATGGATGACCGCTTTAAGATCACGCAGGGCCACATTGACACCTGCCATTCCTACACTAATGACCAGCACTTAATCGATAACTTTCATCGCAAAGATAGACGCGGACGCGCTGCACCCCTCAATATGGTCATCACTGAAACCGGCGCTGCGAGCGCCGTCACTAAAGCCCTTCCTGCGCTAGATGGAAAGCTCACAGCCAATGCCATTCGAGTCCCCACTCCAAATGTCTCTTTGGCCATTCTAAAACTGAACCTCGTCGCGACAACAACGGTTGAAGAGGTCAACGAATACTTACGTGCTATCTCCCTGGACTCCCCACTCCAAAGTCAGATCGACTACACTACCTCAAAGGAAGTGGTATCGAGCGATTTCATCGGATACCTCAAGACCTCAATCATCGATTCGGAAACTACAATCGTACAGGGTAACCAATGTGTGCTCTACGCCTGGTACGATAATGAGTTCGGTTACGCCGGCCAGGTCATCCGAATCATCCAGCACCTCACTCGCCTTGAACTACCTTCATTTCCAAAATAATCATCGAGCAATTCGCAATATCGACTATTGCGTGATTTCTCTCTTGTTTCCGCCCTCTTCATATGAAATCGAAAACTATTAGAAGTCCGCACCCGCCACGTATTGATGCCCACGTGCACGTATTTGCAAGGGCTTCCAGGCAATTCCCGAGGGAAGTCAGCGATCAGCTCCCTGCCACCCGCGAGGAACCAGTGGAGAAGCTACTGGAGCAAATGCAAGCGAATGAAATATCTCAGGCAGTACTAGTTCAAATTGGCGGTGCAAGCCTCGAGCACCATTCCTATCTTCGCTACTGCCTAGAGATGTATCCCAGACAATTTCTTGGCATTGGACTGATTCCAACAGATGAATTGAAACCGGAGGAGCATATGGACCGTCTCGCCACCAACGGTGATGTGATCGGATTCAGGCTTAGTTCGATCGGTGGACCCGCCGATCCGTTGGCACCAATGGATGTGCGGTCCTTCAGAACTTTTCCAATTTGGAAACATGCCTCTGAGCGAGACTACGTGATCTGGTTGTATCCCCAAGCCATCGACGCGCATTGCCTGCCTTTTATCATCGAAGCCTTCCCCGAGGTACGGGTTGTATTCAACCACATGCTTGCGTTGCCGGGCAAGGGAAGCTTTAGCTGGGATAGTCAGGGCCGGCCGCGAGTCGAGTTCACTGCCTTGCCTCCACCCTCACGTTACTCCACAATGGGATTACATCAGTTTGAAAATGTCTCCGTTCACCTATCAGGGCAGTATGCCTTCAGCAATGAGGAGTGGCCTTATCGCGATCTCAAGGAATGGCACGCGCGGCTATATCGGCCACATAACCGGAAGCAGGGATTTGGGGCAAACCGCCTGCTATGGGCAACTGACTTCCCATGGATTACAGAGAATCCAGGCTATGAAAGATTAACTCAAATTATCGAGGAATTACTACCCGATCTAAATGAGGATGAAATTTCCGAAATCATGGGTGGAACAGCAAAACGTCTCCTGCGTTTCCCAGAAGCTCCAACCTAAACCCTTAGAAAATCATCCCGTGTCAAAGTATCTGTACAAACTAGGCGAGTGTTTCAGCTTTCGCCAAAAAAACTATAAATGAGACAAGCAACAGAAAAACAAATTAGTCAGTGGGAAAAAGAAGGATACCTCATAGTAGACCGGGCCTACAAGGGTAGCGATCTACTCCGACTACAAGCTGCCTTCGATCGTTGCGCTGCTGAAGCAAAATCGGAATGGCTAGACGCAGTCGAAGCTGGAACCAGCCCGGCCGCCTATTTCGACATACCGGACCCTCTGCAAAAGGATGACGTCTTTATTGCTCTGGCCGACCATCCCTCCTACTTCGGCCTCTTGCAGGATTTACTGGGAGAAGATCTATTCTTTGAGGGCGCCCAAGTGCGTACTGTTCCACTGAGCCCGATTAGTTATATTGGTTGGCATCCAGATATACCGTATGATCAACCCCCACACATTAAAGTACAGATCTATGTTGAGACTGTCCCTGCCGAAGGCGGTGCTTTTGCTTTCGTGCCTGGCAGTCACAAAGCAGATTCAGGACCCTATCCAAACTGTGAAAGACTCGAGGAGATGCCCGGACATAAGGTCTTCCCTGGAACTGCGGGCACTGCCATCGTATTCAACAACTACGGGTGGCACACCTCCATGATCAACCGGACTGATAAACCACGAAAATCAATTATTCTCAGCTACGCGGAGCGTGACTATCGAAGCCAGGCCCGCAAAGCTGATCTCAAAAGAAAAGGGAAACCCCATTTAAAGCTCAAAAATCCAGACCGGCACCAAGTAATCGATGCGAGGCTTACGTCCTCCCATCGTCGTAAACTTTTCGGACTTCAAAGTTAATTTGTACACCTTCAACTTGAACGTGTATTTTAAGTGGTCTACAAAGCCCCTTGGGCTTGCTATATTTCTTTACTTCAACCACTATCCATTTTTCGAAATGAGCCAGATAAGGACGGCGCAGCCGGTTACAAATTATGAGTGAAACATTCAAACAACGTCTTAAGAGCGGAGAAGAGGTTCTCTTGCTCATAACTTCCATCACAACAGGGCGCACCGAACTTGAGGATTCTCTTGCACTAGGATCCTACGACGCGATTTTCATCGATGGCCAACATTCTACTTTTTCTGAGGAAAGGCTTGAACAGTTTTGCTCTGTGACCGAGGACCTAGGTGTACCCACTCAGATCCGTATCCCTCACACTCGATTAACTTATATGGCTGGCCGCTACTGTGATTTCGGTCTATCCTCTATAATGGTCCCTGAGGTGATGGAAGAAGCTTCTGTTGATGAGGCTATCGAGTATTTTTACTACGGTACTCTGGGCCGACGGAGTTGGGGTGGTGCATCCCGAGCCGGTGCAAAACACTTTGACACCAGCTCTGACCAATATCGGCTAGAATATGCCAATTGGTGGAACAACTTCGGCGTGCTTTGCGTGCAACTCGAATCCGTCGAAGGGGTCACCCGGGCACGCAAGTTCGCCATGAAGGAAGGAATTGATTATCTCGCCTTTGGCCCAAACGATTTAATGTTCAACCTGGAACGCCATCCTGGTTACTCGCTAAAAACAGTTAAGGAATGTGTGTTAAATGTCGCAGATCAGGTGAAAGACCTTGGCGTTCCTCTTTGTTGGGCCATACCCACTACCGCCGAAAATCGTGACGAATACCGAGAGTTAGGAATTAGTGTCTTCTGGGAAGGGTCCCAACTGAATGAATAAGCAACTCGCAACAACACCGGCGAATTACTATCGGTAAGCAAATTGGTCGATTAGAAGATTAAATCCGGCCCAAATTTCTACACTTCATCGTAATCTGTCAAATCCCGGATCCAGATATTCCGGAACCGGGTCGGGTTCCCGTGATCCTGTAACATCAACGGTCCTCTAGGGCCGTGAACTTCACTATAGTTCGACAGGCTTCTGTGCCCACTCGGACCAAGTGCCTTTTGTCGGTGATGCACCACCAAGCCGTTGTGTAATACGGTCAGATAGGCCGGATTTACAAGTTGGTTTCCGTCGTAGAGAGGTACCTCAAAGACAATATCAAAGCTCTGCCAATCTCCTGGGGGACGGCAGGCGTTCACCCTCGGCGGATATTGGCCATAGATTGCCGATGTGGTACCATCAGCATAAGTTTGATTGTTGTACCCATCAAGCACCTGGATCTCATAGAGCCCCATTAAAAACACACCACTATTCCCGCGCCCTTGGCTATTCCCTTGTACATCAACCGGACTGGCAAACTCGATGTGCAACTGACAATCCCCGAACTCATCTTTGCTTCGTATATTGCCACTCTTAGGCACTACTTCCATATAATCAGACTCAACCTTCCAATCAGCTTTATTTCCATCAACTCCCTGCCATTGAAAGAGATCGGACCCGTCAAATAACACTACTGCGTCGGAAGGAGCTGCTCCCCCCCTTGATCCGGGCACTACCACTCTGGGTTGCGGCCGGTCTACATCGTGCACCCGCCATCGATTACCGGGCAAAAAGGGAGTGTCATCATAACCAACCGGGGGGTTTGTGTGCTCTGCCATAGGTTTATTCCTTGATGATTTGGTGTCGCCCTGAGAGCCACGAGAACAGAAAATATTCCCACAGCCCACAGCTGTATCCTCTCCATGCAGTCTATGCCAAGAAGCAGACAGGAAGGCAAGATCGAAGACAAGACATCATCCGGGAACAGAAGGATAACAAGTAAATAGGTCAGTCCTTGCTAAAGTTTGTACTGGGAACATCGAAAGACTCCAGTCTGGAAATTAGGCACCTCCTGGTACATTTTGCTTATGGCCTCCTTCAGATCTCCTTGCCAAATCCTCCTGCATATATTGAAGTCTGTAACGACAAATCGAGTCGATCTCGGACTCGATTGATTATAATACATGCGCAGCTAAAAAGAGATGCCGTTTTCTTGATTTGCGGGGATGAGAGATTGAGCAAAGAATATGAAATAGCCTTTTCGGAACCCGATTCGGATAGGCTGGTTCAGGAGTTTGTTAGCAGAGGGATTGTTATTTTGACTCCTGAGAGTCTTGGTATTCCTTTGGAAATCCACGACCGGCTTTATAAAAAGGAGAAAACAGCTTACCTGGCCGATAAGCCAATTTCCCCTGTGACCATTCCAGAGGTGCTAGAAGTACTCAACGCGCCCGGCCTTGTCGCTGCGTGTAATCGACTAGTAGGCGATAACTGGGCCGTCGTTCCCTTCACCCACAATGCACATTTTGCCAGCGGCCCGAGTGATCAACATTGGCACAAGGATGACAACGGCCCTTTGAACGCAAGAAAACAGCGCCACCACCAGGCAATACAGATTGAGATGCTCTATTATCCACAGATGGTTCGAGAGGATATGGGGCCCACAGCAACAATCCCATACTCGCACTACTGGACGTTCAACCACGAAGAAAATCAAGACAATTTCTGTGGAGCGGACCACCTCGACTTCAACTACCACCTCAGCGGTATGGAGAGCGAACCAGCCAGTGGCCCGAACTGTAAATATGATTTTGACGACATTGTTAATCGTCGCACTCCTCACGACATTCGAATGAGGGAAGCCGTTACTAAAACCGGTTGGCCCCTTGTGCAATCATTCGAGGCAGCCCCCCTTCGGGCTGGAAGCATCGTCCTATATTCCCACAATCTCTTTCACAGAGGGAACCATCGCCGCGATAACTGGAAAACTTGGCAAGACAACCCTCGCTTTATGTGGCGATTCTGGCTCTATCGGACTACCGACCCTTTTCCTTGTAGCAATGAGACCCTAATGGAAGCATCTTGGTTTGAACCCTCTGTGGACCCGCTGACTAAGATCGACCTATCCCACGTCGACGAGGATGTTACGTCGGTATGGCGCTATCACTATTACTGGATAAAAACGGGTCAATCGCTACCATCTAAGCCCAAAACTTTGGAAACGCCATCCCTGGCCCGCCAGAAAGAGGCAGAACACCTGTTCGCCCAGTTGTACGCGAAAACCGATGACAAAGAACCGACCAGAATTGGAGCTGCCTACAGGCTCGCCTCATTGGGCAATATCTCTCTGTCGATTCGGCTGCTCGGCCAAGCGCTGTACGACGACCGAGAGAACGTAAGGCGCGCTGCTACCTACGGCCTTATTGCTGTTGGACCAGAAGCGACCAGAACGTTTCTTGAGGGAGCCACTTCTCCTGTCAAATGGGTAAGAAAGGCCAGCATCTATGGACTGGGCGACACCGCTCCTCTGAACGATGAAGTCCTACAGGCTGTTATAGGACGTTTGGAGAATGATCCGTCAGTTTATGTCAGGTCCGTCTCTGCGGGATCTCTCGGGTGCTTGGGTCGCCGCGCAATCGCTACCGGGATTGGTCAATCACTCGTACCCGCTTGCCTGGATGCACTAGTGGAGAGTTTGTCTCATGAAGAGAATCGACCTTGCGCCAGCCAAACTCAGGAACGGTCAATCAACTTAGTGCGACCCACCGACGATAGCGACATGTGCGAAGGAGCTGGCGTTGATTTTGGGTTAGATCGTTTCGATCCGGTCCGCTCGGCAGTACGGGAGAACGCGCTCTGGTCAATCGTTATCCTTTGCTCCCACGGAGCCGAGGTTGTCGGGCCTGCGTTAAAGACAGCCATAGAATCATTAAAAGGAGTGATTCGTGAGGACAGGAACGTGATTTGTGTCGGATTTGCAATGGACGCGCTAAACCGCATAGCCAACCTTCGGCGAAAAGGTAAAGAAATGCCGCCATTAATCGACGAGTTACAAGCTGATCTTCCGTCGATTCTTGGCCAATCACCCGTGCAAGCTTGGGAGGCACTTGTTCGCAGCAGCAGTTCCATTAGGGAAAGGGTCGCCCAATTCGATTCGCCCGTCTAACCACCAGCAAAAGCAATTAATCACACCTACCTCAAACCTCTTACGGAAATATAATCGTTCGATTATTAGAGAACCAACTCACACAAGAATTAGGAGACTAAGATATGGCCAATAGACCGATTCACGTTCTGCTTGTGGCCGCCCATCCAGCTGATACTTTCGACCAGGCTGGGGGCACGTTAGCACACCACATCGAACAGGGCGATACCGTGACCTGTATTATTGCGACAACTGGTGTGCGCTCGCACCATTGGGAACTAGCAGAGGAAAAAAGACAAAAGGGTGCTTCCTTGAATGTCGAAGAGCGGGTACAAGCAGCCGTAGAGGAGAAACTGGAGGAGACCCGGAGAGCCTGCCGCATTCTGGGATTTGATGATGTTCGTGATCTCGGCTTCGAAGACGACGATATACTCGTAACTCAAGACAAAATTGAGGCGATAGCCAATGTTATCCGTACCGTAAAACCAGATCTCATTATTAGTCATCATCCCTATGAGACCGGTGGTTTAAAGATGCATGGAACAATCGGCCAATGCACAGTCTACGCTTCCCAACTGGCTAGAGGTGCCGGTAGAGGCACCCAGCAACGGCATGTGGTTCCCACCATCTACTTCATGAACCCAATCGCTTATGTAGGAGCTAATAGCCTAGAGTATGCTTCGACCTGCCGTGTCGATCTCCTCGTCGACATAAGCGATGTTATTGAGAGAAAAGTTTTGGCCCTAGACCAAATTGCCAGCCAGTATTACGGCGGACCCTATTCACGGAAACGCGCAGAAACCGAAGACGGCCACTACGGGCAAAAAGGAGAGGTCGCCTACGCCGAAGCATTCCAGCGCTTTGAACCAATGGTACGGTACACGATACCCGTCACCGACGCAGAACTCATGACGATCAATTTGAGTCAAGAAGCTGCGATGGGGCGACGAAGCGAAACTTCGGGTGGATTGATGCCGCTCTCGGATGGCATGGCTTACAGTTCGCAATACCGCTTCACAAAAGAGCAATACGAGGATTGATAAGCAACGAGCTGAGCAAGGTGCATCTCCTCGTCAGCTGAGACCGTGCTAAAAGGCATCTACCGCAAAAGAAAGAATCATGAAAACTGAGCCAACTTATAAGGAACGGATACGCAAGGAATCCGATTTAGGACTTGCTGGCCTAACCGCCGATCCACACCAAGTGGGATTGTCGGAGGAAAGCCTTAGGAAGATTTCTTTAACTGTCCAAAAATTCATCGACAGCAACCAGCTCGCCGGCGCGACCACGATAGTGGCTCGACGCGGGAAGGTGGCATATTTCGAAACCTTGGGAATGAGGAACCTTGAGGAACAGAAGCCCTTAGAGAAAGACACTATCTTTCGCATCTATTCGATGACTAAGCCAATAGCCGCGGTAGCGGTGATGATACTCTGCGAGGAGGGCAAGCTGGAGCTCGATGTCCCGGTGATGAAATATCTTCCAGAATTAGGCGGAATGAGTGTGGCGAAAAACAGCGAGACCGATAAGGTTACGCTGGGCAGCGCGAATCGAGAAATGACGGTCCGGGATCTTATGCGACACACTTCCGGCTTGCCAGGTGCCATCCGATATATGGCCGGCACAACAGGTGTTGATAAACTTTTCCGCCAAGCTGGTTTAGACCGTTTACACGAATGTAACCTCGCCCAAATGGTCGCACGGCTTGGGATCGTTCCCCTTCTCTACCATCCTGGAGAAAAATGGCACTATAGCATTGCTGCCGATGTTATCGGTCGGTTAATCGAGGTTTCCTCCCAGCAATCATTTGACGTGTTCTTATCCGAGCGAATTTTTCAACCACTGGGAATGGTTGATACTGATTTCTACGTCCCTACTAAGAAAAATGACCGGCTTGCGGCAATGTATGGCCTAAACCCCAAAGGTGACCTTAGGAAAGTTGATGCACCGCAAGGAGGAACTGGCAATCTCAGCCCAGTTGCCTACACTAAGAAGCCTAAATTCCTATCCGCTGGCGGGGGCCTAGTGTCAACAGCCACTGATTTCATGCGGTTTTGCCTCATGCTTTTGAACAAGGGCACTCTAAACGGCATTCGCATGCTTGAACAAGAGTCCGTAGAGGAGATGACCCGTAACCAATTGCCGCAAAGCCTGATCCCATTGGACAAAAAACCGGAGGAACGTTACGCCGGCCTGGGGTTCGGTCTTGGTGTCTCAGTCCGCGTCCACCGGACCAATTGGGTTCCTTCATCTCAAGTCGGAGAGTACGGCTGGATAGGTGGAACCAGCACTGAATTCTGGATATCACCTCAGGATGAGCTAGTTACAATCACCCTAGCCCAACACCTGCCCTTTTCAAATTTGAGCGAGATAATAAAACCGATGGTGTACACGGCAATCGTGGAGGGAAAGTAGCCAAGTGGTTCACTTCATTTCCTGTCCTATCGAAAGAAAATTCATCCATGATTATAAGAAATAATCCAGAGCCTGTCAGCAGTAACCAAGTTGTCCTGTTTCCTTTCGACGACCATAGTATACCGTTCCAACATGGCGTCCGATTGCACCTTGTTCGCTATAGGGCCGGTGTAGATCGAACCCGAATAGTAGTGCATCCCGGTCCTCCAGGGTCGCCAGATAGTAACGGTGTCATCTACTACGGCTCGGTCCATCGTGTCGGCAATGAATTATGGATGTGGTACCTTGGGCAAGGAGAAGGAGATCAATGGCATCAACGAGTCTGCTTCGCGAAAAGCTTAGATGGATACAAATGGGAAAAACCCGATCTCCAATTGGTCGAATACAAGGGGACGAATCACAACAACCTTGTGGATATGTTAGGAGGCAAGCATCACATTTCGGCCTGTGTCATATTCTATGAACCAGAGGACCCTGATCCTGAACGCAGATTCAAAGCAGTCATCGAAACAAACAAGTACACACCAGAGTTTGCTGTCGTGTTCAGTCCAGACGGTCTACGGTGGCACGAACCCACCACCCGCTCGGACCCGATTTCATGCGAGATGACCGGAGGGACTAAATTTAATAATTGCTATTACTTAAGTGGACATGGCGGCCGGCACTTTGGATCTTTGAGGCAACTAGTCACGTTCGCGTCCTATGATTTCGAACACTGGATCGAAGCTTCCTGCCTGGGATTTCGACGCGAGAACATACCACCCAAGCCAATGGTTTACGGTGACCATCAAGGAGAACAGGTGCACCTAGGAGCAGCCTTGTGGAATCGCGGCAATGTAGTTATCGGACTATACGGCCAGTGGCATGGGCCGGACAACGACGACCGACGACACGTAACCACGGATCTCGGGCTTGTCGTCAGTAACGACGCGCTCCATTATCGGGAACCGATACCTGATTTTCGGATGGTGGAAGCAGCAGAAGACGATTTTGAACACTTACCCACCCCCTTCAATTTTAAACACGCGGGAGTGGCACAAGGCCAAGGTTTCGAGAACGTAGGCAATGAAACACTTTTCTGGTATGCACCTTGGCCAGAACAATTAAGTAACGGAGTCAGAGTCGCAAGTTGGCAACGAGATCGTCTGGGATATTTCCAAGCGTCGGACCTCAAGCTGCTCTCCTCTCAACCACGACATATCATTTCAGCCCCAATTGATCTCGAAGGGAACCCGGCCCGAGTGTTTCTCAATGTGGATGGCTTATCTGAATACAGTCGAGTAACAGTCGAAATTCTTGATGAGCGATTCCAGCAACTGAATGGTTACTCACATGAGGAATGTTTGGCCTTGGAACCAGGATTCCGCCAGGAGGTGGCCTGGCAAAAACATAAGACGATTGAAAGGGGAAAAGGAACCATCCGGATCCGGATCAACTATGAAGGGATTCGTCCAGAAGACCCTAAAGTCTACGCGATCTATTTGGAGGCCTAAATTGATTCCTGGTGCCGCTGTATCCGATAAGGTCTGGACATCGGGTCCCTGATCAGCCGAGACTAATAACCGCATGAAATTCCTCGATGTGGACTGAAACCGGCATTGACCCCAAAATCGACTTTCAACTTTATAGAAGAATGGAAACTGGAACTAGAATCACGATCGTATTAGGGCGAAACGCCGATCCATTTGAGGTGCTGGCTGGCGACGAGCTGAGTCACTATCTTGAGAAATTGAGTGGCAGGCCTGTATCGATCGCTACCTCCGATAAATGGATGCATGGCGCGAGTGAGAGCGCTATCTTCATCGGTCTTCCAGAGACAAATCCGTTAATAAAGGAGGTTCTGGAAGAAGAAGATACATCGAAGATCGATTCGGAGGGATTTATTCTTGGGTACCGAAGCCTTCGCGGTTCGCAGACCTGGTTGATTACAGGCCAATCAGGCATAGGAGTACTTTACGGGACCTATGCCTTTCTTGAGGAAGCCGGCGTGACCTTTCTCCTAAGCGGCGATCTTCTTCCAGAGCCCTGTAAGGAATTTGTACTGCCGAAAATCGATCGAGCCTCCAAGCCCGAATTCGAACGCCGAGGTTTCCTCCTGCCGTTTCCGTTAAATTTGCACGAAAGCATGTGGGGCCTGGACAACTATCGCCATTTGATCAATCAGATGGCGAAACAAAGGTTGAACTACCTCAACCTCAACATCACCGCTGCCGATCCAATGCTAGAGTACCATTTCCAAGGGGAGAAGAACCTCATCGGCGATGTCAACACTCCGGAGAGCGGCTACTTAGTGGCAAGGATGCACGTCCCCAACGCATACACCGATCAAATCGAAATAGGCAAAGAACACTTCGCCGGCATACCTTCAATGGCTCCACCCGAACTGCAAGGGGTGCCCTCTCCAGAAGAGGCACACCGGAAGTGTAAAGCGATGTTTCTAGCTATCTTCGACCATGCTAAAACCCGAGGCGTGAAAATTGGATTCACCATGGATGCAACCGAGATTCCCTACAACTTTGCTCGGTTTATGAAGCGGAATGACCAGGCACCGGCACATCGTACCATCGCTGGAGCACGTGTCGATCATTACGACCCTTTATTCGAGGAACATACAAAAGCGTGGCTCACGGCCCTCTTTGAAACCTACCCAGATGCTGTGGACCTTTTCTTTTGGAATGCAGAAGGCTATCACAAGGCACCCGACGGCAGCGACATAGAGCACCGCAAGGCCATTGAATACTATCGCCCACAATTTGAGGATGCGAAACGCATCTTTGAGGACAATTGGGAGGCCACCTGCCCCTACAGTTCTATTATAGGGAAGTCCGCCCAGGATGTTATTGATACTGATATCATTCAAATGGCAGCTACCTTAAAGATCATCGAGATCTCAAGAAATCTGCGCCCAGATTTCACCGTCGGCTTCGGATTCCTATTCCGCGGTTACCTTCTCCAAAGCGTCGACCGTGTCGTAGACAAAAATATTCCCTTCGTAGACTTTCAGTCTTCTGCCGTAATCCCTATCAAGAACGATACCAACGCACTGTACTGTGCGGGTATGGGTGAAAGAAAACGCTACATTATTCCGCGGGTCGATGACGATGACAGCATGTTCGGTATTCCCTTTTACCTCCGACAATTTCAAACCGATGGCGTCTTAAAGGAAGCAAAAAAAGCAGGCTCCCAAGGGTTTATTGCGCAACTTTTCCGCGCACGAGGAACCGAACACCATGTCAGTTTTTTGGCCCGTGGTGGCTGGGACGCGGAGCTAACACCGGAGCAATTTTACGAAACCTATATTGCCGAAATTTTCGGATCGGAAGCATATAGCCCCATTCTGCGTGCCTTTAAGCTCCTCGAAGACAGCGAAGAACTCCTTGGCTGGCAAGGCCTCAAGAATTTTCACTGGCTCAGTGGATGTACAGAGCTTTATGAGGGATTCTACGGCGCCCTGGCGGGAGAAATTACGGCTCAAGATAATCCCTACGATGGTCCAGCTGACCCCGCGCACCTGGCGAAATGTGCTCGTTCGCTTTACCACGGTGTTGATAACCGAGTTCCGGCCGGCCAATACGTGCCAGAAAGAATTCAATATTACCACCGATCGATCGAGCTACTCGGCACTGCTTTATCAGAGTTGAGCAAAGCACAGTTCTCGGTTTCAGCAAAGGGACAAACTTACCTTCGTTATCTGATCAACAAGACGGAAGCATTTATCGCCCACATGGAGATGGTAGCTCATGCCGCGGAAGGATTGGCCAAATACGGCGAAGCCTTTGCCGAACACAACGGCGAATTGGACTTAGCCAACGCCCTTACTGCCGCTGAATCCCATTTCGTAAAGGCTCAGGCGAAAGCCCGTGAGGCAGCCACTATTTTCGGCCGTTTCATCGACCATCCCAGCGATCTCGCTATCCTATTTCTTGCAAATATTTTCAACATTCAGAAGGCAGACAAACTTGCCGACACCGTTCGACGGGTTACAAACTACCACCAAGGAAAACCCTATTGGCCAGGAAAGTGACATATTGGAATCGGAAACATTTTCGATTTCTTGAGAAGGTTTTTAGGGAAAACTTCGAAGCCGAGGGATCCTTGATCCCAATCCGCTACAAATTCTAAAATACTTATAATGACTAATAAAGAGGTAAGATTAGAGAAGATGACACGTCGCGAGTTCCGACATGGAATCGAAGAAGGTAAATTCCTGGCGTGTATCATTCCTACGGGTGCCGTGGAACAGCACCTAGAGCATCTGGCCATGGAACATGATATCCGATCTGCAAACACCATTGCGTTGGAGGTCGCACGTAAGATCTATCCAAAAGCTGTAGTAGCCCGACCAATCAATTTTGGTATGTCGGAGCACCACATGATGCACAAAGGAACGCTAACAGCTAAACCAGGGTCGTGGCTATCTGCCGTCTTTGACGGTATCGATAGTATGATCCGACACGGATGTCGAAACATCCTGGTCCTAAACGGCCATGGCGGCAACGAAGCTCCAGTCCGTGGCATTCTCAATCAATGGCAGTTGAACTTGAAATTGGAACATCCGGAGGCGAACCTCCAGTTCCACTCTTATTGGAATCTGAGTCGCAAGGAAGCCGAAGAAATTTGCACGACGGGAGTTCCAGGACATGCTCAAGAGTACGAAACCTCTATCGCTCTCCATCTTTTCCCTGAAAATGTACGGCACGATGCCATGAAAGATCAGGAAGATCAGCTTCCTCAAAAAGCTACTGCCGAAAAGGGAGAAAAGCTTTACCAGGCTGCAGTCCAGAAATCTTTCGAATGCCTGCAGGAAATGATTGATTCAAATAGCTGATAATCCGTTGCCACACCCCACTCCTTTTGACTGTCTTGTTGAAATGTCATGAAGTTATTTACGCTGGGCCACCCTTACTTGACATCCTCTTTCATGGTTGCCGCAATAGCTTGGATCACCACTGCGACTACTCTTCACGCAACCCATTTCGATTTTTCCCAGCACCCCTTAACTCCGACCAAATACGCAGCAATCCGAGAATCTAAAGTGCCAAACATAAAGAAGGACACCTTTGGAACAACCAGCGACGGTAAACCAATTGCACGTTACACGCTAGAGAACCGAAATGGGAGCGTCCTCAAAGTAATTGAGCTCGGGGCCACCACAACGGAATTGCATGTCCGTGATCGAAATGGCAACCTAGAGGATATCGTACTCGGCTTCGATACAACGGCCGAGTATGAGGAGAATACTCCATACGTCGGATGCACCACTGGACGAGTTGCCAATCGTATCACAAATGGCAACTTTGAGCTTGATGGGGTGAACTACCAACTCGCAAAGAATTTCGGCGAAAATCATCTTCACGGGGGTGTTGTTGGGCTCCACCAGAGAGTCTGGAACTCCGAGCCCGTAGTCCATAAGGACGGTCCAGCGGTACGTTTCACCTACCTAAGCCCAGACGGAGAAGAGGGCTACCCTGGCAACCTCCTGATCACGGTTGTATATGTTCTTACTCAAGATGATGGATTCCGCATTGAATATGAGGCCACGACGGATAAGCCTACCCCGGTAAACTTGACGAATCACACCTACTTCAATCTTGCTGCTGCGGGAAAGAAGGAACTCTTCAATCACCGCCTAACGATTCACGCCGACAAGACCACCGAGCGAGGAAATGAAGGCATCCCGACTGGAGCCATTGTCCCAGTCAAGGGCACTCCGCTCGATTTCACCAAGCCGAAACGTATCGGCAAACATATCGGCAAACTCGAAGTCGGATATGACCACAACTATGTTCTCAATCACGGCAGCGGCGAAAATCCAGCACTATCAGCTGAGGTCTTCGATCCTGAAAGTGGAAGGGTGATGCGGCTCTTCACTACAGAACCTGGCGTCCAGCTTTACACTAGCTATTACATGGAAAATGTTTCGGGCAAAGGCGGCTCCCTGTACAGTCAGTGGCAAGCCCTCTGCCTTGAAACTCAGCACTTCCCAGACTCCCTAAATAAACCAAACTTCCCCAGTATTATCCTACGCCCGGGCAAAGTCTATCGGCAGATTACGGAATACCGATTTTCAGTGCGCTAGTTTGAAGATCGAAGATTCCAAAACTAATACCACAATCGCATCGGAAGGCCTCGTTCTGCCAAATCTTCCTTGATTTCTCGGCAGGTATAATGGTCGTAGTGGACCATGGAAGCAACAAGAGCGGCATCTGCCTTTCCTTTGGTCAAGACATCGTAAAGGTGCTCTGGTCTTCCCGCTCCCCCAGAAGCAATGACTGGGATGGAAACCGCTTCGGCGATGGTGTGGGTAAGCGTAAGCTCGTAACCATCTTGTGTCCCGTCAGCATCAATGGAATTCACAACCAGCTCGCCGGCACCAAGTTCCTGGCCGCGCTGTGCCCACATTACAACATCCAGCCCCATTGGCTTACGTCCTCCATTAATCACAATCTCGTAGCCAGACGGCACTTCAGATGAGGGTGCGACCCTCCTAATGTCCATCGAAAGAACCGTATTCTGGCGTCCAATAGCATGCGCAATTTCAGAAATAAGCTTAGGCCTCTGCACCGCGGCCGAATTGACGTTAATTTTTTCGGCACCCGCTAACCGGAGTTTGGTCGCGTCTGCTTCGCTTCGTATCCCCCCTCCAACTGAAAAGGGAATGAAAACCTGAGCAGCCACTGCCTCGACAACGTCGATCATGATTTCACGAGCGTCGCTTGAAGCAGTTATGTCGTAAAACACGAGTTCATCAACTCCACCTTCATAGTACTCTCGTGCCTTAGCCACAGGATCCCCGATGTTTTTAGTATCGACGAAATTGATACTCTTGGCCAATTGACCATCGCGCACGTCGAGACAAGCAATAAGTCGTTTGGTTAGCATTGCGAGTCACCCATCCCAAAGCGTGAATCGTCTCAGGAGATCGAGACCCCACCGGCCACTTTTCTCTAGGTGAAACTGTGTCGCGAAAAGATTGCCTCTCCCCAACATAGCACAGAACGGATGGCCGTAATCCGATTCACCATAGACGCAATTGGTGTCTTCGGGATCGGGATAGTAAGAATTGACGAAATAAAACTCAGCTCCATCAGGAAAGCCATCCAACAAAGGATGCGTTTGCCTAACGACCACCTGGTTCCAGCCGATGTGGGGAACTTTGAGCTCAGGGTCCTCAGGGGAAAAACGCCTACACTGCCCAGTTACAAGCCCCAGGCATTTTTCGTTCCCCTCCTCGGAATGATCCAGAATAATTTGTGCACCTAGACAGATTCCAAGAATAGGCGTTCCCCTAGCAAATGCTGCTTTTAGGGCCTCATCTAAACCTGTTTTTCGAAGAGTCCTCATCCCGCTCTCAGCCGTTCCTACACCCGGGAAAATTATCCGTTCAGAAGTCGCGATTCTCTCGGGCTCCGCGACCAGCTCGGCATTGGCCCCAACCTCACGACAAGCCCGCGCCACACTGCGAAGGTTACCCGCTCGATAGTCAACAATTGAGATCATAGGTCTTTTGGAGAAATTGTAATCAGCTAACCCAATCAACGACTACCTGCAGGTTCCTAATTCTGCTGAGTGACTTAACCGTGCTCACGGGAATATCAAAGAAGGACTTGATCTGATTAGGGGGGTAGTGTGCAAGTAGAAAGGATGCCGAAGGAATATATCCAGTGCATTCGATAGCTCGGCCGTTCGTTTATAGGTTACCACGAACGAGTTAAATTCTCACTTGCATCCCGCTCCGCGATGATTCAAGGGAAGCAAGATTAACGCGAAGTGTTTGGATTCCCTCCTCAAGACTGGATAACTGGTTGGTTCTGCCCTCGATTTGGTCAAGAAAATCATTTGCTTGAGTGACGAAAAGGATGTCCCGCTCTCCATAGGCCGCGTCGCGCCAGTTCCAATTCTCTTCTCCTGACGCAAGCGTACCCCACTTGTGATTTTGGACATCCCCCATGACGCTCCCCCGTTCACAATGTATCCAAACCCGATATTCGTTAGGGGCCTGAAATAGGTTATACGAGCAGTTGATAAGCGTTTTTCCACTGCGAGCTAGTATATTAACTGTGTCTTCTACTTCTACTCCCTCGAGAAGCTGGTGAGCAGCATCACAGTAGACCGTTTCGATGGGTCCCGCAATCCACTCAATCCAATTGATGAGATGGGTTATCCCATCCTGAATAGCACCGCCACCCTTTTTGTGGTCGGCAAAATAAATTTCACGGTAGGCGGGCCGATAATGCGCGAAATCTTGTCCACAGGTAATAGTCAGCAGTAAAATATCCCCGAATTCACCCGATCCAAGAAAAGACCGAATGGAACGCAGAGCTGGAATGGATCGGTGAACATAGCCCACTGCTGCTGCCAACCCTTGCCGGTCGCGCAACTCAATCAACCCCTCCGTTCCCTCCATTCCAACCGAAAGGGGTTTTTCGATCAAGACATGCTTGCCCGCTTCCATAATCATCGTAGCCATCTCGACATGAAGATTTGCTGGCGTGGCAACGACCGCTGCTGTCGTGGTCGGATCCTGTAAAGCTAATTCCCAATCGGTCGTAACGGGGGTATTATAATTTTTGTTGATTTGAGCAAGGAGTTCCTCATTCACATCGCATCCCGTAACGGCAGCACGTCCCGTACTCAGGAAACACCGAAGATGCCTCTCTCCTATACTGCCACAGCCTATGACCAACACTTTGTGAGGCTTTTCTGAATTCATTCACTTCCTACTTCCCTGTTTATTCCAAAACTGGAGCTGCCCGATCCGCTCCAAACCATAAATCGAAGCATGGAACTTTCTTGGTGAATTTCAAACACCTATTGGTTCGGACTTTGGTTAACGCGTTGAATGCGATCAGAAAAGGCAACAAGTGGCTGGAGCTAAACTTAACTTCAACGAATTCTAGGATCAGCCAAAGATTAGATTTAGATTGGATATCTGTCACTTCATTTGAGTCTTTGAGACCCAAGTCTTAGTTAGTCCACTGATGTCATCAATTTCAACTTCGCCAACATCGAATGACCCCAGCAATACAATTCCCGATAACGTTTATTCCTGATGTTATCTCCGGAGAATTGCCAAGGCCCAGAACCGTCCTTCCAAAGTATAGGCGCAGTCGCTCATTTTGGAAGTGCTATGGGAATAAGTATTAACGGCGTGAACAGAGTCTTGCCCCACTATCCAAAACTATCCATTTTGGGATATCGAAATCTCTGTTTTAACCGGAAATAAATCACCATGCCGAAACTAAGAATTGTTGGGGCAGGAACACCCAACCCTACTCCCTCCCGCTGGGGAACCTGTTTTATTTTGGAAATTTGCGGCCAACGTCTGATGATCGATTGTGGGCCTGCCTCAACCTATAAAATGTATAAAATGGGGATTCCGAGTACTTCAATTAGTAATCTCTTTTTCACCCATCTCCATTCCGATCACGTCGCTGATTACCTCTGCTTTCTCATGACTCGATTCGATCAATCGGTAGGGACGGAGCGCGATTTAAACGTCTACGGTCCGAGCCCTATCAAGAAAATTACCGAAACAATCTGGTCTGCCCATGGTGGAGTATTTTGGTTCGACGTGGAGGCACGCATCAATCACCCTATGAGTATCCATGCCTTCCATACTCGGGGAGGGAAGGGAGACAGACCGCCGCCCCAAGTGAAAGTGACAGAATACACCGAAGGGAAAGTCGCGGAAGGCGAAGGCTGGGTTTGTTACGCTCGCGAAGTCAAGCACGCCCAACCCTACATCGCATGCTATGGCTTCCGTTTCGAAACCGATGAGGGAATAGTCGCTTTCAGCGGGGATACTGCACCCACTGGGTCGGTTGTAGAACTGGCCCGGTCCGCTGATTTATTCGTCATGGAAGCTGTCCATCGGGAGGAAAAGATTCAAACTTTTCCGAGTGTTATTTCTGAATCCGGCACACTGAGCGCTGGCCGTATGGCCGCCGAAGCCGGGGCGAAGCGGCTTGTGATTAACCATCAGTCCCCCACTCTCGACCCTCCCGAAGAAACTACCCAAGGAATCTCGGAAGTCAAAAGCGTGTATAACGGACCCCTCTACTGGGCACACGATATGATGGATATATCATGGTAAGACAAATGACTCACCTTAGTTCATCGCAAAACTACCCATCCCGCATAGGAGAGATGCTTGCTAATCTAAATCAAACCGCCCTAAAGTAAGGGAAAGAGAAGTAAAAATCCTGTGTTGACCAATTGTCAGAAAAAAATGGAACAGTTATGCCTAAAGAACTGAATGAAGATGCCATTGCCCAATACTTCAACGACGGATATTATTTCCCGGTCGAGATTCTGAACAAGGACGAGGTGGCCGAAAACCGGGCCAATCTTGAGAAATTTGAGTCTGAACAAGGCACGCCGATCGGCGGGGCTCAGCGCAACAAATCCCATTTGCTGTTTGTCTGGGTCGATGACCTGATGCGTCATCCCAGAATTCTCGACGTGGTTGAAGATCTGATTGGTCCGGATATCCTCTGCTGGAACACATTGTTCTGGGTCAAGGAGGCGCACAGCGAAGCATTCGTTTCCTGGCATCAAGATCTCAACTACTGGGGCCTGGATACCGACAAGCTTGTCACCGTATGGCTTGCGCTTTCCCCTGCCTCACTGGAAAGCGGCTGCATGAGGGTACTTCCCGGCAGCCATAAGGGCGACCTTATGCCCCATCAAGACGAGTACGCTGACAATAATATGTTGACCCGAGGACAGGAAGTCGCGGTGGAGGTTGACGAGTCTCTCGCAGTATCCATGCCTCTTCGGCCAGGCGAGATATCTCTCCACAACGGCCGGTTGGCTCATGCTTCGCTTCCCAATAACTCGCCCGATCGAAGAATTGGTCTTTCCCTCCATTACATGCCCACAGACACCAGACAAATCATCGGAGATTGGGATACAGCTGCCTTGGTTCGCGGTGAGAACAAATTCAATTATTTCGAACCCGCACCACGTCCAGCTAAAGACTTGGATCCAGAAGCAGTTGCCTTGCATAAAAAAGCGACCACCGCAGTCCGTGACATCCTATTTAAGGATGCAAAAAAAGTGCGGTCATCGATTTGACCGTATCTAAGAATTCGACGGAAAATATCTCTCATCTAGCCATGTCCATCGAACCAACCGTCCAGGATCTCTTCAATCTCACCGGCAAAAAGATTCTCATAACCGGGGCATCCGGCTACCTTGGATCCTCCATGGCGCGGGGATTGGCTGAGGCTGGCGCCACCGTTATCGTCGGGAGCCGTGAGGCAACTCGTGCCTTTGACGTGGCCAAGGCTCTTCCAGGGAACAGGAACCACTGCGGAGTCGCAATCGACCACATGAGTGAAGCCTCGATCAGGAAAGGCTTCAAATCTGCTGTTGAGCAGGTAGGTACGATCGACGCGCTCGTCAACAACGGGAACGAAGCGGTCAATAAAGATTGGGCCGAGGTCGACGCCGAACAATTTACCCAGCAGCTGGGCAATGCCACTGGTTTCTTTCTCCTCGCACGCTTGTTGCGCGATCACGCAGTGAAGCAAAAAGCACCTGCTAGTATAGTCATGATCGGCTCGATGTACGGAATAGTTGGATCTTATCCTGACGCCTACCAGGATATAGGCAGTGCCAGTCCGGTTGGCTATCATACCCTCAAAGGGGGAATCATTCACATGACCCGCCATCTTGCAGTTTACTGGGCACAAGACCACGTAAGAGTGAATTGCCTCAGTCCAGGGCCCTTCCCCAATTTTCCAAAGGTTCCAACTGAAATGGTGGATCGGCTCTGCCAAAAAAGCCCAATGAAGCGCATGGGGTTGCCCCACGAGCTCAAAGGATCGCTTTTACTGCTAGTAAGCGACGCCGGCAGCTACATCACGGGCCAAAATCTCCTAGTTGACGGTGGGTGGACAGCATGGTAAGAACAGTGAATATCATGCAAATAAGGGCTTGCAATCGCTCCCATTTGGCCTAACTTCCTGCCCTGCTTACGGGAAAGTCTCCGTAGAACCCTGCTGGGGTTGCGGTAGGTTGACCTCCAAGTCAGCTCTAGGAATCAACGCCATCGTCCTAGACTGTCCGATCCAGGTGGCGTATTTATCAGTAAGTAGACAATGGATATATACGTAGGTAATCTGCCATACGAAATCAACGAAGAGACATTACGCGAAGTTTTTGGTGAATACGGTAGTGTTGAACGAGTGAATGTAATCATGGACCGAAATACCGGGCGTGCAAAAGGTTTTGCCTTTATCACCATGCCCGATAACGAGCAGGCCCAAAACGCAATCAAGTCCCTCGATGGGGTCACTGTTGAAGGGCGCCCGATGAGAGTTAATCAGGCGCAGCCTAGAGAAGACAGGCCTCCGAGAAGGGATCGATACTAAACTAAAATTACATTCTAGTCCCTCCTTGCTAAATTCAAGTAGGGAGGAGTATTTTCAGGGGAGCCGTCTCAAGGCACTTTGAGCTCGTACTCGCTCGGCCTTATATCAAGGTCGAGGGGTCTTTGAGCTTGGTGCCTGGGGCCGGTGGTGAGCCATAAGAAAGTCCTATCCGATTAGGTAGAGACATTTCTGTTGGGCTGGTCTCGGCTCTTTTGCTTCCGCCTACCTCCGTTTGATAGGGGCAAGGGGGATCTACGGAAAGGTCGGTTGTCCCCCCTTGCTTCATTGAAGGCTGTATCATTGCCAATCAGGTTCATAACCTGGAAACTTTTCTTGAAGGTCTGAGGAAGGAAATCACTGTTTTGCTGCATTCCGGTCTCCAATTCAAAACACCGAAATAACCTTGACTCTAGCCTAGAAAATCTAGTTCCTACGAGACAGTTGGGGTTCCCACCCCCTTAAGATAGTCGCACAAGTAAGTCACTATCCCGCTCTCGAAGACAAATTACGTCAAACACGGCTGGACAGATAGTCCAGGATTCCTAACCCAAGGTCTACCATGAAGAACTGGTTTATTACTCTAACGATATTCGCCTTCTCATCGGCAACTATTCAGACATCTCTTTACGCTGATGGGCATGAGGAGGATGAATCTGAAAAAACGATTGAGTTAGATGCTTTCAACGTAATCGAAGACGATGATCGTCGAGGATATCAGTCTAATCTGATTATTGGGGCTAACCGTATGGTAGTCGCAATCGATGACTTAGCGACTTCCGCCTTTGTTATAAATTCCGAGTTTATCGAGGACCTAAATCCTCGATATCTCACGGATGCCACAAAATACGTTGCCGGTGTTGAGAACTCCAGATACTACGATGTTATCGACTCCATCGTGATTCGCTCCAATGAGGTCGGGACCACGCTTTCGGACGGGTTTCCCGTGCCGGGACTCGCGTACGTTCCCATGTCGCTAATTGAGCAAGTGGAAGTCATCAAAGGTCCTCAAGGCGTACTCTACGGACAAATCAACGCTGGAGGTTTTTTCAATCGTGTCATGAAAAAACCGGAATTCGAACGCTCCGGGGAATTTCGCTTCGATGTGGGAACCTACGGTCATTTCGGCGGGATGCTCGACACGACAGGTAAGCTTTTCGAAAATAAAGACAACCTTGCCTATCGATTCACTAGCTCAATGTCGAGCGGTGGTGCTCGCCAGGATAACTTGCAGACGGATCGTCCGGAGAATGTTTATTCCGGAGGTCTTAAATTAGCTTTCGCTAATGGAGGCCATATCACGTTCATGACAGACTATGTTGATCGGGAAACTTCCTTTGCAGATATGGTTACCTTCGGCGACCCGGTAACTGGGCTCCCAAACTGGGCTAGGCACCGAAAGCACGCGGTATACTCGAGCCTAAGAACGTGGTCAGAGAATCTACGTATCTCATCAATTATTGAGAAGAAACTCGGTCCCGTAGATACCCGTGTATCTTACCAGTTCAACGATCATCATTGGGCTGATGATGCCCTTTTTCCGTGGGGAGTCGGACAACTACTGCCAACAGCAGCCCGTTATCGAGACAACTGGCATGAAAACCACAACTTCTTCATCGATGGTGTTTGGCAGCCTGAGCTTGGGGCGATCGACAATATAATAAATTTCGGTTTTTCCTACGACCATAGCGATAAAACTGATCTTCAGATTGTCAACTTTGCGTTAGACGCGAATGATTACCCGGCACACAGCCTCGATGACCCGCCAATACCTCTCTTCTTCGATCACTATTCGTCTAGAAATAATAAAAACAGAGACGCTCAAACATACTCGAACTTTTACTCGTTTTACGGGAATTGGAGAGCCACCTTCGGCGACGGTAAGTTTAATGTGATTGGTGGCGCCCGCTATCAAAACTACGAAGCGGGAGGTAAAAACCTTCTCAACGATACTGATGCACCGCTCAAGGACGATGATATCATGCTCTACAGGGGAGGTTTTGTTTTTAATCTGACAGAGGGAGTGAACTTCTGGACTTCCTACGGAGAGACCTTTAACGTCTCGTCGACAGTGGCCCCTACTCGTGAGGGAGAATCCATCCTTTTCCTTCCCGATCCTGGGGCCCAGAATATTGAAGGAGGAGTCAAGGTTGCTTTCTGGGATCGGAGGCTAAATGTTACTGGTACTTATTACGCATTGACTCAAACTGGGCGCACCAAGTCTGGTTCGTCATCTCTGATACCAATCGTTGCGGTTGAAGACGCTACGAACAAAGGTATGGAACTCCAAGTCACGGCCGAACCTGTTTCCGGGCTATTACTTGTAGCATCTTTAACCGATCAGGAAATTCGAACCGCCAGTGGAGCCCGTGATACGGATATGGCAGAAACGATAGCTAACTTCTGGGCTAAGTACACAATCCCAGAAGGCCAACTATCAGGGCTGGGCATCGGTTTTGGTGTGGTCCACTACGGTGATAAAAAGCCTGGTGGGATACCGGGGATTGGACAATTTGGTAGTGAAAATAAACAGACGGACTACATGATTCCTGCTGTCACAACCTTAGATTTTACAATTTCCCTCGATCGAGGACCTTGGCGCTTCTCGTTTGTGGGTCGCAATATCACAGATAAGGTCTATATGAACCGCTCTAGCGGTCCGTTTGGGGCATATTGGATTAGCAACGGTCGCACGATGACATGGACTTCCTCCTACCGATGGTAAGGTGGGTTTGATCTCCATCTGCCCCCAATAAAGGTGTATTTAGACAGGCCTCTCCAATCGGAGGGGCCTGTTTTTTTCTAGCAACGGCAAGCAAAGCGATCTAAGGTAAACCAATATGGCACTGGGCGACTATTCGACTGCACTGGTCACTGGAGCTTCTAGTGGCATCGGGGAAGCGGCAGTGCGAAGCCTTCGTCATCGAGGACTTGCGGTGCATGCAGTAGCTCGGCGACAACCACGCCTTACCAAGCTAGCGAAAGATACCGGATGCTTCGCACACGTCCTTGATCTCCGCAATACCGATCAGCTTTATCAGGAACTATCTAAACTGGAAGTCGATGTTGTGATTAACAATGCCGGCCTTGGGCGAGGATTTGAAAGGCTATTTGAGGCTAACCCGGATGATATTGATGTAACTCTTCAAACCAATGTGATCGCTGCCTTTCACGTGCTACGAGCTTTGTTACCTGGAATGGTAGCAAGAAAATCCGGTCATATATTCAACATCAGTTCAACAGGAGCCCTCTACCCCATCAAGTCATCTGTCTATGGAGCAAGTAAAGGAGCCATACATTTGCTCAGTCAGAACCTTCGTCTCGAACTAAAAGGAACTGGCGTACGTATGACCGAAATTTGTCCCGGTCGCACCAGAACTGAGTTTTTTGAAGTAGCCATCGACGACCCAAACACGAGAAAGGAGATTAAAGACTCTGGCATCAGCGATCTTCAACCCGAAGACATCGCAAATGCAATAATCTATGCATTGGATGCACCACCGCGGGTTAACGTTAATCTCATCGAACTACAACCTACGGAACAGGTCTTTGGCGGAATGTCTTTTCATCCTTTAAGCTAGAATTAATCGGAACAATTCTCATCCCAAAATCTGTCTCACAGGTTACCCCATGGCTGGGGCGGCCTCACTCTAGACAATTAGCAAAATCCGCCGTCAAGTTCTGATAAAAAAAGGAATCTCTGAGAGACGTGAAAGGGAACGAAACCCTTAAATGCCAGAAGAGAATTAACCAAATGTAATGCGAACTCGACATCCCAACCCTAAGCTTAATTTCCAAACGATGGGTGCAGAAAAATTAGGGAAACTCTATTTTTTGAAGAGAATACTTCTAGTTTGCTTGGTAAATCTTACACTTCACTGTGGCGATTTAACAGCTCGCACCAGACTTGTTGAATGGAAATCCCTGGAAGAACAGATCGGAATTCCAGATAGCCCTATGTTTCAGCGCCTCGACGAATCAAGAACTGGTATTAATTTTGGTTTTAACTGGGATCCGCCGGACCGTTATCGTTGGCACTTCGACAATACTGTCGGCGGAGGAGTAGCAATTGGTGATTACGACGGGGATGGCCGCCCTGATATTTATTTAACCAGAGCTTTTGGCGGAGGTAGTCTCTATCGAAATCTAGGCAACTTTCGCTTTGAGAACGTAACCGATAAGGCTGGGCTGAGCAACGACGGGAATTGGGAGATGGGCGCAACCTTTGCCGATATTAATAATGACGGGAATCTCGATCTCTTTATCTGCGGCTACGATTCCCCTAACCGCCTTTATCTGAATCAAGGCAATGGAACATTTGAGGAACGTGCAAAAGAGTCGGGGCTGAATTATAAGGGGTCCAGTGTCATGATGGCCTTCGCTGACTACGACCGAGATGGTGATCTTGATGCCTATCTCTTGACGAATCGCTATATCCCTGCGAAAGGGAAAATAATTGAAGCAAGTCTGAAAAAGAAAGGGGGTCGTCTGGTGATTCCAGACGAAGTAGCCGAACTGGTCGATATTATGATCAAACCGGATGGGCGTGAGAAGGTGATCAAGATAGGGCAAGCAGACTTACTCTACCGAAATAACGGAGACGGTACCTTTTCAAACGTCACAGATCAGGCCGAAATCACCGGTCGCGACATGGGTTTGGGGGTTGTCTGGTGGGACTACGATCACGACGGTTGGCCTGATCTTTATGTCGCCAACGATTTTTACGGGCCGGATAAGCTCTATCGAAATAATAGGGATGGCACCTTCACCAACATGATAGAAATAACGGTACCTCACACCCCTTGGTTTTCCATGGGTACAGATGTCGCCGATATCAATAACGACGGGCTTCTCGATCTATTTGCTTCCGACATGGCTGCGACTACTCACTACAAAGCAAAAGTCAACATGGGAGAAATGGATGAACAGAGCTGGTTTCTCACATCAGCCAACCCACCGCAATACATGGCGAACAGCGTCTATCTCAATTCGGGAACAGATCGATTCTTCGAAGTTTCACGTCTTCTCGGCCTTGGGAGCACCGATTGGACTTGGTCGGTCAAGTTCGCTGATTTCGATAACGACGGGTGGATCGACCTTTATGTCACGAACGGTATGACGCGGAACTGGTTTAATAGCGACATGCGCGCTCAGCTTTATAAGCTGGGTGGACTCAATACCGAAAAGGGAGGACAGCTTGTCCTAGATGCAGCGCCGCTTGAAGAACCCAACTTGGTCTTCCGAAATCTCGGTCACTTGCGTTTTCAAAAGCCGGATGATTCCTGGGGGCTTGGCCAAGTCGGCGTAAGCTTTGGAGCAGCTACAGGGGACCTCGATGGAGACGGAGACATTGACCTAGTGGTAAATAACTTCGGCGCTCCCGCCTCTGTATATCGAAACCTCTCAACTGGAAGTAATCGAATAAAAATTCGGCTAATAGGACAGAAGAGCAACCATTACGGTATAGGGGCTCTAGTGCGCTTAAGGACTAAAAATGGTGTTCAAGTTCGCTATCTCACTCTTGCTCGAGGATTTGCCTCGTCCGATAACCCGATTATACATTTCGGCCTCGGCAAGAACGAAAAAATTGACGAAATTTCAGTAAGATGGCCGAGTGGCCACTTACAAACTCTGGAGGATTTATCAGCCAACCGATTTTATACAATCACTGAACCCGTCGATTCGAAAGCTGATATTGAACCTTCCATAAAAATCCGTCCAATTTTCTCCAAAGTTGAAAATTTTTCCGATGTCGTTCATGAAGAAGATTCCTACGACGACTTCGTCGATCAACCTCTCCTTCCCAACCGAATGTCGCAATTAGGGCCTGGACTAGCTTGGGGCGATTTCAAAGGAAAAGGAAATGAAGGATTCTTTGCTGGTGGTGGCTCTGGACAACCCGGTAGAATTTATCACGTTCATCGCACTGGAAGTGAAATCCGAATGGAAATACATACCGAATTCGAGCGTGATGCGCTGAGTGAAGATATGGGAAGTCTCTTCTTCGATGCGGACCGCGATGGAGATCTTGATCTCTATGTAGTCAGCGGTGGAGTCGGTCGTTGGGCATACGACAAAGCCCTTGCAGATCGACTCTATCTCAATGACGGACAAGGTAATTTTAGGGAAGCCTCCAATGAGGTCCTCCCTAAGAATTCAGAGAGCGGCAGTTGCGTAATCTCAGGAGACTTCGACCGCGATGGAGATCTTGATCTATTTGTCGGCGGGAGATATATCCCACGCAATTATCCCCATCCTCCAATTAGCCGTCTCCTTCGCAACGATGATGGCCGTTTTCACGATGTTACGGATGATCTCGCACCAGGACTCAGGAAAGTGGGCTTGGTTACATCCGCCCTCTGGTCGGACGCAGATAACGATGGATGGCTCGACTTATTCGTCACTCGGGAATGGGGACCCGTAACCCTTTTTCAGAATCAAAAAGGGGTCTTTAGGAATGCTACCGATGGAGCCAGACTCTCCCATTACACAGGATGGTGGAACAGTATTGCGGGCAGAGACCTGGATAGTGATGGAGATATCGACTATGTCGTGACAAATTTTGGCCTAAACACCAAGTATCACGCAAGCCGACAGAAGCCAGCTCTTCTTTACTACTCTGATCTGGGTCCTTCAAATCAAATGCGGCTAATAGAAGCTGTTTACGAAGAAGATGCTCTCTATCCGGTTCGAGGGAAGAGCTGCTCAAGTCAAGCGATGCCTCATCTTACACTTGATTTCGGAACCTTTCACTCCTTTGCTATCGCCACCCTCCCTGAGCTATATAACACCCGCAGACTCGCCCAGGCCGAACGGTATGAAATCAATACACTCGAATCGGGCGTTTTTGTTAACGACGGTAAAGCAGGATTCTCATTCCTTCCATTACCACGTATCGCTCAATCTGCTCCCGGCTTTGGAATCGTCTTAACCGAGGTAGATGGCGATGGGATCCCCGATCTTTACATGGTCCAGAATTTCTTTGGCCCTCAACCTGAAACAGGACGAATGGATGGCGGCGTGAGCCTCCTCCTGCAGGGGAAAGGAGACTGCACATTCGATCCTATCTGGCCCAATCGCAGCGGTCTAGTCGTATCCGGCGATGCTATGGGTCTAGCCGCAACCGACTTCGACAGCGACGGGTGGGTAGACTTTTCCTTAACCGTAAACAATGGACCTATGGTGGCTTTTCGTAACAGAGGCTCTGAAAACAACCGACCCCTTACCATTAAACTTCGCGGCCGACCTGGGAATCTCTATGGGATCGGCTCCAGAGTCATCCTTTCACTTAGTGATGGTTCCAAGCAAATGGCTGAGATCCACGCCGGGAGTGGATACCTTTCCCAGTCATCCCCTACTCTTTTCTTTGGACTCGGCCAAAAAGGGAGGGCCAGTTCAATCCAAGTTATCTGGCCCGACGGCGAAACCATCACTTATCCTATATCCGACAACAGAACCCATCATCTTATCAGCCAGCCAGAGCCAGATTCAACGCATTCAGAAATCCATATCCGTTAAAAGATTCCCTAACGGGCGCATGGTCCATGCGGATGGCAATACCATCAGAAATTCTCGCCGATCTCGGAAAAACAGCTGGATCGTGATCGCGACGCGGTCCTACACGATTTAGACGAAGCGGTTAATGCCTTATTCAACTAATGGTGAGAAAACTCGATCAGATAGAGTTGAAATCCGCGTCTAGCAGCCGATCTAAGACAATGCATCGAATGGTTTACTCAAAGAATCTTTAACAGAAAGAGCACTCCCACCCCACCGATTTCGCAGAAATCAAAACCCCAGTTCTCAGTTGAACTGTCCAGATTAACCATCACCCACTAAACCATGGGGCACCTGAACCAAAGACTGACTATAGTGCCTTAAATATCTTATAACCAACATTTTAAAGAGTTGGCGAGACCCAGAATCGAACTGGGGACACAAGGATTTTCAGTCCTCTGCTCTACCGACTGAGCTATCTCGCCGTATCCTTTAAGGGCCTCAGAACCTATCGGACTTTCTCTCGGATTACTCTCCCTAAGATAGATCCAGTCCGGCCGATTCTTTAGCGAGGAAAGGCAAAATGCTATCCGTAATTACAGGGTTTCGTCAATCGAGTTCTGTCGGGAATAGGGTTTTGGAGTTCAGATTTCAGGCTTCAGGCTCGGCCATAATCCTCCAGCATTTCGGCAAAGCTGCTAATCCAATCGCGGCCCCCCGAAGGCAGAAACCTCTACATAGGCTCTCAAAGAGCTTGTCTAAAACAACACAAGATCTTTGAACAATCCAACATGTCACCAACTATACCTCATAAATGCTGAGTAAAGACAAAGTAGACAATCCCTTTCTCGACGGGTGTTTTGACATCCGTTGGTCGCAATTAACACCAGATCTGGTCAAACCGGCCATATCAACAGCCCTTTCCGAGGCACAACAACGGATCGATGCCATCGGGGAAAACAAGGCCCTTAGCTTTAGAAACACTTTTCTAGCACTCGAAGCTGCAACGGAAAATCTGACCCTAGCCTGGCAGAAGGTTTCCCTTCTGGATACTGTTTGCAATTCAGAACCCCTCCGACTGGCCCACAATGAGATGCTTCCGAAGGTTACGGAATTTTGGGCGAGGATTCCCCTCAACAAACAGCTGTGGAAAACATTGAAACGCTACGCGGAATCAGAGGAAGGGAAAGCACACTCAGGTATCGAACTCCGCTTCATTGACGAGACGATGGCACACTTCCAGGAGCACGGGGCAGACTTATCGCAGGAAAAGAAAATCCGGTTGGAAAAACTCTCGAAAGAGCTTGCGGAAAAAACGCAAAAATACTCCGAAAATGTATTAGATTCTACCAACGCTTACGAGCTTGTCATCGAGGACGAAGTTTTACTCGACGGATTGCCTAAACTCTCGAAAGAACAAGCTCGGCGTGACGCGTTGAGAAAAGGATACGGGACGGAAAGAAAACCAAAGTGGCGGCTAACTCAACAGATGCCTTCGATCCTCCCAGCTATGAAGCATCTCCATGACGAAGGGACGCGAAGAAAACTTTGGGAGGGATCTATCCGGATCGGCCATACCAAGAAACACGACAATACCAATCTAATCTGGGATATCCTCTCCCTCCGCAATGAGAAAGCGCGCTTGCTGGGTAAAGATCATTTTGCCGATTTTGTATTGCAGCGAAGAATGGCTCAAACTGGTCAACTAGCGTTGGCCTTTGTAGAAGATTTTTATGACCGGGTGAAGGCTCCCTTCGACCGCGAGTGCTGCGAGTTGGAGATGTACAGCGCCGAATGTCGCGGTGGGAATCAGGAACCAATTGAACCATGGGATTCTCCCTATTGGTCTGAAAAGTTGAGACGGGAGAGGTTCGACTTCGATGATGAATCCCTACGTCCTTACTTCTCGCTCAAGCAAGTCGAGAAAGGAATGTTTCGTATCGCGGAAAAAATCTTCGATATTCGCGTCCAGGAAAGGCCGACCATATATTGTAACCTTGAGGAAACCAAAAAACTACAATCCTCCCCACCAAAAAACCCGGATAAGGCAATCGAAACCTGGCACCCTGAAGTTAGATATTATGATGTTCTAAACTCGTGTGGAGACCGATTAGGCGCATTTTATACTGATTGGTATCCGAGAGAAGCAAAAAGAGGAGGAGCCTGGATGAACTCCCTTCGCACCGGTCAGCCAGCCAACGGAGCCGAAAGGGAACCGCACCTAGGATTGATCTGCGGCAATTTGACTCCGCCGATTGGAGACATACCCGCCCTGTTAAGTCACGACGAAGTCCAGACAATTTTTCATGAGTTTGGCCATCTCCTCCACCATCTACTAGGCGATGTTCCAATTAAATCGCTCAACGGAATCAACGTAGCATGGGACTTTGTCGAGCTGCCCTCTCAAATCATGGAAAATTGGTGTTGGGACCGTGAGAGTCTTGATCTTTTTGCCCGCCATTATGAAACTGGAAAACCTATTCCAGATGACCTTTTCACAAAGATGCATCAGGCGCGTAATTTCCATGCTGCCCGACTAACGATGCGGCAGCTTTCCTTCGGTAAAATGGATCTTGAGCTCCATCTCCGGTATACCGACTACATTGGAAGGAACCTTGATACCCTGCTCGAGGACATGCTTTGTTCCTACCAGCCCCCAAGCAAAACTAAACCACCGGCTATCATCCGTCGATTTAGCCATCTTTTTTCAAGTAGTACGGGCTATGCCGCTGGATACTATTCTTACAAATGGGCTGAAGTCCTCGCAGCCGACGCCTTTACGCGTTTCCAGGCCGAAGGGATTCTGGACAATAGGATTGGACGTGAGTTCAGGAAGGAAGTCCTCTCGAAAGGGAACAGCGCAAATCCGGGCGTCTTGTTCCACAATTTCATGGGCCGCAATCCAAAGATCGATGCTCTCCTAAAACAAAACGGACTAAAGTATTGCGAATCAGAATAACTCTATTAGTGGGCTTCTTTACAAAGCTAGTGCGAATTCGACAGCTAGATCTTCATTATTCCAGTAGGCACAGAGATAGAACCGGACTTGCTAATACCGTATTTAAGAATATATACTGATCCTAACATAAAATTCGGCAAAGGATAGTTATGGGTATTTGGTTCATTTTAATTGGAGTACCGCTGATACTAGGGATCTGGGCTCAAATGAAGGTACGGGGGACGTATAAGCGTAATTCCAGTATACTGGCGAGAAGCCGCATTTCAGGAAAAGAGGCAGCCCAATACGTAATGCAGAATGCGGGAATCGATGACGTCGAAATCGTGGCGATACCTGGCCGCCTAACGGATCATTACGACCCAATTCACAAAAGATTGGCGTTGAGCGAAGAAAACTATGCCGGAACTAATCTCGCAGCTGTCGGTGTCGCTGCCCACGAAGCAGGACATGCCATACAGCACGCCGTCGGTTACAAGGCTTTAAAGCTTAGAATGAGCCTGATCCCAATCACGAATTTTGCTTCCAGCTTACTTCCATTTGTCATCATCGGGGGGTTCTTTTTCGGGATGTTGGGGCTGATCAAGCTAGGAGTTCTAGTTTACCTAGTCCTCTCCATCTTCCAACTCGTGACCTTACCGGTTGAGTTCGATGCCAGCCGCCGGGCAAAAGCAGAGCTCGCCACCCTCGGAATTATCGGACCAGATGAAGTATCTGGAGTGAACCAAACTCTTAATGCCGCCAGTCTCACTTACGTAGCAGCATTCGTAGCATCGATTGGGAATCTAGCATATCTCTTCCTTCTCTCGCGCGATTAAGCGGAAATGCACCCCGCTAAAAGAAAAGGTTCCCTTAGTAGTATTTAGAATCTTGGATAACCCGTACTACAACGAAAGGCAAGCTGTGAGCCCAATCAGAACCTGCGCATTAAAAGTCATTAAAAACACTCCGATCCGAAATCAAAAAATCAGGCATTCGTCCGCTGCGGCCCAGATACTATAGGTAAGTGGCAAATCTGAGATTGGCTGCAGTTTGACCAGACCACCAACAGATTCGACAAGCGCAACGCCAGCAGCAATGTCCCACAGCTTGATACCCTCCTCGCAATAGGCATCAAACCGGCCGGCCGCTACGTAGGCCAAGCAGAGCGCAGCGCTACCAATTTGGCGGGTTTTTTTAAAGCGCTGCGTTCGCGTGATAAAATCCGTTAAATTCCCTTTACTATACATCCCTTCAGCAGCAAATCCCATCGCGAGAATCGCTCTCTCTGGAACCTTCTCCCAGCAAGGTTCAATTTTCCTACCGTCGATTCTCAGAGGATCATCCTGCGTCGCTGTGAATATCTCATCTCGATTAAAGTCGTAGACCACTCCAGCCTCCGCATTCGCTCCCCGCATCAAACCGATACTGACACAAGTCTGAGGAATCTCGCGCAAGTAATTCTGGGTGCCGTCGAGTGGATCAATCACCCAGTAAAGCTCGTCTCGCTTATAAAGGCTCGCGTCTCCCCCTTCTTCCTCACCGATAATTGGCAACCCTGTTGACCTTTCAAGCGACAATCGAATTAGGGTCTCTGATTCAAAATCAGCTTTAAGTTTAACATCTCTCCTGTCTTCGAATTTGACCAATCGAAGCTCTTCAACTTCTTTTCGCAACAAAGCTCCCGCGTTCCGTGCAGCATCTTCAGCAACATCCAGCAATTCATCATAACCCATAAAGACACTGTAAACATGCTCCAGTCAGAAACAAGGATGGACTCTAAATCCATTTGATTCAGCCCAATAATTCTCTTGGGTTTGCGTACTGTTTAGATATCTATCCGACTTGAAGCTTGTTAGTCGCTCCCGCGTCCCCCAGATTCCCCTAAGAAAAGAACCCGTCATGACAAAAATCAATGAGAACTTCCTAAAGCTGAAGACATCCTACCTATTCAAGGATATAGCGGATCGAATCCTGGCTTATGAAGAAAGACATCCTGGACAACCCGTTGTCCGCCTAGGGATCGGAGATGTTACTGAGCCCCTCCCAAAGGCCTGCCGAGATGCTTTTCACAAGGCAGTTGATGAGATGGGAGATCGGTCAACCTTCCGAGGATACGACGATACCCCCGGATATTCCTTTATTCGTGAGGCAATCGTGGAGAACGATTTTAAGTTGCATGATGCACCGATTTCTAGCGATGAAATTTTCCTTAGTGACGGAGCAAAGTGCGACACCGGAAATATTCAGGAGATCTTTTCCCTTGAAACTCGAATCGCGATTCCCGATCCGGTCTACCCCGTCTACATTGATTCTAATGTCATGGCTGGCCGATCCGGAATCAATGAGAACGGGAAATATAGGGGGATTACATATCTTGAATCAACTCCGCAAAATGATTACATCCCCGAAGTTCCAGATTTCAAGGTCGACCTAATCTATCTCTGTTTCCCTAATAATCCAACCGGCGCTACGGCTACGCGAGAACAACTTGAAATGTGGGTTCAGTACGCCCTCAGAAATCAGTCAATCATCCTCTTTGATGCAGCTTATGAAGCTTTTATCGCCGACAAATCATTGCCCCATTCGATTTATGAAATCGACGGTGCCCGAAAGGTTGCGATTGAGTTTCGCAGTTACTCCAAAAATGCCGGTTTCACTGGCGTTAGATGCGCTTTTACAGTCGTTCCAAAAGATCTTTTCGCAATCGATGCAAAAGGAAAAGAGCAATCCTTACACGCTCTTTGGAGTCGCCGCTATGCCACTAAATTCAACGGAGTCTCCTACCCGGTGCAACGGGCTGCCGAGGCAGTCTACTCACAGGATGGGAAGCAACAGGTCCGAGAGCTTGTTAACTATTACATGGCGAACGCTAGGCTGATAGGCAAGGCCATGGGAGATGCTGGCTTCTCGTGTGTAGGAGGGGAGAATTCGCCTTATGTTTGGATCAACGTGGGCGGTGATTCTTGGGAATTCTTCGACCGACTACTCAACGAAGCTGGAGTTGTTTGCACACCGGGCGCGGGTTTCGGATTCTGCGGCGAGGGTCATATCAGAATTAGCGCCTTTAACAGCAGGGAGAATGTCGAAGAGGGACTTAGGCGGATTCGTGGGATTCTTTAATCTGAAAGCCTCGACCGCATCCCGTGCTGTAAGTATCTCCGAGGCGTCTAGTCTGGAACCAGTTCCCGCTTAGACTCGAGCCCTTGAAAACTTCTCTAGATTCCTCCTTTAAGATATCCACAATATTCTCAAGCCCTTCTTCTAGAAGTATTCGAGGTAGCGTTCAATCTCCCACCTCGAAACATGTCGCTCGTACTCGACCCACTCCATATTTTTTACTTCTATGAATTCTTGGATGAATTCGCTGCCTAACTGTTGGCTAAAAAGCGTATCTGCTTCCAGTGCATTGATCGCCTCTTTCAAGGACTGGGGAAGTATTCCTATGCCCAACCTCCGAATCTCATCCAACGAATAATTGTAATGATTAAAGTTCTGCGGCTTGCCCGGATCGAGCTTGCGATCGATCCCATCGAGTCCGGCACAGATGACAGCTGCTGTGGCCAGATATGGATTACAACTCGAATCACTCAGCCGAAGCTCAAGGTGCCCATAGGGAACCCGAACCATAGTGGTGCGATTGTTATTGCCGTAGGAGATATACGCAGGAGCCCAAGTGGCACCGGAGAGCGCCCTTCCAACTACCAATCGCTTATAGGAGTTCACTGAGGGAGCAACAAGAGCGGTTAGGGCGGCAGCATGTTCAAATAAGCCTCCAAGAAAATGATAGGCCAGTTCCGAAAGACCTAGTCCATTCTTATCGGAGTCATCCCCAAATAGTGAAATGCCGTTTCCATCGTCAATCGAACAATGTATATGCATACCGCTGCCTGTTCTCGTGGCCATAGGCTTAGGCATAAAGGAACAGATGACCCCGAATTCACGCGCAATCTCACCAGCCGCCATTCGGAAGAAAACATAGCGATCAGCCGAAGTCATAGCATCGGTGTAAGTAAAATTTATTTCGAATTGCCCATTCGCGTCTTCATGGTCAACCTGGTAGACGTCAAACCCCACCGTTAGGAGTGAATCAACTAATTTCTCAATGAATCCCCGACTCCGAGACAACCCCTTGTAGTCGTAACAAGGCTTATCCAACTGGTCGCTCTCTTCGGCCGGCCTCACTGATCCGTCTTCGTTTTTCACTAGGAGCATGAATTCAGGCTCAAGTCCGGTGTTGAATATCCATCCTTTATCGGTCATCCTGTTAACCTGTTGGGACAGAATGTAACGTGTGTCAAAAGGCCAAGGTTCCCCGTTTACTCGTCCATCACAAACAATCCTGGAAAATCCAGGTTGCCAGGGAACGAGAGAGAGCGTGCTGAGATCACCAATTGCCATGAAATCCGGGTCGTGTGGCTCCTGCCCTAATCCCCAAACCGCGAATCCAGCGAATCCAGCTCCATCTGTCAAAATGTCTTCAAAGTGAGCTACGGGAACGGCCTTTGTTTTCGCAACTCCGTGGACATCCACGAATTGAGCGAGAACGAACTTTATTTCGTTCTCTTCGAGGAACTGCTTGGCCTCTTTAATCGTCATTACATTCTCATTACCTATCATAACGTTCTAGCACTATTGTTTGTAGTTTTTCATTTAATTAAGTGAAAGCTCTTAAACTCCCCATGCCAACAGCGTGCCCATTACAATCTCTTACAATTTCGAATAGCACTCTCCATAGGTAAATTGCGTAACTAGGTATCAACCAGATTCTGAAACCTGAAATAAACCCATCCGTCATGGGTAAAACCATGCAAGATACACCTGCGACTTGGGTCATTATTAGATTGCTCACATTTTTAGAAAAATCAAAGGAACAACTCTGTTGCAAGACATCGAGTGCTCGGTTCCCGCAGAGAAGGAGACTAGCATCCTGTCGGTTAAAATAGAAGACCCTCCCAGTTTCCTCCCCAACTACATCGGATAGCCGTTTGACAGTCACACCCTCGAACCCTTCCTCGAGGAAGTACTCGTGATGATCCAACCGAACCACTAACCCGTTATTCGGAATAGTCAAATATTGGTATATTCCCTTAGGGATCCTAATTCCCTGCTGTTCCAACCATTCAGTTGCTCCTTCTCCTTTTATTCCAATTTTTGGGAAAACACTGAAGTCACATAGAGCAAGATCCTTTAAATATTCCCTCTCTCTCTCAATGCTATGAAATTGCTCAGGAACGGACATAGCGAAATACTCGCCCAGAATGGGATTCATTGTTTCCCATTCGCTCCGTAAGGGACTGGTTCGGGGGTAGGAACTTCCTTTGCTATTATCCATGTCGAATCTTGATGAAGAGTTGAAGCTAATTCATGAATTTCCAGTTTCAGCTTTCAGTTCTCCGGGTATATTTCTACACGCCTTATTTGAGGCCTGAGTATATAAACACCATAATGGCATATTACATAATCGAACTACTTGGTTTCTGTCGGTCATTATCAGGATCAAGGAAAGGAATCGCGGCCACAGTAGCTTGAATCATATCCCCATCATCGAGTTTAATATCCAGCTGCGAACCAGGTTCTTTCTGGAAAGGAGCCACATATGCCAGGCCGATAGGATGACCCAGCGCAGGACTTCGACCAATACTTGTTACACGGCCGGTGATTTCTCCTTTATGGATGACGAGATTACATTCTTTGGGAAGTGACTGCCTACTGTCAGGGGGAAGAACAAAACCCACTAATTCGCGTAAAGGCTCCTTCTTTTTTAAAATCATTAGACTTCTTTTACCTACAAAGAAAGGCTTGTTCATCCTGATCGCCCAGTTTAAACCGACCTCGAACGGATTTGCTAACCCGTCTGTATCCTGACCGACGATTAGGTGGCCCTTTTCCAAGCGTAAGAGACGCTGTGCTTCGACTCCGAAGGGCCTTATCCCAAATTTCCTACCCGTTTCCATTATCGCATTCCAGGCATGCAGTCCTCCATCCGCATTAAGGTGAATCTCGAAACCCATTTCTCCCACGAACCCAACACGCGAAAGACGTGCTGGAACCCCTGCCACTTTGCCCTCTCGCAAGCCAAGATAAGGAAAGGACTTTGAATCTAAATCCACGTCGGTGAGGCTTTGTAGGATATCGATTGACCTTGGCCCAGCGACGTTACAGGCGAAATAGTGACTAGTCGCATTGAACAAGCTCACATTCATCTTCCACTCGATTATACAACGCTGCATCATGCGATAGATCCCGTCCGCGCCAGTCGTCGTGGTGCTGAGATAGAACCGATTATCAGCCAATCGACCTACGATACCATCATCGATCACCACACCCGATTCATCGCACAAAACTCCGTAACGAGTCGTGCCAACTGTCATTCGTTTAACCACGCCAGTATATATGCGTTCCAGGAATTCCACCACGTTGGGGCCACTCGCTTCAATCTTTCCCAGAGTTCCGAGATCAATCAGGCCCGCTCTCTTTCGAACATTTTTGGCTTCAGAATAGATACATGCTTCCCGTGACTTCCCTTGTACCGCGAAGAACTCCGGCCGTTTCCAATTACCCGCATCCATGAACTTCGCTCCGCTAGCCTTGTGATAGGGTTGCGCCGATGTGCGACGAATAGGAGTAAAGTTTCTACCTGCCAGGACCCCTAATCTTACCGGACTGACAAATGGCCGCGCAGTTGTATTTTGTATACCGGCCATACTCTCTCCTCTCAGTCGAACGAGGATTCTCAGAGCGATAAGGTTGGAATGTTTACCCTGACTAGGCCCCATTCCAATCGTTGCATACCGTTTGAGTAGCTCCGGAGTATCAAAGCCTTCGGAATGAGCATTCTCTATGTCCTTTAAGGTTACATCTTCATCAAAATCAACAAAACACTTCCCTCGGGGATGACTGAATATCGGGTATGCATGGCTCCATGAGCGTTCCTCTCTTTCGGTCCGTTTTGCAAGTCCCTGGCCACCTGAAAATCCGCACCATTGTGCTGCTTCCAGACCAGCATTCCGGCCGTCTTCCACTCTTTTTTCCAATCCAAATATACCATTGACCGAACCCGCCACATAAACTCCGGACGGTATCGACTCCGGGACAAACCGTTCGTATTTATGATTGTATTCCATTTTGATGCCTGCCTGCCTCAAAAGCCCATCGGCCGGAGTCCAACCTACGCTCATAGCAATACCGTCACACTCTATCCGCTTCCACTTTTCAGAGACTGTAGTACCATCCTCGAGAATACGGCTTATTTTCACTCCTACTACCGATTTCTTTCCAGGGCCTGGAAGGGCTTCTAAAACAACGCTTCCCTTATGAACGACAACTCCGCTTTTGTTCAGCTCATCCTCTCCTAGCGTATCAGCACCATCAGGACGGAGATCGACTATTGCAGCTACTTTGATACCTTTCCTGGTAAACTGAATCGCCGCTTCATAGCCACCAGTGTTGGCCGTCAGGATCACTGGACACGCAAAGGGTTTTACGGCGTAAAGCTGGATCAGCCTTTGAGCAGCAGACGTCAGCATGACACCAGGCAAATCATTATTGCGGAAAACAGCCGGCTGCTCGTAGCAACCTGTTGCCATTACCACCGCTCTAGCTCGCATTTTTGTGAGCCGAGTCTTCTCTACCAAAGCAACCCAATGGTCAGAATAATAGCCAGCTGCCAAAGCCGGTGCTATCAATTTGATCCTTGGACTCTGATCGACTTGCCGCCGCAATTCGTCCAGCCGCCCGTCGTCAACATGCCGACGGAGAAAACTCCCCCCTGCTACTGGGCTTTCGTCCACCAGGACAACGCGGGCACCCGCCGCACCCGCCGAAACCGCAGCCGATAAACCTGAAGGCCCCGCACCAATCACCAAAAGATCACAAACCCCATATTCCTTTGGTGACGATTGATTACGCTTGAGGGTATTAACCTCACCCAATCCAGCGATCTTTCTAATTCCCCTTTCGTAAAAGGGGAATAGCCTCCTCGGAGTATGAAATGCCTTGTAGTAGAATCCGACAGGCGTGAACGCGCTAAATCGATCCAGTATACCCAGCATATCGCTATCCACACCACCACGCGTGTTCACCGCCCATAAGTCCATACCTTTTTCAATTGGTGTGATATCACCTCGTATATTTGTCTCATCAGCCGACTCCATCATCGCATTGCAATCGATGTCAGCCATGCTAAAGATACCGCGTGGCCGATGGTACTTGAAACTGCGTCCCAAAACTCGCACTCCGTTAGCCCAAAGCGCAGAACTAATCGTATCCCCTTCATACCCTTGGTAACTTCGTCCTTCAAAAGAGAACTGTACCGGTTGACTCCGGTCGATAAGTTCATAGAGCTGTTTCGGTAATCGGTCTTTCATCTCTTGGGAAGATAAGTCCGAACAAACTCGTCTTTCAGAGTGTCACGCTCAGCGATAAACCAAACCCCGCTGGCAACGTGGTACCACCACTCCTTTTTTACACTTGGATGGCCCGAACGATTGAAGACATAATCTGCCCACTCTGGGTCGCTCTGCTTGTCGGGTTCAGAAAGCGGCCGGTCCTCACCTCCAAAGGCAAACTCCTGCAACGGCCTGACCCCGTTAATTGGACATCGCAATACTTTCATCGTTAAGGTCCTTTCAAACTGGACGTCAGCTCTCCTAACTATGATTCCCTATAACAGGGGAAACAGGTTAATGCCCTATTGAAGCCGCTCCTTTTTCAGCAACCAAATTGAAGTTCTCAAACCTCGAGAGACTAAACGGTCTTATCAGTTCATGCTCTTCGTTGTGGGCAATTGTGTAGGCCATCGTCTTGCCACATACCGGGGTTGCTTTAAATCCATAAGTTCCCCATCCCCCATCAATGTAAAACCCGTCAATTATTGTCTTCCCCATAATAGGGGCAAAGTCTGGCGTCATATCGGCAAGCCCGGCCCACTGCCTCAGCACTTTAACATCACCGAGAAAAGGAAACAATTCCAATAGATGGTCTGCTAGTCCCTCTGCGAAATCAAGTGTTGATCGAGTCGAGTGTACTTCGTAGGGGTCAAGAGCCGCGCCCATTACTAATTCTCCCCGTGCCGACTGGCTAACGTAAAGATGCAAGCTCGCCGATACGATGATTGCATCCAGCCATGGCTTTAAAGGCTCAGTCACACAAGCCTGCAGTGGATAAACAACAATAGGGGTCCGAAGGTCGACCATTTCTGTTATCCGAGGAGTATAGCCTGCCACCGCAGAAAGAACTGTTCTTGTCTCGATATATCCTTGATTTGTCTCAACTCCCTCTACCCTTCCATTCCGTACTCTAATGCCAGTGACAGCCGTATTCTGATGTATTTCAACTCCCCGCATATCGGCTCCACGGCCATAACCCCATGCAACAGCGTCATGCCGAGCAATCGCACCGGGTGCGTGGTAAAGCGCACCCTGGATCGGCATATTATGCCCGCAATCGAGATTAATCTGTGGACACTTCTCCTTGATAAAACCACGATCAACAACTTCACTTTGAACTCCTAGATGCTTGTTTACCTCGGCTCTCCATCGCATCGTACGCATTGCTGCATCGGAATGGGCCAACGTAAAATGGCCACGTTCTGAATAGAAAAGGTTGAGGTCGAATTCCGTCGAGAGATCCCGATAAAGCTTGATACTCTCTTCGTAAAGCAGGGTGCCCTCAGGCGTGAGGTAGTTGGAACGAATGATCGCCGTGTTTCGGCCAGTCCCTCCACTTCCAATGTAATTCTTTTCCAATACCGCAACATTGGAAATCCCGTGATCGCGCGCTAAATAGTAGGCAGCAGCCAAACCATGCCCTCCTCCACCAATAATCACCACTTCATATTTCTTCTTTAAAAGATCCGGCCTCCGGAACATTCTTGGCTCCGGATACCTTGGCTTTAACGCAAATCGAAGTAGACGGTAAGGCATCGATTAACTAAGAGAGTCCAAATATCTTTCCTTCATCATCAATTCCGATGTTTTCCAAATTCGACTGTTTTGGCATTCCAGGCATCAGCATTATCTGACCCGTAATGGCGACCAAAAATCCTGCACCATTATTCAACTTTACGTTCCTCACTTTTAGGCGCCATCCTTTTGGTGCACCCAGCTTCTTTGGATCATCCGATATGGAGAATTGAGTTTTGGCAATGCATATTGGCAATGCATCCAAATGGAGGCGTTCGAGGCCCCGAATGTCCGCTTCAGCTTCTTCATGGAATTCGACACCGTCAGCGTGGTAGACCTTCCTGGCAATAGTCTCAATCTTTTCACGAACAGGCGCGTCTTGCTCGTAAAGGAACTGAAATGAGGATGCCTTACCTCTCTGAGCATGTAGAACAGTGAGGACTTTTTGGGCAAGTTCAAGTCCTCCCTTACTCCCAAAATTTGCTACTTCAGAGAGAGCCACTTCGACCCCTTCGCCTTGGCAGAGGTTGGAAACCGTATCAAGTTCACCACACTTATCTTCCGGAAATCGATTGATTGCGACAATCACGGGAATCCCAAATTCCGCAAGACCTTTCAAGTGGTACCGGACATTCTCGAAGCCGCGTTTCAGGGCTTCGATATCGACCCCATAAAGATCTTTCTCCCTTACACCCCCGTGTCTTTTCAAGGCCCTACAGCTAACGACGAATACAGCTGCATTCGGTTGAATTCCAGAGGCGCGACACTTTATGTTTATGAACTTCTCGGCCCCAAGATCAGCAGCGAAACCCGCCTCGGTAATAACATAATCTGCTAATTTGAGGGCCAGTCGTGTGGCCCTGATACTATTGCAACCATGTGCGATGTTCGCAAAAGGTCCACAATGAATCAGCGCTGGAGTATTCTCAATCGTTTGCACCAGATTAGGGTTGAGAGCATCTTTTAACAGAACCATCATGGCACCAACGCAACCAAGCTGGTCGGCGAAGACAGGTTCGCCCTCCCTCGTGTAAGCAACGATGATTTTCCCCAATCTTTCCCGTAGGTCCCCGGCATGGGAAGCAAGGGCCAGAATGGCCATGACTTCAGATGCGGCTGTTATATCGAACCCGTTTCGATGGGGAAATCCATTAATTTTGGACCCGAGACCAATCTTGCAATCTCTGAGTTGACGGTCGCAAAGATCCATGACACGCCGCCATATAATCTTATCGGGATCAATCCCGAGTTCGTTTCCCTGAAATACATGATTATCAACCGTTGCCGCCAGTAAATTATGTGCAGCCGTCACAGCATGAAGGTCGCCTGTAAAATGTATATTGATCTCCTCCATCGGCAGAACTTGAGCAAATCCACCCCCAGTAGCCCCGCCTTTAATCCCGAAAGTTGGGCCCAGGGAAGGTTCCCGTAGTGCAAGAAGATGTGAATGGTTCAATTTCCCTAAAGCCTGAGCAAGTCCAATACTAGTTAGCGTTTTACCCTCTCCGGACCGGGTTGGAGTCATCCCCGTAACAAGGATCAGTTTCCCGTCCTCTCGATCGACCAGGCGGTCGAACGCATTCTGTTTTACCTTGGCCTTGAATTCACCATAAAGTTCCAATTCATCATCGTTAAGTCCGATCTCCTGCCCAATGCTGGCTATTGGCTTTAGTATTGCCTTTCGCGCGATTTCTATGTCCGCGGGAAGAGGGGGAGCTCCTTCGTATGACTCGGTCCTACTAAACGCTCCCTCTAAATTGGGTTTCGCCATAGTTAAAAAGTTTTCAGAAGTTCGGTCTTTAAGGAATCAAAAGGCTCACCGTTAAAACAGAAGTGCATAGACTGGAATCGGGATCGCAAACGAGCAACTTTATCACCAACCCCTTTCTTATTCCTCACCGCATCACTAAAAAGCGAGGCAAGCTCTTCGAAGTCTTTCTCTCTCATCCCGAAACGAGTCATCTCCGAAACCCCAAGCCGCAGCCCGGAACTGTTTGTAAAACTCTCATCGCCCGGAACGGCCTGATAGTTAACAACAATATTGTTCTCTTCCAAAGTTCGGGCAATCTCGCAGCCCTTTGCATAACCGACGTATACAATCACTTGGTGGGTCTCCGTAAAATCTAAATCTGGATCTCCCATGACCTCAAGCCCTTCTTTATTCAGAGCTCGGGCAAATGCTTTGGCGTTAGCAATAACCAGCGGTTGGTATTCCGATTTATATGCATTCATCTCTAAAGCAGCCATGAGCAGCGCAAGCAAAGTTCCCAAGTGATGGTTGCTTACCATACCCGGGAAAGCACGCCTCCTGACTGCTTTCCAGAGCGGGTGTTTCCCATTGCCATCCTCAAAGTCGGCTCCGATGATCCCACGCTGTGGACCGAAGAATGTCTTGTGCGTTGACCCCGTGACAAAATCTGCCCCCTCCTTAAAAGGATACTGGAAAGATGGTCCTATAAGACCGAGGACGTGGGCCATGTCATAGAGAATGATAGGCTTCTCTTTTTTTGAGGAAACTATTTCTCTAATTGCGGCAACCGGCTCGGGATGCAGAACCATACTCTTACCAAATATTATCAACTCTGGGTTAAGGATTTCCAGAATACGCTCTGTGGCTTCAACGTCGATGCGGAATGGATTATCGTCGCACACAGGGAAGTTTTCCACCGCGAACCGTTCCGTTTTGGGGTTCTTGGCCACAAAATCCCGCAGTGCCCCCAGTGGTTGCGCACTAAGATGCCCGCCTTTCCCAAGGTGATTATTCAATACCGACTGGATACGTTTCGGTTCGCTCTGTCGATCTGCTAGATTTCGATGGTCCAGGAGGGCACCAAAAACCGTCATATTCGCCATCTGACCGCTCATCAATCGCGCCTCTATCAGGCCGCAGCCTAGAAAATTCGCCATCTCCTCAATCAATTGGTTTTCTACCCACCCAATAAAATCTGTTCCTTGGTAAAAGAAAACCTCCTTCCCCAATGCGGCCAGTAGCTCTTTATGTTCCGCATATCGACCCACCGGATCTGAGACCTGGAGCAGCCGCACTAAAGGTGATGTCGTCATCTCCGAAGGGATTAGATTAACGCAATGCCGTTGTCGCCACCCGTGATTTTCGAGACTCTTATGAAGTAGAATCTCCGCATCATAGGCTAAATCTCTCTCTTTCCTTTTCGATTTTTTCTTCATAACCTGATCGACTAATATTGGATGAAAATGAGGAGGAGCTTCCGTCCGTCCGTGCCAGGACACAATCCTGGCACGAAGTACTCGATTTCGCACTTTAATCGTCACCTCCTGCCCAATTCGAAGGCCAATATCGACGTAAGCTATTCCAATGGGGCGTCTTTTTATTTCATCTGAAATTCGCATCGTTACACCCTCATCGATAAATTCCCAGTAGGGAATCATGGTTCCGCTAGTCACCACCCCAACCTCTTTTTCATCGATAAATATACGGTCATCCTGTCGAGCCACTCCTTTATCCATTAGCGCGAACAAGCGAATCCGCCTTCGCAGAATTTTTGTTTGCCCATGGTGACCTCGGCGAATTCTACGTAAATCGGATGCCTGGTCGACCAGTGCTTTTCCGCCAATGAATTCACCCTTCTCCTCGGAGAAACTGACCGCGACCCTCGCTGCGGGGACAGCCATAGCAGGAATTTCCTCCCCATCCAGAACCCTGCCCGACTCGTGTCCATAGAGCGGCAGTCCAGCTTCCATTCGAAGCGTGTCCCTTGCTCCTAACCCAACCGGCAAAACGCCCCTCTCAACGCCTGCCAAGTAGAGTCGCTCCCAAACCTCTAGAGCTCGATCAGCCCCAAGGAAAAGTTCAAAGCCGATTGGTTCACCGGTATATCCTGTACGGCCAACACGAACTTCCACCCCGCTCAAGACAACTTCGGAAAGACAGTTGCGGAAAGGATCAGGCAATTTTCCAGACTCCATTTCTCCCTTAAGTATCTCCCGAGTTAGAGCACCCTGAAAAGCAAACATAGCCGAATCTTCGGTTTCATCCTTCAGTTCAAGGTTCGAGAACCCCGCCCCTTCTTTATGGAGGTGCCGAAGATCGGCTTCGAGGTTAACCGCATTCACGACAATAATAAATTCAGCATCTCCAAAACGGTAGAGGTAGGCATCATCGATCAGCCCCCCCGTTTCATTAGGAATCAGTGTGTACTGGGCCCGCCATGGCTTTAAGGCTTCTGCATTGTTGGAGAGGACTCGCTGAAGAAATCGAATGCAGTCTTTTCCCTGAACCCGTATCCGTCCCATATGGCTGACATCAAATAACCCTCCATATCTGCGTGTTGCCAGGTGTTCAGCTAAGATTCCGGTGTAATGCAACGGCATATCCCACCCTCCGAAATCCATCATCTTGGCACCTTTCTCCAGATGCCAAGAGTGGATAGGGGTCCTTCTCAATCCAACGGTGGGCACAGTACAACAAGCTTGAAGATAAGTTCTAATCGAGCTCCTCGATGATCGATTGTGTAACCCTATCAGTTGTGAGAGAACCTCCTACGTCTGGCGTTGAACTCCCGGCTGCTAACACTCTCTCAACCGCGCCTCGTAAAATTTCACCGGCTGGTTTGAGACCTAACCAATCGAGCATCATAGAACCACTTAGAATAGCGGCAACTGGATTAGCTATTCCCTTTCCGGCAATATCAGGCGCAGATCCGTGTACCGGCTCGAAGAGGGAAGGATGCCTTCTTTCAGGATCGAGATTGGCCGATGGATTAAGCCCAAGACTACCAGTGACAGCGCCAGAGAGGTCAGTTAAAATATCCCCGAAAAGATTTGAGGCAACAACCACGTCAAATGTCTCAGGACGCCTTACAAAATTCATCGCGGCGGCATCGATATGCTGTTTGTTAACTTCGACTTCGGTGTAGTGAGCCCTTACCTCTTCTAGAATTTCATCCCAAAGGACGAACCCGTAGCGCTGCGCATTCGATTTTGTGATCATGGTGAGCCGATTCCGTCTTTTTTGAGCCAGGTCGAAGCTGAAACGCAGAATTCTCTCGATCCCGCGTCTTGTGTGTACTGCTGTTTGCAGAGCTACCTCCTCGGCCTTTCCCTGATGGAACCGCCCACCATTGTTAACATACTCTCCCTCTGAATTCTCTCGGACCACAACCAAGTCAATATCAGCCCCTCCAGTCAATGGCTTGGGAACCCCTTGGAAGGTCCTAGCCGGACGCACGCAGGCGTAAAGATCGAAAGCTTGCCGAAGCTTGATCAACGGTGAGAGGGTAATATGGTCAGGTAATTTCTCGGGAAAGCCAACGGCACCGAGAAATATTGCATCAAACGAATCGAGCGTCTGGATAAAGTCATCTGGCACTACTATCCCATATCGGTCATAGTAATCGACACCCCAATCGAAAGTTACCATTTCAAGTTGGAATTCACCTAGCTTGGACTCCAGGGCCTTGATTACTCGAACCGTGGCCTCGGTTACTTCAACCCCAATACCATCACCTGGGTACAAAGCTATTCTAAATGACTTCATGATTCTCCCTTAAGCAATCGCCCATATTCCTCACTCGAAAGGAGCGACTGTACCTCTTCAGGGTTCTTGATTCTCAACCGCACCAGCCAGCCTTCTCCATAGGGATCACTGTTGACTAACTCAGGTCTCTCCTCCACAGCAGCGTTAATCTCGAGGATTTCCCCGCTTAAAGGGGCGAAGATATCAGATGCGGCTTTAACCGATTCCACCACTCCAATAACATCTCCTCGGTCGAGAAACAATCCAATCTCGGGAAGCTCTACGAAGGTAACATCACCAAGTTCCTCTTGAGCAAACTCCGTAATGCCTACCAGACCAGATTCGCCATCAATCCGAATCCACTCATGCTCTTCCGTAAATTGTAGATGTGGTAAAATTTGAGCCACTAGTTTGAAGAATAACAAATGCTGATTTCAAAGATGTACTTGTCAATCTCATGTCGCTGTCCATATTGATTCAAGTATCCACGAACACAGTGGATTTTCGACGGTCCCTTTAAGGGTGATTCCGTCGCACTCATGACAGGCCTTATATTGCCAATTTGTTTTACTCTCGGCGTTTCCGGCTTCTGCTCCCTTCTTGAGGCTTTCATACTCAGTACCACGATCTCGGAAATCGAAGCGCTAAAAAAGGAATCCCCAAAACAGGGGAGTCTTCTTGAGACTTTCAAGAATGATATAGAATTGACCAGTTCGGCTATCCTGACGCTCAATACCATCGCCAACACCATGGGAGCAATGTGGGTCGCGAGCGTGGCCAAGGATGTAGCAGGAAATCTAGTGGGGATAATTTCGTTTTTCATGGTTCTTGGCATCCTTATTCTTTCTGAGATTCTTCCTAAGAATATGGGTGTGATCTATCGGAGGGTTCTCCAGAGACATCTTGTCTACCCTCTTCAGCTAGTCCGCTATTCTATGTACCCGTTGGCCTACCTGACGATGCACTCGATTCGATTGGTAGTCGATAGAGAAGCGGTAGAAGCAGAGGCTGACGAAGATGAAGAAATAACACTTTTGGCCGATAAACATGCTAAGGACGGTTCATTGACAAACAGCGAACGGGATATGATCCGCAACGCGCTCAGTTTAGATGACGTGCATATTAGTGAAATTATGACTCCACGTACTGTTGTTACGGCATTCGATGCTAACCTCACTGTGGAGGAAGTTTTTATCCAGTTTCGAAATATCCCTTTCGGCCGCCTTCCTGTATATCAGGAGAGCATTGATAACATTGTCGGTCTAGTCCGCCGTCGCGACCTCTTACAAGCTATGGCCAATGATCAAAATAACAAGAAGGTCGGTGAACTCATGGGTGAAATGACCTTCGTTCCTGAGACATCTTCAGCCGCTGCCGCGCTGCAGCATTTTCTTAGAACCCATCAACAACTTGCCATGGTGGTAGATGAATTTGGTTCCACTGTAGGTGTTGTTACAGTGGAGGACACCATTGAACACATCCTTGGAAGAGAAATCTACGAGGAAACAGATGTTGCAGTCGATATGCGCGAACTGGCACGGGATCAAGCTGAGAAGAAAAAGGCTGAGGAATCTCCAAGCAGCGCCCCTCAATAAATAGCGTTAGACACCTACATCTTCACGGCATCCAATAATATGATCTACAGGCGCGCAAACGAGGTCTTTCGCTCAGTCTCTGGACAAAATTAATCATAACTCGCGCTCCTCGAAGGTCTTTTAAAGCCCGTGTCTTCAAATTTTTTAGCCTACTTCCAGCATGACCTGAATCCGGTTCTTCTTCCAATTTACGGAGATTTCGCTATCCGATGGTACGGCATCGCTTACATATTAGGATTTATCACCGCCTGCGGACTTCTTAAACTCTATTTCAAGACGAAACGGTCAACCTGGAATTCAGAAGCCCAAATAAACGCCATCCTCTACCTTGCCCTGGGGACAATGATCGGAGGCCGGCTGGGCTTCATGCTCCTCTACGACCTGCATGTATTCCTCCGCAATCCTCTTTCTTTTTTCGAATTTTGGAAGGGGGGAATGGCTAGCCACGGTGGCTTTGTAGGCTGCCTTATTGCTGCTTTCCTTATTGCCCGAAGAACTAAAACTCCTTTCCTCAAAACGACTGATCTAATTGTCACCGTGGCGCCTCCCGGACTCCTTTTTGGCCGAATTGCCAATTTCATCAATGGTGAACTTTGGGGCAAACTTTCCAACGTCCCTTGGGCTGTAATTTTCCCGACAAGCACACCGCCTAACACTCCCCTGGAACTTGTTGCTCCCCGTCACCCGTCCCAGCTCTATGAGGCAGCCCTCGAGGGCCTCGTTTTGGGGGCGTATATACAACTACGCTTCTGGCGATCCAATCCGCAACGAATGCCGGCCGGTCAACTTTCCGGTGAATTCCTTGTAGCATATTCAATTCTCCGCATCATTGGGGAGGTTTTTCGTGAACCCGATCCTGCCGGTCTCATCCTCGGTCTTAGCCGCGGTGTCTTCTATTCTATCATCCTAGGCACCCTCGGAATTTTTTGGATAGTTTGGGTCCGCAAGACTAATCTTTTTCCGGCAACTCGCGAGTAATTTTCTCTATCACCAAACCTTCTTAGAGGTATCGGATACTAGACATCTGGACCATGGAGAGCCCGTTGATGAAGCAATCGGGAACCGTCTCACCGTCCTTTGTGGAATAACCTCCAGGACCGGGGAAATCAGGCTATTTAAACCTCGTAAACGTTTCTTGAAGCATTTGCAACGAGGAGCGCCCCTGCGATTTCTCACGAGCACGAGCGATCAGATCCGACTCAAGGGCATTCTTGGTCGGCCGCTCTGCCTGGTAAAAAACACCGAAAACACCAGGCCAAGGCAGATCAGCCAGTCGATAGGCTTCCGTTTCGTCTGAAACATCATGTCTTTGCTCATCCTCAGGAGAGCCATCATGTCGCTTTTCCTCAATTACCTGGAACTCTCCCCCTTTTCTGGGAACGCTGGCATCGAAAGCGCCTCGGTAGAACTCGGTACACTCAGATAGACACTCAATGACGGAAAAGCCGTCATGAGCAATAGCCCGCTCATACATCTCCGTCATGTGTTTTACTTGGGTGGCGTGAGTGCGAGCGATAAAAGTGGCACCACTGGTAACCAGTTTTTTCATGGGATTGATCGGTTGATCTACGGATCCCTCAGGGTCTGTTTTCGACTTAAACCCGATAAAAGAGGTAGGGGAGGTCTGCTTTTTAGTCAGCCCGTAGACGAAATTGTCCATAATGACATAAGTCATCTGAATATTCTTTCGAGCTCCATGATCTAGATGATTACCCCCCATTGAGAATCCATCACCGTCACCACCGAAGAGAAAGACATGTAGATCAGGCCGAGATATACTGACACCTGTCGCAAAAGGAACCGCGCGCCCATGGATAAAGTGCCCACCGTGGGTATTAACAAAATAAGGAAACCGGGAGGAACACCCGATCCCGGCAAGAGTCACGATGTTCTCATGTCTCAACTGCAACTTTTCCAAAACCCTATAGTAAGCCGCCAAAACTGCAAAGTCTCCACATCCGGCACACCAAGTTGGTTTGTCGGCGGTCAAAATTTTCTTGTCCACCCGCGGCTGTATTACTTCTGCCAAATTTTCCTTTCCTGCTAACAAGTTGCTTCCCATCGATAATCGTCCTAACTACAATTTCAAAATAGGGAAAACTCAAGAGGATTGCGTGTATACCGTGTATCCATCAGAAAAACCACTCCCATTTACACAGAGCCTTTACGAGATCCCATCTAATATCTCCTTCACTTTAAACGTGAGTCCATCAGTTTTAGTAATACTTCGAATGCCGGGATGACAATATCGGGCTCGGAGCAACCCTGCCAACTGGCCATAGCCGTACAAACCTTCGTCATTCATTTCAACGACGAAAGTCTCTCGGTAGCAACTGAGTATTCGCTCTATACCCTTGGGAAACGGATGTAAATGATTTAGGTGAATACATCCAAGCCTGCGACCATTGGAGCGAGCTTGATCTACTGCTTCCCGTATGGGGCCGAAGGTCGATCCCCATCCTACCAGTAGAATTTCCCCTTTAGCGTCACCATACACTTCAGGGATCCCGATCTCTTTGGAAAGGTTTTTTAATTTCTCCCTACGCTTGGCGGTCATCTGCGAGTGGAGGCGAGGATTAGCAGTAGGATGACCTTTCTCATCGTGCTCGAGACCGGTCACTACTGGATACTTACCCCCTTCCATAACCGACCCGGGAGGTGCATGTTGCGTAACCGCGTCAAGATCATATGGTCGGAAATCGCTTCCTCGGGAGCTGAGATCAAGCACCGGATCGACTACCAATTCCTCCAAATTGGGTTCGTCGAAAGCCTCGATTCGAGTAGCTAGTGCCTGATCGCTTAGTATGATTACTGGGGTACTATACTTGCGGGCAATTTGCCCGGCTTCCAGAGCCACGTAAAAGCAATCCTCAACGTGGCGAGGCGCCAAAACAACTCTTGGAGTATCCCCATGGCTGCCGTATATCGCCTGCATGAGATCACTTTGCTCCACGTTGGTCGGTAATCCAGTACTGGGCCCGCCCCTTTGGACATTCACCACCACTAAAGGAATCTCCGCCATCACGGCCCAACCCAGAGCTTCCATCTTAAGAGAGATACCCGGACCGGCACTACCGGTAACCGCAAGATGTCCGCTGTAGGCGAAACCTAACGCGATCGATATGGCCGCAAGTTCGTCCTCCGCCTGGACAAAGACACCTCCATATTTTGATAGTTCGACCCGTAGCAATTCCATTATACTGGACCAGGGTGTAATCGGGTACCCGGCTCCATAGCGCACCCCCGCCGCGATTAATCCATATGCGAGAGCCTGATTACCATCCATAGTAACCTGAGGCCTACCCTCTCTTCGGATCGATTTCTCAAATTGGTAATAACGGTTCAGGACATTATCCATCGGATAGCCAAACCCAGCGTCGAACGCTAGGTAGGCATTGCGCAATATCCCCTTACCCTTTCCCCCGAATCGCTCCTTCATCAGAAGCTTCAGCTTTTCTACATCTAAATTAAAAATCCGAGCGATCAACCCCAGCACAAAAATATTCTTCCCCTTGCTCTTAGCATTGCCACCTAGTGATTCAATGGTGAGCCCAGATATCGGGACAGCAACGTTGACAAACCGTCGGTCTTTAACATCCGGCTCAACATGATCCGGATCATAGATAAGCACGCCTCCTTCCTTAAGGGATTCTATATGCTCATCGTAGCTGTGTTGGTAGAATGTAACGAGGAAATCAGCCGCATCGCCGGCTGAGAGAACATCTCCCGATCCTATTCTGACCTGAAAAATAGAAGGGCCTCCCGCGATGGTTGACGGGATGGTCATATAAGTCATGACATCCTGGTCGCTCCGTCCAGCCAGCCGCGCCAGAAATCCCCCAATTGTCTGTATACCGTCCTGTGAATCTCCAGCCAGCCGGATAACAGCATCCGTAATCGTCTCCTCTCGGAGAGAACTGCGGTCAACGACCGAAGTCTGACTCGAATCAGCAGTGGTCACCTTTAAAGATCGCCCTTCCTAAATTGTCCGTGTTAAATGTCAATCGAATTGGTGAATCCCCATTTTTTCGTATCGTGTAGGAATGCTAGCAAATTTTAGGTAGTCTCCTTGCTATCTTCCCCAGTCTGTTGATAAATGGGCGGTGTTTAACCAGACAAAGGAATCCAAAGCGATCAACATTCACATTGAGCGAAGAGTTAACATCATCAAGACTACATTCAACAGTTTCTTTTGAACAATTCCTTTGGCTTGCATTCTGAATATCACTTATCTTCATTGTTTTAATTTCAACTACGGTCGCGAAAATGAGCTTATTTCATAATCCTATTCAATTAGTTCCACCTTTTGCACAAGCAGGAGGGGCGGGATCTGGGGGAGGATCAATCATCTTCTTCTATATCCTTCTCTTTGCCGGACTCTGGTTTTTGCTATTGGCCCCCCAGAGGAAAAGACAAAAGGCACATACCAAACTCCTCTCAGAACTTCAATCGGGCGACTATGTTATCACCTCCAGCGGAATCTATGGTGAGATCACCAACGTAAAGGAGGACCGGTTCGTTGTGAAGATCGCTGAGAACACGAAAGTCGAGCTGAGCAAAAACGCGGTACAGTCTAAAATCGAGAATTAGATGGCTGGTAGCATCATTTGGAAGAGCGCGCTTGCCCTGACAATCCTGGTATGGGCGATCCTCAATATAATCCCGGTTCAGGACTCACCCTTCGACAGTTTTATCCTGAGCCAGGCAACAGCTGAGCTGGACGAATTTAATCATCTGCACGAAAGAGCGATTACCCGGGTCTCCACCGGTGAGGCGAACTCCTTTTTCATCGCTTTTCGCGACATTCTGAAGAATGAGAAAATCGACCTGCAGAAATTCTTTCCCGAGATCAATGCACGGGACATTCGAAACTTGGAGAAACGAAACCAGGTTTTGTTAGACGAGCTGCGCCTTCGTTCCAAGGGAAAAGTTAAACCGGGCTTGGATCTCAAGGGTGGAGTATCGGTCACTTACAAAGTGAAGGATACAGAAGATTCTGAAATAAATCTAGGGGTCGGCGAAAGAGAAGAACTGACTGCATCCGAAAAAGAATTCTTTAGAGAGGCCGAATTAAATAAAGCAGTGGAGATCCTGCGTAAACGGGTTGACGGATTTGGAGTCGCGGAACCAGTAATACGACTGGTCGGGGACAAACACATCGAGGTACAGTTGCCTGGCCTCGAACTGAGTAAAGATCCAGGGATAGTCGCTGATATCGGCAAACCGGCACTCCTCGTATTCAGTCTTGTCCACCGTACTACTATCCCCTCTCTGGAACACGATCCGCCGATCGGATACCGTGCCATGTTTGAGCTGCGAGAAGACCGCAAAACCGGGCAAATCACGCAGACCCCATATTATATCAAGAAAATTCCGGAAATGGAGGGGGATATCATAGATGAAGCATTTGCCGCACCAACTGAGTTTGGAAGCTATCGAGTGTTGCTCCGATTTACCTCCGATGGAGAAGAAGCCTTCGCTAGTGCAACCCGAAGAATCGCAGAGGAAAATGAACGCACCCAAACTGTGGGCCAGCTGGCTATTATCCTCGATGGAGAACTCTATAGCGCCCCGACCGTGAGAGAGGAAATTCGTGGAGGCGCCGAAATTTCTGGCCAATTCACACAGCGAGAAGCGCAAGAGCTTTCCAATGTTCTGAACAATCCCCTTAAAATCGGACTTGAGGTCGACGAGTTGAATGATATCGGTCCGACCATGGCGGCTGATGCCCGAGACTCCTCCTTTACCGCCTTTCAAATTGGCGCATGTGTCGTGATTGGCTTCATGCTGCTCTATTACGTGTCAGCGGGCATGATCGCGGTTATTTCCGTAGTTATTAATATCGTAATCGTCTTCGGCACTCTTTCCAGCTTTGGAGCAACGATCACACTTCCAGGAGTAGCCGCTCTCGTCCTAACCCTCGGTATGGCAGTCGATGCTAATATCCTTATCTTTGAACGCATACGTGAAGAGCTAAAGGAAGGGAAGACACTCCCTGCCGCCCTAGTATCCGGTTACGACAAAGCGCTTTCCACTATCGTTGACGCCAATGTGACCACCCTCATCACCGCCTCAATTCTTATATGGTTAGGGTCCGGCCCGGTCCGGGGATTTGGTGTTACTTTGGCCATCGGAATTATCTCCTCAATTTTCTGTGCTCTTATCGTCAGTCGAGCATTGCTGGAATTGATTATCAATACCGGTTTTGTGAAGCGTATGATGAAAACGAGCCTCTTCCGTATTGAAGGGGTATCCTTTCTCAGCTACCGCAAGATAGCCTTCCAATCCTCTTGGGTAATTGTTCTCATTGGGATTGGTGCCATTGCCGTCAATTGGGACCATATCTTTGGAATTGATTTTCTGGGAGGTGATGAATTAACCGTGAACTTTGAAACAAAGCTAACCTCGCAAGAGATTGACGCCGTAGCCCAGAATAACGACTTAGGCGAAATCAACACCCTCTCTCAAACGTCCCTCGGCCAGGCAAAAGAAACCCTCAAAATACAAACCGAAGGTAAAAGAGGTGGCGAAGTATTCCAAGCTCTCGAAAATGCATTTCCTGATGCCGGACTTGAACTTTTGGGCAAGTCTGAGATCAGTCCTTCAGTGGGAAATGAAATCAAAATTGGTGCCGTTCTATCCGTTATCTTGGCTCTTCTCGCCATCCTCGTCTATGTCGCCTTGCGGTTTGAGATTGGTTACGGGATCGGCGCAGTTATAGCAACAGTTCACGATATTTTCATGAGCATTGGGCTCTACGTCCTATTAGGAATGGGGGGCATCGGGAGTGGGCAATTCACTGCTCCCATGGTGGCTGCGGTTTTAATGATTATCGGTTACTCCCTTAACGACACCATCGTTGTTTTCGACCGGATCCGAGAAGAACTCACTCTGAACCCCGGCGCCCGACTCGAAAGAATTGTCAACGTCGCCATTAATCGCACCCTGGCCCGAACAATTCTGACTAGTATTACCACCCTCCTTGCCACATGTCCTCTCTTCCTATTTGGAGCTGGTGTCGTTGTCGATTTTGCCCTTGTTTTCATAATAGGTATCTTCACTGGAACGTTCTCATCGATCTTTATTGCTAGTCCGGTATTTTTCTGGTGGCACAAGGGCGATCGACGTCATGTTGAGGAACGAGGAGATATGCTTCCCAAGTATGAGTGGGAAACATCGAAAAAAACCGTCACCTGAGAAACGATGCGCTGGTGCCATTCTCCCGTCCCGGATCATCGAATAGAAGTCCTCCGGCACAGCCTGTCTATCAACCCAATCGTTGCTCGAGTACTTTATCGACTCGGGTTCACAGAAACATCCGCTGCCCATGATTTTCTCAATCCGAAGCTCCGGAATCTTCGTAATCCTTTTGAGATCAGAAATCTTGATCTCGCTGTCGAACGCCTCCAGCGTGCCATGAGGGAACGGGAATCAATTCTTGTTTTCGGGGACTACGATGTCGATGGGGTAACCAGCACTACTTTGCTCGTAAGTTCTCTACGACACTTAGGAATTTTCCCTCGGTATGTTGTCCCTCAACGTCTTTCTGATGGCTATGGGCTCTCGCCCAGCGCCATCAATCGCGCCCTGGCACAAGGCCAACCCGATCTTCTAGTGGCGGTAGACTGCGGAACAAACTCCAGTGGAGACATTGCTCAGCTGAGGAGTCTCGGCGTCGATGTGATCATTCTTGATCACCACTCTTCAAAAGACAGTCTCCCCAAAGATTGCATTTTGGTCAATCCGCACGTTCATGACAGCCCGAATGCACCCTGGCGTCATCTCTCAAGCGTCGGTCTGGTTTTCAAGCTGGTCCACGGACTCATTAAACAACTCCGCGATGAAGGAGACGAAGCCGCTCATGAATTCGAGCTCAAGGACCATCTAGATTTGGTCGCTCTGGGTACAATCGCGGACCTAGTACCTTTGTTAGGGGAAAATCGAATTCTCGCTAGCCATGGCCTCCTGCGACTGCGAAGTGCACACCGGCCTGGAATAAACGCTCTTCTGGAGGTGAGTGGAAAATCGATCGGAGAGGATATATCCCCTTTCGATGTCTCTTTTCGTCTTGGTCCGCGCATTAACGCTTGTGGCCGTTTGGCCAACGCCCTCTTGCCAATCAATATGCTTCTCAGTGAAAACTGGACGGAATGCAGCAAGGCAGCTCGTAAGGTAGACGCTTTCAATCGTAAGAGACAGGCAATTGAAAAAACAGTCTTCCTCCAAGCTGAAGAGCAAGTTAATACAGATCTTGCCGGAAGTTCAGGGCTTGTCCTCTACAACTCCTCCTGGCACCCGGGAGTAGTCGGAATTGTAGCTAGCCGACTTTCTCAACTCTTCAATAGACCTAGCATCGTTCTGGGAGAAGAGGGTGGCTTCGCCAGAGGTTCTGGACGCAGCATATCGGGAGTCAATCTCGTCGATTTACTGCGATCATGTCATCATCTTCTCGATAGCTGGGGTGGACACCCAATGGCGACGGGGGTTTCTCTAAAGGCTGAGAACGTCGAGAAATTTCGAACAGCCTTCAACCAAGCAGCAACCCATGAGCTGGGTGGTGCTATCCCTGAAAAAGAGCTGGAATTAACCCAGTGGATCCAACTTGAGGATATTGATGAGAGGCTTCTTGACGACCTCGAATGCCTGCACCCCTATGGCCAAAACAATCCCGAACCCATCTTTGGACTTAAGCGAGTTTCCCTGAATCGACAGCCTTCGGAATTCGGCAATGGGCACCTACGCTTTCAGCTAAATGATTCCTCCCGCCGTCCACTTGCTGGAGTAGCATGGAAGATGTCTCAAAGGCGCCCACCAGTTGGAGATTCTCTCGATTTAGCAGTGAGGGCCAATTGGAACACATGGAACGGTCGCCGTAATCCCCAAGTCGAATTAGTTGACTGGCGTATTTCCTAATCTCGAAATCCTAAATGGATATCGAGGCTAGGAAATACGCTCCGCTAAATAAGTAACTATTCTCTCGTCCGAAATACGTACTTGTTCGGTGGAATCTCGATTTCGGAGCGTAACCGTTCCGTCCTCGAGTGTCTGGAAATCTACTGTCACCCCATAGGGAGTGCCAATTTCATCCTGTCTTCGATAACGCCGGCCAATCGCTCCGGTTTCGTCGTAGAATACGTTCCAGCGCGAGCGGAGACATTCGTATATCCCACGAGCCCTCTTCACCAGATCAGGTTTGTTTTTTAGCAGAGGGAAAACCCCGGCTTTGTAAGGCGCAATCCGTGGATGGAAACGAAGTACATCTCGCTTTTCACCGCCAATCTCATCGGTTTGATAAGCACTGCAAAGAAGCGCAAGAAGAGTCCGGTCTACCCCCAGAGAAGGCTCGATTACATGGGGAACGTAGCGTTTGCCAGTGGTATCATCAAAATACTCCATCGACTTTCCGGATCCCTCGCTATGACGGCTCAGGTCAAAATCGCCTCTCGCCGCAATCCCTTCCAACTCTTGCACACCAAAGGGAAATTCAAAAGTAATATCGGTGCAAGCCTTCGCATAGTGGGCGAGACTGTCCTGTGGGTGGACAGCACAACCCAAGCACTTCCTATCCACCCCGATAGCATCAAACCAATCCAGCCGAGCGCCAATCCATTCTTCATGGTACTTCTTCCACTCATCACCAGGGGGTATGAAGTATTCAATCTCCATCTGCTCGAATTCTCGGGAGCGAAAGATGAAATTACGTGGCGTTATCTCGTTACGAAACGCCTTTCCAATCTGGGCGATACCAAAGGGAATTCTAAGGCGCCCGGAATCAACGATGTTCCTAAAATTGACAAAGATCCCTTGGGCAGTCTCCGGCCGGAGATAGGTGATTGAAGATTCATCGCGCAGGGCTCCAACATAGGTCTGAAACATCATATTAAAATCACGCGGTGGCGTGAGAGACCCTGGCTTCCCAGTGGCAGGCGACGGAATCAATTCGATCTCCTCTACTTTGGCCTTAGTAAAATCACGCAAGTTGATCGGGTCCAGTTGCCCTCGGACACTCAGTTTCCGCTTCAGTCTATCCGCCTTCTCCTGAGCCTCCTCATTCATCGCAGGAGATTCAAGAACAGAAACGTAACCTATCGTCTCCCCGTCAACCACAACATCGGAAAAGAAAATCTGGTCCGCTTTGTACCGTAACTTTGATTCTCTACAGTCAACCATGGGATCGGCGAATCCATCAGCGTGGCCTGACGTTTTCCATACGTCACCGTGCATAATGATTGAAGAGTCCAAGCCGACGATATCATCACGAAGCTGAACCATATCATGCCACCAAGCTTCCTTGATATTCCGGCGCAATTCTACCCCGACGGGGCCATAGTCAAAGAAACCATTGATTCCACCATAAATTTCGGAAGACTGAAAAATAACCCCCCGGCGGCGGCAAAGCCCGACAATGCGATCCATCCTGGACTCGTTCTGTGGAGAAGAAGCCATGAGCGCCCAAAGGATGGTTTTTGCTGGTAGCTGGTCAAGCCCCAAGCGATTGCGATCTAGATTTAGGAATTCTCATCCCGTCAACTCCTAAACTTCAAACGGAATTTCGAGCTGCTCGATTTCTTCTGGTGGATCTTCTTGAAAACGCACTCCGGCCCCCAATAGTCGAATCCCTTCATCGCTGCGCGCATAAGCCTCTTCGAGAAGCCGATGTAATACAGAAAGTGAAAACTCTTTGCCCACACATTCTCTCGTCGTTTGACGAAAATTCGAGAATTTCAGTTTTACAAATATCTTGTGTATAGCACGCTGAGAACCTTTCCCCTTAAGATTCTTTGCTAGTTCATGGTGAAGCTTTTTCAATTCATGAATACTTTCCTCGAGACTGCGGAGATCTTCGTCAAATGTTCGTTCGGCGCTCATCGATTTCCGGATTCGGCAAGGTTCCACTTTACGGGAATCTAGTCCACGGCAAAGTCGAAAAATTTCTTCTCCGAACTTTCCCATCAAACTATGCAATTGTAACAGAGTGAGTTTTTGAAGTTCACCACAGGTCTCTATACCTCTCCCTTTCAAAAGAGTCGTACTTTTTGGTCCAATTCCCCAGATTTTCTCAACAGGGAGCTCATGCATGAATGCGGTTGTCTCTTTCAATTTTATCTCAAACTGTCCATCAGGTTTGCGCCAGTCACTAGCTATTTTTGCTAAGAGTTTATTGGGTCCGATTCCCGCAGATGCGGTCAGAGCAGTGGCTTTCCGAATGCGTTTTCTAATCTCCTTCGCAATTGTCCACCCATTCTCAGGCAGTGAAGTTATGTCAAGATAGGCCTCATCGAGTGAGAGCGGTTCAACCAATTTTGTATAATTTTTAAAGATCTCCCTGATTCTATCAGAATCTCTGCGATAGAGCCGAAACCTCGGAGAAAGGACGATCAGTTCTGGACAAAGTTGGCGAGCCCGATAGGTGGGCATGGCTGAGCAACAACCAAATTTGCGCGCCTCATAGTTGCAAGTTGTTAGAACACCACGCCTATCGCCACCAACGGCCACGGGCTTACCTATTAATTCTGGACGCTCGCGAATCTCAACCGCCGCATAAAAACAATCCATATCAATATGTATGATACGGCGCTCCGAATTCGCCTGGGATGGAAATATTTCGGACATTTTATTTGGACAGCTAGTAAAGTTCCAATGTTTACCTGACAGTCTCCTAATCCGAATTAATCTAAAAATCTGTATTGTCTGGCACCACCGTGTCTTTTGGGACTACTAGGACCCCATCTCGGATAACAATTCCACCATCCTCATAGAGATCAGGCTTCCCTTCAGGAGAAAGTTTAACATTAGCACCAATACGAGCATTTTTATCGATAATGGCATTTCTGATAACAGCTCCCTGTCCGATTCCAATATGGGGGATTCCCTGTGCGACATTACTCTCCCGATCTTCAGGAGACTCAAGGAAATCGGCACCCATCATAACAACATTCTCCAAGAGAGCTTCTTCGCGAATCTCGGAACGGATACCAATAACGCTACGAATTACCTCCGCATCCGAGATGACACACCCATCGGCTACCACTCCTTGCTCAATCCGACATCGATTCAGTTTTGAAGCGGGCAAGAATCGCGCGTGGGTGTAAACAACTCTGTCCCGATCGAAGAAGTTGAAAGGAGGAACCCGTTCAGTAAATCGGAGATTAGCTTCGAAAAAGGCGCCTACGGTCCCAATATCTTCCCAGTAGCCATCGAAAATGAAGGCATGTAACTTCGCTCTCCCGAGGAGCCCCGGAATGATCCCCTTCCCAAAATCGTCAGCATCCGAATACTCGAGTGCATGGGAAAGAGTGGATTTATTGAATATGTAGATTCCCATTGAAGCGAGACAGCGTTCTTCATCGCTCTCTCTCCCCATCTCATCGATCATTTTAAGGCCACTGATCAACCCGGGTTCCTTTGGCTTTTCAAAAAATTCTACTATATCTAGACTATCCCCAACCCTCATGATCCCTAGGCTCTCAACCTGAGAGATTGGAACCGGTTTCGCGGCTATCGTCACGTCGGCACCGCTGTGCCGATGCTGTTCAATAATGTGCCGGAAGTCCATTTGGTAGAGCTGATCCCCGGACACAATAAGAAATAGATCTTTTTCTCCGGCATGAAAATGGTGAAGATTCTGCCTTACCGCATCAGAAGTTCCTTGATACCAATTATCCCCCGCTTCTGTCTGTTCCGCCGAAAGAATGTCGACGAATCCCCCTCCAAAGGCATCAAAAACGTATGATTCACGTATGTGGCGATGTAACGAAGCAGTATTAAATTGAGTTAATACATAGATCTGATTCAGCCCCGAATTTAGACAGTTGCTGATTGGAATATCGACTAACCGATATTTTCCCGCCAGTGGAACTGCCGGTTTGCAACGCAAGCTTGTCAGCGGCTGTAGCCGTGTCCCTCGCCCACCACCCATAACAACACTGACAACTCGAGGTTTCATCTTAATGTATATTGCCTCCAATAGTAATTGTATAGACCGTAGCACCCGAACCTAATAGGAAGATACCTACAGACTTCTAGCATTCTGCTTGAATCCAAATCGAATTCCAATATCTTTCCACACCTCTATGTGTGGGATTGTCGGATATGTAGGAAAACAGAATGCCGCCCCGATCCTTCTTGAGGGCCTGAAGAAACTGGAATACCGGGGCTACGATTCTGCAGGCCTCACTGTGTGGCAAAAAGACGGTCTCCAAACAATCAAGAAAAGTGGCCGCGTACAGACACTCGTTAACGAGACTCGCAAGGTCGAGCTCAACTCAAATCTTGGTATCAGTCATACCCGCTGGGCAACCCACGGTAGCGTCAGCGATACCAACGCTCATCCTCACCTAAGTCACGACCGCAAGGTGGCCCTGGTGCACAACGGTGTGATCGAGAATTATCTCAGTATAAAGAGATTTCTCGAAGACAGAGACGTCCAGTTTGCTTCCGAAACCGATACTGAGACTCTCGCCAATCTGATTGCCTATCATTATGGCAAGGAAGAGCCGATAAATGGGAAAAATCGCTTCCTCGAAAGTGTTCGCAAGAGCCTCCTCCACGTGGAAGGGACCTATGGGATCGGGGTAATCTGCACCGATCAACCTAACGAGATCGTGGGTGCCCGAAAAGGATCCCCTCTTGTCGTGGGCATTGGTTCAGGGGAAAATATTCTTGCAAGCGATGTCTCCGCCCTTGCCGGTCGGACACAGAACGTCGCTTATCTCGATGATAACCAAGTTGTCCTTTTATCCCCTGACACCTTCTCCATCCTCACGGTCTCAGATGAGACCGTCGAACCGGTTATCGATCGAGTGAACTGGAAAACCGAAGATTCCGCTTTGGGCCGGTTCTCTCACTACATGGAAAAGGAAATCTTCGAGCAACCTATGGCTTTAGAAAATAGTATGCGCGGACGGTTCTCTAATGACGGTTCAACCGCTTTGTTCGACGGTCTCAATAATATCGGGCCCCGCGATTTAAGACAGATAGACCGCATCCTCTTTTGCGCTTGTGGAACTTCTTGGCACGCATCCCTAATCGCAGAACACCTTATTGAACGATTTGCGCGTATCCCCGTTGAAGTTGAGTATGCGTCAGAATTCCGTTACAGAAATTCACCTCTCGACAAAAATACCCTTGTTTTCGTCATCAGTCAAAGCGGAGAGACCGCAGATACCCTCGAAGCTTTAAGAGAATCCAAGAGAAAGGGTTACCGTACATTCGCTATCACTAATGTTGTCGGATCCACCATCGCGCGGGATTCGGATGATGGAATCTACCAACATGCTGGTCCTGAGATCGGGGTTGCCTCAACGAAAGCATTTAGCTCTCAGATCCTTATTGCCTCTATGGTGGCTCTCTACTTGGGCCGGCTTCGGGATCTAAGTTTTAGCGATGGAGTCGCAATGGTTAATGCATTTCGACAGCTACCGGGCCAGGCCAGTCAGGTTCTTGATCAAGCTGACCGGATTCAGGAGATTGCTCAAAGATATGCACACTTTGAAAATTTTCTCTTTTTAGGAAGGCAACTGATGTTTCCCTTAGCTCTAGAAGGGGCTCTCAAGCTCAAAGAGATATCTTACATTCATGCTGAAGGGTATCCTGCAGCCGAGATGAAACATGGCCCAATTGCTCTGATCAGTCCCAAATGTCCCACTGTTTTCCTCGCCAACAAAGGAGAAATTTTTAATAAGAGTTTATCCAACATCCAGGAGATACGAGCACGCAAGGGCCCAATCATCGCAATTACCTCAGCAGGAGTAGAATTCCCGGAAAATTTTGCCGATGAAATTATCCACATCCCCGATTGTCACCTCTGTGTACTGCCAATTCTTGCTACAATCCCGCTCCAGCTTCTTGCCTATTTTATTGCCGTTGAAAGGGGATGTGACGTCGACAAACCCCGCAATCTAGCCAAGTCTGTAACTGTTGAATAGATTCTACAGATGGGGTATCAGTCGAATAATCTGATTGATTCGTCGTTAAAATTTACTTCCTTACTGTGAATTAACCCGCATTCCGATACCTTCGTACCACTCGCTCACCTGCTCCCACTTGAATCGTAATCATTCTTGGACCAGGCATTTAACGATCTCCGGATCGCATATGAAAATCTTCCCATCCAAAGAGGAGTTCCTGCGCCTCGCGCAAAAAGGCAATCTCATACCTGTCTACTCCGATCTAATGGCCGATTTTGAGACTCCCGTCTCAGTTTATTCCAAACTGAATCGAACCGGACCTGCTTTCCTGCTCGAATCGATTGAAGGAGGGGCCAACCTCTTTCGCTATTCGATTATTGGCTGCCAACCGAGGAAGATCCTTAATATCCATCTCGACTACACCGAGTTGATCGACCGCAACGGCCAGATAACGCAAATCAAGACCCCTACCGATCCCTTGACGGTCGTTGAAAAGGAAATGCGGGATTACCGCCCTGTCACAATCGAAGGTATGCCGAGATTTATCGGCGGCGCTGTGGGTTTTCTGGGTTACGAGTATATTCATAGTATTGAGCCCACCGTCCCTCCTGCTGATTGTGATCCCCATAATATGCCAATACTCCACTTTATGATCACGGACACGGTTGTGATTTTTGACCGGGCTAAACAGACTTTGCGTCTCCTTATCAACGCGCATATCGAAGATGATGCCGCGTCCGCTTACACCACCGCTATTGCCGGAATCGAAAATCTCTACACCACTCTCCAGCAGGAAAGACGTCTTGCTCCTATTCCACTCTCCGATCCTGGGAAGATCGCTCTCCCGCCAAGTAATTTTAGAAAAAAGGAGTTCGAGAATCTGGTCCTTCGAAGCAAAGAGTATATAGTTGAAGGGGACATCATCCAAGTCGTGCTCTCGCAGCGATTCGAAGAACCCTTCTCCCATTCTCCACTCGACCTTTACCGCACCCTTCGGACAGTAAATCCCTCCCCCTACATGTTTCTCTATGAAGCAGCCGAATTTGCCTTGGTCGGCGCCTCGCCGGAAGTACACGTACGGCTTACCGATGGTCGAGCCGAAACACGACCAATAGCGGGAACTCGGCCTCGGGGCAATTCCTCCAAGGAAGATCTCGACTATGAAGAGGACCTTCTGTCGGACGATAAGGAAAGAGCGGAGCATCTTATGTTGGTAGATCTCTCCCGTAATGATCTGGGTCGAGTCTGCGAATTTGGAAGCGTGACAGTGCCGGAATACATGGTAGTCGAACGCTACAGCCACGTAATGCATATAGTCTCACAGGTGGAAGGAAGGCTCTCCCCAGGCCGGACTGCCTATGACCTTATGCGCGCAACGTTCCCAGCGGGGACCGTGAGTGGAGCCCCAAAAATACGAGCTATGCAGATTATTAGTGAGTTGGAACGTCAACAGAGAGGTCCTTATGCGGGCGCGGTTAGCTATTTCAGCTACGACGGGAATCTGGACTCTTGCATCGCCCTTCGAACCGCCCTTCTCAAGGATAACACCGTATATATTCAATCGGGCGCTGGACTCGTGGCCGATTCAGAGCCTTACTTAGAGTTTCAGGAGACTCTGAACAAAGCCAAAGCTATGTTCTCCGCCGTAAAAATGGCAAAAAAATTGGATCCGTAACTCATTTAAAGAAGCAAGAAATCCAAAAAAATGATCCAGCCTTCAAAAATTTCGCGTCTGGGAAACCACACCTTCCCAAACAGGAAGACCAAAGCTCCCTATCTTTTTGTCATAAGCTAGACTTCCCTTATCTCCAAAGAGAGGAAGGTTGAAGCCACGCAATTTTTATTTCGTGGCTTCGTCTAAAATATCGCCGAGGTTTGTCAATTCTTCTCGTCCAATCGACTCGTAGACAGCAGTCTCAGCCGCTAGCTGCTCGGCGTCGTAATGAGCCGCCTTGATACTAAGACCTATGCGCCGTTCATCGCGATCAATCTGAATCACCCTCGAGGTGACGTCCTGTCCAGTTTCGAGCACGTCCCTTACCTTTTCTACCCTCTCCTCGCTAATCTGGCTTATGTGAACGAGCCCATCAATTCCATGCTGCAATTCGACGAAACATCCGTAGGACGTAATCTTACCAACCTTCCCGTTGACCACATCTCCAATCTTGTAATGGGTATCTATTTCGCTCCAAGGATCGGCCGCCAATTGCTTCATTCCCAGCGCAATTCGCTGATCTTCGGGAATAACGTCGAGCACAAGAGCATCGACCTCATCCCCCTTCTTTACGATTTCACTCGGATGGTTGACCTTCCGAGTCCATGACATGTCAGAAACATGGATCATTCCGTCGATCCCCTCTTCCAATTCAACAAAGGCTCCGTAACTGGTCAAGTTACGAATCCTTCCGCGCACCCTGGCCCCAACTGGGTAATTGTGTTTCGTCATGTCCCATGGATTCGGTTCCAGCTGACGAACACTCAACGAAATCTTTTGCTCCTCTTTTTGGATCCCCAACACAATTGCTTCCACTTCGTCCCCCACATTGAGTACCTCGCTAGGCTTGTTAACTCGTTTGGTCCAGGAGAGTTCAGTGACGTGAACTAAGCCCTCGACACCTTCCTCCAACTCGACGAAAGCACCGTAGGGCACGAGGTTTACAACTTTCCCACGGACTTGCACGCCTACTGGATAGCGGCTGTCGATACCTTCCCAAGGATTCGGCGTTGTCTGTTTAAGCCCAAGCGAGACGCGCTCTCGCTCCTGATCCACTTCGATAATCATCACATTGACTTCTTCTCCCACCTTAACCATTTCGGTCGGATGTGAAATTCGGCCCCAACTCATATCCGTGATGTGCAATAGCCCGTCAAGTCCATCGAGATCGATAAAAGCGCCGTAGTCAGTGATGTTCTTTACCACTCCTGTTCGAATATCATTTGGATTCACTTTTTCGAGGAGCTCCCGTCGCTTTACCTGTCGCTGCTCTTCAATTAGTTCACGGCGGGATACTACAATATTCCGGCGATCCTGATTGATTTTTAGAACCTTAAAATCGTATGTCTGCCCTATATATTGATCGAGATTCTTTGGAGGTTGAATATCGATCTGTGAAGCAGGAAGAAAGGAATCGACACCAATATTGACAATCAACCCTCCCTTAACTTTAGCCTTAACCCGGCCCGACATGACTGTTCCTTCCTCACACTGGGTTAGGATATTCTCCCAGTTCTTCTTCTGTTCGGCCTTGTCATAGGAAAGGATCGGATTGCCATCCCGATCCTCTAGCTTTTCAAGGAAAACCTCAATTTCGGCCCCAATCTGTAACTCCCCTACATCAATGAATTCAGAAGCGGAAATCTCGCCTTCGGCCTTGGCCCCAATATCAATCACCACCTCGCTATCGCGGATCTCGGTGATCGTTCCTGTTACGATCGCTCCCTCTTTAAGGTTTTCAAAGCTGCTCTCAGCGAGCAATTCCTCCATTATAGTCGAACTCATAGGCTCTTTTCAGTCCAAATACTCTTCGTCAAAATGACCGAAGGGATTAATGTTATCAGGCCGTGAGAGATAATATCCCCCAAACGAATAGATCTCGCACGGCATTCTAAATGCGCGAAAAAGCCAACAAACTGGCCCTAAACATTGATTCGTGCAAGGAAAAAGCAGTCTTCACTTTTGTGGGACTTTGAACTCCGAACCAGACTGACTCTCCAAATTGCAGGTCGATGCCACAGAAATAAGACCAATTCAGTGTCGAACGATTTCTAGTAGATAACTTTATTCAATGGGTACTCGATGATCCCTTCGGCTCCGTTGGATTTGAGAACCGGAATGATCTCCCGTACTACTGTCTCGTCGATAATCGTTTCCAGCGCCACCCATTCCGGATCCGCCAGTTGACTCACCGTAGGGTTACGCAAAGCGGGCAGGGTTTTTAAAATACTTTCAAGGCTACTTTTTCGACAGTTCAACTTCAACCCGACCTTGTCTTCGGCTTCCAAAGCCGCCCTTAGAAGTAGAGCAATCGTCTCAATCTTATCGCGCTTCTTCCGGTCTTTCCAGCTCTCTCGGTTCGCAATTACCCTCGTGCTTGTCTCAAGCAGGGTCTCCACGATGCGCAGCTGATTAGCACGAATTGAAGCCCCAGTCTCGGTAATATCTACAATTGCATCCACCAGATCAGGAACTTTCCCCTCGGTTGCGCCCCAAGAGAATTCAACTTTTGCCTCAATCCCCTTGGTTTCCAGATATCGCTGCGTAACTCCGACCAATTCTGTAGCAATGCGCTTTCCCTTTAGATCTTCAATATCGCGGATCGCCGATGACTCAGGAACTACCAATACCCATCTTGAAGCCCTATTCGAAGCTTTACTGTACGGGAGCTCGCATACCTCCACCACATCGGATCCATTTTCCACAACCCAATCGTATCCACAAAGACCGCAATCAAAATGCCCCATCTCAACATTCATACTGATCTCTTGGGAGCGCAAGAAATGTCCTTCCAGTTCGGGGTCGTCGATTACTGGTTTGTAGGAGCGTGCGCTGGCTGAGACTTTCCATCCCGCTTTCGCAAAAAGGGCTAAGGTTGCCTTTTCAAGGCTACCACTTGGCAAGCCTATCTTAAGTCTAAATTTTTCTTCAGTCATCTCTTTGATAACCTTTTGCTTTAGTCGTCCACGGTATGTTGTCAGGCCGCACGATGGTGCTTAATTGGATGCTACCGACAAGTAAAAACTAGATAAAAACATTGTAACCCATAAGCTTCCTCAATTAAAAATCCATCCGTGACCAGCCTATTGCGCAGGAACGAGGTTACGAGGCCAAGCTTGCTGATTCTCAGAGCTGAAGATTAGAATCAACTGATCTTACCATTAAGCCACTGACAGTAACTTGGGTGGTGGCAAGGCTTTTGTTATCAGGCCTGAATCACTCATCAATTACTTGACCGAAATTCCGTCAATCTCATCCGCCTGAATATCTACCTATAGCCTTTCCATATTATTCGCAATAACTAATACTCGCTCGGAAGTATCCACCCGGTATAAAACCGAGTCTGTGACCCTTAAGTAAAATTCAATGGCATCGCTCCCCTACAAAATCAGTGTCTTATTGTATATTCGGAATCCCAGAGGAAGTTTTCTTCTGCTGAAGAGACGAAAGCAGCCCAATTTTGGACTTTGGAGTGGGATCGGAGGTAAACTTGAAATGGACACTGGAGAGAGTCCTTTTGAATGTGCCATCCGAGAGGCGCGGGAGGAGGCGGGACTGACCCTCTCTGAAAAAGATCTCCACCTCTTTGGCATGGTTGCGGAGAAAAACTACGAATCAGCCAACCATTGGTTGATGTTTCTCTTCGACTGCAAAAAGCGAATGGTTCACCTCCCAAGAAATATCCCGGAGGGGGATTTTGATTTCCATTCCCCTGACGCCATTAATCATATATCTGTACCTGAAACCGATCGGAAGGCACTCTGGCCAGCCTATTTCAAATATCGGCACCGTTTCGTCTCCATACGAGCCGACTGCAGCCCTGATTCAGACATTCGGATTACAATCGAAGAGATCTATTAGAATCTCACTCTCTCCAGTCCTAATCGAAACCCACCATCGTTACTGAATTAACGAAAGCTCATCCCAATTCGGACTGAATCCTAAAAAAACCGAACAGATTGGGATTGCGCGTTCATTTGTGCATGCTGCTCATCTGTGCAAGGAGCATCAATCGGTACGCCTGCCTCCGTATCACTGTGGTTCACCAGCCCATTGCTCAGAAGATAGTTTTCAACTTCTTCCCCACTTACATCAGCCAGCATTACACCATCAATCTCCACGCACGGGGAAAGCATTTGGCCAGATCTTTCAACCATCTCGGCGTAGATCGCCTGGTTGTTAATAATATCCTTGTCTTCGTACTCCAAATCATACTTCGCGAAGATCGCTCGCACGCCCTTGCTCCACCCGCATGTCGGTTTAAGATAAGCTTGAATTTTCATAGAATTAGTTCCTCCCAATAATGCAATCATTACAGATTGTGGCGATCATTCTTAAGAAAAAACACAAAACTGCCAACAAAATTATCACACACCACTTTAAGAAAATACTAATCGAATAAAAAGTGAAACATCACCCATTTCGTACTTTCCAGCGACAACTAGGGATGCAGTAGAGTCTAAAATGTTATGGTTCAGTCCTTGCGTTTTAAAGGAAGAGCGTTTCCGGGGTCTAGATCTTACCGGGCACAACACCCTGCATTTGGGGTTCCTTTGTAGATTAGCTCACTTTCCTGTTCGTTGTAAAACTTGATGTAGATGGGGTACCGCACCACAGAAAAGTCACAAAGATCTTGTGATCCTAGTCACGCTCATACCGACCAATCGTCTCGAGCAGCCTCTGCGTGGTCGGAGTTTCCGCCCCCGTGCCTTCGTAGAGGATTTCATACATGGTAACCCCTCCCATGCGGTAATACCTCTCATTCGCTTTATTACCTGGCGTCAAAACGCCACCCTCGATAGAAACTCCCGCAAACAGTCCTGTAGCATTTGAATACACGACGATCGGAGGAAGTCCGACTCTTGTATCGGCTTCAACTCCCACAGGCCCCCCAGTGGCTGCCGCATTAACCCCGATCTTAAATCTCGCCCGTGCAAGCTGTCGCATCACACTGGAATCCAAAACTACCATAACAGCTGAAATCTCATGTCCTCCGGCTTGCAGACCAAAACTTCCCTTCCCTGTCTTAACGAAAGAGGGGAAACTCCACTTCCCAGTTTTGGGATCCCGTGCCAGTGCAATTCCATTGCCACCTCGAACACCAATGAGAAGCCCAGCCTCGAACTCCTGGAAAATCACGATCCCCTGGGCACGACGGAGGACATAGCCAGGAATTTTGGTCCGCGACTTTCCGGCGATCAACTCGAACCGGTCGGTCAACTTCCGGATGCGTTCATCTAGTTTATTCTGGTGTTCATCCAGTTTATTCTGGTCGGCGGCTCCCATGACTCCTAGGGAAGGACCAAACATCACCAGAGCCCAAAGCACTCCCTTACTCAAATTAAAAAATCTCATCACCATTGATAATTCTACCGTCGCACCGGGAAACTACAATACTCCCTTCAATAGGAGCAAATAAAATCTAGAGCCCTCAACTCTCATATTAAGTTTCAATCCCCCAATGGTTCGCAGTAAAGCTTAACTTCGATGTAAATGTGGGCCTCTCAACAGGAGTTGCTAGCATTTTCTAACTAAAGCCGAAAATGCTTAAAAATTCCCTCCGGAATTATTCTGATCCCCCACATAATCCAAAACCAGTACCAAGGCGTATAAATAACCTCTCGCTTTTCCCGAAGCGCCTTAACGATATCCTTGGCTACAACCTCCGGTTTCACGTAGAGCCGGTTTTTAACTAGGTGTGAGGTTAGCGGTGTGTCAACGAATCCTGGCTTAATCGTAAGAACGTGAACGCCCTTTCGACAGAGTCGGTTGCGCAGCCCCTGTGCGTAGATCGAAATCGCCCCCTTGGTGGAACCGTAGATGTAGTTGTGTTTTCTTCCCCGATCACCTGCCACAGAGGTGATAATAGCAAGTGATCCGCTGCCTTGATTCTCGAAAAAACATGTTAATAGATTTAGGATAGAGGCAACGCTCGTGAAGTTGGTCGTGATCTCCTCTCCTACGCGACCAAAATCCGTCTCGCATTCCCGCTGATTACCCATGGTGCCGTAGGCAATGAGAGCCAAATCTAATCCTCCAAGGGCCTCCTTGGCGCCCTCCAGGACTTCCGAATGTCGCTCCGTCTCCACAAGATCAAAAACCTGTTCCGAACAACGACAAGCACTGCGCGCCCTCAGGTCATCGCCAACCGCTTTAAGACGCTCCCTATCGCGGGCCACCAAATGAAAATCATAATCCATTCGCGCCAACTCCCGTGCGACCGCCTGCGCAATACTTGATGTAGCGCCCAATATCAGCGCCTTCTTTCGCTCCCTGAGCTCCATCTAGTCCAATTGTTCCAGTTCTGAGCAATAATTACCGGAGAAAGCTAGGGCTGGTTTCTATGTAACAGCGCATTTATTTTCAAGGGGTTTTATTGGCCTTTGTTAATCTTCTATTGGGGGGCTCGCTTTATAGGTGTCAACGAAGCGATCGACAGGTGCGTGAAGTAGAAGGTTGGTTCTGGGAGCGTTTCCTCAAAGGATGTTAATCGAAGGCTCGGTCTGATTGGTCAGGACTATTCGGAAATTCTTATCAGGGTATTCTATGACGAGTCGTTAACCTCG
>CAZIUG010000002.1:0-1515 GCA_964542645.1 uncultured Opitutales bacterium | reverse complement strand
GTCACCTACCTTCCATGAGTGGTGGTAAACCCTGTCTCCCTGGCACGCAAAATCATTGAGCTCATCTAGTAAAGCCTTTGACTCTTCTTTTGTCATTCCTGGTATTCCATAAGCATGCCTTCCTATCAACAATGATTTTTTTCCAGTCTCAGGGTGTGTTTTAACTAAGGGACGAAATGGAGGTGTGTCAACATCGAAACCGTAGCCACTGAATTCACTCTCCGATTGAGGTTTGTGTTTATATTTGGCTTGGCTGTAGGTGTAGGAGTGATAGGCGCTAAGATCTTCTATCTTATCTTTCATATTCTGATCTAGGGCTTCGTAAGCTGATGTCATATCTGCCCAGCCCGTCTCACCACCTGTTTCCGGGACCTGATGAGCTGTAAAAACTGATCCTTTTGCTTGAATAGGCATGTAAGTGCTGTCGTGATGCCATTCCATATTTCCTCTCAAAGATTTGACTATGTCATCATTTACTGGATCTCTAATACTCCCGTCTTTTCTCACATTACTTATAGGCGTTATATCAAACTCCATTTCTCCAAATAATTTTGCAAACTCAATCTGCTCGTCTTGACTTAAATGTTGATTAGGAAAAATCAATAAATGATGCTCTATCCAAAGTTTATACAATTCGTCAGCTTGAGAATTTTTTAAATCTGCTAATTTTAGTCCTTCAACAATCACCCCAAAGGTCTTGTCTAGGCGGGTAATTGAGAAAGAAGTATTCATTTCAGGAAATCAATAAGAATTGAATTGGTTTCTTCTGCGGCTTCCTGTTGTACCCAGTGGCCGATATTGGGAAGCAGCACTACTTCTTCAAGCAAAGGGATGACTTCTTTCATAGAACTTTCTAAGGCTTCTTTATCAGCTCCACCGATTACCATGTCTTGGCTTCCTGCTAGGAATAAGGTGGGAACTTTAATACTGTGATCTTGCAAGTCTTCCGTTAATTTCCAATTCCTTTCTATATTTCTATAGTAATTAACGCCGCCACGAAAACCGGACTGTTCAAATTGTCCAACGACATAATCTAAATCCTCTTGTGTAAACCAGCTAGGCAACCCTTCCGGTTCCCCTATTCGAGGTAAAAACCCTCCTGCAGAACGCTTTGAATCTGTAATTTTTGGTGATTTTGTTCGAGCTCCAGGAGATTGATAGAACTTACTAATCAAATCTCGTGGAGCTTTATCGTATTCATTTTCTGCTACTCCGTTAGGTTCGTTGTGATAAAGGATATAAAAGAAATTATCTTGGAATACTGCTTTCATACCTTCAATTGGGTTCTGATCTTGTCTGCCGTTGTAGGGAACACTCATGATCACCAATTTTGTAAAACGTTCTGGGTAAAATAATGCACTGAAGGTAGCGCCCGGCGCTCCCCAGTCGTGCCCCACTATATAGGCTGTAGTCTCTCCGAGGGCATCGAGTATTCCTACCATGTCAGCTGTTAGGTGATTCATATCATATTCATCTATTTCAGAAGGAGCATCTGTTTCACCGTAACCCCTCATA
>CAZIUG010000001.1:0-1814 GCA_964542645.1 uncultured Opitutales bacterium | reverse complement strand
TCGTTTATTAAATTCTTCTAAAGGACCCGCAGTCCACGGTTATCGTGCCCAGGCAGATAAACACCAATACAAAAATGCCATGCGTCGGGTTCTTGAAAATACCTCTAATCTGGAGCTTCTCTTTGAAGAAGTTGATGAACTTATTTTTGAAAATAATGAAGTAAGAGGAATACGAACTGCCAGCGGTTTGGAGTTTCAATGTGGTTCCATTGTCATCACTACCGGGACTTTTTTAAATGGTCGAATTCATATTGGACTAGATAGTCGTCCTGCTGGCCGGGTGGGTGAAAAACCTTCGACAAAATTATCACAATCTTTTCTGGCCGCTGGATTCGAACTCGGGCGCTTAAAGACAGGCACTCCGCCGCGATTGAAACGAGACAGTATCGATTTTTCCCGATGCGTTGTACAAGATGGAGATGTCATACCCCGACCTTTTTCTTTTTCCACATCTCATATAGAGCGCAAACAGGTACCTTGTCATATTACCGCAACGAATGAGAAAACTGCGGAAGTGATTCATAACAATCTCGACCGATCACCTTTATACAGCGGCATCATCGAAGGTGTAGGACCCCGCTATTGTCCTTCAATTGAAGACAAGGTAATTAAATTTCCCGATAAGACATCGCATAATATTTTCTTGGAACCGGAGGGCCTCGACACAGACTGGATTTATCCCAATGGTATTTCTACGAGCATGGATGAAAATGTACAAAAGCAAATCGTTCGCACGATTAAGGGACTAGAAAATGCTGAAATTGTTCTCCCAGGATACGCAGTGGAATACGATTTTGTTCCACCAACACAGTTAATGCCATCCCTAGAAACAAAACGGGTGAGTGGGTTATTTCATGCAGGGCAAATTAATGGGACATCAGGTTATGAAGAAGCAGCCGGCCAGGGGTTGATGGCGGGAATCAATGCAGCACTTAAATCGCAAAAACGTAAACCGTTTTTGCTGACAAGAATGGACAGCTATATCGGTGTGCTTATTGATGACCTCGTTACTAAAGGAACACAAGAGCCCTATCGCATGTTTACCTCCCGCGCCGAATATCGACTGATTCTAAGACAGGATAATGCCGACCAACGGTTAATGGGAAAGGGCTATGAATTGGGTCTGGTTAACGGAGAACTTTATAACCATTGCATGGAAAAATACAAGGCTGTAGAACGTGAAATCCAAAGATTAGAGGCTACAACGGTGGCACCCAACCCAGACAATCTAACGCGTCTGTCGAAACTTGGAATTAATGAATTGCGTAATGCAACGACCTTAAATGTTTTATTGCGTAGGCCAGAAGTAAAACATGATGAATTGCTGCGTGCCTTCGAGGGAGAAGAAGTCCCGCAACTAGTCGGCGAGCAGGTAGAGATTCGTATCAAGTATGAAGGTTTCATCGCTCGTCAGAATCAATTAATAGAAAAGCAGAAAAAGTTGGAGCACTACCGAATTCCGGAAAGTTTTAAGTATGAAGGTGTTTCCGGTCTTTCACATGAGGTAGCACAAAAGCTAGAGTCTATTCGTCCTGTCACACTTGGGCAGGCATCGCGTATCTCGGGTATCACGCCTTCAGCTATCAGCCTCATAATGTTATTGCTTGAGAAAAATCGTGAGTATTCCTAATACAGTCTCCAAATACAAAGATTCCATTCAATGGCAAGTAGAAGTTAATAAAAAAGACATCGCCTACATCGTTAGCATCTTTGAAGGTTACGATCATATTGCTGTAGTCCGAACGATAGATCCTTCATGCGGCCTGATAGAACTGATGATCTCCCCAGATTTTCTAGAAGATACTCAAAAGCTC